>JAWKPB010000018.1:0-678196 GCA_041390885.1 Anaerolineae bacterium | reverse complement strand
GCCTTCGGCATTGGGTTGGCCTTCATCAATTTTGTGGACAAGCTGGCTGCAGGCGGTCGGGACATCGTGCCATACGCCGCCCCCGACGCCCGCCAGTATTGCCGCGCCGTAGGCAGCGCCTTCGGTCGTGTTGACGGTGTACAGTGGAATATTCATGACATCGGTCATCAACTGCCGCCATACCGCGCTGTTGGCTGCGCCGCCGCTGATGACTGCCGACGGCGGATGTATTCCTTTGTCCCGCAGGATCTCTAACAGATCACGCATGCCGAAGGCGACACCTTCCATCACAGCGCGCGCCATCTCTTTCAGACCATGCCGCAGCGTGAGACCGACGAATGCCCCGCGCGCCAGTGGGTCGTAATAGGGGTGGCGTTCGCCCGCGAGGTACGGCGCGAACAGCAGCCCTAACGAGCCGCGCGGCACCTTCTCAACCATAGCGTTCAGCCCGTTATAGTCGATGGCGTTCGCCAGTTCATCGTGCAGCCAGCGCAGGCTACCTGCGGCGCTCTGCATCACGCCGAGATAAGCATAATAGCCGGGTGCGGCGTGACAGAAGGTGTGCAACCGTCCCTGCTCATCCGGCAGATAACGGTTGGCAGAGGTGAAAACCACACCCGATGTGCCGACGGTTAGACTGGTCTGTCCATCGGACACAATGCCGCTGCCGATGGCCTGCGCGGGCTGATCGCCCGCGCCGCCGACAATGGGTGTGCCCACTTTCAGGCCAGTGGCTGCCGCGCCAGCTTCGTCGACCTGCGCGCAAATCTCCGGCGACTCGCACAGATCGGGCAGCCAGCTTGACGGGATGTCGAATGCGTCGAGCATTTCTTCCGACCAGCGACGTGCGCCGATGTCCATGAGTCCGATTCCGGAGCCATCGGCCACATCCGTCACATAGGCGCCACTCAATTTGAAGCGCACATAATCCTTCGGCAGCAAAAAACGTTTGATTTGCTGGTAAATTTCCGGCTCATGCTCGCGCAGCCACAGGATTTTTGGCGCGGTCATGCCGGGCAGCATCATGCTGCCGACGAGTTGATACAGGCGTTGGTCGCCAATACGTTCTGTCATAGCGGCACATTCCGCACCACTGCGCTGGTCGTTCCACAGGATGGCCGGACGAAGAGGCTGCCCATGCCCATCCAAAACTGTCAGCCCGAGCATCTGGCCGGTTAGGCCGACTGCTGCAATCGCCTCAGACGGTATCGTGTTTGTGATGTCCCGCAGCGCATGACAGCTGGCCTCCCACCAATCATCAGGGTTCTGTTCTACCCACAAGGGGCGCGGGGTAGAAAGCGGATGGCTGTGACTGCCACTGGCGACAATCGTGCCAGCCTCGTCAATCGCCAAGGCTTTCGAACCGGTTGTACTCACATCGATGCCCACGAAGTAGCGGCTCATAATGCCTCCAATCGGAAGACGCTGTGCATGGTCGCCAAGCGCACTTCAGCTAGATCGTCTTCACTGATGTCTAGCGATGTATTCATGAGTGACTCAACTTGCCTGACCAGCGCGGCGGCGTCCAACCCGTATTCACGCATCAAATACTGCTTACTCGCGCCGTGAATGTAAGTATCGTTTAATCCAATACGTATCAGCCGCTTACCGATTCCAGCCTCGGCCATCATCTCGGCGACTTCAGTGCCTAACCCGCCTAGAATGGTGTGGTTTTCCATGGTGATGATGCCGGAACGCACAGTCTGAAGGGTTTCCAAAACGGTTGGGTCGCTGAATGGTTTGTGGGTAGTGATGTGCAGGTGCTGAATAGAGACCCCGCGCTTTTGTAAGACGGTTGTCGCCCGCAGCGCCTCCTCGGTACAAATGCCGGATGATAGCAGCGCGATATCCGTGCCCGTGCTGAGGACGCGCGCGCGGTTCAACTGCATGGGTTCAGCGGCATCAAACAGGCGCGGCAGTTCACCCCGCACCATGCGCACATAAACCGGGCCGTTCACCGCCTGTGCCACATCCAGTACTGATTCCACATCGGTGGCATCACCCGTTTCGAGAACCGTCATGTTGGGTACGGTACGCATGACCGCAATATCGTCAATCGCCTGATGGGTAGCCCCTCCGGGTGTGGTGACACCCGGCAGAAAGCCGAACAGACGCACACGCAGGTTGGGGTACGCGACGGACATGGCAATCTGGTCGAGCGCACGGCGGTAGATAAATACAGCGAAGGTGTGAATGAAGGGTGTGTAACCTTCACGCGCTAAACCTCCGGCAAAACTGATCATGTTCTGCTCGGCCATGCCCATCGAGAAGAAACGGTCAGGATAAGTGTCGCGGAATAAATCTATTTCGGTGGAGCTGGTCAAATCCCCAGACAGGACGATGACTTCCGGTTTATCCTTTGCCCAATTGACCAAGTTGCGGGCGTGTACACGCGCTACCGTCTCCATAATTACCCGCCTCTTTTTTGTTCCAAAAATTCTTGTAAAACCCTGCGCTCTTCGTCGTTCTTGAAGCGCACATAATGTAAGTAAGGTTTACGCGCTTCCAGCGGTTCGATCCCCTGACTGGGGTTGGTGTAGGCGAGGATGACTGTCGGCCTGCCGTCCGGTGGGATACTAGCCGGCGCGGCCAGTGCTTCCACATCGTGGCCGTCGACGACACAAACCCGTGCGCCAAAGGCTTCCAGCCGCTTATCCAGCGGTTCAATATTCATCACCTTGGACATCAGGCCATCCACCTGCTGGCCGTTCACATCGACATAAATCCACATGTTGTCCAATTTGTAGAAGGACATGGCTTGAAAACCTTCCCATGTTTGACCCTCCTGAAATTCGCCGTCGGACATGAACAGCCACACACGCCCGCTGTCGCCGCGCAGTTTGCGGGCTAAGGCAATGCCCGCCGCCTGACTGGGCGCTTGCCCGAATGACCCGCTGGTTAGCTCAATGCCCGGCGAATGTTCACCCCCGATCATTTCAACCGTGCTGCCATCTTGATTGAACTGCGCTAACCCCTCCGGTGCCATGCGCCCAATCTCGATGAGGGCCGCATACACCGCCAGTGAATAGTGGGTAGGTGAGACGATAAACCGGTCAAGGTCAGGGGCTTTGGGGCCATTGTAAGACGCGCCAGAGATTTTCAGCGCGTGATGCTGGCTAGGAACGCCGGAGAAAGGCGGGGGCAGTGCTGGTGCCTGGCTGGGGCCCAGCCGCATCAAATGCGTATACAGCGTGGCAAGCATTTCGGCGGAGGAGCACGCTTGGCTAAGGTAGCCACCATTCTGGTCTAGAGTATGTTCCAGCACCCGCATTCGAATACGCTGCGCGACATCCTGTACTTCTTCTTGCCAGTGCGCCGTTTCGGTTAGCTTGAACATTGTAACCCTCAGGTATTTTTGCACTCGACATTAACTTACCTTCGACTAATTCGCAATTGATTTGGAGCCATTTTGTATGAGTTCAGAGGGGATTATTGTCACATCAAAATTCGTACAGGGATTAAAGTTTAGCACTAGAGTCATGTTAGAATAGCATTCACTAATTAAATGATGCGAGATGCTTATCATGAGCGCAGCAAATAAAACCCAATTTCTTGAAGAAAATCTGACAGCCCTAAAAGCGCAGGGCTTATAATGACATCCGCACGCTGGAAAGCGCCGTTGATGCCTATGTCACGATTGGCGGCAAACGCTACCTTAACCTGACCAGCAATAACTATCTGGGACTGGCAAATCACCCCCGCCTCAAAGAAGCAGCCAAGAAGGCGATAGATGCGTACGGCATTGGCCCGGCAGCCGTGCGTTCGATTGCAGGCACGACCAGTTTGCACCAACAGCTTGAGACGCGGTTGGCAGAATTTAAGCATGTCGAAGCAGCACTGACGTTTCAAGGCGGGTTCATGGCGAATTTGGCGACCATTGCCACACTGACGGGCGAAGGTGATCTGATCTTCTCCGATGAACTCAACCACGCCAGCATCATTGATGGCTGCCGCCTGAGCAAAGCGCGGGTTATTCGCTACAAGCACAATGATCCGGCTGACCTCGACGCGAAAATCCGCGAGAACGCCGGTTTCCAGCGCGGCCTCATCATTAGCGACGGTGTCTTCAGCATGGATGGCGACATTGCGCCGCTGCCCGATCTGGCTGATGTAGCAGCCAAATATGACAACGTCCTGCTGATGGTGGATGACGCGCACGGCGAGGGCGTGCTGGGCAGCGGTGGGCGTGGCATCGTTGACCATTTTGGCTTGCACGGTGTGGTTGATTTGGAAGTGGGCACGATGAGCAAAGCCTTTGGTGTGGTCGGCGGCATGGTGGCGGGCAAGCAGGTCATCATTGATTGGCTCAAGCAGCGGGCACGCCCCTTCTTGTTCAGCAGCGCCATGACCATCCCCGATGTGGCGGCCTGTTTGGAAGCGGTCAACCTGTTAGAGGAAAGCGATGTGCTGGTTGAGCAGTTGTGGGACAATGCCCGATTTTTCAAAGAAAAGTTAGTCAGCGCGGGGTTCAACCTCGGCCATACCCAAACGCCCATCCTGCCGGTACTCATCGGCGACGCCCACGTAACCCGTGACTTCGCCCGCCGTCTGTTCGATGAAGGTATCTTCGCCATGCCTATCGTTTACCCGACCGTGCCGCTGGGTACATCGCGGGTACGCATCATGAATTCTGCTACCCATACGCAGGATGATCTCAGTGCTGCCGCCGATAAATTCGTTCAGGCGGGCAAAGCGCTGAATATTATTTAGTGGATAGGCAACAAAGTTACTTGATTGCGAATTTCAACGTAGCGGACGCACTCGGGTTGCCCTGCTAAAAAGAAGCTCTACAAAAAAGTCGTACAACACTGTATGAGGGGATAATTACATGAGCGAAGTTCAGCCAAGTGAGGCCGACAAGTTTTGGAATAGGAGACGGATCGGTCTTGCGGTGGTGGCCACAATCCTTGTGGGCATACTAATCGCTGCTGTGTTGTTGTCACTGGGGCCGAGTATCTGTTGCAGTGTGTTTTCCAATGTTGCTAACTCTATTTAAGCGGTTATTCGCGGACAACTCAGGCATCAGTACGGCCGCCATCTTCGCCATTTACGCGTCAACTCAACTAAGGATATTTGAATTGTGACACCTCCCGCTATTCTCATCACCGGCGCTAACGGTGAAATCGGGCAAAGTCTTATCGAGCAGCTCAGCGCCCGTTCCCCCGAAACACCCCTGCTGGCGTTGGATCTTAAGTCGCCTGTGGACGCGATCGCCGACAAGGTGACGTTAGCCATTCAGGCCGATGTGGCGGCTGACCGCACCAGCTATGAACGGGCCGTAGCAGATTATGAAGTCGGCACGATTTACCATCTGGCTGCGCTGCTTTCCACTGCTGCCGAACGCGACCCGGAACGTGCCCAGCGCGTCAATGTAGACGGTACTTTTGCCCTGTTAAGTATGGCAGCGCGTCTGGGCGGTAAACGCGGGCAGGCCGTGAAATTCGTCTTCCCCAGTTCAATTGCGGCTTACGGCGTGAAAGACAAGCAGGAATTGGGCGCTACACCGGTCTGCGAAGATGAACATTTGCAGCCCGTGACCATGTACGGCATCAACAAGCTGTACTGTGAACAATTGGGATTGTATTACGCCACACACGACCAGAAGACGCAGCAGCCACCCACTATCCGCGTCGATTTCCGCTGTGTACGGCTGCCGGGCGTCATCAGCGCCCACACGCTGCCCACAGGCGGAACCAGTGATTATGCGCCGGAAATGATCCACGCGGCGGCACAGGGCAAAACCTATGCTTCATTCGTGCGTCCGGACACGACCATTCCCTTCATGGTCATGCCCGACGCGGTCAATGCTCTGTTGCAGCTGGCAGACGCCCCGCGCGAGCATCTCACACGCTATGTTTACAACGTCAATGGATTTTCGCTGTCGGCAGCGGCCTTTGCCGAACGGGTGCAAAGTTATTTCCCGGCGGCCACCATCACCTTCGCGCCGGACAAAAATCGCCAGCGCATTGTGGACAGTTGGCCGGCCAACGTTGATGACTCACAGGCACTTCGAGATTGGGGTTGGCGGCCGCAGTATGACGTGCAGGCAGCGTTTGAAGACTATCTCGTACCCGCGATAGTGGCACGCTATGCTAGCACAAAGAAATTATGATTTTAGTTCCATACGTCACGATCTAGACATTCGCGTACCAGCGGATGCCCAAATTCCCCGATACAAGTCGCTACCTGCCAGGCATCCTGCTGTTGTGCTGGCAGCATGCCCAGCTCCACATTCAAGCGCGTAATATTACGCAAGGTGCCGGGTGTGACTTCGTCCGCAGAACCAACGGCGTAGTCTTGCATCACGTCGCCATGAACTTTGTGATAGGACATGGCCGGAAGCGCCTTAACGATGCGGTAGGTCTGTGTTTGGAACTGCGTGGCTTCTTTGTTGCGGGGGATATTAACGCGCAGTTTGCCCAGTTCCGCGCCTAGATAGGCTGACCAAATATGCACTGCTTCTGGGTCGCTGCATTCGCGCGTGAGCGTTCGCATCAGACGTGACCGGAAGACACCCCTAAAATGATAGAGGCGCGCAATGGCGTCTAAAATATGCTGGTTGGCTGCCAAGACAGCTTCCAATGCAGCAGGAGCATCGGGGCAGATTCCCACCAAATATCCCTCAAAACCTGTACCTACAACAAAATATGGATTGGTTTTTCTGCGTACGGTTTCCCACGCCAGATAGCGTTCTTCAATTTTGTTTTTGACAGGTAGACGATCTAGAGTTTGGCCGTGTAGTTGGAGTTCAAGATAGACTGCATGACCAAATGGCACTTCGCTGTGAATAGTTTCCATGTGTACCATCGTTTAATAGGCAGCAACGGCCACATACTTTGAAAAACCTGCGTTGCTCCTACATTTATTGTAGAACAGGCACGTCTGTTTGCTGTGAGAGCTATACCATTATTTTGAGGTGTCAGACATCACAAGTTGTCCGGTGAGGAAACGGCATCAATCCCAACTGAGGGCATAATTGCCGCCGAAGTGGTCGATCTGGGCGACGATTTCGTAACTGCCAGCCTCCTGCACTGTAACCTCAGCCCGTCCTGTTTCGCTGGCAGTGAATGTTTTCTGCCAGACCACGCCCGGCACGCCTTGTATGGTAAGGGTAATACTGCCTGATGTCATGGTGATGGTGTAATTGACACCCACCGTTTGTCCGGCACGTGCTTGTAGCTCGTAACGCTGGTCAACCGCCTGTGTGGCGATGGTCGGAATGGCGGAACTGCTGACTAAGGGCGTGAGCGAGAGTGCAGTTGGTGTACTAAGCAGCGGCGGCGCCGCCAGCGTAGGCTGGCTGGTGACGGCTTGAACTGGTGTCAAGGCAGGAAGCGGACTGGCCTCCTGCGGAATGAGGGGCGTTTCGGTAGGGGCGCTAGTAGGGGTAGCAATTTGCGTCTGTAAATTACAGCCTGCGAGGACAATGCCCAGCACGATTATTACGCCTAAATTTCTGAATTTTGATTTCACATTCAGTACCCGGCACTTATTTCTCAGCACTTAGCTCTTAACATCCATTCGGCACAGAAATGTTGGTTGTTTTGCCCACATCGTACAGGTCATAGCGAATGATGACCTGCCCATCCACCGGCAGCGCCCGGTCAAATATGATGGTGTTGGTGACATTCAGATTGACATAGAAGCGAACGACAGCATTGCGTGAAGGGGCAATCCATAACTCTCCGCTGGTGGCTTCCAGCGTACCGTCGTCCGGTACATGGATAGCGGGCAGGTTGAGATCGGTGGTGGTGAAGTCGTACTTCCACACTTCTTCGCCGTTCAGCGTGGCCTTCTGTCCGGCAGGCGTAGCATGGGTGACACCGCCCACCAAGCTGCCCGCGCTCAGGTTGGCGGCAGTTTTAGCATCCTCACCGCCTGTTACACAGGTTCCCGCCTGCACCAAAAATGAGTCGGCATCCAAGCGCACGGCTTCAAAACTGTTATCTTCGCGCCCCAGAAGTTCACCGGAGGTTTGCACTGTCACCCGCCGTTGACCACCTGCCTGATTAAACCATACCGCGGCAGTGGTATTGGCGCTGGTCTGGCGCGGCGTGCGGGCGAATACCCCGTCAAACTCCAGCGTGACCTCGTAGCGCCCACCCGCCAGCAGTTGCAGGTTAGCATCCACCTGCGGAAAACTGACAGAGTCGCGGAAGCCTTCCGGCGGCGCAACCGCAGTTTGGACTTGAGCAGTCGCTAAACCTTCAATGGAGGCGGCGGTTGGGATTTCTTGAATGGTTTGCCCGCGCTGGCTATTACAGGCTGCCAGCAGGAACACGATGAAGCACAATAGCGCGAAAATTGGTTTCACAGGTCATACTCAATGTACCAGATTATCTCCGCATTCTACGGCGGCCTCCTGATATTGACAACCCCACCCCTGTCGGCTAGAATGCCACTTCGCTCTGTTACTCAAAAATTATTGCCTTGAAGCTCACCTATTACACATGATACAATTCGCATGTGTGCCTCAGTAGCTCAGTTGGCAGAGCGACCGCCTTGTAAGCGGTAGGTTCGTGGGTTCGATCCCCACCTGAGGCTCTGACTTGGAGCAGTTTACCAATTCACAACATGGGTCGGTGTCCCGAGCGGCAAAGGGGGCGGACTGTAAATCCGCTGGCGGAAGCCTTCGAAGGTTCGAGTCCTTCTCGGCCCACATAGATCATAGACGATGATCTAAGACGCCTTTGTAGCTCAGTCGGTAGAGCACACCCTTGGTAAGGGTGAGGTCACGGGTTCAAATCCCGTCAAAGGCTTTGCAGGATAATTATTTTCGGTAGGATGTTGAAATGGCGAAAAAAGGCAACCGCACACTGGTCAAGATGAAAAGCAGCGAAAGCGGCCACATGTATTACACCGAGAAAAACCGCCGCAACGACCAGGGACGGCTGGAACTCAAGAAATATGACCCGCTGGTACGCCGGCATGTCATTTATCGCGAAGCGAAGTAATTCGCACTTAGGGGAGTAGCTCAATTGGCAGAGCAACGGCCTCCAAATCCGTAGGTTCAGGGTTCGATTCCTTGCTCCCCTGCTCACATTGTTCAAGACACCGTCGCTCAGGGGCGGTGTCTTGCATATCAGGACTGAATTGATATTCAATTATTGAGTTAAGGACATTAAGGTATGTCGGCCAGAGATACTGTGAACGATGAAATGTATGAAGATGGCGAAGAATCAGAAGGCGGCGAAAGCCGTGGTTTGACCGCTAAGAAAGGCCGCGCCACACCCAGCCGTCGTACCCAAGAAGTGGTTGAAGTAAAAGACGAAGGGAATTTTATTACCCGCCCTCTGTATGGCTTGCGTGACTATATTGAAGGGGTTCGCGCGGAATTGGCGAAGGTCGTCTGGCCCACGCGCGAGGAAACCCGACGTTTGACCACTATTGTACTCATCGTTTGTGTGGTTTCCTCTATTGTTTTGGGAACTATTAGCGCCTTGTTCACTTGGCTCATCAGCGTCGGTTTGGAAACACCAACCATCGTTTTTGGTACTATCTTTCTTGTGGCCTTGGTCGGCTTCGGATTTTATCTGCGCCAGGCCAACCGGCGTACCAGTAGTTTCTAGCCAGTGTGAATTTAGGTATAAGGAATTGATGGCGTCATGATTGACGATATGGACGAACGCGACGAACAGGATCAGGATTACGATTCTGAACCGATTTATCTAGAGGAAAAGCCAGCTAAGGGCAGCACCAGCGAAGCCGGTGAGGATAGTCTGCCGCCTATTCTGGATGCGCCTCTTGCTAACACCGACAACAGCCGCCAGTGGTATGTCGTCCACTGCTACTCTGGATACGAAAACAAAGTTCGTACCTCGATTGAGCAGCGTATTTCCACGATGGGTATGCGTGACAAAATCTTTGATGTGATCGTGCCGACCCAGCAGGAATTGGAAGTCAAGGACGGCAAAAAACGCGAAGTCGAGCGCCGCGTCTTCCCCGGCTACATTCTGGTCGAGATGAAGATGGATGAAGACTCGTGGTACGTCGTGCGTAACACGCCGGGCGTCACCGGTTTTGTGGGCATGGGCAATGACCCAACGCCGCTCCGCAAAGAAGAAGTGGACGCTATCATCAAGCGTATGGAAGCGACTGCGCCGGTGCTGGTGGTGAATTACAAAGTCGGCGAAAAAGTCCGTATCATCGACGGGCCGTTCAACGACTTCATTGGTACTGTCTCGGCAATTGACCAAGACAAATCGCGTGTGCGCGTCATGGTCAACTTCTTCGGGCGCGATACCCCGGTGGAACTGGAGTTCCAGCAGGTGGAGAAAGTCTAGTTATCGGTTTATAGACAAGGCACAAGGGCGGGTTTGAAACCCGCTCTTTTTATTTTCTAACGCACAGCCTCAATTGTAGGAAGTTGAACTTCAACTATTCGTGAACCTGTGTTACGTCACGAGATATACGAAGGAGCGGTTATGCTGGTCGGTGAGGTAGTAGGCACTTTCACCGGTGTGCAGCCACCCATCATCAGCGGGATTCGCGATATTGCCGCGCAGGCACAGTTCACCCTGTTCGCCCGCAGTGAGCAAGCTGCCGTCCTTGTCCATGATAGCTATTTCATAGCCATCCAGCGGGCAGCCGACGCACAACCCGTCATGCTCAAACATCCAGTGGCGGTATTCCGGCCACGACACGTTCCACGGGAATAGGCAAGAGAAGCCCGCCGTTACGCCACGACTATAGCCGACCAAAACAGAGATCGGCAATTCGCTGAGGACAGCTTGCAACAGAGTAGAGGTCAAGCCGTTGCTGGAACACAGCATATGGCGCAGGTGTTTGATGTCTTGCTGATAGACACCAGTGCCATAAATAGGATGACCAAACGCACGCTGCTGCTGCGCGAATTCGACAAGCTGGGCGAGATGACCGGCTTCCAAACAGGCAATATGCAGGCGTTGACCCGCAACTGCGCGCCAGAATTCATCTGGCTTGAAACGCCAGTTCAGCATGAGTGACGCACCACTCAACAAAGTTGCTATAAATATATTGATGGCCTGCGCCGCCGAGTAATAGGGTTGAAACTGGTCGGGTACAGGCCAATAACGGAGGAGGCGATGATTGCCAGAGATAGCCTGCGTGCTGGCAAAGGCATCCCCCGCGATCAACAATTGGAGGTGGCTAACCTTGCTGAAGATAGTCGCGCTATTGTTGGGAATGAACAGGGCTGGTGACGACAGATCGGGTTCTGCCCCGTCGCTCAATAATGTGTTAGGCTGGCTGCGAACCAGTGTATGGAAATGGGGAAAGCGCACATCGGCTGGCCCTCCAAGCTGGACGATGGCTGACGCCTGCCAAATATGTCGAACATTCTCATCCCAATGGGATTGAACAGCGTTTTGCCAATCTGGTAAGTAACGCTGCCGAATGAGACAGACTTTTGCGTCGGTGTGCGATAATTGATGGGTAGCTACTTCACCCGGTTCTTCCGCGCTCAACGGAACAGCCACCGCCCCAATCAACCAGCAGGCCATGAGCAGCACCATCACATCAGCGGGTTCATCGTCAATGATGGTAACTCCATCACCGGCCTGCACGTCAAAATCGGTATGCAGCAGGTTGGCGGCCTGGTGGGCGCGGGCGTTGAACTCAGCGTAGGTCAGTTCTTCCCACTTATCCTGACTGACCCTTGTTTTGAGAAATACCTTGTCCGGCGCGACTTTGGCTTGCAGCGAGAGCAACTGGCGGATGTTGCGGAAGGGGATGGTCATGTTGTGCCGTTTTCCTGCGAGGCTAACCATTGGTCATAATCTTCGCGGGTGACGAGTGCGCCACCTTCAATCTCGGTATTTTGCAGGCGGCGGTTGTTGTCATAGCTCAGAAGCAGTTCGGCAGTGCGATTGCATTTGTAGGTCGTGCCGCGTACCGACTTGCGGACGAAGTAGCCTTTGCCATCGTCCTCCAAACTCAGATCATTGTTGACATTGATGCGCACCTGTACAACTTCGGTGCAACCGTTGGGCTTAATGTAATAATACAAACCGTCACGATCACCGGACACAGAACTAGCCGCGCCACCTCCGCCGAAAAGCCGTTTGAAGAAATCCATTTGCAACCTCCACTGATGACGGACGGACACGATGTGCCGTGTCCCTCCAAATACTTTCATACTGGCAAATTATAACGAGGAATATGTATGACAAACAAAATGCCCCGCCGGATGGCAGGGCATTAATTTGTAACATTGCTGTAGGGTATAGATTAGGCCAAGCGGTTGTAGAATTCAACCACCAGCGATTCTTCCACCGGAATTTGAATTTCGCCGCGTTCAGGAATGCGGGTGAAGGTGGCAGAAGTCGTGTTAGCATCCACATCCAAATACTGTGGTGAATAGGCGTTGGATTCCATCGCTTCGATGACGTGCGCGTTCTTACGCATCTTTTCAACGACGCTGATGACTTCGCCGGGGCGCACCTGATAGGAGGGAATGTTGAGACGTTTGCCATTAACCAGAATGTGGCCGTGACCGACCAATTGGCGAGCAGCCCAGATGGTGGCGGCAAAGCCAGCACGGTACACCAGATTATCCAAACGGCGTTCCAACATGGCGATCATATTGGCGCCGGTGTTGCCGGGCATCTGGCGGGCTTTCATGAAGTAACGGCGGAGTTGGCCTTCACGCACGTTGTAAATAAAAGCAACCTTCTGCTTTTCGGTCAACTGCATTCCGTAGTCGCTGCGGCGGCCCGAACGGAACTGCTTTTCTTTACCGTGGTCACCCGGTGGGTAAGCACGTTTGTCGAGAATTTTGGCATATTTGGGGCGGGGAATTAAGACCTCGCCAAACCGCCGCTGTTGTTTTGCCTTAGGACCATGATATGACGCCATGAAAAACACCCTCAAACTGGCGGGCCAAAAACCCGCGTATCGTATCGTTTGTTAAAAAATTAATGTGTAGCACGTTATTGTAACTGCTTTTTTTACGATTTCTAGGGTGAAATCCAATGATTTGTCATGCGCAGCATGACACCGTGTGGAAGGCGGTGAAGAAGATAATCGCTTCACCACCTTTAACGCATGGCAAGTGGCGCGCTTTCAGCCAATCGCCTTCTTGATGAGGGCGGCGATTTTTGCCTCTTCGACAGGAGTCAACTCCATGAGGGCGTAGGACGTCGGCCACATATGACCATCGTCGAGTTCTGCGCTGTCGCTGAAGCCGAGTGTGGCATACCGTGTGTTGAACTTCTGGGCGTTCTGGAAGAAGCAGACGACCTTGCCATCCTTGGCATAGGCAGGCTGGCCGTACCATGTTCTGGGCGCGAGGTTTGGTGCAGCGGCTTTGATGATCTCATGGATACGGGTGGCCATGCTGCGATCCGGTTCCGGCATTTCGGCGATCTTGGCAAGCACGTCACTTTCTCCGGCTGCTTTGTCTTTGTTCGCTCGCGCCTCCGCCTTGAGCTCTTTGGCACGCTCTTTCATTGCGGCGCGTTCATCGACTGTGAATCCCTTTGAATCCTGTGTGCTTTTCCTGGGGCTCATCACAATCTCCTCATTTGATAATATTTGTTCGCATTTGTGGCAGTAATTGTTGTTATGATTTATCTTGTGAAAGTACCATGATATTGCCACTGGTATCTTTGAATACGGCTTCGATAGTGCCGTAGGGACGGTCAGTAGGCGCTTGCACAAATTCCACACCCTTGGCTAGCAGTTCATCGTAGGTCTTCTGGCAGTCGTCAGTCTTCCACACGCCATGACCGAGCTTTCCCGATTCGACGAGCGTGGTGAGCATTTGCACTTCATCTTCAGTAAGCAATCCACCCGCTTTGAGGGCTGATAAGCCGATTTCAAAATCAGGTTGGCTTTTGAGCCCCACGCTGATCCAACGATAATCGCCAACAGTCACATCGGCGCGAATTTCGAAACCGAGTTTTTCGGTGTAGAAGCGCAGGGCTTCGTTCTGATCTTTTACCCATAGCGTGGCAACCGCAAGTCTATTTATCATGCGTGATCTCCTAAGTCAGATACAGCCCAAATCATAATACATTTGTGCTAAATTAACTTCTCGAAAATTGCTCTATTTTATTGCTTGAGCGTGTCGTCAATCCCATGCTGCAAGCAGGCACAAAGCGGGATATAAACCGATTGCCGCATGGTTTGGCTGCTGCGGCGGTAGGCGCTGGGTGAGAGTCCGACACTTTTGCGGAACAGTGCGCTAAATGATCCTAGGCTTTCAAAGCCAACCTCGGCGCAAATTTCGGTAATGCTGACATCGGAGTGACTGAGAAGTTCTTTGGCTTTGGTAATGCGTAATTGGATGAGATATTGGTGGGGTGTCTGCTTATAGACGCGGCGAAACAACCGGATCAGGTAATAGGGTGAGAGCGCGACCTGACGGCTGAGATGGGCGATGGTGACGGGCGTTGTATAGCTCCGGTCCAACAGCCGGCGCGCAAGCTGGGCGGGTTCTTGGTAGTGCACTGCAAATTTCTCGTGGAATAACGTAAATATACATCCTACTATATCACGATTTTGTAGGTAGTGGTTGCAAAGTAAGTGGTGGATAGAAATAATCTCCCGCATGATCGAAGAGACTATCACCTACTCATGTCGATCATGCGGGAGTCGCAATATTATACGCAATGGACGGAATAAATGCGGCACTGAGCAGTACCATTGCAAAGATTGTGGAGCCTACCGCGTGATACGACCACACGAGAAATACAGTGCAGAAAGCAAAGCGACCATACTCCGAGCCTATCGGGAACGGATGAGCTTGCGCGGCATCCAAAGAGTGTTCGGGGTGTGGCGCAAAACGGTGCTGCGCTGGTTAGAGGCTTGGGTGGCACAGTTACCGAGCCTCGTCGAAACACTTTTGCCTGCTCAAGCAGATGATGTACTGGAATTGGACGAAATGGTCAGTTTTGTGAGCGAGAAATGGTTCAAGCGTTGGTTGTGGACGGCGCAATGTCGGCGCACTCGTCAGATTGTGGCTTACGCCATCGGTGACCGTTCGCAAGACACTTGCCGATTGCTGTGGCAAGCCATTCCCAGCGGTTATCGTTCATTCTCCCTGTTCACCGATCACTGGCAGGCTTATGAACTCGTTTTGCCACCCGAACAACATCATCCCGTCAACAAAGGGAGTGGACTGACCAACCATCAAGAACGTTGGTACAACACTCTTCGTCAATGGAATAGTCGCTACACCCGGCGCACCTTATCCTTTTCCAAAGAAGATCGCTACCATGATCTCATCACTCGCTGGTTTATTCTCGAACATAATTTGCGGATGCGTTCATCACTTACTTTATGACCACTACCATTTTGTATATAGAACAGATTTTTTATTACAGTACCCAAACAGCTTGCCCACCCTACATCCCCACGCCGGTCTGCATCTCCGCACCCAGTCGCTCCAGCACCGATAGCAGGCGCAGTTGCCAGTCAGCATCATAGCTGGGTAGCATGACGGCGGTTCGGGTGACACGCACCCCCTCACCCAGATCAGCTTCCAACTTTTCGCGGTTGACCTCCGCCAGATAGGGCAGTTTGATATTGATGACATCGTTTATGGTGACGACTGCTGACGCACCTGCTTTCTGTGCCAGCAGCTTAACATCAATGCCGTAGAGCAGCCCTTCGACGGCTGGCGGCAGTGTACCGAAGCGGTCGCGCAGTTCGTCACGCATCATGTCCACATCTTCCATGCTGGTCAGGCTGCCAATGCGGCGGTAGATTTGCAGCCGCAGCGCCATTTCTTCAATCCAGTCATTAGGCAGGTAGGCAGGCAGCGGCAGGTCAATGGTGACGTTGCTGACAGCGATAGGTGGCGCAACCTCTTGATTGATGTTGGATTTCATTTGCTGTACCGACTGTGTGAGCAGCTGCGTGTAAAGGTGCAGGCCGATAGCCGCCACATGCCCCGTCTGGCGGGTGCTGAGAATATCGCCCGCGCCGCGCAGTTCGAGGTCGCGTATGGCGATCTGATAGCCCGCGCCCAGTTCAGTATGTTCCGCTAGTGCTTCTAACCGTGTGCGGGCTTCTTCGGTCAGGCGGTTGGTGCTGGCATGGAAGAAGTAGGCATAAGCCTGCTGGGCGCTGCGCCCCACTCTACCCCGCAACTGGTACAACTGCGCCATGCCGAACCAGTCGGCGCGATCCACAATCAGCGTGTTGGCGTTGGGAATATCGATGCCATTTTCAATGATAGAGGTCGAGAGTAGAATATCATACTCGCCGCGCCCGAAGGCGCCCATCACCTTTTCCAGCAAACGCGAATCCATCTGTCCGTGTCCTTCCACCACCCGCGCTTCAGGAACGACCTGCCCCAGCCGATCACGCACACCATCAATGGTGTTGATACGGTTGTGGACATAGAACACCTGCCCGCCGCGTTCCAGTTCACGCAGCACTGCCTGCCGGATGAGACGGTCATCCAACGGGCCGACGTGGGTGATAATCGGCAGCCGTTCTTCGGGTGGCGTTTGGATCATGGTAATGTCGCGCACGCCGGTCAAGCTCATGTAGAGTGTACGTGGGATGGGCGTGGCGGTCAGCGTCAGCACATCGACCTGCGCCCGCAACCGCTTGAGATGTTCTTTGTGCGTCACACCGAAACGCTGCTCTTCGTCAATGATCACCAACCCCAGCTTCTTGAACTTCACGTCATCTTGCAGCAGACGGTGTGTGCCGATCATGATGTCAATTTCGCCGTCCGCTACTTTGGGCAGCAAAGCACGCTGTTCTTCTTTGGTGCGGAAGCGCGAGATCATCTCCACTTTGACCGGGAAGTTTGCCAACCGCTGGCTGAACGTTTCGTAATGCTGCTGTGCTAGTACAGTGGTGGGAACGAGTAAGGCCACCTGCATCCCACCCATGACGGCTTTGAAAGCGGCTCGCAGCGCTACCTCGGTTTTGCCATAGCCCACCTCGCCACAAATCAATCTGTCCATCGGTGAGGGGCGTTCCATATCGGCTTTGACCTCGCTGACAGCCCGTAGTTGGTCTTCCGTTTCGACAAACGGGAACGAGGCTTCCAATTCGTGCTGCCACGGTGTGTCCGGCGCAAAAGCATGACCGCTGGTCGCCATGCGCTGAGCATAGAGATGGAGCAGTTCTTTGGCTTCTTCTTCCACCGCTTTCTTGGCCTGACTGGTGACGCGCGTCCAATCCGGTTTGCCCAGCTTGCTAATGGTCGGTGGGCGGTCATCGGGGCCGACGTAGCGTGTCAGGCGGTCCGCCTGATGGATGGGCACAAACACCATATCCGTACCCGCGTACTCAATCACCAGATACTCGCGCTGGTTGCCTTCAATCGTTCGCCGCCGCATGCCGCCGAAGCGCCCGATGCCGTAATCGACATGCACCACATAATCGCCTTGATGCAGATCGGCATAGCTCGATCTGGGCAGGCGACCTTTGGTGACGGTTTTGCGCCGCCGCGGTTCGGGGCGCTGCCAGCCAAAGATTTCGGCATCCGTCAGCAGATGAATATTCACCCCCGGCAGTTGCAGCTTCCAGCCTTCGCCTAGGGCGCCATCTACTAGCGCCAGTGTGCCGGGCGGTGGTGGCTCGGCTACATCATGGAGGATAGGCACGAATGCGTCCTGCTCTCGCCACAGATCAGCGACCCGCGCTGACTGCTGGGTGACGACCACAATGCAGTCGCCCGTTTTCTGGGCATTACGCAGGCGGGCGACGAGCGGCTTCAACTGCCCGCCGAAACGTTCCTCCGGCGCAAACAGGTTGTGATAGGCGGTGATGTTGCTATCTTGCGGGGACAGGGCACGCCCTGTCCGTGCCCCCACCTCCACCTCTTCATCGTCATCGTGGTAGGCTATTGTGCCCAGATGCACGCTGGTTCGCTGCTCGAATTCTTCCGCCAGCGCATCCCACGTTAGATATGGCAGCGGATGATCGGGCGCAAGCTGGTTGGCAGTTACCCGTTCAGCACGGGTCTTGACGGCTGTTTCCTCAATCCCGGCAATTGTGTCCCGCAGTTCCGCCCAGTCTTCTACCACCACCAATGCGTCAGTAGGCGCGTAATCCAACAGGCTGACCGGCTGGGGATAGAGATAAGGAACATAATGTTCCAGATAGGGGAACGCTGTGCCATTGGTCAACGATTCGGTATCACGCTGCGGACTGGTTACATCCTCCCCGGCTGGCGGCAGCGACTCAAACCATGCCTTCAAATGGGCGACCAGCGGCGGCGTATGCTCCGGCAGTGCTTCGCGGGCAGGCGGAATAAAGACACTGGCGAGTTTCTCGGCTGAGCGCTGAGTGGAAGGGTCGAATACGCGTAAGCTTTCGATCTCATCGTCAAAGAAGTCGATGCGAACGGGTTTGTCGGCTGCCAAGGGGAAAATATCAACCACCCCACCACGGCGGCTGAACGTTCCCGGCTCGACCACCATCACAGCCGGTTCGTAACCCATTTTCAGCCAACGCTGCAAGAGCGCATCGTGCTGGTGACGCTGCCCCGGACGGAGTGTCTGGCCGACTTTGCGGAATTGGTTGACCGGCATCGTGCGCTGCATAATCGCCCGCGCCGATGCCACAATAATGGGCTGGTTGTCCTTAGCGCTCTTGGCGTCTTGGCGGTTCGTGTCATTTTCGTCTTCCGCCGTTAGCGCCGCCAGTGCCGCGATGCGCCCCCGTATGACCGTGTCTACCCACGGGGCACGTTCATAAAATAGCGCTGTGGGTTCAGCGAAACGGTACACCGGGCGCTCACCCAGCCATACTGGAAGCTGCTCGGAAACGTTATAGGCGCGGTCAACCCGGCCAGTAACATAAATGATCGGCGCCTGCCAGTCCTGCGCCAGTGCCGCCAGTAGAAAGGGGCGGGCAGCGCGTATGACACCCAGATCGGGCATGGTGTCACCTTCGCGGACATGGGTCAAAAGATCGCGGTAAACACTGCTGTCACGGAGAAGATCGAGGAGGCCGCTAAGCTGCATGTGTTCGTTTACTCACATTGTTAACAAGAGGACTGAGTATTATACAGCTTTGCGGCGTAAGATTTAAGATGCCAGATTAGCTATGAATTACGTTTCCGCTTGAGGCGATTGGCTGCGATGGAATGGGCTTCTATGATGAGTTCTTTGGTGAGCTCTTCATTTTCAGCCGTCGGATTAAGAATGCACACATAATGCTGTTTCCAATAATCGGGATGCGGCAGAAACTCATTGAGCGCCGTGAAGTCAACACGCTCTATCGTCGCGCTGCCAATTACTGATTTATAGGTCGCTTTGCTAACGCCGATATTGACCCGGAACACCCCATCCCGGTTGAGATTTGACACCGAATCGTACTCATTGTCGGAATTGGCAATGGTTACAAAGCCTCGTTGATGGTCGTCACCAATAAAGAAGAAAATGTACCCGTAATTCTCATCTCGCTGCACGTTGTCCAGTCTGGCGACAAAGGCTTCCACTTCGGATTGGTTCATTCTTCACAGTTCTCCATAACTGAATATAGCGACACATTACCCGGAGCGAACCGGGCATTATATCAAATTTGCTTTTCCAATTGCGATTACTATACTTTGCGATGTTTTGACGCCCTGATTGACATTCACAAGGAATTTTACACATGACCACGAGCATACGCGCTTTACACCATGACATGTGGCTAACGGAATTGGTGCTGGCCGAGTTCGATGTGCGAGGCGCAGTGATCGTTGGTGAACAGCGGGCGCTGGTGTGGGATACGCTGTCGCATCCCCGGGATATGGAAGCCGTACGTGGTTTGGTAGACGAAAAACCGGTCGATGTGGTGTATAGCCATGCGGATTGGGATCATTGCTGGGGAACGGCTGGCTTGAATGCCGAGATGATTATCGCCCACGACAGCTGCGGGCAGCGTTTCCGTAGCGGCGAAGTAGCCGAAGCGCTGGCGAAGAAACAGGAGCGGGAACCGGGTGAGTGGGATGCTGTGCAAATTATTCCGCCAACGCTAACTTTCACCGGCTTCCTTAGCGTGGATTTGGGTGGCGTGACGGTGGAACTGCATTATCTACCGGGACATACAGAAGACTGTCTTGTGGCGTGGATTCCCAAATGGGGTGTGCTGCTGGCGGGCGATACGGTGGAAACTCCGTTACCCTATTTGAATGACAACAGCGTTGAATTGCTGCCGGAGTGGATAAGCGGATTAGAAAAATGGGCAGCGGACGAACGGGTGCAAACTGTCGTTCCGGCGCACGGCGAAGTAGGCGACCGGTCTGTGATTATGCGTACGCTTGAATATTTGAAGGCATTGCAAATGGGCAGCCCCATACTATTGCCAGACGATCTACCACCGTTCTATAGCGAAAGCCACGCGCGCAATCAAGCTCTCATGCGTGAGATAAAATAAGAGGTCAAGTCAGAATCAGAATGAATTCCTGACTCCCTTAGATACTACCCTTATCTCTTTACGTTTTCGCATATTTTTCATGTAGAAAATCTCAAAGCAGGTTACACTATCGTTACACTGTTACTATTTGCGTTATTTAGGGGTTTGCAATGACCAGTATTTTTATGTCGTACCGCCGTGCCGACAGCACTGCCCACACTGGACGAATCTATGACCAATTGGTCAATGCCTTTGGCGAACGCCATTTGTTCAAAGATGTAGAAGACATTCCTGCGGGGGAAGATTTCAGGTCGGTACTGGACAAGGCATTGACTGCCGCAGATGTGGTATTGGTCATTATGGGGCCGCAGTGGGTGATGATCACAGATGACTCCGGTCACCGCCGCCTCAATGACCCTCATGATTTCGTGCGTATCGAGGTTGAATCAGCCCTCAAACGCACTGACGTTCTTGTTATTCCTGTGCTGGTCGATAACGCTGTCATGCCAGATCCCGCCTCACTGCCTGACTCGCTGAAAGATTTGGCGTATCGCAACAGCGTAGTCGTACGGAATGATCCTGATTTCCACCACGACATCAATTTACTCATTCAGGCCATTCAGAAGCGTGTAGGCAGTTCCAGCAATAAACGACTGCCGTTGATCTTTGGTGGACTGGCTGCTCTGTTGGCGATTTTTGCGTTGGCGTTGATATTGTTAAGCAGTCGGGGTGGTCCACCACCTCAGCCTCAACAAACGCAGGCCGCTCTGGCAGCAACAACGGCGTCCACTGATGCGCCGACCAAAGCGCCAACGGAAAAACCTACCGAAAAGCCGACGGACGCGCCTACTACCGCACCAACGGAAAAACCCACTGAAGTTTCTACCACTGCGCCAACAGCGGAGGCAACGGAAGCTGAGGTTGCGAGTGCTGACTTGACACCGACCGTTCTATACCCTGACGGACGGCTAGTACGACTGCTCTATAACGATACCAGTTTTTATCTGTATAACCCCAACGCGACGATGAGCTTGTCACCTATTCGTTTCGAGGGGGTAGACGCTGATGGGAAACCAGTCAACGTGAGCTATGCAGGAACACGCTGGACACAGCTTTTCGCCAATGTGTTCCGCAATAGCTGCGCTGCCATCGAACCAGATACGCTGCTGCGTTTCCTGAACCCGTCCACATGCAGCGCCGTCAATGCCAAAGTGACGCTGATACCGGCTTCATCGCATTTCTGGCGCAGTTCCAGCGGTGCGGTTCAATTCACCGTCATCTGGAATGACGAGGAAATCGGGCGCTGTCCGGTGGCAGATGGCACAACAGAATGTCAGGTGCGTCTACCTCCGGCTTAAGGTGCGGCATTTCTAACACAGGTCTAACACTCCACAGGTAATGGCGTGCTACTGGCTGACATCTAAATAAGGTCAGTAGTGAACAGCCTGTGGAGGGCATGATGATGAACGAGACATTTGACCTAATCCAAAAAATGGCGTCGGAACGAAATAACCTGTACCGGCTGGCGGGCAAGCAACATTTGACCCAAAATCAGCTCCAACGCATCCATGAGATCGAAGGGCGTTTAGTGACATTGTGGGATTTGCACCGCAGGGAACTGGCGACCTCATACCGTCCCAACCGTTATACTGACACGTTGATAGCAGCCTAAGCTATCTAATTTGCAGCAAAAACCCCGACGTAAAGTCGGGGTTTTTATTTGTCCTATTACCGGCGCGAAATTGAATGCACCAATCGTATTGGTGGGCCGTGCAGGCCACCCCATACGCGGTATACTCACCTGACCGTTGTTAGATTGTTGCTGACAGGTAAAAAGGAGTGTGCGAAATGGCGATTAAATTTGGGACATTCGTACCGCAGGGCTGGCGCATGGATCTGGTGGAAATTGACGATCCGATTGAGCAGTATGAAGCCATGACAAAGGTGGGACAGGCAGCAGAAAAAGCCGGTTATGACTCAATCTGGGTATACGACCACTTCCACACCGTGCCAACGCCGGAAATTGAAACGACTTTTGAAGCGTGGACGATTACCGCAGGGCTGGCGCGGGACACCAAGACCATCAAGATCGGACAGATGGTGACCTGCAACGGTTACCGCAATCGGCACTGCTTGCCAAAATCACTTCGACTATTGATGTTATGAGTCATGGGCGGGCCATCACCGGAGCTGGGCGCGGGCTGGTACGAGCATGAGTGGTATGCAGTTGTAAACTTCCCTGAAACGCGTGATCGCATGCGTGCCTTCCGTGAAGCAGTAGAAATCGTCGTACGGATGTGGACAGATGAAAAAGCATCCTTCAAAGGCGAATACTACACGATTGACGGCGCGATCAATGAACCGAAAGGTGTGCAAAAGCCGCACATTCCACTGTGGTTAGGTGGGGGCGGGGAAAAGGTCACACTCAAGCTGGTGGCTCAGTGGGGGCAGGCCTGCAACGTAGGCGGTGGCAACCCCAAAGTAGTCAAACAAAAATTAGGCGTGCTCAAGAACACTGTGACGCGTTGGGACGTGATTATTGCATCACCCGCAGCACCAATTTGAACATCGTGTTGCTGAACGAGGGGAAAATGCCAGGCCGCCACCGCCAAAGTACGCGGTAAAACCAGCCTCGAGGCTACAAAAAGGCATTCGTCGGCACGGCAGATGAACTAAAGACACGGATTCACGCAACTAATTGAAGCGAGCGCGGATTATTTAATTACTTATTTCCCGCGCGTGGCATATGACCACAGCACATTGGAACGCTTCGCCGCGGAGATCATGCCGGAGTTCAGTTAGTCCGTACCAGCCCATACAGGATAACGTAGTATGACATTGATCTTCGTAAAACTGGGCGGGTCGCTGATTACCGATAAGCGTGAGGAACAGGCTTTTCGGGCAGAAGTGACCCGCACGGCTGTTGGGGAAATCGCCGCAGCGCTCAATGACGCCCCGGATTTGCGGCTGGTCATCGGGCATGGTGGTGGTTCATACGGGCATACCGCCGCCGCCCGGCACGGCACGGTACAGGGCGTACAAACCCCTGACCAATGGCGCGGCTTTGCAGAGGTCGCAATGGCAATGCGTGACCTTAACGTACAGGTTCTGCACCTTCTGTTTGACGCGGGGATTCCCGCTTTTACCGTGCAACCGTCCGCCAGCCTGGTCAGCACGGACGGACAGCCGCAGCGCATGGACGTGGCGGCCATTCAACTGGCACTGGATCATGGTCTGGTGCCAGTGTTGCACGGCGATGTAGCCTTCGACAGCCAGCGTGGCGGAACGATCATTTCAACTGAAACGATCTTCAGTTTTCTTGCTAAAAGTCTGCACCCTGACACTATCCTATTACTCGGTGAGGTGGAAGGTGTGCTGGATGCGAACGGGGCGATCATTCCCCACCTTCATCCGGGAAATTTTGCGGACTATGAATCGGCTTTGCGCGGGTCGCACGGCGAGGACGTGACAGGCGGGATGGCGAGCAAGGTGCGCGACATGCTCAAGCTAGTGACTACCCTGCCGGGATTGGAAATACGCATCATGAGCGGCGCGGTGGCGGGGCAAATCCACGACTGCCTGATGGGTGTGGGCAATAGCGGAACGCGGATTACAGCACGCTGATAATTACTCCTCCGCCCCGCGTTCGCGCAGCAGGTCGGCAATGGCGGTCTGATTGCCTTCCAGCGCTTTTTTGAGTGGGGATTTACCTTCGTAGTTAGCGATTTGTAGATCAGTCGCGCCGTTGTCCAGCAGCCAGCGCAGCATATCGAGATGACCATGTGCGATGGCCGCGTGCACGGCAAAACTATACCCTTCCGTACAGCCCGCATTTTTTAACATGCTGGTCAATTCAGTGCTGCCACTCATCGCAGCGTGGAACATCAGCGGGATGCCGTGCGCGCCGTGGGCATTGGCCTGTGCGCCATCAGCTTTGATGAATGTTTCAACATCTGTTTTGCGTCCTAGCATAGCCGCAGTGCAAATGGTAAGCGGCGCACCGCGTTCCAGCAAGAACTCGGCGATGGGGCGGTTGCCCACATGAGAAGCCGCGCCTAGGCCATCTTCAAAATCATTCTCCCCCCACTGGTGCTTCACCGTGAGAAGGGCCGGATATTCACCCAGCATGGCTTTTACTTTGTCAAGGTTAAAGTGGGCGCTGATGACAAATTCCCGGACAAGGTCTGGCGTTAATTTTTGAGTGTCGGACATGGTTTTACCTAGCCACAAAACTTACACTCAGCATAACGCATTCACTTGCTCACAGCAACACGGCAGACGGGAATATAAAGCAATCTCAATCTATGAAGCGGTATTTGACAAGCGTCCACAGGGCGATAGGACCATCCGTCCATTGGATCTTTTTGCCCTCGCTCCACTCGCGTCCGTTGTAGGAAATGGGAACCTCGTAGATGCGGATACCTTTTTTGAGGACTTTGGCCGTGATCTCCGGCTCGAACTCAAAACGCTTGGCATGAATGTTAATATCGCGCACCGCGTCCGCCCGGAAGACTTTGTAACAGGTTTCCATATCGCTCAGGATGGCGTTATAAAGAATGTTGGTGGTGAAGGTCAAAATGCGGTTGGCGACCATATTCCAGAAGTTCATGGCCTTACGCGGCCCACCGAGGAAGCGCGATCCATACACGACTGTTGCGATGCCTTCTTCTATCGGACGCAGCAATACCGGATATTCGCGCGGGTCATATTCAAAATCGGCATCTTGAATGAGCAGCACCTCACTGTTGGCTGCCTTAAAACCGGTGATTACCGCCGCGCCCTTACCCTGATTATGGTCATGGTACAGGATACGCAAGTGCGGGTGCTGTTCCGCTTCAATACGCTTCAGAATTTCCCGTGTGCCATCGGTTGAACCATCGTCCACGATGATGATTTCGTTGGCGAGGTTGACCGCTTCTACGCGATGCACGACTGCTTCGATGCTGTGGACTTCGTTAAAGCAGGGAATTACTACGGTCAGGGTGTACTGGTTGCGGGCATAAGCCGCGGCAATATCCTGTGTTTCTAATTTCATAACATGAGATTCCTCAACTGCGACACCAGTTTGAATAGGGGCACTTGGCTGTATCATGATCCAGCAATCTCCCGCGCGGCACGCCAACCGGATTCAAACGCGCCGTGAACGGTTTGCGGGTTGCTGTCATAAGCAGTGGCTTCTCCCGCGAAGAAGAGAATGCCTTCCTCATGCCGCGCCAGCGCCGGGCGGGCATCCGCTTGGCCGGGCGGCAGATGAGCATAGCCGCCGCGCGCATAGGCATCAAAAGCCCATGATACACGCCGGGCATCAATGTAAGCACGGCGCAAATCTTGCTCGCGCGATTCCAACAACCAGTTGAGTTCGGTCAGTCCCCAGTTGAGCGCACGGTGTTCATCTTGTTCATCCAGAATACGGGCTTTTTCGGCAGTAGCGAAACACGCAATGATGGCTGAACCATCGCGTCCGTAACCGGGTGTCCACCAACGGGCAGCAAGGCCGGTATGACAGGCAAAGGTCAAGTCAGAGTCCCAGAACGGTTCTTTGAAACGATAGACTAATTTGGTAGCGGGCTCGGTGCGGAAGGCGTGAATCGCGGCCTGTTTTTCGCTGCTGAGGGCTGGTGTAAAGCGGATACTCCCACGTGCCAGCACACTGACTGGAACCGTAATAATGCAGCACCGTGCCTCGTAGTCTTTGCCCGCCGCTGCGATTTTAACGCCTGAATCGCTCCATTCGACATCCATAACGGGTGTGTTCAACTCCAGCGGCAGATCGCGTGCTAGCCATTTGAGCAGTGCGCCGTAGCCTTCGCGGATGCGGAATTCCTGCTTTCCGGCATGGTCAGCCCGCATCTCGCGAACTAGGTCAGCACAACTCAATGTCTCGATACTGGCGCAGCAGGTCTGTGCCAGCAGCACATCCGCGATTTTTAGTGCGTCGTCATCCCAACCGCGTTCCCGCAAATAAGTGCTGAGCGAAATGTCCGGCACAGCGGCGTGGGTGGGCAAGGCCTGGTAGTGGGCAAACAAGCCGCTGATGGTAGCACGCAGGTCAGGCGGGAGATCATTGAGAGCTTGCGCCGGTCGGCTGTACTGCGCCCACCGCAGCTTGCCGTAGCGGTCTACAGGGATAGTGTTCAAACCTGCCTGCCGGACTAAATCGTGGGTGGCCGCATTTTCACCGTGAATAAATTCCGCGCCCATTTCGACGGGAAAATTAGCAAAAGTCCCGTCGGTCCAAATGCGTCCACCGATGCGGTCACGGGCTTCTAAAATGAGAATTTTCTGCCCCGCATCGTGAAGCTGTCGGCCAGCCGCCAAACCCGCTGCCCCTGCGCCGATGATGATGACATCGCGGCGTGTTTTGCTCATAGCCAGCTCCGCAGCCCGGCAGCATGTGCTACCAGATAGGCTTTAATCGGTTCGGCGTAAATATTCAACTCTGAGAGCACAGCCGATTCCAGTGGAAAGTTTTCGGGAATATACTGCCCCCTAGTCGGGTCGCTGAATTCCGGCCCGTGCCGCTGGCTGATGTCATATCCTACCAACCGGCACACATAATAATGATGACGTACAATCCACCCTTGCAGATCACCCCAACCGGGGTACTCGCTGGTAAATACTTCATGCAGCACTTCGGCTGTTCCGCCCAGTTCTTCCGCCAGTTCACGATGCAGCGCGGCTTCAAAGCTCTCGTCAGTAATTTCGACACCGCCGCCAGGCAGCACCCAGTAAGGCGCGAACCCATCCCGCAGCCGTTTGATGAGCAGAAGATTGCCTTCTTCTGTCAGCAAAATGGCGCGCACGCGGTGGTTGACCTTCTGCGTATCGGACACGGTCAGGCACTTTCGGGCTCGACCATGATACAGGTCGCAACGTGATACCCAACCACACGCATCTTACCATCCACCATCGCCATGAGTGGGCCTTCAAACGGATCTCGTGACAGCACTTCAACATGTGCCTGCAATTTGAAACCACGATCCAGAATGTGCTGGAGCATGTCCGGGTTCTCGGCACGGATTCGGGAAACTGCCGCAGCGGTGTTGAGCGGCCATTCCGTTAGGGGATATGCTTCACGCTCGGTGATAGTCCCGTCAGCAGCGGGAATAGGGTCGCCGTGCGGGTCGCGCTCCGGCTGACCGAGTTTAGTCGCAAGTGCTTCAATAAAGCGATCTGATACGGCATGTTCCAGATGTTCGGCTTCTTCATGAACCTCTTGCAACTTATAGCCGAGTTCTTTGACCAGATATAATTCGATCAAGCGGTGGCGGCGCACAATTTTGAGTGCCAACGCCTCACCGCTGGAAGTTAGACGCACGCCCTTGTAGCGCTCATAATCAATCAAGTCGGCTGCTACCAGACGTTGCGCCATATCGGTGACCGACGGGGCAGCCACGGTCAACACTTCAGCCAGCGCGTTCGTCGAAACACGCTCACTATCCTGCTGCAAGCTGTACACGGCCTTGAGGAAATCTTGTACCGATTTTGATTGTGTCAGGTCGGATTTCTCCGCCATACATCGCCTTTCACCAAAGGTGGACATCGGGGCTATCATAGCACATGATGGGCGGGGTGAGTATTGAGGAGTGTTATGAATTCAGAATTGTAATGAATAAGGAACATTAAATGATCACTCACTCGCTTTTTCAACTTCTTATCCCGTTTCTAGAAGGCGCATACGCAGTTTTTACGTTGCTAGTCTATTCTCTAGTCATATAAATAGCCCACTTCCGTCTAGCGGGCTGGAGTTGCTGTGCATAGGAACCAGAAGGAGTTGACGGTATGCCCGTATTCGATACCCCCATTAATGCAAATGATCAGAGCTGGCAGCGGGTGCTGCAACAGAAACTGCCCGTACTGTTATATATGTTCAACCATGCCGCGCCGCAGCTTGATGACGAACTCAAAAACACCGCCCGACAGCACAAAGGACAGTTGCTCGTCGTCCGCGTCAACGCCGATGAAAACCCCACCACCTACGCCCAATATAACCGCCCGGCCACGCCTGCTCTGCTCACCATCAAAGATCAAACGGTACAGTCTACCGCTGCGCCTGTTCAGGCGATGGAGATCAAGGCCCATACCGCCTACGTGCTGGGTAATGGCCCTAAACCGGCTGCCTCTGCCACGCCGAAGGCCGCCCCTGCCGGCAGTGCGCCGTTTGTTGTGACCGACAGTTCATTTCAGAAAGAAGTTCTCCAAAGTGATGTACCTGTGCTGGTGGACTTCTGGGCGCCGTGGTGTGGCCCCTGTCGCATGGTTGCGCCGGTGGTCGAAAAGCTGGCGGATAAATACGCGGGACGCATCAAAGTCGCCAAGCTGAACGTGGATGAAAATCCACGCACCGCCTCGCAATATCAGACGATGAGCATTCCTACGCTCATTATGTTCAAGCGCAATCAGGTCGCCGGACGCATCGTCGGCGCGCAGCCGCAGACTGAAATTGAACGACTGATTCAGACTGCTCTGTAAATCTGATTCGTGAACGAGCGCCAACCGCATGGTGTGGCGCTCGTCATATTTCCCTTCCTCTCACGGCCTCTGCCGTGGTCAAATTCCACCTGCCGGTTCCTACATCGGCGATCATTTCCAGCGTTGCACCATCCGCAAAGTGAATGGCGCGGGCAGGGTCGGTTGCTGCTATCCACTGCCACGTTCTGAAAATCCCACTTGTTGGTCATCTGACTGCCAATCGACAGCCGGGCCATGCTTTGCTTCACCTCTTTACTAAGGAAATTTTTCACAATCCTACACAACTTCTACACATCTCCCTCATATCGTCTACATCAGTAACAACAAGCGGGACTTATACCAATGGAGGAGTTATCATGTTATCAATCCCGAAAATCGGTCTCAAAATCAACAAGAACAAGCTGAACCTGTTTCTCGATCTCGGTCTGCTGCTGGTCTTTGTCGCCGAACAGGAGATGCACTTCACGGGCGAACACAATCATGAACTGTTGGGCGTCCTGCTCGGCGCAGCGCTCATCGTCCACATCATTCTGCACTGGCAGTGGGTGGTCAGCATTACCAGGACCTTCTTCAAGAAGATTATTCACGAGTCGCGCTTCAACTACCTGCTCAATCTGGCGTTGTTCGTTGATCTCTTTGTCACCATTATCACTGGCATCGTCATCTCGCGAACGCTCGGCTTGAAGTTGGGCATTGATACACACGCCGGCTTCCCATGGGAGCAGATCCATATTCTGGCGGCCAATCTCAGCCTGCTCATCGTCGCGCTGCACGTTGCCATGCACTGGAAATGGATCGCTGCCCACACCGGCAAACTTCTGCCGCGCTTTCGCCTGCCCGGCACACTGCGTCCGCAGCCCGTCATGAACTTTGAACAGCCACAGCATACCAGCTAGTCATCACAAGCGATATACAGGGGTGCAGCAGGTGCTACACCCCACCATCAGGAGCAATTATCATGAAGAACATTAAGAAAAAAGCCGCTGCCATCATCTTCATCATCGTCGTGGCCTTCAGCGGTTTAGCACTTGCCAGCAGCGGGAATATGGACAATCCCTTTCAGGTCATCACCCAATTAACACAGAGCGCCCCAACCGAAGGTGGGCGACCTGAACTACCCAGCGGCGAAATGGCCGCCCCGCCAACTGACCGGAGTGAGTTCCAGTCAGGCGGCGAACAATCAGACAGCTTCAACTGGACCGAAGTCTCCGGCATCTTCAGCCACCTGTGGTTTGTGGCCGCCGCCAGTGCCTTCGTCATGGTGATCGGCACCCCTATCGGCCTCACCATCAAAAAACTCCAGAGCCTCGCTTCTCGCCCCGCCGCTGCGTAAAAGCGGCCTTCTCCCTCTCAGAGCCTGTCTATCTCCGTGGCAGGCTCTGTTCTATTTTCCCTCAAATCACGCAGTGTGCTGACCAGTCCATTAACCGTTCATACGTCTGTCGTTGCTCACCAGCATATAAAATCACTTTGGTTTCTAGTGTACGTTCACCGCTCGGCTTGTATTGGTCCACATTCCACCGGTAACGCCGCTCAATGGTATTGATCGTCCATGCGTAGCGATCCCGAATGGTAGTCTCGAATAGACAGGGTGGCGGGTCATAGCGCACGAAGGTAAGACTAATCTCTTGGTATCCATCCACCAATCCTAAGGTTGGACTGTTGAGTAATGGTGAGTCATCTGTGCCTTTCAATACGGTTCGGCCAAGCCAACCGTAACCGTCGTCTTGCGGCAGAATGTGAATGACTTCAAAACATTGGAAGCATCGGGTTTGGCTGCTGTTTAACAGTACCACCCAGCGGTCATCACTCCACTGCAATGCGTCCCGACTGCGTACCAATGTCCCGGACTCGGCAGTAGTCACGCCCTGCTTGATCTGCCAGTGATGTCCCTTACGATCAAACAGGACAATTCGGGTAATGACGGGTCTGTAGTGATTACTTTCGAGGCAGCTTACACGGTAAGTGGGCAGCGCCGCCAGCACCGTATTACCTCCCGTGGCTAAACTGAGCGACTGCGGGTATAGCCGCGCGCCGTCCACGTAGGTGGACACCAATTCCTCAGCAGTCATGTTAGCAGTGCGTGTATCCGCTAGCAGGTGTGCTAAGGCACCCACCAGCGAGTTATTGTAATTGTCGATTGGCTGGCGGTTCACAGATTGATCGCACCAATTACCTTGTGGATATGGCGCAACCAACTGCCGCACACGGGCTGCCAACACGGTAGCAGGCGTGGGGGATGGAAGGCTTGTGTATGTCGGCAGGACAATAGTATCGGCTTGTTCGTTCGCCAGTGTTCCGCAGCCCACCAGCAGACCGCAAAGTATCACGAATAGCCCGTACCAGCGCATACGAACAACCTTTCAAGTAATTTCGTTCACCAAATATAACGCTTTTCTCTAATTCATAGTTCAGAAGCAGGATGGCGTGGGACAGTAGACTATTATTCGGCGGGTACGCAGTCAGCTATATGACATACCGTAACGATAGTGTTAGAATTCACAAATTCTAATCGTCAACTTGTGTGAATAGGTCATCATATGAGCATCACACTACCTTTCATTTTGTCGGTCATCAGCAGCGTTGTCAGTGGCATTTTCGCCTTCGTGGTACTGCGCCGCTGGTGGCACAAGCCGCGCCCGCACATGCTGGCATGGGGTATCGGTTTGTTCTTGTATTTTGTCGGTACACTGGCACAGGTGATTTTAGCGCTGACATGGAGTCCGCTGTTCTTCGCGCTGTGGTATTGGTGCGGCGCGTTGATGGTCGCCCCGTGGCTGGGGCAAGGCACAGTCTACCTGCTGGTGCGGCGCGGCAGCATCGCTCGCAATATCATGATGGCGCTTATTCTGGTGGGGGTGATGACCCTGCCGTGGACACTATTCTTGACGCCCTTCAATTCCAGCGCCTGGTATCAAGGTGCAGACATGACCCAGATTTACCGTGACGAAGTCAGTCCGGACGGCACAATCGTGCGTGCTGGCATCCTGCCCGGCAAAGCCTCCGGCACAGTACGGGCTTTTTCTCCAGTTATGAATGTGTGGGGAACAGTGGCTTTGGTGGGCGGCGCCATTTATTCGGCTTACATCTTCCGCCGTAAGCAGATTATGCGTAATCGTGTTATCGGCAACTGGCTCATCGCTGCCGGTGGGTTGCTGCCGGCGCTGGGTGGCGCGCTCATCCGCTTAGGAGACCCGTCATTCAAGTACGTCGGGGAAATGTTAGGGGCTATCTTGATCTTCGCCGGATTCTGGCTAGCAACCAATGTACCGGATGAAGACCCGGCGCCCGCCCGCAGCGCACGGCAAGGCGCGGGGGATTAACAACCTGCAATAAAAAGAGCAGTGATAAACTGCTCTTTTGTGTTTGAGGGTTGTTTCTTATGTGTTCTGCCACTGCCGGATTAGGTTGAGATTATCCCAGTAGTTGCGAGAACTTGTCACCAGATAGTCAAATTTATGGTTAGGCAGGCTGTTCAAGAGCGCCCAACTGCCGCAGCAGACCCGCGTCGTCGTCGTGCCGCCAGAATTCAACAATTTTTCCACCCACAATGCGGTACAGTTCCAACCCGCGTACATGCGCCGTGATACCGGTTGGCGGGACGCCCATAAAGTCAGACGAATGTGTGGCGTGGTGGGTGTGCAGAATGGTCACATAATCCCCTTCAGCAACAAAAGTCTGTAGGTCGGTTTTGTGGCCCGGAAAGCTGTTGGCGAATAAGGCTGTGAGCTGGCGGTAGGCATCTATGCCCTGCACGTCACCCATAAATGGGTCGTGAACAAGCACATCAGGCGCGAAAAGCTCCGTGATGACCTCCAATTTTTGTGCATCCTGTACGTCTTCGTACACCCGGCGGACGATGGCTTTGTTTTGCTCTGACATCAGGTTTCTCCTTCTTGAATCACGAATTTGAAACCAGTCTATAAAATCTGCAAATTAGGCACATCGGGAGAATTCCTATTTTGCCGTCGACAGCAGATCGTGCTGCATGGCGAAGAGGGTCGCGGCTGCACGGGTTGAAACGCCTATTTTGTTGTAGATATGCTGGATATGATGGTCAGCAGTTTTTGGAGAAATAAAGAGTGACTCGGCTATGTTGCGTGTTGTATACCCCTGAGCTATCAATTGCAGCACTTCAATTTCTCGCTCGCTCAGATTCGACGGACGATTGGCGCGAGGAGATGTGGCACGATTGCCCAGCACCGCATCTACAGCTTGCGCGTCTAATTTGCCTGCCCGCACTTGCTGTACCAGCTCATGGGCGGCGGATTCGGGGGAAAGTGCAGGACGATAAGCTCTCGCTTCAATTTTGGATTGGTAAGTATCCGCTGCCGCCAGCAAACGAGCCAAAGGTGGCTGCATCATCTCCGGCAATCCGCGATGATAACCCGAACTATCCAATCGCTCACGATGGAGTCCGGCTAACGCACCGAATGGGGCAAGCTGCGTTGATCGTGATAAGATTCGTTCGGTGTAATAGGGATATAAACGCACACGTTCCCATTCAGCTTTAGTTAGAGCGCTCGGTTTATCCCATATCGCGAGGGATATTGCAGTGCGTCCCAAATCGTGCAGCAGTGCGGCGAGGCGAACAGTACGTGCCTCATCCGCGGTTAGGCCGCAGTTGACAGCGGCAGTGAAAGCCAGTTCAGCGACAGCCGGCGAATGGGTGCGGGTATAGGGGGAACGCAGATCGCTAAAATCAGCAATAGCACGGGCAGCCGTATCCAATTGTTCATCGGTCATATATGGGCGTGGTTCAGGCTCAAGGTCTAGCACGATTTCCCAAACTGACTCATGCTCTATTTCCGCCAGCAGTTCCCCATAGTGCTGAACAAAGTGTTGGACAATCAGGGGATCGTAGGAACCTCCTGTACGCGTGTGTAGCACCGCGAGCATGGTTTGATCGCCATTCACACGATGAAACACTTCAGCATCTTGAGCAACGTGTACCAGACGGATAGCGACACACAAATCATCGCCGCGCAATTCGCCGGGGCCACGCCCATCCCAGCGTTCAAATATTTGCCTTAGACCAATATCAACCTCCGTTCCTAGCCCCAGCCGTTGTGCGATATTGCGTGACACTTCGCAGTGGGCTACTTCTGCTTCGCGGGTTCTTTCGACACCTTTTGCAAAACCATAGGCAATGTGCTGCAAACGGCGAGATAGTGGAAATTCTGCTCCTGCGTGACGGATGATGGCAGCCAGCATGGGTAAGGGCAGCAGTTCGACGGTAGCAACCTGCGCCTGTGCGACCAACTCGTCGCCAAAGATGTCTTTAAGATGAACGGCATCGGCGGTACAGCCCACAAAACGCAGCAGCGCCACATAATACACCGTATGTAACTGCTTTTCGTCAAGACCCAGCAATTGACCCAGCCGGAAAGCCAACAGGCAGGTTCGCAGTCCGCGTTCCAAAGGCTGCCCTGTTCCCATATCAGTTGCTAAGGATAGAGCGGCTACCACTTCTGCCAGCCGAAGTTTGTTGTCAGTTGATGAGGACATGGATTATCCACAAGATATTAAGAAAGAACAGCGTATCACAGGTATCAGATACGTTCATTTTACTTGTTAGGGATTTTATCATTATCAGCACATTTCGGAATCAAAAGAGCAACCCGCGGGTCGCTCTCTATCTTTTTACCTTAGGCTGACACTTGTCAGCATAGGCTATCTTAAAACCCGTTGCGGCTGTTCATCGCGCCTGCACCCGGCAGCGAATTGAGGAATTCTTCGTTGCTTTCGGTCAAGCGGAACTGGTTGATGAAGCGTTCGTATGCGCCCACCACACCCATTTCCGGGTCTTCCTGCAGGTGTGCCAGCATATTACGCAGCGTATAAGCGCGTGCCAGCACGTCCGGCCCCAAAAGTAATTCTTCGCGGCGTGTCGAAGATTGTTCAATATCGAAGGCCGGGAATATGCGGCGTTCTTGCAGCTTACGGTTCAACATCAGTTCCATGTTGCCCGTACCTTTGAATTCTTCGTAAATCAAGTCGTCCATCTTGCTGCCCGTATTGACGAGGCAGGTGGCGATAACGGTTAAGCTGCCGCCTTCTTCCACGTTACGTCCCGCGCCGAAGATGCGCTTCGGTGGGTGAATAGCGGACGGGTCGAAACCGCCGGACAGCGTGCGTCCGCTGCTGGGCACAACTAAGTTGTAAGCGCGGGCTAGCCGCGTGATGCTGTCCAGCATGACGACCACATGCTGCTTGCCTTCCACCAACCGTTTGGCGCGGTTAATCGCCATCTCTGCGACGCGCACATGATGTTGTACCGGATCATCGAAAGTCGAAGCGATCACTTCGGCATCCACCGAACGATCCATATCGGTCACTTCTTCAGGACGTTCACCGATGAGCGCAATCATCAGATGCACATCGGGATAATTCTTGCTGATACCGTTAGCAATTTCTTTCAGCACCGTCGTCTTACCCGCCTTGGGCGGCGACACGATCAAACCACGCTGGCCGCGCCCAATTGGGGCGATGATGTTGAGCAAACGGGTGGAAAGGATACGGGGGCTGGTTTCTAAGTTGTAGCGTTCGTTGGGATAAATGGGGGTCAGGTCTTCGAAATTGGGGCGGCTCTTGGCTTCTTCGGGGTTTAATCCGTTGACCGCATCCACCCGCAAAAGGCCGTAATATTTCTCAGAGTCTTTAGGGGAACGCACCTGCCCGATGACCATATCACCCGTCCGCAGGTTAAAACGCTTGATCTGCGTCTGGCTGACATAAATGTCATTCGGCCCCGGCAAATAGTGTTCGGCACGCAAAAAGCCAATGCCGTCGTCCACGATTTCCAGCACGCCACCACGCAGTTGGTAACCCTGCTTTTCAGCATTGTAGCGCAGCAGCGATAAGATCAATTCAGGCTTTTTAAGCCGGCTGTAGCCTGTGATGTTGTTCTCACGGGCGACATGGCGTAATTCATCAAGGGTTTGTAGCTCTAGCTGGGCGATGTCCATAGTTAAATGTTGGCTCCGGGGGTGGTTCTTAATTTAGAACAGGTTTATGAGATAAATCGAGATTATTCATTCGGGGGTGATTTATGCGGATATGCAGTTAGCTGCCGCTTCTTTAATTAACCGCTTTAGTTAGCTTCTGTTTCAAATGTTGTGTAGAAAAACAAAGGATGAAGAGAGAGTGGTTTTTTCTCTGACTTGCACTATAGCACAGGTTCAAATTTTTATCAATGGGTGAATTAAGATTGTTTATCCACCACCAATGATATGACTAAATCGTCAGTCACATGCCACGAATGACCATATATCTGCCAATATTGGGTACACTAGAACATCTCGTCACATAGCATCAATAGTCACTTAATCATGACTGCCATTACGCTCGAACACGTTACGAAACGGTTTCCACCACAGCTCAACGGTGAGCAGACTGTCACCGCTGTAGACAATGTCTCGCTCAAAATTACTTCTGGCGATGTGCTTGCCATACTGGGTCCTTCGGGCTGTGGTAAATCCAGTATGCTGCGTCTTATCGCCGGACTTTTCAAACCCGACAGTGGACGCATCTTATATGATGACCACGACTTGCAGGATGTGCCACTACGGGAGCGGGGTGTGGGCATGGTGTTTCAGGAAGGGGCGCTGGCTCCTCACTGGGAAGCCCGTAAAAGTGTCGGCTTTTTCCTCAGCCTGCGCCAGCGCGAAGCAGAAGTCCCCGAAAAGCTCAAGCAGATTTCCAAAATCACAGGCATTGGCCTCGACTTATTATTAGAACGCCGTCCTGCCCAACTTTCTGGCGGCGAAAAGCAGCGTGTGGGCATCGCGCGCGCCCTATCGCGTGACTTGAACGTGCTCCTTTTTGACGAACCTTTCGCAAATCTGGATGCCAAGTACCGCACTGAAGCACGGGTGGAACTAAAGCGCCTCCTGAACGCTTTCCCTGTTACCTCAGTCTATGTCACGCACGACCAAATAGAGGCTATCGCCCTCTCTCACCGTATCGCGGTTATGCGGCAGGGAAAGATCGAACAGGTTGGTACTTATCAACAGTTGTACAGCAGCCCGCATAATCGCTTCGTTGCCAGCTTTATCGGCTCACCCCCCATTAACTTGCTTGACGGTCATGTTGTCAGCGGCAAATGGCAAGGTGTCAATTTTGGTGGCTATCCAGTGCGACGTGATTTGGATGAGGATACAGAAGTGACGCTGGGCATCCGGGCGGAACATATTTCCTTGAAAGAAGGCGGCGTGCCGGGCGTGGTCGAACAGGTCGTACCGATGCTGGCCGAGCGCCACCAACTGGTTACAGTACATCTGGCGGGTGAACGCTGGATACTTACCGCCCCGCTCGACCGCCACATTGAAGTAGGAGTCACCATCTACTGCGACCTGAACCCGGAAGAAGTCTTGTTTTTTGATGGCAAGAGCGGCGTACGGATCGGATAAGAACTAGGAAGAACGAACCGAATGCGTGTGGTTGCCACATCAACTTTCCTGAGTGTGTTGTTTCTTTTTCTGACAACTGCCGCACTTTTGATCGGCCAGCAGCAGCCTCCTTCGCTGTGGTCAAGAATTCTCCACTTGGATGACTGTGAGCTGCCGTGTTGGATTGGCATCGTACCGGGCAGCACAACCTTAGACGAAGCACGAATAAAAATAGAATCTGCTTATGCTAATCGGGCTTTATACACACTTGATGGAAATGAACAGAAGGATACATACAGAGTGATGTATGCGCCCACCTCATCCGGCTTTGTGATTACGCTCACTTCACAAAATGTCAGCGACCATTCCCACGCAGTAGTCAGTGACATCGCAATTCTTTTTAATCAGATTCGCAGTCAAGATACGAAGTATCCGACCATACCGGAGTTATATAATGGTCTTGGAAACTCTGAAACAATTAGGCTGAAAAGCGGGTTGGACAAGGAGCGAATTGCGGTGTCCTTTAAGAACCAGAGTACGCTGGTCTTCCTCAACAATCTGGAATGTGACAGAGTTCGGCTCAATCAGGAAATTACAGCCATTAGACTCGATCCGCAAGTCATATACGATACGTGGCTTTCCGAACCGCATATATGGCAAGGGTTTGGGAAGTGCTATCATTTCTTTCGCTCACTACAATAAATACGGTTTGTCGTGTACTAGAACCACTAGAGGATATTTGTGACACGCTCTCATCTTGATCTCTCGCTTCTCCCGCGCCTCAGCCGTCAGGCACGGGAAAGTCTGTATCGTGCGGGCATCACTAACCTGCACGACATGGTGGCGCTGACCGTCGAAGAACTTCAGCGGATCAAAGGCATCAAGAAGACGGCTTTTGCACACCACGCCAGCGCCCGTGCCTATGTGGAAGACCGTCCCATATGGATGAACCCGCTGCCCGATGTACTGCATCAGGGCGGCTGGATGTTCGACCTTGAAACGGCGGCGCTGGCGGGTGGAGATGGAATGCCGTGGTCGCTCGGTTGGAGCGACGAGCAGGGCATCAGCTATATCGCGCTGGTCGCGCCCGGAAAGCCGCGCGGCGAAATCTCGCTGCTGGGTTTCGCTAAGCTGATTCTAGTGGCGGATAAGGACGAAGCGTGGCATGTCTTTCACCAGAGCGTGGGCAATGATGAAAAGCCCATTTACCATTGGACAGGATTTGATGCCGGAGTGATGCGCGCCACAGCCCCGCTGGAAGTGCGGCAGGCGCTCTTAGAGCGGATGCACGACCTGCACCACACCTTCATCAGTTCGGTACGCTTGCCCATCAAGAGCTATTCGATCAAAAAAGTCGCGCCCTACTTCGGCTTTAATTGGTCAGGTTATGAGGAATGGTGGGCTGCTGAAACGGATTACCGCCGCTGGCTGGCAACCGATAATGCCGATCTCATTTTCCGTTCCTGTGGCTACCAGCGCGATGATGTGCTCGCGCTGGCAGTTATCTGGGACTGGCTGGTGAAGAACGCCGAATAAAAAAGGGCGAACCAATGGTTCACCCTCAAAAATACATTTAGCCGGTTCGATTTATGGGGTAACGAATTAAACCTGAAATGATTTTTTGTGGGGGAGGATGAGTGCGTCAGCGCGTATATCCTCCCGCATGAATCCGCTGAATTTATTTTCGGATGTCCATTAGATCGGTTTGAAGAACTTCAACGTCGCGTCCAGTACCGTTCCGATGTCTGTGTTTGTCTGCGGATCGCCCAGCGTTTCAACACGGAACAACACCGTCGCCCCGGATTCCGGATTCACGAGGCTGCACGCCGCTCCTGAAAGGGTTTGGTCGTCCATCTGACTAGTGTACGCCCCGCAGTAGGCTGGCAGTCCACCTAACGTCGTTTCTTGTATCTGGCTGCCGTCAACGCCTGCTATCGTCGTCAGTGCTGTTTGCGGGTCGCTGTCCTGAAGCGAATCGACAAAAAGCGATTGGACGCCTTCGTCATCGCCCACCACCTCGGTAATCGTGTCATCATCATTGGTCAGTGTTACGGATTCACCCCACGCGAAGGGATATTGGAAGTATATGCCTTCATTGGTGTCCGTGTAACCGCGCAGACTGCCGTCCACGCCGTCATTATTGACCTGTACCGCCGTTTTTTGATTAATGCGGTTGCCTGCCAGATCGCTCATGCTCAACGTGACTTCATAATCGCCGCTGACCGCTGGACTGTAGCTGAATGTGAAAGGCTGCACCCCAAAGGTCAGCGGGCTGTCAGTCAGCGGTTGTATAGCGACTTCACCTTCCGGCGTGACGGTCACAAGATCAACAATGAACTGGTCGCCGAGCTGTGGCCGTACCTCATAGGGTGCTTCGTCGGCTATCGCCAGTATACCCGAATAGGTCAGTGTGCCTGTATCGAAGATCAAATAAGCGGGTTGGCTGCCTTCGGCGTTCACATACGTTCCTTGAATGATCCCTTCACTGCCGCTGCTGTTGGATTGTAAAAGTGCTAGCACTTTGTTGTTCCCGTCACTGACGAAGGGGAATTCCACCACCCAGTTGAAGGTGCTCGGCGTCAGTTCGTTGGGGTATTCGATCACCGTTTCGCCGGTGGGTAGGGTTTCAGTGTAGGAAATCGGTGAGCTGTCCACGATTGCCCGCGTCCCGTCCGGCTGCACATACGAAATGGTGTACGACAGATCAACCACACCTTTGCCAGCCGCATCAAAGAACACCACCGGGTTGTCCACTGTGCTGCCCGTGCCGCTCACTGTAAATACATTCTTGATGTCCAGTTGCAGCGCACTACCATCCAGTTCAGTGTTGATGGTGCTGTAGAATTGGTTCAAGTAATCTTGCCAGAAGGCCATGCCTGGCGGTGCAGACGCCGGGTAAGTGCTGCCAAAACCTTCGTAATAAGCAGGTGTCGAAGGCAAGTAAATGGCCAGCCCGTTAGCACGTGGCAGTTTGCTGTCCGCCAATGAGTACACCACTGCTCCGTCGTAAGCCGCGATCACCTCTTGCGCGGCGTTATAGGCATCTTCGGTGATGGTGGTTTGCAGGCTGAACCACGTCATGAAATCTTTCAGATCAACGTAGGAATACGTGTCGGCACGGTCGCCCAACGATGTGCCAAAGGTCTGGCTGTTGTTGCGGGCTGTGCCCAGCGCCGACAGCAGTTCCACCGTATCCGCTGCCACTACTTTACTGAAGTTTTGCATCGAGTCCAGTAGGGCGGGTAGTCCTGCCGTTTGCACCAGTGACAGATCAACTTTGGTGCGTGCGCCTTCGCCTGCATAGTAGGCCATGTAATTATCCACGAAGGACATGCCCACCTGCTCGGCGTCCCAATCCGGGTTTTGTTTCATGGAGTTGATGCTGTGGGTGTACTCCCAACCATTGCCGGGAATGACTTCTTGCGAAAACAGCACGTAGTCGGCATGGGATTCGAGCATGACCGCCACATCCGTCACGCCCATTAAACAGGCGTCAAAGCCCACGATGTCGAACTTGGCGATGCCCAACTGCTCCTGCGCTGCGCTCAAGGCTGAATCAATTTCTGGCAGTTCCAGCATGGATTCACCTGCGCCATCATCCGGGCCAATGCCGCGCCAGCCACCACCATGACTGCCGATCACGACCATGTAATGGTTCGCCGGGTAATTCTGCGCCCCCCATACGATAAAATCTGTTAGCGACTGCGGGTCGCCCATATCCACTTCACCGAGGTCTTGTACTGCTGTCTGGTCGAAAGACACACCAATATTGCTGTTTTCGTAAATCCTGGTCACAGTGGCGTCATCCAGTGCGTCAACCTGCGGTTGAAGGGTGGTTGCATCGCCATAACCGGCATTTACGAAGTAATCCAACAGCGCCGCCCGTTTCCCGACGATATCGAGTTTTGGCAGCGGTGGCACTTGTTGAATAAAGAAGCGCCGGGTGTCCGTCCAGTCGCCAAAACGGTTGTCATAACCCACAGCACGGTCGAACTGGGTAACAATATTGACCCCTTCGCCGCTGCCCGCGATCTGCATTTCGTAATAGTCGTTAAAGGCCGCCCCTTCAAGATTGTTATCCACATCGGTATAGTGCAGAATGGTCCAATTCGCCTGTTCCTGAGCGTGCACTATCCCCAGCGATGTCAAGAGTACTGAAGCAAATATCAATAGTCGTTTCATATAATCCTCTTGGCTTTTAGGTGATTGGGTGAAGAATTCCTGAATTCATCCTAAACGAGTGCCATACGAATCATGGGTTAAGAAATTGAAGGGAGTTGGGAAAAGGTTCTCGAATGCTGCTAGAGAACGTAGCTCATGTATGATTATACTGAACCACCGACTCACTAAAATCGCCTGCTTTCCATCCGCTCAATTTCCCTTCTAAACCCAATTCCAACCCGCCACCAACCGTCTTAACAATGGTTTTCCCTCAAAATAGTTAGTGAATCTCCCTCCAAAAAGAGACCAAATGGTCACCCCAAAACCGAAATTTTGTGCTACTATATTCTTGGTAGTGGTCATAGGTAGCACTGCACTAAACGGTGGAGCCAAATTTCGGGTGGAAATAGCGGCCAAAGTGATCCTTTCTGATCTTTTAAGCCCCCTCCCTAACGCATTGGGGAGGGGGTTTGGGGGTGGGGATCATGATAAAGTCCCCCTCCACCACTTAATGCAGTGCTACCTGGTCATATGGTACGTGGTGATTTAATCACCCATACAGACTGGGTGACTTTGTAGGGACGCGATAGCGCGCAACATCCCTATGGGACATCGTGTCCGCATTCACGACTCTCGCTGATCACGTACTATGGAACCACCATCCATAACGGCACAGAATATAAATTTCACCGGGGACAAGATGATGAGCCAGAATGCTGTGAAGCGTCTTTATCTAATGCAGGTTGGATCCATGCCGGAATACCACATTCCGATTGTCTGTTATCTGGTGCAGACAGAAGACGGCAAAAATATCCTGATTGACAGCGGCCTCCCGGAGATTATCCCGGAAGAGGAACAGGACATGGTTAACGGGCAAATGGTCTTTGAGCACCTTACTACGATTGGTCTGCAACCGGACGACATTGATATGATCATTTCGACGCATTATGACATCGATCATTCAGGCAGTCACGCGGCCTTCACCAAGGCAAAATATGTCGTACAGCGTAGTCACCATGAACATGCGCCGGCGAACCCCCGCTTTGCGGCCACACGTTTGCAGTGGGATCAGCCGATGGAGCGGATACGGCTAGTGGACGGCGACACGGAACTGCTGCCGGGATTAGAGTTGATCGAGACCACCGGACATGTCCCCGGTCACCAGTCAGTCCTGATGCGGCTGCCAAAAACAGGTACGGTTCTGTTGACGATAGACGCTGTACCCTTCCGCGATAGCTTTGTTCGTGATCAACCGGATGACGGGAGCAATCCGGACGCCGCAGCGATTCGCGCTAGCACGAACAAGCTGCTTGATCTGGTGGAACAGGCGAAGGTTGATCTGGTGATTTTTGGTCATGATGCAGATCAGTGGGAAGGGTTGAAAAAGCTGCCGGAGTATTACGAGTGAGGGAGTTTAGCATTTTTGCCTTTGTTCCCCACTGCACGCCGACGACGACGCGGCAGCCATGAGCAAGCCAACCGCTGCACTTGTGAAATTGCAGCGCCTCGCTCCCGTGTTCCCGCCCGCCAATTGTGTCAAATCAGCAGCCACACGGGAGCTTCCCGCCTGCCAGTGCAGCGGCAATTTGTCACCGTAAACAACATGGATGAACGCACTCCGGATTTTCTGCCACACACCTTTTCGTCAACAAGCCCGCACATGCAATCCCTATCCCTAACGTACCTCTAGGTTTCATGTCCGCTTCTGCTTCTGCTACAATACGCCCTTTTTTACAGTAGTCACACAGTACAGGTGTGCTGTTGTACCCGTTATCTATAAGGAGAATAGCTAGTGACTGTTCGGAACGAAGGTTTTACACTCTGGCTCACCGGGCTGTCCGGTGCAGGCAAAACCACCATCGCGGTTGAGCTGGAAAAGCGCCTCCGTTCGTTGGGGCAGCGGGTTGAACGTTTAGATGGCGATACGGTCCGCGAGGGGTTAACACGCGACCTCGGCTTCAGCAAAGAAGACCGCGACAAAAATATCGAGCGGGTGACCTATGTCGCCAAATTGCTTTCGCGCAATGGTGTAGGTGTCATCGCCTCCTTCATTTCCCCCTACCGCGAAGCCCGCGCTAAAGCCCGTACCGAAACCACGAACTTCATCGAAGTATTCGTCAATGCTCCCCTGCAAGCCTGCATTGACCGCGATGTGAAAGGCATGTACGCCAAAGCTATCAAGGGTGAAATCAAGCAGTTCACGGGTATTAGCGACCCTTACGAAGAGCCCATGAGCCCGGAAATTGTGGTCAAAACGGCTGAACAATCCGTTGAAGAAAGTGTTGCGCTCATTTGGGCATATCTTGAAAGCCGTGCCTTGTTGGTTGCGGCCTCACAGGAGACATTGTAATGACCGTCAAACTCATCCCACCGCACGGTGGCGTGCTTATCAACCGGTTGCTGTCCAGCGCCGCCCGTGATGAAGCCCTCACCCGTGCTGCCAGCCTGCCTCGTATTGCCCTCAATGACTTGAATCTGGCTGATCTGGAAATGCTGGCAACCGGCGCGCTCAGCCCTCTCACCGGTTATATGGGACAGGCCGATTACCAGTCGGTTGTCCACCAGATGCGCTTGGCAAATGGCCTGCCGTGGTCAATCCCGGTGACGCTCGCCGTCAGCACCGAGCAGGCTGCGTCCATCCGCGAAGGACAGGAAGTCGCACTCACTGAAGGCGATACCATCCTCGCCATTTTGGAAGTGCGTGAGAAATACCCCTACGATAAAGCTGTCGAAGCCGAAAAAGTCTACCGCACCACCGAAATGGCCCATCCCGGCGTCGCTCGCCTTCATAAGCAGGGTGATGTCCTGCTGGCCGGCCCCGTGGATGTGCTGAATTATCCCCAGCGTACCCACAACGAATTTCCGGATTTGCGTTACACACCGGAACAATCGCGTGCCATCTTTACCGAACGCGGTTGGAAGCGTATTGTCGGTTTCCAAACGCGCAATCCCATCCACCGCGCCCACGAGTATATTCAGAAAACGGCGCTCGAAATTGTAGATGGTTTGCTCTTACATCCATTAGTCGGCGAAACCAAATCCGATGACATTCCGGCTGATGTCCGCGTCGAAAGTTACCGCGCCATCCTCGCCAGCTACTATCCGGCCGACCGCGTGCTGCTCGGCGTCTTTCCAGCAGCTATGCGCTATGCTGGCCCGCGTGAAGCCATCTTCCACGCCATCGCCCGCAAAAATTATGGCTGCTCCCACTTCATCGTCGGGCGCGATCATGCTGGCGTAGGCAAATACTACGGCAGCTACGACGCACACTATATTTTCGATGAATTCCAGCCAGAAGAAATTGGCATCATGCCGCTGTTCTTCGAGCATACCTTTTACTGCAAAGCCTGTGGTCAGGTGGTCAGCCTCAAGACCTGTCCTCACGGTACTGACCAGCATTTGGTACTCAGTGGCACACAGGTTCGGGAGAAACTCTCGCGGGGTGAGCTGCTGCCGGAAGAATTCACCCGCCCGGAAGTTAGCCGCATCCTCATGAGCAGCATGCAAAATGGTTCTTAGCCACGCACTAAAATCGCTTTACGTTGAGCAGTTGGGCGAGGCACTGCCTCGCTCACTGTAACGATTTTATCCACCGTTCCCGCCCCTCAGCACCGCCTAATTAAACCATGCTACAATGTGCTTCAATACAGCAATCTGCTGCATTCAATGGAAAGGGGAGTGGGATATGGCAATGAATGAGGTGTATCAGGCGCACCGTCTCTTTCAGGATTCACTGCTCGTCAAACCAAATGTGGTCGGCGTTGCGGTGGGTTTGAAAAACGGCGTGGGCGACCCGTCAGTAGTTGTACTGGTCGAACAAAAAGTACCCGTTGCCGCGTTATCAGCTGCCGAAATGGTGCCAAAAGAAGTGGACGGCGTGAAAACCGATGTGATCGAAGTCGGTTATTTACGCGCTTACGACAGCCCGCGCGACCGTTTCCGTCCGGAAATTCCCAGCGGAGTCAGCATTGGTCATTACAAAATTACAGCCGGAACACTCGGCACGATTGTGACTGATAAAAACACCGGCGAAAAGCTAATTCTCTCCAACAACCATGTGCTAGCCAACAGTAACGATGCGCTGGTGGGTGATCCGATTTTGCAGCCCGGCGCCGCCGACGGTGGACAAAATCCGGCCGACATGGTGGCACGCTTGGAACGCTTCATTCAAATCCGTTTCATTGACGAACCGGATACGCCTACACCCACTCCGGGCCCGACTCCCACACCTCCTCCCGGCGGTGGGGGCACAGGTACAACGTGCGATATTTTGACGGTTGTCACAGCCCTCATAAATGGTCTGGCGTCGTTGCTCGGTTCGCAGCAGCGGCTTACACCCGTCAGCGCGCCTGTAGCCCGTTCAGTTTCGCCCACCAGCGGTACGGCGCAGGTGCTCACCAACGAAGTTGACTGCGCGGTCGCCAAACCGATTGACCCCAGCAAATTCACGGGTGAGATTTTGGGTATTGGTCAGGTGTCCGGTACGAAGCCCGCCGCGCTGGGCATGAAAGTGCGTAAATCGGGACGTACCACCGGTTACACCGAAGGCACGATTACCCTGTTGAATGCCACCGTCAACGTGGCCTATGGCAGCCGTACGGCCCGCTTTACGGGGCAGATCATTACCGGCCCGATGAGCCAGGGTGGCGACTCCGGATCGCTCATAGTGGATGCGACCGAGAACAAAGCGGTTGGGCTGCTCTTTGCTGGCTCCAGCCTGTCAACTATATTCAACCCGATTGGCCCCGTGCTGAGCGCGTTGAACATCAATATTTGAGGTAACTGATGCTTAGCTTTTGGCCGAAAGCTGACTGCTGATAGCGAGAAGAGAGGCATGATATGACACAGGATGAAAAGACCGCGAAAGCAACACTGGTACAAACCAAATATACCGAAATGCTCTTGCAAATACCGCATGTGATGGGTGTAGCAATTGGCTTACAGCAGAAAAATGGCGAGTATACAGGCGAAGTGTGTTTGGTCGTGATGGTGGATAAAAAAATGCCTGCCGACCAGCTTGATCCACAATCCATCATCCCCTCTGAGTTGGATGGTGTAGCGGTGGATGTGCAGGAAATCGGTGTGCCGACAGCCTATTGAGCTGCTGGATTTACACCGGCTGCGTGGGAGGGCAAGCCTAAACGGCTGATTTCAATTTCCCACGCCGAGTCCTCGTGAGCTGGCTCGATCATACAGAAGTATTTGCCGGGGGTGGTGACACTGAATTCGACCGCCCCCTCACCCTGTTTAAGCGCAATGACATCATGTTCGATCCCGTCAACGCTGAACAATTCGACCTTGACCAGGACCGCGTCAGGAAACCAATACATTAACTTATAGCGACCAATTTCTAATTTGAATTGCTGGCTCTCAAAAGTCGAATCGCCCTCAAATGAGATTACACCGTCAAAGTCGCTTTGATCCAATAGACTTTCATCAACCGGACGATACAGCTGGGCAAAACGGCGTTCGTCGCGCTGCAATTTGCGGTAGACAATGTATGCTACGAAAGCCACCAATACGAGCGCGACGAGCAGAACTGAAATGTCCATTAAGCGTAGACCACATGCTGCATCAAGAATTTTAAGGTCGCATTGTAGTAATGTTCGATTGTTTCCGGTTTGCGCCAGCCATGCCCTTCTCCCGCGTAAACATGGTATTCGTGCGGCACATGCCGCGCCCGTAATGAGTCAACTATCGTATCGGATTGGTTGCGCGGGACGACCTTATCATCTTCCCCTTGAAAGACGATGATGGGGTCAACGATGTGTTCAGCATGGAAGATAGGCGACCGTTCCCGGTACAGGGCAGACGCTTCTGGCAGCGGTCCCAGCAGTGAGTCGGTGTAGCGGGCCTCAAACTTATGAGTATCCATCGCCAGCGCAAACTGGTTGCTCACACCAAAAAGGCAAACCCCGGCTTTATAAAAGCCGGGCTTAATGACCAATGATTGCAGCACGGTAAAACCTCCGGCACTCCCACCCAGTATGACCAGCTTGCCGGGATCAGCCAGGCCGCGCTCGACCAGATGGTGCGCGCCAGTCGCCGAGTCTTCAACGTCATAAAGTCCCCAATTTTCGCGCAGTTTGTTCATATAGGCACGTCCATAGCCCGTGCTGCCGCGATAATTGACTTGCAAGACAGCGAACCCACGTGTGGAAAAGAACTGTGTTTCACCTTGAAAGCGATTAGTAACCTGTGAAGTCGGGCCGCCGTGTACAAAAACCAGCAGCGGTGGTGCACCACTGCCTTCAAACTTCGGGTTGGTCGGTGGATAGTACAATCCGAATACGGCTTCGCCATCATGTCCAGTCCATGAGATGGCTTCTGCTTCAGCTAGCTCAGTCAGAGGCATATTTTCGGTACTGGAACGGCGGTGAATAGTGTGCTGTTGAGCCGCTAATGACTTTGGCGTATCAATCAACACCTGCATACTTAGCGGATCAGTGGCTCCTAACGTCAATTGCGGTGGCACTTCCATCTCTGGAATCTCAAAAGTAATAATGCGTCCTGGAATTTTGGACGAAGATGCAATGGCAGCAACCTGATTACTGTAGGGTGAAACCGCAACTTGAGTTAAATCCGTGTACTGTCCCGGCCCAATAAACAGATTAACGTTTTCCGGGCGTTCGATATCAAGCCATGTCAGATAGCGTGACCCTTGCACGTTCCGCATGAACACGATGCGCTGGCTGTCTTTACACCAGCCAAATACCCGCAGTCCTTGTATCCAGGCCGGAGTGCTGTGTTCAATTTCAGAGGTCGTAAGTTGCGTATGTGTCTTCTTGGCGATGTCATATAAGTAAAGTTGACCCCAACCCGATTCATCGCTCAGATAAGCTAGGTAACGCCCGTTTGGGGAAAATTCCGGTTGGAAGATAGCAGTATCCAGATGACCTGCAATAGTTTCAGTGGTAGCCGGGTAGGGTACGCCGTCACGATCATATTCGAGTGTCACCAAACGCAGTTCTGTGCCGTCCCACGGCATTTGTGGATGATCCCATGCGATGTAGGCGACATACTCACCTGCGGGATGCCAAACCGGCTGCATCACAAAGTCCGTGCCGAACGCGAACTTCCGCGGCCATGTACTGCCGTCTGTATCGACCAATGCCAGTCCGTCGGTTCCTTCATAACTATGAATGTAGAGCAGCCATTTGCCGTCGGCAGATACCGACGGTGAAGCGGCCGCCCCGAAGGCAGGGGTAATCGGGCGAGCGTGACCTTCGCTAATGGACTGTTGGTACAACCGACCGTCTGGCCCAGCAAAGTACACTTGCCCGTGTGAAACAGTAAACTCACCTCCACCATAACCCACCTGCGCCCGTACCGATAATTCTGATGTCAAATCGCGGGGGGATTGGTTGCTGTTTTGGGCGACCAGCACACCTTTCGCACCTCGCCCCTCATGCCAGATGAGGGTAGCCGTCGCATTGTCCCACTGCACATCATTGAGGCGAAGTGTTTCGGACAGTGAGCGTGGTGAAAGATTGCTTGACCAACTTCCGTAGGCTTTTATCACTTTGGACATTGAGGTCTCCGGTTTATGAATGTGCAGGGGATAAGTTTGATGGAGATTGTAACGGCATCTGAAAGAAATAAAAAACGCCCTGCTTAAAACAGGGCGTTGAAATTTCTAGCGCGGAGAGGTAAGAAAATTATTTAATAAACTCTTTTGTTTCTCCGCGCCGGGTTCAATTTTCTACTGTCAGTATATGAAGCTTTATCACTCAAGTCAACCTTTCTAGAAAACTGCTCGATTTGTGCAAAACAGAATTAACGATAATTCAAAAAAGCACAATTTAAGCAAAATGATTAGATGCTGATAAATATATTGTTAAAAGTTGTTAATGTAGGAATAATGATTGCCGAAGCATTAACACTGTTTACGCTTTATTGATGTCAACTATTTTTGCTTGTCGTGAGCATCTAAATCATACCCGGGAATTTCGTACAATTTGCACAGTGTTTACGCGCACATTGATGCAACAAATACATCATCAATATGAAAAAAGTGCTTTGTTTGGCGTCCTAAACATCGGCTTAAGGGGGTGAGTAAACAAACAGTGGGCACATTGCCCACTGTCAAAACATCTTATGTCAGAGCGTTAAGGATTGAATTAGGCTCCTTGAAGCGCCTGATTGCGTACCATCTGCCCCAATTGACTTTCGGGTGCATATTCACTGGAAATGACTTCAACAACTGTGCCTTCATCCGCCCAATCGTATAAGGCTTTCGCATTATCGTTCTGCGACATGACACAGCCAAACGTATAAGGATTACCTACATTGCCGCCACCTAAGTATGCACCACTGGGCAGCAACACTGCGCCATGAAAGCCGTTCATTAGTCCGGGAACGACCTCGTACATACCCATGAACCAGTACATCGTCCAGTTGCCGCAGTCTAAGCCCTGATCGTTACACAGGGTATAACTACCACCGGAAGCTTCCGGGTCATGATTCAGAATTTGGTAGATACCAGGCGATGTGGGGTAACTATCCATGCCCGAAGAAATTAACCAGTCAAATTTCAGCTGACCATTTTCAAAGGCCATAAGTGTTTGGTTATCCAGATCAACCACAATGCGCTTGTTCGAGATGGGGTCTAGCGGGACGGCCTTGTCCTTAGTGGGTAGATTCAGCACGTCGCCAGGCGACAGGATATCCATATTGCGCCCGGGATTAGCCTCCGCCAGCAGATAATACGGAATGCCTGTCTTGCGGGCGATGTAATACGCGCGATCTCCGGGAATAACGGTATATTGCGAGTCGCGGTAACGAATTCTCAGGTCAACAACCGACTGATTGTTATCAATAGCTTGATTCAGTTTTTCACGGGTTTCGCGCAAATCGAGATAGCGCGGCGTCACTTTGGGATCTGTATTCAGTGATTGATTCTGAGCATCAAAATAAGGTGCGTAAGTCTCGTCGCGTACAGTCAGCCCAGTGGCACTGGCTTCTAGCCACGAGGCAAATACTTCTTTGGTCGTTGTCCATGTAACGGTTTGGTCAAGGAAGGGATCGTAGCCATTTAACGTGATGGGCCGGCTGGCAATCCGCTGTGCCTCGTCAAGATATTGATCGGGATCAGGCGCTTCCGGTGCTAACTCGGCCATCGTCAGTTCCAGACGGCGTTCCCCAACCACATCTAGTATTTTTTCCGTCAGCGTATCCATAGTAGAAGGCACATCCAGCAGCCATCCACTGCGGCCTTCTACTCCCACCAATTGGTCGCCCTGCCATTCATAACCGGCGTTATAAGGCGCAAGGTCAGTTTTGGCGGTCATGTCAAGTAAGTAATTTTGGGCAGTGGTGAAATCGACGCTGACAACGGGATTCACACCGAAACCCATAGGAATACCGCTCATGCCAACACTACGGGCGCTTTCAGCTGTTTTAAGCGCATCGATCTGCATCCCTAGATCAGCCGGTTTGGCTTCCCAACGGCGGTCGCCATCGACTAACTGGATGCGAATAGTATCGTCCCAAGCAGACGTCAGTGCAGCAGCGGCCTGATCTACGGTCATATCACCAATATTGATTCCGGCTGCCCAGACATTGGGGAAAATACGTCCATTTACCAGATGGCTGATGGCGAACAGCGCGACGACTACGGCCACGACAATAATTGTGCCCGACATAACAGCGCGGGTATGGGTGATATACCACAGAATGTCGCGGACGGCCAACGAGATCCGAGCTTGCCAATTGCCAAAGCGACCTACTGATGCCCCACCAGAGAGCTGCCCGCGCAGGGCTTCCTTAAAAGGGGCGGTCGATTCCGCGCGCCGCTGACGCACCATTTGCCGTTCACGTGCGCGGTTGGAATGATTACGTCGTGCTTGCCCTTCCATAATGTTTCCTATAAAACCATTTAACCTAAGTACAAATTCATATCATATCCTACCACATTTCGGGGGTCAGGGATAAGCAGTTGATGAGCAGGCGCTAAAGAGATTTTCGGCCTATACTTATAGTTACCTATCTCAACACCTTCCCTCACATACAGATCATTTGGATTTTGCCATTAACTCAAGGAGCATACACATGGAAATCACACTGAAATACCAACCGGCTTTCTCGCTGGCGATTGTGAAGGTTGCAGCTAACGAAGAAATCCGTGTCGAGCCGGGCGCGATGGTCAGCCACACCGACGGCATGACCATGCAGACTAAGGCCGAAGGCGGCTTCTTCGGTGGTCTCAAGCGCATGGTAGCAGGCGAAAGTTTTTTCCAGAACACATGGCAGGCGCCGGCACAAGGTGGCGAAATCACGCTGGCGCCATCGCTGCCCGGCGATATGTTCACGCTGCCCGTGAGTGGTGAATTTTTGCTCGCCAGCGGAGCCTATGTTGCCAGTGAAATGAACGTAGTAACAGATGCCACATGGGGCGGCGCGAAAGGCTTTTTCGGCGGTGGCGGCTTGGTGCTGCTCAAAGTGACGGGCAGCGGCAAACTGCTAGCGGCGGCCTATGGCGCAATTCATGAACGGCAGTTGGCAGCGGGCGAAAAGTATGTTATTGACACTGGTCATATCGTGGGCTTCGATGCCAGTATACAATTCATGGTCGAAAAATCAGGCAGTTGGAAATCCACTATCCTCGGCGGTGAAGGTTTTGTGTGCCACCTCACCGGGCCGGGGCGGGTGTTTATGCAGTCGCGTTCGGAAGAAGCCTTCCTTGGCTGGCTGCTGCCCAAACTGCCGAAGAGTTCAAATTAATTCGCATCGCTGCCAACGCAGTATTCGAGAGAGGATACATTGTGAAAAAAGCATTGATCGTGTATGGGGGCTGGGAAGGACACAAGCCCAAAGAAATTGCGGAAATACAGGCCGCCCAACTGCGCCAGAACGGATTTGAAGTTACGGTGTCGGATTCGCTCGATGCGTTCAAAGACCCTAATTTGCCAAACCTCGACCTGATCGTGCCAAACTGGTCAATGGGAGTTATCCAAAAAGATCAATTACAGCCTCTGTTAAAAGCGGTAGAGGGGGGAGTCGGGTTAGGAGGAATGCACGGCGGTATGTGTGACAGCTTCCGCAACGAAACGGAATACCAGTATATGACCGGTGGACAATGGGTGGCGCATCCCGGTAATGATGAAGCCACTTATACAGTTCACTTCGACGGTGTGCCTACGCCCATTACTGAAGGTTTTGAAGACTTCCAAGTCACCACCGAGCAGTATTACATGCACGTTGATCCCGCCAACACGGTTCATGCCAGCAGCCGCTTTGGCTCGGTAGTCATGCCAGCCGTGTGGACAAAGATGTGGGGCAAGGGGCGCGTGTTTTATTGCAGCCTCGGCCACCGCCCGGACGTGGTGACCATGCACCCAGTTCTGACACTGATGACGCGCGGGATGTTGTGGGCGGCGGAACGACAGTAGTTAGGTCTGGTGTCTAGCCCAGGAAAGATCTTCACCACACCTTCCACCACGGGCGGTCTTTATCACCCGCTGGCGCACCACCGAGTTTCTTTAAGGCTTCATTCGCAATGTCACCGACAGAGCGTTTGGGGCCGCGATCTTCCTCCCACGCGGTAGCTGAATCATGTTTGAGCTGGTTCAGCAGTTCAACCGCCCTCGCGTCCCCCAATTCACCTAATGCCTGTGCCGCCACTGCCCGGCGGTAGGGGGCGCTGGCTTGCACATGTGGTGCAATCGCCTCAAAAGCGCGTGGGTGGCGCAGTTTGCCCAGCGCATCAAGCGCAAAGGCCAATAAAAGGTTGGAGGGTTTGCCGTTCAATAAGCTGATAAGCGGCTCGACAACCCGCGTGTCTCCCGCTTTCGCTAATCCACTTATGGCCTCGCGTGCCAGCTGCTCGTCTTGGCTGCCCAGCATTTCCAGCCGGATATCGTTGGCCATGGCGTGTTCGCCCATGCGATCTAAGCCCTGCACGGCAAAGCGGCGGGTACTGACCTCGCTGTCTTGTCGCGCCACCTGCGCCAGTGCTTCAGCTACCCCAGCCTGCCCTTTGAACATCCCCAGCCCAACCGTAGCCCAATAACGCATTTGCTTGTCGCTGTCTTTGGTGAGGTTGATAAAGGTCGGTATGGCGCGGGGGTCGGCAAATTGGGTCAGCACATGGGCAGCTTCAACGCGCAGCGCAGCGTTTTGTCCACCAAGCACCGCCAGCAGTGGTTCAAGAGCGGCATCTTTCGCCGCCACCAACTCTTTGTAGGCTGCTGTTCGCCGGTTATTATCTGAACTAAGTAGGTCTTGTATGAATTGTTGAATATCTGCCATTCGTAACTCCCGTGGAGTGTTACAGTAATTAATCGTTGAGATACCATCTTCTGTACCAACCAACGATTTTAACGAGATGCTGTACAGTATGGCAATTGCGATATGTTTTGGGTTGGATGTGGTTAAATGAATGCCCTAGAGTTCAACTTTTTCTTGGAGCGCGGCCAAGCCCATTTCATCGCCGCCGACTATGAAGCGGCCTTATCTGCTTATGCCAGTGCCAGCAGCCTTGCCCCGCTGGAAACCGCCCCCATAGCCGGGTTGGCGCTCACCTATCATGCGCTGGGGCAGAAGACCCAAGCGCGGCGCATGTGGAGAATTCTGGCTGCACGTGAACCACGCTACCTTGACCTGCGCTGGCTGCGGATGGAACTGCATTGGCCTAACGCACTGCTGGCAGAAGCCAAGCAGGTGATTGAGTTGATATAGTCTTATTCACCCAACGCCCAATCAACGGCAGCGAGGGCGTGCAGTGTAGTGGTGTCGTATAGCGGAATCGTAGTGTGTTCCGGCTTAACCAGCAGGGTAATTTCGGTGCAGCCGAGAATAATACCCTGTGCCCCCTGCGCCGCTAAGTCATCCATGATATGGAGATAGTCGCGGCGCGACGTATCGCGAATGTCACCCAAGCACAATTCATCGTAGATTACATCATGAACTTTGGTGCGCCCGGCAGCGTCCGGTGTGAGCACATTCAGGCCAAACTGATCCACCAAGCGGCCTTTATAAAAGTCCTGTTCCATGGTGAAGCGCGTGCCGAGCAAGCCGATGGTTTGTTGACCATCTAGTTTGATCTTGCGGGCGGTGGCGTCAGCGATGTGCAGAATAGGAATGGCGATAGCGGCCTGTACCTGCGGCGCGAGTTTGTGCATGGTGTTGGTGCAGATCACAATTGCTTGCGCGCCACCGCGTTCTAACGATTGGGCGGCTTCAACCATGCGGCGGGCGGCGCTGTCCCAATCGCCCGCCATTTGCAGGGCTTCAATTTCGGCGAAGTCGAATGACCACAGCAGGCATTGGGCGGAGTGCAGACCACCCAGCCGCCGCTTCACCTCTTCGTTGATGATACGATAATACTCGACGGATGATTCCCAGCTCATGCCGCCTAGTAGACCGATGGTTTTCATGGTGTTTGTCCTTTTTGTTTTGTCGTCAGATGCTCAAAGGCTTGTCCGATAATTACACCTAGTGAATGAGGGTGCCTAAAGCACCAAGTGGGCACATTAGTGTCAAAACACTTATACAAATCCTGTTCATGATTCAGCCAAGAGGCCACAGCCAGTTGCAAACTTACCAACACACCAAACAGATGTCTGACTCGTTGATTAGAAGCATTGTACTCTAGCATCATTGGAAGCCTTCCTAATTATCCGACAAGCTTTTAAACCGTCTGGCGGCATAAAAACTACTTGCACCCCATCTCGGATGGACCCCCATTTTATGGTGCTGGACAGGCTGAAGAAGGCATGTTATAGTGATTATGTACATCACAAATGAGTACAGGTGTTCTATGTTTACCCCTATAGTCGGTATGTCCGACAGTTGTTTGCAGATCCGCCCTGAGTGCCACGACGGGAATTCTGCCCCCACGTGACTGTTCGTCCGCTCTACCGGACTCCGTATTATTCAGCGTAACTCAATTCAACACTGGCAAACAGGCTCGCTAGCCCGTATTTGGCGTTGGCTAGCAGCTTTGTGAAGTCCTGCCCCGAATGTCGGTAGGCACATCGTATATTCAGTCGAAAGAGGACTATCATGAACGTTTACCCAAGCACCAGTTTACATACGAGGCCCAGACAGAGCCGGGACACGAATATTGCTGTTGTCCCGAGTTCAAGCAAGTATCTGGCCGAGATGGAACAGTGCCATCAACTGGCGTATGGTTATACGCCCCAAACGGTCTCGTATGAAGACCTGACTGCGGAGAAATTCCGCCAACATCTTGCGATCTTCCCCGAGGGGCAGTTCGTGGCTGTTGACCGGAGGACTGACCGTGTGGTCGGCCTGACGGTGAGCATGCGCGCGAACCTGCACAAAGATGCCGCCATCAACTGGGCGGAATTGACCAACGACGGCTGACTGACTACTCATAACCCGAATGGCGAATGGCTGTATGGGGTGGACTCGGTTGTCCTCCCTGAATACCGCAGTCAAGGCGTCGGCGGGCAACTCATTGAAGCGCGTTATAACCTGATCCGCAAATTGAATTTGCGTGGATTGGCTGCTGGCAGCCTACCGATTGATTACGGCAAGGTTGCTGACCACATGGATATTGAACAATACGTTCAAGAAGTGATCGCGGGTGCACGCTTCGACACTAACCTGAGCAAACAACTTCGGAAGGGCTTCAAAGTTCACGGCCTGATTCCGAATTACACGATTGAGCCGAGCTGCCGCGGCTGGGGCGTGGAAATTGTCTGGGATAACCCGGATTACCGCCCGCAGCGCCGCATATTCCCGGCTGCGCGCCGCTTCCCGCTTACACGGCGGGTTGCGCCGCTGGTATTGGCCCCGCGCATGGCGTGAGACAAACCTCACCCCCTGCCCCTCTCCATCTCATGGAGAGGGGAGCGAAGACGAGTAATTTGAACCAGAGAAATACAGTGGACACAGAGTCCAGAGAAGAACGAGAGACATTATCATGTTAATGAGCAAAGAAGAGCCTGCCAGTACCATTCAGCATATCGCCATCCTCCCCAGCGAGGCGCGTTATGCTGACCAGATGGAAGCCTTGATGGCACTGGTTTACAACCTTGACCCGCGCGACCCGGAGAATATGACATTTAACGCTGACCATTTCTGCCAGCATCTGGTGGCTTTCCCGGAAGGCCAGTTCGTGGCGGTGGATAGGCGGACGGATACGGTGGTGGGGCTGACCGTGAGTATGCGGATTAACCACCATCCCAATCACCCGCTGATGACGGCGTGGTGGGAACTGATCGGTGACGGGACGCTTTCGACCCATGTACCAGACGGCGAGTGGATGTACGGCGTGGAATCAGCGGTGCATCCCGATTACCGCGGCTACGGCGTGGGCAAGCGGCTGACACAGGCCCGCACGCGGGTGATGAAGCAGTTGAACCTGCGCGGTATGGTGGCGGGCAGCGCCATCATTGATTACCACAAAGTAGTTGATACGGTTCCGGTTGACGAGTATGTGGCGGATGTGATCGCCGGGAAGCGCTTCGATACCAATTTATCGAAACAGATGAAAATGGGTTTCAAGCCGCTGCACATCATCCCCAACTACCTGCAAGACTGGGACTGCTGCGGCTACGGGGTGGAGATGGTCATTCCCAACACAGATTACCGCCAGCCGCGGCGGGTGGTGCGCTGGCAGCATGCGCCGTACCGACCGGCGATGCAAGCTGGCCTATAAGCAGTACGCATTTGCGTTCAGGATGCCGTCACACTCGTGGCGGCATTTTTATTACGGACTGTTACGAGTAGTGCACAAATGGCGGCAAAGGCAGCATAGGCGGCATAGATTTTTATGCCAATTCGCTTTCATGTCGGCGAAGTCGTCGTCGTCGGACAGTATTTGAAGCGACAGTTGTGACATAAGAGTAGATGATAGATAAAAGATGTTAGATGTGGATGGAGGTAGCACTGCACTAAGCAGTGGAGGGGGACTTTAGCACAGTCCCCACCCCCAAACCCCCTCCCCAACGCATTAGGGAGGGGGCTTAAGAGACTAAATAGGATCAAGTTATCTGCTATTTTCAGCCAAAATTGATGTCCACCGTTTAGTGTGGTGCTACCAGTGTGTTCATGAAATTGAATATTAGCACAAAAGTTTGTATAAGTCAATTATAATTGAGGTAGAAAATGGTTTGAAGAGGGTTTGAAAAAATGGTTTATGGTTGGTGGTTGATGGGGGTAGGCGGATAGGGTACATCCATAGGTGGGAGGGCATGTCCCAAAGGGTGGCTACGCGCTCGCCGCCAGCCCCTAGGTGACGGGTGTGCCGCGATGGTAGGGGGGGTACGGTAACAAACCGGATTTGTAACAGTCAAGCGGGCGGGGCACACCGCATGAACATATCACGCACTTTTCGGAGGCCGTGATGCGAACAGAGGACAAGTCCATTACTTATGTCATGCAAAAGATCAGTCTCCTATTATGTTGTTGTGTACCGCCTTGCGGCGTATGCTGAAGACAACCTGTGTGGGTCTGCTTACCCAAGCCATGCACTGGATAGCTTGGACATGTAAGATGATTAACTACAAACTCACGCTGACTGAAAATACTGCGGAAGCTCTAGAGGCGAACAACGCTGGCGAACTGACAGAAGCCCAGTTGAATAACCTCTTGCAAGCAATTAAGAAAAGTAGATTGCCATTTTCTGAATTCGAAGATAAGTCACGTTTTCCATCATCCCTGCAAATCATATGCATGTTGGTGGCATTCGCTGGCTTGACTTTGTTTCCGAATACTATGTTTGCATTGATATTGCTCATAGGAGGCCTCACCGGTTATGTTACGATTCCTATTATTTTGATGATTCGGCGCGACAGTGCATACCACTCTCAACTAGAGGCTGTTAGCCACCGTCTACTCAAGCATGACTTTACTATTGAGTCTTACGTCGGTCCGGTATACCTCGTGAGTGAATGGGATTTGTCCGATTCGAATCACCCCCCGGACACACTTGTGGACTCTTGTCTGATTCGCACTTACGACTATAAACATCGCTATGTTATATCAAAAGAGGTGTGGCAACAGTTACGACCCGCCGGAAGAAATTTTGTTGAAAATGTCACAATGTATCTCCTTACACAACCGGTATCAGCTTTGCTTTCGGTCGAAGCGGTGCCCGTACCTGTACCACCAACGGATGACAAAATCTTAGAGGTTATTGGGTTAGGAACTGATGGCGAATTGGTTTTCAAGAGTCATGAAAAGACAACATAAGCGATTGAGATCGGCGTTTACTTTGTCTGGTATATTATAGATAGCCCTTTACGCACTCACATCTAAAGCACCCGTACCTGTTCCCCGCCAACACTTCCCACATCCGCACATGTGCCGCGAGCCGCGAGCAAATGTTCATTAGCTAACACATCTTTGGCACACGGGCGTAATACAGAAACGATAGTCAAATATTGAGTTTTGATGACAATAGTGGCTGCAGATTACGTGATTGGTGACGTTATATAGGACAGGGCGCGCCCGGTAGGACGGAAGAAAACGGTGGAGGGGGACTTTATCATAGTCCCCACACTCGCTATCGCCGCTCGTAGCCCCTCCCCATCCCGAAGGGAGGCTTCGCACAAGCGTTAGGGAGGGGGCTTAAAAGACCAAATGGGATCAAGTTATCTGCTGTTTTCAGCCAAAATTGATGTCCACCGTTTAGTGTAGTGCTACCGGCGCGCCCTGTCCTTACGCCTGCCTTCATAAGTGTTATGGCTTAATATCATCATCACATACCGTTTAACCACTACGATGATGCCCCTAGATTGAAGAACCGCACACCCGTGCAATATCCGCCCCATCCGAAAATCTGAATGACTGGTTCCCCGGCAACACACGCCCGGATGCTGCATCACATTCAGGAGGGGTGGTGGACGGTTCGCGCAGCAAGGGGATGATTGTGAAGTTGGATCGCGGGCAAACGGCACTTGGTACACAGCCGAACGCTTAACAGCATTAGCGCATCACAACTTTTGGTGAAGGCAATACTGGTGAATTGTATGATGGCACAATCAACACGCTATACCGCCTAGTACGCGAGCAATGAGCTAAACTGAATGCCGCGAACCAAGCGGTAAATTTGCAAAAGCGCTCCCGACTAGCGGGGCTGCGGGAAATTCTCCAATAACTCAAATATGACGCCGAGCGAGGCTTCGCTATCCATATAGGTGTACATGCCGCTACGATCACCATAATAGCCTTGCTGGGCAACGCCGATGCCAAATTTGGCAAAGTGGGCGACGGCCTGCTGCGTATCCTGAACGATGAAGGCAATGTGATGGGCGCTCTCGCCTTTTTCGTTCAGGTAATTGCGCCACACGCTGGGGACATTGTCCGGCTGAATCAGTTCGAGCTGGGCCTGACCGAAGTCAAAGAAGGCTAATCTGGCAGTAGCTTGTGAAGGTTCGCTGTAGAAGCGGGTTTCGGTGATGTCGTAACCGGGTGTTTGTACCCAGACAGGCTCTGGCAGTCCGAGAACGGCACGGTAACGCTGTGCCATCGCGTCAATGTCATTGGTGACTAGACCCACCTGCATGACAATGTCAGTGCCGAGTCCTCTTTCAGCAGGGAAAGTTGGTGGAGGTGGGTGCGTGCCATTGTTGTAGTGTTCGAGGAGTTCAAAGACCACGCCGAGGTCTTTATCGGTATCCAAATAGGCGTACATGCCAGTGCGTCCAGTGAACAAGCCCTGCTGTGTTATGTGATAGCCGCTGTCAGCAAAGAAGGCCGCAGCCGGAGCGGTACGCGGCACATTGAAGGCGACGTGCTGGAGGCCGGGGCCATGTTTTTTGAGGTAATCCATCCACACGCTGCCATCGTCAAGTGGCTGGAGTAGTTCAAAAGCAATTTTGCCCAGTCTAACGCTGGTGATCTTGGCGCGGGCGTTCATGGGCTGACCGTAGTAGGTGGCCTGCGTGTGGTCGAAGGCGTGGGTGATCTGGTAGTCATCCGGCACATCAAAGCCGAGAATGGTGCGGTAATTTTCGGCATAGCGTTCAATATCATCGACGATGATACAAATCTGAAAAAATGTTTTGTCGGGCAGACTCGTTGCGAACACGGTGGCACTCCTGTAGTGTAATTTCTAGTGTTGAATCACGGATGATAACCGAAGGGATTACCTTCGTCCGGAATAATTTGCATGGCGCGATCACTGAGTATGGTGAGTTCATCCAGCGGCGCGTATGGGATCCGAAGATTAAGCGCCTGCACATTGTCTAGTAACTGCTGGCGATTTTTGGCGCTGACCAGAACGGATTTGACGGCTGGTTGACGCAGCAACCAGCGCAGGGCGAGGTGCGCCAAGCTATAATTGTTGCTTTTTGCGACCTGCTTGAAGCCTTCTACTATTTCGTAAACCTGCGGCCATACGTCATTTTTGAACAAGCTAATCGTCCAGCGCTGGTCGCCGGGAACAAAGTCAAGCTGGCGGGCATATTTGCCGGAGAGGATGCCGTGCGCGAGGGCACTGTAGACGACCAGCGCAATATGGTGCTTTTCACAGTAGGGAATTACATCCTTTTCGTCGAAGCGCCATAACAAGTTATATCCCAGTTGATAGGCGTCAATTGTCCCGACGGTGGCAAGCTGTTCCATCTGAGTGACAGTGAAATTGCTGACGCCAATGGCACGAATTTTGCCCTGCTGGCGGGCTGTTTCAAGGCCTTCCATCCACGGGCGCATATCTTGTCCGGTGCGCGGCCAGTGCAGGTAGTACAGATCAATGTAGTCGGTTTGAAGTCGTTCACGGCTGGCATCGATGGCGTTGATTATGGCCGACGCGGTGATGACGTCCAAGTTCGCTTTGGAGGCAATAAAGAGACGATCACGGCGGTCCGGTATAGCGTTGATGAAACGACCCAGTAGGCGCTCGGAGTAGCCGCTGCCATAGCCAGTAGCGGTGTCGAAGTGGGTAATGCCATTTTCGAGGGCGGCTTCATGCGCTGCCACTATGTCTGCTTCGCCCTGCTGCTGTTGATGGTCGAGGCCATAAAAGGAGCCGCCCATGCCCAGCGGTGCATGAAATTTGCTACTACGCCCGATGTGAATAGGTGGTAAAAGCGGTGGTGCGGACATGAAAACCTTTCTATCACATAGGCAATGGAGGACGATTTGAGCGAAGCGGTGCGGGTAAGGAAAATAGTAGCCTGTTGATTACTACGGCGCAAACGGAATGGTGCTGGCATTTGATATATGGACAGCCGTAAGGATGCTAAAAAGCACTCGATTGAGAAGTCGAGGATATGTTATTGTAAGCGGTGTTGCAGGCAATAGATGGAGGTTCGCCATGTTCCTACGCGCTAAACCGCGCCCGACACCGATCAAAAAAACACCACTGGACCATGAGGCGCTGCGCGACGTGATAGATCTTTCGTTGTGGGCGGGACAGCTTTTGTTGCAACATGGTGCGGAGTCAGCACGGATTGAGGAAACCGTTCACCGCTTGGGTACGGCGCTGGGCGCGGACTGGATGGATATTCTGGTATCGCCGAATGCTATTGCCGTAACAACTGTGAGCGGGCCAGAATTCCGTACCAAAATCAGGCGGGTGGTGTCGTTCAAGGTGAATATGCACATTCTGGATGAGGTCAACACAGTGAGCCGCTGGGTGGAAACTGGCACGCTTGATCGGCATCAGGTACGGGAAGCCTTCCAACGGATAGACGGCCTGCCCAAGCAGTACGGGCGCTGGCAGGTGATTATTATGGTGGGTCTGGCCTGTGCAGCGTTTAGCCGTTTGTTCGGGGGGGACTGGGCAGTGTTTGGCGTGACATTTGCTTCATCGGCGGGCGCGATGTGGGTACGGCAGGAACTTAACAGGCGTTACTTTAATGCGCTGTTGGTGGTTATCATCACGGCTTTTGCTGCGGCAGTGCTTGCGAGCAGCGCCTCGATTTTCAAACTCAGTCCGCAGCCGCAGACGGCGCTGGCCGCTTCGGTGCTGCTGCTGGTGCCGGGTGTGCATCTCATCAACGCGGCTGAGGATTTGATTGCCGGGCATCTGGTGACAGGCATGGTGCGTGGGGTGCTGGGCGGGCTGGTTTCGTTGGGAATCGCGCTGGGGCTGGCGCTGGCGATCCGGCTGCTGGGGGTGGGCGGATTATGAACCTGCTGGATACGCTGGGACTGCTGGTACAGGATGCGATGTGGTCTGCCGTAGCGGCGCTGGGTTTTGCTGTGTTGTTCAATGTGCCACGACGGGCGCTGGCGGGCTGCGCGCTGGCTGCGGCGCTGGGGCATGCCGCACGCACGCTGTTGATGCAGTTGGGAATGGAGATTGAACTGGCGACGCTGGCTGGTTCGAGCGTGATCGGCTTTATCAGTTTGTTTCTTTCTCAGCGGTGGCACGCGCCGATGCCGATTTTCAGTATCAGCGCTGCGGTAACGCTGGTTCCGGGGGTGTTCGCTTTCCGCACGATGTTGGCTATCCTAGAAGTGTCATTAGGCGACCCGGCTACGGCTGGCGATGCGCTGGTGGCTGCGAGCAGTAATGCGATTAAGACCGCTTTTATTCTGGGGGCGATTGCGCTGGGGATTGCTGTGCCTGCCCTGCTGTTCAAACGGGAGCAGCCGGTGGTGTGAGAGAGGGCAGTTGGTAGTTAGTAGTTAATAGTTGGTAGTTGATAGTCAAAGGCGGTTTGGGCGTTTGATGCGGGATGGTGACGCGAGTCGTCAAACTGACAGGCTGAGGTAAGAATACAAACCCCTCGAAGGGGTTGAACGAATACTTCGTTTCATGAAAAGCGCTACCGCCGCTGCCGCCATTTATTTTTCGGCGGCGAAGGCGGCGGCAGCGGCGATGGTGTGGGTTAGTCTGTACCCTGTGGTGCAAAGCTGGCTGCGGTTGGCGCAGGTTCAGACTGTTCGTCCGTTTCGGTGTGCGGCTTTACATGGCGCAGGATGGTCATGGTGAGATAGGCTAAGAACAGGAAGCCAACGACACCAATGACAGCATTCACTTGCAGACCGTGCGCGAAAGCTTGACGGGCAGCGTCCAAAAGGGCCGCGCCAACTTTTTCCGGCAACTGTTCAACAGCGACGATAGCACCCCCTAGTGTCTCTTGCGCGGCCTTGGCCATTTCGGATGTTACTTCGGGCGGAAGGGCGGCGGTAACACCACTGCGATAAACGGCCATGCCCAAGCTGCCGAGGATGGCGAGACCCATCGCGCCACCTAGTTCCGCGCCAGTTTCCGCCAGCGCCGAGGCCGCACCAGCACGTTCGGGGGGCGCTGCGCCGATGACCAAGTCAACAGTGAGGGTGAAGGTAAAGCCGAAGCCGATTGACATGAGGGTGTTGCCGATGACCACTAATGCCAGCGAATTGGTGGTAATGATGGTGAGCATCCCCATGCCGATGGCAGCGACGACCAAGCCGCTGGCAACGACATAGGCCGGACGGACGCGGCGGACGACGCGCGGCGCGGTGTTTGAGCCAATGATGAAGGCGATAGCACCGGGTACAGACCACAAACCAGCTTGCAGCGGTGATAATCCCAACACCAGTTGGAGATATTGGGCGACAAATAAACCGGTGCCGAAAGCGAAAAAGATGCCAATGGTATAGGTCGCCAGGGCCGCACTGAAGGCAGGCACACGGAACAGGCGCAAGTCTATCAATGGATCTTCCAGTTGGCGCTGGCGTTGGATGAAGATGTAGCCGATGACGAGACCGCCAATGATGCAGAGAATGTAAATTCCATCAAGGCCGATGGCGGCTATCTGCTTGAGGCCAAAGATGACCAACAGAACCGCGCCCAGCGACATGAAGGCACTGAGGAGGTCAAAACGTCCGGGATTGGGATCTTTGAATTCGGGCAGCAGGATAGGCCCACTAATGAGCAGCACGGCCATGATGGGGACGCCGAGCAAGAAGACCGAACCCCATGAGAAATGTTCGAGCAAAAAGCCACCGATGAGCGGGCCGACGGCGCTGCCAACCGAAAAACCGGACACCCAAATGCCGATGGCGACGGTACGCTGGTTGGGATTCTGGAACATGCTGCGGATGAGAGACATGGTGGACGGCATGAGGGTCGCCCCAGCAACACCCAACAGAGCGCGGGCGGCGATGAGCATGCCAGCGCTGGTAGAAAAGGCAGCGATGATGGACGCGACGCCAAAGGCAGCCGCACCACTTAGCAACAGGCGGCGGCGACCAATACGATCACCAAGCGTGCCCATTGTGATGAGCGACCCAGCGATCATGAAGCCGTAAATATCGGTTATCCACAACAGTTGGGAGCTGGTGGGTTGAAGGGCTTCGCTCAGGGAGGGGACGGCTAAGTGCAGTACGGTCAAATCCATCGCAATGAGCAGGGTGGGCAGCATCAGCACAGCAAGGCCGATCCACTCGCGCCGTGTGGCGCGGACGGGAGTCACAGCATTCATGTGGGTAATGTTCTCCTTACGGTCTTACCACGGGTTGAAACTGATGGGATGACATATAACTCATCCCCTACAAATATTATGGGAGGAAGGGATTAGATATGAACTAACGATGTATTTGACGATTCGACATTCAAATATGTTACCAGAATTTATGTTCGATGTCAAGCAGGCAGTCATGAGGGCAGGGCTTTTGCAAAGTCGACTCGTTGGCAGAAATTGCTGTCATTACGATAATGCTTGCTAACCACAAAGGGTCATTTCAGATCAAAGCGGGCAAACAAATCGAACAAATTAGAACACCAAATGACAATGCAAAAGCCCTGAGGTCAGATGAGCATTCCTGACCTGCCGTAGTCTCAGCGCAAAAAATAACCGTCAGGGCGTGACATGTTTCTGCCGCAGTGCATTGTCCTTATCCGCAGGTCGAACGGCCTCGTGCCGCCGGCGCTGGTTGAGAAACTCCGCCCAGAAGTAGCTACCGATGACGAATACGGCTGCCGCGCATTGTAAACCAATGCCCTGCCATGTGGCGTACAGGCCAAACCACTGCCCCATCCACAACGGGAGGTTCAAATTGGCGACAGGCGAGATCGGCAGCCAACCAACAGTTTGCGCCGCCTGAACTGTGTGACCGACCATCGTCAGCAGCACAAAGCCGATCATCACACCGGTGACGATGAGCATCTTTTTGTAGGGCAGCCGGACTTGTAGGGCAAAGACAATCAGCCCGACCACGGTCACACCCAGCAGCCCCAGTGCCACGCCCTGTAACACGATGCCTAGTCCGGCCTCCAGCACCAGCGATTGCAGGAAGAGCACTGTTTCAAAACCTTCGCGGTAAATGCTGGTAAAGCCCAAAATCACCAACCCCGCCGCCTGACTGAGGGTGACTACCGCCACACCACCGATCAGATGGCGTTTGCGCGTGTGGAAATTCGCCATCCAGCCTGTCCAGTACACCTTGTGAAAGAACCAGTTGGTGATAAGCAGCAGCACACCGATGGCGATCAATGACACGATCACTTCCAGCCGTTCACCCAGCGGCAGCAGCACAGTCAATATCTGGTTGGCTATCCACCACGTCACGCCAGTTGCCACAAAGGCCAGCGCCGCGCCCTGAATGATGGGGCGGCGAAATTGGCGTTCTTCACCCGTACGTAAGCTGGCGAGCAGGGACGCCAAAATCAGCACCGCTTCTAGCCCCTCGCGGAATACGATAATGGCCGAGTTACCGACCACCACCGCCGGCGAGGTGCTGCCTGTACTCAATACGGTTTGAGCTTCGTCAAAAGCAGTTCGCAGGGCGGTCAGTGTGGTTTTTATTTCGCTGAGGGGAGCACGGTTCGCGACCAAGAAGGCCAATCCCGGCAGGGAGACGACGCTGCCACCGGTCGAGTCCCCGATGCTGCCCTGCCAGAACAGCCCTTCGACCTTGAGCGCCAGCGCAGGGGCGAAACCCCGCAGACGCTGCTCGATGCCCAGTTCCAGCAGTCCATAGGCTTCCAGACGTGCCGACTCGGCCAGATCATATTGATTGGCTTCGACTGCCGCTTCCACCTGATCGAGTATAGAAAGTATCACATCCATGTCCGAACTGCTGTCAATTTGCTGCCACTCGGCGGGCATCACTGTCGCCAAAATCGCTTGAATTTCCGCAACGTTGGCTTGCAGCACTGCTGGATCAACTGTCGTGCGAATATCAGTGTTGAGGCCGTTGAGCAGCACGGCGGCGCGGGCGCTGGCCTGTGCATCCCGTTGTTCCAATACCGGCAAGATATCATTGAAAGCAGCGGTAGAGCCTTCCGCGAACGTCAGCGCCTCTTGAATTTCAATATCTTTGATGACCACACCATTCTGAACACCACGCTCGTATTCAACGGGTACGAGGCTGACAAAACGCAAAAGCTGCCCTGCGCGGCGGGCTTGTTCAGCGGCGCTTAGTGGCGCGGCGCGGAAACCTTTGAGCAGGCGATGGGCGGATTCGAGCGCCACTTCAAAACCGTCTTGATCCCCGTTGGCGGCTGCATCGTTCAACGCATCGAAAATACCAAGTGCTTGTTCCAGTGCCGCCTCGCCCTGCTGCTCCGCAAAGGACTGCGCCAGAATGGAGAAATAGCCGGCTGCCAGACCCGTTTCTTCAGCCCGCCGCAGGGTGAACTCGCGGCGGTTCGCCTCTTCTGCGGCTGCGAGGGCAGCCGTAAGCTGAGATTGATAGGTATCTAGCAGATCGTTGCGGATGGCAGTCAACGTCTCCTGTTCGGATTGTTGACCGTGGGCGAAGGCCTGCATCGCCAATGTCGCATCCGCGCCCGGACGCGAAAACTTGGTGGAACTGCGGAATTCGCGCAGCAGCAGCCAGCGTGCGCCGCTGGTGGCATCATCCGCTTCAATGGCAGCCTGTGCCAATAGACTGCTGGCATTCAAAATTTCCGTCCAGATGTTTCCGCGCAGCACTGCCAATTGCAATTGATTTCCTTGCCCGACGGCAGTTATCGTCCGGTCAAACAGCGAATCCAGTGTATTCGTTTCAATAGGTAAGGCTTGAATCAGTAGAGGACGGAATTCGGTTTGATACAGGGCGTAGACATTGGTCATTTCTGTTTGCGCGTCAGCCGCATTGTTTAATAACAGATCACCCTGTACATCAAATAACTGCTGGCGGATTTGCTCAGCCACTAGTTGAGGGGCGTCCCCCTGCGCCAGAGCAGGTACAGCTACACCAACCAATAACACGAATACAATACTACCTACCCAATACCGTACACTGTTCATCTATGTATTCTCCAATGAATACAGGGCAACGGGACTCGTTGCCCTGCCAAAATTGCGAAGTCAGCAGCCTACATTGAATGGTTAATCTTATTCAGGCAGCGTTATGTCCAGCAGGCTCGCTGCTTGTGTGATCTGACCGGTGATGGTCATGGCGCGATTCTGGGCTTCTGTGCCGAAGAAGTCCGCTTCTTCGGGCGTGAATTGATGACCATCTTGTTCTTCTTTGAAGATTTTCCCAACGTAATCTTTGAGGTCGGTCAATCCCTGATTGATCTGCTCGTGCTGTTCGGGGTTGGTTGATTCAACCAGCGGCCCTACACCGTCATAAATGACTTGCAGACTGGCCAATATATCTTGAATATCAGAAAGGCGTGAGATGACCGCAAATGTGGTACTGATGGCTTTATCGCCTGCCACAAAGCGCGACTCTTTCCACGAGCCGAAATATTCGCTCATGGTCGGAACCATCACTACCAATGCGGTAAAAGCGTCGGTTTCATTGGGCTGCCAGTCGATGGCGGACATGAGTAAATCGCTGGTGTAGCTCACCATGCTGTCGGCAGTTCCTTTGAGTATGTTGGCGTCCGGCAGCACTTCACCGAAATCAACCGTGCTGTTACCATCCAGATCAACATCCGCCAGCGCCACGAACTCAGCGCGTGTGCCCCACAAGGCGCTTTCCAGCAAACCGAACAGATTACCCGGCTTCTCCATGACAGTGCCGTCGGGAAGGGTGATATTGAAATCAGCGGCGTTTTCCGCATCTTCCTCAGCCGAAGCGCCCGCATCAATAATCACATCGTACTCAGCGAGGCTCGGCACACCCGCTACGATACCTTCCATCTGTTCGTAGAGCGGGCTGATGGTAATCCACTGTGTCTTGGCCTGTGCCAGCAGTTCCGCCAGTTCTGATTGATTGGCATCCCACAAGGCCGTGTAGTCAAAATTGGCGGCCTGCGTCAGTTGATAATAGGCGTCGCTGGTTGCGGCCAATTCAGCCGCGCCATCCGCCAGCGCCGTCGCCTTTTCCAGTAAATAATCTTTGATGGCGTCCAAATCTGGCTGCGCTGCATCTTGCGCGCGTAAGCTGCTCAGGGGTAGGACGATCCCCAAAACCAGCACTATCGTCAATATCAGGAGGCGTTGTGCTTTCATGAAATCTCCTTGTACCTTATGCCCCAATGGGCGATAACTGAACAAGAAGCAGGATACAAGAATACGGCAGACGGTTCTACAAGAGCGGTAAAGTGAAGTTTTTCAAGCACAGGGGATCAAATACACGCGGTGTGTGTCTTTTAATTGCGGGCAGTTTCTAGATTGAGGACGGTCACTATATCATCAATTTAATGGTGGTTAAAATTAGAGGCGCAGTGACCCTTTTGTCACCGCGCCAATTTGCTACGATTTGCGGAACGGCTGGCGGATGACTGTCTTGAGTTTTTCCGGTGCGGCGCGGCGGAAATCGCTCAGATATATTTCATGGTGTTTACCAGTCAGTTTATAACCGCTCTCTTCGATGTGAGCATGGATGCGGTCAATGGTGGGTCGTTCATCGGCGAACGGGCAGATATACATTATCTGTGCCGCCCAACCTTCGGCAAAACGCTCAAAGCGCACCTTATCCAAGGCGGCTGGGGCTTTCTTACGCCGCACGTCATCGGTTGCGACTTTTACCATTTCCCGCGTGATGAGTGGCGGTTGCATCATCATAGCTGTCCAGTACCACGCATCTTTGTTGCTGAACAAATCCGGCTGATGCACATCATCCGCCCACCACAACCCCTCCAGCGGCATGACGGCATAATCATCCCCGCCTGCTTTCTTGAGCATAAACTTCAATGTATAGGACAGGCTGAACAATGTCTCAATGGCGGCCTGATAATCAAGTGATGTGTTGGGGTCGCCTCTGCCATCCACCATGAGGAAGTTCATGACTGGCACTTCCACCACCGAAATTTCTGTTTTCGATGGATTGTAGAGCTGCTTTAACTCTTTCTTTAGGTCAATCTTGGTCACGGTATTTCTCGACTTTCACCATATGCGGTTGGCGCTGCCAGATATGATTTGCTAGAAACTAAATCTTCTCCACCGGCCACTGAATTTCGGTGATTGCCGGGTTGTCCCCTTCCGGCGGCGACAGATAGACTTCGCGCGAAGGGCCAGCAAAGCGGTAGCCGTTGGCTTCGATCCAGTTCGCTAACCCGCTGTAGCTTTCGTGGATTTTGTCGAACCCGCCGACATGGACCACACAGGCGGCCAAGGGCACCCCTGCCAGTTCGTGAGCTTTGAGCTGCCGTCCGCCTGCCATCTCCAAGTGTGATTGCACATTAGGTGTGACCGGGAACACCGCTTCTACATCCAAGTCTGCTGGTTTGAATTCCTCGTCGTGAAAGATGACGAAGGGCGCACCAGTGATCTGGACACCGGCAGGCATCAGCACGTCGAAGGATTCTTCCAGCAAAGTAGCAACATGTTGTGGCTTGGCAATCACCTGCCGCACCGAAAGCACATGCTGCGCTTCTAACGTCTTGAGAACGACTTCCTGCTGTGGCATCTTCCCCTCCAATTCAATTTGTTTGAGACGGGCCGCCACCCGCGCCAGCCGTGCCTGTTCTTCCTCCACCTGCTGCTGAATTTTGGTCTGCTGCAACCGAAACATACCGCGCAGTTCTTCCGGCGAGACATCCTCGTTGAGCAGGCGGCCAATTTCTTCCAACGTAAGCCCCAAATCCTTAAGCGCGATGATACGGTTCAGACGGGGAAGTTGGTTGAGCGAGTAGTAGCGATAGCCGGTGAACGAATCGATTTGGGCGGGTTCCAACAGTCCGATATCGGCGTAATACCGCAGGGCGGATACTGGCACACGGCAGATTTTGGAAAAGTCGCCGATTTTGAACATGCTGCTGGCTCCTGTTGGTGACGTTCAGTCATAGTATGCAGTCTCAAGCGGCTTGAGAGTCAAGGGCGGGCGAAGGCAAATCATATCTTCGTTTGAGGTCAACGTATTGATCGTACCCACAATAGAATGCCTAGCCAGTGTGAAAATATTCAGGCATATAAGGTGTTAATCATACTTAAGTAAATGATTTAGGTGCAACAAATCTTAATGATTCAACAACAAAACGTAGTGGTAAGTTATTCTAAGAACTGTGGTGTGAGTGGTGAAAACCGCCGTGAAAGACGTATCGCTCCGTTACCTCGTAAAGTGTGTTCTTGTGGCGTTGACAGCCTATGCAGGGTTGAATGGCGCCGCCTTTTTGTTCCTTTTCGGGAATGCTCTACAACCGCTTCAGCTGCCATACAGCGAAGATTTCGAACAGGTCGATAGGCTGCGTTACAGGCAGTTCGGCGGCCTTTGGAAAGTGCAGGATGGGGCGCTGCTACAATCCATTGAGAACGACAGCGACCTGATGGCCGTGCTGCCGGTGAGAATTTTGCCAGAACAGAGTTATCACTTAGAGACGCACATCACTTTCCGCAGTGGGAATAGTGGTGGCGGGTTGATGTTCAATCTGGAGCATCCAGACAACCGCCGTGAGGGTCATATGGTGCGCTTCGGGGCTGACGCCGGCAGCACCTATATCGTTTACGGGTACTTTGACGAACTTGTCAATTTCACGAGTCAGGGCGGCGGGGCATTTGATTTCACATCGTCCCCGGATGGGGTGGTTCTGGCAGTGGAGGTAATTGGCGACCACTACACGATCACGGTCAATGACCAGACGGCTGCGGTCGATGTACCCGTGTTATATCACGGTGACAATCTGGCACTGACCACATGGTTTTCGCAGGTGGCATTTGATGATGTGACGGTAAGAACGCTGGAACCTGTGGTTCCGGCAGCAATCGTGAATACACCTGTGCCAGAATTTATCGCTCAGGCAGCGACACCTGTTATTGTTAACAGTTTGACGACGGGCTTCAGCACCCGTTTTGATGCGGCAGTTGACCAGAGCAAGTGGCAACCGATCAGCGGAAACTGGATGTTTGAACCGGGGGCGCTCGTACAGACGCAAGGAGAAGGCTACGACCACAGTATCACCTACCTTGAGCCTTTCTCGCAATACTCACTAACGGCACGCTTCAACCAGCGCGCAGGGTCAGGCGGTGGTGTGCTGTTCAACATGCCGCAGGCTGACTCGCAGGCGGGGGCGCACATGGTGCGTTACTTCCCGGACAACCAACTGGTGTGGGGTTATTTTGATGCGAACCTGATGTTTCAGGGACAGGGCAACGCAACGATAGCTGAACCGGGCGTTACCTCGCACCAACTACAGGTACACACCAATGGTTCAACGTATGACATTCAACTTGATGGGCAGGCAGTCGCCAACGACATTCCACTGACGAGCCGAGGAGGTTATGTGGCACTGACCTCTTCCACAAGCATCGTGGCCTTCGAGCAGTTGGATATCCAACCCTTGAATGTTCAATCGAACAACACCCTCGTTGTGCCGATAGGTGACTGGACGGTAAACGACAAAACGATCACCCAGAATCGGACGGATAACGTCCATTTCAACCGGGCGACGGGTGTTTATGGCGAAACGTTTACCGTTTCGGCGGATATTACGCTACCGGATGACGCTGCAGAACCTGTGAGTGGCGGTTTGGCGTTTCACGCCAACTCTACCGACAATCCTGCGGGCGGGCTCGTCGTTCGGTTACATGCAGATCAGCAGGTGACGTGGGGGACGCTGGACGCGGACAATGCATTCCAACAACAGGGAAGTGTTCCAGTGGGAAGCGGCAGTGGCACGCATAACCTGATGCTGCGGGTACAAAAATCGGCCTATGATATTGTCCTCGATGGGCAGGTAATTGCCATATCACTGCCGCTGGAAGCCAGCGCGGGATGGTTATATTTCGACGCCGTGGGGGGACCTGTGACCTTTAGAAATTTCAACATGAACTTGAGCGGGGGCTAGGCAAAATCCAATGGCTGTTTTAGAGGTGGAACAGTTCCCCTCGGCGGTACGAACTGAGGCGGCAACCACACGGGTAGCAGAAGACCAGATGGTGTATGTCAAGGTCGTGCGGGCATTGGCGATGTGTGTCATCGTAACGCTGCATGTGGCCTTCCCGCTGATTTACCTGTACAACAGCGCCAGCTATGACAACTGGTGGATTGCTACCATGTTTTATGCCTGGGGCAAAGTCGGCTCACCACTGTTCACGATGGTGAGCGGTTTGCTACTACTAAATCCGGCCAAAGATCAGCCGATTCCCGTGTTTTTCAAAAAGCGGTTTATGAAAGTGCTGCTGCCTTTCATCGCGTGGGTATTCATTTACCTGTTGTGGCGCATTCTCTTTTACAACGAGATGCTTTCGCTCCATGACATTCTGGTGGCGGCTGTTCAGGGGCCAATGTATTACCACCTGTGGTTTATCCAGATGATTCTTGGCCTGTACCTAGCGACCCCTATCCTACGCATTTACATCCGTCATGCAAGCCGCAGCAACCTAACATATTTTCTGAGTGTGTGGTTCATAGCGAATTCTGTGCTGCCGATTTTCCAGCGATTTACCGGCATTGAGGTGGGCATTGATATTGTAGTTACGTCGAATTATGTGGGCTACTTCGTACTGGGTCATTATCTGCGGGATGCGACTATTCAGAGGAAACATATACTGCCGTTAATGATGGCAATTGTGGCGGCACTGGTGTTCACACAGGTAGCGACACTGAAGATGACAGAGGAGTTGCAAGGTACTTTTGATAATTTCTTTCTGCTACACGAAAGCTTCAATCTGGTCGTAATCGCAGTATGTGCATTTCTGTTATTGAAGTCGCTGAATTACAACATGATCTTTAGCCGCATGCCATTCCTGAACCGCGGCATGCTGTTGATCAGCAATAACAGTCTGGGAATCTATTTCATTCATGTGATGTTTATCGATTTGTTGGCCAGCGGACGGTTGGGGTTTGTACTGAGTGCCTCGTCATGGCATCCTCTATTTGCTATTCCGCTGGTGGCAATTATCGCTCTAGTGGCATCGATCATCAGTGTGACTGTGATGAAGAAAGTGCCGGTATTGCGTAATATCGTTCCCTAGGTCATAAATAAACACAGGGACTCGGCGGCGTCCGGTCTCTACGTGTAACTTTTCTATTTCCTGAAGGGGTTGGAGGCGGGGACAGTGTCGCCGATGGTTTAACTGTATTGCCACCTCCACTCACGCCAATAAAAAATCAGTCTACGCAATTAAAGAATCTAAAGAGATTTCCCAAAAACCCGATTATCGGATCAGTGGATCGGCGGCCCTACAATATCAATACCGTATTCGGCAGCTGTCCTGTTCAATGCCTCAATGGCTTCTGGCGATGGTGCTCCGGCAGGTGCGGGTAGTTCATGTCTTTCGGCAGGGCGCGCCATGACGCGCACAAAACGTTCAAAGTCGGCATGTATAGTAGTCGTCAACCAATGACCACCTTGCTCTGATTCAACATAGTAGGAATGCGGCGTGCCTCTTGGAATGAGCAAGATGTCGCCCGCCTGCTGCCGCTTTTCTTGCCCGTTTACCACAAAGCGAAATTCGCCCTCCAGAATATGGAAAATTTCATCTTCGTTGCGGTGTATATGCAGGGGTGGCGAGTCCTTATGTGGTGCACGGTGCTCAAGGATCGAGATGCCATCCAGGCTATCGGCCTCGGAGACACGGATGGTTACATAGGTATTGAGAAACCACAGATGTTTTAAAGGAACCATTTTTATGAATCACCTTTTATATGAAGATACAAGCCAATTTGGAATGAGAAACACTTGTTGATGACCGGATTTTCGCTGATCGAACACCAAAAAGCAAAAAGCATGACGGCGACTTGAGTCGCAAAATTAGAGAGTTCCCTGTTGCAGACCTGCCAATCCTGCTATCACTCATCAAAAGAGGCGACCTCATCAGCCGCCTCTACGCAGAGTTGTATTGTGAGATCGATTCTGTCTAGAACTTCACCATAAACGCGGTGAAGTACATGATGGCGATGCCTGCCAGCGCTCCACCCAGATTTACCCAGTTCACCAGTGGCAGCCCCAGCTTGCCGCTGTCACGCGCCACCAGCTTGCCCACTTCCCACACCACCTGCAAAATCGCGCCTACACCGATGGCAAGGAAGATGGTCGCCAGCACTGGATTGAAAGCAAATCCACCCACCCATGTGCCTACGATCGCTGGCCCGCCGGAGAGCAGAATCAGCAGCGCGAAATGCTTTAAGCCGGGATTTTTGCGGGCAATCGGCGCAGTGATGCCCACACCTTCCGTAATGTTGTGGAGCGTAAAGCCAAGAATGAGAAATGTTCCCAGCGCCGCTTCACCCAGCGCGAAGGCAGCGCCGATAGCCAGCCCTTCGCCCAGATTATGCAGCCCGATGCCCAGCGCGATGCGGTACGAAATCCCCAAAGGGGTGGATTCCGAACTTTTGCGGCGGTTGCCCAAAGCCAACAGCACGCCCAGCGTCAGCAGAGCGATGAAGATCACCAGCGGGATTCCCTGCCAGAAAGCCGGTAATTCTTGAGCAAATTCGTTAGCGTCCAACCATGTGCCAATCGCCAGATAGATAAGCAAGCCAACGGTGAGGGACAGTACGAAGCTCATGGCCTGCCCGCCCAAGCGCCGCATGAAGGGATACCACAGCACGCCGAGGAAGATGGGTACGATGCCCACATAGATGCCCACCAACCCGAACTGGACGAACAAGTTGCTAGAGGGCGTGGGGGTTTGTACCGCCGCTGCGATTTCGCCCTCAAAGGTGACACCCAGCGAGGTCAGGAGCATGACGCGGTGGGTTTCTTCCTCCACCCACGGGTAGTCGATGGTGAACACCGAACGACCCAGACGCGGGATCGTGTTGGAGGGTTCGGCTGTGAAATAGAAGTAGGCATCATCAACTGCGATTTGTGGGATAGTGACCTCCTGCGGGCCGCCATTCACTACTTCTACTTGGATGATACCCGGTTCAGGCAGGGTGATACGTTGAATTGACACCTGTTCCAGCGGTGGCCCGGCCAATTCGGTCAGCCCGCCTCCCGTAATGACCAGATAGGTGAGGACAACGCCCAGCAGAATGAGAGGGATGAGCGCCAGCAGCCACGACGCGCCGGAGAACCCGCTTGTTTTTTCACTTGTTGATATTGTGCTTGGTGCGGTCATTTTAGATGTTCCCCTTTCCGAGGCTGCTGCCGTGTGTGCCTTTGTAGTCCCATTCCTCATCTAGCCCGACTTCCGCCAACGCCGCGTTGTAGTCGGCAGGCTGCACGGCGTTGAACAAGCCCATCCAGCCTAGCTCAGCGAATTCGCTGACGTGGGCATGAAACATATATTGGCCCGGCCAGCGGAATTTGAACTCCAGAATGCCGCGCTGTCCCTGCGCCTGCATGATGGTGTCCACTGTCTTGAGGGTCGGTTCGAGCGTTGTGCCGTGATCGTAGTAGTCGAAGAACCCGGCGTGTAAATGGAAAGAGTTAATCAAATCGAATTCCACCACGTTGATCAGGTAGATGCGAATCAGTTCGCCCACCTTGACCGGAATGGGGCGGCGCATGAATTCATGCCCGACGGTATTCACGGCATAAATCTCATTGCCCCCATCGAAGTTGGTGTCGAAGGCGTTCATCATCATCATGAACTCGCGGGCTGGATGCCGTCCTACTTTGGGGTCAATGATGAACGCACCGTACATGCCCTTGTGGATATGGCGTTTGAGCGGCAGGGCATGGCAGTGATACAGATGGCAGCCGAATGGGTCAGCCTCAAATTCATAGACGAAGTCTTCGCCGGGATTGATTGCGCCGCGCCCGATGCCCGGCACACCATCCATGTCCGCTGTGTGAAAACCGTGAAAGTGCATGGTGTGCGGGTGGCTGCCGTAATTGGCAAAATTGAAACGTAGTTGGTCGCCTTCCGTGCAGCGGATGCTTGGCCCCGGCACACGCCCGTTGAATGTCCACGCCGGGAAGAACAAGCCGGGTGCAATCTCAATTTCGACATCGCCCGCAGCTACATCATATACCCGCAGGGGCTTACCGTCCTCGGACTGGCTGAGCGTGCCGTAATCCCAGTCCACCAACATTTGCATGGGGTCAAACCGTTGCGAGGATGGTCAACTGCCCCCATCAGCATTTCGGTCATGTTACCGTGCCCGCTGTGATCTTCGGCGGCTTCCGCGCCGGACGGAACAGGGAGATTTTCCCTGTGCCTGAACCCGTTTGCCGGCCAGTGCCAGCCCGCCGCCCAGCATGGTAGCTGCGCCGCCCACGCCAGCTGTGAGTACGTCGCGGCGGGTAAAACGGGGCTTGCGATCTGAAGTCATGTATCTGCTCCCAGACTGTTTTAGATTTAATAATTTTGTATTTTAGTCTAATCTAAAAGGATTGTCAAATCGAGCTGGCCGCAGACGGTCATATGAGTGACCAAAATAGGAAAGCAAAAAATGGTTCTTGACAAGACTGGGGATTAAAGTTAAAGTAATTACATATTTAGGCTAGTCTAAAATAGCCTTCGAAACCAAGAACACCTTCAAGGTTGTCACACATGGAACAACAACTCAAACTACCAAATGATACGACTGATCTCGGCTGGCGGCAGGGCCGTTCAACTCCTTCACTGCCTGAAGTACATGGCACCATTAAAGTCCCGAAGAACGCTGGTTTCTGGCGCACGCTCTTAGCCTTTGCAGGCCCCGGACTAATGGTTTCTGTGGGTTATATGGACCCCGGCAACTGGGCGACCGATCTAGCAGGCGGTGCACAGTTCGGTTATTTGCTCATCTCCGTTATATTGATCTCAAACATCATGGCGATCCTGCTCCAGCATCTTTCTCTGAAGCTGGGCATCGTCACCGGACGGGACCTGGCACAGGCCTGCCGCGACCACTATTCCCGTCCGGTCGTCATCGGCCTTTGGGTTTTGACCGAGATTGCCATCGCGGCTACCGATCTGGCGGAGGTCATCGGGTCAGCTATCGCGCTCAATTTGCTCTTCGGCATTCCGGTCGTGGTAGGCGTATTGATTACGGCTGCTGATGTGATTGTGGTGCTCTTTTTGCAGCACAAAGGCTTCCGCTATGTAGAGGTTTTGGTAGGCGGCCTGATCTTCATCATTTTTGGCTGCTTCGCTTATGAACTCATCATCGCACAGCCCTCGATTCCCGGCATACTAGGCGGTATGGTTCCGTCACCGCATATCCTGTTCAACCCCTCGGCGCTCTACATCGCCATCGGTATTCTGGGCGCGACGGTCATGCCGCACAATCTGTATTTACATTCCAGCATTGTGCAGACCCGTGCCATCGAAAACACCGAAGCTGGCAAACGCAAAGCCATCAAGTTCGCGACTATCGACTCGACCGGTTCACTGCTCTTCGCTTTCTTCATCAACGCCGCGATTCTCATCCTGTCCGCCGCCACCTTCCATGGCACAGCTTATGAAAATGTAGCGGACATCAATGATGCGTATAAGCTGTTAGCGCCGGTGCTCGGTGTGACCCTTGCCAGCACATTCTTCGGCATCGCCTTGTTGGCCTCAGGGCAGAACTCGACGCTGACGGGGACTCTGGCAGGGCAGATCGTGATGGAAGGCTTCTTGAATATCCGCATGCGCCCGTGGCTGCGGCGGCTCATCACCCGCTTAATCGCCATCGTGCCCGCCGCGATTGTGGCGGCGCTCTATGGCGAACGGGGAACAGGCGAACTGCTGATTCTGAGTCAGGTTATTCTGTCACTACAATTGAGCTTCGCCGTCATCCCGTTGGTACAGTTCACCAGCGAGAAGGCCAAGATGGGCGTGTTCGTCAACCCACGCTGGCTGAAAATTACGGCGTGGACGGTGGCTGTCATCATCGCCATTCTGAATATCTACCTGCTCATTATGACGCTGGCTGGATGAGTTAGAAAAACTGACAGAGGCGGGTTTGAAATCCGCCTCTGTTTATTAGGAGACTGCGTTAAACCAAACGCGCTTAAGGTTGGTTGACAAGGGTCATAAAACCCGCCTATCATCTAGATATGAGTGATTACAAATGTATTGAGACGTAGTATCTTTTAAAGAGCATATCGTCATGACCGCAAAAATCTATGACATCGGCAATATGGACTGTGCTAACTGCGCCCGCGAAGTGGAAGATGGGGTGCGGCGCTTATCCGGCGTGCAGCAAGTACAGGTAGATTTTGCCACCGGCAAGATGCGGCTGGACGGTGATGTGGATTTTGCTTCCTTGCGCGGACGGGTTGAGGCGTTGGGCAAGACCATCAGCGACAGCGATGCCGCACATGAACATGCCCACAGCCACGAAACAGCGGGCGAGTCAGCACACAATTTCCTCACCTACCTGACGAAACGTACCGAAACGCGGCTGGCGCTGCTGGCAGGCGGTATCATCATCATCGGGCTCGTGTTATCCCTTTTAGGTGCAGCTAGCATTGCGTCTGTCTTATTTGTCCTCGCCACGGTTATCGCCCTGCTGCCGATTGCCCGCAGTGGTATCAATACGCTCCGCATTAACCACGATTTCAATATCAATCTACTGATGACCGTAGCGGCCATCGGCGCGATTTTGATCGGGCAGGTCTTAGAAGCGGCCACTGTCATTTTCCTGTTCGCTATTGGCGAAGCATTGGAAGGGTACACGGCTGACCGCGCGCGTGATAGTTTGCGCCAGCTCATGCAGTTAGTTCCGGCCACTGCTACCCGTTTGCGGCGGGCCGCCATGCAGTCCAGTGCCAATGAAAACTTTATCCCAATTGGGATACCGCTCGCTGTCCGTGAGGAAGCTGTGCCTGTGGAGTCACTGGCTATCGGGGATACCATCTTCGTCAAACCGGGTGAACGCATCCCGATGGACGGCATTGTCACCACTGGCTCAAGCGGTGTCAATCAAGCACCCATCACAGGCGAGAGCATCCCTGTCCCCAAAACTAAAGATGCTGAAGTGTTCGCTGGCAGCATCAACGGCGAGGGCGCGTTGGAAATACGCGTCACACGCCGCGCCGCTGATAACACCCTCAGCCGCATTATTAAGCTGGTTGAAGAAGCTCAGAGTGTACGTGCGCCCAGCCAGCGCATGATTGACCGTTTCGCCCGCTATTACACACCCGGCGTGATGGTTCTGGCGGGGGCGGTAGCTGTGCTGCCACCCCTCTTATTTAATGCTCCTTTCTATTCTTTGGCTGACGGAACGCAGGGGTGGCTGTATCGGGCATTAGAACTGCTGGTCATTGCCTGCCCCTGTTCGCTGGTCATCAGCACACCCGTCACCATTATCAGTGCCATCACGGCGGCTGCCCGGCGCGGGGTGTTGATTAAGGGCGGGGCGCATTTAGAAGCGCTCGGCACGATCCGCGCCATTGCCTTTGATAAGACGGGCACACTTACGCAGGGCAAACCAGCCCTTACCCAGATGCGGGCGGTGGATTGCGAAACTGGTGAGGCCTGCGAACGTTGTGACGATGTACTGGCGCTGGCTTCGGCTGTTGAGCAAGGCAGCACCCATCCCTTGGCTCAGGCCGTTGTGAAAGCCGCCCAAACGCGCGGCTTGGCCGGACACTATGCCCCGGCACTGGCAGTCACTGCATTAGCCGGACGCGGCGTGCAGGGACAGGTTAATGGCAAGCTGGTGACGCTGGGTAATCATGCGCTTTTTGAGGCGGAACACCCTCACAGCCACGAACTGTGTGATTGGGTGGACAATGCCGAAGCTCATGGACAGACTGCGATGCTGCTGTGTGATGGCGACCGTGTGCGCGGGTTCATCGCCATGGCTGACCAACCCCGCGCCGAAAGCCAAACTGTCGTTAAGGAACTGCACAATCTGGACATTCAAACAGTGATGCTCACAGGCGATAACGATGCCGTAGCCCGTTCGGTGGGGCGCGACGTGGGCGTGGATGAAGTCCGCGCCAGTTTGCTTCCTGCTGACAAAGTGACCGCCATCAAAGCACTTTTGGCACAGCAGGGTGCGACAGCGATGGTAGGCGATGGCATTAATGATACACCGGCTTTAGCGGCGGCTACCGTCGGCATCGCGATGGGCGGGGCGGGCAGCGCTCAGGCTTTGGAAACTGCCGATATTGCCCTGATGGCTGACGATCTGCGTCAACTGCCTTACGCATTACGTTTGTCGCGCTTTGCGCGTAGCCTCATCCGCCAGAATATCGGCATCAGTCTTGGCCTTAAAGCGGCCGTGATGCTGCTGGCATTAGCTGGATCAGGCACACTGTGGCTGGCCGTCTTTGCCGATGTGGGCATGTCGCTCATTGTGACCGCCAACGGCATGCGTCCACTGCGGATGCGCGGGTAACTGAACCACTCCATGGTGACGGTTTTGGTCGCCGTTTTCTAAAACGGTAATGTGTCTTCCAATCCGGTGTGAAGCAGTTTATTAGAGTGAATTATTCCCTCTGGAATATCAAGCACCCGCATTGGATACATACCAACTAACTTGACATATGTAAATGCCTTTGATAAGGTTCGATTACGACTTTCACCCCACGATACAGTCGCATTTTCTCTCGTGTAAAACCCGCAGTTCGTCGTCGAGGTGTTCGTAAAATGACTAACACCGCTCTCCATTCGGATGCAGCGCCTATGGAAGTTGCCCCGCCACCACAGGCGGATATGCGCTGGCTGCTGCGCTTCATAGACCGCCACCGCTGGGCCGCCATCGGCTCACTGGTTGCCGGGATGTTCGGTGGCATTACGGCTGCCGCCACACCCTATTTAATCGGTACGGTAGTTGACCACATCAACGCAGGTATTCACCTTGAGCAAATCCTGCTCGATGTATTACTGCTGCTGGGCATGGCCGTCCTCACGGTGGTCTTTTTTTACGGGCAGCGCGTCTGGAGTGGTACGGTTGCCTACGCCGTCAATTACGATATTCGCGAAACGCTTTTTGATAATTTACTGACGCTGGAGCAGGAGTTTTACCAGAGCTACGCCACCGGCGATTTGATTTCCCGTATGCACATGGATGTGCAGATGATCTGGCGGCTGATGTTGATGGCCTTCTCGCGTGGCGGCAGTGCCGTCATGACCACCATCATCGCCTTTGTCCTGCTGGCAACCATTGATAGCACACTAACGCTGACCGTGTTTGTGGTGCTCGTGATTAGCACATCGGTGCAAATGGGTGTCGGCACCATGTTGGGGCCGGTGTTTGAAAAAGTGCAGGAACAGGAAGGCGCACTCGCGGCGCTGGCACAGGATGCCTTCAGCGGTATTCAAACCATCAAAGCCTTTGGCAAACAGACCGGGGTGAAGGAAGCTTACCGCCAACAGAACCTCGAATACCGCCGCCGCTGGTTATATTTCAGACGCCGCAACGAGCCAATCGGCATGCTCCCCAACGCCATCAGTCAGGGCACTACCGGTCTGGTGGTACTGTTCGGCGGCATCCTGACCATTCAGGGGCACATGACCATCGGCAATTTCGCCCAGTTCATTTCCTTTCTGGCGCTCATCAGCAGATCCCTGCTCGAAATCGGCACCATCTACCAGCGCCTCCAACAAACGCGCGGTGCGCTCGTCCGCCTGACACCGCTGCTCACACACGCCCACATTGCCAGCAAACCGCAGGCGCGCCCGCTGGCGGAAGCCCGCGGACAGGTGACCTTTGACAAGGTTACGCTGAACATGGATGGAACCTGTCTGCTGGATAACGTGTCACTGGAGATTCCGGCGGGCACAGTTGTGGGCTTGGTGGGGGCCACCGGCAGCGGTAAAACCAAGCTCGTCAATCTGCTGGCGCGCGTCAATGATCCGACCAGAGGACGTGTGCTGGTAGACGGGGTGGATGTGCGCGACTACGATCTGGAACAACTACGTGATGTCATCGCCTACGTGCCCCAGTCAACCTTTTTATTCAGCAAGCCCCTGCATGAGAATGTACGCATGGGCCGCACCGACCTCGGGCAGGACGAACTGGAACGCAGCCTGCACATTGCCCGCGTCAGCAACGATCTGCCGCAGCTGCCCTTCGGCTTGGAAACGCTCGTCGGGGAAAAAGGCGTCATGCTCAGCGGCGGGCAGAAGCAGCGTGTCGCCATCGCCCGCGCCATCATCCGCGACCCCGCCATTCTGGTGCTGGATGACGCGCTGAGCAGTGTAGATACCCACACCGCTGCCGATATTCTGGCGGATTTGCGCGATGTGGTACAAACCCGCACCAGCTTCATCATTGCACACCGCATGGCAACCGTGAAAGATGCGGATTTGATCGTCGTGATGGAAGATGGGCATATTGTAGAACAGGGTAAGCACGATGATTTGCTGGCTCGCGACGGCCTGTACGCCCAGATGGTCGCGCGCGAATTGCAGGAAGAACTGTCCATTTAGGTAAGCGCATGGAAAGACCGAAAACACCTCAACCCAATGGAGAACGGGCCACGACCCGTTTGCAGGAGGGGCAAACTGCCGCTGCCGGGGCGGGTACATCTGCCCTGACCGATGCCCGTTTGCTGGAACAGGATAAGCGTAAGGTCAGCGACAGCGACCTATTGTGGCTGTTGGGGAAATTCCTGGCGCCGTACTGGTGGCAGATTGCGGCGGTTATAGTGCTCCTCTTTGGTGTATCCGCCTTGTCCCTACTCCTGCCGTTGATTATCCAGCGGGCGGTAGATGGACCGATCACAGGTGGACAGGTGGATGCCCTGCTGCCTTACGGACTGGCCTATTTTGGCGTCAGCGCGGGCGTGCTGGTCATGCGCCTGATCTATACCTATTGGCTGCAAACCATCGGGCAGAACACGCTGATGAACCTGCGCCAAACCTTGTTTGACCACATCCTGCATCAAGATATGCGCTTCTTCAACCATGCCCCCGTCGGTCAGTTGGTGTCGCGCTTATCCAGCGATATTGAAGCCCTGACCGAACTGCTGTCGACCAGCATCGTCATGGTGTTGAGCAATTTCATCACGCTGGCGGGCATCATCGTGGTCATGTTCGCGGCCAACTGGCGTCTGGCGCTCCTCAGCTTGAGCATCCTGCCCATCCTCATCGTCGCCAGCATATGGTTTCGCAAAACCATCCGTCCTATTGCCAGTCTGGTGCATCATCTAACCGCCGAATATCTGGCGTTTCTGAATGAGCAATTCAGCGGCATGTTGGTGGTACAGCTCTTCAGACGTCAACCCATGAGCCGCCGTGAATTTGAAGAGTTGAATGTTGCCTACCGCGATGCGCACATGAAAATGCGCGATTTTTACACCTATTATTCGGCTTTCCTGCAAATCATGACCACCATCGGCATGGGCATTGTGCTATACGGCGGTGGTTCCGGCGTGCTGGCAGGCTGGGCGACGTTGGGCATGTTGATCGCTTTCATCGAGTACACCCGCAGCAGCGTCGAACCGATCCTCACGCTTTCGGAACAATTCGCGCAAATTCAAACTGCCTTCAGTGCTGCCGAACGTATCGCCCGCATGCTGCGCGTAGAACCCGACATCCTCGAACCCAAGCAACCGGTGAAGGTAGAGCGGTTTACGCCGACTGTACAGTTCGACCATGTTCACTTCAGCTATGTGGACGGCGCGCCCGTGTTGAATAATGTGGATTTCACCGTAGAAGCCGGAAAGCATGTAGCCATCGTAGGTGCAACCGGCGCGGGCAAAACCTCGTTAGTCAGCCTGTTAGCCCGTTTCTACGATGTCAAAAGTGGTAATGTGCGCGTCGGTGGCGTGGATGTACGCGACCTGTCCAATGATGATCTGCGGCGCTGCGTGGCAGTTGTCCCGCAAAACCCGTACTGTTTCTATGGCACGATTGCCGACAATCTGTGCCTGTTCGACCCCACCGTGACCGAAGAACAAATGCGGTCAGCGGCAGAACGCGCCTGCGCCGCTCCCTTCATCAATGAATTACCGGAGGGTTACGATTATCAACTGCTGCCCGGCGGGGCTAACCTCAGTCAGGGGCAGCGGCAGTTGCTGGCGCTGGCACGTGCGCTCATCCACAGTCCGGAAAGTGTGCTGGTGCTGGACGAAGCCACCAGCAGCATTGACACAGAAACCGAAGCATTCATTCAAGAAGGGCTGGCCAATACCCTCGCTGGACGCACCAGCATCATCATCGCCCACCGCCTCAGCACCGTGCGCGACGCTGACCGCATCATCGTCATGACGCATGGCAAGATTGTTGAAGATGGCACGCATGACTCGCTGCTGGAACTGGATGGCGTTTATGCCAATCTATATCACAGCCAGTTCAATGAAGGTGAAACGGTTGGTGGCGGAGCGGCAGCCGATTAAGGCGACAGTGACAGCACATAAGCCACCAGCTCATCCACTTGCTCAGTTGTGAGCTGGTCGGCGTAATTCTGGTACATAACTCCCGGTAAAAATCCGTCTACTACATATGCATTCGGCTGCAAGATCGATTGGCGCGCATATGCTTCCGCATCCAGCCCCGCCACCCGCGACCCACCAATAACCCCGATGTTAAGTAGGGATGGACCAACCCCCACGCTGCCATCCAGCTGATGACAGGTGATACAAGCGGGTGCGCCGTTCGCCCCTGTGCGGAATAGGGTTTCTCCCGGCGAGGCTGGCGTGGCTTCCGCTGTGGATTCGACTTGTTTCTGTGCTATTCCGGTGTAGCTCACGCGGAACACCGTGCTCGTCACCCATTCCATGATATACAAACCGCCGTATGGGCCGACGGTGACATCTATCGGGCTGTAAACACCTAGATCGGTACGGAATTTGGCAAACGGTTCCCATGAGCCGCTGTAGCTGCCATTACCATCAGGTTGCAAACGGGTCAACACGACCATTTGCCCGTTACGAATACTGTAGGCCACCGGCACACCTGCACCCGTACCAAACTGCGCCACGTACACGCCATGATAATCTTGCGGGAACTGGTTGGCATCGTAGTATGTCAATCCAGCGCTGGCCGACGACGTGTAAAATTCAGTGACTGGCGCCGCATAGTCCCCGCCCGAACCCGCAAAGCCGTAAACATAGGGAAAACCGTAATTCTTACCCTGTTGAATATGATCCATCTCTTCCGGTGGGAGATACGTTAGCGTTTCATCCGGCTCATCAGGGCTGTTGTCAGCGGTGAACAAATCACCAGATGGCGAAAATGTCAGGTCGTAAGGATTTCGCACCCCTGTAGCGAACACTTCCAGATCGCTGCCGTCCGGGTTCATACGCAGGATAGAGGCTTCGTATTGGTCTTGCAGCGGCCCATGATCGGTGGTTGCACCCACTCCGACATACAACTTATCGTCCGGCCCGAAGGCAATACCATTGTTGGAATGGAAGGTGTGCTTCCACGTCGGCAGCCCTTCTACAATCGGGTGAATGTCGTTGAGCTTGCCGTCGCCAGTAGTATCTTCGAGTATGCTGATACGTCCCGCGTCCGATATATAAATTTCATCATTATGGAACGCCATTCCCACCGCGTAGTTCAACTTGTTGTCAGGATTATCAAAGACAACTTGGCTCGTGTCCGCCACAAAGTCATGGTCGTCATCAATCAATTCCACGACCTTCCCTTCCAACGAGAGTACATACATATTGTCGTCCGGGCCGAATGTGACAACGGTGGGCTGGGTCACAGGCAGGCGGGCGTAGAGATTGGCCTCAAAACCCTCTGGCAGTTCCATAATGTCCATGCGGATTTGTGACATCGTGAAATGCTGGGCAGGTGCTAGCTCATTCATTTCTTTGGGCTGCTGGTCGTCCGTGCCCGTATCCAAAACCCCGACTGTCCACGAGAAGTTACCGGGCTGTTGGTAAAGCAGCCATTGGGATAAGTCGAAGCTGCTTTCGCGTGTCCATGTGATACCGTTGGCTGGATCACCATCCCGCCACACGCGCAGGTCAAACACCTCGTTGTCGGCCAACGGGCGTGTCCAGTCCCATTCTAGATTGACACCAGCCACATTATCGAAAGTACTACCATCAGCAGGGGATTTGAGTGTTACAGGAGTACGGGCTTCGGCCTCCGAGCGTGCTTCCAGTGTACCTTCAACCAACGCATCAATATCGGGGGTGGGTGGAGTGGTCGTGGAACACGCCGCTACTGCAAATAAAACTACAATCATCCCTATCCGCATGAGTAAATAGCACCTCAATTGATGTTGTGTTTTGGGGGCAGAGATCAGAAAATATCTACTCCTTAACAATGAATTAACATGTATTTATTCAAGCAACCAGCGAATCAGGTAAGTATTAGATGAGTAGTCAGATGTGAAGTGTGCTTCATTTGCCCGCTGCAACACGTTATAATGTCAATATTCTCAGTCCGCACAAGTGATATTAGGATGCGATGACCCAGCTCCCCAAGACCGTTTTCAAAAATTGGCTCCACGAAGAATTATCAGCGCTGGTCAGCGTCCAACGCTGCCGCTTCGGTCATGGCGAAACGGCGGGTAGCATCATCCGCGAACCCGAACTGGTTGTTCAGATGTGGGCAGGCGTCATCATCCATATTCATGTTATTGATGAACCCATCCCAGTCAAAAAAGTTCGGCGCATTGTCGAAACGGCCACCGAGCAGGGTATACCATCTTTGTTCATCCTCGACGTTCAGCTTCTACCACAGCAAAATCAACATATTGATCCTGAGAAATGGTTTGTTCCGATCCAATCGCTTATGGATGACCATGCCTACAGTTATCAGGTTGAACCGAATAGGGTATCCATCCTACCCGTTCAATTTCGTCCCGTAAGCCGCTATGAGGTGAAAACGGTCTATGGAAAACCCATCAGCATCAGGGCTTTGCGCCATTCACGCATCACAATTAAACAAGCAGCATTGAAGGGATTCTGGTTGTTGGCGGACTTGGAAAGCGACACGATTGCCAATGCCCCGCCCATCCGCCGCACCGACTACAGTGCCTACCAATACAATGGGCCGCGCGCAGGATTCCGCGACATGCCGCATTGGGAGAACCGCAATCAGCCGCGCACCGATTCGTCCGGCCCGCCAGCCAAGAGTCACTTAGAAGTCTGCTATGAGTTGTTGGGTGTAACACGCAGTGCCAACCGGGAAGAAGTCAAAGCCGCTTTCCGCAAATTGGCCTTCACCGTTCATCCCGATGTCAGCGCCCTCCCCAAGCCGGAAGCAGAAGCCCGCTTCAAATCGCTGACTGAAGCCTATGCGTATATCAAGTTGACACAGGGTTGGGATTAACTCACGGAGAGTGTTAAGGTTGTGGAGGGGTGAACGGACTGTTCACCCCTTGAAAGCTTGCGGAGATGTCCTCAGCGCCAGTCTGGCGAGTACAGCAAACCGCCATCTTTCTGCAAAGCATTCAACCCACGTTGAAGCGGCATGACTTTGTCCGGGCCAAAGTTGCGATTGTAAATTTCGCCATAATTCCCGACAGCCGTAATTGTCACCGCCATGAAATTAGATGCAATTCCTAGCTGCGCCCCGATACCCAATTTAGAATCAATGAGGCGTGCTACTTCGCCACCTACTCGTGCAACATATTTGTCATCCTCAGAAGCGCCTGCTGCTGTCTCGGCTGCCGAAAGCTTATCAACATCTTGCCGTTGTAATTGGAGGATGGTTTCACTGCTGACCCCATGTTGTTCGGCTTCAACCAATCCAAGGATCGTCCAGCGCACAATATTGTTCCATTGGTCGTCACTGTATCGCAGCAGCGGTGCATACGGTTCACGGGTATAGATCTGGTCGATGCCCTGCCACAAAATGAATGAAGCCGGGTCTGTGGCCTGCCGTCGTAGAATAGCTAACTGCACCCGGTCATCACTCATCGCTTCACACTGCCCGGCGCGCAGTGCTTGCCACGCATCGGTGCGGGTCGGCTGCTGCAACTTACTGATCGTGATGTTTTGGGTAGCAGCATAGGTTTCTAGTTCATGGTCGGCTACACTGTCGCTGACTACACATACCGTTTTACCGTTCAAGTCAGTCCAATTTTGCCCGCCAAAATCAGCGCGTACGATGACACCCTGCCCACTGTAGAATATGGGTGGGCCAAACTCGAATCCTTGTGTATCGGTAGTGAGTGATACTGGAACAAGATTCATCACTATATCCAGATCGCCGGCATTTAACGCCGCAAAACTAGCTTGCATATTGGTCATTGGCGGAAAAATGACTGCCGCCGGGTCGCCAAAAATGGCCGCGGCAAGGGCACGGCACAGCTCCACCTCAAATCCTGCCGGATCACCACCAATATTCGGGTCAAGAAAACCGAAGCCGGGCAGGTTCATATCTACACCACAGGACAATTCCCCACGCGAAAGCACTGATTTTAAGGTAGGGCCAAGAGGTATAGGCGTTGCTTCTTGTGCCAACAAAGGCTGCAATGCGAGGCCGAGAAGCAGAATCAGCGCCAAGATGCGACTAAGATGAAATAGATGTCGGGTCATGTATAGTTGCCTGCCTGAAGAATTAGAACAACGAGCTGGTAGAATTAATAACTCTGCCGGACGCGCATCAGCCGTCCCCCTGCGGCACGTTTAACTTCCCAGCAGAAGGGTGTCTCCGTATTGATTAGTCTGTGTTGGCGCTGCGTGCCGCTTCGTAACCGCCCGGACGTAGTGCCTCTAGCCGCTGCAAGATAGCCATTCGGACTTCGCCGGGTTCTGCATGACGGCCTACTGTCTTTTTGGAAAACACCAGTTCACCATTTACTTTCACTTCAAATCGTCCACCGCTGGACGGGACAAGCGTCCAGCTCCGTACATGCGCTTCCAGCGCACGATCACCCAGAATTTCGTCCGTCAACCTGACGGCGCGTGGGGTATAGTGTCAAACCGCACAGTATTCAATATGAATATCCAGAATTTCAAGCTGCATGCCAATCTCCTTGTAGATATTTCTTGCAGACTATAATACACCACCTGCGCCAATCGAACACACCACTAATCACGCTGGGCAGTTCACCTCAAACGTGATTGGCTGGTTGTCATCCTGCGCCACATCCGCGATTTCTCCTAGTTTGGTGATTGCCACCGTGTTCTGCGGCTCTTTTGCCAGCACTCGCTTGTACCACACCAGCGCCTGTTGTGGACGCCCTGCCTCACGAAAGCGGTCACCGATCAAAATCCAAACGTCCATATTGGTCTGCTCATAATTGCCGAGGATAGCCGCAGCCTCCAGCGCATAAGCCGAAAGTAAAGGTTTCTGCTGTTCATACTGGTAATTCTGCCAGTTATATAATTCCTCTGCCATATTGTTCAAATCAGTGAGATGTTGGAATGTACAGGCGGCGTCAGTAGTGCGTCCCAGCCACGTATAATCCAGTCCCAACCCTTTGATAGCAGCCTGTCCGCCCGGTTCAGCAGCATAGGCTTTTTCGAGGTAAGGCAGTGCTGCTGCGTATTCCCCCGTGTTGACCAACATATTACCCAGTCGGCGGTTGGCGTTCGGATAATCCGGGTTGATCTCCAGCGCCTTCTCGTACCACATCCTAGCGCTCGCAGTGAGTTGGCTGCGGGTGGCTGGCAGCAGGGACGGCGCGATAAAATTGTCGGATTGCGTTTCGTCAATAGCCCCAAAATTGGTGTACCACGCCGCCACCAGTGTCTTTCTATAAATTGCCGCACCAGCGGCGATGAGTACCACCACCAGCAGCGTGGCAATTAACAGCATACGCCGCCGCCTGCGCTCATACAATTCATAACCAGCCTCCCACAACGCCTGCCGCCCGCAGGCCACAGTGAGGCCCATGCCGAAAAACAGAAGTGGCATTGCAACTGGACTTTCAACATATTGCCGCGAATCCACCAGTCCGTGCAGCAGCGTAGCCGTTACGCCCAGCCATGCCCCATGAAAAATGGGCTCCGGGTCTGACCACACCAGAACCCGGACGACGTATCGGTAGTAGATCAACACGATGGCGATGAAAGCGATAAAGCCGACAATACCCTGTCCCAGCCAGATCGCTAGTGGCAGATTGTGGGCGTAGGTCAGGAAGGGGACGAATATCAGCAGGCTGAAACGCGAATACACCATCGCAAAGGTATCGCCCAAACCAATACCTGTAAACGGATAATCACTCACCAGATATAGACTATTGCGGTACAAATCAAGGCGGCTATTTAAGGTGTCCAGCGCCCCTTGAACACCCGGAAGACTTCTACCGAGCGTTAGCACCACAGCTACTAGGATGGCGATTAGTATTATGCTGGCAACCAATGTCAGCAGCGCTCTTTCCCGCGACAGGTGACGCAGGCTAAAGACAACAGCAGCAATGACGGCTGTCACTGCCAACGCCGCCCACGCACCGCGCGAATAGGTCAGAAGCAGTGCGTACAGCATCAACAGCGCCCCCACGCCCCACAACAGCCGCACCCTGCCCGAACGGGTCCATACCAGTGCCGCCATAAGCATTGGCAGGAGCATTTCCAGAATGGTGGCCGCGCTGTTTTGGTGAATATAGATAAATAGATTAGGCAAGAACGTTGTTAACGTGCCCAACCGGGTGATGAACTGCGGCGTTTCTACATACTGCCGATGAGCGAATTGGCTGATGAAGAAAAAGGCAAACAACACACCAGTGATTGCCGCCCCCACACTCACAAGCTGCATCCCGCCGCCCATGTAACTGACGATCACGTACACCGCTACACTGACCACCACCGCAATCAAAGTGCTTAAGCTGAGTGCGGCGTCGTAGCTGGCCTTCATACTGACAATGGCCGTCAGCCCGAACACCAGCACGGTCAGTGTAAGCAAAAGAAGTAACGGTGATACACGCTGACTGGACATCATCTGTCACGATCCTCAGTATTAGGTGATACTATATTTGAGTATAGTCCACAAAGTGATTTAAGGCAGATTTTGGGTCGCAGCGTAATGAGTGATCTGTTCGCTGCGTCTATTGAACATGTTGATGGAGAACATAATGGCAGACCTAAAAAATTTAACAGCACAAGAATTTGAAGATTTGATGCTTGGCGACAAGCCCATGTTGGTTTTATTTTCCAATGGTGATGGGCTGCGGGGTGATTTTTCAACCGCCTTCAAAAAAGCGGTTGATGATAATCCCAAAGTGGCTTTCGCCCGCGTTGACCCTACCAAGTATCCCGAACTGGCAGCCCGCTTCGGCGTAGGTGATAAACCAATTCTGTACGGCTGGTACTGTGGGGAAGAAATTTTGCGCCGTCTGCGTCCGTGGGGCAGCGATGTGCCGCTGGCGCTGGATATGTTAACAAACGCCGTAAAAGAGCGGCAGCCTGAACAGGAGCAGGCAGAGATGGAAATGGATACAACGATACAACCGATTGAAGAACAAAAACCCGTCCTTGAGGACAAGCCGGTAATCGTGACCGACGCTACTTTTGAACAAGAAGTGCTCAATCACGACAAACCCGTGCTGGTTGACTTCTGGGCGGAGTGGTGCGGGCCGTGCCGCATGGTCGCCCCGACGCTGGAAAAATTGGCGAAAGAATTCGCCGGACAGATCCGCATCGCCAAAGTCAATGTGGATGAAAATCCCGGTGTGGCGCAGGCTTTTCGCATCATGAGCATTCCCAATATCATGATTATCAAGAACCGCACCATGATCTTCAACCAGCCCGGTGCGCTGCCCGAACCGGCTTTCCGCGATCTGATTACACAGGCTATCGCGCTTGACATGTCGAAAGTACAGGCCGAACAACAACCCGCGAAGTAAATTTCGCGAACGCCTGTTACAATGAAGTTCCTGTCCAGTCTAACCGGGCGGGAACTTTTTATTTTGGCCTGCCGGACATTGCCATGACTTTCCCCAGCCACATCATCAACGGCGCATTGTGCTATATCATCCACAATGAACAGGTTCTGCTGCTCCAGCGCAGCCGTCCGCCGCACGTTGGCCTGTGGTCAGCCCCCGGCGGCAAGATGGAACACACCGAATCACCCCAAGAAACAGTCGTCAGAGAAATATTTGAGGAAACAGGGTTAACCGTACACGATCCCGTGCTGCGCGCTCTGCAAACCTCGGTGGATAAATTTTATCCCGTCCATTGGATGCTCTATATCTTTGTGGCAACTGCTTTCAATGGTGAACTCAAAACCACAGCCGAAGGTGTGTTGCAATGGCATAATGTACCGTCCGTAGCCCACCTTGCCCGTCCCTATCCCGATACCTGCTATTGGCAGCACATCATCAGCCACCAGCCCGGCATCTGGCAGGGTAAGTTCGTCTACGACACACCTGAAAAGTTGCTAGAAGAAACGGTTTATTCCGGGGGATAAAGGTTTCCTAACCATGCCCACGCCGTCCATTGCCCCCTCGCGCATCGTCCTCATTTTGCCCTGCTGTATTGGTGATGTCGTGCTAGCAACCGCCACCCTTGCCGCTCTGCGCCGTGCCTATCCCGCCGCGCATATCACTTGGGCGGTGGGCACATGGTCAAAAGGTGTCGTAGAAAATCATCCTCTGCTCAACGCCGTGTTAGATACCGGCCCGTCCGCCCTCCCTGTCAAATCCATCGGTGGCTTTTTGCAAACTATACGCCAACTCCGGGCTGAACACTTTGATCTGGTCGTTTCGCTGGTGCGCTCGCCTCTCATGAGTGCTGCCGTCCTGTTGTCGGGTATTCCCGTGCGGGCCGGGCTGGACAGCGCCGGACGGGGTTTTGGATACAACGTTCGCGCTCGCATCAACCCCGATCAGCCCCGCCACGAAGCGGAAATTTATCTCGATGTTGCCCGCGCCTTGGGACTGGATGTGACTGACTGCGTGGCGAATGTGCCGGTGCTCCAATCAGATGCCGTTACCGTCGCTCAACTGCGTACCGATTTGAATATTAACCGGCCCTACATCGTCATCCACCCCGGCGGGGGACGCAATCCCGGCATGGTGATGGATAGCAAGCGCTGGCCGCCTGCCCACTTTGCTGCGCTGGCTGACCGTTTAGCTGCCCGCTACCATGCCCAAATCGTCCTCATCGGCGCGGCGGGTGACAAACCACTGCTAGATGCTGTCGCGTCCACCATGAAATCACCTGCCACTTCATTGATCGGCAGGCTGTCCTTCGGGCAAATCGCCGCGCTGGCGCAACCTTCACTGCTCTACCTCGGCAACGATACGGGCATGACGCATCTCGCCGCTGCTGCCGGTGTGCCCACGGTGATGATACTCGGTCCGTCCGATCCGGCGCGTTATGCGCCCTTCACCTCCAACAGCCGCGCCCTCTGGAAACCAACCACCGTTGATCGGCGCGGTGTCTCCGGTGGTGCTGCGCTGGGTTGGGATTGGCAGCGCGATGGTCTTTGCGTGGAGGAAGCGGAAATGGGTATCATGGAATTTCTCGCCCAATTCGGTTCCTAATTGATTTCCTCTAGGGTCAATTTTAGAATGTGGAGCGTATGCCACGCTTAACCCGTTATTTTATTAAGACTGGAATGCTCTACCTGCTGCTGGCACTGCTAGTAGCGGGAGTGATGGCGGCTGTCCCTGTGCTTCAATTGTCACCCAAACTGGGCGTATTGCGTCCGGTGTTTTATCATCTGTTGATGGTGGGCTGGGTGACACAGTTGATCTTCGGCGTCGGTCACTGGATGTTCCCCAAGTTCTCCAAAGACCAGCCGCGCGGGCGTGAACAATTGGCGTGGGCGACCTTCATTCTCCTCAATGCCGGTCTGCTGCTGCGTCTCGTCGGCGAACCATTGGTAGCCCTGTCACCGGAGGCCAACGCAGGTTGGGTGCTGTTCCTCTCCGCTTTGCTGCAACTCATTGCGGGCTGGTTGTTCATCCTGAACGTCTGGCCGCGCATTAAGGAACGCTGACATGCCGCGCCTGAGTGTGTGGATGGTGCGTTCGGCGCTGCTGCACTTGGGCGTTGGCCTGACCATCGGCGCATTGTTGTTATGGAACAAAGGACTGCCCTTCGACGCATGGCTGTGGCTGCTGCGCGACACGCACATCAACCTGCTGCTGGTAGGGTGGACACTGCAATTTGCGCTGGGGATGATGGTCTGGGTCATGCCGCGCTTCACTGCCGCCCCTCGTTACGGCAACCTGCGGCTCGGCTGGTGGGGCTGGGGACTGCTCAACGGCGGCGTGCTGCTGGCTGCGGGTGGTGTATGGCTCGGATCAATGTGTACTTTCGCGGGCTACGTTGCACAGGCCGCCGCTTTCGTGCTGTTTCTGTTCCTCATCTGGCGGCGCATCAAACCCTTTGCGACGTGATGGGGAAGGGTTGACATCAGGCAGAAAGTTCACGTACATGCAGCACATCACGGCGGCTGACCGGGCGTACTTGGGTGGCCTCCACTGTCACCACATCCAATGTGCGACCATCAAGCGCAAAAAACTCCATTTCGTATGCAGCACCATCATCATAAATGTGTACGACGATGCCCACATCGCCAGCTTTGAAACCATACTCCGGTAAATCGGCTGTCAAAATAGCCCTTTCATGTTCTTGAATCACAACTTCCCACCTTTCAATGGATATGCTGTCACAAATCGCGGTTTTGTTTTGCCTATATCAATAATCCATATTGATCGAACATAGGGCGTTCGCCTATCAGGCGCTTGCAATTCACCGTCGATAATAAACTTTATACCATGTGCTGTCTCAGAGAATTTTATCACCTCATGTGTTCTTGCGCGCAAGAGAAGTGCCTCCCGCAGCCTATCAGGTTGCATGATACTGAACCCGAACGCAGCAAAAAACCCAGATTTTCCGCTGGAATTTTCTTCAGACAGTAAATAGTCTGTAAGTTTTTCTGGCGGCACATAGGCTTGGTCCAAGTTCGGCAGTTTCAAATGAGGCCACTCATGGCGTCTCAACCAGTGTCATATATTTTTGAAGGATTGGCATGATCTTTTCTGGCGGCAAATGTTGGCTTTCGTCCGGCACGCTAGTGCGGTCAGACATCGGAATGCCGACTTCTTCAAAAAAGCGCCGCATGGGTTCAGCCGGTTCGTAAATCAACATCATACGCCCCACTGTGTCGCCCACATTCTTAAAGCCGTGAGGCGTATTGGCGGGAACTTGTACCGTGTCGCCTACGTTCACCCGAATAGCGTACTTGTCACCCGTTTCATCCTGCCCGTAGACCTCAAAAACTCCGTCTAGGACATAGAAAGTTTCTTGCGGTTCGTGAGTGTGTAGGAACCACGGACCGCCACCCGGCTCACTCACCACTTCAACGGCGAAGTATGCGTCCTTGGTTTCGGCGCTGGTCAACTTAAACGTGATAATGTCGCCGATCACAAAATAAGATGCGCCATCAGCCGCCTTAATAGAAAAATGCTTGTTCGCCATCGTGAAATCCTTAATCGGTGACTTCTATGCTTACCCCACACCACCTTGCTCCGGTGGCGGCGCAGGTATAGCTGGCGGCTGTGGGGGAGGGGGTGGAGGATCAGCTACTGCATCGGCCTGCACGAAGGTGTCACCGCCCTTTTTCACGGCTTTATTGCCTAAATAACCCGCATGACTCACGCCCAGCATCGCCACCACACCGCCATCCAGCGCGGGCAGAGACGCAATTGCCGTGTTGGTGTTCAAGAACATATTGGCAACCGCAATCATGTAAGCGCCGATGACGATGAGCGTGAAGTACATCATCTGCAATTTACTCAAATCAAGCAGATTAAAGTTGCCACTTTCCTCGCCCTTGAACAGGTCACTGAAGCGTGCTTCGCTAGCAGTGTGGTTCTGTACAATTACGTTCGACTTCTGCCCTTTGATAAGCGGGGAGGCCACTAGCGAGGTCGTACTGATTCCCAGCAGCACCCACACCTCACCCGGTATTTGAATGGAAAGCGGCGTGGTGGGTGAAATTTCCACTTGACTGCGTACTACCGAATCGAGCGGCAGGCTTTCGCCAGTGCGTGGCACATAGATACGCTGTCCATCCTTTACCGGTTCTGCCAGATTAATCTGCGATAAATCCACGCCTTCCACGCTGTTCCAACCGGTATTCGACTCATTCGCCTGTAACACACCTACATAAATCAATACATCAGAAACCAACGATCCGGGCGAAGCGTTGATAAGCTGCGGCGGGTCAACCGCGCCGCCTACGTACACCAGCAGATTGAGACGCACATTCGCCAGCACCGCTGCCATAAACGACGATAAGATTATCAGCGTCCACAGTGCCATCTGGAAGCGTGACAAACTGTACTTGTTGCGTTCATCAATTAAGATACCTAGCCAACGCCGCGTGAAGGCCCGGCTGAGGACAAGGGTCATCGCCATAAAAAGCCCCAGCAAAATCAACCAGATCCAAAACGCGGGGAAATTAGTATTAGGCTGAAAACCCGCCACCACCACGATCACAATCATGATCAAAATTCCGACCACGGCCACCACATGCCGTGTTACCCAGCTCGCATCACTTTCCTGCGTGCGTTGCGTCATGATCTGCCACCCTTCTATGCAGTCCCACCACAGGCGAAGTCAAACCTCAGCCGAGTGTACCCCACACCACTACTTTGCAACACTATAGCGTGTTATCTACAGGTACCATCACCTATCCCCGGCCGGTATCCAAACGAATTTCCAACCGTCTTCTATCCCAAAACTTATTGAATTATTTATGAATTTATGTTCTAATACGGAAACGATAATGACAAAACGGTGCAAAGCCTCACGATGAGACACCTGTGCTAGCAAAGTATTTGACCTACCACATAACGAACATCCTGTGTTGACTATTCACATCTATGAACAAGGAGAACGAACATGGCAAAGCGCGTGACCGGTATCGGGGGTATTTTTTTCAAAGCCAATGATCCGACCAAACTGGGCGAGTGGTACGCCAAACATCTGGACATTCAAATGGAAGAAAACATGCCCATGTCCACCTTTCACTGGCGGCGCGTCGAAGATCCCCAGCAGGATGGGTCTACCATATGGAGTCTGTTTCCAAAAGACACAGATTATTTCGGTTCGGACGATCCGCAGTTTATGATTAACTACCGTGTGGACGATTTAGCCGCACTCATGGATGCCCTCGAAAAAGAGGGCGTTGAGATTCTGCGTCCCATGTCCGACACTCCATATGGACTCTTTGCCGCCATTCGCGACCCGGAAGGCAATGGCATCGAATTATGGCAACCGCCGGATAATCATTAACCACCCTTCTGAATATTCGGCACAGAAAGATGTGCTGCATATGCCGTTTTTTTGGGCAATCTGCGTAATCTTTTGTAATAAATTCTAAGCGATTGATAATCACGCATGTCCTCACCTTTTGCGGCCTAAACGGCTTGCGCGTACAATCCGTAGCAGGAGGCATGATGTCACGCAAGCTGCTGCAATTCGGACTTGCCGGGGTGGGGTCGCTGACCCTGCTCATGAGCGCCATCTTCGTCTTACCCTACGACGACCGTGGGCTGCGGCTGCTCTCCGGTGAGATGGACTGCGTCAAGTTATGCTTTCTGGATATTCACCCCGGTGTAACCCCAGTTGCCGAGGCACTTGACCGGTTAGGCAGCAGCGCATGGGTGACGGATATACAACTTGACACCAAACGCCAGTTAATACGCTGGTCATGGACAGGTCTACAGCCGCCGGAGATTGACAGTAGTTTGCATCCCATTCTGGAATACAATCAGGATGTAGTGCTGCGTATCCATCTTTTTACCCACATCCCGTTAGGTGAGGTCATCCTTCGGTGGGCAAATGTGCAGCGTCAGCCCAGCATATCAACCATAGGGCGCGTCGCCAATCTGAATGCTGTGCGGATGGCCTATTATCTGGGCAACGGCTACGCGGCTGCCATCCAGTTAGAATGCCATGATTTCTGGCGCAGCCCGACCATATTGATCTTAGGTGCAAATATCCGGTACGTGTCCAGTTTTGGCCGCACTCGTTATGAATTAACCCGTTTCAAACGCATCTTTTCGGCACAGTGTATCTAGGGATGGAGGCAGCATGACATTGTTGGTATTTAAAGCGCTGTGGGGCATGACTGGCGGTCTGGAGCAGCAGCTTGAACAAATTGCCGGAGCGGGTTACGAAGGAGTAGAAGCATGGATAGAGGGGATCGCGCTGCCGCCGCAAACCTTCCGCCGTCTGGTTGCCTCCTATGACCTCAAGCTCATCATTGCCGGGCCTATCAACCACAAAGCTGACATCGAACCCATCCTTCAACACTTCGCCGCTTTTGAGCCGCTCAAAATTAATCTCCACAGCGGGCGCGACAGTTTCACTCACGATGAAGGCTGTGCCTTCTTTGAGACCGCCCTCACAGTACAGACCGCTCTCGGTTTGCCTGTTGCCCATGAAACCCATCGCGGGCGGCTGTTGTTCACGCCGTGGGACACCGCCTTCTATCTGCGCCAATTCCCCGAACTGTGCCTTACCGCCGACTACAGCCACTGGGTAAATGTCTGCGAACGTCTGCCCGATGACCAGCAGGCCGCTCTCGAAGCCGCCAACCAGCGCGCCATCCACATTCATGGGCGAGTGGGTTACGAAGAAGGGCCGCAAGTCCCCGACCCACGCGCGTTGGAGTACGCCGCACAGGTGGCCTGGCATGAACAGCAGTGGCAGCGCATTCAGGCCAACCATGCCGCGCTCGACGAAACCTTGACCTTCACGCCGGAGTACGGCCCGCCGCCCTATCTTCACACTTTGCCCTATACCAACGTTCCCGTTGCCGATCTGTGGACAATCTGCCTGTATGGCATGGAACGTGCGCGGCTGACTTTAGGCACAGAATAATTGGTTCAGCCAGCACACTTAAGACAGAAGCTCGACGTTGCTTTGACAGAGGGCTGTTAATACTTCCCATTTGGATAGGCTGCATATGTCAAAAATCACGGCGGATTAATGTCAATAGCGCGTGTTGATTCCTCCCATTTTGCCCTACACTGAAATTGTAGCAGGCTCGCGTGCCGAACGCCTCAGCTTACGTCACTACATCCCCTCCATCATCCACAATTAGCCTGCCTTTAAACGCTGCGAGTAAGGAGACAGAGAGTATGAAGCACCTAACACGTTTGGCATCCTTCGGGATCGTCATACTGGCTTTTGCACTCGCCCTACCGGTATTCGCGCAGGACGATGTCCAAGCCAATAAATTACTCGTTACCAACTATTTGGATTGTGTTTACGGCCATATGGATGCGGAGAGTGCCTGTGCATTCGTAGCAGATAATGTGGTCTTCCATGATCCTCTCACTGACAGCCGGGATACGAGCGGCTTCATGGCAAACTACCGTCAGTTTTTTGACCGCGTGACTAACCTCAAGATTTCGCCCTACGCTGTTATCGGCGAGGGCAACTTCGTCGCCGTGCCGTATCTCTGGCAAGGCACGAAACCGGCAACGGAACCGCGCGCAGCCGATGAACCGCTGTCAGGAAATGCTGTAGAATTCTTCCGTATCGCGGATGGCAAGATTGTGGAAATCTGGCGTCAGTATGAACAACATGATTTCTCGATTCTCGGCACTGCCGAAGATTATCGGGGCATGGGAAGCATGATGATGACAGACACCACAGCAAAAGATATGCCGCAGTTTTCGACCGAGACCGCCAATGCAAATCGGCGCGTCGTGCTGGGCTGGATTGATTCGTACAACAACGGCAAGCTGGACACCAGCCTGATGGCATCATCCTTCCTGTACCACACCTGCCCGTGCAGCGATGTGGGCACGATTAACCTACAAACCTTTGCCCAGAACTTCCGTGAAATGAAGGAAAATGGAACACTCAAGACCATCACTCCCATTTCCCATAATCTGGGGTTATTAATGGTATCGGAAGGCGACTTAACAGCCATGCTGTACGATACCCACGAAACCGCCATGAGCAGCCATGCGGATCGTGCTGCAATCTTCCGTTTTGAAGATGGCAAGATTGCTGAGGAATGGCAGTTCTAATTTGAATGGATGAAAATAGTGACTTGATGTAGAAAGCGCGCAGCAGTATACGCTTGAAACATCTTCAGTAACAACGCATTCGGCACGCTACGGCGGAGTAGGTCAAACACCTGCTCCGCCGTTATTGTGACTCTTGCTATCCTATTAAACCTTTATCCACAATTCTACCAATCGACCTTATCATATATAAAGAATAGTTGTGTATAAGTGTGTTTATGGTGAATTAATGGAGCGAATGTTGACCACTAGCAAAACTATCCTCTACATTGAGGACGACCCCGCCAGCCGTTCGTTGGTGGAGCGTGCCCTAAAGCACGCTGGTTACAATGTGCTGGTGGCTGAACGGGGTCTCGATGGCATTGATTTGGCACGCAAATCCACCCCTGATCTCATCTTAACCGATATCAACCTGCCTGATCTGAGTGGTCGTGAAATTACCACCACCCTGCGCGGGGAAACCCGTTTCAAACGCACGCCGATTGTTGCGCTGACGGCGCAGGGCTATGGTCAGCACCGCGCTATGGCGATGGCAGCCGGTGTCACTGGCTACATGACCAAGCCTGTAGATGTGGAATTGCTGGCCGACAAAGTTGAATATTATTTGCAGGGTGGTAAAGACCACATTGATGCCGATACCCTCTCCGAAGCCCGCGAAGAATATACGCAAGAAGTAGTAGGGCGGTTGGAAGAAAAAATCCGCGATCTTGAAACCAGCAACACTACCTTAAAGTATTTGGATAAGATGAAAGATGCCTTCATCCAAATCACGGCCCACGAACTTCGCACACCGCTGACGTTGGTAAATGGCTACAGCCGGTTGCTGGGCGAGCTTCCGCCTCAAGAACGCTGTCACCAATGATGAAACCACCGTAATGGTGCAGGGGTTACAAGACGGCATCAAGCGGATGCAAAACATTATCAATGAGATTGTAACGATCAGCCGCATCATGAATAACCAGATTGATTTGAGCATCGGCCCCATCAATCCCGGTCTCATCGCCGAACGCACCCTTGCCAATATGCAAGAATCGCTCAAATCCCGTCACGTTACCATTCACTTCAAGCGCGAAGAGTGGCCGGACAAAATGCGCGGCGATGGCGATCTGCTGGCACTCCTCATCTCTAATTTGGTCAGCAATGCCGTGAAATATACACCGGACGGCGGCAGCGTCTTTATAAGCGCGGTTATTGAGCAGGAAAGTATCCTTATGACGGTTAAGGATACGGGAATCGGAGTTGATGAAGACCAGCAAGAACAAATCTTCGAGCGCTTTCATACCATTGGCGACCCGATGTTGCACTCTACCAGCAAAACTGCATTTCGCGGTGGTGGCTTGGGCTTAGGATTGGCGGTTTGCAAAGGAATTGTCGAAGCGCATGGCGGCAGCATCGAAGTTGAAAGTAACGGTTGCGATCCGGAGACCCTTCCCGGCAGTACGTTTGTGGTACGCTTACCGTTGGTGTCCGCCTTCCAACGTCCTAACAAACTCTAACCGTTTTCAAACCGTATATTGCGCTATACTGTTCAAGGTATTTGTGGGGTTCGGGGCTGCCAGATCTTAACCACAGCAGCCGATTTCTAAATCAATTTGGAGAGCATGGTCATCATGCGTTCTCAACTTCGAGGAATAGGGGCGGGTCTCTTAACACCTTTTTTTTTGGGTGTTGCGCCCATTTTTGGCAAGTTAGCCATTAACGCTGGCGCGGACTCATTTACCGTTGCCGCATGGCGCACCATCATCGCGGTTGTGCTGCTGTGGGTTGTCTACGCCATTTTCGCCCGCAAATACATCTATATCTATCCCGCCGGATTGTTGGGCTGCGTCGTCATCGGCGTCGTCAATGGCATCGGTTCCCTCTTTTACTACAGTGGTCTCGGTTCAATTGATGCCTCACAAGCCCAGTTGTTGAACGGCATGTACCTCATCTTCGCTGTACTGCTGTCGCGCTTTGGTGGAGAAAAGTTAGACCGCCGCCTCATTCTGCGCGTCGCGCTGGCGATGATTGCCCTCATCATCATCACTGGCTTCGGCAGCCAACCGATCAACTGGTTGGGTGTTGGCCTGATGTTAACCCAGCGCTCATGTTCGCCGAGACAGTCATCCTCAGCCAATATGTACTCTGAAATGCCAGCGCCTACCGTCACGCTCTACATCCTCACGACCATGGCGATACTGGTATCTATGGTGTGGGTCGCTGTCGGCAGATGATGACACCCAAATTGTACAGAGCGCCCTACCGATTATCGCGCTGGCTATCACGACCGCCATTTCTCGCATCGCCTTGTTCGGCGGCGTCAGTTCTTCGGCAGCTTGCAAACTGCCGTGTTGGCACTGGCGAAATTGGCGTGGCCTTAACGTTGGCCTTCGTGGTTTTGGGTGACCGCTTGACCAGCGCACAGTTGGTGGGCATCGGTTTCCTCGCCGCCAGCATCTCGCTCAATTCGTCCTCGTGACTTACTGGCACATGGCATTAACCCCAACATGCTGGTTTCCAATATCGCTGATGTGCAGTTCCAATGGATTGCTTTCGACCAGGAGAAACCTTTGGCAAAGCAGCAACCTATCAGCTGAGACCCACCCACTGTACCACGCCTGACATTCAATGGAAATACATATGATCCGCGACATGATAGGCCGGAACTGTATCAAACCCCTCTCGACCAATAAAGATGACTACGGGCATGTACGCCGCACGGACAAGTCATCAGATGCCAAGTGATCAAACGTACCCGCTAAACAACCGGAATGCCTAATCCCGCCGCGCCCGTCTGGGACGGCGGTGACCGCACCCCCGCGCCAGATGCTCCATGCCAATAGCCGCCCGTCGCACCCGTTCCCGTCCGGTCTGGATGGCGGCGTTTTCCAGGTGGATGCCGCTGGGGTAAATATTGGGAGCGTTGCGTAAGCCGAACTTGAGGTAAATCGGCGCGCCCACCCGCACAATTTCCGGCAGTTCATGGTAGCGGGTGAAACCGCCCAGCCCGTCCGGTCCTTCGATATACAAATCAATCGGTATAGAAATGGTTTGCCGCAGCGCAGCCAGCTTCGCCAGCGAAATATCAGAGGCAACATTAATGGTGTTCAGCCCCGCCTCTTGCAGCAGCTTGATGCCAATCGGATTAGCCGCACCCAGCAGCGCCGAGCCTTTCATGATGAGGTCTTTGGGGAGCAGGTCACGTTGACGGGCTTGGTCAACGAGCCAGACTAACCCCTCGTCAGCCGGCAGAATACTGCGGATACCGAGTTCGCAGGCCCGTTCTACATCGTTGAAGGCGTACATCAATTGATCCATGCCCAGATGCCGCCAGCCAAAGATTTTGCCGTCGGGCGTCAGCGGAATGGCGCTGCCTTCCCACGGCGCGCGCGGCCCAACGAACAAACTAACCTCGGCGCCCGCCGCGTTCCCCAACCGTCCCATCTCACGAATTTCGGCGTCAGTCAACAGCATGATGCCGCTGCCCTGTGAAACGCGATGCACCGTCACGCCCAATGTCCGCGCTTGTTCCATCACGGCTTGCAGTGCCACTGGCCCTTCCACGCTGGGAATTTCTACCCGGTACTGCGCTCCGTCCGGAAACGTAGTTCGAGTGGGCAGATCATGTCGGTCACCGGAGCGGCAGCCTAAATCCCGCAGTAAATTCTGTACGTTTTTCCATGTGAATACCCTCATGGTAAATAGCAAAAATACATCGTATGGAATATTATGATACGCCTCAACCGTTCGGCAAATAGCCGCCTGTCCCATTCCACCCATAAATAGTAAGACAATTCATCCGAATACCGTTTGTAGACGTACAATATTCATAATGTTGAAATAGGGAGCACCTAATTATGTCCAAACCCACCTGCCAGATCATTCGCCCGAACAGCACCTATGACGGCAAACAGGGCTTTAGCTACTTTGAAGGCATTGCGGCGGAAACAGTTGGTTCGCAGGCCATCTGTATGCACCTATTGACCATCCCACCAGGCGGCAGAGCCAAGGCCCACAAACACGAAAATCATGAAACCGCGATCTATGTCATCAGCGGCGAAGCGCATACATGGTACGGCGACCAGTTGGAAGAACATGTCATCGTCAAAGCGGGCGAATTCTTCTACATTCCAGCAGGTGTGCCCCACCTTCCGGCCAACTTGAGCGACCAGCCATGCACGGCAGTGATTGCCCGCACCGACCCCAATGAACAGGAAAGCGTGGTGCTGACGCCGGAGTTAGAAGCACTGGTAGTCGTGGAATGAGGTTAAAGGCGGCTCAGTAATTGTCCAACAACTTGAAATACACCCCGCAGCGAACTTATACTGGTCATAAGATTGCGTATAAGTTCGAAAATGAGAAACAATGACTCAGCCCACCTCATCTGCGCCGCAGCCCGGAAAACCTTCTCCCATTCTCATTGTCTTTCTAGTCATCCCGCTGCTGGGCCTACTGGCAGCGCTAGCATTGGCACTTAGCGAAAATAACAGCGTTAGTCAGGCGGTACCCACGCCCTTGCCGGTCAATGACCCCTTTCAACAAATATCGCTGATCGACCAGCCCGCCCCCAACTTTGAACTCACCGGACTGGATGGCGCACGCTACCGTCTCTCCAACTATCGCGGGCGGGTGGTGTTCCTTAACTTCTGGGCGACGTGGTGCGAACCCTGCAAGCGTGAACTGCCTGCGCTCCAGCAGTTTGTAGCTGAACAGGGGGATCAAGGTGCTGTGGTGCTGGCACTCAACATGGCCGAAAAACCGGAAGCCATCAACACCTATTTCAATGAAAATAATATTAGCGGGCTGACCGTACTGCTGGACGACAATCTGGAAGTCAAAGATGCGTTTGCAATTGATGTCTTTCCCACCACCTATGTGATTGACCGCGGCGGCGTGGTGCGCGAGAAAAAACTGGGCGAAATAACCCTCACCGATCTGAAGGCCTATATGACGAAGCTGGCGGGGTAATCACTTGCCGAAAGGCCAGCCCCCGTGCATAATGGCGCACACTCATCAGGGGGTATAGCCTGTGGATATTGGGCGTGCTGTCAGTTACATTTTTGAAGACCGCGAATGGACACCCAAACTCCTGCTCATGGCAGGCATCGCACTAGCGGGGTTAATCGGGTTGATATTTTTAGGTCTAGGGCCGATCATCGCGTGGTCGCTGCTGCTGGGTTATGCCGTCGAACTGGTGCGGAATGTACGTGATAACCATCCGATTCCCCTGCCGCGCTGGGACAACTACGCCGAGAAATTCCGCAAAGGCGGCAGTGTGCTGGCCGCAGTATTCGTTTATAACCTCCCCAATCTGCTGCCCGCCTGCTGCTATCTGACCACTGCTCCCTTCTGGCGCGATAATTTTTTTGGCAGCGCCATCGGCTTTGCTGTCGTTTGCTGCATCCTTCCGCTAATCCTCATCTACAACGTCATCACATGGCCGATGCTGGCGCTGGGACTGGCGCGTTTTGCGGACGAAGAAAACATCGGCGTCTTCTTCCAATTCGGTGATTTGTTCCGCACGGCCTATCGCGGTGGCGGCCTGACCATCACCCTCCAGTGGGTGCTGTATAGCTTTATCGCCAACTTTGTTCTGTCCATTGTGGCCGCCGTGCCGTGCATCGGCTGGGCGGCTGCTCCGGCGCTGGCAGTGCCCATTCATGGTCATTTGGTGGCGCAGTACGCCGCACGGGTAGACGAAGTGCCGCGTGTCAAGAAAAAGAAACGCTAAGTCTGTTTCGATCACAAACCGCAAATCAAGGAGCATGGCATGTCATCCCCAACAGTTGACCTCAGCGGACAGGTTGCCATCGTCACGGGTGGCGGGCGCGGCATCGGTCAGTCTATCGCGCAGGCGCTGGCAAAGGCGGGCGCGGCAGTCGCCGTCACCGGCAGAACTACAGCCACTCTCGATGAAACCGTAACCTTGATTCAACAGGCCGGCGGTCATGCCCTTGCCGTCGAAACCGATGTCACGCAGCGCGCTTCGGTTGAGCGCATGGTGCAGGAAGTAGAAACGAAGCTGGGTGCGATTGATCTGCTAGTGAACAACGCCGGGATAAGCGGCATACCCGGCCCGGTGGCACAGGCCGACCCCGACGACTGGTGGCAGGTGCTTGAAGTCAATTTGCATGGCACGTTTTTGTGTACTCGCGCCGTCCTTCCCGGCATGGTAACCCGCCAATGCGGACGTATCATCAATGTGGCAAGTGGTGCGGGCCTGATTGGGATGGCAAATGGCGCAAGCTATTCCACATCAAAAGCGGCAGTCATCCGTTTTTCGGACTGTCTGGCTGAAGAAGTTCGCGAACACAATATCGCAGTTTTTGTGATAGACCCCGGTAACGTTCACACTGATATGATGACGTATCTGCTGGAGTCTGATGAGGGCAAGCAGTACCTCCCGTGGCTCCAGCCCTATGTTGATAGTGTTCAATACGATCCACCTGAGATGCCCGCCAATCTGGTGACGCTGCTGGCGTCGGGACAGGCCGACGGGCTGGTCGGTTGTTTCATCCGCGTGCGCGACGACATAGAAACCATGATGCGCGATGCCGAGAAAATACGGCAAGACGAATTGCATAAGATGCGTCTGCGCGTGTGAGACACCGCACATAGAAACCTGAACCCATTCTGGCTTAATCCACGACAGCCGTCGCTCTCGTAAGTGACGTTTAACACTGCGAAAGCAACTGTCACCTCCTCTATTATGAGCATAGACCTTTTGTAATTTGTAACCGTCTATTCGCCAATCAGGACGGGTTGTCTATGCGCTATGATGTAACAATTATCGGCGGTGGTGTCGTGGGCTGTGCCATCGCCCGCGAACTGTCTCGTTACCGCCTGAACACTGTGCTCCTCGAAAAAGAGTCCGATGTCGGGTTTGGCACCAGCAAATCCAATAGCGGCATCATTCACGCTGGTCACCACAGTAATCCTGATACGCTCAAAGGCAAACTGGAGTGGGAAGGCAACCCATTGTGGGATGACCTCCACCGCGAATTAGGGTTTGGCTTCAAACGCATCGGTGAACTGACGGTAGCCTTCAACGAGCAAGAACAGGCAGTGCTGGAAAAGCTGCACTGGCAGGGTGAAATCAAAGGTGTACCTGGCCTTGTGTTGTGGGATCGCGCCCGCATCCGCCGTGAAGAACCGTCGCTATCGCGTTCCATTATCTCAGCGCTTTATGCCCCTACCGCCGGGGTCATCAACCCTTATGAAGCCTGCTTCGGCCTCGCCAAATGCGCTCGGCTCAACGCCTTGGATATGCACCTCGAAAGTCCTGTGCAGAGCATTCGAGCAGTAGATGACGGATGGGAAATTCAGACGCCGCGCGAAACGATTACAACCCGCTATGTTATTAATGCCGCCGGACTGTATGCTGATCAAATAGCCGGGATGGCTGGTGCAAAAACCTTTTCCATGAAACTGCGAAAGGGCGAAGAATATATCCTCGACAAGCGGTTGGACGGACTTGTGGATCACATCATTTTCCCCTGTCCGACACCCGTATCGAAGGGCATCTTAGTGATACCAACCTTCGATGGCACGATTATGGTTGGCCCCACCGCCCATGAGGTGGATGATCCTGAAGATCTAACCACCTCGGCAGCCGGTGCAGAAGAAGTCTTCCTGCATGTCAGGCGCTTAGTACCCGGCATCAGCGAACGTGACTGCATCGCCGAATTCGCGGGAACGCGGGCCGTATCCACTAACGGCGATTTTGTTATCGAGCCATCGTCACAGAAGGGTTTCATCAATGTTGCGGGCATCCAATCGCCGGGCCTGACTGCCGCGCCAGCCATTGCCATTAGGGTTGTCAACATCTTGCGCGATGAAGGACTATCCCTGTCGCTGAAGGATGACTTTATGGCTTCCATTCCCAAAGCTGTGCATATGGCTGGGCTACCACTGGACGAGCAAATTCGGCTGAGTACGGAAGATCACCGTTACGGCCATATCATCTGCCGCTGCGAACAAATCTCCGAGCGTGAAATCCTCGATGCGGTGGAAGACGGTGCGCGCACGCTGGATGGCTTGAAATTCCGCACACGCGCCGGAATGGGGCGCTGTCAGGGTGCATTCTGTACCCCGCGTTGTATGCAGTTGTTAGCACAGGCGCTGGATTTGCCGCTGGAACGCATTACCAAACGTGGAAATGGTTCTTGGCTGGTCTGCCAACGGGAACAGGAGACGCAGCATGTTAACGGCTAAACCTGTCCATTTACGCCGCGAGTACGATGTGGTGGTCGTCGGTGCGGGCCCGGCGGGCATGGCGGCGGCACTGGGCGCACAGGAAAGCGGCGCGGAACACATCCTGATCATTGACCGCGAAAAGGAAGCGGGCGGCATCCTCCAGCAGTGCATCCACATGGGCTTCGGCCTCCATCATTTTGGTGAAGAACTGACCGGGCCAGAGTATGCCCAGCGTTTCCTGCGCGAAGTCTACGACTGGGGCATTGATGTGCTGACGGACACCTTCGTCGCCGATATTGACGGTATGCGACAGCTTAAACTGATGTCTGGCACGCACGGCGTTCATCTGATTTCCGCCAAAGCCGTGGTGTTGGCGATGGGCGCACGGGAACGGACGCGCGGTGCCATCCGCGTTCCCGGCACACGGCCTGCGGGAATCCTGACCGCGGGATTAGCCCAGAAATTTGTCAACATGATGGGATATCTACCGGGCAAAAACGTGGTTATCCTCGGCTCAGGCGACATCGGGCTGATAATGGCGCGGCGGCTGACGCTGGAGGGCGTGAAAGTACACGGTGTGTACGAGATCATGCCGCATGCCAATGGACTTACACGCAACATCGTCCAGTGCCTGCATGACTTTAATATACCCCTGCACCTCTCTTCTACCGTGATCGACATCAAGGGCAAAGATCGTGTCGAGGCCGTTACCGTTGCGCCGGTGGATGAAGCCCTCCAGCCCATCATGAAGAAGAAACAGGATATTGAGTGCGATACGCTCATGCTCTCCATCGGCCTCATCCCGGAAAATGAACTGTCGCGCCAATTGAAACTGCGCCTCGACCCGCTTACGGGCGGGCCGATTGTAGACAGTGCGATGGAAACCTCGATGAACGGCGTCTTTGCCTGCGGCAACGTGGTGCACATTCATGATCTGGTCGATTTCGTCACCGAAGAGTCATTTCTGGCCGGACGCAGCGCTGGTGAAGAGGCCACAGGACAGCGTCGCCCCGGCGATAATGTTCGCCTGATGCCCGGCGAAAACGTTGCCTACTGCGTGCCACAGACCATTTCAACAGACCGTGAACACACCCTCTACCTGCGCGTTCGCAAACCGCTGGACAAATCCACCATCCGCTTTGGTGATGTCTTCGAGCGCAAACTGCGCTACGTCTTCCCGGCGGAAACCGTCACCGTCAAAGTAACGCCGCGTCTGCTGCAAAATTTCCACGGTGGGGCGCTGCGGATTGATGTGACACCCCGCTAAGGAGGCTGCCGTGACCAATACCCTTACTCATTACCTGTGCATCGGCTGTCCACTGGGATGCCGTTTAGAAGTGGAAGCGGACGACGACACTATTGTCGAAATTCGCGGCTTTTCCTGCAAGAAGGGCAAAGAATATGCCGAGCAGGAACATACCGACCCCCGCCGCATGGTCACCACCACCGTCATGGTGATTGATGGACTGTGGCCGCGCCTGCCTGTTCGCACCGCACAGGCCGTACCCCGTGATATGGTGCAGGCAGTATGCGATGCGCTGCGCGAAGTCACGCTCTTGGCTCCAGTGGAAATGGGGCAGGTCATCGCCACCAACATACTCGGCACGGACATTGACGTGATTGCCAGCCGCGACATACCGCACGTCTAGCACATATGACAAAAATAAGCGCCACCTGTTTCCTACGGCATTTAGTTCGCGTTAGAATTTGCGTTTATATTCAGACTAGGAGTAGTCTAAGCCGTTCCGGTAAGGGAAATAACAATGGCGAGTAAAGATAAACCCGGTTCCGAAAAACGCAAGAAGAAGAACCCGCTGCTGGGCGACCAACAGGAAAATCGCCGCGAAGAACGCCGTGAAAAACACGCGCTCAAAGTCATTCGCAGGCGCTCACGCCGCACTGTCACGCCCCGCGCCCGCTAACCAGCAGCTAGTTGGCTAGCGTCTCGTACAACCGAATATAACCCTCTGCCACCGCGTCAGCCGCTTCAATTAGGCTGCGCCCCTGCTCTCCCAGCCGCGCCCGCAGCCCGTCATCCCGCACCACCCCTACAATCGCATCGACCATAGCCTGCCCATCGGCAATCAAGGCTTCTTCCCCGTCCCGCGCGCTGATGCCGTCCATGCTCGGCGTTACCTCCCGGACAGCCCATCGCCAGCGCCTCTAACACCTTGTTTTTAATGCCCGCCCCCAACCACCAACGGACTGACGAATACCCCCGCCCGCGCCAGATACGGTCGTACATATGGCACACGCCCGGTGACACGAATGCTGTCGCTGGCTAAGGCCCATTACTTCAGGCAGCGGGCGGTTACCCACCAGCCACAACCGCGCCTCTGGCACGCGTACCCGCACCGCCGGGAATATCTCACGCGCCAGACGCAGCGCCGCGTCCACATTCAGCGCATATTCCGCAATTCCCCACGAATGACAGATACGGGATGCGCTTCACGGGTCGCGGCTTGAAGTGATAGGTATCCACCCGTTGAGATAACCTCCACCTTCAACGCTGGATTTAACTCGTCGATCGCGCGATACTACCACCGTCCGCGCACATACAGCGCGAACATGAACGCCTCAAACCGCCGCGCAATTGCTAATTGAATTCGATTCTTTAGCCTCTCCATTGTATGGAGAGGGGTGCAGGAAGCGGGTTACCATCCCGCCGCAGATACAAACTGTAGCTCATACGGTGTAATAACCGCCTGCCGCCCGCCAGCGCCCCCAGCAGTTCATACGGATGCCGCCGAACGGTGAATGGCATCGTAGTGCTGCTCTGCCAGCCGCTGTTCAATCGCCTGCCGCTGCATCGCGGGCGACCACGCCCTGATCCGCCCGCTGCGGCCAGCGTTCGCACCCGGCAACGGCAAGGCTGCATAACTCAATTAGCTGCGGCGGGGTTCGAGGAAAAGCTGCACACTGGCAAAGCGGTGATCGTAGTGTTCCTGCTGTGCCGGATCATCAGGGCGGTCATAATGCGCCAGCAGATCAATCTCGTGGTGGCGGGCTTCTAGCTCTCCGCAGATGGTAGACGATCAGCCGGTCACCGAGATGCAGCGGCCACGGCGGGCAGCGGGAAATGAGTAGGATCGCATACCGCCATTATGCCACAAATCAGAATGTTGTGGCGGGAACTATTCTGTCCCGCAGATAACATCGAACACCAGCCGGATCGTTTCCATTGCGGAAGGACACGCATCAGCCGCAATATTGTATATGTTCCACGCGCCACCCGCATCCCATGATAAATGCCTAGCTCATCAGATTAGCTTCCCGCCCATCGTCACGTTCATATGGGTAGTCCATGTAAATACTGCCCACCCGTTCCCACTGCCGATCATGTCCAGAGCACCTGCCACGACACCTGCTGGAAGACTGCCGACATCCGCAGTTTGGTTATCAAATGACAGACCGCACGCGTTCCATCCACTCATCTCCCACGAATACACCAGGTGTCTGGCCCACGCGCACTGCATATTCCCACTCACGTTCGCTGGGCGGGCGGGCATCGCGCAGCGCACAAAAATCGCGGGCTAGGCCACGTTATTTTCGACTGGACGATCATCACCTGTAGATCGGCTCTCGTTGGCCTGCATCCCACCGAGATAAGGTGAACTGTGCCTGTGTCACCTCATAGGTGTCAATCCAGAACGGTTCATCGAAGCACTGCCTGTTGACGGGCTTTTCTTCATCACGACCATCGTCGCTACCCATGTCAAAACACCCCGCCGGAACCAGCACCATTGTTACGCCGTCAAAATCCTGCTCCACTGGAGTCCAATCGGCGTTATGTGTGACGGATGTGAGCATAGGAAATATGGCTTGGGTAGCTTCCGCTGTCACCGCCTCGGTTGCAGCAGCTGTCGGCAGTATGAGGTGATAATTGTTTGGTTCAGACGGTAGATTGCTGAACGAAAGTAACGACACCCCGCCAATAATCAGTAATACAGTTATCCCAAACCGGATCATGGCGGGACACTTCCACTGGGTAAAAAGAGCGCTGACAACTAAGTCTGTATTGTAAGGCGAAGGCCGTTCCATTTCCGGCAGCCGTGAAACCTGTTCCACAGTTGCAGCAGCCTCCTAACGGCTTGTACCATCTTTTTGATGTTAGTATTTACTATTATCACCACTCTCCACCAAAGCGGCAAACAGGCATTATGTAGGGACCTCATTCTTGGCGTCCGCTGCACATCATTTACTCATAGCTGGTTAGTTTATCATCCAGCGACACTGTGATATGCTGAGTGTATCTAACGTGAATTCTTCAGGAACAATCCACATGTACGCCCTTCGTTTCTTTCGCCTAATCATCCTCCCCTTGCTCATATTGGGCAGCCTATCCAGCACCGCACTAGCCCAATCCACCACCTTAACCTACGGCGACAGTGCCGATGGCAGCCTTGCCAATCTCTCCCGAACCGTGCGCTACACCTTTGAGGCCGAAGCCGGAGATACCGTAACCATCACAGCCGTATCCAAAGACCCGCGCTCACTCCGTCTCTATCTGGTGATCGCCGACGCTGCCACCAACGAAATCGCTTATCAGGATGACAGCAGCGGGCCTAATCCCGCCATAAGCAACCTCTATCTCGCGGCTGCTGGCAAATACACCATCTTTGTCCGCACCAGTTCTGGGCGCGGCGATTTCACCATCAGCTTGAACTTGGTCAACAAAGCCGCCGACCGCGAAGTCCTGTTTGCCGATGACTTCAGCGACAACCGGCACGACTGGGAAACCGGCGGCAACGAGATCATCACCGGCAACATCCGTGACGGCAAATATGTCATCCGCGCCAACTGCCGTGACCAATTGTTCACATGGTTTGCTTCACCCGGTTTTAACGATGCTAAAGCCGTACCGCCCCTCGATCTCAATTATGTTTTCGAAACCGATGTGACCGTCCGTCCGAGTGAGGGCACGCTCACCGTCGGCCTGCTCTTCGATGTTCAGCAGCCTGCTTATAAGACCGCCAGCATGTTGAATTATTACAGCAGTGGCTTCTGGCTCTATCGCATATTCGATCCGCATCAGCAGGATTTCGCCGACCTCGACCAGAATCAATCCAGCATCGTGGACTTGAACGACGGCAAGAGCCATCACCTCACCTTGAGCGTGAGCGACACAGAAGTGCATTTCTGGATAGATGACCAGCACATCGCCCACTTTGACCATCAAATGGTACTTCCGGGCACCATTGGCGTGGATGCAGGCTGCGGTTCTGAAAATTCGATGGATGTGGTTTACGCCGAGTTTGATAATGTGCGCGTCACCCTGTCGCCCTCTTCATTTTCCCGTGAAGGCGACATCACCGCATAACACATTACACATTGACCGGCGTGACACGCCATTCCGCATTCCGTAGGGACGCCAAGAATGGCGTCCGCTCTTTCTATATCCCTCGCCCCCGCCGCGCACTAGATATTTTCTCGCCCCCTCACAAACCGAATTCAAACCCGTTTCAACCCGAATTTATATTGACATATACGAACTTTAGTGCTTTGATACACATCAAATTACCCATCTATTTTCCATCATGTCGTCAACGACGGCGACATTCCCTCCACAAAGTTGGCACATAATACCGTGCCGCATTTGCGTGCGAAGCCTCCCATTAGGGACGAAATTGCTGCCAGTTGTGCCAATTCCGTAATCTTCTGTAACAAACCGGTGACTACAAGCTAACTATCGCCAGCCTTCACGGCATTGAGTGGAAAATGCGTGATAACACAAACGGTTAGCAGCAAATTGCTAACCGTTTGTTGATTGCCTTACTGTATAGTCGCGGCCTTCGAAAGTGCCTGCATACCATAGACTATCGACTATAAACAGCTTACTGCGCTTCAAATACCAGTGCGCCGCCCTCGTAACCGATCGTCAATTGTTCCTTGCTCACGCTGTAGCTGGCCGTAGATGAAAGGGCTTCCAGATACGCCGCTTCCTGCTCCATCACATTCGGCTCACACGCCTTTTGCGTACTGATGAGTTCACCGAAGGTCACCGTTCCATTGTTGTAGGTGAAGGTACCGCTGTAATTATTGCAGCCTGAACTGCCGCTAATACCCTGCGCGGTGAAGTCGGCTGTGATCGGAAAATCCGGCAGTAGCAGTTGTCCACCGTCATATGAAACCAGCGACCAACTGCCTGCCAGACCACCCAGCGATGAGTCGCCGGTGTCGGGAATAGGGGTAGGTGCGCTGGCGGTCGTGTCCTGCATATAGGTTAGCACGCCACCCTCATAATTAACGGTCAACTGCCCGCCACCCACCTGATAACCTGCCGCCGACTGCAACGCGGCGAGGTAATCTGACTCCTGCTGTACCACTGCTGGATCAGGGCATGTTAACAAGGTGCTGGCGAGGGGTGATAGAGTGAGTGTCTGATTGGCAAAGGTGAAGGTGCCGAAGTAAGTATTGCAGCCCGCACTGCCTTTGATGCCCGTCGCAGAAAATTCGGCTGTAATGGGCACGGCTTCTAGTGCTTCCACCGGCGCATCAACCGCACCGTAGGAAAGCAGTATCCAACTGCCTGCCAGTCCGCCCAGTGACGGGTCGCCCGTGTCGGGGATGGCGGTGGGTTCAACGGCGCTTGTATCTCGTGTAAAGGCCAGTATGCCACCCTCGTAATTGATCAGCAGTTGCCCGTCAACAAACTGATAAGTGGTCGCGCCTCGCAGGGCGTCTAGATAAGCCGTTTCCTGATCTGTTACTGCAGAATCTACACAGGCTTTCTCAGTATTGGCGAGAGCACTAATGGTGAGCGCCCCGTTGTTGTAGCCGAAATCACCGATGTAACTGTTGCAGCCCGCACTGCCGCTAACGCCCTGTGCGGCGAACTTGGCCGTAATCACGGGTTCGGGCAGCACCGCTTGCGCTGAACCGTAGGAAACCAATATCCAGCTTCCTGCCAGTCCACCCAGTGACGAGTCGCCCGTGTCGGGGATCGGGGTGGGTTCAACCACCGAATTATCAACCGCGAATGTCAGGATGCCACCTTCGTAATTGATCAGTAGCTGCCCGCCCGTCAACTGGTAACTGCTTGCTGCCTGCAAAGCCGCCAGAAATGCTGTTTCCTGCTCCATTCCTGCTTCATCACAGGCTTTGCGTGTGCTGGCAAGGGGTGACATCGCCAACGTGGTGTTGTCATATTTGAAGGTGCCGAAGTAGGTGTTACAGCCTGCGCTGCCGCGAATGCCTTCTTCTGAAAATTCGGCTGTGATGGTCGTTGTTTCCAGTACGCTCGTTTGTGCATCTGGCGCACCGTATGAAACCAGTATCCAGTTTCCTTTCAGTCCACCTAGCGATGAGCCAGTGCTGTCCTGTGCCATTGCCGGCAGGACCATTCCCACCGCCAACAGCATGGCAGAGAGCATGAGTTTGTACTTCATGTATTTTCTCCTGTAGTTTTCGAATGACCTGCTGAAATTGAAGTGAACGCGGCAGAGGTTTGACACGTAAAGCCCCGTGTCCGCTAACGCATATTTACCAATTTTCAGGTCGCTACAGGAGCATACGGGAAAAGCGCATCTATTTCAATTGGTGTGCACCCTACTCCTGACCAACGTACCCCCATCGGCACACCGGCAGCCGAACTGCACACGACCATGAGATTAGGCCAACTGATTAGCGTACCCGCCACAGTGCGAAGTGGTCATCAAAACCTTTCAACTGTGCCTCGAACGGATCCATCGTGAAGTGCCCGGCTTCCATCCATTCCAGCACCTCAGGGTCATGGTAAACCTGAGCCGAAATCACCACATCATCGCCCGATGAAAACGCCTCTAAGCGCGAGGCCATGTTGACCGTCGAGCCGAAATAATCTAGCCGTTCGTTGAGCGTCACGGCAATACACGGCCCGTAATGGATGCCAGCCTTGAGCTTGGCAGAGTGTTTACCCAGTGTGTCCTCAAGCCCGGCCTGTGCTTTGAGCATGGCCCGCAGCGCCGGAGCCGGACGGGGAAAGACCGCCATCACCGCGTCGCCGATCGTTTTGATGATCGCGCCACCTTCTTCATACACGGCTTCACGCAGTACATCGAAATGATTCATCACCAACCCGAAAGCTGGCGCATCCCCGATTTGGTTGTACAAACGGGTTGAACCGCGCAGGTCGGTAAACACAATCGCTAGGCTGCCCACGCTGATCTGCTGGCCGGGGCGCAGTGCTTCGGTGGCGAATAGATCACGAAATACCTGTAAGGCAGTTACTTCGGCTGCCGTCACGGTTTGGTCACCCCACGCCAGCCGTTCGAGGATGAAAAGCTGTTCCTCATCGGTGGTGTTCCGCAGGTGCAAATCAGCCATTGGGGCGATTTGCGCTTCGCTGGCGGGCCAGCCGTCAACGTTGCTGGCGCGCAGGGTAATCTTGTCCATCCCTTCCGGTTGCACCTGTAAATATTCCCCACCGCGCAAACCGAGCGTTCTCAGTCGGTAGCGTCCCGGTTCGAGAGCCGGTGTAACCGAACGATCTTCGCCCGGTTGGAGAAGCTGCTGTACGGCTACGTGCGGTGTGGTCTGCGGTCCAGCAATGCAGAACTCAGCCATTTCGGTTTTGCGTATGGAGGGATTGGGATGGAAAGTTAATTCCACCGCCCTTTCGAAATTCACTTCAAAATCAATATTGCAGGAGTCACAGTGAACCTGATCGTGAATGTCGCCCAGCGTCCGCCCAATCTGTTTGGTGTTGCGGCACATGGGGCACAGCACATCCCACTCCATTTCAAGCAGGCCGCGCCGCGTCGCCAGCAGGCAGTGTTCCAGCACGTCCCGACGGTGCTGCCCCCAAGCATCCGCCAGCGCATAGGGGCGCATTCGCGCCAGAGTCAGGCTGTCGGTGTGTTCAATGGTGTGCTTGAGATGGTTGACAATGTCAGTCTGCGCGCCTTCAGCTACCAGCTTATCAGTTAACACTTCCATGCGCCGCTGTCCACCCGGCATGAATTCAGCCTCACCCGGTAGTTCTGCCGACGGCGTTTCCTCTACTGTCATCTCATCATAGTTACGAAAGGCTCTCGCAAACGCCCGCGAACTCAACAGCCCGATTTGTACCGGGATCGCCAGCAGCCCCAGCCAATTGCGGGGTGTGACCCATACTTCATAGGTTACGTGTGTGCCGCCTTCAGGAAGGGGCTTTAGTTCGGTCAGGGTTCGCATCTCATGCACCGGCCCGCTGACATAATGGCGCATCACTCCGTAGCGATATGGGCGAACCCACTCAAAAGGTTCTTCGACCCACTCCACTGGTACACCTAGACGGAACAGGCGCAGCCGGCGTCTGGCATTGGTCAACGGCTCGCCATCACGCCGCTCCACTGCTGGTACACCCGTGTCACGGTTGAAGCGGTTGGTATCTGCTACCAGCGGCCACAGGGCTTCTGGTGCGGCCTGCAAACGCCACTGCCAGCGATAATGGAACTGTCTTCGCGATCGGGCAGATGGTTTATTTACTTGCTGTTTGGGGAAATGTTCTGCAATAATCATATTTTTGAAGATGCCCATAGGTATTGCCTAACGTCGTATTCATATCTTACTCTTATTACAGATCAACTCCGGCTCAACTCTTGCCCAAATAGGGCGCAAACCAGAACTAGTCCGCAAATCATCAAGATATACGTCACGATGTGAACGAGCAGATGACTACTCTCATAGACCGCTAACTTGCAGTCACAATATCTTTGACGAACAGCACACGGCTGCCGTACATCGCCCTCCCCACCAATTATCCACAACCGCGATGATGGGCAGGTAATCAGCAGGTTCAGCAGGGCGCAGGGTAATTGAGTTCATGACAGACATTCTATACCTTAGAAATTAAGTGGGATATGTAACAAGATCTTCATATCCGAAGGTTTTGTGAAAAAAGTGCAAAATTCATTTTAGCGAAACGTAAATGGGGCTATTCTCGTATTAGATAGTAAATGCAGTACCACTAAATCATAGAACCGACTCAGATCATAATCGACTTGAATTGACCGAGAAAATGTTTGTAATAGCCTTATAAAGTGTTGATGGGAGATTATGTGAATAATTTACGAAGATTCACAATCTCAATGTTTCTATGACCAACATGACGTTATGGTGAGAGTAGATATTTTTAATTAAGGAAGTATGAAGATAATGAAAAACACATCGCATCCACTCGAAGGCGCTCATATCCTTGTTATCAATGAAAATCAGAAATTGCTCCGCAGTATGGCCTTCTTGATGGAAATAGCTGGCTTGCAGGCCGTAACCGCTTCCAGCGCAGACGATGTGTCACAGGCGCTGACGCGCCAAACCCCCGATTTGATTGTGTGTGATGTTGACATGATTTCGACGGATGGCTATACCATGCTGCGGAATATTCACAATGACCGCCGTTTCAGCCACATCCCCTTCATTGTCACTTCCCAAAGTTATGAACTGCATGACCTGATGTATGCGCTTGATCTGGGCGCAGCCGATTACCTGCCCAAGCCCTTCGATGTCTATGATCTGCTGGACGCTATTCGTGAAGCACTCATCCAGCCGGTTGCTTACCGCGCGGCGGGCTAATCTCCTACGTACTTATCTGGCTGGGGTCACATTCATCCCTTTATTTCACCCAGTCCTTTTGGGGGCGAGTTAACTCTCGCCCCATTTTGTTTCTCTCACCCAAACACCTGCTCCACCGTCACCGTAAACGCCCCCCTGCTCAAATAACCATTCACCCGCACCTGATAGGTTCCGCTGGCCGGAAGTGAGGCCGTAAAATTGGGGTTGAGATCATTCGCGCCGTCATCCCCTGCCGCAATTTCACTCCCGTCGGGGGCCAACAGTACGGCCACCGGGTCGAGTGTGCTGCCTGACTCGGCGCGCACGCGAATAGAAACCCGCGCACCCGCTTCACCATAAAACGGATAGAACTGGTATACGTTTTCCGGCATGATGTCTTGATACGACATGAGCAGCACAGTACCCGGTGCGGGCGTGGCTGTCGGTGCCCGGTTGATGATGCGCCACACCAGTGTATATTGGCCGTCCGCTGCGGCGCGGGCAGCACTCAGCCGCAGGCGATAGCGTCCGGAAATAGGTGCACGTGCACTTGCGATGAAGGCATCACGTCCTCCACCGCTGTTGTCGTCGGTTGAAATGATCGTTCCATCAGGCGCGATCAGTTCCAAGTACGGATCGAGAATGACACTTAGTGGACTGGCGGCGGCTGAAATGATGTCATCTTGAGCCAGATCCAGACTCCATAATTCGCTTTGTCCGCGCCTGAGGATTTCGTTGGTATACACTTGGTCAGAGACAGTGATGCCGCGCCGCACATCTTCATGCGAAAACCCGACGCCATAAGAGACAATGTATGCGCCACTGGTATTGCGTTCACCGCTGATAAAAACGACATAATCCCCATTTTGTGCTGCGAGCAGCGACGGGATGAGAACATCGCCTTCCGCGTTGGAGTTCGCCACTGTCGCGGTATAAATAAGCGACCCTTCAGGATCGTACAGTTCAAGGCGGGGCTGCAGCGCAGAATTCGCATCAGCCCGTACACCTACTGTTATCAACTGTCCCTGCACCACCTTGAAAGAATACCGGTCAAAATCACCCGCTCGTTCAAGGCTGCCTAGCAGCGGCACATGATCTTCCAATGGCTGGCCGCTGACAGCTGCCTGAATGGTGGGAATGAGCGGTTCTTGTGGCGTAGCGGTAGCAGTCGGTAAACGCGCGGCCTGTGTCGTTATGGGAATGGGGCTGAGGCTGACGGCTAAATCAATGTGGTACTCTCCGCTGAAACCATGCCCCCATACTTGAAAGCTGTACAAACCATCTTGCGCCAAGCGCACGTTCCGCAAGCGGGCGCTGCTGCCACCACCGCTGTCATCGTCCGCTGCCAGTTCACTGCCATCCGGCCCGTAAAAATGCACCACAGGGTCAACCGTACCCGTAACCTGTGCAACTTCTACCGTGATGTAGTCCCCACTCCGCCCGTTTAACGTATAGACATGTCGGTCTTCGGGGCGAACGAACTCGCCCCGGCGGTTCTGTCCCCCTGCTACTTCACCGATCAACGTTCCCAAACGCGCATAATAGGGCGGTGTGGGTGTTGGCGTGACGACACGGGTCGGTGTAGGTGTGGCGGTGAAGTCAGCGGGGTTGAGACGGTCCGTGTATCCTAACTCAATGTCGTATTGTGTAGCTGCTCCGACAGTTAGCAGGACGGTATAAGCGCCACTGGTTGGCAATGCTGCTTCGACTTTATCCACACCTTGCACCAGCGTTGTTCCGTCCGGGCTTTGCAACGTGATGTTCACCGGATTGCTGCCCGTCACTTGCACCCGAATACCGTCACCCGCCTGCGCCGCGAATTGAAAGGGCTGTGCTTCATCGGCGGATTGGAGCGTTCCGCTGGCTGTTTCCCAAAAGGCGATCAAGCGAATGGGCAGTGTTAGGGACGTGGGTGGCGGATTGATGGCCTGACAACCCACTAACAATACAGCGATGAAAAGGAACAGCCTTCGGGACATAAACGCACTCCAGTAGATTGGCAGTTATGATGTGTTTCGAGTGTACAACAAAAGAAGTTTCTTACCACGCGGGCGGGATTTCCCATTCATCCATACAATAATACTATTAGGGTGAAGCACTTCATGAGCCAAAGACATCTAGACAAAGTCTTGCTTATGAAGGCACAGGCAGCATGGGTAGAATTTTCTCATTACAGATTTAGACAATTAGTGAAGGGGGCAGATAATGGCGGAACGGCTCTACGACTATGACATGATCGTGATCGGCTCTGGCCCGGCAGGGCAACGGGCTGCCATTCAAGCCGCCAAGCTAGAGAAAAAAGTCGCCATTGTAGAAAAACGGACGACGGTAGGCGGTGTCTGCATCAACACCGGAACTATACCGAGCAAAACGCTGCGCGAAGCGGTGCTGTATCTTTCCGGTTATACACAGCGCGGGTTGTACGGCGCATCGTATACCGTCAAAGAGAAGATCACAATGGATGACTTGATGTTCCGCACCGATGCCGTCATCCGCCGTGAAATTGATGTGGTCCGCCATCAACTGACCCGCAACGGCATTGATTTGATCGCTGCCGAAGCCAGTTTTGTAGATGCGCATACGCTGCGGTTCAATTACGTGGACGGGCGCGGTCAGCGGGATGCTACCACCAATCATGTGGTGATCGCCACCGGCACGACCATAACCCGCGACAGCAAGATCCCGTTTGACGGCATGGATGTATTCACCAGCGACGACATTTTGCACCTAGATGAAATACCGCGCACCATGACAGTAGTTGGCGGAGGTGTGATCGGCTGCGAGTACGCTACTATTTACGCAGCGCTGGGAACGCGTGTCACGGTGGTGGACAAGCGCGAACGGCTGCTGGGTTTTGTAGATCATGAAATCATTGACGAGCTAACGCACCAGATGCGCGAGAACCGCATTACAATGCGGCTGGGCGAAGAAGTCAGCGGCATTGTAATGACAGCCAACGAGCGGGGCAGCGAGCGCGTGAAAATCCATCTCGCCAGCGGCAAGCAGATTGTGACCGAAAAGGCGCTGTATTCCATCGGACGCACCGGTGCGACTGCTGCGCTTAATATTCAAGGCGCTGGCATTGCCACCGATGATCGGGGACGGCTAAAGGTTAACGAACATTACCAGACCAACATTCCGAGCATCTATGCCGTTGGCGATGTGATCGGCTTTCCCAGCCTAGCTTCGACCTCGATGGAACAGGGGCGTTTGGCAAGCTGCCATGCATTCGGGGTAGAAACCAAAAGTTTGCCGGAATTATTCCCGTACGGGATTTACACCATTCCGGAAATTTCGATTGTGGGTAAAACGGAAGAAGAATTGACGGAACAAGGTATTCCCTACGAGGTAGGCAAGGCCAGCTACCGTGAAATTGCGCGCGGCCAGATTATTGGTGATGAAAGCGGTTTGCTGAAGTTAATTTTTCATCTGGAGACGAGGGTTCTCTTGGGCGTACATATTATCGGCACAGGAGCCAGCGAACTCATACATATCGGGCAGGCGGTGATGGCTTTCGGCGGGACAATCGATTATTTCGTAAAGACAGTATTCAATTACCCCACACTTGCGGAGTGTTACAAAACGGCCGCTTTTGATGGCTTGAACCGTTTAGGGTGAGTCACGAATCGCAGACGAGCTTTATGTTCTTCATAGCCTCAATTTTCGGGTAACAAGGCCGAAACCTTCGTTGACGCACATTCCTAACAGTGCTAGAGTCAGGATGTGGCGTAAGAGAGTTGTTTGGTAAATCCCGGTCATTGGCTACCCTTTATCATGCCCAACCGGGAACAGGGATTGTCCTCCATAACCCCTGTCTAAGTTCGTCTATTATTGTTTGGGGTTCGCCTCTGCGAACCGGTCAGCGCCACCCTATGAACTCTACTGTACCGGCGTCCGCCAACCTTTATTCGCGGAACACGCAGTAAGACGACTCCGGGAGTATCCTCATATGACCGCAGATTTTATGTCCCGCATGATCGGAACGGTTATTTTTGCGTTGATTGGTGCGCGTATGGGTGTGGATGCCTCGCCCGTTATTGGTTTGCCAGCCGATATTACCGCCGCCATCTTTGCGTTGGTCGGGGTGTTGGTTGGCCTCATCTTGACCCCGTGGCTCACGGTACGCCCGCTGCGCTATATCCGACAGACCATTACAGAACTACCGGTAGAAGTACTGCTTACGTCGTTTGCAGGTATGACCATCGGTTTGCTGATCGGTCTATTGGTAGCCTACCCGCTGTCTAACCTTGACCGTCCACTGGGGCCGTGGCTACCTGCTGTGACCTCACTGGTGGCCGGCTACTTAGGACTGGTTATCTTCCGTGCACGTTCCCGCGAAATTTTAGGGCTAATCGGTGATCCCAGCAGCAAACGTGGGCGCATGCTCCTGCCCGGCAGTGAACGCTTAATCTTGCTCGATACCAGCGTGCTGATAGACGGACGTATCGTGGACATTGCCAAGACCGGGTTTCTGGGAGGCACGCTTGCCGTTCCACGCTTTGTGATAACCGAACTTCATCAAGTAGCTGACTCGGCAGATGTGCTGCGTCGCAATCGCGGGCGTCATGGGCTTTCCAAACTCAACGAGCTCCAGCGCGACTCACTCATGCCCTTCAAGATTATCGAGGATGATATCCCCGGCATTGTTGAGGTGGATGATAAGTTGGTGGCGCTTGCTGTCAAGATGGGCACACCTATTATTACCAATGACTATCCTCTCAACCGTGTAGCGGAAACGCAGGGCGTGACAGTATTGAATGTCAATGCTCTTTCCAATGCAGTTCGCTCAATCTTTCTGCCGGGCGACACGCTGCCAATCCGCATCATTCAAGAAGGCCGCGAACCCGATCAAGGTGTTGGCTATCTGGAAGATGGGACGATGGTCGTGGTAGAAGGTGGCAAGCAGTTCATGGATCGCACCATCACGGTTAGCGTGACCAAGTTTATCAACCGTGATACCGGGCGCATGTTCTTCGCCGTGCCGGAGAATAAATAAAGCTTTCCATACCGTAGTAAGCAAGCTGCATTCAAGGCAGGGGTATAATCACCTCTGTTTTGTGCTGCCTGTGGCGTTCTGTCGAAGAAAGAGTAGAAAGATATTATGTGACAATGACTGATAAAGGCGTTCGGATCGGTTTTGTTTCCACGCGGTTTAATGGAACAGATGGTGTATCGTTGGAAGTGGTTAAGTGGGTAGCCATCTTAACCCAACAGGGGCATGAATGTTTCTTTTTCGCAGGTGACAGCGAATGGCCATCGGAACGTTCCTATACGGTGGCGGAAGCCCACTTTAATCACCCTGATATTTTGAGCTTGAATAACGACTTGTTTGATGACTATCTGCGTTCCGTAGAGACTTCGCAGCGCGTTCAAACCGTCAAAGAACATCTCAAAATGCACCTGCGTAAATTCGTCAACCAATTCCAGCTCGACATCCTCATCGCAGAAAATGCTCTCTCCCTGCCGATGAATGTTCCATTGGGGTTGGCACTGACCGAATACATCGCCGAAACGGGCATCCGTGTGATCGCCCATCATCATGATTTTTCATGGGAACGCAGCCGCTTCGATGTTAATTCGGCGGCTGATTATCTGCGCGCAGCCTTTCCGCCGGTCCTGCCTTCTGTGCGTCATGTGGTCATAAATTCGTTCGCTGCCCGTCAGCTTGCCATGCGTTGTGGTGCGCGGGCCGTGCTCGTCCCTAACGTTATGGACTTTGATACATCGCCGCCGCCTGCTGATGCCTACCGCGCCGGTTTGCGTGCCGAATTGGGTATAAGTCCAGACGATCTGTTACTGCTCCAACCGACGCGTGTCATTCCCCGCAAACGTATCGAACGCGCTATCGAACTGGCGCAGCGCCTTGATATGCCGAATACACTGGTCGTTTCTCACGCGGCGGGAGACGAGGGCAGTGAGTACCTCGGCTACTTGCAGAAATTTGCTGACCGCTTAGGTGTCCGAATCAAGTTTGCCGATAACCGCTTCAGCCGTGAGCGCACTCAAACGGAGGCCGGACTACCTGTCTATTCGCTGGCAGACGCCTATGGCGAGGCTGATCTCGTCACTTACCCCTCAGCGGTAGAAGGGTTTGGCAATGCATTTCTGGAAGCTATTTATTACCGCCGTCCCATCATCATGTGCAACTATGAAATATTCAATGTAGACATCAAACCGAAAGGGTTCAAGGTCATCATTTTTGACGACTTTATTACCGAAGCAACTGTACAGGAAACCTGCGATCTATTGCAAAATCCTGAGCGCGTGGCGGAGATGGTTGAAACCAATTATCAGATTGCCTGCCGCTATTATTCCTATCACACGCTAGAAAAAAACCTCGATGTCTTAATGAGCGAGTCGTTGGGCATCTAGACAAAGTGAAAACGTTGCCCACCCGTTGGGTTTGAGGTGAGTAGATTAGACTACGATCCCCTAAAATAGACTCATGCGTAACCGTATTTTGTTCGTCACCCTCAGTATATTTTCTCTAATGCCGCTGGCACTGCGTGCGCAGCCTGCCCCGGCTGACGCCGTTGTCGCTGTGGCGGATACCCGTCTGCGGCTGCGTGAACTGCCTTCGCTCGAAAGTGAAACGCTGGCCTATTTAGACACTGAGACACCTTTAACCATTATAGGTCGCACGGCTGACAGCACATGGCTGCAAGTGTATGCACCGGAGGGTCAGTCGGGTTGGGTATCAGCGGCTTTTCTACTGGTCAATGTTGAGCTAGGGCAGGTTGTGGTGGTAAATGTGGATGAATTACCACATCCCGTTGTGCTGCCGTCAGCAGTGGCTGAGACGGTGCACCAGATTTACGCTGATGGTCAGGCAAAGGGCAAGCGGGCGGGCGTGTTTTCAAAAGTAGGAGACAGCATCACTGCCGCGCGTCATTTTTCTAATCCCGTCGGTGACGGACTTTATACCTTGGCGGATTACCAATATCTGCAGGGTGTTATTGATGCGTTTACGGTTCAGACTGTCCGCGACGATTACAACAGTTTCACCAATCTCTCGCTGGCGGCGGGTGTGGGCTGGACAACTGACGCCGTGTTTAAATCCAGATTTGCTGACTCCAGTGTATGCCTGCATGATGAATCACCAGTTGACTGCGAGTACCGCGTGGTGCAGCCCAGCGTGGCGTTCATCATGTTTGGCAGCAACGACGTGGCGCACTTAACCGAAGACACCTATGCCTACAATATAGCGCGTCTCGTCAAGCTGTCCATCGAGCAGGGTGTCATTCCTATTATTAGCACCTTTCCCGCGCGCGTGGGCTATGAGGAGCAAAGCGCGGCTTTTAACGCCCGCGTGGTCAAGGTCGCGCAACGTTATCATGTGCCGTTGTGGGACTATGACGGGGCGATGGCGGCGCTGCCGGATTATGGCCTCGCACCCGATGGCGTGCATCCGTCGATACCGCCCGCTGGCTACAAAGGGGCAGCGAACTTCCGCCCCTCGAACCTGTATTATGGTTATGTGGTGCGTAACCTGACTGCCCTGCAAATGCTAGACGCGGTATGGCAGGCAATGAGTGAGCAATGAAGTCACTCTATATTGACGGACGATTAACATACTAAGTTGGCCTTCGTAACCATGCCTGCATGAATAATGCCGTTCGCACAGCACCCCACACAACTGCAATCCCTACAATTATGCCCACTACGATTCCGTAATCCGGTGTCGCAATTAAGTTATTGATGAAGGGAGACTGGTAGACCTGCGGAATAATGCCGACATAAACCAGTACAACCACAGCATCCCAAACCAGCGGCAGCAGCACCGCCCGCCAGCGTTTCAGCCCCATAGGACGCTCGCCGCGCCGCCAGCGGCGTAATATAAGCAGTGAATGCAGCAGCAAGCCAACCATCAAAATAAGCACCACTCCGTTGATAAAGCGCGCATTCTGGGTCAACAGGTCTTCATCGAACTCGACAGGGGGTGGATTGATGCCCAACATCAGCAGGGCTGTATCGTAAGCCGGATGAAAAAAGGCTGAGTCCTGTTCAAAGTTGGCCGCATTCATGAGCGCCACGATGCCTAATCGTTCGCGGGGAACAAGAATGATGACAGAACGGAAGTTTGCCCAACCGCCTTGGTGCAATATCATCAGCGGCGCACGATAATCACCGTCCTCCCGTTTGGCAGCTTCAGTAATCGGGCGGCTGCCCCAGCCCATCGCGTAGCCACCTAACTTATCCATCATGCTGCCGGGGATGTGCGTTTGCCGGATATCTTCAGCAGATAATATCGGTTCGCCCTGATACTGCCCATCGTTCAATTGGGCGATGATGTAATGGGTGAGATCGTCGGCGCTGGCGATCAGTCCGGCTGACGCAACACTGTGGCGCGAAAAAAGGGTTTCGCGCTCAATCATGCGACCAAAAAACGATACGAAACCGGCGCTCATGCCATCCGCCTGTGCCTCAGCGAAATGCGTGCTGCTGGTGGCATGTTTCATATCCAGCGGATCATAGATGTGCTGCTGGATATAATCTTCGTAGGGCTGCTCGGAAACCGTCTGCACCACCAAGCCCAAAATGTCGTAATTGCTGTTGGTGTACTCGAACGCCGTACCGGGGGGATGCACAAGTGCTGCCTGTCGCAGTTTGCGGACACCATTTTCTAAGGCCGCTGCGCTTTGATCGCCGTCAAATATGTCCACTTGCCCATCGTAGCCGCTCAAACCGCTGCGTTGGTATAGCAGGTCAGCGATGGTGATGCGTGCTGCTGCTTCGGCATCCGCCAGTTGGAACCACGGCAGGTAGCGCTGCACGGGCGCATCGAGTTCCACCTGACCAGCTTCCACCAACTGCATAATTGCCACACCCGTAAATGACTTGCTGAGGGAGGCCAAAAAGAAGGGGGTTTGTGGGGTGACAGTGCGTCCGCTGGAGTCCGCCACACCGTAACCCCGCAAATATATCACTTGATTGGCCTCTACGATGCCCAACGCTAGACCGGGAATGTTGTAATTGGTCATTAATTGGGTGATATGGCTGTCAATGGCGCTTTGTCGCTCACCATCGAGCGGAGAAGCGGACTGCGCGGCGGCGGGTGCGTCCGGAAAGCACAGCACCCACAGGCACAACATTACGACAAAACTGATATTGGCACGCTGAGTGTAGATTTTCATATCCGGAACAACTTCCTACATCCGAACTGTCGACTTAAAGAATATCTCACATGCGGATGGTATACGTCAGTATACGGGCGATCGGATTGGAGGAAATGTAAGGAAAATCATCTCCATAGCGGGAACAGATTGTCAAATTGGCGGTGCCAAGTTGCACCGCCGGGGCGGGCAGCAGACAATGAGTAATTCGTAATCGTATGCCGCCCTTATGCAGCTGGTGCGTAGGTCAGCAGTACTGCGCCGGATTTGAAGGGACGTGTGTCCTTTAGAGTCAGCGCAGCTTTTTCGGGCAGACCGGCAAAGAGTGGCATCCCCCCACCGAAAACCACCGGATTGACCATGAGCTGAAATTCATCAATCAGTCTGTGCTGCATGAGGCTAACGCACAGATTATTGCTACCCAGAATGATAATATCCTTGCCAGCTCCTGCCTTTAGCTGACGGACTCCGGCCATTGCATCCCCGCTGATGACCGAAACTTTACTCCAACCCGGCTCAAACGGCTGGTGACTGACGACCACTTTTTGCCGTTCGTTCATGAAGCGGGCAATATCCGGCTGTAACTCGACAGCCTGCGGCGTTGACCAGAACTGCATCATCTCATAGGTTTTGTGCCCGAAGAGCAGCGTATCTACCTCACCGCTGGCGCCGGGGGAGAAGGCTTCGAAGTCATTGTGGAAACCGGAAATGTCGCCGTTGGCATCTGCTACGCAGCCATCCAGACTGATGTTCATGAACAAAAATATCCGCCGCATATTTGCACTCCTCGTAAATCATTGATCTATGCCAATGAGTATACGATGTGCGCGGGCGTGATACTTGTAAAAAACCGTCATCTTCAGACGTAGGAGAGACCGACAAAGTCTTTGTAAAACTCATCCACTTTTTGGGAAAGACTGCGGGAGTCATGCCCGAAAAGGCTTTGATATCACGGACAAAGTGTGACTGGTCGTGGAAGTGTAGCGCGTGGGCGACATCGGTGAGGCGTTCGAAGCGGCCATTTTTCATCAGACGGATGGCTTCGTTAAAGCGCTTGATACGCAGGTACGATTGCGGCGATATCCCAACTGTATGACTGAAGCGCCGTTCAAATTGGCGCTCCGATATGCTGAGGTGTTCGAGCAGGAAGCGGACGGTGATGGTCGCGACATTGGTGTGGATGAGGCGCAGGCTTTCTTCAATCAGCGGGTCGCGGGATGTGGAGCGCCGCAGCCGTGCCAACAGGTATTCGCTCATCAGTTGGATACGTTCGGGTGTGGTAGTTGCCTCCAGCAAGCGGGCATTCAGGTCGTTTGCGGCAAATTCATCAAGGTCAAGCAGGTAGTTAGTGGCTGCGGCGGCATTCATGCCGAACAACGCTTGCAGGGCGTGCGGTTTGAGGATGAATTGTGTGGTGCTATAGGTTCCAGCAGCGAAGTGCATGACGCTCGGTTCGATCCCCAACCCGTACAGAAATAGCGTTGGGGTAGAGGTCTGACGACCAGAGCGTGTGACAATACGTTCGATGACCGGGCGTCCGTTCTGGTGCTGGAAGACGAGGCCGGGTAAGCCAGCCGGTGAGACGTTGAGCGCCATTTCCTGCGCCCCGCAACACTCAACCACACTGATACATTCCACGTCTGACCGGAGGGCTGGTGGCGGTGGGAGGAGAGTGTATTGCATGGGGGTAGGACTATCCATTTGTATTGGATTACCTTGAATTAAGAACATATGTGCGCATTGGGTAGTGTATTACAGGGTGGAAGGTAGTGCAAGCCGGGATTCACGCGACCATTATTTCAGGAGCGGGGTAAGCTTGCCAAATACCTCTAGCCCGGCGTTGCGGCCTGTGCCGCTGAACAGTTCACGATTGCTGCTCAGTTCCGAGAGGCGGACGGCGACGGTGGCCTTCAGCGTTTCTTCCACACGGCGGTGCATCTCGGCGCGGCTGGGAGCATGGAGCAGGCCGCCCTGTGTGCGTGTCGCTAGAATTTCTAGCCGGTAATGTCTGTCACGCAGCACCCAATCCACATGGTCATCGGTGACGGCTAGCTTCTCAACTTGCGCGCCGGTATAGGTGGCGAAGCGGTAGAGTTGTCCGTTGTGCCATAGGCCGATGATGAAGCCCGGAAAGGTCAGCACCTTGAAGGGAATGCTGGCGATGGATGCTGTGAGGCATACGCCAGCCTGCTCAAAATGGTTGCTCTGCATCCAGATGTAGGACGAAGGGAAGGACTGCCCCCAATCTTTTTCAATGTAGCCACGCCCCCCACTGAAGTTCAACTGCTGACCGCCCAATTCCAGCGAACCCTGTATCGTGTGATCGAGGCTGACCACGCCGTGATAACACTCCATGAAGGTCAACCAGCCGAACCAGCCCATGATGCCCGGCGCGCGCCATGTCACGGGCCAGCGGGCCTGATTCACAAAACTCACCTCGCCGTTCAATGCCAGATCAGCATCGCCCAGTCTGAGCTTTAGGCCATCGGCGCGGAAGTGGTTGTCGCCAATGTGGACATCAAATTCATTGTCCGCTGCGTGGAACTGGTCAGGCGGGAAGGTGAAGTAAGCCGAGCGTCCACTTTGCCCGTCCAGCACCTGCACGAAAGCGTGGTGCTTCTCGCCCTCTCGGCTGAGGAAGATGCCGGGAATGACGGCATAACGGTGCTGTTCGCTGGCGTCAATCAATTTGAAGTACCAGCCCTCGAAAAACGGCGGTTGTTTACCGTGTCCGTGATACCAATCGGGGTGCATGACCCGTGCCAAGAATCCGGGCATAGTTCGCTTTCCTATTCATAGTGAGCGCTGGACGTTAGCCACCATGATAGGGGCGACAGGGTAAATCCGCCACTTTTGAAGGACCAAAAATGCTGTTGCCATACTGTTGTCACAGCCTCCATCTACACTGAGGATGAAACAGCAAATACTCATCTATGGAGCAACAGATATGAACCTCAACCTCAACTACATCGTCGTATATGTGAATGATCTGGCGAAGGCCAAGACCTTTTACACGGAAACGCTGGGCATGACGGCTTTAGATGCCGTCTCCAGCCCGACATTTGTTACGCTGCGTCCGGCAGCGGGCGCGATGATCGGTTTGCAGGACAAAACTGCCGCGCGGGTTGCGCCGGGGCGTGAAGAACAACCGGGCAGCGTGGAACTGAGTTTTGAGGTGGAGGATGTGGATGCCACGTGGCAGGAGTGGAACGACAAAGGAGTCAAGCTGCTATCTGAGCCGATGGATTTAACCCAACTGCGCTACTTCTTGGCACAAGACCCTGAAGGACATTACCTTTCGGTGTATCGTTTCAAGGGTTAACTCATTTCCACCGGACAATGGACGGGGCATAAACACCTCGTCCATTTGATATTACGAGGCGGGTGCAATCTCAATATAGGCGTCGTCTTCTTCTTTGCCGCCCATTAACCGCGCCAAGAAATTTAGGAAGCGTTTGATAAAACCGTACTTCGAGTTGAGTGTGTCGTTTGCCAGCTTGCGCTCTTCCGGTGTGGTCAGTACCCGTGCGCTGCCTTCTAGTACCTCGCCTAACAACTTCCCGCGAAAGGTACAGGGAGCGACAGTGACATGAGGATTATTGGTAATCCGCTTGAGCTTCCATGCTTTCGCATCGGTATAGACATAAAGCTTGCCGTCACGCTCGGCGAACCAGACCGGCGTTGATACGCCCTGTCCGTTCTTGCGGAAGGTCGTCAGGCTAATATATTGATGACCTACGAGGCTGGGAAAAGAAGACTGCTCCATGAATCAAACTCCGGTTGATGAGAATACTAGCGGCAATCTACTCGCCTGTGGAATAGTCGCGCCACAGCCAGCGCATGGTATCAGGGAAAATAGCCGCGCCATGCTTAAGAGTGTGACCCCCTTCGCCGAGAACGAACTGGTAATCGTACTCACGATAGGCCAGCGCACTCGCCATATCCTGATTCGCCAGTACCCAATTCCCGTAAACGATGTCGAGGTCATTGGAGCCGGTCTGCAAGAACACCCTGATAGGTTTGGCTACTGTTCTGCGTACCAGAGAGGGGTAGTTATGCCCTCCGCGAATATTGGCGAAGCTACCGCAGTGACTAACCACCTTGCCAAATACATCAGGGCGTTCCCACGCCGCTGTAAAGGCGCAGATGCCCCCGGAACTCAGGCCACAAATCCCCCAACCCGCTGGATCATGAACCAGTTTGTACTGCTGCTCAACGGTGGGGATCAGTTCTTCAAGTAGAAAGCGGACAAACTGGTCGCCCAGCGAATCATATTCAAAGCTGCGGTTGTTCGTGCCGCCGTAGATTGGTCCACCCGGTCCTTTGTCACCCGGCGCGACGAACAGGCCGATGGTTACGGGCATGTCCTGCTGATAGATAAGATTGTCGAAAACGACATTGGCTCTGGCTTCCCTGAGATACAGTTCGCCATCCTGAAACACCATCAGGCAGGCGGGGTGGCTCCCGTCATACTGCTGCGGGACATACAGCCAGTAATCGCGTTCCGTGCCGGGGTAGATGTGGTCACTCTTCCAATGATACTGGGTGACTTCCCCGCGCGGCACACCGTCATGGGGCAGCGAATCTCCAGCGAGTGAATAAGGTTCATTTAACGACTTGCTGACTGCAGCAATGGCATTGTCTTTCTTGATGATATCTTCCTGCACAGAGTCATCGAATTCCTGGTAGTGGCGGGTGGACGAATTGGGCATCGTGCAATTCCTGATTTTTGATCAGCCACAATCTTACGACTGGTGTTCTCAAATTGCTAATTGAGCGTGGTTCAAGCGGCGGGAAATCGTTAATTTTACGGAAGCACTGTGGTTGTAGGATAGGATGAGCATCAATTCTTAGGGGGCAACACTGTGGCTCAATTCATCGTCCTATCTGTCCTGCTGTTCTGGGCGGCCTTCTTACCGCCTACTTACCCAAATCCTCAGGCACTTCAGCAGGTAGCATTAGCTGACAGTGACACACCTCGTGATGTTTTGTGGTCGCCGGATGGCAAAACGTTGGCAGCGGTGACCAGCCTGGAGGTGGTGCTTTACGACGCGGATCAGCTTGATGCTGCAGAGACACAGCGCATACCGCATCTTATTGATGAAACCGTATCATTTGAAGCGGATGGTCGATTAAGGATAGGGAATGCGCTCTGGAATATCCAACAAGGTACTTCGGAAGCGATACCAGAGAAGAATCCCCCACAGCGCAGTCCAAGCGGGCAGTTTGAAGTAAGCAGCACTGATGACGGCCAACAGACTGTGGTCGAAATAAGCGACACACAGACGAAAAGTGTGACGGAGCTGATGACTGGCTCCAGCGGGAAACTGGGACAGGTGGTGTTCAGCCCAGACGAGCAGTTTATTGTCCTTCAACTGGGTTCCGTGCCGGATGTGGCACATGGTTTTGAAAGCGCCCAGTTGTGGGATGTGGGTTCGGGGACGATGGTGGCAACACTTAGACAGTCAGCCAAATACATGGAGTTGATTGCTTTCCATCCTAACGGTCGTTTCATCGTCACCATCAGTTCCAGTGATCCTGATGCTGCCTTTTTGCACAGTATTCGTGTTTGGAACGGACAGATAGGCGACCTGCTTTTTGCAAATGATGAAATGGTGTATCCATCTGTTGTTTTTAGTCCGGATGGGCGTTTGATGGCGTACCCTGTTACCGAAGGGTTGATGCTGTGGCGCGACCACTTAATAGGCACATTGAGTTTATTAATCCCTGAAGGTGATTATGAAGTTTATGCTGGGCTGAATATGCCGCTCTTTAGCCCGGATGGGAAATTCTTGTTCGCTAGCTATGGTACGCAAATTTATGTGTGGGATAACGCCAGCGCTCAACAACTGGGTAAACCTAAGATAGTACTGGACAACACGGATTATGTTGTCAATTACTTCTTAAGTGAACAGGGTACGCAACTTATTGTTCAGACAGATAACGCCAATGTCCGCATCTGGGATTTGACGAAGCAGAACCCGGAAATGACACAGATTCTCTATGATGTGACTCAGGGCCAGCCCAGCCCCGATTCGAAATATGTTTGGGGATATTCCCCCTATCCGTCCAATGATCGCTTACTTTTCGATACGACCTCCGGTGAAATTCTGCAAAAGCTCCCCACTGCGACGCAACTTGATCCGAATTGGAAATACGCGGCGTACTGGGCAGATGGGGCGCTCAAAGTGGTTGATCTGACCAGTAACGTCACGTATGACCTCAAACCCCTAATTGGCGGATCATGATCGACGCAAAAGTGGAGGTGATCTCGATATAGGGTTCAGATCACTTCCAAAGAATCCCGTCCCGGCAATTCTGGAAATGGGCGGTGTGGCTCACGCTGATACCAGAAGACTGTCGAGGCGATGTCGTCTTGCAGCGGTAGGTACGGGCCGCCATGCCGCCAACCTAAGGCTTGTATGGTCACCCGCAGCGCCTTGTGGAAACGGATAGGATCAGCCACATGCCAGCGGTACATGCCGAAGCGCTGCTGGCTCTGGTACAGCCCGTCGGATTTAATCACCTGCGGCAGTCCGGAGTAAGGTGATGAAAACACACCGTACTGGCCGGGCGGGAATTCAAAATTCCACGCGCCGCCAAAATAATCTTCTGTGCCCGTCCCGCAGATGGTGGGGAATTCAAGATCGTCATCCATATAGAACTTGATTTCGCCTTCGCCCCACCAGCCGTTGTTGTTCACACCCCATGCGATGTATGTACCGACATAATGCCCCTGTCCCTGAATACCATCCACCAATGTATGGACGGTCTTATAGGGCAGCGGATTGCTGCGCCGCCACTGTGCGTGGAAGTAGCCCACATCATCCGGCACATCGGTGAGCGTATAGGTGATCTGGTAGTAGAAGCCCTTGATCTCCTCGTCGGTCAGGTTTTCCAATGTCACCCGCGCGCTTTTGCGGAAGGGCATTTCCCAGTAGCTGTTGAACCCCCCCGCCGGATTGGCGGCGACCATCAGCGAAGTGACGTTACAGCGCACACCCCAACCACTGCAAAAGAAATCACCCAGCGGCACCTCCACCGACGGCGTTTCCTCGCCGTCCCAATAAAAGCGGATGACCAGCTTACGCCACCACTGCGGATGTACGGTCAACCAGATATGCTGGATGGCACCTGAACCTGCAATATCAGCCAGTGTGACTACCTGGCGCGGTTGTACGTTGATCGAAGGAGACACTTTCCAGCCTTGCCCCAATTCACGCGCTACCTGTGCGCCAGTGCCTTCAGTCGCCATGCCGCCTTTGCCCGGCTCCCCGGTGAAATTCTCGGCGCTGATGGAACGGGTGACAGCATTTGAAAGCCGTGATAAATTACCCGGTGTCATATGCAGACCATTAAACATAGTGTGTGCTCCAATCACTAAAGAAGCGCGAGTAATCAACAACTAATGGCGGGCAGGGTGATGATAAAGGCCGTTCCTGCACCCAACGTACTCTCTACCCGGATGCTGCCACCATGCAGTTCTACGGCTTGCTTGGCGATTGCCAGCCCCAGCCCGGTTCCCTGAATACCACCTACATTTGAAGCGCGTTTGAACGGTTCGAATAATCCAGTCAGATCGGATGGTGGAATGCCAATACCCTCGTCCATAACCTTAATGAGCACCTGCTGGTCGTGGCAGGTCAGTTCCAGTGTCACGGGTTTTCCGTTTGGTGAATATTTAATAGCATTTGTCAGCAAGTTCGTGATGGCGCGGCGCATGAGTTTGGTATCAATATCGGCTTCTACCCGCCGGTCAGTTCCAACAAAATTGATAATGCGCTGCATGCGGTAGGTCAATTGTAGCGCTTCAATAATATCCCGACAGTAGGTTTCCACATCAATCAGGCTGCGTTCCAGTTCCGCGCCGGTGAAATCTGACCGGCTGATGGTCATCACATCGTTGATGAGTTCAGACAGGTAGGCTACTTGCTGGTCAATAGCGTCATACGACTCCCGCTTTTCTTCCTCTGATGAACGGTCACCATAATTTCGCAGCATACTATTCGCCAGCCGAATTGCAGCCAGCGGTGTTTTGAGGTCATGCGACATCATGGAAATGAAGCTGTTTTTAAGATCGCGCAGCTCGCGTTCTTTTTCCAGTGCCAGCCGCAGCCGTTCTTTCTCCCACACTTCAGACTCTAGAAATTTGCGTTCTGTGAAATCTTGAATGACGGCGCTGTAGAACTGCTGCTGGTCATGTGAAAGCGAATTGACGGAAAGATACATGCTGAACGGGCTACCGTCACTGCGCCGTCCTTCCATCTCATCACCCAGACTGCTTACTCGCCGTAGAAAAGCTGCTAGTTCCTCGTCGCTGCTGTCTGCCTCCAGCCCCACCAACAACGCCCGAATATCCAAACCTACTGCTGCGCCTTGCTCATAACCAAAGATATACGCACCTGCCCGGTTGAGTGATTGGATAATGCCCTGTTCATCAAATGTGATGACTCCGTCAACCAGATTATCCAACACCGCTTCCAGCCAGCGTTTGCTGTCATGAAGCTCAGCCTGAACCGATTTCATATCGGTGATGTTCTGGTGCATGACGACAATGCGGGTTTGTCCATACCAGCTGAAGCGGGTGATATGCACCTGAAACCAGCGTTGTTCGGCTGGGCCGGGGCAAAGATATTCAAGACTGGCTTCTTCAGATTTGCCCTGTTGTATCTGTCGGATCGTTTCCGCCAGTAAGGCTGCATCCGCAGATTGTTGGCTGGAAGAATCGCAAATGGCTACGTACGGCTGGCCGATTCCATACTCAGGAGCCTGCGGGCTATTTTCTTCACGCAAGCGCTTCCATGCTCTGTTGACGTGAAGAATGGTCCCATCAGAATCAAGGATAGCTATCGGGTCGTTGAGTCCGTCCAATGCCACCCGGATAAATTCTTCGGCCGCTACTCCCATTTCGTCCGGTGAGAGTCCCGGTGTGCGTGGGTCAAACAATGAAGACACTACTTCGTTTTCCTATGTGAACTGTGGACTGCGAATTGCATGGTGATTGGTTGGGTAAGATTCCGTGCGACATTAATTCACCTCACCAGTCCAATTCCTCCGCACATTAATTATAACGACTGGCCGCTCGAATTACAGTGACCTTCATGGTGGTGTCATCCCAAAGTCGCAGTGCCCGTGGTGATGGATGTAATGTAAACCCCGTGACCGCAACATACAGCATTCGACATACGATGATAGGTATTGAAGTGTCGCTGCCTACATCGTAGCGGCAGAATACAATGAAGCACCATCATAACTGTCGTTGTTTGCTTTTCCAGAAACTTTTAATTACTTATTTGAAAGAAGGGAAAAATGATGACGACCGTAACTTTTATGGTGCAGCGGGCAGCCTTCCGACGGCGCGGACCGCCTTGGCTACTTTTATTGACATTATTCTTACTTGGTGCTTTTATTTTTGGAGCCCCCAGCAGGGCAACAGCGAACATATTTCTTTCCACCACTCCCCAACTAATCCTGACATGGTCAATTGATGGCACTGCCCGTGTTTGGGATGCTGCCACTGGCACGGAACAGCTCACTTTCAAACACGACGCGGCAGTACGGGGTGCACGCTGGAATAGTGATGGCACGCGCATCCTGACATGGTCGGATGACAATACTGCCCGTGTTTGGGATGCAACCAGCGGAGATGAGTACTTTATCCTCAAACATGAGTCGGGTGTTCTTGGCGCCGCATGGAACACTGACAATAGTCAGATTCTCACATGGGCGGCAGATGGCACAGTCCATGTCTGGGACGCTTCTAGCGGCGAAAAACGCTTTAGTCCGGTTGCAGAACCTTCGCCCGGCACATATCGTGTAGGTGCCATGTGGAATGCAGACGAAAGCAAAATCCTGTCCTGGGTGTGGTGGTTTCCATCTTCCGGAGGTAATCCTTCAGGCACAGTCCACGTTTGGGATGTTGCGGCTGGTAAAGAAATCTGGATGTTGCCACCCAAGATGCGTTTTGGCGCTGTGTGGAACGCTGCCGGGAATCATATCCTCGTGTTGGATATTCCTACTGTGCTGGATGCTGCCAGCGGTGAAGAACTCCTCACAGCCAAAAAACTGCGTGGTTGGTTATATGGTGCAGGCTGGAACAAAGACGAAAGCCGTATTTCCTATTGGATGGATAATGGCACAATCCATGTGATCAACGCCAGCAGCGGCACAGAAGAATTGAAGTTGCGGCATGGTCAGGCCGGGTCAGAAGTCTACGGCGTGGTATGGAATAATGCCGCGACCGAACTTATGTCATGGTCGGATGACGATACAACCCGTGTTTGGGATTCTAACACGGGGGAGGAGAGACTCACTCTGGAACATGATGCTCTCGTGAACGGCGCATCGTGGAATAGTGCTGAAAGCCGTATTCTGTCGTGGTCAGATGATGGCACAGCCCGTGTTTGGGATGCTGTTACCGGACAGCAATCTTTTGTCCTTCAACACGATGATTCCGTCATCGACGCCGCCTGGAACACAGATGAAAGTCTCATTCTAACTTGCTCAACGGACAATACAGCCCGTGTCTGGGATGCAGCTACCGGACAGCAGTTATCTATCCTGCGCCATGAAGGTTTTGTCAACGGAGCGATCTGGAGTCCCCGTTGATCCATAAAGTTCGGGGCATGCCGCAAGCGGGTTGCCAGCTTAATTCGCGCAATGCCGAATGGCGTGCATGCCCCAATTTTCAGCTAACTTAGAACGCTTTAGCTCTTTTTCCACCTCACATGACATAGCCTCGCTTATAGGTAAATTGTCCCCCTGTGAATCTTTTGTGAATTTTGTGAAAATCTCCCCAAGAAGCATTGCTTTTCAACTCAATAACTTTTACGATTTGTACATGATTTTTATTCTTTATCAACGGTTGTGCGGGGGGTTCGAAAATGTTTTACTTTGACATCAATAATCCGGCTAAAGAACCTGCATTCACAGATATCAAACTGGTAACTAATCGGTTCATGGATTTGCACAGTGCTTTGTTACCGCGGGTTCGTAACCATAACCTTGATCTGCACCCCCGCTGGCAGAAAACCTCCATCGTTTCGCAGAAGTCGGTTGCTTCGCTCGATCCCAGCGACTCGGTGGTGTTGACCTATTTCCGTTCACAGGAACAGGCGGAAAAGGTTGAGCGACGGATGGGCAAAGAAACCGTTGGTATCAACCAAGACGTAGATACGTACTGCCATCCGGTCATTGAAATGCGACTGACACCGGAACACTTCGTCATTGAATTGGTACTGTCGCCCCGCGCATGGTGGGATCAGCGCAATCTTATCGGCAAGCTGGAACTGCCGCAGCACCGTACAGCCTTCCGTAATTTGCTGCGTGGCGTCGACCGTGACTATCGGCTGGGCTTCTGGGGTGGTACGCATCTTAGTGACATGCACTTGACCGTCAACCATTTGTTGTACGGGCGTGTACTGGATGAATGGATGACCACTTTCTCCGACGGTCAGGACTGGCTGCGTATCGGCAAATGGTACAGCCACGATGATCCTGAACTCGACGAATCCCGCATTCAAACTGAATCTTTCAATGCCCTGAAGGCCCTGCATCCTATCTATAACTTCATCCTGTGGACCAGCAACAATAACTTCCACCCCTTCTACGACAAACGTCACAAGACTACCACGCGCATACATGCCTAATCGGTAATCAATTCATGGGCAATTATGAGACGGGGGAAACCTCGTCTTTTTGTTTGTGCCGGGCACAATTGGCTACCGGCTGCACTGGTAACTGATAACTACCAACTGTACACTGATAGTCAAAATATTCATCTTTGAGGCATCACATAGCATGAGTTGGGTTGTTTACGCACTGCTGGCACCGATGGTGTTTATCGTCGTTAATTTTATTGATAAGTTGATTGTCGAAAAAGAAATCCGCAATCCGCTCAGTCTGCCACCCTTTGTGGGTGTGGTGGCCGCCTTAAGCGGCATAATCATGTGGATTGTGACCGGCTTTCCCGTTTTAGAACTGAGAGACATGTTGTTGGTGATGAGCGCCGGAGCACTGCACGGGGCAGCGGCCACCTTTTATTACAAGGCTCTTTCGCTAGAAGAAACCAGTAAATTGGTGATCTTGTTCCAATTGCAGCCAGTGGTGCTGTTGGTGCTTTCGTTTTTGGTGTTAGGGGAGAAAATCTCCCCGCAGCAGCTCGTAGGTTTTGTCATCATCCTCAGTGCAGCCATTGCGCTATCTATCAACCGGCAGGCTGGTAAGCTGCGCCCCTCAGCCGCCATGTGGTATGCGGTAGCAGTGGTTTGTTTGACCTCAGCCGCCAGCATTATTTTTAAGTTCGTGGTCGAAGGCAGCAGTTTTAATAAAATTATCGCCTACGAAAGTTGGGGCCTGGCGTTTGGGTGCCTGCTGGTCTATCTCTTTGTGCCCGGTGTACGGCCCGCGTTCCATGCCACACTGCGGACGGCGTCGCGCCGTGCCATTGGTATCCTGTGCTTGAATGAAGGCATCTTCGTGATCGCCAAGCTCCTGAGCTATACCGCCATTACACTGGGGCCGGTGGCGCTGGTCAGTGTGCTGGCAGGAACTCAGGTCTTTTACGGCATCCTCATCGGTTGGGTCCTGACCGTCCTTGCCCCTGCGATCTACAAGGAAAGCATCAGCCGGGGCAGCCTGCTATGGAAGGCAGCCGGGGCGGTGGTCTTGTTCATCGGCGTCGGCTGGATCAACGCAGGCGCATGAGCAAGCTGACTAACGTCCTCTTTATCTCCAGCTACCTTGATCTGGGCGGGGGCGAAACGGCGCTGCTCAATCTGGTGGATAACCTCGACCACAATCGCTATCTGCCGCATTTGCTGGTGCGCGGTGAAGGGCAGTTGGCCGCTGCGTGGCGTAAACGCAGCTGGCCGGTATACATCACTCACTGGCGCGGCGCGAGTACCTATTTCGTTCCGGCAGTGTGGGCACTATTTCCCATCAGCCGCAGGATTGAACAACTTATCCGTCAGCACGATATACAACTTGTTCACAGCGACTACCACACACTGCCGATGGCGCTGCCTGCCGCCGAACGGGCGGGCATTCCGGCACTGTGGTGGTGCTGGGGCTGGTGGTTTCAGCCGAAGCTGTGGCAGCGGGCTTTCTTCCGGCGTCCGGCGGCGACGATTGCGCTCTCGAAGGCCATTAAAGCGGGCTTTCTGGGTGAGCCGCCGTTCATGCCGCGCGAACAGGTGGACTTGATCTATTCGGGCGTAGATACAGTGCGCTTCAAGCCGGGCATTGATGCGGCGCAAATACGTGCCGATGCGGGCGTTGATGCTGACGCTCCGCTGGTGGCACTGCTGGCGCGCTTTCAGGATGTAAAGGGACATGATGTGTTTCAGGCGATGGCGCGGCAGGTTGTGCGGCAAATTCCTGAGGCGCGTTTTATCGTAGCGGGTGAAAACACCCAGACCAGCGCCGATAATGCTTATAAGACCGGTATTCTGGAAACGGCTCAGACTGATCCACTCCTTAAAAATTGTTTACGCTATCTCGGCTTCCGGGCTGATACGGAACGGGTGATGGCAGCGGCGGATGTGGTGGTGTGCAGCTCACACTTTGAAAGTTACGGCATGGTCAATATTGAAGCGATGGCTTCCGGCAAGCCGGTGGTCAGTACCAACAAAGGCGGCCCATCGGAGACGGTGGCGCATGGTGAAACCGGCTATCTCGTCCCACCGGGTGATGCTACGGAGCTGGCGAAACACGTCATTGATCTGCTGCGCGACCCGGATTTGCGCCAGCGAATAGGCGCAGCAGGGCGGGCTAGAGTCGAGCAGCACTTTTCGGTGCGGGCGATGGCCGCGCAGTACACGGCGGTGGTGGAACGGGTGCTGGAGCGTAGTTAATAGTAAGTGGTTTGTAGTGGTAGCCTACAGTCCGCACCTGTTGCAGGAAATTAGCACGTAAAGTTACGGATAATGTCGAAGTGGCGCAGTTGCAAGTCACAGTCATCGCCGCGTTTCCGCTGGCCCGGCAAATATCTTGGAAACCCAACGCTTTCAAAATGTCGCCAATCAACGCCTGGCTAGTTGCAATAAACGGGTCGTTGATGTTGATCTCTCGTCTCTGGCTTGTGTTGTAACACCCATCTTAACGAGTCCAGCATCAACGCCCTCCACTAGCAATCAAGGTGAGTTTTATTCCGCAGTGACGACAAATTGCTAGACACCACGTGATAGCCGCCTCGATTCAAATACCTTACCCCGGTTTTAGCGCCTTGAACGCTTTCACCTGTTCTGTAATAGCGCGTTCGATAGGCAACCGTTCGGCACTGGACGCGCCGTAGAAGCCAGCAATACCCGGCATCTGCGCCAGTGCCCGCCCCACATTGTCCGGTTCGTCAAACGGCCCGCCGTGACAGATGACCAGCGCATCTTTGCGGATTGTCCAGATGGCATCAGCCATTTCCATCACCCGCTTAATCGCCTCATCCAGCGAAGGCGCAATCCCCGCGCCTATCGTGCCTGCTGTCGTCAGCCCCAGATGGCACACCAGCAAATCCGCTCCAGCGTGGGTCATAGCCCGCGCTTCGTCCACATTGAACACATAAGGTGAGGTGAACAGGTCCATCTCGTGCGCCTGCTGGATCATGGCGACCTCTTTGTCGTAGCCCATGCCCGTAGCTTCGAGGTTCTGCCGTATGATGCCGTCGAACAAGCCAATGGTGGGGAAGTTTTGCACACCGCTGAAACCGATCTCCTTCACCTGCTTGAGGAAGTAGGACATGACGCGGAAGGGGTCAGTGCCGTTCACCCCCGCCAGCACAGGTGTGTTCTTGACAACAGGCAGCACCTCGCCTGCCATTTCCATCACAATAGCATTGGCGTCGCCGTAAGCCATCAGCCCCGCCAGCGAGCCGCGCCCGGCCATACGGTAGCGCCCGGAGTTGTAGATGATAATGAGGTCAGTGCCGCCCGCCTCCTCGAACTTGGCGGAGATGCCAGTGCCTGCGCCCGTGCCGATGATCGGTTTGCCAGCGGCGCGCTGGGCGTGTAACCGTCGTAAAATTTCATTGCGTGGAATAGACATGATGTGGTGTTCCTTGTGAAGGTGCAAGTAATGGACGACACAAAACAGACACGAATAATTGTAGGGATGAGGCATGCCTCATCCGTCTTAAGAAATTGTTAGCCCTCTAATTGGTTTGTCCATAAGTATTTTGGCGTATCAGCAACTAGCTGCACACAGGCAACCATTTGGTATTAATGTTCAGATAAACCGTCTCGAAATCAAACCCTTCATATTCATTCATGATCTGCTCAAATGTGACCTGAACGTCGCCGGGGTACAGATCACTCCGAAACAGAATATGAGGTTTGGTTGCCTTACGCATCGTTGAAGCAAACGACGGTAGATTCGCTGGTCCAAAAGCTTGCTTTATGATTTCACTGCGATCTTCATATCTAACCAAGCTAAAGGTCATGGTTGAGATACCTACTTTTCCATCGTTCATCATCTCTTTTTGGAAGATAACAGGCATGCGAGTTTAACCTCCTCTGAAAATGATCCAAACACTCCTTCTTATCTCCGCGTCCTCCGTGTCTGCGCGAAGCCTCCTTTAAGGCTGTGGTTCAAATTGTCTTGGCGTCCTTGGCGTCCTTGGCGGTTCAATTGTATTTCATCTTCACGCCTCAGTGGTTAATCAAATCATCCCCAGCAGCGCCTTGACGGTGGCTTCAGCGAACTGCGGGTCGTTGATGTCCACGTCCATCTCGATTACGGGAATATCCGCCCGCAGTTTGCCCTTGAGCGCGCGCACAAAGGCCGGCAGCGCCGCAGGTTCGTAAAATGGCTTACCCTCTATATCCAATTCCGAGATGCCTTTCATCGGCACATAAACCTTAACGGGCGCAGTGGCGGCGTTGAGTTTTTCAGCGAAGATTTCACCCAGCCGCACATTCTCCTGCGGCGTGGTACGCATAAGCGTGATGTTGGGATTCCAACTGTAGAGATTGCGGCTTCTATACTTTTCCGGCACAGTATCCATCGCCCAGAAGTTGCACATATCAATGCAGCCGGGGACGACAATCTGCGGGATGCCCTTTTTTGCTGCCGCCTCTAGGCGATGCGGACCGGCGCTCAGCACCCCGCCCAACAGCTCGTCCGCCCATTCAGTGGTGGTCATGTCCAGCACGGCGGTGATATGCCCTTCTGTGATGAGCGACTCCATAGTGCGCCCGCCGCTGCCGGTAGCGTGGAAGACCAGCACTTCGTAGCCCGCCGCTTCCAGCAGGCTGCGGGCTTGATTGACGGCGCGGGTCGTGTTGCCGAACATGCTGACTGCGATGATGGACTTATCATCAACCCGTTCAACTGTGCCGCTGACCATGCCGCAGATGGCTCCGGCGGCGTTGGTGTAGATCATGCGGCTGATGCGGTTGACACCCGCCACATCCACCACCGAGTACATCATGGTGATGTCACTGCTGCCCACGAAACCGCTGGTATCGCCAGAAGCGACGGTGGAGACCATCAGCTTGGGGAAGCCAAGGGGCAGGGCACGCATGGCGGCTGTGCCGACGGACGAACCCCCGCCGCCGCCCATCGAGATGATGCCGTCAATCTTGCCGTCGCGGTGCAGTTGGCGGGCGATGGCCTCCGCACCCTTCTGCATGACAGCCATCGCTTCGCCGCGATCTTGCCTCAGCATCAAGTCGCTGAGCACCGCGCCGCCCGCTTTGGCGACCTCTTCATGCGGCACATCGGGCGGGAATGAGGGCGCACCCAGCACACCGGTGTCCACCACCAGCGTCTCGCAGCCGCGCTTTTCAATCTCCGCCTTGAGGAAAGCGAACTCGATTCCTTTGGTGTCTAACGCGCCGAAGATGGCGATGGTGGGGGGCATAAAGTTTAGTCCTGTAAAAGTTCTTTATGATAGTGACTACAGTTTATTCAATTACTGGTCTGCGTGGCAACGACTATCTGTTTACTTCCTTCAAGTGCGTAGAGCATTTTGCCATCATCACCGATCTCAAGTGAGGCGGTTTTGGCGTAGTCGCCTAATGGAAATGCAGTTAATTCTTTCTCTTTCATACAAATATTGCCTGTTGCATCACACTCGAAAATCAAATGTACTCCCGAATGGGTTGTCCATACAGGATACGCCTCGTAGAGGGCTAGATTATATGACTTGTCATTGAAAGAAATGCTTTGGATGTGTTGAAGAGCATTTCGATATTGGAAAGCGGACATGAAGTAAAGTGGAGTACTAAATACAATAAAGAACAGTGCGCCAAATACCCATCCACCAATGGCTTTGTGATTCCGTAATTTGAAAATACTCCCACTAACAAAACAAATCCCCAAAACAGTAACTAGCCAATGACCACAAAACCATAATGGAACATGCTCAGGTGTACTAACGACATCCCAATAGTAAAATGATGCATCGAAAACTTTCCAATCAATGGGTACTGGGTTTGCCAACCGCCAGCTAACATACACGAAGAAGATATAGACTATGAATAGTATCAGCCAAATCTTGTGTCTGTATACTGATCCTAATAATCGGCGCATGTGACCTCGCTAACTATCGCGTGCGGCTTTGCGGAAGGGGAACGCCCCGAAGACGGCGATGGTGGGGGGCATTATCGTTTCCTTTTCAAATAAGTATCATGGTGCAATTAATTCAGTTTTGTCACCGACATTGAGATAAAGCGCGTTGTTTTTAACAAGTAATTTGATGTTTTCTGGAATTGTTTCTATTACCAAGAAGGCATCGTCTATTTCAGAGAGTCTGTGTTGTTTACAGGTCATTCCCAAGTTATCACATTCATAAACAGCAATAGTTCTGTATGTGTAATCCCAATCATCGGCGATACGTAATGCCAGATTATACACATGACCTTTGAACCAAAATGATTGCCTATGTTCCAAACCATCAAAAGCAAACATCGCACATGAACTACATGAAACAATATTCACCAACAACACAATGCTTATCGATTGTACAATGGGCCGCCCCGCTTGATGACTCTTTACGCCTTTTGAGGAGATGAATAATGCAAATAATAAAGTAACGATAACGGCCAAAATAATGACACTTGGCGTCTTTGTCGAAGCAGAGATATAGAGAGATATGAACAGCCCAATCAGTATTAAACCCATATAGAGAATTTGAGAAACGAGTTTATCGGCTGTCCATATCGGCAAGATTATTAGTGCCAATAGCGAAATAATGAAAAATATCAAGATTGATGCGCTGGAAAATGCGATTAGGGGATATATAATCGGTGGACTTTGGGCAGAGTAGTCATTCAACGGAAGAGAGGCGAGAAAATAAACACCGCCCAATACCAGCAGCAATCCAGCAGCCAGCAATGGCCAGTTGTTGCGGAGGAAGGTGGGGGTGCGGGTGGGGAGCATGAGTTAGATCAAATTCCGGCTTATGGAGATGGCAATCGCCAATCTTCGCGCTTCACAGGCAGGGCGTCGAAATCCTTATCGGCACTCACGATGATGGCATCCAGCCGGCGGGCAAGTGCGGATAGAAGCAAGTCAATATCACTTAATCGTTTGCCGCGATTATCCGCGTCTGCCCAAAATTGTGCCGCTTGCAACCAATCATCATCGGTAAGTGGTTGCCAATCAAAGGTTGTTTTGAACCCTTGCAATCGGGCAATTTGTGCGGAGGCATTGGCCTTCAATAGACCGCGTAGATTTTCATAGTAAATGGGTGGGCACAGAGCAATTGAATGACCTTCCCGAAATTTGCGACTGCGCTGCGCGACAACATTGGTAACACGCTTTGAAAGATCAGTGATTGCATTGGTATCAAGCAAGTAGATCATATTTCATCGTCAGTCTCAATGTATTCACTGTTGATATCCGCGATAATCTGTTCAACTTCGGCATCAGAAAAACCATCCCAGAAATTCTCGGCGATTTTGTCAAGCGCAGCAATTTTGGCTTCAATCGCCTTCAGCTGTTGCTGCCGTTCTTGAAGGTGCTGTTGAACTTGAGCTATGGCCTCCGCTGGCAATTCATCTATGGCCTGCAAGATCATATGTAGGTCAGTCATGGTCTTCCCTCCCGTCTCAGCCTATCCTGATTCTACCATAATGGGACCTGCTAAAGTCGTCATTGTGCGGCAAAGCGCGGTAGGTAGGATGCCTGTTTCAAGGGCGAATAGCTAATCCATCGGGTACAGGCTGCACCCGCCGTCCATCGTCAGCACCGAACCGGTCATGTACGACGCAGCAGGGCTGCACAGGAACAGGAATCCATTGGCAACCGAGTCCAGCGGCTGCATGAAACCCAGCGGTATTGCTTTGGAGGCGCGGGCTTTGTACACCGGGTCAGTGTCCCATTGGCGCTTCGCCATGCCCACGCCCACAATGCCGGGCGCGATGCAGTTAGCACGCACTCCTTTGTCGGCCAGTTCACGGGCGAACGAGCGCATCAGTTGGTTCATGGCGGCCTTGCTGGTGTTGTAGGGGCCGATGTCCGGCCACGGCGTTTCCGCTACCCATGAGGTGGTGAATACCAACTGCCCTTTCACGCCGTCGGCTATCATAGCGCGGGCGGCGGCCTGACCGAGCAGAAAGGCGCTCTTCACATTGACATTCATGGTCTGATCCCAATCCGCCGCCTTGAATTCCAGCAGCGGCACAGCGATCACCATCCCCACATGGCACAGCGCAGTGTGGATGGGGCCGAAGGACGTGCGGGCGAAAGCCACGAACGCCTCTACTTCCGCCGGTTGGGTCAGGTCGCCTTTGAGGTACGCATAGCGGTTACGGCTGACACCGGCATCCGCCAGGCGCTTGTGGGCTTCGGTTTCATCCAGCACATCGTTGACCGACATCTTCGCGCCGTGGTCGGTCAGTGCTTTGACCACACCCACGCCAATCCCACCGCAGCCGCCGGAGATGATAATATGTTGGCCCGCCAGTGCATCATCACGAAATATCATGGTGATTCAGTCCTTCCACATTAACCAGTGCGTCATGACAGCAGAGTGTAGCCCGCTTTGCTGGTTTTCGCATAGCTGGCGGGGGTGCAAACTAAACAAAAAAGGACGGGCACATGCCCGTCCTTTTCACTTGGTTGTGGCTAAAAATCCTGTGAAGGCTGTTTACACCGCGCCGCCGACTTCAACCTTGATGCCGGGGCCCATAGTCGAGGTAACCACCAACCGCTTGATGAACGTGCCCTTGACCGAAGACGGGCGTTGACGCTGCACGGCGTCCAGAATAGCCTGCGCGTTTTCGGCGATCTTTTCAGCCGTAAAGCTCGCCTTGCCCACGGGCACATGCAGGTTGCCGGTCTTGTCATTACGGAACTCAACACGGCCTGCCTTCAATTCCTGAATGGCGGTTTCCAGCTTGTCCGGTGTGACAACCGTACCCGCCTTGGGGTTCGGCATCAAACCGCGCGGGCCGAGGATTTTCGCCACGCGCCCAATCTTGGCCATCATGGAAGGCACAGCCAACGCCGCGTCAAAATCCAGCCAGCCTTCGTTCTGAATTTTGGCGATCATCTGCTCATCGCCGATGATGTCCGCACCGGCTGCAGTAGCCTTGCGTCCGTCTTCGTCAGATTCGACGAACACGATGACGCGCACGGTCTTACCCAACCCGTTGGGGAGCAGAACCGTGCTGCGTACCTGCTGGTCGCTGTGGCGGGGGTCAATGCCGAGCCGGAAATGCATTTCGATGGTTTCATCGAACTTGGCGGTTGCCAGCTTCTTGGCGAGCGTTACCGCGTCGGCCAGCGCGTACGACTTATCTTCTACTTCTTTAATTGCATTCAGATACCGTTTACCTTGAGCCATTGTCTCGTTCTCCTTGTGGTCCGAGTGGGCGTCTGGATTGATCGCCCTCCCACGAATAATAAGCGTTCAGCCATCAGTGATTAGCCTTCAGTCTGCATACCAACCTGAAAGCTGAAAGCCGATAGCTGACAGCAAAAAAACTACTCTTTCACGTCTACGCCCATGTTCTTGGCCGTACCTTCGATCTGGCGCATAATGGCATCCAAATCTTTGGTGTTCATATCCGGGCGCTTGATTTCAGCAATTTCCCGCACCTGCTTGCGGGTCAGACTGCCCACTTTGATGGTGTTGGGGTTGGTAGAGCCTTTTTCCAATCCAGCCGCCTTCTTGATAAGGAAAGAGGTCGGGGGACTCTTGAGGATGAATTTGAATGAACCGTCACTGAAGATGGTGATTTCTGCCGGGATGATTTCGCCCATACGCGCGCTGGTGCGGGCGTTGTATTCCTTGCAGAAGCCCATCAGGTTGATACCGTGCTGCGCCAGCGCCGGACCGATAGGGGGCGCAGGGTTGGCTTTACCGGCCTGAATAGCCAGCGTAACGATTGCTTTAACTTTCTTTGCCATGTGTTGTTATGCCTCGCTTAGCGTAGCAGCGTGGGGTCGTCGAAAGCGTATCGTCGGTAGTTCAGGACAGCCTCCTAATTGGGATCTGCTCTTTATTATGGACTACTGACTATTAGCTATTGACTAGCATACCCATCTGCACGTCGCAGTTAAATGAGAGAAAATATTATAGGAGAGCAGGAACTAAAAATACAGGGAGAACATCCCGGCTGAATAAACGCGCTGAAATATTCATTCCCGGTCCAATAGAGCGGCATCCCTGTGCAGGGTTCGCAAACACGGGAATCCAGTAACGGTGCGTCGTGGTCAGTTGATGCGGGCAAAGGGCGGTGTCGGAGATGTGGTCAAGCCACAGTCGCGTCGGCCGAAGCCGGAGGGAGTTGCACCCAATTTCGCTCAAGGCGAAATACGATAACCAACACACAGCGGCCCGCATCACCAACAGTTTAACACAATCCACAGAACAACGACGACACCACCGCAGGCGCGTGTCTCGCTTTGCATCAATCTGGGCAATTGCTGGTACTGCCAACCCCACCCAACCCCGACGCATATCCCGTACCCGCAGGTCGAGCCTCCCATGTTCCCACCCACAACCGTGCCACCATCAAACCCTCTATGAACGGCCTTCCTACCTCGTAGGGGCATGGCGGTGAGCGCGTAGCCTCCCCGTGGGACATGCCTCGCCTCGCAGCTTCCAACTGGTATCCGGAAACTGGCAACTTTCCGACCCAACAAACCATTTCCCAACCATCCACCAACCGTCTTAACATTTCTTTTCCCTCAAAATGGTTAGTGAAATTACCCCCAAAAAGAGACCAACTGGTCACCCTAAAAATGAACTTTTGTGCTACGATATTCTTCGTAGTGGTCAAATGGCACGTGATGAACTTAGCTAATAATAATCAGAGGAAGTGTGTAGGGACGAGGTATGCCGGTAGCCCCACACTAAACGGTGGACATCAATTTTGACTGAAAATAGCAGATAACTTGATCCTATTTGGTCTTTTAAGCCCCTCCTCATCGCTATGGGGAGGGGGTTGGGGGGTGGGGACTATGATAAAGTCCCCCTCCACCGTTTTCTTCCGTCCTACCGGTATGCCTCGTCCGCGTTCACGGCCTTCACTCATCACTTACTTTGCAACTACCGCCCTATTCCTGAACGTTTAGCTATCACCGATTGGCTCTTATATCCCAACCATGAACCATCAATCAACTCTTGGCGTCCTCTGTGTCTTGCGCGAAGTCTCCCTTTGGGACTGTGGTTCAATTGTATTTCGCCTTCTCTCGGCACTCAGCACTGCACTTCCGACGACGCGGCAGCCATGAGCGAGCCAACCGCTGCACTTGTGTCATTGCAGCGCCACACTCCCTCACTCCCGCCCGCCAATTGTGTCTTTGCAGCGGTTAGCTCCCGTGTTCCCGTTTGCAAGTGCAGCGGCAGTTGTGTCGTTTCCGCCATAAAAAAGTGCGATCTGCTTTCACACATCGCGCTCTCGTTGGTCTTTGTGTTCTCACTTGCCACCGGACCATCAATTGCTGCGGGCAAATCGGCGATATAGGAGATGAATCTGGGGATATAGAATAGTCAGATGGCAAAAATACTGCCTCTATAGACTCGTTGCCCATTATATGATCTGACGTAGTTTCCATCCGATTCCTTTGCCCCACTCCCACCACCTTATCTTGCAGTCCAAATCAATTTTATGGTAGACTATCAAAAGGGCAGAATTGATTATGTATTGATTGTATTGTGACTGAACAAGATTCCGACCATCCCCCCAGTTGTTTCAAACGCTTAACCAAATCAACGCACCGGGTTAAGGCAAGTTTTCATCTTGCCTCAACGCTGGCATTTTTGCGTTGTGGGATGAACGGACAGGAGAAAGATTTTCAAGTTGGACGCTGCTAGTATTTCTGGTTTGCTTTTCCTCATCACCCTGCACGCACTCATCACACTGGCCTACGCCGCTCTCACCAATACCCGCCAACCACTCCTCCGCGAGCAGACTGAAACCGGGCATGATGCGCCGCCACGCTTGCATATCACTTACCAGCTCAGTTTGCTGTTGGTGCGTTTTGGTATTGCAGCTCTCGCTTTAGCCGCCTTTGCTGATCCGGTAATCAACAGCCTTACGCTGTCTGATGTGCAAATGGAGCGCGCGTTAGCCTACATCATCATACTGGTTCCGTCGGCTTTGTTGACGCTCATCCTCGGCAACCTTGTCCCTGAAGCCATCGCCACCACCCGTGCGGACTCATTGGCGCGTTGGTCTATTTATCCCATGCGCTTACTAATTGTGGCGCTCGGCCCGTTGGTTGCGGCCATGATGGCCCTCAGCAAATGGTTGGCGGGTATTTTCGGCAGTGGCAGTAAGGTCAATATCTTCACAGAAGAAGAGATTATGACCATGCTCGACGCGGGTGAAAAAGAAGGCAGCATCGAAAACGATGAAAAAGAAATGATCTACTCCGTGCTGCAATTTGGTGACAAAACCGCCAGCGAGATGATGATCCCACGCATTGATGTTGTCGCGGTAGATATTACAACCCTACTGGATGAGGCGCTGTCCATCTTCATTGAAAGTGGACATTCGCGCATCCCTGTCTATGAAGAAACGGTAGATAACATCAAGGGGCTGCTCTACGCTAAAGATCTACTGCCAGTGCTGAAGCAAAATGATACAACCAAATCGGTTTCTGATTTGATGCGAAAAGCTTTCTTTGTACCAGAAAGCAAGAGCGCGGACGAACTGCTCACGGAACTCAAGAGCAAGAAGATTCATATGGCTGTCGTCGTGGATGAATACGGCGGAACAGCGGGTGTCGTCACTGTAGAGGATTTGATTGAAGAAATCGTCGGTGATATTCAAGACGAATATGACGCCAACGAGCAGGCAGAATTTGTCGAGCTTGGCCCAAATGCTTACCGGGTGGATGCTGGTATTAGCCTGACGGATTTTAATGACTTGTTGGAAGTCGAACTGCCCACTGAGGATGCTAACACGCTCGGCGGCTTTTTGTTCACCAACTTCGGACGCGTTCCTGCGGTAGGGGAAACTCTAGAACACGGCGTTCTCTCCTTGCGTGTTGAGTCTTTGGATGGGCGGCGTATCCGCAATGTACACATTACGCGGCATGTTTTTATGGTCGAAGCCGACTCAGAAGCCACCACAAAGAATAATAGCGATCTTGCACCACAGACAGCCACGCAATAGAGCTGTATCGCAAATGCTTAGCTGTAATACCGCCAGAACGGATCATTCAAGCCCAAACTGGCGAAAATTTGCTCGGCCTCGGCTGCACTGCGCCCCCTAAAATGAGGTGACATACGGTTGCCATACCATGCTTGAGAAAGCGCCCATATCTGCTCCAACGTCAACAGAGCGCCACGTGGGCGGTTCGTTTGCTCACACCACTGGACAACGTCCTCTTCTGCACGGAAGAGCAGCATGGTTGCTCAGGTATCTACCAGATCGTCATACCACCGCGCGAACGGCAGCGGGAAATGCACGTAGGCTGGGGGCGCAATGAGTTCTCTGTTCACGATCTCATAGCGAACTATGTCGCTTGAAAGTGGCAATCGGGCCTCGATTAACGCATCATCTCCCAGCATGGCTGGAATACCTAACGAGTCCCATGCACAGTTTGCATAGAGCCAGTGTCCTCGAATGTAAACACGATAATCGGTTTTAACAGCCGACAGTGGATTTGCCATGCGTATCGTAGCTGTACCGGGTTGCAAGTATAAAGCGTGATGGTCGTGGAGGCGCTGGTAAACGGTACGACATTCGTCCGCACCTATGTCAAAGTGCTCAGCAGTTTCCACTACTGTAGGCGGTAGGGTATGTTCAACAAAGTGTTGGTAAATATACAGGCGGATGTGCCAATCTTGCTCGCTTAATGTCATGAGTCTATCTCTGCCAACACCTGCCCGCGCTCAACCACATTGCCCACCTTCACAAGCAACCGTTTGACTGTACCATCCACTGGTGCAGCCACTCGCATTTCCATTTTCATGGCTTCCATAACGAGTAGGGTTTGTCCGCGCACTACCTGCTCACCCTCCTGCGCCAGCACTGCAGTTACCTGTCCCGGCATTTGCGCGCTTAATTCGCCGCTGAGTACCGCTCTCTGGCGGCGGTTGGGCTTTGCCACATCCAACACACTGGTCTGACCATCTGCCTGCACCCAGCGCTGGTCGGCCTGTTTAGCTGTATATACGTTGTTGGACTTTCCATCGAGCACGATGTGCCAACCACCGTACGGCAGCGGCTGAGCTTGGAACGTCAGCACACGACCGTCAATTTCAGCGCGATAGCTGCCATCAGCTTGGGGTTCAAGGGTGATATGATACGTTTGACCGTCGTGGTTGTAGGTATAGATCACAGGGTTACATACCGCTTTGATAGGCTGCGATCAGCTTTTTGGGGGCAAGGGTAAGCCACGATTGTTCAATCAACAGACGCAGTTCGTCGCATTCAGCTTGTGGCATACGTACCAAGACACACTCAAAAGAAATGTAGTGATCGGTCAGGTAGTAAACTTCTGGTTTTGACAAAAGCAGGAATTCCCGTTCTCTTGCATCACGCATCTTCAAAACCAAAGTGTCATCATCAATCTTAGCCATGCAGGCCAAGAATCGTTTGTTGACCCGCAGCGTGGGCCTGCCGAATGCTAAATGTTCTTCGACGCCGGGAAATGCAATGGCGATTTGGCGGACATCATCATATGTGACCATCAGCGAATTTTACATAGTTACTATTTATCCAGCGCAAACCACTGCATCTGGAAAAAGCTTCTTGGCATAATCGTCCATCAATTTGGTCGAACCATTGGGGAAAACCAAGAACATCGTTAGCACCCGGTTTTCATTGACCGGCTTTATCCAATAACGGAGTGTGAATTTCTCATTGTTTTGCAACAGGTCAAATTCGTGAAGGGTAACATCACCGAGCTGGCAGTTCCGCGATTCGCTCCAGCTTTGATAATTGGCAAAGGTCGCCTTAAACCAATCATCGCTGAATATTAAGCTAACTTGGTCGGGTTGTACGGGAGTATCAAAATGAAGGTACGAGAGATAGGCTAGTCCATTGAGCAGGTCAGCCCGCCACTGTGCAGTGGTGACACCAGCTTGCTCGGTTGCGCTAGCTAGCCAACTTTCCGGCTCGAAAACTCCATCGCCGTAACTGAGGGCAGTATAGATTTCGCGTGTGGGTTTGTCCTGCGCCTGCCCAACAACCAATGCGCCTGCCAGCAGCACTACCAGAATAATCACTCGTTTCAACATGGCTGCACCTTTCATCATCACACCCATACTCACATCATTTCATTATAACCGAGTGTTGTTGAGTGCGCTGTTATCTGCCTGACCGAAATCCATCCGCCCGTGCCCAGGGTGTAGAGACATGACCCTCACCTGCAAATCCTGATTTCAGAGGCGCATCGGCTTCACGATGATAATCCGCTAGGGCGGTTGCGATTAAAGCCGTATCGCTCACAGGAATAGGTGTTGGCAGCAGTTCGTTTAGATGCTCGTCAATGGTGCGGGTATATACTTTTCCTGACTGAAAATCAGGATAGGCCAACAGGGTTTGTAAGAATGCTAAATTGGTATGCACACCCAGCACAACTGTCTGTTCTAGCGCTGCCTGCATCCGGGCAACGGCTGCTTGTCGATCTTCCGCATGCACGATCACTTTTGCGATCATGGGATCATAGAACATACTGATTTCATCACCCACAGCCACCCCACTATCGACGCGCACCCCCGGTCCAATTGGCGGTACAAACGTTAGCAAACGCCCAATTGACGGCAAGAAGTTATTCATCGGATCTTCAGCGTACAGACGGCTCTCAATCGCATGTCCTCGCTGACTTACGTCAGCTTGTGTGAAGGGCAGTGCTTCACCTTCCGCAATTGAAAATTGCAGCTTGACCAGATCAATACCTGTCACCAATTCTGTTACCGGATGTTCAACTTGCAGCCGGGTATTCATTTCGAGGAAGTAGAAGTCGCCAGTCGGCGTAACAATAAACTCCACTGTCCCGACATTGATATACCCTACTGCTCGCGCCGCCTCGACAGCCGCTGTGCCCATCTTCTGGCGGGTATGTTCGTCTAGCAGCGGGGATGGCGACTCCTCGATAATTTTCTGGTGGCGACGTTGGCTGCTACATTCGCGCTCGAACAGGTGCACAATATTGCCCTGTTGGTCGGCCACCACCTGAATTTCAATGTGGTGTCCATATTCGATGTGCTTTTCGAGAAACACGCGAGAATCGCTAAAGGCATTGTGGGCCTCTCGCCGTGCACTGTCTAGCGCCTCTATCATCTGTCTGGCCTCGCGCACAATGCGAATGCCTTTACCGCCACCGCCACCCGCCGCTTTGACCATCACCGGATACCCGATGGCTTCCGCAGCAGCCAAATAATCGGCATCGCTGGCTCGTTCAATCTGAAATCCGGGCACGACAGGTACACCTGCCTGTTCCATCAAAGCCCGCGCCTCAGTCTTATTTCCCATCTTTGCGATAGCATAGGCACGCGGCCCAATCCACACCAATCCGGCGGCCTGCACTGCTGCGGCGAAGTCGGCCCTTTCAGAAAGAAAACCATAACCGGGATGCACACAATCACATCCCGCATCAAGCGCAACAGTAATTAGTTTAGGATAAAACAAATAGCTAAGGCTTGGAATTGCTGGGCCTAGCAAATAGGCTTCGTCAGCCAGCTTAACATGTTGGGCTTGGGCATCTACTTCCGAGTAAACCGCAACAGTTTGGATGCCTAACTCCCTGCAAGCGGAGATAATTCGCACCGCGATTTCGCCACGATTGGCAATGAGGCATTTACGAAGTTTCACTTCGATTGTCCTTGGGATACTGGTGGTTGACCATCAGGATAAACATCGCCCGACAGATAAGACACGCTCACCCACAGTGCGCGGGCATGCCGGTAAAACAGCACGATAAATATGAGGTTGAAAGCAATCCAAAAGGTTAGCTGAAAGACTAAGGAAGGGCTAAATAAAAACTGCGTCAGTAAATACCCCCCCATCGTCAGCACTTCGGCTGTGCATAAATTAATCAATGTGCCACCAATCGACTCCCCAGACTGGCGCTCGAAGCGCGCATTACAGTGCGGGCACACCGGTTCTATTTGGAACAAGCCGCTGAACATACGACCTTGCTCACAATTGGGGCAGCGGAGTCGTAACCCTAACCACAATTTATGAAGTGCATACCCAATTTTCATAATGATTTATTCTACTCAGCTCCTATGACGCTATATAAAATTTACACTTCGGCAATATTCTAGACAAATTTAGGGCGTATGATGACTCTAATGACATGAATTCTAGGAGCAAGTCATCATGTTTGGTTTTTGGCGACGTTTAATGTTACGAGCTGAAGCACGGCGTATTGCGCGACGCACTGCCCGCCGGACAATCCGCCGCACCATGCGGCGGCGCATGTTTTAAGATAAACTGCGACTAAACGCTGTTCCCCCGCGCCACATCACTACGACAGCGGCAGCAATGGCAAGCACGATCACCAACCAGACCACTGGTTGGTAACTGCCATAGTAATCATAAATTGCTGCCGCTCCTACTGGCGCACCTGTTCCCGCCAAAGTCAGGAAAACAGTCATCACGCTGGCGATTCGCCCATAATTGGCTGAACCGAACAAGTCAGCGATCATCGAAGCGCGTGCCAAGGTCTGTGCTCCGAAGGATGTACCAAACACCACAATGAACAGCACCACTACTACAGGAGACGCACCCAGTAACAATATCAACATAGACACAGCCTGTACAACGAACACCCCTATGACCATCGCGCGCGTTGAGTAGCGGGTATCCAACGGCGCAAACACGGCACGCCCGGCCACTTGCATTAGGCCTATCGAACCACTGGCTGCCGCGGCTGTGCTGGCGTCTATGCCCCATTCGGTTAAGAACGGAATAAAGTGTACCCGAATCGCTGATACAGCAATTGTTGAAAGACTAAAGGCAAAAATCATCTGCCAGAAATACCGATTTCGCAGTGCCTCTGAGAGAGAAGTTGTATTTTGGGACACGCTGCCCGATTGTTCCAGATGGGTGTCACCGTCCGGCAGTAAACCAAAATCATCGGGACGACGGCGCAGCACAAGTGCATGTGGCAGGATAGTTGTCACCGCCAAAAAAATTCCCAATCGCAGCACAGCACCGCGCCAGCCGAACTGATTCAGCAAATAATCTGAAAGCGGGATAAAAATGGTACTCGCTAAGCCGGCGGCGAAAGTAATAACCGCCAACGCGGTGCTCCGCCGCCGGACAAACCAATGAGCAACGACGGTAAATGCCGGGTCATACAAAACTGCTGCTGCGCACACCCCCAAGCCAAACCAGATGAGATAAAAATGACTGCGGTCTGTCACCTGTGACCACGCAATAATTAGCAGACTTGCAAGGACTGAACCGAAGGTCATCAGAAAGCGTGCGCCGTGTCGGTCAATCCACGTCCCAACGAGGAAGGCCATTCCTCCCATCACGAGCAATGCAAGTGAAAAGCCGCCCGTCAGCTCAGCGCGCGACCAGCCAAGATCTGTCTCCATCGGTTTAAGGAATACCGAAAACGCATAATAGATGATGCCCCACGAAATGGTTTCGGTGATTGCCAGCGTTGCTGTAATAACCCAACCGTAATAAATATTGCGTTTGCCGACCAACTGCATAATGTTGCTTCCACCGCAGGTGAATAATGTATGGCAACTATACCCTATGGCATATGGACGTTCATAGGACAATAAATTCCATTTCACTGTATGCGTGAAATAAAAAGGACGAGGCCACTGCCCCGTCCCTAATGTCTTACTCAGAAACAGTGAAATTATTCGCCGTTGGCGGTGATTTCGACGGTGGCTGCTTCCCAGTCCACGCCCTCGGTGTCCATGTCGGTGATGGAGGCCAGTGCAGCTTCCGCCAGATCAGTGCGGAATGCGCCTTCGCTCGGTTCAGCTTTCAGGATCGGATTACCTGAAAAGTCTTTGGTAATGAGCAGACTTTCGACTGACGACTTCCATGCTGCTTCGTCCAGCATGCCCACGCCATTAGGCGACGGCCAGACCAACTTATTGATTTCGTTCATCATCCATGTCTGGTGACCGGCGCCTAGGGTCGAGCCAGAGTCCAGCACATACTGAACGCAGGCATCCGGATTGTCACGGCAGAAGATCCATCCTTCGAACGAAGCTGCGAGGAACTTGATGGCGGTTTCTTCATTGTCGGCAAGCCATGCACCGTTCGCGAAGATCAAGTCTTCCAGCAGCGGACTGCCTTCCTGATTCAGGTCTATCACATTCAGGTCATCCAGTGTGTAAACCGGGAACTTGCCATCCTCACCCACAAATTCGAGCACCTGCGCCAGTTCGTTGTACGTCATGGCTGCTGCTGCGTCAATTTCGCGGTTCAGAAATGCGTTCATATCAAACGGTTGGTTGAAGATGGTGACATCATCGGAGTTGTCCGGGTCAATATTATTCTTAAGCAGCGAGGCCTTCAGCGGAATTTCGTTGCCGAAGCCCCATACGCCAACGACCTTGCCCTTCAGGTCGGCAAGGCTGGCCAGGCCGCTGTCTTTCCATGTTACTTCGCGCATACCGGAGCTCTGGAACACTTGCGCCACATGTACAACATCAGCACCACCTTCGCGAGCAGCGAGGAAGCTGCCGATCCAGTCGATACCGAATTCAGCGCTGCCGCTGGCGACGACCTGCTGCGGGCCGATGTCCGGGCCGCCGGGCAGAATTTCGACATCCAGACCAGCATCAGAATAGTAACCTTCGCCAAGGGCTGCATAATAACCCGCGAACTGGGCCTGTGTGACCCACTTCAACTGCAAACGGACTTTGACCGCGTCCTGTGCAGAAGCGGGTGCTACTGCCAGCGCCAGCACCACAACCAGCAATAAAAGAACGGGCACGATCTTTCGAACCATCTTTATTTCTCCTTAAACAAGTCATAAACCGACACGATGATTATGGCTCATGCTCTAAAGGCATGCCAGTGCAGAGTTAACAAAAGTTTACGGAGCAGACTGTAAATAACTCACCGTAGCACTTTACCACGCTTGGCGCAGAAACACTCCAATGGGTCAACTATCCTCACGGAATGAGATGTGCCACGGCATCAGTCCACGTTCGATAGCCGATATCACCAGATAAAACAAAATACCCAGCAGCGCGGCAACGATGATGGCCGACCACGATTCGGGATAGCGGAACAACTGCGCATCTTCACGGATACGGTAACCCAAACCTTTGGTCGAACCCCCGAAATACTCGCTGACAATCGCACCGATCATACTGAGCGTGGTGGCGACTTTGAGTGCCGAAAACATGAATGGCAATGCTGAAGGTAATCGCAGCTTGCGGAAAATTTCCCACTCGGTAGCCGCATACGAGCGCATCAGCTCCAGCGAGCGGTAATCCACCGAGTTAAGCCCTTTAACGGTGCTAATCATCGCCGGGAAGTATGTCAGGACACCAACGATAGCCACCTTTGAACCGGGGTTGAGCGCCCCGAACCACGTGTTGAAGATCGGCGCGAAGGCAATGATGGGCACAGAGTTGGCGGCAATCGCCAGCGGCAGCAGTGCCTTGCTAAAATTGACGAACCGTGACGACAACAGCCCTGTCAGTATGCCCAGACCGCAGCCCAGCATGAAACCCCAGACCGCGTTTTGAAACGTATTCCAACCTACCGTCACAAGTTGGTCATACAACTCCAAAAAGCGACTTGCAATCACTGACGGGCGCGGTAGCAAGAACTGCTGAATATTTAGCACTTCGATCAGCACTTCCCACAACACCAGCACAATCACTGCCACCAGCAGCGGTGCGGCGTTACGGCGCAGAGCGCGAGCGTAGGTATCCAACCGCTTCCACGGCGCCCATAAAATGACGACGCCTACCAACGCTAAATATTCGAGGATCATGCTAACATTGAGCGCGCTCTGCAGCGCATCCAACGGGGCCTCGTCTGCCACTTGGTCAAGGAAAATCTCTTGCGGGACACCGAAAACAGCCCCGAGAATATTGAAGTGCAGCAGCAAAGCTAGCAGAATATGGACGACAAACAAGCCTACTAAACCTGCCGCTACCAACTTCACCCAGTGCCGCTTGAGTGCAGACCATTTACCCGCCAGCACCCAGACACAAACCAGCATCGTTATCGCCAGCACAGGCTGTAGCGTCGCATTGCGAAATGCCTGTCCAAACTTCAGACCATATTGCAACAGTGGGTTCTGCGTGTGGAAGGTCGCAACGATCAGGAAGATCGCAGCTAGGGCAACAAAGTCGCGCCCCATTCCACGCGGCGCAGTGACAATATCCGCCGCCTCACTGTAAACAGAGGCCGAGGCGGCCTGCAAGTCACTGGACTGTCCGTGAGTGAGGTTAAGTGAGTCGGTCATCAGGTCTCTACCCCAAAGCGCAGGGCATTGCGTACACGAGTCGAAAGGTGAAAGAATTCATCCATCTCGCGCGTCTTTGAATCTCGCGGTTGCGGCAGCGGAATATCAATTACTTCGGAAAGTCGACCCGGCCGCGGCGATAACACCACGACTCTGGTAGAAAGATAGACCGCTTCGGCAATGCTGTGCGTCACGAAAATGACGGTCATGCCCTCCATGCGCGTCCAGATACTCAGCAGCTCGTTGTTCATGCGCTCACGCGTCATTTCGTCCAGCGCACCAAACGGTTCATCCATCAGCAGTATTTTGGGTTCGAAGGCCAGCGCCCGGGCAATACTCACACGCTGTTGCATGCCACCGGAAAGCTGCCATGGGTACTTATCGGCAAAGTCCCCTAGCTCCACCAGCTTCAGCATTTCGCGAGCACGGCGATCCCGTTCGTCTCTGGAAAACCTCATTATTTCCAACGGTAGCTGCACATTCTTGATGATCGTGCGCCAGTCATATAGTGTCGCGTTCTGAAACACAATACCGTACTCGCGGTCTTTGCGCGCTTGTGCCGCCGGTTTACCGTTCACGATCACATTACCGCTTGTTGGCTGAATAAGATCGCCGATCACCCGCAGCAGCGTGCTCTTGCCGCAGCCTGATGGCCCAATGAGCGAAATGAACTCACCCTGTTGAATATCAAGGTTAATGTTCTCAAGGGCGAGGACGCCAATGCCGTCGTCCGTTCCTTGGAAGCGTTTAGTCAGATTCTGAATGGAGATGATGGGTGTCACGAATAAACCTTTTCAACTCTAAAGGCACGGCGAAGTGCCGCCACGATCAATTAGTTTCCTTAACCTGCCAGCGGACGATCAGCCGTTCAAGCAGAGCCATCGCCATGAAGAACAGGATGCCCATCAATGCAGCAGCGAAGATCGCTGCCCACAGACGCGGCGGGGACTGGTTATAAAATTGAGTAAAGTTCAGTAGTGCGATGCCTAACCCGTTCTGGATGCCAGATGGCAGTTCCCCAATCACCGCGCCCACCACACTCGCCGTAGCTGAAATCTTGAACGCCGTGAAGATGTGTGGCAGCGCGTTTGGCAACCGCAGCTTCCACAGGATCTGCCAGCGGGTGGCCGCGTAGGATTGCAGTAGCTCAATTGATGTCTGGGGTACTGAAGTCAAGCCACGCAGGGTATAAATCGTGACCGGGAAGAATGTCAGATAGGCTGCAATGATGGCTACTGCAAAATTACCCTGACCAATATTTCGCATCCAGATAACCACCATTGGCGCAATTGCCAAAATTGGGATGGTTTGCGACGCCACTACATACGGCAGCAGACCGCGCTGTAGCAGCGACGAGTGGGCGAATACCACCGCTAACAGAAAACCTAGTACCCCTCCCAGCAAAAAACCTACCAACGCTTCGCCAAATGTGAATAGACAGTAGTCGATCAGTGTCTGGTAAAGTGGCGGGCCATTGCGCTGCGCTGGTTGCCCGTAAGCGGCTGCAATATCCGCCAGGTGCGGCAGCTTGGTATTGTTGAATATGCTCAGGTCAACATCAGTGCCAAGCACATTGACTTTGTACCCGTTGCTGCTACCGAAAGCCTTCGAGCCTTCCCAGAACAGCACAATCAGGATGATTAGCACCAGCATGGTCAGGGCAGTTTTGATGTTGCCACGATCCGGCGGTGGATTATCTACACGGGTAGCCGGAATAATCCCTGACTTGTCATTAACATTTTCAGCCATGAAAATCCCTGAAACAGACCAAATCACACTTACTTAATATGAGGTGGAGATTTTACCTTGTCTGCACGGGGCGTCAAATCCTAAACATTTCCACACATTAAGATATTGAATAGCAATAATAAATGAAATTCAGATGACACATTGGACTATTGAATGGTAAAGTCATATTACGATTCTCACCGACACAATAGGAAGCTAATACCATGTCTGACGAAATCCGTATTGGTACTTTGGCGACTCTGGTGGGCCCTTACGCGGGAGGCGGCGAAGAGGGTATGCGCGGCCTTGATATGGCGATCTCTGAATTTGGGGGGCAGATTGCTGGCAAAAAACTAGCGGTTTTCAAGGAAAGTACCGATGCCAGCCCTGAGACAGCCGAAGTCATGGCTGATCTATTGTTCGACAAACACAATATTGACATCCTCATCGGTCCGCTTTCTGGCAACGAGGGTATCATGATGCGCGACTATGCCAAAACCAAGCCGAATAAGACCTTTATCAACGGCATTGCCGGTGCGCAAGATATTACCTTGCGTAACCCTGCGCCCAATTTCTTCAACTTTACTACAAATGGTGTGCAGTGGATGGCAGGGCTGGCAGAATATGTGATCAATCAACAGGGATATAAGCGCGTCGTGACGCTGGCAGAGGACTACAGTTACCCGCATGGGCAGGTTGCCGGTTTCATCCTCACCTTCCAACGGCTTGGCGGCGTCATTGTTGATCGTTTTTGGGTACCTCTGGGCACCAGAAACTATGGCAAAATTGTGGAAGCTATACCGACCGATATTGACGCTATATTTGTAGCCCTAGGCGGAACTGACGCCATCGACTTCCTTCAGCAATATGACAATACAGGACGCAAAACTCCACTCATTGGTGGATCAATAACTATTGACCAGACGGTTTTAGGTACCCGTGGTGAACTTTCTGAGCGTTTGTTGGGTACGGCAAGTTCGGGTCCGCTGGCGGACAACAATCCCGCACCCAATTGGCAGCGTTTCGTCACCAGTTATCATGAACAATTTCCTCACGGCTTATCCACACCGTCTTTATTCGCTTGGGGCTATTACGTGAATACCAAGGCGACGCTGCTGGCGCTGGAAAAGGTCGAGGGTGATCTTTCGGACGATCACGAACGATTACGGCACTTCTTGCGCGTTATGGAATTTGTTACACCGACCGGGCCAGTTAAGCTTGACCATAACCGTCAAGCTATCGCAATAATTTTCTGTGACAGTTGTGGCTAAACGGGATGATGGCAGCCTGTATAATAGGCTAGTGCGTGTTGTGCCAAATGTACAGCAAACGCTAGGTATCCCGGAAGATGAATATCTCAAGATCGGCCCATTTGACCGCGATAATCCCCCGCTTTAACCTATTAAATGCGCTGATTCGCGGACACAAACGGCACATACTAGTTATTGTCATCTTTATTAGTGGATTTGTCTTAATGTTGCTACGTCAGGCTAACCCGCATAGCGAATTGGCAGCAGCACGCGAACGGTGGGCAGCGCAACACATTACCACTTACCGCATCGAAGTTGAGTACCAACGCCCATTTAACACCTGCCAGCAAGATTTTAAGGTAGAGGGCGATACTATCAGCTACAAATTCAGCGATAGCTGCACTTTGGGCGCAGCCGCCGTAAGCGGCAGTGCCGACGACAAATTGCCTACAGTGGCGCGGCTTTTTGACCAACTTGAGCACGATTTGAATAATCCAGCGTGCGGACAAAATGGCTGTGTCTGTGATGGGCCGATAGAAATGCGGGTAACTTACGACCCGCAACGTGGCTATCCACAGCAAATCATCTACGAACTGCGGCCTGACCTACGCTGGCGTTATCTCGAATATTGGATAGCCCAAATAAATGGAGGTTTGGCGCAGTGTCCACCTACAGCCTACGTTGGGCAAACCATCACTGTGTTGTCTTTAGAAGCTGCGCCCACCCCCAATGAGCCAGCGCCATCACAAGAAAAACCGAACAAAGAAGATAAACCGTTAAGCAGCATTGGCGCAGCAATTAACCCTGAAGTGACACCAGAAACTAAACCATAGTCGGATTATCAGGGATAACCAATGACTATATTCAAACCTATTTGAAGACTCAGCGCCAGCATCGTTGGAAAAGCAGCTTGCGTTGAGCGACCTAATTGGTACAGACGGATGGGCGACTAATCTCGACACAGGTACCATTACTTTCGGTGGCAACTATCAGTTTCCAATTCAAGTCTTGGGAACCGAGTCAGAGCAAGCGGGAACGTGGCTATGGGCAAATGATGAGAGCAATGTCCCATAAACCCAATACCCCAATAATTGAGGTACATAAGGCTGATTCACTCTACAATACTTATTAAGATAAGATATTGTTGGTTTATCATGATGATGGAATCTTAGACGCATGATTGACGTAATCTATATTGAAGATGATGATATTGAAGCAGAATTATTTACACTGGGGTTATCCTCACGTGGGGTGCATGTGCTGCATGTCCCGGATACCGAACCGGGCAGCTTGAATATGCTGAATCAACCTGAATTTCGGGCAGCGCAAGCTGTGTTCATTGATTTTTGGATTGGTGTCACCAGTGGGTTAGATATTGCGCGCACCTTGCGCGAACAGGGCGACGGGCGCCCTTTCTTCTTGCTGACGGCAGGAGAAAATCCCGATCCAGCCGAATTGAAACTATTGAATATCACCTACGTTCAAAAGCCCGCAAATTACAATAAGCTCGTTCATATGTTAACGAACGGGCAATAGATTGGCATCAGTGTTGACGAAGGGTCTTCACCGATTCCCAATCCCTGTATTTCAATGTTACAAGCTGTAAATTGGCATAACCTTCAACAGTAGGCTGTGACCACGCCAGATACAGAAATAAGTCACGGTCAACTTGCAGCTTCGGTATGCCGATTAATTGTGCGTTGATGTTCAACGGCTGAACCCCTACAATTTCCCCGCCACGAAAATACACAATTGTTAACGCACTGTCTGCCGCCAACGCCGCAACAGGCAGTGTATTAAACTGTTCTGTGATAGGCTGTGCCCAACTCAAGGCGAAATGACCTGCGGCAGCGGGCAAGCTAACTCCCGCGTTGAAGCCCGGCTTAAACGTCGAAGCCTGTGGTGTGGCTAGATCAATATCTGTTGGATCTACGCTTATACCCAACGGCCTGGCATCCGCCCAAAAGATTTCCTTGCTTCCGCCAGATGCCATCCACGTTTCCCGGCTGCCGTTCATACGTGTAATGTTCCAAAAGAGATATTGGCGTGTGTTATCCTGCGCCGCGCAAAAACTTTCCAAACGATCACCGGGGTTGAGCAAAACGCCGAAATTGATGGGATGCGGATCAAGTAATTGACCGTTAGCAAAAGCTGAGCGCATAACCTGACCATCTGTCTTGCGTAACCAGAATAACGTAAGCGAGCCATCATTAGCACGCAGGCCAGTTGGCCAATCTGCATCGTAGACAATTTCATATACATCTTCAAAGCGGGGACGACCGGCAAAATCAATAAAATGAGCATATAGGCTTGGCTCACTGACCAGCCCGCCAGCAGCAATCGCCCAAACGCCGCCATCACCCGCCGGCAATAAGGCGTAGCGGCGGGTAGACTGCTCTGTGAGAATTGTTGATTCGCGTTCACGGCTAAGATCGGGTTTTATGAGGGCTGTGAACAAACGGGTTTCGTTATCAACATTGGCATCCAGCCAGAATAAATGCAAATTATCCCCCCCCGCGGTGATCAACTGCTGCGCGGAAGGACGGACGGGCAGTGGCAATTTGACCGGTTCCCCTATGCGGTCAGGCGTTAAGCTGCGTAATGCCTGAAACGGTGGTTCATTCGCTTCTGTATCCACCCACGCCGCAACTATACCAGCACTAGTCGGCCAAATGGCAGGAGCGTCGGCTTGTTCGGCCTGTGCCACCGTTATCACCGTTCCCCACGCTGAATCCAGTAGTACAGGTGTCTCTGGCGCAGTAGGTTGGCAAGCAGAGAGCAGCAGAACAGCCAATATAACGAACCCTATTGAACGAAAAAAAGGGACGATGGCGAACTCCTCAACTTCTCTTATGACTATGATTGTATCGTTATTAATTGAACCATCCTAGCAGCACACAGGTAGGATAAAAGAGAGGAGGTGGTTATGAAGTTGTTGTTAGTCTTATTGGGACTGTTTCTATCTGTGATGGCGCAACCTGATCCCGACGCTATTTTTTCAGACCGTGTAGAAGTGGTGAGTATGCAGGTACGTGAAGTTCAACTACCACCGCCTGTGCCAACCTCAATACTCAGTACCCTGACGGCAGATTCTACATTGACCTACAACACTTTGCCCGCGCCACTTCCTGATGGTTATGCTTGGACAATACCAATTCCACCCATAGTTTCTCCAGATGACCGTTACATTGTTTTGTTTGGAGATATCTATCGGAAATCACCACACATATTGATATTCAACGTTGAGACGGCGACTTATCATGATTTAGGCAGTGCAAAAGGCTCACTATACAAAGCGGAATGGGAGTGGTACGACGATACAACTTTGATTATGTATGGTCAGGACTTTCGACAAGGCAGCCTTTACACTGCTTATGCCGTCATCATTGATATTACACATGGCAACGTGAACAGTTTAGGCCCATCCACCTTCCCCTACAATCTGTTACGTCGCGATGATCCACCACAAATTCAGGCTTTCATGCGCTGGGACTCAATTCCGCCACTTTGTCGGTGGGAGGTATTCGACCTCAACCGCCGTATCCCACTTACTTATGACTACCGCGAACTATGTGACTTGGAATATGGCGAATGGCTGGGGGACGGTTATTTCCGCGTGCTTTCGGAAGATGGCAAAACTGCGACAGTCATACACTACACCCCTCAAACGCAGCGGCGAGAGGAGTTATACAGTGGAGAAGTTGAGCATATTCTCTGGGTACAGCAAGGATATGCTGCTTTGATGGTTAGTGATTTGGGCAGGGTATATGTAAAACCGGGGGAATTTTTGGATGTAACAGGTATTTCGACTTCCTTAGCGCTGAACATTGTTGATTTAGCCACTAAACGGGTGTTATACACGACACCAGCCCAGTGGTACGGGCCAAAAAGCACGATTTGGACGCCAAGTGCATATTTTGTATCAGAGGATTGGCTGCAAATTGACAGGCGCTACTATGCGGATCCTAATCAAAACGGAGCTGCTCATAATTCATTGGTGAATGTCAAAACAGGCACAGTTCGGGAAATAGCCGGACAGATTGACCGTAAAAGTTTGGGGAATGGTTGGTCTATTCTACTACCCGCCGGCAATTTTGAGTACCTAACTCAACTCAATCTCTACAATCTGACCACACAGGAAACCGTGCCAGTTGCCAATATCAAGGATTTGCAGGATGCCAGTATCGGTTTAATCGCATTAGCCAACAATCTATTTCAGATTACCCTGCGACAAAATAGCCCTAACCAGCCTCCACGAGAAATGGTGTTTGTCGTACGGATTGCAGGAGTCATGCTGCAATGAAAGGGCTTGATTACGGTGAGAGCAACCTGGTTTCTTTCGAACGCACTGCTGGCGTACCGTGCGCCGGGGTCGATGCGATAGCTGCGGCCACCACGACCGGTACCGCTGTACGCACCTGTTCACTAGCCTTCAGGTGGAGTTCGATTTCCAGTTGTCCAAAACGCAACTTATCACCATCTTTTAGGATCAAGGAATTAAGAGAATCGAGTCGCTTGCCATTTATGTAGGTTCCATTCCGGCTGCCCAGATCAGTTATTTGAACACCCTTTGCTGTATTGTCCAGTACTGCATGATTGCGGGACACACCCAAATCCGCCGCATTAAAGGGTGCTAGGTCAACATCCGGCACTAGCAGCATGTACGGTACAAGCCGTCCCACTGTTGCCCGCTGATCAGGTTGCAGTGTCACTTTGATGGTATCTTTGTCATTTTGAAGAACAATCATGACAGATCTTTTCTGTTCACCTGATGCGGCCTCTCCACGCACGCGCCGCGCCAATGTCGAGTTAGCCACATCAATGATTTGTCCACATTGTTCGCAGAAGGTCTCGTGGGTGGGATTATTATGACCGCAATTGGGGCAACGATTTCGCTGAACAATGGAATTTGACATTGTTTTTTCCTGTGTAATATTTGGTTCCATCGAAGTGTACCCTCCGCTCCATCAATCTCACTTTAGGAGATTGGTCATATAGTTGGATGATGTCTGTTCGCTCATCACAAATCAACTTTACAAACTACAACTCGCTTAGGTAAAAAGTGTTCAAGTGCAATGGGAAACATTTTGGTGGAGAGATTTATGAACATTGTTAGATCTCAACTGATCAGTCATAACCAAGTCATTCAAGAAAGTAGAAATATGTTATGAATCTCTCTCCAAACTCATTCTAACCCAGCCTGTTACTTAATCCGTAAAGAATTGTGAATGGCGTAAAGAAACAAGTGATTTGTTACAAATTTTTCATGATTGCTATCACCTTTTTACTCAAACTAATACATTCGCCTATCATGGCCATAAAATTAACTGCTTAGGGTGAAATGTTGTGATACTGTAGCCTCACCGTCTGTATTTGGGGATTTGTGATAAAAAGATTAATACCGTAATGAATAGGTCGAAAGAACTATTGCCCTTTTATTAAGACCTGTCAGAATCCTCACTATCCAATGCGCCCCTACTTATGGTGCTGGAGAGGGTAACACAATGATAATAGAAGAAAAGAAAACCTCTGATACTCGGTTACTCCCACCACTTGATAATGAAAAGCGTGATTACCACTACGGCACATTCATCATGTCGCGCACGCAGTCGTTGCGCCGACTATTGACCAATATTCCCGGCAAGAGCGGTGAACAATCCAACCATGTAGTTACAAAAGTAACGCTCATCATTCGGGGTATGGCTGAGACGCTCGATATGGAAGATCAACAGGCAATCTTATTGGGACGTGCTGATTTTCGTTCTGGCGGCTTTCAACCGGATGTTGATCTCTCACCTTACGGCGCACATGAGCGCGGTGTATCACGTGCTCATGCCCGCCTACATGTGCAAGATGGCAAAGTCTATTTGACTGATTTGTACAGCGCCAACGGCACGGTGCTTGAACATGAAAAAATAGAACCAGAACAACCTCACCTACTAAAGAATGGCGATGAATTCACACTAGGGGCATTAGCTGTACGGGTGAAATTTAGCTGATCAGTGCTGTTCATTTAACTGCTTATGTAGGCGGCCTTGTCATAGTGACAAGGCCGCCTTTCTGTTTGATTGATCAGGCAAAGGGCAGGCGTCAGGCATGGGCCATGTGAATGTGTTATCATGGCTCTGCACAACATGTACCGACCACAGTTGCGATGTAGTGCGAGCGTGGTCATAGAGTGTCATAGTACCTGCCTACATCGAAACCGCCCGGAGAACGCCCATGACCGATGTATTCATCTCTTACTCCCGCAAAGATAAAGAATTTGTCACCCGTTTGCACAATACACTTGCCAACCAGCAGCGAGATGTTTGGGTAGATTGGGAAGATATCCCTGCCACCGCCGACTGGTGGAAAGAAGTCACGAGCGGTATCGAACAAGCAGATAGCTTTGTCTTTGTCATCAGCCCGGACTCTGTGCGTTCAGAAGTGTGCCGCAATGAACTGAATCACGCTGTTGCCAACAACAAGCGGTTTGTGCCGCTGCTGCGTCGTGAGGTAACCGACCCTGCAGATATGAAACTGATGCACCCCGTCATCAGTAGCCACAACTGGATTTATTTCCGTGACCAAGATGATTTTGATAATGCTTTCAAGCTGCTAACTACCGCACTTGACACAGACCTCAGCAACGTGCGGGCTCATACACGCCTGTTAGTACGTGCACACGAATGGGAAGACGCCAACAAAAATAGTAGCTTGCTTCTGCAAGGGGATGATCTAAAAAACGCGGAAGCGTGGTTGGCGCAAGCCGTCGCCCGCAAGCCAGCGCCCACACCGCTTCATGCCGAGTACATTGCGGCCAGCCGTCAAGCGGCTACTAATCGCCAGCGTCAGCTATTGGCAGGCGTGAGCGTCGCTCTCGTGATTTCAATAGCGCTGGCGCTGCTTTCACTGGCGCTTTTTGGCGAAGCCAATACTCAGCGCACTATCGCTGACGAGCAAGCGGCAACCGCAATCAGTGCACAAGGTAAGGCTGAACAACAAGCCATTCGTGCCGACAACAACGCTGCGACGGCAGTTGTTGCTCAGCAAAATGCTCAATTTGCTGCAACTGATGTAGCTATCGAGCGCAACACATCGCAGTCCATAGCTATTTCCGGACAAGCATTGGTCGAATTAGGCGGTACACGCAAAGAACGGGCCGTACCACTAGCGCTCATAGCTTTTCAGACCAAACCTACATGGCAAGCGGAACGGGCACTGGCAGAAGCAGTTGAAGTTTCGTTGGCTCACATTACACTTAACGGACACAGCGGGCGTGTAACTGATGTTGATTGGGGTACTACCCGCAGCGCCAAGCTACTGGCGACGGGCAGTGATGATCAAACTGTTCGCATTTGGGACTTACAGGGCAACCAATTAGCGATTCTGGAGGGACATACCAGTCCCATTACCCGTGTGCGCTGGTCGCCGGATGGCACCTTGATCGCCACTGCTAGTGCTGATGGTAACGCTATGATTTGGAGCATCAGTTCAGACTATCAGACCCAAGCACAAGCGACCTTACTACACCTTCTTAGCGGGCACACCAACCGTATCAATATGGTAGATTGGTCGCCAGATGGCAAGCGGTTGGTGACAGCTAGCAATGACACCACAGCGATAATTTGGGATGTCGAAAGCGGGGGGCCGATATTCACTCTGCGCGGACATCTGCAAGCAGTAAATAGTGCATACTGGTCTCCGGATGGCACGCGAATTGTCACCGGCAGTAATGATGCCACTGCCAAAGTATGGGATCCCACCACTGGTAAACTGTTGATGGATGGCAAGGGCCATCGCCTAGCCGTTTTGCGCGCTGTATGGTCGCCAGATGGCACACAAATCGCCAGTGCCAGCGCCGACAATATGGTGATAGTCTGGGATGTAGTCAGCGGTACAGAACGTTACACTTTAACAGGTCACATTGGGCGTGTAACCCGTCTGGAATGGTCAGGAACTGGTGACCGAATTGCCACTGCTAGTGCCGACGGAACAGCCAAAATATGGAACGCCGAAGATGGAAGTCTACTGAGGACATTATTTGGTCATGATAAAGCTGTAAGAACACTGGAGTGGTCGCCGGGAGATAATCGCCTCATTACAGCCAGCGATGATGGCACAGCCCGCATTTGGTACACCGAAAGCGGCGGACAATTATTAACTTTTAGTGGTCATACTGCCCCAATTACAGCTATGGAGTGGTCACCGGATGGACAGTGGTTCGCAACCGGCAGTGACGATGGCACAGCACGTATCTGGCAGATATGGAAAAATGCCGCAGGGCTCATTAGCTTTGCCCGCAAATGCTGTGTGGAGCGTAACCTGACGGACGAAGAAAATATCCAGTTTGGGCTGCCCACTGCCACGCCCGCCCCATCGCCGACAGCGCCAGCTATCGCCCCCAGCCCGGCTCCAGATTGTCCATTGAATTTATCGCCACGTCTTTATATAGGCGCGCGCGGAAGTGTAACGATTGATGTGGAAGATCCACGACCAGTTAATGTTCGTGAACAACCGGGTGTTACCAGCCGCCAAGTTGGGCAGGTAGCACAGGGACAGACTTTTCAGGTGGTTAGTGGCCCCGTCTGTGCCAATGATGTTTATTGGTTCGAAGTCATTTATGGCATTAGCGCAGTACGAGGCTGGCTTGCAGAAGGTCAGAACGGTGTCTATTTTGTCGAACCTATGGGATAGTCTTTCAACATATTAAACGAGGTAATTACATGAGACGCATTACGATACCCTTGATTCTTATCTTGATGCTTTTTGTTACTTGGGTTGTGAGGGCACAAACAGAAACTCCCGAACCAACTCCGACTATGGTTCCGGGCAGCGATTCGCTCATGGTGCCAATCAGCGACAGTCTGGACGATGTCAACGAAAGCTCTGGCAAACTGACGGTAGATACTCCTGAAGTGTGGTTCGGAAATGGGGGCGAAGTAGCCAACCAATACCTCGGTTTGCGTTTCAAAGGTCTCTCTATTCCTCAGGGGTCAGAGATCATATCAGCCAAACTCGAAGTTTATAGCGCACAAGAACAATGGATTGACTACAGTTTTACGCTAGCGGCAGAAGCCGCCGACAAGAGCGAAGCATTTTCGGAAAAAAATCCACCGTCGGCCCGCGAACAGACTGCTGAGATTCTCGATCATGAGTCAAATGTTAAGTGGGAAGCGGGAACTTGGCAAACCTTTGATGACTTAGCGCCAGTGATTCAAGAAGTGATCGATCGACCCGGTTGGACCGCAGGTAATAACATTGCCTTAATCGCTGAAGGAACTGAATCAGGTGGCGAATTTGGTCGTAAATTCGTGACATCTTACGACGGTGATCCTGCATTCGCTCCACGCCTGACCGTTAATTTTCTGCCGTCAGAGGAAATTCCACCCACAGCGACACCAACTGTCGCCCCGCCACCAACGGCTGTCCCGACCGACGCGCCAACACCAAGCCAATGTTCCGAAGTACCGGAACGGTTGGTGGTAGGTGGCACTGGTCGCGTGCTGTCATTGGCAGGAGCGCCGCGTACACCACTGAATATACGCCAGAATCCCAGCCTCGAAGCACCACGCTTTGCCCGGCTTGCACCCGGCGTCGTTTTCGATGTGGTGGATGGTCCAGTGTGTGTAGACGGGGTGGCGTGGTTCGAAGTGAGTTTTGGTGAACGGGCGCGCCGTGGCTGGATTGCCGAAGGTGCGGACGGCGTTTACTTCGTCGAGCCAGTAGAGTAATAAGATCAATCTTCATTGAGGAGAGGGCAGAAACGTGCCCTCTCTTTCTTGTACAATTCTCGTCCCACATGTCATTATTATCCTAGCGCTGCGCTACAATACACCACACCATTCATCATTGTAGAGACGTAACCATGCAGCGCAGTACCCGCAGTTGGTTGGTTGTTTTGCTCGTCCTGTTTATCGTGACAACTTTCCAACTTATCAATATCAACGCCCTCAATATGCACCCGGATGAGGAATTATCCTACCGGGCTACAAACGGCACGCTGGCTGATACACTCTATTTCCAAACCAGCGTTCAGGATAACCAAGCGCCATTGTGGTTCGTGAGCTTCTGGGCATGGCGGGCACTGGTCGGTAATGCTGAATTCACCAGCCGAATGTTTGGTCTGTTGTGGGCAATGCTGGCGCTAGCTTTAACAACGCAGATCGCGCGGCGGGCATTTGGACGGTGGGATACAGCAGGACTGACGCTGGCAGTCCTCTTAGGCAATGCTTTTTTCTTCACTTATGCTCTCGATATACGCCCCTATCCGCTTGTAATGATGGTGGCGTCCTGTTCTACACTTGCCATACAGTATTGGTTGGCACAAGGCACACGACGATCGGCCGCATTCTATGGCCTAAGTATCGCTGCAATGCTCTACGCCCACTATCTACTGGCTTTTGTCGTGCTGGCGCATGTGGCCTACGTGCTGGTTTCCAAACGCCTGAACAGACAGCTCTTGGTTCAGGCAGTGCTGGCCAGTGCAGTTGGGCTGCTTATGTGGCTGCCGTGGCTGCCCACTTTTTTGAATCAAGTCGTGGGATTGAAAAATATCGAAGCCGCCTCCGGTACAAGCCGTGGGATAGCGGGCATCGGTGTCAGTACACAGGCTACGACACTGCCCACAATTGTGACACTCATCGAAATGGCGACCAACGAACTGGTCTGGCTGTATGCGCTAGTTTTAATCATCGGTCTTTTCCATTTATGGCGGCATAGGGGTTATAGACTGGCGCTGACGTGGGCAGTTCTCACTCCTGCTATTTACCTGCTGGTTAACAGCTTGGCAGCGGTATATGCACCGCGCTTTGTGTCCCACGCGCTGCTGGGGCTGGCACTCGTTATGGCCGCTGGCTTAATGGTGCCGCCCGCATGGTGGCGGCGCGTTCCGGTACGTGCGCTTGCTGTGTTTAGCTTCGTCGGCCTTAATTTGTTGACTTTTCCTACCCTTATTCCGGCGCGCATCCCTTATCGCGAGCTTTTCCAGCAGGTCTCAGACACCGCACGACCGGGCGACGTGGTGCTATTGGACAAAGCAGGCGAAACTGATCCCTTTCAACAATTTCTATATCAGATGTATCTCACGCCTGAACTGAACTCCGCTATGACAACCGATCCGCAGGCGGCACTCCCCGCACAGCGTGTGTGGTTCATCACCGCACACTGGTTGGATGAAGATGTACAAAGCGACTTTAAGAAAATCGAACATACTCATCCTTTACAGGATGTTTATGGACAGTGCATCCGCAAGTGGTGTTACCTCATTCAGTTATTGCAAGCACCCCCATTAGAAAAACCACTGGTGTTCAGCGAAATATTACCTTTTTACGGCATGGATCAAGTTAATATTTCGTCTACGGCGATTAGCGCCCGTCTGTGGTGGAAAGTGGACAATCCACCGTCCCTCGATTACTCCATCGGTCTGCACCTACTGGATGCGAATGGCAAGCTGGTTGCCCAGACTGATGGATCAATTAACCACTTCAACACACAGGACGTACCCACTTCATTTATGCAACCCGACCAAATCTACGTTGATTACCGGACAGTCAACTTACCGGATACCCTCCCACCCGGCACTTACAGCTTGTCACTGGTGGTTTATCAATCATGGGATGATGCACGGTTAATACTGCCGGACGGCAGCGACCATACCATCCTCCAATCCATTACCATCCCATAAGGGCTGTTAGCTATAATTGTGATAATCCATACTGATCACTCCAATCTCACACTGTGAAGGAATTTTCGCCATGACACTTCAGGCCACACCACAGGGAATGCAACATTTTCAAGATAATCGTTTCGGCATGTTTATTCATTGGGGGCTGTATTCCATCCTCGCGCGTGGAGAGTGGGTTATGCACTGGGATCGCATCCCGCCAACCGAGTACGAAAAATTAGTCCCCCAATTCAATCCAGTCAAATTCAACGCCGAAGAATGGGTGAGCATCGCGGCGGATGCCGGACAGAAATATATGGTTATCACCAGCCGCCACCACGACGGTTTTAGTATGTATGACACTGCCCTTTCGGATTATAAAATTACGAATACGCCCTTCAAGCGCGACCCATTAGCTGAACTGGCAAATGCCTGTGCTAAACGCAGTGATGTCAAACTTGGCTTTTATAGTTCCCTGCTGGATTGGCATCATCCGGCGTATCGCTACCGGGGGGCAAGCAAACTAACGTGGAATGATTATTTGGCCTTCCTGCATGGACAGGTGCGGGAACTGTGCTCCAACTTCGGTGAAATCGCCTGTATCTGGTTTGATGGCGATTGGCCGCGCCATCCCTTTGACGAAACCAATCAATATTTCCGGGCTGGCGGCTCATTTAAGTACGACGAACTGTATGATTTGATCCATACCCTGCAACCACAGGCCATCATTCATAACAATCGCCATGAAAAGCCGCTGCCGGGAGAGGATGTTCAAGGCTTCGAGCAAGATTTACCCGGAGATAATACGGCTGGATTTAACACCAACACTGTCTATGACATTCCGAGCGAAGTGTGCATGACGATCAATGATAACTGGGGTGTTCACAAGAATGATTACAACCATAAATCTGTACGCCACCTCATCCGGTGTTTGGTACGCAGTGCCAGTGTGGGAGCCAACTATCTGCTGAATGTCGGCCCGACGGCTGAGGGTGAAATCCTTCCGGTTCATGCTGAACGACTGCGGGCGATGGGACAATGGCTCAAAATCAACGGCGAGTCCATTTATGGCACGCGAGCGGGTACAGTCTCGGCTACACGCGAAACCGTCAGTACCCGGCGAGGTGACACCCATTATGTGCATGTGCTGGACTATCTAAGCGACTGCGTGAAACTGACGAATGTACCGGATGCGGTTACGAAGGCACGACTACTGAGCGATGGTTCAGGTGTCGCACTGGAACGGCGGGACGATAAAACAATTCTGATTATTCCCGCTACCGCCCATGACCCACTGGATACGGTGGTGGTGCTGGAATGAAAACTGACTAGCTACTATTTTGCGACCGAATGGCAACTACAGAACGGGAAGCCGACGGGTTTTGGTGCGGCGGAGGAGGGTGTGCCGCTGCAATGTTTGCTGCATAGGGGTTAAGTGTGGATTATGAAGTATAGCAATCAAAAAAGGCGGTATATGAACCGCCTTTTGTAATTCAGATAGTCCGAGGATTTACTCAATCGGCTCTTTATAAATGATGTAGCGGCCGATGTCATCACCTTTGGCAATGCAGGTCGAGAGATCGACCTTGAACTCGCGCCCGCCGGATACCCAGCGCAAGCCCTCTTGCAGCAGCCCTTGCCCGACGAAGCAAACGGCCTTGTCTGACTTGCGTCCCCAGCACATGGGGCAGCGTTCCAGCGTGTAGATGATACGATCATCCCCTTCTTCGCGCACATTACTGATCTGGTCGCTGAACTGGCTGAAGATGTTCGCCATCGCGGGCACACCCACTTTCAGCTTGGCGCTTAACGGCAGCACTTTGAAGGCGAGGTCGCCGACACCTGCCAGCGCACCGAACCCACGCAGCGCATCAGCAAACAAGGTACGGCCAACGCGCAGCGCCAACCCGCGTCCACCACGGGGTCCGTACATATCTTCCAGCGCCACGCACAGAGCAGTAAAGTCGGCAAAGTCGAAGACTTTTTCCAAATTATCAGGCGGATAATTGCCAATTAGTTCATCAAGTTTGGCGAGATGTAAAACCGCATTCAGGCCATTTTTGCCCATGACCTCTTCCATCGCATCGATGAAGATGCGGGCGAATTTATTGGGATAATAATAACCACTCTTTTCAGGTGGCATAGATATGCTCTCCTCACTGGTGGGGTTAATCCGTAATCAAACCAGCAGCGATTAGGCCCAAACCGTGCTTAACAGGATATCAAGTTGATTATACTAGTCTAACACAATTACGCGCGCTATGCCGCAAGCCGATTCGATCATCGAGAAGCGACGATGGACTCAACTCGACAAGCGTTTAGCTAATCCCCGCTGGCTGGCTTTCCGTACGACGACTTCTGGCGTCTTATGCCAGACAGCGCAGTCATACAAGGCAGTTTTGAGGGCATCCACCGCTGCCTCGTCCAATACGACACCGGGTTCGAGATGCAGGGCTTTGACTTCAAATAAACCATCTTTGCGATGGGCTTTGGGATCGAGGCGGCCTATGATGGCATTGTTGTGCAAAATGGGTAGGGTGAAATAGCCATAAATGCGCTTGGGTTCGGGGGTGTAACACTCGATTCGATAATCGAAATTGAACAGGTCAAGCGCTCTCGCCCGATCCCAAACAATGGGATCAAACGGAGAAAGCAGCGTTGTTTTGGAAGTGGGCAGCACGCCACCAGCAGCCGCACGAACCAGCTTCTCGTTATCCGGAAGATAGTAGCCGGGCGACTTCCAGCCTTCAACGGCAATGTGCTTGATCCGCCCCTGCTTATCAAGTTCCTTCAATATGGGTAGTGCCTCTGTCTTTTTAAGGCGGAAGTAATCGGCTACCCATTCTGCTCTGGTGACACCGAGCGCCTTGACCGTATTGAGAATAAATTCCTGATGAACCTGTTTGATGTCGGGGGTGCGTGAGTCGTTCCAGTCCGGCAAGATACGTTCCTGCAAATTGTAAATACGCTGAAAGTTATGGCGGCGGGCAATCATCAAGTCGCCCGTGTAAAACAGATATTCCAGCGCGATCTTTTCTTCTTTCCAGTTCCACCACGTGCCCTTTTGACCGTCGGTGCGCTCAAAGTCGGATGAGCGTACTTCCCCCTTTTCGCGCACATGGTTCAACACGCGATCCGCAACATCACGGTGTTCATCTAACCACTTTCCGGGCCGCCCGAACGGGGCGCTGCGTCCCAGCATAGCAGGACGGTAGAGGTGATAGTCTTCAATCGGCAGAAAGCAAGCAGCATGTGACCAGTATTCAAAGAGATGCCCCTCTGCCAGCAGATTTTCCAACCAGCGCGGTTCATAATCCCCCAAACGACTCCACAACACCAGATAGGGACTGCGGGCTACCACGCTGATGGTATCAATTTGCAGCACATGCATCTGGCGAATAATGTCACGTACGCTGTTCCGGGTGGTGCGGCGCTGAGGTTTTTGTTCTAAGCCTTGTGCCGCAATTAAGAGGGCGCGTACCGCCGCTTGGGTTAGTTCGGTCATTCGGGATACCTCACAATGAGAAGACCATTTTTGAGATTATAGCTACTCAAACGTTTGTTCTCAAGTGAACGCATTCTTTCATGTCAAATGGTGTAATGATGAGCAACGGGGCATACCCTTTGCGGGTTAAGAGGAAATGGACTGCTTGCGCCGCATCGGGATAAAGCACACTGCTCACATTCCCTTAGTTCATACGATGTAGAGGGGGAGGCGGCAACCTAAAGCATGGGGTTTTGGGCTGATTTGCAAGGTGATACCTATGGCGAAACTGCCGCTGCACTGACAGGCGGGAACAGGGGAGCGAACCGCTGCACTGACAGAATTGACAGGCGGGAACAAGGGAGACAGGCGCTGCAATGTCACAAGTGCAGCGGTTGGCTCGCTCATGTCTGCCGCGTCGTCGGAAGTGTAGTGCTGAGGGTTGAGTGCTGGGTGCTGAGGAAAGACAAAATACAAATACATTTGAACCACAGAGGGCGCAGAGGACACAGAGAAAATACGGAGAGTTGGGTTGATGGTTCATGGTGGGTGGTCAAAGCCGATTGCTAGGAGCTAAACATCAAAGAATAGTGTAGCACAAAAGTTCAGTTTTGGGGTGACCATTTGGTCTCTTTTTCGGGGTGAGTTTACTAACCATTTTGAGGGAAAAGAATTGTTAAGACGGTTGGGGGGAGGTTGGAAAATGGTTTGGAGGGGGGAGCGTTGGGTTACTTCAGTTGAAGTAAGGGAGATATATCCGCCATTCGTAATCGCGCGAGGCCCAAGCCTCCCGCTGAAATGACAAGGGCTGCTGAAGCAGGTCATGTCACCATCCCACGAGGCTGGGCATGGCGGTGACATGCCCCTACGCAGAATGACCACCGTTTGGGAAATGAAATAGCAACCTTTACTCCCGATAAGCGGCAGTATCACAAGTTATTTGCTCGACATCCAGCCGGGTTTGCATGTCGTCCTGAGTGAGACGCAGGGGGCAGCTGTGACCCGCCATGTTCACAGTCTGCGCGGCATCCACGCCCACAAGGATGCAAGCAACAACTGGGAGTGGCCGCTGCAAGATGGGCTGGGCAGTGTGCGCGAGGTGGTGGACAACAGCGTTGGTGTGCTGGAAAGCCGCAACTATGACCCGTTTGGCACTGGTTTCGGGAATACGGGAACCAGCCAGACAGGTTATGGGTTTACCGGGGAGCAAACGGACGGAACAGGTTTCTTGTACCTGAGAAATCGCTTTATGAGTCCAATCATTGGTCAGTTTATCAGTCAAGATTTCCTAGAGTCCTTGAACCGTTATGCCTATGTTTCCGGAAATCCCATCAATTTTGTCGACCTAAATGGGTTGCAGAATTTTTGTCCCGACCCGGTTACGGGATTGATGACGCTATGCGATGCTCCGCCTGTCACAGTCATAGCACCACCGCTACCGCCAATTACATGGATACCAAATCCTGGGACTATTCCGCCGGGGGTTCCGACTGTTGGTGTACCGATTACTATTACGCCGAAACCGACTCAAACACCGACTGCGCCGCCTACGGTAGGGCCGACACTTGGCCCCACACCAACAGCGACAGTGACCGCCGTACCCACAGCGCCAACGGCGACAGCCACCCCACAACCGACAGGAACAAGTGCGCCTCAACCCGCACCACAGCCAACCATGTGTGGTGTGCCGACTCCGGTTGTAACAGCAACGCAGACGCAAAAGCCTTGCAATTCGCAATCATTTTCTGCTTGGTGGTTAAGCCTACCCGATCAACAGCCTATTCACATTGATCCAATAGATTTTGCTTGGGAAAATTCGATTGCACGAAACAGTTGGGATACTTTTCCTAGAAACTTCCCAAAAAGAATAGATATTCCAGGATCGAAGGCTCTAGGTTTGCGTTATGATACAATTGATGCCGACGGTGCATCATGGAAAACGTGTAGATTAATTGATGCTAAACATCAAACCGGAAATTACCCCAATTCGGATGCAGATTACATATATCAGTCTGGGTCTGATCTTTGGAGAGAATTGAGCCGATATAAGCGTGCAGTTGATTTGACACCCGCGGTGGGGCTTGAGATTAGGACAAATAGTTTACAAGCAGTTCCATTTTGGATTGCAGCCCTTCAATCAGCTAATTTCACTTATAACGTAAATGGCTTCGTCGAGGTGTATTTCGGGCCATAAATCTTTGAAACGATCATAAAGTATGAGAAGGCAATGTGAAATTATTTCACATTGCCTTTTGTGAAAGAGAAAAACTTATGAGTAATAAGCTGATGTTCTACTTGCTCCCATTTGACCCGCAAGTTATGAAGGATGCTAAAATTCGCTTGCCGATCAATTTAAGTGATTTCATTGAACATCTTCAAAAAGATTTTTCAACAGGAAAAGTTACTGTTGATAAATTAGGGGAGCAAACAGTTATCGGATTGTATATTACCACAGAAAAAAACGAACCTTGGGTAGTTGCGAATTTGACGTCAAAAGATAATACAGTTTTGGAGATCAGCGGATGGCCGAAAGGTTTGGCAAAAAAACTTATTCTCTGGTACAGACAATATATTGATAAGCAGTATCCGCTTTTTCTTGTAGTTTCCTTTAATGGAAATGTCCATGAGTTGACAGAACAAACGTCACCAGAAGATATAGAAAGTTTATATCCGTATCCTGTTCCCGAAGATTGACTCAAAATCTTTGAAAAGGATATTCTATTGGGGTTTTCTCCCGTCGCCTCTCTCAGGACTAATCCTGCTGCAAGCGACCTGAGAATCCAGTGAGGTCAGCCTAATGTGTAAGTGCCTGTGCAATTCGCAGGCTCTTTCATTTGGGGGTGTCTGCTTAGGTCTCTACAGCCGGTGCGCTGCGCCCGCCGGGGAGGTGGTGATAGAAGGTCGAGGGTGACCCCCACACGCTAGGCGGCGTGTGCGAATAGCAGGTTGCATCCGCGAGTAAAATAAACGGGGGTTTTCTTAACTCGCCCTCACGACCACCAATTTGGTCGTTTTTGCCCCAAAAATAAGTTAAGAAACTCAGTAAAACAATCTACGTAAAGAAAACCCCACGCATATGCTGGCACTTGTTCGCTGAAATGGAACGTTTTCCTGCTATCAAAAGTTAACTGAAAAGGTCGGTTATTTTGATAATAAAACGTAGCACGGAATACGTTTTTGGTTAATTTCGTGAAACTGCGGCACATTTAGCTCCTGATTTGCACATGCTGGTTAAGTGATACCGACGATGTGATGGGGATGGCAGCGTAGGAGCACTTATCGCGTTTGCCCCGATTGAACCATCATCACCCCTTTACTTGGCGGCCTGACCCTGCTAGACTCCTTCGCCTTTTGCGCGGCACATCATCATATTTTGTCCGAAATATCACCTATTGCGAGGTATCCTCATGCGTTTAGGAATCGATTTTGGAACGACCAACTCGGCGGCGGCTGTCTACGACGGGCAGCGCCTTCATCCAGTGCGAATCACTGCACCCCAACCCGCAGATATTCTGCCATCCCTGATTTATGTAGATCGCCAACAGCAGGCCACATTAGGCTTAGAAGCAGCCGCCGAATACACCCAGCGCGAAACGGGACGCCCGGTGCGCTGGCGCAGCCGCCGCGCGGGAACGCTGGAATACTGGGTGGCTTCGACGGGCGGCAGTCCGATCCTCGTCACCGAAAATATCACCGTCACCTATGACGACGCGGCCAACGGACGGCTGCTGCAATCCATCAAGACGGCGCTCCGCAACGAACTGTACAGCGGCACACAAATCTTTGACCGCTACTACACCCTCGACGAACTGATCGCTCTCGTCCTCAGCAAGCTCAAACAGACCGCTGAAAGCCAATTCGACCAAGCCTGCGACGAGGTGGTGATCGGCAGGCCGGTGAAATTCTCCGAAAAAGAATGGGTATCCAACCGCGCTGAGGAGATCATCTACAAGGGGGCGCGGCTGGCGGGCTTCAGGGACATCAGCTTCCGCCCTGAACCGATAGGGGCGCTGTATGTCTACCACAGCACGGCGCAAGCGCGCAGGCGGGCGCTGATCTTCGACTTCGGCGGCGGCACGCTTGACCTGACGATTGCCGAGGTGGGCGGGGAGGCCGCGCCGCAGGTGCTGGCGACGCGCGGCGTGCTGGTGGGCGGTGATGATCTGGACAGGCGCATCATGCTGTCGCTGCTCAAGTATTTCGGCGACGACCCGACGCGCGACCTGCGGCTGCCACCGGACTTCATTGACCTGCTGAGTAACTGGCAGACCATGCCGGAACTGTCGCGCCCGCACCATGCCGACACGCTGCGGAATATCCAAGCCAGCAGCGCCTACCCGGAGACAATAGACGCCCTGCGCGACCTCGTCACGCTCAATCTGGGTTACAGCCTGTTCAGTGAAATTGAGCGCGTCAAACGCGAACTGACCAACAATCTGGCAGCGACGTTGAAGTTCCAGAAAAACCACATTCGCATCCACGAACGGCTGACCCGTTCGCAGTTCGAGGGTATGATCCGCCCCGAACTACGGTTGGTGAAGGAAGGCTTGCAACTGGTGATGGAGGAAGCGGGCATCACGGGAGAGCAGATTGACGTGGTGCTGCGGACGGGCGGCTCGTCACTGGTTCCAGCTTTCGTGACCCTGCTGGCGGAGTTGTTCGGCGAGGAGAAAATTCAGGCCATCGATCCGATGGTTTCGGTGGTGGGCGGCTTGAGCATCATCGCACAGGAGGACGGCGGCTTGCGCGGGGCGTACCGCGCCAAATATGTGGAGCGTCCCGAAGACATCATCCAGTCTATCAAGACCAAAGGCGGAGCCACCTACCGCAGCTTCATGACGCGGGTGAACGAGCGCTGCTATGTGGATCAAGAAACGGTGCTGCGGCGCATTCCGGTCGAGGTGAGCGGCTTCCCGGCGGTGATGGCAGCTTACGCTGACCGCGAGCAGACCGCTAAAGATTTCCTGCGCTTCAAGCTGCTGTACCCGGCGCGGGTGTACGTGGCGTATGGCACGGGGGCAGCCGAACTGCCGGATTGGTTGAAACCTTTCACCTTCCTGAACGACATGACGATGGAAATTGAGGACGAATGGTACGGCGTGCGGCGCTTGCAGTTGTACCGCCACGAGTATGCGGCGGGGACGGTGGTGCTGGGCGGCAATGCAGCAGCCGGGGCGAAGGGCAAGCTGGAAGCGCCGTATGTGGTGATCGTGGAGAAGCTGGCGTCGTCGTAAGCGCACACACTGTTCTTTCTGGCTATAATGGGCGCTATGAATGAACAAACGGCATCCACACGCAGACTGCGATTAGCTGAATTGATGGCTTCTATGTCACTGGCAATTGACCTCGGCGTCGGCCAGCCGATGGAGTGGGTGATGCGCGCCTGCCTGCTGGGGGTGCGGCTGGCGCAGGCGTTAGGCTTGAGCGAAGACGAGCAGCGCGATGTGTACTATCTTTCGATGCTGCGGCATATTGGCTGTACCTCAACCGCTACAACAGATGCACAGCTTTTTGGTGATGAGACCGGCGTCTCGGCGCTGATGACGGTTGACCCCGATGATGGGGCGGCGATGTTCAAGTTGATGCAGCGTTACGTCGGAAAAGGGCAGCCGCTGCAGCAGCGTGAGCAACTCATTGCTGGCTTGATGGCGGTAGGCCCAGAAACGTTCGATACCAATCACATCGGGCATTGTGAGGTGGCGGAGCGCTTCATCCCGATGCTGAACTTTGACCGTTCGATGCAAAACCTGTTCTGGCAGACTTTCGAACGCTGGGACGGCAAGGGCATTCCGCACCATCTCAAAGGCGAGGCTATTCAACCGGCGGTACGTATCATCCATCTGGCGCAGGACGCCGCCACCTATTACGCGGAAGGCGAATCGAGGCGGCGGAGGCGATGGTTCGGCAGCGGGCTGACCGCCTGTACGACCCGGTGCTATGTGAGCTGTTTTGTCAGCAGGCGCAGGCGTTGTGCCGTGACTTGAACGCGGCCTCAACATGGGATACTGTGCTCCACTGTGAACCCGGTCAGCCGGTGTGGCTGGAAGGGGATGCGTTATCCACTGCGCTGTTGGCGTTAGCTGATTTTACCGATGTCAAATCACCGTACACGCTCGGCCATTCGCGGGCGGTAGCCGAACTGGCGGAAGCCGCTGCCCGGCAGTGCCACCTGCCCGAAGCGGAGGTGATCGCCATCCATCACGCTGCCTGTTTGCATGACATCGGGCGGGTGGGTGTCTCCAGCGGGATATGGAACAAGGGTGGCAGCCTGACGGAAAGTGAGTGGGAGCGGGTACGGATTCACCCCTACTATACTGAGCGTATTTTGTCGCGTTCGCAGCCTCTCGCGGAGTGGGCGGCGACGGCGTCACTGCATCATGAACGGCTAGACGGTTCCGGTTATCATCGCGGCTTGACTGCCCCGATGCTGTCACCTGCTGCACGTCTGCTGGCGGCGGTCAACAGCTACTGTGCGTTGATCGAGTCGCGTCCACACCGTCCGGCCCGTTCGCCAGAGGAAGCGGCCGATGAAGTGCTGCGGCAGGCGCGGGCGGGCAGGCTGGATGTTGACGCTGTTGATGCGGTGCTGGCGGCAGCCGGTCATGCGGTACAGCGCCCACGCCGTCCATCTAATACCGATTTGAGTGAACGTGAAATCGAGGTACTGCGCCTGCTGGTGCGCGGCCTTTCTAACCGTCAGATGGCCGACCAACTGGTCATCTCACCCAAAACGGTGGGACACCATATTCAGCACATCTACAACAAAATCGGTGTTTCCACGCGGGCGGGCGCGACACTGCACGCGGTACAGAACAACCTCCTGTAGTTTTCTAAACGATAAATAGGGCGTTCGCCCGATGTGTGGCTTCTGGCAATGGCATAAACTGATTTCATCTTCACCAATTAAGGAGAAATCAAAATGTCAGCCGAAGCCAATAAAGCCATTGTCCGCCGCTTTCACGAATTGTTCGACAAGGGCGATCTGTCCGGAATGCAAGCCCTGATGAGCGACGACTTTGTTACGTATCAACCGGGGATGCCAGAGCCGCTGAACGGTGAGGCCTTCAAGCAGTTGGGGCAGGTCTTTCTGGCAGCGTTCAGCCAGAGCAAAGTAACGATTGAAGGCGAAATCTGCGAAGGCAACCGGGTCGCCAGCTACGGAACATGGACTGCGGTGCATTCTGGCGAATTCAACGGCATTCCCGCTACCGGCAAGACGATCCGCATTTCGGAACTGGTAATTGATACCATCGTAGACGGGAAGATTGTCGAACACCGCGCTCAGCCGGATCTGATGAGTCTGCTGCAACAGCTTGGCGCGATCCCTTCCCCAGCTTAAGCACCATTATTGATTGTTACTTGCCGCGACTGGGGCGATGTGAAACCCGCCCTCTCGCGGCATTTTTATTTCTGACGGTAAACGCACTGGTTTTTGAACCTCAATACCGACCTTCCGGTAATAACTTACGCGCGGTCAAATTCATCGGAAGGTTTCCCATGCGCCGCTTATTTCTGCTGTGCCTCGTCGTTCTGACGTTTTCAGTTGTCCACGCGCAAGCTGAACGGGCTGTCGTTCAAGATGAAACGGCGCAGGCAGCGTGGCGTGAGGACGTGCAGTACATGGCTGAACAGATGCCGCGCAGGCATCCTAATCTCTTTTGGCGGGTGAGTGAGGCGGATTTCAACCAAGCTATCGCCGACCTCGACGCCGACATTCCCTACCTTACCGACGAACAGATCAAGGTGGCGCTGGTGCGCATCGTGGCGCTGATAGACGGGCATACGCAGATTCCATTGTTTCAGCCCGCTGTTGATTTTCATCTGTATCCTATCCGTTTCTATGCCTTCACCGACGGCATTTACGTGGTGGATGCCCGCGACCCTAACGCCGATGCGATTGGCAAACGACTGGTAGGCATCGGTAATTTAGATGTAGAGGCGGCGTTCGAGCAGGTGAAGACCCTAGCACAGTATGACAATGAGTACATGCGGAAGCTGGTGACGTGCTTCATGTTCATCATCCCCGAAAATTTGCACGGGCTGGGGATCACGGCTGATCTCGACCAACCGCAGTTTGTGGTGGAAGATGGGGATGGAACGCAGACCACGCTCAACTTCGCACCGCTGACACTGGATGAGTATTTAGAGTGGGGCAACGGGGCGTTTGTCACCCTGCCCGCCAACCCTGACGTGCTGTACTTGAGCAAGCAGTATCAAGAAGCCTTCTGGTACATCTACCTTGAAGACTCGCAAACACTCTACATTCAATACAATGAAGTGGTTGCCCGCACGGCTGACGGGCAATCCATGAGCCAATTCGCCACCAGCGTGATCGACTTTGTGGCGACCACTACGCCGCAGCGCACCGTGATTGACCTGCGCCACAACAACGGCGGCGATAACCACACCTACCCGCCGCTGCTCAAGCTGGTGACGGAGAACCCAGTCATCAACCGTCCCGGCAAGCTGTTCGTCCTCATCGGGCGGGCGACGCTTTCCGCCGCCGTCAACTTTGCTACAGAGCTGGAAACACAGGTTGATCCGCTGTTCGTGGGTGAGCCAACCGGTGAACCGCCCAATGTTTACGCTGACGCCCGCCCGCTCACCCTCCCCAACTCCGGCATCACGGTGAATATCTCGTCGCATTATGTGCAGAAAAGCACAGCCGATGATGCCCGCCTCTTCATCACGCCGGATGTGGCGGTAGAACTCACAGCGGCAGATTACTTCGCGGGGCGTGACCCGGTACTGGGGGCGGCGCTGGATTACAAATGAATGCCGCCTCATAAAGTGTGCTGCGTTTCATGATTATCATGGGCACCAAGATAAATAAGGGTGTTGGCGATGCTAAAGGGGCTTGTCCGGTATTCATAAATGATGTGATTGGTGTCGCCGCAGGCTAAAGCATTTTGTTTAATTAGAATGGTAAATGCGCCGCACCGTGAACTCATTAAGCGCTGTCTTGGAGCCTATTCCCGCCGCTGGTTGGCCCGTTGGCTGGGGGTCAGCCGCCGCACCATTAACACTTACAACCGCCTAATTCCTATCCATAACGGGGCCGTGTATTAGAAAACACTGCTCACCTAGAACAATCTTAACCGTCTGCCCTTCGAGCAGCACTCAACATCCTCTAACAGCATAAAGTAACCAATGCAGCAGGGTTTCTGGTCACAACACTGCGCTCAAGCCGGCAATCGCGGCGCAGCTAATATCCAACTCTGGCATATTTCATCTAATTTTGATTGGCCCTAAATTCGAGGATGATTACCTGACAATGTTAATCGCTTAACTATCAAGGTAAAAAAGAAGTATCCCAAATCGTAACTACGCCAAATACACTGGAACTTGCCAGTTTCATTCCATTTGGACTCCAAGCGATAGTATCGACATCGTCAGTGTGGCTTTGTAATTCTGCAATTGGATCCCATTTGCGATTTTCAAATTTCCAGATTTGGACAACATTGTTATAACCACTAGCCACTATATTACCAATTGGTCTAAATAGGGCTTCTGGTATACAGTCAAACTTATCAACTGCTTTATTCTTATTAATATCCCAAACACTACAACTTCCGTTTCTGTCTATAATTAAGAGAGATTCATCCGAGAGCCAATTGAAAAATTGTACCCCCTCGGACTCAGATATTTCTAATCGCGAAACCCGATTTGTACTAATTGTATGCCAAACATCAATGATATGTTTGTCATTTGTGTTCATGGCAATGGCTAAATGATAACCATCTGGACTTAATTTTAACTTTTCCCAAATCAATCGCTTATCACCTTGTAGACGCGAGACTAAATTAAAGCCATTAACGTTGAATAGGCATATCTCGCCAGCATCATCTGCACAAACTATATTCTGTCCATCTTTACTCCATACAACCTGTTCAATATCACTTGTACATGTCAATACCTTCGATTGTTGTTTATTTTCAGATAAATAATGAAAGGTGCATTATTTTTTTCAGAGTAAACAATATTAGTGTCATTTGGGCTCCAACTCGCAGATTTACAGTTGCCAAACTGAGGTTGTGAATAAAGAACAGAATTTGTGAGTGTTGAATATATTTGAAACCCAAAATTACCAAAAACAATCATATATTCGGAGTTATGGCTCCAAGCGATACCATTGATTACATCTCCCGGCTTGAACATGTAGATAACGTGTTTACTCACTTCATTAGTATCAATAAGCTCTTTAAAAGGGATAGAAACAGGAGTAGATTGTATAGGTGTAAAATTCATGCTCCATCTAATATCTGGCTTCGAATTGGTTATCCAAAGACTGTAAATTCCGTTTTGATTAGGAAGTTTGGATTTCAGTGAATTAAAGACTTCATCCTCTATTTGATTGGTACCCCATAAAATAAGACAACAGTCTGAGATAAAATGGATGGAAATGGGGTATCGAATGGGGCATCGAGTGAGCAAAGCGATCAAGGAAGAAATCATCCGTAAGGTACAGGCGGGGGAGCGCGTGGCGGAGCTGGCCGAGCAGTATGCGGTCAGCACGAAAACGATCTATGCCTGGCTGCGACAGGACAGTGGTGAGGGAGTAGTGTCGGTGCTGGACTACAACAAATTGAAGCGGGAGAACGAAGAACTCAAGCGGCTCATTGGCGAGCTGACACTGGATATGCACCTGCAAAAAAAGTCGAGATAGTCCGTCGTGCCCGGATCAAGACGGTCTGTGCGGCAGCGCTGGGGATCAAGCGCAAGAACATCTACCGCCGCTTGAAGCAACCGGTCAAAGATCAGGCACTGAAACAGGAGATCGAAGCGGTTCACCGGGAGCACCCCGCCTATGGTCATCGACGGGTGGCGCTGCATCTGGGCATCAACCACAAGCGTGCCCAACGGGTGATGGCCCAGTTCAACCTGCGTCCACCCAGACGGCACACCCTGCACTACAGCACCGTTTCCACGCCCCACCACACCTATCACAATCTGCTCAAGGGCATAAGCCTTACCAGTCCCCATCAGGTCTGGTGCAGCGATGTGAGTCGCCTGGTCTATCGTGGCACGATCTGGTATCTGGCAACGATTGAAGATCGGGCTACCCGACAAGTCGTCGCTGCCCGCATCGGCAAGCGCCATGACAGCCAGCTTGTGCTGGAAATCCTGAAGCAGGCATTGGCAACCCAACCTCCCCCAACGATTTTCCATTCCGATCAAGGAACCGAATTCATGGCTCAGCGCTGTACCGATTATCTACAACAGCGAGGCGTTCGCATTTCCGTCAGCGATGTCGCTTCACCTTGGCAGAACGGCCATATCGAATCCTTCTTTGGTCGTTTCAAGCAGGAGTTCGGAGACATTAATCGTTTCGAGACGGCGGGTGAGATGTTGGCTGCAGTTTACCAGCACATCCGCTACTACAATCACCGGCGCATTCACACTGTTCTCAAGATGCCACCCGCTGTTTTTGCTGCTCAAGCTGTCGTAGACACACGTCTTCACATTTTGGGTACTTGACAATTTCAGTGATATGTATATCTAAATCTCGTATTTTGAGCCCTTGTTTTCCCAATTTATCTATTACATTCTCTGAAATTTCTTCAAAAGAAGATGGGGAAAATAATAGTAATTTGCTTGATACATTTAATGTTTCGTCTATTTGATGAGAATTTCTTAATAGCATCGAACTTAATCCGTATGTTCGTCGAACTAATTGACTCCTAAACGAAATTGTCCAAGCTGTATTTAGATCAAATCCTGTGGCAAAGCTAATTTCTGTTGGGACAAACTTTCTATGCCTAGAATCATCTTCGAGTAAGCCAGTATTTAATTGAGCATGATTTTTAGTCAATTTCTGAAAATCTGATTTAGATACTAAGATTGCAATGCTTATTTGCTTTGACGAGATACCATAATTCTGAAAAGCTGTTATGATTTCCAAAGCAATCGTTCTAGTGATCGATTCAATCACAATAATTTCCTCTAAAATAGCCCCGCAATTATGCGTTAAGTTCCCCGTTTAATGGAGTCAACGGATGGCATAGAGCCGTTACTCGAATTGCTCTGGATTGAGGTGCCCCCGAACAGAGTGAATCCGCTGCGGATTGTACCAGACTTCCAGATAGGCAAAGAGTTCAGATTGGGCGATACAGTGTAGTGGAAATTAGTGATCGGCACTCTCAACACTGAAGGTGCTGATGCAGCTTTCCATCAGCTCGACTTTGCACATGACAATGATTTGCTTATTGTTTTCACTCAGGGAAAGCTATTAGACTTTTCGGACATCGCTGTTTCACAAGCATATTCGAAAAATCGCAGTCAGCTTGCGAAAACCCTCGAATCAAAGTGAGCAAAGTCGAGCTAATGGGGATTTACTTCTGTCCGTAGATGAGCGCTGCTTTACCGAGCACACGGGGATGCAGCAGCAAGCGCGGCAAATTCAGCGTCTTACAGGTAACAACGAATTGGACTTCCTCAATGCCCCAACTGCGGATGGTGGCGAGCATGGCGTCCAAATCACCATATAGCTCTTTATCAAGAAACATATCTTGAAAGGCAAAAGCGCCGCCTTTGCGGATTACTCGCAGGGCTTCGCGGATTACCTCGCGCTTGTCCGGTGTGTCAGCAACCTCGTGAAAAACAAAATGACTGATGGCTGCATCAAAAGTACCATCTTCAAACGGCAAGTTGGATGCGCTGGCCTTTTGAAAGTGGGTGCGCTGCGCGACGCCCATGGCGGCTGCATTGCGCTCACAGACCTGCTGGGAATATTCCCATGCTGTGCCCCAGTAATCTATGCCTGTAACCTGCGCTTCAGGATTTTGGGTCGCCACGAGCAGGGCTAAAGGGGCGTTGCCTGTGCCAATATCCAGAACCTGCCCGCGATGATTCCAATGAAGATGGTCAATGACCAGTGTCCACAGGCGGCGCTGGACGCCACCCCCTTGTTCAGAGAATTGATAATATACATAGGTGAGGTAGACGAAAATAATCAGCATGACCGCTGCCGCCAGCCACAGCACAATGCGGATGAGCGGGCTAGGGATGAGGGCGGACAAACCAATTAAGATCAAACCTGCTATTAGGAAGGCCAGCACGATTCGTCTGCGAATCCAGTTGCCGAAATTAACCGATGGCGTATTCATGGTCGTTCTCCTGTAACATGGACGTTATGAGGAGCTTATACGCTGGAAAGTCGCAGAAGTTGTACCAAGCCGCCATAATTTTCAGTTCGGGCTGTTGGCGGAAACTAAAGTATAATAAGCACACTGTAATTCAATACAAGCATTTAGCTTTTGAGAGTTTCATATGGTTGTTCAATCGGATCGAGACATGGCCGGGCTGCTGCGGATAGGTAAGGTGGTCGGGCAAACACTGGAAGTTATGAAGGCCGCCACCCGCCCCGGCATTACCACCGGCGAACTGGATGCCATTGGCGCGGAATATTTGCGGAAAGAAGGGGCGCGTTCTGCTCCCATCCTCACCTACAAATTCCCCGGCGCGACCTGTATCAGCATCAACGACGAAGCGGCGCATGGCATCCCCGGCGACAAGGTGGTACAGGTCGGTGATCTGGTGAATATTGATGTCTCAGCAGAATTGGACGGTTATTATGCCGACACCGGCGCGACCATCCCCATGCTGCCTGTCGAAGCGGTCAAGCAAAAGTTGATGGACGTGGCCCAGAGCGCCCTGCAAAAAGGCTTGAGCGCCGCCAAAGCCGGCAACAAAGTCAACGAAATCGGGCGGGCGATGGAAGGCGTGGTGCGCGGCGCAGGCTTCCGCATCATCCGCGACTTGCCCGGTCACGGCGTGGGGCGCAAACTGCATGAGCCGCCGAGTGTCCCCGGTTTCTACAACCCGCGCTTGAAGGACGTACTGCACGAGGGCATGGTGCTAACAGTAGAGCCGTTTGTCTCCACCCGCGCCAGCCGCATCGTGACCGACCCAGATGGCTGGACGCTACGGACGCCAGATGGCAGTCCGGCAGCCCAGTACGAACACACCATTATCATCACTCGCGGCGCGCCCATACTTGTCACCAAAGTCTAAGAAGCCATTTGAAAATTTGGGCAGATGGTGGCTACCGGGTGTGGTAGTGGAGTGGTGTAAAAAGCCCAGAACCTCATCATAGAGATTGTTTCGCCTCCAGCCACGCAGGAGGGATTTGCCCCGTTGTCCTGACGCCGTGTAGTGGAGCGAACTTTTGCCTGTTTAGGATTCTATTGGCGCTTGAGCAAGGATGATGAAGCGTGTACTCGTGGCAGTGAGGGCATGATTTACATTGCTTCCATCCATACCTTGCTCAAATGTCTTATCGCCTAATTTTCAAATGGTTTCTAGGCAATCTGCCCGGCTTGTGGATTGAAACGCTTGGCTAATCCCCCCTGCTCACGGCGCACAATACCTACAATCGCTGCGCCGACCATGAGGATAATTTCAACAATCCAGAAGCCGTAGGCTAGATTATCTTTCAGTTCAATGCCACTGTCACTAGAACTGGTGGCGCGGTTGATGGTAATGCCTGTTTCGGCATAGGCCTTGAGGAACGCCACAAATCCACGTGTTTGATACACGCTTTCTTCAAACTCGCCAACCAATTCCAGTGCCTGTTCGCGGGTAGCAGTCGGATCAGTTTCTTGAATAGTCGCCACTAATTCATCTTGATACGTGAGGTACTGTCCGCCCCAGTAAATAGCGACGGCGATGGCACAACCGATGAAGGCGGCGATGATGAGCGGGAGGGTGGCAACCTGTTTGGTCACAACGGGTAAATAGGTGGCTGCACCGATAATAATGCCGCCGAGCATGGGAAAAATAAGGACAAGATAGAAGTGCAGTTTGGCGTCTAGAAAGAATAGTGCCAGCCCCACCAATACACCACTGATAATGGCCGTCAATAAAACCAAAATCCAGCGCATATATGTACCCCTTTGTAATGAAATAGTGATGAAGTGTAGTCGTAGCATAGCATCAAAATAAAATTAGCGGCAGTAAAGATTGGCGGGCACACCAAGCATAGAGGGACTGTATGCCAACACATTCACTTCATTTCATTCTTACCCTATCCTCATTGGCTGAATTGTCATAATGGGTTTAGAATGAAACCATCATGTGGGTAATGGTGGGATATTGTTGTGCGGCGAAGTGTCTTCCCCTTAGTTGGCGTTATCATCATCATGCTGGTTGTTTCAAGCTGCGGCAGCAATCCGCCGGCAGCAGTAATTCAACCGCTGCCTACCCGCGCTGCGCTGGAACAACCACCGCCATTGGACACTGCCGCTACGGTTGCCATCAACTTCCTAGAAAGCTGGAAGTTAGGTGATTTCGCAGCGATGTACGGTTACTTGACCTTTTCCAGCCGTGAAGCAATCGCACAGGATGCCTTCGCTCAAGCGTACCAAACCGCCGCCGATGAGATGACGTTATCCGGCTTGACATATACACCCGGCGCATCGCTGTTCCGCGATACAGTGCGGTCCGATGTCGTGCATTTCAATTACAACGTGAGCTTCCAAACCCGCTTGCTGGGCAATTTTGACGACAATGACCGCAACATGCAGTTGGTCTACGACCCCAGCGCCAGTGATTGGCGTGTGGCCTGGACGCCGGGTGATATTTTTGCTGAAATGGCAGGTGGCGCGCAGCTACGCCGCGAGATCAGCGTCCCCAGCCGCGCCAATATTTATGACCGCAAAGGGCGGGTACTGGCTGACCAAAGTGGGCGCGTGGTGGTGGTCAAAGCTGTCAAACAGGAAATTCAAGACTGGCCGACATGCCTCGCGCTGCTTTCAGCCGCCATGAATAAAGACCCGCAGTTCATTCAAGGTACATATGACCGTTCGGCTGCGGATTGGTTGATAGAACTGGGAATCATTGAAGCTGGTGTTTACCAGCAGCAGCACACCCAACTTGAGAATTCGTGCGCGGCGCAGTTTGACAGCCGACCGGTGCGGCAGTACAGCAACGGCACATCTGCGGCCAATATCATCGGCACTGTGGGTTATCCCAATGAAGACCAATTGGCTGATATCGAAGCACAGGGCTTCAACAGTGACAGCATATTAGGTAAAAGCGGTATCGAAGCCAGTTGGGACGACACGCTGCGCGGCAAGCCGGGCGGAAGGCTGACGATAGTTAGCCCCGGCGGGGAAATGCTGCGGGAAGTGACCCGCACACCGTCAACGCCACCGCAAAGTGTGTGGCTGACGATTGATATTGACCTGCAATTGAAAATCCAGAAGATACTGGCGGATTATTGGGATCGTCTGCAGCTCACCGAATCCAAAGGCGGTTCAGCCGTCATTATGGATATTCACACCGGCGAGGTGCTGGCGATGGTCAGCTATCCCACGTTTGACGCCAATGTTTTAGCGCCCTACTCATCGCTGGGAACGGCCAACGCACAGATCAAGCTGGGGCAGTTGGAAACCGACCCGCGCCGTCCGCTGCTCAACCGCCCGACACAAGGCATTTACACGCTGGGTTCGGTCATGAAGCTGGTGTCTTCGATGGCGGTGGCGGATACAGGTGTTTATGCACTTGACCAATCGTATGTCTGCTCCGGCATCTGGACGCGCGAAGATAATTTCACACGTTATGACTGGCTGGCTGGCGGGCATGGGCGGGTAAATCTGGAGCAAGCCATCGAACGCAGCTGCAATCCCTACTTCTACGAAGTGGGCTACCAGCTAAATCAATATGACCCGAACGCTCTGCCGAGTTACCAGCAACGCTTTTTCGGCCTACCAACGGGGATGACGGATGTCGCCGAAGACAGCGGTTTCATCCCTGACCCGGAATGGAAACGCCGCGCTACAGGCTACGACTGGACATTTTCGGACGCAGCCAACATTGCCATCGGACAGGGCGAAGTGCAGGTGACGCCGCTCCAAGTGACACGTATGGTGGCATCTATCGCTAACGGCGGCACGCTTTACCGCCCGCAGTTGGTGGAAAAGACGGGTATTCTGGGTGAATCTCCTGCCTATACCATGACCCCCAACGCTATCGGTGACATTAACGTCAAGCCCGAAGTGCTGGATGTTATTCGCAAGGGCATGTGTGATGTGACTACGAAGCAGGCCGGTACCGCCGAATATCAATTCCGCGATGACAGTGAGTTGCAAACGCTCGGTGTGTGCGGCAAGACGGGCACAGCGCAGGATAACCCCCGACCGGCGCATGCATGGTTCGTGGCTTATGCCCCGCGCGAAAATCCAGAAATCGCCATCGTGGTGATGGTGGAAAACGGGCGTGAAGGTTCCGGCACGGCTGCTCCTATCGTGCGCGAAATCCTGCATTACTATTTCTTCGATTACAACAAATAAAGAATTTTCTGGGGCACAGCACATTTGTTGTGCCCTTGCCCTTATGTAGCGTGCTCCAATAGGAAATTGCGCGTGAGCCACGTGCGAGCTTTGGGGTCGTCATACACGATGCCGCGCTCATTGAGCCATAATTCCATATCCAACCAGCGCTGCATATACTCTGCGCGATCTGGCTGCGGGATGTGGCGATAGACCCCTTTAAGATGGGTGTTGAAACTTTTGGCTTCCAGCACCTTCAGCCCCACCTGAGATAGCATGGACTGGAAATCGGCTTCTGGCACGAAGGCTTGAAAATAGCGTTCCCGTCCCATTCGCGCCAGCAGCGGCCCAACCACATTCTTAACCCGTTCGCGCAGGCTGGCGGGTGACATAAAGTGACCGGCATCATAATTGATGAGGCAGGTTCCGCCCGGCTTAAGGCAGCTCTTGATCGACTTGATATATTCCACGCGACGATAGACATGCTCGAAGACGCTGAAGGATGTTACGAGATCAAACTGCTCCTGCACTAGCCGCCCCTGCACATCGTAGGCGTAACCGTTGATGATGGTGGCGTTCAGTCCAGCGGTGGCATGGCGGGCATGGTCGCAGTCGGCGGGCGAGGGTTCGATGCCCACGTAGCGCACCTGCGGGAACTGCTGTAATAGTTTGACGAAATTGCCGGAACGCCCGCTGCCCAAGTCCAGGATGCTGACTTCGGTCTTATCTGCGGCGTAGCGAGCAATCCAATTCAAACAATAGAGTTTGGCGGCATTGCCTTCGGTTAGCTGCTCCATTACACGCCATCTCCCATGGAGTTCATTGCTGCTCCCACAATTGGCGCGTGATTTGCGCGTGCCCTAAATGGATGCCGGTGTGTTCAAGAGCGTGGAGCAAGGCCCACACTACGGTGGTCTGCTTGTCACGACCGGGGATGGAACGGGCTGCGGGCAAGTCGGCGATAGTGAGGCGTTCAACTGCGGCATGGGCATACTCTTCCAGTGCCGTAAAACGGGCTTTCAGTGCAACATGACTCAGGCCGCGCACTTGAAATTCGGCATCGCGGTTGCGGTTGGATGTTTCGCCGAGCGCGACATCGCCGATCCAATAGCGGGCTGAACCAGTGGTGTGGACAACCAGTACGCACAGCGAATTCATGTCCTGTCCCGGAACCCAATCAAGCGCCTCCAACGGGAGCCCTTCAAACGTCGCGACAAAATCGTGATGTAAGTCGTGCAGCCGTTCCATGTACTCTTCAAAAAATATTTCCATATATGTGTCCTCTGCCCCAAAGATGGGCATCATTTTAGCGTTGAACAGGCGATACGGACACAACTAATCTGTCGGCGGCGCAAAAAAAGGACGGAATTGTAGTTCCGTCCTTGCAGCAATCAAGCAAGTATTCGAGATTAGGTGGGTGTTCTGACCTGTACGATTTTGCCTTTGACGTTCAAGTTGCCGTTGTTGTCGCCCTGCAAATTCCAGTCGCCAGAAGCGACCAGATCAACCCAGAAGTCACCCCGTACTTTGAGGCCGGGCAGCTTCAATTTTTCGGCCAGGGCATACAAATTATCTTTACGTAACTGCGCCAGCTTGGTAACAAAGGTCTTTTCGGTGACACCATTAGCGCCAACTTTTGATTTGCTGGGCACACCTAACTCGGTTTCCGTTTTTGGGATAAGGTGGTTAAAGCGTCCGTGGTTGATCGCCGTATCAAAAATGAGGGCATGACCCAACGCCGACTGAATGCCGCGCGGCGCGATGCTCAAGTCAATTACTGCCTCCCAGTATCCTTCTGTTGCCACTTCGTCCTGCACCTGCTGCATGATGAGATCTTTAGCGGCCTCTTTGCATAAGGTCTTTAGGCCATCGTCTTTTCGCAGTCCTTCATCTTTGGCCTGTATGCGGGGTAGATAGCCGCGCAATCCATCGGCTGTTGGGCCGCTAGCACGTTCGGTATAACGGGTGATGACGGTTTGAAAGCTGCCTGCCGCCAGTGTGAACTGGAAGCGTCCGTAGCTGATGATACCGCTGTCATAGGTCTGGTAGGTGGCATAACCGCCACCTTCGAAGGCTGAGGTGATGGCAAAAGCTGCCCGCCGCACGCGATCTAGCGCGCCGGGGGTGGGCGCGGCGGTTGGCACAGGCGTTGAGGGCGTTGTGGTCGGTGTCGTATCCGAGGTGGCAGGAGTAGGCGCTGGCACGGCAGGCGGTGGTGCGGGCGCGGGGGTGGTGACGGGCGGTGCAGCCGGAACAACGGGCGCGGGCGGTTCTGCGCCGGTCACACGCGTGTCACGGGCCAGCGCGAAGGCGATGACGGGCTGCGGCAGGATGCCATAACCGAAGCGCCTGCCGTCCCCGTGTACGTCGATCAGATCGTCGCGTACCCAGCCTTCTTGCCCGTTAGGGAATTTCGTCCGCAGCCACTGGTAGGTCTTGCCCTGCAGGTTGGCGTTCTGGTCATCACTGCGGGCTTCCAGCACGGGCAAATCCGAAATACCAACTGCAATTTTGAACAGCAGGGTATAGGTGGTATTCGGCCCGGAACGCACGTTAATTTCTTTGATGCTGGGGTTTTCGCGAACGCCGCGAATGTTCAGGAGAAAAGGTGTGCTTGCCATAATCACTGCCTTTGGATGAGGTATGGTTGCGAAAAGAATATTTTACCGTTTGAACAACGCCACCGGGTCCATAACTCCACTGCGGATATTCGCCCAATGGGTGAAATTGGCATCACGCGAGGCGCGAATTTCCAGATGCAAATGGGTGGCTTCCGAGTTGCCGGTATTGCCGCAGGTTGCGATTTGCTGACCGGGATTGACCGTCGCACCGGCATCCAATAACCGCATTTGCAGGTGAGCGTACATTACAAACATCGTGCCGCCGGGGAAGCCGCGCGTCGCCAATAAGGCCCGTGTCGAGTCGGGCAGTTGGTCATTGGTGTAGCGCACGATCATGTGCGTGCCGTAACCATTGCCCCAACCGGGATCGCTGAACACACTGGCGTCGCCCAGTGATAAACCGTTCATCAAGGTGCTGGGCTTTTCCGGCGTGCACTTGGGGCATTGGAAGGACTTCACCACCAGACCGCCGCGCGGCCCGCCGAACATCGGCTCACCGGTCGCTGCCCCCAAGTCCCAGCCGTCGTGCTGCACCAGACCGTTATCCATGTTGGGCGGCATGTTGTAGCCACGCACCCACCAGTAATTTTCCTTCATGGGCGCGGGATATAAATCCGCCGCCAGACCTAGCGCTGCGGTATCGCCGTCATAGGTCACCAAATCTTCGCGTATCCACACCTGCTGGCCATTGTTGTTGACCTTGAACCAGCGGTAATTTTGTCCGGAGGGTTCACGCTGCACTTCGACAAGCGGGAAGCGGCCATGACGCGGCAGGGTGATGCCTGTGCGTTGAAAACTTGTTCCCGGCCCAAAGCGGGTATTGGCTGCGCCCTGTGTTTTGATGATAGCCGTGGGAACACCGGTGCTGGGCGTCGGGGCGGGTACAGGTGCGACGGGAGCAGGCGCTGCCGGAGCAGTTGGCACAGTTGGGGCTACGGGCGCTGCGGGCATGGTTGGCGCGGCCGGTGCGGGCGTAGAGGTGGTCGGTGTGGGCGCGACAGGCGCTGCCGGCATCATCACCGGAGCGGGCGGCTCGACGGGCAGCGGTGCGCGGAATTCACGGGTCAACGAAAACGCGAAAGTACGCACCGACAGTACACGATAGCCGAACGCGGTGGCATCGCCGCTGATTTCCAGCAAGTCGTCGCGCCCCCAGCCTTTTTGCCCGTTCGGGAATTGCAGTTGAAACCACTGGTATGTCTTGCCCTGCAAATTGGCGCCTTTGTCGTCCACCCGCACATCCAACACGGGCAAATCACTGGTGCCGACGGGCGACTTGAACAACAAGTCATAGCCGGTGTTGGGGCCGGAACGGATGTTGATTTCGCGAATGGTGGGAATGTCAGGGAGGCCACGAATGTAGGCGAGGCAGGGATTACTCATCACTCTTCTCCTGTGGTTACATCTCGCGGCTGATGTCAGTGGAGCAGAAATACAAACCCGTGATTATTGTGCCGGAGATTACAGTCTGTCTTTAGAATGGCAGAAAAACAGGATTTGAGCAAGTCAGTTACATTAATGATTGCAGCCAAAATGAGGGCAGTGTGTCCACTTCAGATAACTTTAGTGATTCAAATTCTGCAGCTAATATATTGCCGCCTTGTAAGCATCAGCGTTTCTGCCAAACACCGCCAGCAGCCAGCGCCGCGCTGGTTTTTCAACTACTTCATACAGCACAGCAGCAATCACACTCAGCACCATGTACATGATGACGATGGTCAGGGGGCTGTGTTTGTCGAGTTGGTCATAGAACGGACGGACAAAAAAGGTGGTTTGCAGCAGGTAGAGGGCATAGGATATGCTGCCTAGATACACCCAGAGGCGGCTGCTCATCCAACGGCTGACAGGCATCACGCCACACGTCAGCGCCACGATGCACAAGCCACCAAACAGCGCGATCACGGCGTTCAGATACCACGCCACCAATGGCCCGCCTGCCCGGTTCATAACCACCTGCGTGCCGACCACACCCACCACACCCACGAGCAGCAGCAGGCTGGCACGCATGGCAGATTGTGGATGCGTCCACAAGCGGTCACGGTGTTCCAGAAAGTAGTGCGCGGCGAAGATGCCGATGGCGAAATCCATGCCCCGCCCCGCCACGGTGTAAACCAGCACATAGACTGGATCGTTCATGAAGCCGTAGGGCTGCACCCAGCCCAATTGATTCGACAGCCATACCAGCAGCATCCCGGCACTCGCCAGCCCTAGCACCCACCACGCCAAGCCGTGCAAGATGGACTGGCCGCGCGCCGCGTAGTGCCAGCAGGTCAACAATATCAGCGGTGCAAGCACATAAAAGGTCACTTCGATGGTGAGTGACCACGCGGGCAATATGCCGCTGAACAGCAGTTGCTGGAAATAGGCTTGCGTGAAAGTCCAGTTGATGAGGGGTTGGGGCAGATAGACCGAGTAGATGGTGCGCGGCGCGGCGAAGAAGGCCACTGCCCCCAGCACCACCCAATACGGCGGCCCGATGCGCGCCACACGCTTGAAAGCATAATTGCGGGCAGAAAATTGCCCGCTGGCTACCGCCGGAAAATAACGCAGGCAGATCAAGAAGCCAGATAGCACAAAAAACAGCGTCACCCCGGCGTGGCCTTCGATGGCAATGGCCTGCCACCAATGATCAGCCACCCCCGCCCGCAGACCGCTGTAGTGGTTGAGGAACACCAGCAGCGCAGCGACAGCGCGAAAGGCGGTAAGGGGGCGGAGTTCAGTGGACATTCACACCTGTTGCGTGGCGCGGAGGGCGGTGCTATCCCCCAATATGGTACATCTCGACTTTGGGGTCGCGCGGCTTGTTTGTGTTGAGTGAACGCACTTCGCTGTAACGGTCAATCCGTTCACCCCACGTCTGGCGGATGATCTGCTCGATCTCGTCATCACTCGCACCAGCCCGCAATGGGGCGCGTAAATCCGTGCCCTGCGTGGCGAACAAGCAGGTGTAGATGCTGCCTTCCGGCGAGAGACGCATGCGGGAACACGCGCCGCAGAAGGGCATGGTCACTGAAGCGATCATGCCGATTTCTCCCCCACCATCGGTGTAGCGGTAGCGCAGTGCCACCTCACTTTTATAGTTGCGCTCGACCTGTTCTAGCGGCATGACGGCATGAATGCGCTCCACAATTTCTTTGGCGGGCACAACATCATCCATGCGCCAGCCGTTCATATTGCCGACATCCATGTATTCGATGAAGCGCAGGATGTAGCCTTTGTCTTTAGCCCACTTTGCCAGATCGAGGACGGTGTGGTCGTTCACGCCACGCTGCACGACGGCGTTAATTTTGATGGGCGATAGACCAGCTTTCTCAGCCGCCGCGATGCCGTCCAGCACTTTCTGTACGCTGGAACGGTTGCCGTTCAGCTTGCGAAACACAGCATCATCCAATGAGTCGAGGCTGACCGTGATGCGGTTCAGCCCGGCGTCTTTGAGTGCCTGCGCTTTCTGTGGTAGCAGGAAACCGTTGGTGGTCAGCGTCAGGTCATCCACGCCCTCAATATCCCGCAGCATTACCAGCAGCGTTTCCAGTTCTTCACGCACCAGCGGTTCGCCACCCGTTATCCGTAGCTTGACCGCACCCAGGCGCACAATGATGCGCGTTAAGCGGGTGATTTCTTCAAAGCTCAAGATTTCACCTTTGGGCAGGAACTTGTAATGCTCGCCAAAAATCTCCGCGGGCATGCAGTAGGTACAGCGGAAATTACAGCGATCTGTCACAGAAATCCGCAGGTCGCGCAGGGGGCGTTTGAAGATATCGCGTATCGTCTCGCTCATGTTGGCCGCCTGTCTCCGGGTGGTCAGTGTCCCTATTGTATCAAACTTCTGTTCTCATGGTGCATATTAGACCATGCGGATTAAGCATTCATTACGCGCGGCTCTTCTTTATTAATCTACCACGCCTACAATCAACAAACTGAAGGCAGTAACCAGATTGACCCCCCAGAAAATGGCGAGACTGGCGGCTGCCCACATGGCGGGATGGGCGAAAGCCACAGCGCGTTTTTTGTGCAGGTTATTGAACCACACGATGACCACGCCCAAAATCAGGCTGCCACCCACTCCCAAGGGGAGCAGCAGCAGCATACCCGTCGCCCGGCTCACAATTGAGGCTGCTACAATCGTGACGAGAGACAAAGCCCACACTGGCAACCGAATTTGTGGAATAAAGAGATTAGCCACAGTCTTCTTGTTGAGAGCGCCGAGAAGCATCAGTGTTAATAAAAAGGCTATAACCGCCGCAAAAGCTACGCCTAACAAAAGCCATGTTGATTCGTTCATGTATAGGAGCAGATTTTGCGACCTCAGTTCTGCCATACGTGCCGGACTGATGCCCAAATCACTGTCTATCAACAGGTTGGCCTGCCATCCGTTTCCTAACGTTGCTTCGCAGGCCACAGCCTGACCACCGTAGCTGACAGAGCAACCGGTCAGGCTTTGGTTCGAGTATGAAACTGTCATCTCTAGCGGTTTGCCTTCCACCATGACCTGACAGGCCCACTCTTTCCCATCATCCGGCTGGCAGGTGACGTCGTTGCCGGAAATACGGATGTAGTTGGTGAAGGTTGTCTTCCAGTCGTTACCGATGAGGACGCTCGCTATAGGAGCAGTGGAGAAACGGGGCGATGTTCTAAGCAGGAAGATAGCAGAAGCCGCCAGCAGGACTATCATGATCAGCGCTGTAACCCATGCGAACGGTTTTTTGAAAACGGTTGTCATGTTCTTTTCCACACCTTTTCATCACTAGTCCCCCATCGTTGTATAATCTGTTTCTCATCACACAACAGAAGCTACCCTCCGAAGCATACCTGATAATTGAACTAAGTACTAAGTCGCAATCCTCCGGTTTCAATACGATGTTGATACTACAGAGAGCGTATCGAATAGCAGATGCTATACATGGGAACATAAACACGAAGAGCCCTATGAAAATTGCGATTTCATGGGGCTCTTCACACAAACTCAATTCGGATTATCGGTCTATTATCGTATGGTCGGATCGCTCACCCACACATCCGGTGAGAAGCGCGTCGGCCCTTCGATCAGTAGATTGGATGTGTATCCGTAGGAGAACTCGTACACATTCAGACCGTTGTACTGCGAAAGCACCTGCTTCACTGTACCGGTGGCGTTATCAAAGATCTGAGTAACGGGTTCACAGTCCGTCTGCTGTGTGTCCGAACAGATTTCCAGCGCCACCTGCGCGGTACGGGCGGCTGCGTTGTCCAGCAGATAGGTAACGCGGATATTGTTCCACGAAACCTGGGTCTTTTCGCCTTCAATCTGCGTAATGTTGGGCGCAGCCTGCGGCGTACCGGCGTTTAGCAGAGCGGCCAGCGCACCACCACCAGTGGGGGTAGGCGTCGGGCCGGGGCCCTGGCACCATGTCGCATCACAGAAGGTCAAAGGCTTTACGCCTTCGGTGGTTGGCAGACGTTCGAAGATATCTTGCGGCATGGTCGTCCAGCGCCGGTCAATATAGACCGCGAAATCATCACCGCTGACGAACATCATAGTTGACTCGCCAAAATTGCGATACCACGCCTTGAACTTGGTGCCGAAAGGCATCGGCCCCATATACTGGGTCGCTGCCTGATCGAGATATGAGAAGGCATTTTGCGCTTCAAAGATATTCTTGTCATCTTCGGGTGATACTACCTCAGGCGGAGGTGGATTTTCCGCAGTGCCGTTCACAGCGGCGTTTAAGTCGGCACAATAAGTCCCTGCCGCAATTGTCTCAGGTGAAAATTTATAGGCATCCTGTACCAGCGAGACCAGATTCTGTAACTGCGGGTCGCAGCTTTCAACCGGGTTGCTGCCCTGCCAGCCGCGCGGACGCGGGGTTCGCCCCAGCGTGGTCGCCAACAGTTCGAGATTGAAGCGCAGATAGCGATAAGCATAAATAGTAACAGTCGGCGGCGCGCCCAACCAGCCCGGCGGACGCTGCCCTACACCCAATTCCTCGTTAGCGAGGTTTTCCAGATCAAGGTAATTGTCGCTCAAGAGAGTCGGCGAATTGATGTCTTTATTGCCCAACCAACCGGGAGGACGGCTGTTCAACCCCAACTGCTCATCGGCCAAACGTTCTAAGTCACCACGTCCCGCGAGGATGAGGGTCGGCAGCGTTTCTTCAATCTCAGGGGTGCTCAAGACCGCCTTCAACACTTCGGCCTGCACTTCGTCGGAGACAACCTGACAATAATTCACGGCCTCATCAGGCGTTTGTAAGCGATAATTAAAGGCACTCCGCAGAACCTGCACGGTATTCATGACGGTGCGATCACAGCGGAATAGGGAGAGTGAGCCGCGCCAATTTTCCGGACGGTTCCCCAATCCGAACACCTGATTCGCCAGCACTTCGATGTCATGGCGAATATTGCGCCCAACGATGGAGATATCCTGTGTAGTCGGCGCACCGATCCAGTTCAGGGGACGGTCTGTACCTAATACTGCCGTTGCCAGCAGTTCATCATCGAACCACAAATCAGCCAAATAAGTAGGCGAATTAACGTCATTCAGATTAAACGTCCAGCCATCCGGACGGCTGCCCGCTCCCAGTGCCTCGTCAGCCAGCGTTTCCAGATCAGTGCGAATATCTTGAAGAAATCCGCTCACGTTGGTAATTTGCTGGGCATGAACCACGCCCACTACCAGCAGTACAACCAACAAAATAAAGAGGAGTTTGTAGCGTTGCATACGCCTGACCTTTGTAATTCGCTCGTTCCACACTTTAAGGAATTATACAGCCATGCGTAAGAAACCAAAAGTGAGCTAAAATTCCTACACCATGTTTTCGCCGCCGTCGACGTTTATCGCCTGACCGGTGATGAAACGCGCGGCATCTGAACAGAGGAACAGCACAACACCTGCCACGTCCTCGGCAGTGCCGAGTTGTCCCAGTGCATTGGTCGGGCTGCCAGCCACACCATCTACATGGATATTGCCCGGGCAGACGGCATTGACCCGAATGCCCTGCGGCGCGAATTCACGGGCGCACTGCTTGGTCATGCCCAGCACTCCCGCTTTGCTGGCGACATAACCCACGCCGTCCGCCAGCGGGTTGGGATGCCCGGCAGCTGCAGCAATGTTGACTATCACCCCACCACCTTCATCCGCCATGACACGCCCGGCCAGTTGGCTCACGAAAAATGTACCTGTGAGATTTACATCCAATAACCGCCGCCAGTCCCACTCATCTAGGCCGCTCATGGGGCCAATTTTGTAAGCCCCTGCCGCATTCACCACAATATGAATGCGCCCATAGGCATCGCGCGCCCCTTCCACCAGCGAACCCACCTGAAATCGGTTGGATACGTCAGCTTGCCACGGCGTGGCCCAGCCGCCCAACGCTATTATTTCCTGCGATACCTGCTCGGCACGGTCCGGGTTCAGGTCATTGACCACCACTGCCGCGCCCGCACAAGCTAGCGCGAGGGCAATGGCACGTCCCACATCCGCACCCGCGCCGGTTACGATGGCGTGTTGTCCGGACAGATCAACACAAAATGGACATTGATTTGTTTGTTTCATATTCGAGATTTCTTTCATTGTCGTGCGACAAGATAGTATCGGGTATGGCCGGTCAGACTGCAGTGAGTATGCGCCGGTTTAGGAGTGGTGAAAAGTGTCCAGCATACTCACGCTGCAATTGGGGCAAGCGCCAATCTCTGCCGGTTACGCGGCCTCTGCACTGGGGTGTCCCACAGCCACATGTCCATGCCGAGACATAATCTTCATTGGCCTCCCACAGGGCATAGTCGGCTGTGACCTCCTGTCCCGGCTGAATCTCGGTGCGGGCAACCAGTGTGAAGACATCCAGCATCCATGTGTTCGGCGCGCAGGAGTGATTGATGCGGTAGACGGGATCATCACCTTCTGCTTCGATGCTCCACACATCTTCATCCCACTGCATCACACCTTTTCCGTGTTGGATCGCCAGCTGTGCCCCTTCTGTGTCGGCATACGGCCCACCAAAGACGACGACTACTTCTCCCGTCCTGATGCATTCGGTTGCAATCATCCCCACCTGAGCGATTGCAGATTGTTTGATGGTGATCTTCGGATTAAGCCACGAGGGCCGAACCACAACCGACATGCTTGAGTGTACTCCCACGGCGCACGCAGACCGCCCCAGTTAATCATAACCGAATCAGCGGCGGATTACAGGTATGGGAAAGCATGAACATGGCATGACGGATGTAAAAAGTTAGCGAACACTGAAGGTAGATGGTAAATATAAAACGGGTTACCCACCCCACGCATAAGGTAGATAACCCGTCGTTAATCAACCGGAGAAAACCTTATACCGTCCGCAACCAGTCTTGCAGCGTATTGTTCGTCCCGTAGTGGAATTTTTCGGTACGGGGATCGATCAACATGGCATCGGCATAGGGGGCGACGTAATACTGCGCGCCGTGACGGTACATCTTGTTGTGGACTTCGCATACCGCTTTGCCGTACTGCTGCCACGGGTTCCAATCGTTCTGTCCCATCAAAACCAGCAAGCGGCTGTCAATCGCCAGCACATCACGTTCATCCAGCATGTTGCGCGCCAGCACGACGCCGTAAGGATGCTGCACACGGGCGAATAAGCCAAACGAGGTCGCCAGCAGACCGGTTCCCGCGCCCTGAGCCAAAATGATGACATGCTTACGGTCAATGCCCGGCTGTTCCAGCGCGATCTCGTAGGCATTCACTGCGTCCTGCGTGGTCGAGCCACGTCCGCCCGCGCCGCTGCGGCCTGTGCCACGCTTATCCCAGCGGAAGACGGCGTAACCCGCATCTAAACCCGCATCAGCGAAGTGCCGATAGCCGTCGCGGTCATTACAACTGGCGTTATGCAATATAAAAAGCAAGGGAAAGGTAGTTTGACGTGATGAAACGAGTGGATAGTCTATTTGGCCCGCAAGCCGAACACCATCCCCAGCGAAAACTAGTTCCTCAGTGCGAGCAACTTTGATGTCCGCCAGCATTTCGCTGAATACCATTGTTCGATCCTCCACACTGCCCCTCGAAAAAGTTATTGAGAGATCAGTAACAAGGTATTTTTTGGAGGTGTACTCTGACGCAGGTGAAGATCGTTCCAACAGTATAGCAAGTATTTCCTGAGATTGCACCCATTACTTTATGGGGATTCTACATAATTTACGAAATCTTCATATAAGGTGCAGAAAATAGGTAGATTTATTGAGGAGGGCAAGGTCAAGAAAGCGTTTCTCCATGTAAAGGCGCACCCACATGCCCCTCTACTTTTTAGTCTGACCCCAAACGAACATTGCGCCGCGCTTCGTCTTCCGCCAGCATCCGTTCCAATTCCGCCGTTTCCAGATCATCTACATACTGGTTGATAGACGCTTCTAGAAAGGCCGGTAGATCAACATGCAGCTTCTGGAAGTTGGCGATGAAGTCCGGGTGCGAGTTGTAGCCGCCGCCCAGCCCGCGCAGGATGTCCAGCGTCGGTTCGTAGAAGTAGCGCAGGTGTTGATGCCAGCGCACCAATATGTTCTGCACGTCGGGGCTGGTGGGCGCTTTGCCCGCCTCCAGCGCGTCGGCTAGATCAATATAGATATGGCTGCCTTCCGCGGCGATGGTATCGCGCTGCGCCTGTGAATAACCATTCCAGCGTTTGATCGAGTCATTTACCGTTTCAGCGCCCCACTGCAAACGCGCCTCGCGTTCGTATTCCTTCTGCTTTTCATCGCTAAAAGCTGAAAACATTTGTCGCTTGCTCATCTTCAATTCTCCTGCTAGGTGCATGATGGTGCTATCCACCGTGCTCACCAACTTTTCCAACCGTGTGATGCGGTCATCCAACACCCTGCGGTGCGAACGGAGCGCCGCCAAGACGTCAAAATCCGGGCTGTCCAGAACTTCTTTAATTTGCATGAGTTCCAAACCGATTTCGCGGTAGAACAGTACCTGCTGCAAGCGCAGCAGCGCCGCGTCGTCGTAGTAGCGGTAGCTGTTGCTGCCCACCGAGGTGGGATGCAGCAGCCCGATTTCATCGTAATAGTGTAAGGTGCGGACGCTGACATCCGCTAAGTCCGAAAGCTGCTTGACTGTATACATACTGACAGCCCTCCTTTCTCATGAGCTATCTTAAACTATCACGCAGCGTGAGAGTCAAGCAGAAAAGCATGCCCGATGTTTTTCTGCACGTTTTATGGCGTAAATGGCGGAATTGGCGCAACTGCCGCTGCACTGGCAAACGGGAACAGGGGAGCGAACCGCTGCAATGACAGAATTGGCGGGCGGGAACAGGGGAGCGTGGCGCTGCAATGTCACAAGTGCAGCGGTTGGCTCGCTCATGGCTGCCGCGTCGTCGGAAGTGCAGTGCTGAAGAAAGGCAAAATGCAATTGAACCACAGAGACACAGAGAGTTGGGTTGATGGTTTGTAGTTCATGGAAATGGATTTACCCGTGTGGGATATTCGGACAAGAATGAGATGAAGGCTAGAGGCTCAAGCCTCTAGCTGAGATGAGAAAGGCTGCTGAAGCAGACTGATTCTTACAAACCGGTGGAATGGTTGATCTATGGATGTAATCAAATACTTCTAATTGTAGCACAAAATTTCTGTTTTAGGGTGACCATTTGGTCTCTTTATGGGGGTGAATTCACTAACCATTTTGAGGGAAAAGAATTGTTAAGACGGTTGGTGGATGGTTGGGAAATGGTTTGGGGAGGCGATGCCGATGTATAAACCCATCGGCAATTGGAATAAAGCCTCATGAACGAGGCTGAAAAATGACGACGGGACATATGTGCTGGGAGGCCGGGCATGTCCCACTGGGAGGCTACGCACTCAGCGCCATGCCCCTACGAAGTGGGATAGCCATTCACATAGGAATTTGATGGTGGCAAGGTTGTGGTTAGGGAAGGTGGCAGGATATACGATGGGCGGGGCACAATGTATCGGCGTTGGGGTGAGGGTTAGGTGAAGTTACATGGTTAAGGTGTTGAAGTGATATGCGGCGGGTTAACCCAATTGCAGGCTCAATAGCCCCTACTTCCCGCAGCGGGTGCGGGGGGTTTTGATGGGATCGAGCAGGCGCGGCGGGTCTTTCGGTTCGGTCTGCGGCAGTTCAGCCACAATGATGTAGGGTGTGCCACCCACGCCCGTTACGTCAATATCCTGCAAGAACGGGAAATAATCGCACTGTGCGCCCGGTAGTTCCAACTCCAGCACCCCTTTTTTATCCGGCATCAGGGTTTGGGTGTCCTCCAGTGAATAAACGGTGACGGCGTTCTTGCCCAGCGGCAGACGCAGCGTCACCGTGTCCAGCGTGGCGTTCCACACCAAATAGAGGCGCTGCTTTTCGGCAGGACGATCAAAGGTGATGAGGGTGGCGTGGTTCTGGATGAGCTTGACGGAGGGTTTATCCAGTTCCCCTTGCCCAAACAGCTTGGCTACGAGTTCATAGGCGCGGGCGGCGGGGCGGGCTGTCCCCGGTTGGGGATGGTGGCTGAAGCACACGGCAGTGCTTTCGTTGCGGAACAGGCCGTAAGCATCGCCGGAGCAAATGGCTTCCTTGCAGGTGGGCGTGGTGTGATATTCAAAATCAGTGCCGCCGGGCTGGTTGCCGCAGTCATCGTAAAGCTGGTGGAAAAAGATAGTCTGCGCCCCTTCGGCAAAGGCATAAGCTGCGCTCTGGATGAAGAAATAGGCCTGCTGCTGACGGGTGGCATGCAGCATTTTTTCTTCAGGCGTTTTCGCCCACAGCGGGCCGGGGTAATCATCCCAGACGGGCACACCGCTTTCGTTCAACCAGATGGGGCGCTTGAGTTTGTAGGCGATCAGCGTTTGGTCAACGACATTCACCAGCCAACCGTTGCGCCACGGGTAGCTGTAATTGTGGACAGCTACCATATCCATATACCAGTTGTGATCTTCACGGAAGGGGTCATCTTCAAAGATCGCCAGCACACGGGCTAACCAATTGTCATTGTCGCTGTAGAGCAGACCGCCGACCATCACCTGTAGATCAGGGTCAATGGACTTAATCACCAGATAGGCAGTTTTGAGCAGGCGGGCATAATCCCCGATGCCGCCTGACCAGAACGGTTTGTAATCCGGTTCATTCCAGATTTCCCAGACGCGAATGCCCTTTCCGTCCGGCCAGTTCTGCTGGGCGGCCAACTCGCCGCCGGGACGGTAGCGGTTGACGGCGGCCCGCACGAAGCTGACCCACGGATTTTTGGGGTTGAGGGGTTTGTCGGCAGCGGGGGTGTCCGAACCATCGGCGTAGATCGGTTCGTTTAGTCCCGTTATGCGTTCGCCGCTGGTGTAAAAGGCCGGGCGACCTAGCAGGATGGCGTTAATGTTCAAACCCTGCGCCAGATCATCCGTGACGAGGCGGTCATAACCTGACCAGTCGAATGTTCCAGCATGCGTTTCGACCCGATCCCAGTACAGCGGCCAGCGGTTCCAGCCAGCGCCCAGTTCCAGCGCCTTCTGGTAGCGCTCCGGACTGGTGACTTCTTCTACACCACTAATGTGGTTGATGCCCAAGCGCGGCGAACGCAGAAAATCGTCGTTGGCGGTTTCTTGAGCGTGGGCGGCAGAGATGCCCAACAGGAGCAGTGTGAGGAACAGAGTCAGGGCAGGTTTCATATGGGTTCAAATTTAGATTAAACAAAATAGGGCGCTTGATTTGCGCCCTATACACGTTGTTGCGTGACAAGCAAGCAGTGCGCTAACGGATGGGCACGGCGTTGAGATCGCCACGCACGCTGACGAACGGCGCGTAAATCCAGCCGACTTGATCTTTGTAGCGTACTTGCAGCCAGAAATTACGTCCACCCTGCACAGTCCGGTTCAGCAGCTCGGTTTCCGCACCCCATGGGATTTGCGCCAAGACCTGCGTGCGCTGGCTGGGCCGTTTGCGGAGGTTCATCACGGAACGCGGAACGGCTAATACACCGATATTGGGCGCACCGTCGATTTGTTCAAAGATGGTGCTCTGGAGCGGCACGGCGTTGGGATCGCCGGTGATTTCCAGATAGCGTCCGCTGACCCAGCCCTGCTGTGTGCCAGTGTTCACCAGATACCAATTGTAAATACCTTCGTCCTTGTTACGTGCCAGTGGTGGATAAGCGGTTCCCGGACGCAGCACACCGATGAGCGATGCGCCGAGGTAGGGCCCGGTGCGAATAGCCAAGCCTTTGACATTGACCACGCTGACGGTCAGCGGTGGTACAGCGGTAGCCTGCGGGATGGGTGTACCGATAACGGCGGGCGTGCCGAAGGGAGTAGCCACGCTGCCGCTGGTCAACACCCATTGGAACTGCACCTGCGCCTGATCAATGCCTTCAAAATACTCCACCGTGAGGTTAACGGGCGAAGTCGTCACCGTGTAGGAGATGGTATCGGTCGTAAAGGGTCGTGGTGTAAACTTGTCCAACACCAACGCGCCATTAATAAATACCCGGATGCCATCGTCCGAAGCGGCGATAAAGTTATACACGCCGGGGGTGATGGTCTGGGTAGAGGTAAAACGAGCTGAAAAGTTATCTGCACAATTGCTGGAACTGGGGCAGCCCGATATGGGGACTGATACGCCGTTGACTGTCGGCGGCCCACTTCCCCAGTTGAAGTTAATCCCGCTGATACCCGCTACCGGAACGCCCGGCCCGCCGAAATTGGGGTCATTGAAGAAGGTAGCTGACCAATTCACTCCAAAATCAGCCTGAACTGTGAAAACTGGCATGAGTGCCAGCATGAGCATCAGTCCTAGTATGATGATCCATATACTGCGTTTACGCTTCATGGCGTATTCTCCGGGTGCGTGTCGTTAATTGAACTCTATTATATGCGGAATGCACAAATCAGGGTACAGGAATACAGTACGCCTTTTGTAAATCATTCTTCCAGTACGTAACAGCCAGCATTTTTGGGATGGTCGATCACCCGCGCATCAGCGGGAACCCTGCGTATCACCCACAGCACAAATAGATCACCCACCGCACCGGAAACCAGCATCGCCCCTGCTCCGGTCAACCAACCGATATTGGCAAACGTGCCGATCAACACGGGCAAAAGGCCGGTCACAAACAAGGGCAAAGCAGCCCCTATGCGGTAGCCAGAGGCCGGCATGGGTTCCTGAGTGTGGGCATAAGGACTGAGCGTGCGGACGGCAAAGCCAAAGCGAATGGAACGCAGGGGTACGCCCGCGAACAGCATCCAGCCCAGCGCGTGAGTGGCCTCATGGGCGACGATGAGGACGACGATGGCAACCACGAACAGTAAATACAAGTCAGGGTGATAACTGAAATCAAAACCGTGCAGCAAGATATGGGGAATGAGCGGCACAATCATCAAAGCCAACGAGAGGACTAAGCCGCGCGCCACAATTTCGGTCAGCGGTACCGATATATCGCGCAATCTTGCCGGATCGTAATTTTGCATGGCAGGCACCTTATTCTGGCTTTGGGTGATTAGCATCTGGCTCTTCAAGGATCGCCGGTTCAGGACTATGACCTATTGATTATCGACGGCTTCCGAACAATTACTTATCCTCATTGTACAACTGTCCTGCAGAAATCCTGCAACTTTGTACTGGCGAGCTGCGTATAGGTTAGGTAGATTAAGAATGCGCTGCCATACCCGGCAGTTATAAAGGAGAATGATCATGAGCGAAGAAATGAAGACCCCGGAAGTTGAGACATCGGAAGACGCACACACCAAGACATTCACTGAACAATTGGAAGTGGCGGGTAAGGAATTGGTTGATCAGGTACAGGAACTGGTCAAGCAGGGTAATGTTCGCAAACTGATTATCAAGACGGCTGAAGGCAACGAACTGATGCAGGTCAGCCTAACAGTAGGCGCAGTCGCTGGTGGTTTCGCAGTGCTGGCCGCCCCGTGGCTCGCGGCGCTGGGTGCGATTGCCGCGCTGGTGGCCCGCGTTAAGATTGTCATTGTGCGCGAAGAAGACGAAGTCTAGTTTCCTCGTACGAACCGAATATCATCAAACAAAAAAACGGGAGACCATTCGCTCCCGTTTTTTTTATATGTTCCACTCCCACCATAACATCTACCAGTCAGCCCGTACTTGCCCCCTATTAGCGATGATGCAGCCTTCATGTGCTAAAACAAACAAAGGCAAGACCGGTTGGCCTTGCCTCAGTAAATGCATTATTGAATTAGACACCCAACCGGCGTGCCTACAACCAGAACCTAACGCTTGGTGTAGGTTGGGGCCTTACGGGCGCGCTTGAGACCGGGCTTCTTCCGTTCCTTGACGCGGGCATCGCGGGTGACGTAACCCTGATCGCGCAGTTGGCCTTTGTCATCGGGATTGACCTTGATGAGCGCACGGGCGAGGCCGAGCAAAATGGCGTCGCGCTGGCCGGAAATGCCACCACCGTTGACGTGAACCGTCACATCATAGGTTTTGGCCTGTCCCAGCACGGTCAGCGGCTCCAGCAGGATTTCCACATCGCCGGGGCGGGGCAGATAATCGTGACCGGGTTTGTCATTAATCACTACATTGCCGGTGCCGCCGGGGAAAATGCGGACGCGGGCGGTTGCGGCCTTGCGGCGGCCAACACCTTCGTAATATTGAGCCATTTTTTACTCCTACAGTTCCAAAACTTTGGGCTTCTGCCCGGCGTGCGGGTGTTCGCTGCCCGCGTAGATTTTTAATTTCTTGAGCATGTTGCGTCCCAGCGCGCCGTCGGGCAGCATACCGCGCACAGCGGCTTTGATCGGACGATCCGGGAATTTCTTCAACTGGTCTTGAAGATTGATTTCCGACAAACCACCGGGATAACCGGAGTAGTGGTAATACATCTTCTCGCCCATCTTGTTACCCGTCACTGCGATTTGTTCGCAGTTGATGATAATGACGTAATCGCCAATATCTTGATTGGGCGCAAAAGTGGGTTTGTGTTTGCCGCGCAGAATAGGCGCAATGCGTGAAGCGAGCCGCCCTAAGTTCTGCCCCTTGGCGTCCACAATCCACCATTCACGCTGTTCTTCCAGTGGTTTGGTGACGTAAGTTTTTTGCAGTGCCATTTCCAAAATCCTCTCGCGGGGCGTCTCACACCCACATTTTCCAAATTGGGTTTGTCTGCGCCAAACCCCTACACAATATTATTCGTTGTACCGCACAAGTTCCAGTGTCAATCCCTGTGGCGGCGCAATACTGGTTATACCCACCAGTTTTGCTTTGCGAAACCGTTCCTCAAAGGCTGAAACCATCATGCGTCCCTGCCCGACCTGCACCATCTGCCACACCATCCGCCGTACCATGTGCAGCAGGAAGGCTGTTCCTTCAACAGTGTATGTCCACTGCATCCCGTATTCGGTCTGCTGGTTTACCCATTCGGACTGGAACAACTTCCGAACGGTGTTTTCGCCGCGTGGCGGCTGACCGAATGCCCCAAAATCGTGCTCACCGATGAGCAGGTGGGCTGCCTGCTGCATCAGGTCGCCATCCAGCGCCCGCTCGATTTGCCACATCCGCTGGCGTACCAGTGGGTGGCGAACCGGCGTGACCAAAACCCGATAGCGATACAAGCGGCTGAACGCATTGTGCCGCGGGCTGAAGCCGGGCTGCTGGCAGATGTTCAGCACAGCGATGTCCGGCGGCAGTGTGACGTTGATGGCGCGCAGCAGTGCATCATCAGCGTGCTTCCACTCAACATCGAAGGCGATCACCTGTCCGCTGGCGTGTACACCGGTATCTGTTCGCCCTGCGCCTTTGACCGTAACCGGTTGACCTGTAACAACGGCTATAGCCTGTTCCAGTGCCAACTGGATGGTGCGTGTGTCCCCGGCCTGCCGCTGAAACCCTTGATAGGCTGTGCCATCGTAGGCCAGTGTCGCCCGGTAGCGCATTTCACACCCTCCCATTACCCGTTCTGTAGAGGCGCGCCCCTACATGAATATGATAACGGGAATTACGCCTCGGCTTCGCGCTCAGTCAGTTCCAGCAGCACCATATCGGCACTGTCGCCCTTACGGGGGTCGAGCCGCAAGATGCGGGTGTAACCACCGGGGCGATTCTGGAAACGGGGTGCAATGTCGGTGAACAACTTATGCACCAGTTCACGGTCATTGTTCAAGCGGCTGGCGGCAAGACGTTGGGCATGAACCACACCCGCCGGATTGCCAGCAGCGGCGCTGCGCTTGGCAAGGGTAATCAATTTTTCAACATTGGCGCGCACGAAATCCGCCTTAGCGCGGGTGGTGCGGATACGCCCATGTTCCAGCAGTGAACGGGTCAACGCCAGCTTGAGGCCTTTACGCTGACTTCCGTTGCGTCCTAACTTCTTTCCATATACGCGATGACGCATGATACTTCCCCAGTCGTTACTCAGTCGTATTGTATTCAGCCATATCCGGCTGGTCGTTCAGATAACCTTTTTCCTTCAGCTTGTCCACCAGTTCATCGAGCGACTTTTCGCCGAAGTTACGGATGGCGAGCATGGCATCCGGGCCGCGTGCCAGCATATCCAGCACATCGCCTACGGTGGTGATGCCAGTGCGCTTGAGCGAGTTGAAGACACGCACGCTCAAGTCGAGTTCTTCAATCAGTTTGTCATACAGTTCCGGCTTGCGACCATGTGTTTCCAGCTTCGGCTCGTCCACCTGTTCGACTGAAAACTCACCTTCGTCAATGCTACCGATAACTACCAGATGCTTCATGAGGACTTTGGCAGCCTGCCCTAGTGCTTCTTCAGGGCGAACGGTGCCGTCTGTCCAGATTTCAATAACCAGCTTATCGTAATTGGTGCGCTGACCCACACGAGCGCGCTCCACATCAAAGTTGACGCGGCGGATGGGGCTGAAGATGGCGTCTACGGGCAGTTCGCCAATAGGCAGACGACCACGTTCTTCGGCAGGGCTGTAACCACGTCCCGTCTGGACCTCGAATTCTAGCTCAAGGTGGGCATCGGGGGCATCTACCGTGAAGAGGTAGAGGTCACTGTTGATGATTTCGACTTCAGGCGGGCAAATGATGTCCGCCGCCGTAACCGTACCTTCGCCTCGATGCTCCAAACGGAGGCGCTGTGGGGTTTCGGTTTCAAACATCTTCAAGCGCAGTTGTTTGATCTGCAAAATCAACTGTGTCATGTCTTCGCGAACGCCGGGAATCGCGGAAAATTCGTGATGCACATCCGACACGCGGATGCTGGTGATAGCCGCGCCGGGAAGCGAAGACAGCAAAATACGACGCAGGGCAGTGCCCAACGTCAAACCAAAACCGCTTTCCAGCGGACTGATAATGAAACGACCATAATTACGTGAAGTTGCGTCGCCTTCTACCTTGTGTGGCAGAACCATGTTATTTGTAACCAACTCGTCAAACCCTCCTGCTCAAATGCCAGCGTCTCAAACCCCAAAAAATGTAATTCGCGGAATAATCTACGAATAAGAAATTTAGACGCGGCGGCGCTTGGGTGGGCGCACTCCGTTGTGAGCCACCGGGGTGACATCGGTAATGGAGCGCACTTTCAGCCCGCTAGACTGAATAGCACGGATGGCGGCTTCACGTCCGGGGCCGGGTCCTTTGATAAAGACATCCACTTCCTGCATACCCTGTCCTTGCGCGTTTTCAGAAGCGGTTTGTGCAGCCATACGGGCGGCATAAGGGGTGCTTTTGCGGCTGCCCTTAAAACCTGACGTGCCAGCACTGGCCCAGGCAATGACATTGCCAAGCTGGTCGGTCATCGAAACAATGGTGTTATTGAACGTGGCATGGACATGAGCCTGTCCATACGGGATGTTTTTGACGGACTTTTTGGCCGAACGACGACCTGCCGTCTTTCCGGTTCTAGGGGTACGTGCCATACTAACCTCACTCGCTGGTCTTTTGCGGTAAAATGCGCCCTGCCAAAGTTGGAATCAGGGCGCTAAAACAAAGTTGATACCCATTTTCTTCATAGGGTCTGAAACAGCCCCTAATAATGTGTTCGTCCTGTAAGCAACCCGCAGATTACTTCTTGGTAGCGCCGCGGCGGCGACCACGACCGGGAACAGTCTTGCGGATACCTTTGCGGATACGTGAATTGGTACGTGTCCGCTGACCGCGTACAGGCAGATTGCGGCGGTGGCGCAGGCCACGGTAGCACCCAATGTCCTGTAGACGCTTGATATTCGCCAGAATTTCGCGGCGTAAATCACCTTCTGTAGTCAATTTGGTGACTTCTTCACGCAGCTTCTGCACTTCATCTTCCGTCAATTCACGAACACGAGTATCCGGATTGACGCCAGCCACAGCCAGAATCTTGCGGCTGGTAGGACGGCCAATGCCATAAATATAGGTCAGGCCGACTTCAATACGTTTATCACGGGGCAGGTCTACGCCCTCAATACGCGCCATGTGTTATCCCTTCTGAGTGACGCCAACTAGCCTTGACGCTGCTTATGCTTTGGATTTTCGCAGATGACCATGACCCGTCCATGCCGTTTAATAATGCGGCACTTGGGGCAACGGGGCTTGACAGATGTCGCTACACGCATAATTTTTGAACCCTCAAGATTTGCATAAGACGTAAGATTTTACAGGAATTTAGTCTCAATGTCTACAGTCAGTTTGACGAAATTTAACCACCTAGACACACAGAAAGAGCAGAAATTAATATTTTGTTCGCTTGATACCTCGCTATTTCAAAATCGGCACTTTGAAATTAATCAAGAACCTAGATTAAATTCGGTTGCTTTGTGTCTTTGTGATTCAAAGTAACGTTAGAATGACAGGTTTGCCCTCCGTGATGGCGATTGTATGTTCAAAGTGAGCACACAGGGATTTGTCTTTGGTGACCACCGTCCAACCATCTTTCAGTTCTTTGAGTTCAGCCCGTCCCGCGATAACCATTGGCTCAAGGGCGTAGGTCATGCCGACTTGCAGTGAATGGTTAGACCGTCCCATTTTTTCGACCTGCCGCGACCACCAATTGGGCACTTCCGGTTCTTCGTGCATCGCGCGGCCCACACCATGACCGGTATACTCGCGGGCAACACTGTATCCGTTCGACTCGACATATCGTTGGATAGCCAGACAAACATCACGGATGCCGTGCGGAAGAACAGAGGCTTCGATGCCGACATACAGGGCGCGCTCGGTTACATCAAGCAGACGTTGGACTGAAGCCGAGACTTCACCAACCGCATAGGTGTAGGCCGAGTCCCCTACAAACCCCTGATAGTGACAGCCAATATCGAGACTGATAATGTCCCCTTCTTGCAAGATGCGATCCGGGCTGGGGATACCATGTACCAACTCGTTGTTGATGCTGGCTGTAATACTGGCCGGGAAATCCGGCGCGCCTCGCTTAGGGTAGTTCAAAAAAGCAGGGGTCGCACCGTGATCGCGCAGCACCGTTTCGCCAATCTTGTCCAGTTCAGACGTGCTGACGCCGGGACGGACAGCTTCGCGCATGGCGGCATGGGCGCGGGCAACGATACGCCCGGCTTCACGCATGATGGCGATTTCGTCCGGTGATTTCAGATAAATTGCCATAGTAGCTTTCAGCGTATTCCAAGTGAAGATGGCGGCGTCACTTTATTTCACAGCGTCGAGAATGCGCTTGATTTCGGCGCTGACGGCTTCGATTGATGCCGAAGCATCCACTCTCTGCGCCAGATTCTTCTTGGAATAATAATCAATCAAGGGCTGAGTGGTGCTCAAAAAAGTATCAATGCGCTTGATAATGGCATGGGCATGGGCATCGTCGGGGCGGCGGATGAGTTTTTCACCTGTTGCCTTAAGCGTGGCATGCAGCTGCGGCGGAAAGGCTTTCTCCGGATGTTCTTCCCACTGCCAGTCAATGGCATCTGAATTGGAATAAATATTGTAGCTGTCGCCTTTGGCGCTGGTGATTCGTCCAAAAGCGCGCCGGAAGGCATCGTAAAGATCAATTTGAAGGAGGATGACCGCAGATATCTTTTCACCCTTGCTTGCGAGATGCTGCTCCAACCAGTCAGCTTGATCGGGAGTGCGGGGGAAACCATCAAAAACGACACCGTTGACGGCATCCGGTTGCTCCAACCGTTCTGCCACCATCTTGCAAGTGATTTCGTCCGAAATAAGACCTCCCTCAGCCATAATCTGTTGGATCTGCCGAGCAAAGTCATCGGTGCGGTTCTTCATCGCGCGGAAAAGATCGCCGGTCGAAAGCTGGGGGATACCCCCATAATTATCACGGATGTAGTTGGCCTGTACTCCCTTACCAGCCCCCTGCACACCCATCAAAATAATATAAAGCCCCATAAGCGTTTCCCTAGAAAAGTATATTGAACTACAAAGACACCAAGAAATTGGTGAGTAAAAAGGACGAGACACATGCCTCGTCCCTTTGTGTTCTTTGCGTCTTCGCAGTTAAACCGTTTTTAGTCCATGAACCCTTCGTAATTACGCATCACCAATTGTGCTTCGATCTGACGCATGGTTTCGATGACAACGCCGACCACGATAATCAAGCCTGAGCCAGTGATGACGAGCGCAGCATTGCTGCCTGCTCCGCTGCCGGACACCGCTTCCGTCGGGAAGATGATACGATTCAACAGATCAACCAAACCGGGGACAATGGCGATGATGCCGAGAAACAACGCGCCCACAAAGGTGATGCGGCGACTGACACGCAGAATGTATTCTTGCGTGCGCTTGCCGGGACGGATACCCGGAATAAATCCACCATTGCGCTGCAACTGATCCGACAGGTCTTGCTGGGCCACCATGATATCGGTGTAGACGAAGGTGAAGCCTACAACCAGAATAAAGAAGGTCAACCAATAACCCAGCCCCTGGTGATTACCAAAAGTAGTCGTAATGCTCTGGCGTACCGGGCCATCCGGGAACAAATTGACAACGATGGTGGGCAGGGTGATGATGGATTGGGCGAAGATCAGCGGGATCATGCCTACGGCATTGACCTTCATTGGAATATGCGTTGAACCACCACCATACTGTTTGCGTCCGCGCACGCGCTTACCGTACTGGACGGGTATTCGCCTGACACCTTCGCTAATGAAGATGATGACCACCACGCTGATGAGCAGTACCACCACAAACAAGACTAGATTGAATATTGGCTGGGTGCTGTTGTTGAGCAGCGAACCCAAGTTAGTGGGTGCTTGCGCCACAATGCCAGCGAAGATAATAATGGACAATCCGTTACCGATGCCTTGCTCGGTGATGAGTTCACCTAACCAGATGGCGAACATCGTACCGGCGGTCATCGTGGCAATCACCGACAACGTTAACAGTAAGTTACTACCAAATTCCGGGATGATCGGATTACCGCCCAATGTACCGAAAATTTGCACCTGACCGATAGCCTGCAAAATTGCCATCGGGATAGCGAGGAAATAGGTATAACGTTGAAGTTTTTCCTGTCCGCCCGGCTCACGCTGCATATTTTCCAGCGCCGGAACGAGCGGAGTCAGCAACTGAATAATGATGGATGCGGTGATGTACGGATAAACACCCATTGCCAGAATGCTGAAGTTGCGCACTGCGCCGCCGGACAGCAGATTGAGCGTACCGATCAACCCACCACCTTGAGAAGCTAATAGATCTGCCAGCGCAGTTTTGTCCACGCCGATAACCGGGACGTGCGCGCCGAACTGGTAGATAACCAGTATCAAGCCGGTAATAAGCAGTTTGTTCCGCAGGTCGGGCAAACGCCACGCATTGCGGAAAGCTTCAACCAACATAACGGTAATTCTCCTATAAACAAAATGATGAGCACAGACTATGTTGTAGGAACAGAACGCAATCTGTACCTACTTCACACCCCTTACTCATCATTCATGACTAGTTATTATCGGCGTAAATTTTCGCCACGTCTTCCTTACGCGCTTTGCGGTAAGTAGCAGCAATACCTTTAATTCGCAGTGGAATAATTTCCACACTGCCACCAGCGGCTTCAGTTTTCTCTTTGGCACTGGCGGTAACGCGGTGGGCTTTCACGATCAGCTTCTTGGTAATCTTCCGCCGTTGCCCAGAATGACAACTGGCACAAAGGCATCGCGGATAAACCCATTTTCAGCCAGTGTCGTGGGATTGACCAACGCACCATCTTCCATACGGTCGGCAAGGCGATCCAGACGGACTTCCTGATGTTCGACGCGGAAAATGTTATTAAAACCGCGCTTGAACGGCAGGCGACGCACCAACGGGAGCTGACCGCCTTCGAAACCCGCACCCTTGGGCTTACCACCGCGCGAACCTTGACCTTTGATACCGCGCCCGCCGTAGCGACCTTGACCAGCGGCGTTACCGCGGCCAATACGCTTGCGTTTGCGCGTCGCCCCTTCGGCGGGGCGTAAGTCGTGCAACTTCATGACGCAATTTCCTCCACATGAACAAGGTGGCGGATTTTGTAAACCATGCCCCAAATTTGAGGTGTGGCATTGTGAACCACTGTCTTGTTCAGTTTACGCAGACCCAAAGCACGGGCTGTCGCTTTCTGAGTTTTGTCAAAACCAATAGTGCTTTTGACGAGTGTTACCCGTAATTGATTAGCCATTGTTCTTCCTCCGTTCCCAGAAGGGCAGCATTTCGTTGGTTTCTTTACCACGAATAGCGGCCATTTCCTGTGGAGAGCGTAACTGGGCCAGTGCAGCCAGCGTCGCCATCGTGACGTTTAGCAGGTTATTGCTGCCCTGACTCTTGCTGAGCACATCGCGAATACCAACGGCTTCCAGCACTGCACGGACACCACCACCGGCCACCACACCTGTACCGGGTGTAGCCGGACGCAGCAGCACACGCGCGCCACCGTATTCCGCTACAACAGGGTGCGGAATGGTTGAACCCAGAAGGGAAACCTTCGACATTTCGCGGCGAGCACGGTCAGCGCCCTTGCGGATGCTGTCGGGAACGCCACGCGCCTTGCCGATGCCCACACCTACACGGCCTTTGTTGTCGCCAACAATGACCACGGTACGGAATGCAAAGCGGCGACCACCACGAATAACTTTGGCGACACGCTTAATATCCACTACACGTTCGTCAAGTTCTTCGCGATCTTCATCACGTTCACGGCGCGGTTCACGCTCACGGCGGGGCTTGCCTTCGGGAGCAGCCGCCGCGGCTCCACCTTCCGGCGCACCTTCAGCAGAGGCGGAACTGCGACGTTTTCTTTTCTTCGGTTGTTCGTCAGCCATTTTTTACTCCAGCCCTAAAATTCTAATCCGCCCTCACGAGCGCCTTCTGCAAGTGCAGCTACACGACCATGATAGCGGTAGCCACCGCGGTCAAATACTACGCTGGTGATGCCAGCGCTTTTGGCGCGTTCGGCCAGCACCTTGCCCACCACGCGGGCAGCGTCTTTCTTATTTTTGTCGCCGATTTGCTTGGCTACTTCTTTATCAATAGTGGAAGCGGCAACTAATGTCTTGCCATCCACGTCATCAATAACCTGCGCGTAAATGTTGCTCAGGCTGCGGAAGACGTTGAGGCGCGGACGTTGTGGTGTCCCCTCAACTTTGGAACGGACGCGGCGGTGTCGGCGTTCGCGGGAAGCAGTCTTTTTCTCAGTAATTGTTGGCATCGTCTTAATTCCTTAGTACCGAGTACCGGGTACATAGTGCCGAGTGAGAGTAATGAGCTTTCACTCAGCACTCGGTACTCATGACTCAGTACTTTATTTGGTCTTACCAGCCTTACCGGCTTTGCGGCGGATGACTTCATCGCTGTAGCGCACGCCTTTACCCAGATAGGGTTCCGGCGGACGCAGCTTGCGAATATTGGCGGCCACCTGACCGACAAGTTGCTTATCCACACCATCAATATGGATGACGGTGCCTTTTTCTTCCGCCGCGAAGGTTATTCCGGGCGGTGGATTGATGACTACTTCATGCGAGAACCCGACCTTCATGACGAGATCAGTGCCGCGCACATCGCCATTGTAACCGACGCCTTCGATTTTCAGAGTGCGGCGGAAACCGTTGGCAACACCATTGACATTGTTGGCAAGCAGAGCACGGGTCAGCCCGTGCAAAGCGCGGTGATGACGCTGGTCAGAGGGGCGTTCCACGACCAGGTCGTTACCCTCCTGTTTGACAGACATTTCAGGATGAACTGTCAATTTGAGTTCGCCCTTCGGCCCTTTGACCGTCACATCCTGATTTTGAATGTTGACCGTCACTTTAGCCGGAATGGGAATGGGTTTCTTACCTATACGGGACATGGTTATTCCTCCCTTACCAGATGTAGCACAGCACTTCGCCGCCAACACCGGCGCGGCGTGCCTGCTGGGCAGTCATAACGCCTTTGGGTGTGGTAACGATGGCAATGCCCATTCCACTCATAACGCGCGGCAGTTCCTGACGCTGGCTGTAAACACGGCGTCCGGGTTTGCTGACACGCTCGAGGTGGGTGATAACGGGACGGCGTTCACGGCGCGACCCGAAATACTTGAGCGTCAGATGGATCATTGGCGCGGGTTTCTCCTCGCCAACGGAGAATTCTTCAATATAGCCTTCATCCTTCAGGATGCGGGCAATTTCTACTTTGAGTTTCGAGTGCGGGATCTCGACCTCGGTACGACCAATCATCAGGGCGTTCCGAATCCGCGTGAGCATATCGCCTACAGGATCGCTAATCATGCGTTTCCCCCTACCAACTGGACTTCACTACTCCGGGGATTTTGCCCTGGAGTGCCATCTCACGAAAATGAATGCGGCATAGGCCGAAGCGGCCAATGTAGCCACGCGGGCGTCCGCAGGTCTTGCCAGAATACGGATCAACGAACTGGCAGCGGTGACGGACACGGACATCGAACTTGCGCCGTGACTCACGGGTGACAATTGATTTCTTAGCCATTATTGCCTGTCCTAATTATCTCTAAAAGGCATACCGAGCAGCTTGAGCAAACGGCGGCCTTCCTCATCCGTTTGGGCACTGGTCACAATGGTGATTTCCATGCCGCGCACTTTATCAATCTTGTCATACTGGATTTCGGCAAACATCAATTGTTCGCGCAGACCCAGTGTGTAATTTCCGCGACCATCCAGCTTGGGTGAAACACCGCGGAAGTCGCGCACGCGCGGTAGTGCGATATTCATCAGACGATCGAGCAAAGCCCACATACGTTCACCGCGAATGGTGACCTTGACACCGATTGCACGACCTTCACGCAGTTTGTAGTTGGCGATGCTCTTCTTAGATTTGGTGATGATCGGCTGCTGCCCGGTAATGAGCCGCAGGTCTTCCACCGCGCCGTCGAGCAGCTTGGGATTTTCGTTGGCCTCGCCCAGACCGATATTAATGGTCATTTTTTGAATGCGGGGCACTTCGTTTATATTTTTATATTTGAATTCCTGCATGAGCGCCGGGACGACTTCGTCCTTGTAGCGAGCCTGCAAAATGGGTGTTGCCATCGTCTATTTCGCTCCAGTCCTAATCAATATCCGAGTCGCAAGCCTTGCAGAAGCGAACTTTGCGACCATCGTCCGTAAAGCGGAAACCAACCCGCGACGCCTTGTCGCATGACGGGCAGACCACCATTACGTTCGAGATGTGCAGGGGCGCATTGAATTCGACAATTTGCGCCTGAATTTGGCGGTTGCCGACCTGCCGGGCTTTCTCGTGTTTCTTGCCAATATTGACACCGCTCACGACGAGACGGTCTTCTTTGGGCATAACTGTGATAACCTCACCGCGCTCGCCCAAATCTTTTCCGGCGATAACTTCTACCTTATCGCCCTTTTTAATCCGTTGCATAACCTTCTCTCCCCAGCCGCCTACAGTGTTTCCGGAGCAAGCGACACAATCTTGAGATACCCTTTTTCGCGTAGTTCGCGCGCCACCGGGCCAAAGACACGGGTTCCCAGTGGATTTTCAAGGTCTTCTGCCAGCAAAACGGCGGCGTTGTCATCAAACTTGATGTACGAGCCGTCGCTGCGGCGATATTCTTTGGCAGTGCGGACGATAACGGCTTTGACTACAGCACTCTTCTTGACATTGCCATCAGTGGATGCACTTTTGACAGTTGCGACCACCACATCGCCAATGCCGCCATATTTGCGGCGTGAACCGCCCAATACGCGGATAACGAGGAGTTCGCGAGCGCCGCTATTATCCGCGACGACCAATCGTGATTCGGTCTGGATCATGATTCGCTCTCCTCGGCGACTGGATTCTCTTCTAACGCACCGGCAATTGGCTCAAATACCCGCCCACCGGGGCCTTCCAAAACCTTCTCCACCATCCAGCGCTTGGTTTTGCTGAGAGGTTTGCTTTCGACGAGCTGCACTACCGAGCCGATTTCGATCTCGTTGCTTTCGTCGTGGGCATACACTTTTTTGGTGGACTTAACGACTTTCTTGTAAACACGGTGGGTTTTGCGCCGCTCGATTACGACCACCACCGTCTTTTCCATTTTGTCGCTGATTACGCGGCCAATTAGCCGCCGCCGATCATTAGCCATTGCTACTTCCCTTACCGGCTTCATTAGCCAACTCACGTTCCCGCAGAATAGTCTTCAGGCGGGCAATTTCACGCCGGGTACGAGTCGGCGCATTCTGATCCTCAAGCTGCCCTGAAGCCTTTTGGAAGCGCAGGTTGAAAAGCGCCTCGCGCTTGTCTTCCAAGGTGTCGAGGATTTCCTTATCGGTCATCTCGCGAATTTCTCTGGACTTCATTCGAACTTGATCTCCTGCCCTGAAATCGGATCATATCGCTTAATCAGCTTGGTCTTAATCGGCAGTTTGAAGGCCGCCAGACGCAGAGCTTCTTTGGCTTCTTCTTCACTGATGCCGCCCATTTCAAACAGAACGCGTCCGGGTTTGATGACGGCGACATAGTACTCAACGTTACCTTTACCGCTACCCATACGGGTTTCGGCAGCTTTTTGGGTATAAGGCTTGTCCGGAAATACCCGGATCCATACCTTACCACGCCGTTTGGTGAAGCGAACCATCGCTTTACGAGCCGCTTCAATTTGACGGGCGGTGAGCCAGATGGGTTCCAATGCTTGTAGGCCATACTCACCGAACGAAACAACATTACCGCGACTGGCGAGACCCCTCATATTACCGCGCTGCTGCTTGCGGTATTTCATACGTTTTGGCATTAACATAATTACTGTTCCTTGTTCCAAGTAGTAAATAGTTGATAGTTTTTAGTTTATAGTGCTAGTGTCGCCTTTGCAGAGCATTAACTATAAACTATTGACCATAAACTATGAACTGCTACGGTGTCACGTAAACGTCTTTCTTCGGTTCCGGCTTTTCTTCCTGCTTGAGAACTTCACCCTTATAAATCCACACTTTGACACCGATGCGTCCGAAGGTGGTCAGGGCTTCCGCCGTGCCGAAATCAATATCGGAACGGAGGGACGAACGCGGCACGCGACCTTCGCTCGACCATTCGCGGCGGGCCATATCACCACCGGCCAAACGACCGGCGACTTCAATCTTGATACCCTGTGCGCCCTGGCGCATTGCCTGACTAATGGCACGCTTCATAGCACGGCTGTGCCCGATGCGGCGCTGAAGTTGGTCAACAATGTTTTCAGCCACCAGCGTTGAGTCCATATCCGGCTTTTCAATCTCGGTGACTTCCACTTTGACTTTCTTGCCAGTCAGATCTTCAATACCTGTTCGCAGGTCTTTGACGGCCTCACCCTTGCGTCCGATCAAGATACCGGGCTTGGCAGTGTGAATATTGACCAACAGCTGGTTGGGATAGCGTTCGATTTCCACACGGGAGACACCGGCACGTGCGCCCAGCTTCTTCACAAAACGGCGAATCTTGAAGTCTTCCTGCAAGAGTTCGCGATATTTGCTGCCTTCGGCGTACCAGCGGGCATCCCAGTCACGGATGATCTTCAGGCGGAAACCAATCGGATGAACTTTACGTCCCATGTGCTACCCCTCTCGCTCGTTCAGAATGATCGTCAGGTGAGAAGTGCGGCGGACACGGGGTTTGTAACGCCCGCGCGCCCCGGCCTTCATGCGCTTGAGGCGCGGGCCGTCACCTGCGTGGATGGTTTCCACAACCATGTTGTCCGGGTTCAAATCGTAATTGTTCTCGGCATTGGCAATAGCAGACTTCAGAGTCTTTTGCACAAATGCCGCGCCCTTTTGGGGCATAAATTCTAACACTGACACGGCCTGTACCGCGCCCATGCCGCGAACTTTGTCGCACACCAGCCCCAGCTTCTGGGGCGAAATGGTGAGATAAGATGTTTTAGCCTGTACCTTCATGTCCAGTCCCCTTATTTGACCTTCTTTTCGACCAGATGTCCGCGGAAGGTGCGAGTGGGCGCGAATTCACCCAGCTTGTGACCAACCATATTTTCAGTCACATAGATCGGCACATGGCGGCGACCATCATGCACAGCGATGGTGTGTCCCACCATTTGGGGGAAGATGGTGCTGGCACGACTCCATGTGCGGATGACCACTTTTTTGTTTTCATCATTCAGCTTCTCAACTTTTTTGAGCAGCTTGGGGCTAATAAAAGGCCCCTTTTTCAATGAACGTGACATATTTACCTCTGTTTCCAGTCACCAGTTTCCAGTTACCAGCTTGTTCCAATCACTGGAACCTGGCGACTGGTAACTGACAGCTACACTTAACGTCCCTTACCACGACGCCGAACGATGAACTTATCGGTACGGCGGTTAACGCGCGTCTTCTTACCCATCGCAGGTTTACCCCACGGTGTCTTCGGACCGGGCATACCAATGGGTGAGCGGCCTTCACCACCACCATGCGGATGGCTGCCGGGGTCCATCGCGCTACCACGAACCGTCGGGCGAATACCCAACCAGCGCTTGCGACCCGCCTTACCGAGATTGATGTTGCCGTGATCGGTGTTACCAACCTGACCGATTGTCGCCATGCACCGATCCAGAACGAGGCGGGTTTCACCACTGGGCAAACGCACCTGAGCGTATTTGCCTTCCTTCGCCAACAACTGGGCAGAGCTGCCAGCCGTGCGCACGAGCTGTCCACCCTTGCCGGGCAGTAGTTCGATGTTGTGAATGAGTGTACCCACCGGAATATCACGAATTTCTAGTGCATCGCCGGTACGTAGTTGTGAGAGTTCGCCGTTGGCGACACGGTCACCAACCTTGAGGCCGAGCGGGGCAATGATGTAGGCTTTTACGCCATCCTCATATTCCACCAGCGCGATACGGGCCGAACGATTAGGATCATACTCAATAGCAATGACCTGCGCCGCGCAGTCAAATTTATTGCGCTTGAAGTCAATGATGCGGTAACGGCGCTTGTGTCCGCCACCACGATGGCGCACCGTCACATGTCCAGAGTGATTTCGACCACCCCGCTTACGCAGGGCCTCGGTGAGTGACCGCTCCGGCTTGGCTTTGGTGATTTCTTCAAAACTGTGCCCGGTCATCCCTCGGCGGCCAGCCGAGGTGGGTTTGTAAACTTTTACCGCCATTATGCTACCACCTTAAAGGTTGAACAATTCGATGGTCTGATCTGCTGGCAGTGTGACAATGGCTTTCTTCCACTGGCGAGAACGCAGATACCAGTTGCGTCCACGCCGTCCGCGCTTGGCGGGGACAACCATTGTATGCACTTTGAGAACATCCACTTCAAAGATCAGTTCAACCGCTTCTTTAATCTGGATTTTATTCGCATTGGGTGCGACTTCGAAAACAAATTGGTGTAGTTCGTCGCCCATGACAGCTGTCTTTTCAGACACTACCGGGCGTACCAACACCTCGTAAATGTGTAACTCTGCCATGTTATGCTTGCCCCCAGAGCGACTTAATAACTTCGAGCGCGTCTAGTGGCACAATCACCCGGTCAGCCTGAAGCAGATCACGCATATTCAGGTAATTAGCGAGAATGACGTGGGTTTTATCCAGATTATGGATACTGTTGACCACGTTGTCGTGCCCCTGCGCGACCACGACCAAAGTCTTGCTGTCCTTGCCCGCCACAGCGTCCAGAATCTGGCGCATCTCCTTGGTTTTGGGTGCATCCAGCTTCAGAGCATCCACAAAAACCAATTGATTGTCGCGCAGGAGGGCGCTTAGCGCGCAGCGGATGGCCTGTTGGCGCATCTTACGCGGCATGTCTTTGGTATATTTGTGCGGCACTGGCCCCTTGGGACGGCCACCACCCACAAATTGTGTAGCATCGCGCGAACCGTGACGGGCACGCCCCGTACCTTTTTGGCGGTACCACTTGGCTGAAGTGCGATTGACTTCGCCACGACGCTGCACTTTGGCCGTACCCAACCGGGCATTCGCCATCTGGCGAACATAGGCCTGGTGCATGAGGCCGGTATTGACTTCGACCTCGAAAATATCGGCAGGCAGATCAATTTTCTTGATCTCTTTGCCGGTCATATTCAGAACTGGAACTTTCATGACTTCAACTCCTCTCGCCTAGTCATCAGCGGCGGCGCGGACGCGCTGGTTTAATGATAACGATGCCGCCGTTCATACCGGGCACGGAACCTCTCACGGCGAGAAGATTGCGTTCGGGATCCACCACGATCACTTCAAGATTCTCAGTGGTGACCCGTTCACTTCCCATGTGACCGGGAAAGCGCTTGCCTTTCCACGTTTTACCGGGGTAGGTGTTAGAACCTGCTGAACCGGGCGCACGGGTGCGGTCAGATGCACCGTGTGTTTTGGGCTGGCGGTTAAAATTATGACGCTTGATACCGCCTGCGAAACCTTTACCTTTGCTAGTGCCGATGACGTCTACACGTTCGCCTTTGGCGAAAACATCAGCTTTGATGGTTTGACCTTCGGCCACGCTCACTTCGCCATCGCGAATACGGAATTCGCGCAGGTAGCGCAGAGCAGGCAAATTGTTGCGCTGCAAATGACCGAGTTGGCCTTTGGTGAGGAGGGTTGGTTTGGTTTCGCCAAAACCCAACTGTACACCCACATAACCATCTTTGTCCGCCGTACGGACTTGAGTGACAAAGCAGGGGCCGGCTTGGATGACGGTGACAGGAACAGCATTTCCATTGTCATCGAAGACCTGTGTCATCCCTACTTTTTTACCTATAATGCCTTTCATCGCGTTCGCCCCTTATTTCACTACAATGTCCACGCCCGCTGGCAGATTTAAGCGCATGAGCGCATCAATCGTTTTGCTGTCCGGGTCGAGGACATCAATCAGCCGTTTGTGGGTGCGAATCTCGAAATGTTCTTGCGAGTCTTTATCAATGAACGGGCTGCGTCTCACGGTGAAACGTTCGATGCGGGTCGGCAGAGGGACCGGGCCAACGACCCGTGCGCCAGTGCGTTCAGCAGTTTCAACGATCCGCTGCACCGATTGATCCAGTACCCGGTGATCATAGGCTTTGAGCCAGATGCGAATTTTGTTCCTAGCCATAATTTCCTCTGGTACCCCTTATCAGGGGAGAGTAGGGGCGGGTTAGTTGCCCGCCCCTACAGTTTTACACTACCGTTTTTCGGTCGCGTGCTTTATGACAGCACTTCGGTGATAACACCCGCACCGACGGTCAGACCGCCTTCACGGATAGCGAACTTCGAGCCTTTTTCCAACGCCACTGGGGTAATCAATTCGACTTCCAAGTTGACATTGTCGCCGGGCATAACCATTTCCACGCCCGCGGGCAGGGTGATGGTTCCGGTCACATCCATTGTGCGGATGTAGAACTGGGGACGGTAGCCGGGGAAGAACGCCTTGTGACGACCACCTTCTTCCTTCTTGAGGACGTACACTTCGCTCATGAACTTCTTGTGCGGCTTAATGCTGCCGGGCTTGGCGAGCACCATACCACGTTCAATGTCGGTACGTTCAATACCGCGCAGGAGGATACCGGCGTTGTCGCCAGCGTCAGCCGAGTCGAGTTCCTTGTGGAACATTTCGATACCGGTGACAACGCTCTTGCGGATTTCATCACGCAGACCGATGATTTCGACTTCTTCACCCTTAACCAAACGACCGCGCTCGGCACGTCCAGTGACCACCGTACCACGACCCTTGATCGAGAATACATCTTCGACGGGCATGAGGAAGGGCTTGTCAACATCACGAACCGGAGTGGGAATCCACTGGTCAACAGTGTCCATCAGCTTGAGAATAGGCTGATATTCAGGGGCGTTGACATCTTCGTTAGGCGAGTCGTTGGCCTGAACCGCTGAACCGCGCACGACGGGGGTATCCGCCGGGAAGCCGTAGCTGTCGAGCAATTCGCTGAGTTCCATTTCGACTAATTCCAGAAGTTCCGGATCGTCCATCTGGTCGATCTTATTGAGGAAGACCACCATAGCAGGTACTTCTACCTGACGGGCCAGCAGAACGTGCTCACGGGTCTGGGGCATTGGGCCGTCTGGCGCGCTGACAACGAGGATTGCGCCGTCCATCTGGGCAGCACCGGTGATCATATTCTTGATATAGTCACGGTGACCGGGGCAGTCTACGTGAGCATAGTGCCGGGCATCGGTCTCGTATTCAACGTGACGGATGTTGATGGTGATACCACGAGCCTTTTCTTCGGGCGCGTTGTCAATATCATCGTACTTCATCCGTTCGGCTTTACCCTTCATCCCCAACACTTTGGTGATGGCGGCTGTGAGGGTGGTCTTGCCGTGGTCAACGTGACCGATGGTGCCGATATTGACATGGGGTTTGCTACGTTCAAACTTTGCCATTGTCTTTCAATCCTTTTCTGCGATCTTGTCTCAAACGATACATATACTTTGTTAGGGATGCAGCGAACCGCATCCCTACTGGATCACTATGTTTAGCGCCCGGTCTTGATCACTTCTTCAGCAATGTTGTTGGGCGCAATCGAGTACTTCTCGAATTCCATACTGAAGCTGCCGCGTCCCTGTGTCATGTTACGCAGGTTAGTGGCATAACCGAACATTTCACCCAGCGGCACAGACGCGCGGATGGAGGTTGATCCACCACCACGCGGTTCCATGCCAACGATGATGCCGCGTCGGGCCGACAAATCACCGACGATGGTGCCGGTATAATCTTCAGGAACCGAAACTTCCACTTTCATGGTCGGTTCCAGCAGCACCGGGCCGCCCTTCTGCACGCCTTCCTTCAAGCACATCGAACCAGCCACCTTAAAGGCCATTTCTGACGAGTCCACTTCGTGGAATGCTCCATCAACCAAGGTTGCCTTCATGCCTACCACTGGATAGCCCGCGAGTACACCGCCGGACATTGCATCTCTGACGCCATTCAGCGCAGGTTTGATGAATTCCTTCGGCACGGTACCACCGCGAATGGCATCCTCAAAGAGGCAGTCGTCCCCTGCCGGAAGCTTAGCGCGGTCTTCGTCGCTCAACGGCTCGAACTCGAACACCACACGGGCATACTGACCTGAACCACCGGTCTGGCGCTTGAAGGTTGTATCAATGCGCGTCGGGCGGGTGATGGTTTCACGGTAAGCCACACGCGGGCGACCTACATTAGCCTGCACACCAAATTCGCGCATCATGCGGTCAACCAGAATTTCGAGGTGCAATTCGCCCATACCCTTGATCTTGGTCTGGCCGAGCTTATCGTCCACCTCAATTTTGAAGGTAGGATCTTCTTCCGCCAGACGGCGCAGGGCGACACCCATCTTATCCTGATCGGCCTTGCTGTTCGGTTCAATCGAAAGCTCGATAACCGGTTCAGGGAAGCTGATCTTTTCCAACACAATCGGCTTATCCGAGTCGCACAGCGTATCACCAGTGAACGTGCTCTTGAGGCCCAGAATAGCGGCGATATCGCCAGCTTGAACTTCTTCCACATCTTCACGGCGGTCTGCGAACATCCGCACGATACGACCAATACGCTCTTTATCGCCTTTGGTGCTGTTCAGCAAACCTGAGCCAGCCTTTACCACACCGGAATAAACCCGGAAGAAGGCCAGTCGCCCCACGAACGGGTCGGTGACGATCTTAAAGACCAGCGCCGAAGTCGGTTCGTCGTTGTCAGCTTTGCGCTCAATCGGCTCGTCTGTCTTGGGGTGCAACCCTCTGACAGCAGGAATATCCAGCGGTGAGGGCAGCAAATCAATGACGCGATCCAGCATCAATTGAACACCCTTGTTCTTAAGGGCGGAGCCGCACAGAACCGGATGAATCTTACCGGCGATTGTGGCAGCACGCATAGCGGCTATAACTTCGTCGTCGCTAATTGGCTCTTCCATCAGATATTTTTCGGTCAGGAAGTCATCATTTTCGACTACCTTCTCGATCATTTCATGACGGCGGGTTTCAGCCTGTTCGCGGTAGGCTTCAGGAATGGGGTGACGAATGATGTCATTACCCATGTCACCTTCAAATGTGACTAATTCCATCGAAAACAAATCAATAATGCCCGCAAATTCCGCGCCTTCGCCGTAGGGAATTTGAATGACTACCGGATTGCCCGCCACACGCTCGACAATCATGTCTACACAGCGTTGGAAATTTGCACCGGTACGATCCATCTTATTGACGAAGCACAGACGGGGTACACCGTATGTATTAGCCTGACGCCACACCGTCTCGGACTGTGGTTCAACACCGGCTACACCATCGAACACCACCACGCCGCCATCCAGCACGCGCAAGCTGCGCTGCACTTCAGCGGTGAAATCGACGTGACCGGGGGTATCAATAACATTAACCTGATACCCGCGCCATGCTGCTGTAATAGCAGCTGAGGTGATGGTGATGCCGCGTTCGCGTTCCTGCTCCATGTAGTCGGTGGTAGCGGCACCTTCGTGTACTTCACCGATTTTGTGAATCATACCTGTGTAATACAGCACACGTTCAGTAGTGGTAGTCTTACCAGCGTCAATATGGGCAATGATGCCGATATTGCGTACTTTATTCAGATCCAGTTTTTCGCTCTTGGTCGCCATATCAATCTCTAACTAACTGTTCGTTCACTCCGGCGGACACCTATATAAGGAAGTCCACCAATCACACCCTAACGGAAATGAGCAAAAGCGCGGTTGGCTTCTGCCATACGATGGGTGTCGTCTTTCTTCTTAATGGAAGAACCCTGACCGGCTGCCGCGTCCATTAATTCGCTCGATAGCTTTTCCGCCATATTCTTGCCGCCGCGTCCGCGTGCGGTCTCCAGCAACCAGCGCATCGCCAATGAAGTGGCGCGGGCGTACGGTACTTCTACCGGAACCTGATAGGTCGAACCACCCACACGCATTGGTTTGACTTCTACGGCAGGTGTGGCGTTGCGGAGCGCCTGCTCAAATACTTCGATAGGGTCACGCTTAGCACGTTCTTCGATAATATCGAAGGCGCCGTACATAATCGCCAGCGCGGTACTCCGTTTGCCGCCGTACATCATCCGATTGACGAACATCGTCACATGGATGTTGTTATACTTTTTATCCGGGGCAACTTTCCGCTTGGGCGGTGTATTTCTTCTAGACATAACGCATCATCCTCGCAAATGATTTATTTAGCAGCAGCCTTGGGACGCTTTGCTCCGTACTTGCTGCGGGCCTGCTCACGGTTCTTTACACCATCGGTATCCAATGTGCCACGCACGATGTGATAACGCACACCGGGCAGGTCCTTCACACGGCCACCACGTACCAGCACGACGCTGTGTTCCTGCAAGCTGTGGCCTTCACCGGGGATATAAGCCGTCACTTCCAGTTGGTTGGTGAGGCGAACACGCGCCACCTTCCGCAGGGCCGAATTTGGTTTCTTGGGGGTCATGGTTTTCACGACGGTGCAGACACCGCGCTTTTGCGGCGCGCCTTTGCGGCGGCGGGTGCGGCGCTGGTTGTAGGCATTCAACGTATATTGCAGCGCCGGCGCTTTGGACTTGCTCTTCTTAGCTTTGCGCCCTTTGCGCACCAACTGATTGATGGTTGGCATACTGTTCTCCGAAATAAATTAACCAGTTTCCAGACAAGCAAACGGGCGTACTCAACCCCGGAACGCCCGCATTTTTCTCGGTAGACGAGCAATCCCTAAAGATAATGGGACGCTTTCGTCGCCTTCGTTCAATTCGGCATCGTTCATTGCCTCTTTAATAGCGAGGTTGTGTGCCGTTGTGGTTGCAGGCAAGAATGTTACCATTGCTTTCATCCGCCTGTCAAGCGTGAAACACGTGAGAGATGAAGCAATATACAGATTGGCCTGTTGGGGTATTTTCCTGGCACTTAACCACGCCAACCCGACGTGGTAAACACACTTATCAGGTTCACCGGGGCAGACTGGTTGGAATGCTTTTTACGCGGCTGTTCTCACGCGCTCCCTTAAAAGATGTGACACTGACGAATAGACTTTATCCAATAACGGTTCGCAAGTGCCCACCAGCTTGCGCCAATAGTGACCGCGCGGTTTCCACATCCACCTGCTTGCGCTGCATGACAACCGCTGTTTTGACTTCGTTGTTGGCCTGCGCCAAAAGGTCGGCTGCCCGTTCCATGTCCACATCCGCGATCTGTGCCACCAACTTCCGAGCGCGGGTGAGGAGCTTGGCATTGGTCACTTTCACATCGACCATCAAGTTGCCATAAACCTTGCCCAACCGGATCATGGTCGCTGTACTGATCATGTTTAGCACTAACTTTTGGGCAGTACCGGCTTTCATGCGCGTGCTGCCTGCAACCACTTCCGGGCCAACAGGAACACCGATGGGAATTTGCACAGCCTCCAAAAGTGGTGCGGGGTCGTTGCAGGCGATGCCGACTGTCCCTGCGCCGAGTTCAGTCGCATAAGCCACCGCTTCCAGCACATAAGGCGTTGTCCCGCTGGCGGCGATACCCACTAGCATGTCGCGCGAACCAAGCTGAATCGCAGCAAGGTTTGCACGCGCGGCTGCCCGGTCATCCTCAGCGCCTTCAGCGGCCTGTACGAGTGCTTTTAACCCACCGGCCATCACACACTGCACCAATTCCGGCGGTGTGCCATAGGTCGGTACGCATTCCGCCGCATCGAGCATTCCCAAGCGTCCACTGGTTCCAGCCCCGGCGTAAATGAGCCGTCCACCACTTTCAATGCTCGCCGTGATAGCATCCACTGCTTTTTCAATCTGCGGCAGCGCCTGCACTATCCTGTAAGCTACCCCTTGATCCTCTGTGTTTATCGTACGCAGGATTTCTAAGGTAGACATCTGGTCTATGCCCTGCGAGCGGGGATTGGCTTGTTCAGTTATCAATGGCTCCTCCTCAATGACTTTATTGCGATGCGTTCAATTCTTGCGCCAGAAAGTCATGCAATTCGCTGCGGAATTCCACGATACCGGGTTTGTCCCGACCGGGATAAACCCTATTGGTCATGCAGGCCACAATGAGTTCATTGTCGGGATCAATCCACAAGGATGTTCCGGTGAAGCCGGTGTGCCCGTAGGTATTCGGGCTAAACAAATCGCCAGCGAGTGAATCCACCTCCGGCTTGAGCGCGAAACCTAAGCCGCGTCGTGCGCCTTCATCGTTGACCTGTTCGCGCTTGGCTTCCGCTGCCAGCGCGGTATCGATGCCAAAAGTGGACTGCGGTTCGTAGAGCCATGCCTGCCCGAAACGGGCGACTTCCCGTGCCGTCGCGAACAGTCCGGCATGTCCGGCAACACCACCTACGCCGCAGGCATTTTCATCATGCACCTCACCCCATGCACGCCGCTGACGCCAACCGGGGTCGTTCTCGGTAGGCGCGATACGTTCACGCGGGATGTGCTTTTCACGTACCGGGTTAAAGCAGGCCGTGGTCAAGCCAAGAGGATTTAACACCCGCTGTTGAATAATTTCATCCAGCGGCTCGCCTTCCAACCGCATCAGGGCTTCGCCTAGCAACATCAAGCCAATATCACTGTAGATCATGCGCGTGCCGGGTTGATCCATAAACGAATAACCACATAATGCGGTAACTGCATGTGCCCAGCGTTCATGGCGTGGTAACGGATCGGGCTGGTCAGGAGGGGTAGGCGCTGCGCCAGCCGCCTGATAAACTGCCCGCCAAGCTGGCAAACCTGACATGTGCGTCAACAAGTGCCAGAATGTCACTTGATGGGGATCTACCGTTTGTCCCACCAGATGGTCAGGCGTTGGCATATGCACTTTGCTATGGGGATCTTGTCCGCCGTCTATTCCTCTTGGCGATGTCTTCACAAATTCAGGAATGATTTCCCCTAATGGATCGCTCAATGCAATTCTGCCACTGCTCACCACCGAGAGGAACGCCGTTACCGTGAATAACTTGGTGACGGAAGCCAGATCAAACAATGTTTCTGTAGTCGCTGGTTGTTCTTCAACCTGTCCCCATGCAGCGTCCAATACCCATGCGCCGCGTTTTATGACCGACAGCGCACAGGCAGGGAATACTGTGCCAACATAGTGATGAACCAACGTATCTAAGCGTGCCGTATCTATCATTCTATTCAAATCCCCTGCCACATCTCCCTGCGATCTGCAAACTATATCCTTCTTTCTTTCAACGTAACAGGTAATGCAGGCCATTTGAACGCCGAGATGAGAGCGATTGGAATTATTACTATTTGTTGCAGTGATCAAATCGGCGCACTACAATTTCATTTTGATTGGTTCCTAATGTGGATAGATCGAAAGCTAGAGATATGATAATTGTGGGTTTGATGTCTGGAACGTCAGCCGACGCCATTGATGCCCTGTTGTGCGAAATTGAGGGTGTGCCGCCGCTCCTGAATGCGCGCTTCATTCACGGCATTACCTTTCCTTATCCTGATGGTTTTCAGTCCCGTATCCTTGATGCCTGTCTGCCTGAAAAAAGCCGCGTGGATACCATCTGCCAGATGAATTTCGACATGGGGGAATTGTTCGCTGCCGCAGCCCTGCGTGTCATCAGCGAAGCTGGGATGACTCCCGGCGCAGTTGATTTGATCGGCTCGCACGGGCAAACTGTGTGGCACGCGGTACAACCATCCGGCAGGGTGAGTGCCACGCTCCAAATTACTGAAGCGGCTGTTATCGCGGAACGTACCCGGATTACCACCATCAGCAACTTTCGCCCGCGCGATGTCGCGGCAGGCGGACAGGGTGCGCCGCTCACCGGTTATGCTGATTGGCTGCTGCTGCGGCATCCCGATCACTGGCGCGCGATACAAAATATCGGTGGGATGGGGAATGTCACGTTCCTGCCGCCGCTTTCAGATACAGTTAGTCTGCCGCTGGCCTTCGATACCGGACCGGGCAACGCCCTTATTGATGGCGGCGTAACCATTCTGACCGAAGGCAAGCAAGCCTATGACCACAATGGCGGCATGGCGCAGCAGGGGCGTATAGATGAAGATTGGTTGCAAACATTGAGCCTTCATCCTTACTACGAAACACCACCACCCAAAACAACTGGTCGCGAATTATTTGGAACGCTCATGGCCACCCAACTGGTAAATGAAGGGAAAGCGCGGGGACTGGACGCAAACAGCATCATTGCAACACTAACCGCGCTCACTGCCGCCAGCATAGCGGATGCTTACCAGCGCTATGCGCCCGCGCCAGTAGAAGAAGTGATATTGGGGGGTGGTGGTGCGCGCAATCCAACACTAATGGGATTGCTTCAAAGTTTGCTTCCTGCCGCGCGTGTGGTGACTCATGAAGATGTTGGACTGGACAGTGATAACAAGGAGGCGCTCGTTTTTGCGCTGCTGGCACACGAAACGTGGCACAATCGCCCCAGCAATCTCCCATCGTTAACAGGCGCGAATTATCCGGTTGTACTCGGTCAGATTACACCCGGCGGCAACTATGCTGATCTGATACGGCGAACATGGTGTAAAACAGGCTAGGGCGGATGTAGATGGATAGTGGTCAAATGAGACTGAATTGTTAAACTATGATCGTGAAATCTGTTGATATTCGTCCCATGACATCTGCCGATATTCCGCCCATTGTGCAGTGGTTAGTTGAACTTCCTTTGATGCGGCGCTATGGTTTGACGGCGGAGCGCGCGGTGGGTCAATTTGAGAAGGCGCTGGTTCATAAAGACCTGTTGTTGGCTGCGGATGTAGGCGAACACGATGCTGCCTGCGGTTTCGCGTGGTGCTTACCACAGGGCGCATTCGGGCGAAGTGTCTATCTTCGGCTCATCGGTGTGCACCAGACACAAACGGGCGCAGGGATAGGATCGGCGCTGCTAGAGGCAGTTGAAGAATCAAGCGCAGCCCTCAGCGATGATTTAGTTCTTTTAGTTTCAGATTTCAATCATGATGCCCAGCGTTTTTATCAACGACATGGGTATCAACAAATAGGCAGCATTCCCGGCTATGTTCTGCCGGATGTGAATGAATTCATCTATTGGAAGCGATTGCGGAGGAGATAGGAAGGAAATATTCAATTCCTCTATTTTGAAGTGGAAGCATTTTACACAAAAGGAGTCAGGGTTATGCAAAAATCGATACGTATTTTTATTGTGGTTGCCTTCTTAGCGCTGGTAGCCGTTGTGCCGGTGATGGCGCAGGGCAACAATACACTGGTGATGGCGCGGTCAGCGGATACCACTGGCCTTGACCCACACACCCAGACGGCGTTTGCTTCGTTCCGCTTGCTGGAACTGATCTATGAACCACTCGTCAATCTGGATGCTGACCTGAACATTGTGCCGGGGCTGGCCGAAAGCTGGGCTTTCTCCGACGATGCCAAAACGTTGACGATGAATCTACGTCAGGGCGTCAAGTTCCATGACGGGTCGGACTTCACATCCGCCGATGTGAAAGCGACTTTTGAACGCATCCTGAATGAAGACACAGGTGCAGCAGGACGCGCCAACTACACCAGCATTGAGTCGATTGATACACCGGACGACAACACGGTTGTCTTCAATCTATCATTGGCTGATGTGCCCCTGCTGGCAGCCATGACCAGTCTCAATTCAGCGATTGTTTCTTCGGAAGCGGCGGAAAGCGGTGACTTTGCCAGCACAGCCAACGGCACGGGCCCATTCAAGCTGGATAGCTGGGTTCCCGACGAAAAGACCATTCTGAGTGCCAATGCTGACTGGTGGGGTGAAGGTCCCTACGTGGACAGTGTAGAAATCCGCATCATCCCGGATGAGTCGTCAATTCTGGCCGCGCTGCGCGCCGGCGAGATTGACTTCGCCATTTTGAATGACCCGCTGATCGCCACATTGTTGATTGATGATTCAAGCGTTACCTTGAACAAAGTTCCGGCGATTGCTTACCATGTACTCCAACTCAACCCCAGCCGCGCACCAATGGACAAGCTGGAAGTACGGCAGGCTATGTCCTGCGCGATTGACCGGCAGGAAGTGCTGGACACGGCATCACTGGGTTATGGTACAGTCACCGGCCCGCTGACCATCCCCGCTTACACGGTACCGACTGACCAGTATTTCTGCTACACGAAGGATCTGGATAAAGCACGGGAACTGCTGGCACAGGCAGGTATGTCTGACGGCTTCAGCATCAAAGTGATTGCCGCTTCGGCTGAACCCCCGACCGCACTTTCGGAAGCGCAGAACATCCAGTCCCAACTGGCCGAAATCGGCATTACGGTTGAAATCGAATCGCTAGAATTGAGTGTATATGTTGACCGCTGGCTGGCTGGCGACTTCGACGCCGCAGTGGCGCTGAATGGTGGACGGCCCGACCCGTACACCATGTATGCCCGTTACTGGACGAAAGACGGCAACCTGCAAAAAGTCAGCAATTACATTGATGACACGCTGGACAGTCTGATGGCGCAGGGACGCGCGGAGACTGACCCGCAGAAACGGTATGAAATCTTCGCCGAATTCCAGAAGCATCTGGTCGAAGTTGCGCCGTGGATCTGGCTGTATAACGACTTCGAATATACCGCTCAGCAGCCGTATGTGAGCGGCTTCATTCCAATGCCGACTGACTCGCTGTATTCCTTCTCTCAGGTCAAACTGGAAGGCAAAGGCGGCTAATGGCCCAGACCATCACCTGTGGGGTAAATGCCCCACAGGTTTTTTGATTTATGTTTCGCTACCTGCTGCGGCGCATCATCACGTATTTGCCAACCCTGTTCGGGGTTTCGGTACTGGTGTTTCTGGCGATACGCCTCATTCCCGGTGACGCGATTACCGCCACACTGGGAACTGAAGCAGGCATGCTGACCGAGACGCAGCGGGCAGCACTACAACGCTATTACGGACTGGACCGCCCACCGCTAGAACAATATGTGTACTGGATTGGTGAGGCCGCGAAAGGCAATCTAGGCTATTCAATCCGGCACGGCAAGCCCGTGCTGGAATTGATTCTGGAACGATTCCCGCTGACGTTGGAACTGGCACTGCTGGCGGTGGTGATCGCGCTGGTGGTGGGCATTCCGTTGGGATTACTGTCAGCCATTCGCCACAATTCTCTGCTCGATCTATTCGGGCGTTTGTTTGCGCTGGTAGGGCTGGCGATGCCCAGCTTTCTGGTAGGAACACTCATCATTTATGTCCTCTCGGTATATTTCAAAATCCTGCCGAACTCCGGCGATTACGTCAGTTTTGCCGAAGATCCCTCGCGCAATTTACAGCAGATGTTCTTCCCGGCGGTCACGCTGGGTTTTGCATTTTCAGCTTCGGTGATGCGAACTACACGCTCATCCATGTTGGAGGTGCTGAACGAGGATTACGTCCGTACAGCACGCAGCAAAGGGTTGTTTGAAAGCCGGGTGATTACCCAGCACGCCTTACGCAATGCGCTCATACCCGTCGTGACGCTCATCGGCATCGAAATGGGTTATCTGCTGGGCGGAACCTTCATCGTAGAGCAGTTATTCGCGCTGCCCGGTTTGGGGCGGCTGGTGGTGAATGCCATTTCCCAGCGGGAATATGCGCTGGTGCAGGGCGCGGTGCTGTTCGTCGCGTTGAACTTCGGCATTATCAATCTAGCGGTTGACCTTTTTTATGCGGTGATTGATCCGCGCATTTCTTATGACTAGTTTAGCCGACCCCCTTACCGAAATCCGCACTCCCGGCTTCCTCCGCCGCCTGCTGGGCAACCTTAGCGGCGCGGTGGGACTGGTGATCGTCGTCTTTTTTCTGGTGGTGGCGATCATGGGCGCGGTGGGCATCACCCCTTATCCACCTGTCGAACAGCACCCGCGCGAACGACTGCAAGCACCGAGCGCGACGTATATCATGGGCACGGATCTGTTCGGACGCGACATCACCAGCCGCGTCATGGAAGGCGCAGCGAATTCACTGCGTGTCGCTTTGATTTCGGTATCCCTTTCCGGAGCGGTCGGCATTGTGCTGGGGATGGTCGCTGGCTTTGTGGGCGGCAGTGTTGACAACTGGATCATGCGGATAATGGATGTATTCTTCGCCTTCCCGGCGCTGCTGCTGGCGCTGGTGGTGGTGACGGTGCTGGGGCCGGGACTCACCAACGCGGCGCTGGCTATCGCGCTGGTGTACACACCGATCTTTGCGCGGGTGGCACGCGGTCCAGTGCTTGCAACCAAGGAAATGGAATTCGTGCTGGCGGCACGCTGCGTGGGCATGCGGCGATGGCGCTTGTTATTCATGCACATCCTCCCGAATATCCTCGCACCGTTGATCGTACAGATCAGTCTGGCACTGTCGTGGTCACTGCTAACCGAAGCTGGATTGAGTTTTCTAGGGCTGGGCACGCAGCCGCCGGATGCTTCGTGGGGCGTGATGCTCAGCGAAAGCCGCGGGCTGGCGGAAAAAGCCTACTGGTTGATGATCTTCCCCGGCATCGCGATCATGCTGGGGGTGCTAGGTTTCAACCTGCTGGGCGACGGCCTGCGCGATGTGCTCGACCCGCGTATGCGTGGCAGACATTAATTTTGCGGGTAGTGACTACAAAGCCACCGTTCGTGCAGAAATAACCGGCGCGTTTTCTCCGACATGATACGAAAATTTGGCACAAATGGCAGCAATTTCGGCAATTTCAATTGGCACTTTTGCGCCAAACGGTTTTGGTGGCGGAACACCCCCGCTGCTGCAATGTTTGCTGCACCGGAGGTAGGGTGAAGATGTGCGGGAAAATCACATAGGAAATATTAAACAATAGTCAATTTTAGAACAAATGTTATAAAATGTCAAGGGGTGGAAGGTATGAGTTTTCAAACCTTTTTGGGACAACGGGATGCCATGCTGGGCCGATGGCGTCCGTGAGTAACGCCCCTGATTATTCCGCATCCTCGCCGCGCAGTTGGCGTTGCCAGTGTTCGACGGCGGCGAGGGCTTCGGGCGTTTCAAACCCCTTTAACGAGTCGGCGACGACATTGCGTAATTGTCGCTCGTTGATATTGTGTACGTCGGGCCACGCAGCGGATTGAAGTACTTTTCGACCTGTGGAGGTTTCAGACTGCTGTTGATCCGGTTCAAGGATGGCAATCAAAGCTGGAATGGCGCTGGTGTTACCAATAACACCCAACGACATGGCCGCTGCGCAGCGCACATCATAACTATCCGGGTCGTGCAGGGCCTCTATTAACGGCTTGACAGTATTTTCATCCCCTAAAACCCCCAACGCTTCGGCGGCAACGATGCGTATCACGCTGCTGGAATCTTTTAGGGCACTGACCAACACAGCGCAGGCTTCGCTCGAACCAATTTCGCTAAGCAATTTAACTACGCTGAGGCGCACATTCCAGTCTGTCGAACCCGCGGCTTCGCTCAAGGCAGGAAGGGCGGGCTTGCCGATTTTGAGAATGGCATCTTCGGCAGCCTTTACCAAGAGTGTCCGGGTGCTAGCAAGGGCCCGTGTGAGCGCCGGCAAAGCCTCTACTACTGATTCATCCTGAATTTCTCCCAATGCCCAAGCCGCTACTTCGCGCACCCGTTCATCACGGTGTTCAAGTTCCGCAATGAGCTGCGGGACAACCTGCGAACCGAACTGACTTAGGGCGCTGGCCGCAGTGCGTCGCAGCCGCCCGTCTTCACGATGGAGCGCATCCAACAAAGCGGGAATGGCACGGGGGTCATGCAGACGTCGCAAAGCTTTGGCAGCGCGGTTAGCACTATTTGAATCAGTATCTTTGAGGGCGATCATCAGTCCGGGCGTTGCGCGCAGGTCTTTGTATTGGCTACTGTCCGCCAACATGAAGGCGGATTGAATTTGTACATCACGGGTGGGATGTTGAACAGCATCCGCCAAGGCTTGAAGGGCAGCAGGATGTGACATCTGGGCAAGGCTTTCGAGAGCCGAGCGCCGTTCCTCAGTTATGGAACTGTCCAATTTGAGTACAGCCTGCTTGACGGCGGCTGGGGCATCTCGCCCGACGCGCACCTGACTGGTCAGTTGATTAGCTTCTACATCATGCAAATGGGCAGTCAGTTTTTCCCACGGGCGGGCACCAGTGACGGTAAAGTTCAAGTATTGAATAGCCTCCAATCGCGGATGGAGCGTGGTCGTCCTGAGCATGAGGGGGATGACCTTTACGCCAATGCCCAACGCATAGGCCCATTCATAGGTCACATATTGGGATTGATAGGACTCCGGCGTCATAACAGCGATGAGCGCGAAGGCGGCCTGAATCGCTTCGTCAATGCCCTGCCGCCAATCTTCACCAGCTCGCAAGCGGTCGCTATCCACCCAAATTGAAAGACCATCTTTTTCGAGTTCGAGTTTCAGGAGGGCAACAAAATCTGCATCTACATGGGCGTAGGATATGAACACATGTGCCATCATTCTGTGCCTTTGCCAAGATTGCCTGTGGTGATTTCTATTTTACCCGACATTGGGCAGAGGGTATGCTCTATAGGGAGATACGGGCTTGTCAGCGCCAAGCCCCTACATTCAAGACTGTTCGCACTTGCCTTATCCCGTACCCTCTGTGCCCCTGCGGTTCAATGTCTTCGCATGGCGTTCATTGTGTCTTGGCGGTTCGCTATTCCGCGTTATACTCGTCAACCAATCACAGCCTCGAAATAATTTTAGGAGTTCCTTATGTCTGATTCACCAGAAATACGCGATCAGGTGGCAAATCTGAATGCCCGCAGCCGCACACTGGTCGAAGGCAATGACCGTGCCGCTGCCCGCGCTATGCTCAAGGCCATCGGCCTGACGGATGCTGATCTGGCTAAGCCCATTATTGGCATCGCCAACACATGGACGGAAGTCGGCCCGTGCAATTTCCACCTGCGCCGCTTGGCTCACAAGATGAAGGAAGGCATCCGCGCTGCTGGCGGCACACCGCTGGAATTCAACACGGTCAGCATTTCGGACGGCATCACGATGGGCACAGAAGGCATGAAAGCCTCGCTCATCAGCCGTGAAATGATCGCCGACAGCATCGAACTGGTAGCCCGTGCCAATTACTTTGACGGTGTTATCGCACTGGCCGCCTGCGACAAAACCATGCCCGGCACTATCATGGCACTCATCCGGCTAAATGTGCCGTCGATCATGCTGTACGGCGGTTCGATTATGCCCGGCAACCTGCGTGGCAAAGACCTGACGGTGCAGGATGTGTTCGAAGCGGCTGGCGCATACGCGGCTGGTAAGATCAGCAAAGAAGAATTCAAGGAAGTGGAAGACGCGGCCTGCCCCGGCCCCGGTGCCTGCGGTGGTCAATACACCGCCAACACCATGGGCATGCTGGCGGAAATCATGGGCATTTGCCCGATGGGTTATGCCGATATTCCGGCAATGGACTCTGAAAAGGATAATGTCTCCTACAAGGCTGGTGAACTGATCCTGAAGATGATCGAAATGGACATCCGCCCCAGTCAGATCGTTACCCGCAAATCGCTGGAAAACGCCATCGCTTCGGTCGCGGCATCCGGTGGTTCGACCAACGGTGTGCTGCACACACTGGCCTTCGCCCGTGAAGCTGGCATCCCCTTCACGCTGGCGGACATCGAAAACATCAGCAAGCACACACCGCTGATTGCTGACCTCAAGCCCACGGGCAAATATACCGCTGTTGATGTGCATCGGGCTGGCGGCATCCGCTTGGTGGCCCAGCGGCTAGTGGATGGTGGTTATGTGGACGGAAGCTGCCTGACAGTAACCGGCAAGACGCTGGCAGAAGAAGCGGCCAGCGCCAAAGAAACCCCCGGCCAGCGTGTCATCCGCAACTGGGACGATGCCATCAGCCAGGAAGGTGGTCTGCATATTCTGACGGGCAACCTCGCACCCCGCGGCTCGGTCATCAAGCTGAAAGGCGACGAGCCACGAACACACCGCGGCCCGGCACGCATTTTCAACCGCGAAGAGGATGCCATGCAGGCGGTACAGGCACAGAAGATCGTGGCTGGCGACGTGGTCATCATCCGCTACGAAGGGCCAGTTGGCGGCCCTGGCATGCGTGAAATGCTGGGCGTCACGGCGGCCATTACCGGGCAGGGTTTAGGCCGCGACGTGCTGCTGATTACTGATGGGCGTTTCAGCGGTGCTACACGGGGCATGTGCATCGGTCACGTCGCGCCGGAAGCCATGCTCGGCGGCCCAATGGGCTTGCTGCAAGAAGGCGATATCATCGCGGTGGACATTGATGCCCGGACACTGAACGTGGAGTTGAGTGACGCCGAACTGGAAAAACGCGCTGCGGCATGGACGCCACCCAAACCACATTACGCCAGCGGTGTGATGGCGAAGTATGCCCGCACCGCCTACCAAGCCGACGACGGCGCGGTGACGAATGTAGTCGGGTAGTCGATAGCTAATAGTCGTTAGTCGATAGTTTACAGAAGGACGTGCCAGTTGGTGCGTCCTTTTCGTTTTGCTTTATGCCGGTATTGGATACTGTAGTGTTTAGATGATCTGACATATGGAAGTCCTTGCAATCGAGACAAGCTCAAGTCATATTTAACCGAAGCGTCGTTCGTGGATGCCCGGCACATAATAATGCTTGAGCGTGCGGTAGTATTCCAACGTGTGCTCCGGCAGCTCGTATTCAGCGGGAATGGGCATACCCGAAAAGGTCTGGAAATAGAGCAGGCAGGCATCGCGCCACCAGCGCGCCTCACGCTCCTGCACGCGCAGCAGCGCATGCACATGCTCAAAGCGGGCAGCATCTACGTGAGCCGCTAAACCTTCCCACCCGGCTTGCATGTGGCGCACCCGTTCCACGCCGCGGTTATAGAGGAAGCACAATTCATTCCACAAGGTGCGGCCAGACTGCATGACATGATCCCAGCGCACATGGTGGAACCACAATAGTACATTTTCGGGACAGGTTTCGATATTTTCTAGCAGTTCACGGTAAGGCGAGTGGTACAAACTGACAGCGTTGCTGCCCGTGCGGGTGCGGTCAAAGCCAACGCCATCTTTATCAGCTTTGTGATAGTAGACCGCTGACCAATCCGCCCGCCCCACGTCTTCAACATCAATCCACGGGCCGGGCCCGTAGTGATGGCCGACTTCAAACAAGTGATGCAGACCGAGCGGCATCATATATTCGACCACCGCCTCGCGCGATTGCATCATGATGGACTGAGCCTGCGCCACAAACTGCGCGTTGTTGGTGAAGGTCATCCGCAACCATTCGTCAGCAATGTGTTCCGATGAAAGCGCATGATCCCACGCCAAGCGGCCGAAGGCGTACCAGTTGGCGGCGGCGAAGGGATGCCCACACCAATTACGATCTGTGCCGATATTGCTCACGGCGGTCATGCCAGACAGCGCGTGTCCGTCCAGAGTGCCATCCACTACCTTGGCTATGGTCGAACCGTCCCCTCTAGCGTAGGTGTCGGCATCCAGCGTTTCTTTGAAGAGCGGCGCGAGATAGGCTAGATGGGTAGCGCAGCCCAGATATTCCTGTGTGATCTGGAACTCCACCAGCAGCGGCGTTTTAAGCATAGCACCGAACAGCGGGTGAAAGGGTTCACGCGGCTGGAAATCTATCGGGCCATTCTTGACCTGCAGCGTGACGTTGTCGCGGAACAAGCCATCAAGTGGCGCAAGCTGCGTATTGGCCTGCTTAGCGCGGTCTTCGGGTTGGTTGGGGTCATACACAAAGGCGCGCCAGTTGATGATGCCGCCGTGTGGAGCCAGCGCATCCGCCAGCATATTCGCGCCATCGGCGTGAGTGCGTCCGTAATCATGCGGCCCCGGCTCGCCCTCCGAATTCGCCTTGACCACAAAGCCGCCGAAGTCCGGCAGAATGGCATAAATCTCGTCCACTTTAGCCCGCCACCACGCCACTACAGCCGCATCGAGCGGGTCAGCGGTGGGCAAACCGCCGAGCGTCATAGGCGCATTAAAGCGGGCGGTCAGAAACACGCGAATACCGTAAGGACGGAGTACGGCGGCTACAGCTGCCACTTTATGCAGATACTGTTCGCGCAGAATAAGGGCATTCGAGTTCACATTGATGAGCGAGGTGGCGTTGATGCCAAGCGAGGCATTCGCGCGGGCATAATCGGTGTAGCGCGGGTCGACATAATGTGGCAGCTTGTGCCAATCCCACAGCGAAAAACCGGCATAACCGCGCTCGATGGTGCGATCTAAATTGTCCCAATGGTTAAGCATGCGCAGGCTGGTTTTAGGAACCTGCACAGTGTTCAAAGCGGCTAGTGACTGCTGCATTTGGAACTGGCGGAGCAGATGAAACACACCGTAGAGCAGTCCTATATCCTGGTGCGCCAGAACAGCTATGCCATCGTCACTGGACAGAATGGCAAAGCCCTCATCACCGAGTTCATGCCCGGCCACTTGAGCAGCTAGATCTAGCGGAGTGCTGTCAAGCCGCCCGCAATATAGAGCGCCGGACTGTCCCCCTGTGCTGCTGAAGACCACATCACGTCCCAACAGGTTCGGGAGCGCCAACCGTAATTCGTTCTGCGCGGCTTGCAGCGTTGGGGTGTCTGCATCCATTACTACAGCTTGAATAGCGGAGCGATAGCTGGCGAGCACAGCTTCGTCATCAACTAAACAGTAGCGCAGCCACAATTCATAGCCATCTTCATTAGGCAGGCTGGATGTAGGCATCGCCACATTCGTGCTCATGGCTACACTCCCGTGAAGGCCATGAAGCCGCCATCTACCGGCACGACGACGCCCGTCACAAAGCGGGAGGCATCGCTCACCAACCACAGCATAGTGCCAACGAGGTCCCGCGGGTCGCCGAAGCGGTTCATGGGGGTGTGATCAATGATGAGCTGCCCGCGTTCTGTCAGGTTGCCGGTATCCTTATCAATGAGCAGGTAACGGTTTTGATTGCCGAGGAAGAAACCGGGCGCAAGGGCGTTGACGCGAATGGCCGCGCTGTGTTCTTTGGCCATGTAGACTGCCAGCCAATAAGTGAAATTGTTGATGGCGGCTTTGGCGGCGGAATACGCGACCACGCGCGTCATAGGCTGGAAGGACGCCATAGAGGAAATGTTTAGAATAACGCCTTCTTTTTGGTCGGTCATCACTTTGCCGAAGACCTGCGATGCCAGAACTGCCCCGGTGAAATTCAGGTTGAAAACCCACTGCAATGCTTCTTGGGGCAGGTCGAAGAAGGTACGCTGCCCCGGCATGGAACTGGCATCGGGACGGTTGCCGCCCGCGCCGTTGACGAGAATATCAATCCGCCCATACTGCGCCATGATCTGATCGGCGGCCTGTTGTAAGGCTGCTTTGTCCAGCACATTGGCGCTGAGGCCCGACGCTTGTGCACCTTTTTCGTGCAGCGCAGCCACCAGTGTGTTGATGTTATCCATATTGCGGGCGAGGGTCACCACCGTCGCTCCGGCCTCGGCTAACCCGTGACACATTTCTGAACATAAGACGCCTGTCGCGCCAGTGACCACAACAATTTTGCCGGTCAAATCAAATAAACTACGTTTCATGGGGATATGCTCCGAGCGTTGTTAAGGTGAGATGCAGTTGTATGACAAGGACTTACGGCAGGCGGGGAGATTATAGTTTATAGTATATAGGATTCCCAACCTAAGCGGAGAGATTTCATGACAAAAGGCCGTGTTTATCAAGATCCTCAATTTCGTTATGTTGACTCCTACAGCGGGCGTGAAATTGTCCGACTGACTGATTATTTAGGGCATTCCAATCACTTTTATTTCACCGATCCCTGTTGGTTCAACAACAACCGTTCTTTCTTCTTTATGTCGGACCGCGAAAATCAGAGCAATCTGTTTCGCTATGATCTCGACGGTGGCACGATCACCCAGCTCACCGATTTCAAAACAGCGGGACAGTCACGCGGATGCTGGAGCGAGGCGAACAAGCGGCTGTATTACTGGCGCGGTCATACGATTATCGAACTCGATCCGGAAACATTTGAAGAACGCACCATTTATGAAGCGCCACCGGACACAGAACCGGAAGCGCGTGCCAACCCGACGGCTGACGGCAAATATCTCATCACGCGGCTGCAGGAACACATCCCAGAGGACAGACCTTCCATTTCATTCGCATATTCGCGCTTTCACGAAATGTTCCACCGCAAGCCGCTCACGAAGATCATCAGGGTTGAAGTGGCGACCGGCAAGATGGAAGTCATCCTCGAAGATAAGTGTTACATCACCCATATCAATACTTCTCACGCGCTGCCTGAAATCATGACTTACTGCCACGAAGGCCCGTGGCATCTGGTTGACCAGCGCATCTGGGGGCTGAACGTGGTGACGGGCGAAACATGGAAAGTTCGCCCGCAGGATGACGGACTCAATTTGGCTGTCGGCCATGAATACTGGTTTGCGGATGGCAAGCGCATCGGGTATCACGGCTTCCCGCGTGACAAACATGATTCAATGGGTGAACATGTATTTGGTTACATCAACTGGGACAACAGCGGGCATGTCGAGGTGCGCTTCCCCTACCGTTCGACCCATTTCCAGAGTTTGGATGAGAACATCATTGTAGGCGATGGTTCACCGGCGGCAGTCTTTTCGCATCAGGGCGTGGCCCAGCCCTTCATTCAATTGTTCAAGTGGACCGGCGAGGAATATGTGGGCCCGCGCATACTGGCTTACCATCGCAGCACGTTCAACAACCAGTACGCCCATCCTCACCCACGTTTCACACCGGACGGGAAATACGTGCTGTATTCATCTGATCTGACTGATTATGCCAACATGTATATGGTCGAGGTCGGCAACTTTGAGGATTTACCGGTACTCACTGACGAGGTGCGCCCGCGACATACTTAAGACAGCGGCAGACTGGCTAACCTGATGGGCAAGTTGATTTTACGAGCAACGGCGGTATCCTGTGGTCTGTGGGTCTTGTTGATCGTGCTGGTGCTCATGATGCCGCACGAAGATACACAGGCGCAGGATTTTATGAGCGCCGTAGACAACTGCGGTGGGCGCTGTATTTTCAACATCCAACCCGGAAAGACACGTGTAGGGGAAGCCCTGAGCCAGCTCCACAACCAACCGTGGGTGCGCGATGTGGTGGAGAACGCTACTGGCAACGGCTACGCCACTATCAGTTGGGGATGGAACGGCACACAACCGGCAGGCATTGACGCCCGCCGTCTGGGCCGCATTACCTTTTTCTGGGAGGACGAAAATATCATCCCGATGGATGAGGCCATTGTCGAGACCATCACGATCTACACCAACGTCCGCCACTTTTCGTTACAAAATTGGCTAGGCGCAGGTGGGGGGGGTTCGGCAACCTTCCGACCAGATGGTAAACTGGCTTACTCGGTAGCCTATGATATGCCGGGCGGTACACTCAATTTATACGTCGAAATGGCCTGCCCGCTGGACTTAATGAATTATTGGAACGCCCACACCCGCATGACGCTGAGCATCGGGCACAGCCCGAACAGCTATGTTCATCCGGGGGAACTAGCCAGAATGTGCCGGTTGTCGCGCTCGTAAAGGTTGCATCCGGCAAGCTTACGGATCTTTCTGATTAAATTTTAATAATGGTGAGCAATGAGCAGCAACACAGAAAATTCAACTCCGATTTTTAAGGGTCTTTCGTGGTGTCACGAGCAGTATTATTCGTTTTTCGTCCCCATCGACTGGAAGCGAACCGAGCGCATGGACAGCAAAGAAGGCACGATTTATCTCCCAACGCCGGATGACGCACATACCTACTTTGCCGTTCAAGTGGATGATCTCGGTATGGAAGTGACCGAAGCGGATATACCTGATCTTGTTGCCGGGCTGTCGGAGGGCATTCATAACCTCGCCGAGTACCAGATCGAAAGCCAAACGAGTTCCACAACCGGCAGTTTGAACGAAATGGAGGCCAAATACACCTTCGTTGAAGATGGAAAGCGGCGCAAGCGCTGGGTGCGGGTGCTGTATCACAATACCAGACAAATAACCTTCATCGCGCAGGGCCAGACCGAACAGATCTATCACTACTGGCTGCCGATGTTCAATGAAGCCATGATGACCCTTAAAGTTCATAGCATCAGACCCACCGTTCCCGGTTAGGAAACCGCCCTATTCATGTGCTTCTCATAAATAGGGCGTCCGAGGGATTGTCGGTGCGCGGCGCGCCTAAATTCAATGTCCGAAGCGGTTTAGAAAATTTGCGGAATTTGGTGATCACGCTTATAGTATTGTCTGATCATATAGGATATTTTCTATAGTGAATCGTCCTGACCCCGTCGTTCACCATGGATAGGAGGCAGCCTGAAAACCATCGCACGGAAGTAAAGCATATTATTAACAATTAAAGGAGACTGTTATGGAAACTAAAGGCATGTCTCGCCGTCGCTTTTTGCAGACGATGGCGAGCGGTGCAGCAGCAGCAGTCGCTGTTTCTGTATCCCCTTGGGCAGCCGTTGCTGCGCAAGATATGACTTATAATGAAGCTCCCATGCTGGCGGATCTCGTCGCATCGGGAGACCTGCCGAAGGTGACCGACCGCATTCCGGTTAATCCCCGTGTGGTCACACCCCTTGATGAAGTTGGTCAGTACGGCGGTACACTCCGCCGCGCCTTTAAGGGCATTTCGGATCGTTGGGGCCCCACCAAGCTCAATGAAGAAATGGCGATCGAATGGCTCATTCCCGACACCGAGACTGTCGATTTGGTTGCTAATTATATTTCGGGTTGGACGCAGAACGATGACGCCACAGAATTCACCTTCACCCTGCGTGATGGCATTAAGTGGTCAGACGGTCACCCCTTCACTACCGACGATGTCAAATTCTGGTACGACGAATACTACATGGGCGAACTGCAAGCCCAAGAAGTAACGCTGACACTCGGCGCACCGATGGTAATCGAAATTGTCGATAACCTGACGTGGAAGTCCACCTTCCCCAAGCCGAATCCGCTGCTGCCTCTGGCGATTGCCAAGCTCACGCTCGGTATTCAAGCTGGCCCGACGATGGCAGCCCCCAAGCATTACCTCAGCCAATATATTCCTCACCTGACCACCGACCAGAGCTTGATCGATGATGCCATGAAGAAGACCGGTGTCGAAACATGGCAGCTCCTACACGGCGATGGCAGCATCATCCCCGAAGGTCCAATTCTGGCGTGGTACAAGAATCCGGAACGTCCGGTCATCAATGCGTGGCACCCCGTCAACGACCCGTCAGAGGATCCGTGGCTGGCGACCCGCAACCCGTATTACCATGCAGTTGACCCCGAAGGCAACCAACTGCCCTACATTGACGGTTGGACACATGCCTGGTTCGATGACAACAACGTCTTTGACCTGTGGGTGGCTCAAGGCTTGATTGACGCTCAGATTCGCCACACCAACACAGCTAACTTCACCTTCTACAAAGAAAATGAAGAGGCTGGCGATTATACGGTCAAACTGTGGCGAAACGCCAGCACTAACGCGTTCTTCCCGAATATCTCCCACAAGGACCCAGTTCTTCGGGCACTTTTTGATGACGCACGCTTCCGTGAAGCCCTCTCGGTTGCTATCAACCGCCAAGAAGTCAACGACCTCATCTACAACGGTTTGTATAATCCGCGTCAAGCGTCGCCAATAACGGGTTCACCGAATTTTGACCCGGAATTTGCAGCGAAATGGGCGGAATTCGACACTGCCCGTGCCAACCAACTGCTGGATGAAATTGGTCTGACCGCCCGTGGCGCTGATGGTTTCCGTCTGCGTCCGGATGGTTCGCCACTGGTTATCACCATTCTTTTCCAGAGCGGTTTTGCCAGTATCGCGGATGAAGTAACGCTGGTTGAAAAGTACTGGGAAGACATTGGTCTGAACATTAATCAGGAATTGGTAGAGCGATCGCTATACCAAGAACGGGTAGACGCTGGTGATGTGGACATCGGTGTTTGGACAGCTGACCGTAATATCATCGTAATGGCTGACCCCAGTCGTTACACCGGTCAACAATCGGACGGACCGTGGGCACCGCTGTATGGCGCGTGGTGGTCCAAGCAGCCGCGCGCTTCGGAAGAACCCCCGGCCGATCACCCGATTCGGGAAATCTGGCGTTTGTGGGAAGCGGCACAATCCGAACCGGATGAAGCCAAGCGGAATGAGCTGTTCACGCAGATGCTCAACGTCCACAAGGAACACCCGTACATGATCGGTACCGTTGGGGAAAGCCCACAGATATTCATTGTCAAGAACAACGTTGGCAACATCCAAGCCAACCACGTTTGGGACGACACACTCCGGTCTCCGGGTGGGATTGCCCCTGTGACTTGGTACTTCAAGTCATAATAAGTTAAGGTTTGTAAGGTGGGATTAGTTTTAATCCCACCTTCTTTATAGATACATTGCATATAGATTGTTTTTTGAGGAAATAATGCTTCAGTTCATAATTCGACGTTTGTTGACCGCGATTGTGACAATCTGGGTAATTTCGATAATGAGTTTCATTATCATCCAACTACCCCCCGGTGACTTTCTAACATCTTATGTTGCCAATCTCGCCCAGATGGGAACGACTGTTACCAGCGATCAGGTTGAAATCATGCGCGAAACCTATGGTCTGGACCAGCCTTTTTATGTTCAATACCTTAAGTGGATGAGCGGTGTTATCCGCGGCGACTTTGGCAGATCACTTGAATGGCAACAACCCGTCGCTGATCTCATTTGGGATCGGATGGGTTACAGCGTCTTGGTGGGCTTATCGTCCATCTTATTCGTGTGGTCAATTGCTATACCGATAGGTGTCTTCTCCGCCACGCACAAATATTCGTTCATGGATTATGTCTCAACCTTTTTAGGCTTTCTGGGCTTAGCCATACCGGACTTCTTGTTAGCCCTCGTCTTGATGTGGATTGCCTTTTCATCTTTTGGTCAGGATGTGGGAGGATTATTTTCACCTGAATTTCAAGATGCCCCGTGGAGTATTGATAAATTCCTTAATTTAATTAGCCACCTGTGGATTCCTATGATTGTGGTGGGAACAGCGGGTACTGCCGGTCTGATCCGCACCATGCGAGCCAACATGTTGGATGAAGTTAACCAACCCTACGTCGAAACAGCGCGTGCCAAGGGACTGAGTGAACGACGGCTGATTTGGAAATATCCAGTGCGGGTGGCACTCAATCCCTTCGTGAGCACTGTTGGTTATGCTTTGCCTTCGCTGATAGGCGGTGTCATCATCGTCTCAGTCGTTCTCAATTTGCCCACCATCGGCCCACTGCTGCTACGATCACTTCTAACACAAGATATGTTCCTCGCTGGAGCAATCGTCTTGCTGCTGAGTTCTTTAACGATTATCGGCACACTGCTGTCTGATATTCTGTTAGCAATCCTAGACCCGCGCATCCGGCTGGAATGAAAGCAAACCACCATGACTGAAACCACAATAGCCCTTGACCCGGAAAAGCTTGAAGATTCAGAAGTTTCCCCGGAGACGGCATCAATCATTGTTGCCTCACCCCGCCAGTTGATGTGGTGGAAGTTCCGCAAACACCGGCTGGCGATGGTTAGCCTCGCTGTGCTGGTCGTGCTGTACTTGATCGCGATTTTTGCGGGCTTCCTCAGCCCATATGATCCGAACACCTACAATTCCCAGTATAAATTTGTTCCCCTGATTCAAATTACCTTTCTTGATGGGGAAGGCAATTTCACGGGCCGTCCGGGCGTAAACAAGCTTGTTGGAGAACGTGATCCTGAAACACTGCGTATCAGCTACAAAACTGATTACAGCACATGGTATCCCATTCACTTTTTGTGAAAGGTGAACCCTATACCCTCTTTGGTTTTATCGAAACCGACATTCACCTGTTTGGCTTAGGCGAAGAAGCAAAAGGTATGCCCATCTTCTTGTTGGGGTCTGACCGATTGGGACGGGATATGTTCTCTCGTGTGTTATATGGGGCGCAGGTCTCCCTGTCGATTGGCCTCGTGAGTGTGTTTTTGAGTGTTGCACTGGGAATCGTGCTGGGTGGCATTTCGGGATATTATGGCGGCATCGTTGACAATTTCATTCAGCGTGTGATTGAGTTCATTCGCAGTTTGCCGTCGCTGCCTTTATGGATGGCGCTCAGCGCCGCTTTACCACCTGAAATGCCACAGGAAAGCCGCTACTTCGGCATCACCATCATCTTGTCTGTCATTGCTTGGACATCACTGGGAAGGCAGGTGCGCGGTCGTTTCCTGGCGCTGCGGACTGAAGATTTTGTGCTGGCGGCACGCCTTTCGGGCGCGAGTGACTGGCGCATCATCATCCGCCATATGGTTCCCTCTTTCACCAGTCATATTATCGCTTCTCTGACGCTTTCCATTCCGGGCATTATTCTGGCAGAGACCGCTCTGAGTTTTCTGGGACTCGGTCTGCGCCAGCCCGCCATCAGTTGGGGAATCTTGCTGCAAGAAGCACAAAACATCCGTACCGTAGCCCTGTCCCCGTGGCTCCTGTTGCCCGGCCTGGCGGTCATCATCACCGTTCTGGCCTTTAACTTTCTGGGCGACGGTCTGCGTGACGCTGCCGACCCGTTCAATCGTTAGGATAGGACTGAATGAGCGACAATAATCTTTTATTAGAAGTTAAAAATCTGAAAGTATCGTTTTACCTGACTGAAGCGACCGTGCAGGCGGTGGATGGGGTCAACTTCAGCATTCAGGCAGGTAAAACACTGGGTATCGTGGGTGAAAGCGGCTGCGGCAAAAGTGTCACCGCCCGCGCTATTCTGGGTATGGTGCGGCCTCCCGGCAAAATCACCGACGGTGAAATTATTTACTATAACCGCGCCGGCAGGACGGTAGACATCGCCAAGCTGCCCCCAGATGGCGATGAAATTCACCGCATCCGCTGGGGTGAAATTGCCATGATCTTTCAGGAGCCGATGACCTCACTCAGTCCGGTTCACACCATTGGCAACCAGATGATCGAGGCTATTCAATTGCACAAATCGCTCCCCAAAAGCGATGCCGAAGCTGTTTCAGTAGATTTAATGAAGCGCGTGGGGCTGGCAAACCCGGAACGCCTGCTGAAACGCTACCGCCATGAGTTGAGCGGCGGTATGCGCCAACGTGTGATGATTGCTATGGCGCTGACCTGCAACCCCCGCTTGTTGATCGCCGACGAGCCGACAACCGCGCTTGACGTAACCACGCAGGCACAAATACTCGACCTGATGCGCGACCTGCAGGACGAGTTCCAGATGGCGATCATGTTCATCACCCACAACCTCGGTGTTATCGCCGAGATGGCGGACGATGTGATCGTAATGTATCTGGGTAAAGAAGTCGAAGTCACCGATGTGGACAGCCTGTTTCATAAGGCATCACATCCGTACACGCAAGCTCTGCTGCGTTCCATCCCGCGCCATGATGTGGTGGTTGACCGGTTGGCGACCATCGAAGGTACAGTGCCCGACCCAACCGCCATTCCTTCAGGGTGTGCTTTCCACCCCCGCTGCGAACATTACCGCGCGAACGAATGTAAAGTACCGCCTCTCATTCAAATATCCGAAAATCATCAGGTGCGCTGCACCCGTGTGTATGCCCTGAATGAACATCTTCAAGCCCCACAAACGGTGCCACAGCAATGACCAACGAAAATTCAAATATCTTATTGCAAGTTAATCACCTCAAAAAACATTTTCCGATTTTCCATCAAGGGATTTTGCGTAAGCGAATCACGAACCATGTCCGCGCGGTAGATGACGTCAGTTTCCACATTAATAAGGGCGAAGTACTGGGTTTGGTCGGGGAGAGCGGATGCGGTAAAACCACAACCGGACGTGTCATCCTACGGGCGATTGATCCGACATCCGGTGAAATTTTGTTTAAGGATGCGACTCTGGGAGATGTTGATCTCGCCAAACTTTCACGTGGTGACATGAAAAAGGTGTGGGAAAACATCCAACTGATTTTTCAGGACCCATTCTCATCGCTTAACCCGCGTATGACGCTCGAACAAATCGTTTCCGAGCCGCTCCTCAATTATCAAAAAGGTAACGCCTCCCAGCGCCGTGAAAAAGTAGAGGAACTGCTGAAGCTGGTCGGCTTGCGTACCGAATATATGTCGCGTTATCCACACGCCTTCAGCGGTGGTCAGCGCCAGCGCATCGGCATCGCCCGCGCTCTGGCACTCAATCCGCAGTTGGTCATTTGCGATGAGCCGGTTTCCGCACTGGATGTTTCGGTGCAGGCGCAGATTTTGAACCTGCTGCAAGATTTGCGTAATCAACTGGGCTTGACCTACCTGTTCATTTCGCACGATTTGAGCGTGGTGCGCCACCTCAGCAACCGCGTCGCCGTGATGTATGTCGGCAAAGTTGTAGAGGTCGCATCTACCGAAGACTTATTTACCGATATGCAGCACCCATACACCGAGGCGTTGCTGGCTTCAGCGCCCACGCCAGACCCGCGCATCAAGAACAAGCGCAAGCCGCTGACCGGCGAAGTGGCAGACCCTGCCAATCCACCTACCGGTTGTTACTTCCATCCGCGCTGTCCTTACGCGCAGGAACGGTGTAAAGTGGAGCAGCCCGTGCTGCGCGAAGTGAAGCCAAATCACTGGGCGAGCTGTCACTTTTCTGAAGAGATCAAATTTCAATCTTAGTTTTATAGTAATCCGGGCAACACGATGAAAATAATGTTACTGTTTCCGCCAAACTGGACGCCCAGTATGCCGCATCTGGCACTGCCGACGCTCACAGCTTATTTGCGCGGGCATGGCATAGACGTGATCCAGCGCGATTTGAACGCGACGACTTTTGATGACATCCTCACTCACGATCATGTCATGCACAGTCTCAACCGTCTGCGTGAGGACTATGGTGCGGATGCCAGCCGTCACCCCAAAAACCGCCGTGGTATCCCTCAGCGTGAGCATGTCCAATGGGCCTTGAAGGAAGGTAAGCGGCTGGCGCGCGAGGTGGAAGAGGCGAAAGCCATCATCCGCAGCGAGCAATTCTTCGACGGCGACACCAGCCTTCCGGCCTTTGAAACCATCATCCAGTGCCTTGAAATCGCCTCGCTCCCGTATTTTCCCGCGTCGCTGACGCTGCAAACCTATATTTCGGCTTATCCCACCGACAGCAGTTCCGCGCTGCTGGAAGCGGTTAAGGACGAGAACCACAACATATTCCTTGATCTGTTCCGCAACGGCATCCTGAAAGAGATCGAACGCGAACAACCGGATATTGTGGGCATTTCAATCCCCTCCATGCCGCAAATGCTGGCGGGCATGACATTAGGGTATTTAGTCAAAAATTCCGGCCTGAATTGCCATGTCACCATTGGCGGCCCGCACGTCAGCATGCTGCGCGACGAATTGGCGAAAGTACCGGCCATCTTCAGCCTGTTCGACAGTGCCGTAGTCTTTGATGGCGAAGTACCGCTGCTCAAGCTGGCGCAGGCGCTGGAAGGCGATGGCGATCTGTCGGGTGTTCCGAATTTGGTCTACCGTGATGGCGATACTATCCGCGTGACGGAACGCAAAGTGCCGGAGAAGATCAATGACCTGCCCATGCCGGACTTCGACGGTTTGCCTCTGGATAAATACCTCGCGCCGGTTCTGGCGCTGCCGCTGCTGACTGCGCGCGGCTGCTACTTCGGCAAATGCGCCTTCTGCAATGTAGGCTACGGCGAAGCTGAATCCTTTAGCCAACTGCGCGCTGAAGAATTAGTGCAGCAGATGACCTTCCTCAACCAGAAATACGGCACACGCCATATCTTCTTTTCCGATGAAGCGATTACACCTAAGAACTTACGCGCGCTGCCCGCAGCATTAGAAGCCATCGGCACACCTTTCCACTGGGGCGGCTGTGCCCGCTTTGAACGGGTGATCACCCGCGATTTGCTGGACGGGATGCAGCGTGGGGGCTGCCGTATGATTTTGTACGGGCTCGAAAGCGCCTCCGAAGCGATTATGGATCGCATGATTAAAGGCACAAAGGTCGAAGACATGAGCCGCATCCTTGTCGAAAGCGGGGAAGCTGGCATCTGGAATCACACCTTCTTCTTCTTCGGCTTCCCCGGCGAAACATTGGATGACGCACAGGCCACCGTCAACTTCCTGTTCAAGCACAAGCCATACATCCACTCGGCAGCGATGGGAACGTTCTTGATGGAACGCTACTCGCCCGCCCATCAATTCCCGCAGCGTTTTGGCGTATCCAAGATTATTGACGAACCGGACAAAGACCTCGCTATTTACTTCGATTATGAGGTGGCGGAAGGGATGGATGCCGATTTTGCGGACAAGGTCGCTGAACGTTTCATGGATACCCTGCCTACTAAGTCGTATCCGCAGTTCTATGCCAATGACGTCTACCGATTCTTATACGCCAGTTATTTGAGCGAACAACAGCGCGAAATGGTTCCGTGGCTCATCCCGGAACAGCACGGCGTGTAACAGCGGGTGGGGGCAATTGCCCCACCTTTTTTTATCCTTAGTCTTATTATCACTTGCGCCACAATCTATGACCCACGACACCCTGCTTCAAGAACTTCACACCCTTGCCGACGCGGGCGCAGACTCCCTGCTCGCCCAAACGCACGCGCCGCTGCTGCGCTTCGATGCCAAAGAACCCTTTTTCCCGCTGGCTGTGGGCTACACGATTTTCCGCTCGGCGGCGAAGTCCCCGTCCTCCAAATTCAGCATCGACCCGGAAGGCGGCATCGCTATTGAATACGCCGTCTGGTGGGATTGGGAAATCCAGCATTTGTATGAACTGGAGCACGTTTGGGTGTATCTGGACGCCAATGGCACATTAGCAAAGGTCGAAGCCTCGGCCCACGGCACGAAGTACCCCATGCTGCGACCAGACGATACCCTGCCGCTGGAAAATGGGCGCGTCACCGTGTATTCCGAACCCGGCAAGCACGGGTTTGTTCCTGTCGCGCAGTCCTTTGAAAGCTTTGCAGGGCACATCATCACCTGCTGTAGTGAACGGGCCGGCGAAGACAACATCCTGACCAGCAATCCTTTCGGCGCGGCGGCCTTCGGCAACCCGACCGCCTTTGAACACCGCCTCGCCCGCCGTTACATGCAGCGTTTGGCTTTCACCCCGACCTTTGACTTTAACCGCATTTTTGACCTGCGTGATGTTCCCTTCCTCACATGGGACAAGCTGCAAACATGGATTCCCCGCCGCATCAACTGGTGGCGTGAACAACTACCGCAGCGCGTACCCCATCTCCGCCTCATCTGCCTCGATTCGGGCGATACGCTGGTGGATGAAGCGACCGAAGTAAAAAACGGCGACGTAACGCAACACGCCAGCTTAATCCCCGGCGCGGCAGACATGGTACGCGGGTTGCAGGCGGCTGGCTACCGGCTGGCGTTAGTGGCCGATGGCCCGGTGGCCACGTTTGAGAATGTGCTGCGCCAACAATATGGACTATGGGATGCTTTTTCAGCTTTTGCTATCTCCGAAACGGTGGGTGTTGAAAAACCCGACACGCGCATGTTCCACGCCGCTTTGAACGCATTTGATATTCCACAGGGTGATTATGATCGCGTTGTTATGGTCGGCAATAATCTTGAACGTGACATCAAAGGTGCGAACGCACTGGGCCTCATCAGTGTGTGGATCAGCTGGTCGCCGCGCCGTTCGCACATCCCCGCCGATGCCAGCGAAGTACCGGACCATACCATCGCCACACCGCTAGAACTACTTGACCTGCTGGAAAAAATCGAACTGAGTCTGCCCCAAATCAATCAGGATGCCACATGACGAGCCAACTCTCATTACAAGCGGTTGTCCCACACCTTGTACGGAGCGTGCAGCGGGATAGCGTCTGGCAAATTATGGATGCGAACCATCCGCACTACGGCGCATTCTTCAGCAAGGACAGCGGCCTGGAAGAGGCCGGACACGGTGGCACAGCCCGCTTTGTGATGAGCTGCGGTCTGGTGCTGCTGGTCATGGAACGCCACCCTGAACTGCTGCCAGCGGATAGCCCAACACAGTCTGAACTCCTTGAGCGCATGTCGTTGGCGTTGGATTACATGCAGCGCGCCCAGCGCCCCAGCGGCCTGCTTGACCTCCGCAGTACCAACTACGACTCTAGCCCGGATACCGGCTTTGTGGTGGAGCAGTTGTGCGCCTTGACCAGCCTCGCGCGTGGCTCGATACTGCTCGCGGAACCACTGGCGAAGATCGAAGCCTTCATCCGCCGCGCTGTGCCGGGTATTCTAATCGGCGGCTTTCACACGCCCAATCACCGCTGGGTGATCGTCAGCGCCCTTTCGCAAGCGCAAAAGTTATTCAATGGTTTGGATGCGCAGGCAGTTATCCAGAGTTATGTTGCTGAGGGATTTGATGCTGATGAGGAGGGCGCGTACATCGAACGCAGTGTGGGCATTTATGATGCGGTCAGCAACCGCGCCTTGACGTTCTTCGCTGAAAATTGGGACAACGCCGCCGATGTTGAAAACGCCCTCAACGCGGTCGGGCGCAACCTTGACTTTGACCTGCATCTGCTGCACCCCGACGGCACCGCCGAAACAGGACTTTCGCGCCGGCAGGATTACGGCACGCGCACTGTGCCGCTGCCGCTCATTACACCCTTGCTGCAATTCAATGCCAGCCGCCCTGATGTACGGCTTGTCAAGGCCGCCCAGTGGTTGTGGGAGTGCTCAACCACGCACGAGCATGACACGGCATGGCAGTGTTACGCGCTCTTGAAGTACGGTGATCCGCCGCCCTCGAACGCCGAACTGCCTACCGGCTTTGTGCGCCACTATCCCCGCAACCAGATTTGGCGCGTGCGAACGCCGGAGATAAGCGCCAGTGTGTTCGGCGGCGTCACCCGCCTGATGACGCTGGTCTACGGCGCGGTGGAACTGAGCAGTATCAAAATATCGCAAACCTACTTTGGGGTAGGTCACTTCATTGCCGAAACCATGACCGCCGAAGCCAACAGCGTCACACTGCATTCGTCCGGCGTGCAGAAGTTCCACAAACCCGGTTATGAACTGCCGCTGGGCCGCCCTGTTGCGCCGGAGCAGTGGGAAGCAGCCTTTCAGGAACGCGGCTTATATCCCATTCCGCCCGCCGCCAGTGAACTCAAGGTCGAGAGCGTCGAACAGGGCTTTGACTTTCACTTCCGTACGCTAGATGGACTCGATCAAGTACCGGTACAAATCGCCTTCGACTTTCCGGCAGGCGGCTACTGGGAAACGGACGACAGCGCCCTGCAAACCGAGCCCGGACAGGTGATCTTCCTCAAACAGGGTTATGGTCATTTGCGTTTTGGTGATGATGTGGTACGCATCGGCTTGGGCGCGGAAGGGCATCGTTACTATGCCATGCGCCATGCCGAACCGGTTCCTGCCGACATGACGCGCATTCTCATCACCTTCATTACACCGGTTGACCACCGCTTCAGCCTGCGCCTCTCGCGCGGCCTGCGTGGGTACTAATGTTTATGGCGAGAAGATCAGTTTAATCGGGGCATCGGACTCAAAATCGGCTTGCAGCAAATCGCCGATGTGCATGAACCCATAGGATGTATTCGGTCTATCAATATGGACGGTCATGCCCGGCAGAGTCCATTTGTCTTCCTCGATCATGTCAATATGAGGATTGGGAACTCTGATCTCAAAGACATAGTTGGTGTTGCCTGAACTGCTCAGTTCGAGGGTGTGCGGTTTGGCCACCGCCTGCACCAGCGTTTCACAGCGCGCACGTATCCAGCATATCGTTCCGTCGGGCGCGATCCAGTGCGCCGTCGCCGGATGAAATTGATCGGTGCGCGTCGGGTTGAGAGCATCGGCCTCTGCGCCCAGCATCAGCGTGTCGGAAAGCCATGCCGTCGCCGTCCGCTGTGGTTCAATGGTGCGCTCCAGCATCCGCTCGCCCTGAAATGCCTGCATATGAGGCAGCACGTCTGCGGGTGGCTTGGAACCGACCAGCGCCACCAGCGGCATGAAGAAGTAATCCGCCGCATGGTCAAACGGATAATCCGAATCGGGCAGGGGTGCGCCATCAGCGGGCAGCACCGCACCCATCCACAGCCCGACTAGCGCCAGATAATCGGTCATATCCATGCCGTAACTGCGGTCGTAGGGGCCGCACAAATTCCGCATCCCGGCGTGGTAAAACTGCACCGTGTCCCGCCACAGTTCCGCTTCCATCTCCGCACCCATCTGGCGGTATTCTGGTGTCGAACCATACTCGCGCCACAGCGCCAGCGCGTAAAAATCCACGCCGTAATAGGTGGGTGAGTTGTATTCGTTGAAGGTCTTGAAGCGGTTGAACAGGGCATAGATCTTATTGGCCTGTTCCAGCGCGTACTTCCGCCAATCAGTCCTCGCGTAATGTGCTCCGGCGTAATCCAGCAGGTAGGCGCTCATCAGCGAAATGTTGGTGTATTCCGCCGCCACTTTGCGCCCGAAAGCCCCTTCCGCCGCCAACTGAATGGCACGCCGTATCTTATCTTGCAAGGGGGCAGGCAGCAGAGCATCGAAATCCTTCAACAAAAGAATGAACACCGTGCAAATGAACTCGCGCCAATTCGGGTCATAATCCTTCCAGATCACGGCACTTTCTGTAGGCGGATGCGGCTCACCCACATAGCGGTAGAATGTGCCATGATACACAGCCTCCGGTTCGTCAAATTGGTAGCTCAACACCGCTTCGATGGTCGCCAGCGCCCGCTCGACATCGCCATCCTGCTGGCGCATCAGCAGTCCCATCGCATACCACACCGAATCACGCACGATGTGGGGCTGTACCGGTCTGCCGGTACGCGGATGATCGGTAGTAATCGTCAGCAGATTGTGCTCATCGCTCCAGCGTGCATCCGACCACTTCAAAGCCCTCTCGAACCAGTAGCGGGTATACGCATCCAAATCTTGAACCGTTTTCATGAAATATCCTTTTGTACCAGCACGCGCAGCGCATGCGCATCTAGCGTAAGTTCACCCGTAAAGGGGTAGCTATTGTCGTCAGCCGGGTCGAGCAATTCCGCGTTGGGCACATCCAATTTGCAGCGCACAGCCTGCCCGCCTTCGTTGAACAAGATAGTCCAGTTCAAACCATCCTTGCGTACCTGCCGTACCCGCAAACCAGCAGCGCCAAGATCGCGCACGGGCGAAGGTGGCAGCACCCTCTTGAGCGCCTCAAGGCAGGCGGCTGGATCATCGTTCCAGTGCAGCACGGGCAACTGCTGGGCTGCATCTTTGAGTTGATGTTCGATGTGTGGAGGGATATACCCATCGACCACCAGAACCGCATACTGCTGCCCGCCGATGTGGAGCCGGTTTCGGTCAATCTCACAATGCGCGAGGTCATCGGCATCAAGGTAGTTAAAATCAATCTGATGCTGCAAACAATCTTTGGCCGCCCGCCACGGCAGATGATGATGCTCGCCTACAATCGCCACATGGCAGACTTGCTCACTATCCGTGTTCAGCCATGCCAGCCGGCGGCAGGCCAGTGCAAAAGCCGTAAAGCCGCTGTCCCACCATGCACTATTAGGCCCAATGTCCGGCGGGCGCTCGTCTTTGCGCGGGCCGCGCACCGTGTAGTAAAACGCGTGCGGAATGAGCAGGTTGCAGCCCCGCACCAGCAGCCAGTTCGCCAGCCACTGCACTTCTTCGAACGTCAGGCTGTGCCCGAACGCCCCGCAAAATTCATTGGCATTACGCTGCCGTCCGGTGTGCAGCATCATCGACGAGGCCGCTTTCCCCTGCGTGGACTGCCGCCCTTCCAGCGCCGAAGGTTTGTCCATCTCGATCTGCCGCCAGACAATGTCTTGTCCCGGCATATGAAAATAACGTAGGTGGCGTGTCGCGTCCGGCTCGGCGGGGTGTCCTGTCAGCGCGATATGGTGCTGTTCACACCATGCATACAACTGCTGATAATAGGTCTGCTCAAAACGGTGCTCGACGGCCTGTTCATAATCGCGGCGAACCGACTCTGGCACATCCTCGTCCCACAATGCGGGTAAGTGCGGTGCAAAGTCATACCCTAGAAAGGCGTTGATATGCGTCAGGATATCACGGGTGGCGGGCAGCACACCGCCTTCACGGGCGCGCCCCAGCAGCATCGGCTCGTCGGTGAAGATCGCCTGAATAGTCATGCCGAAGTAGTCGCCGAATTCAGCATAAAAGCGGTCGTACACCAGCCGGATGAAACAGGCCACCGCTTCTGCGTTGAGCAGGTCGGTGGCAGGAGGTGCGCTTTCCGGCGATTCGCCGCTGGCATCCACCACGCTTTCATCCACATAATGCAAGCCGCGAATCACCGAGTCAATGGGCCGTTCAACCACAGCATAGCGCCGCCCGTTGTAAGCTGCTTGGCATAACAGAGTTTGCGTTTCATCCAGCGCCAATTCCCCCTGCGCGTTGACTGCCACACCGGAAATTGAGGTGTTCGGCTGAAGCGCATCAAGGTCTATTCGCACCATGCCGCGGCACTGGTAGGCAGCGTTTTCCGCAACCACCTGCCCGGCGGAAGACCCGCTGGGATACATGCCTTCGTCATACAGGATTACCCACATGCCGCGCCTGTGGGCTTCACGAATGGCAAAATGCATCTTGTCGAGCAGAGCACGGCTCATCCAACCCAGATGTGGAGGCAAACCCAAACGGGGATGCAGCACGAAAGCATCTACCCCGTGCTGCTGGAAATCTGCCATCTGCCGTGCGATCTCGCCTTCGTCCAGTTCGTCATTCCAGAACCAGAACGGTGCGAGGGAAAACTCAGCCGGAGGCTGCTGCCAACCGCGCGGCAGTGGCAGGGAGGTCATGACAACTTAGCGGCCTGTAGTTCCGCCCGTAAAGCCAGCTCTGAAGCGAGGAAGGCGTGAGCCTGCGTCATGGCCGTTTCGGTGCGGTTCAGCACATCCTGTATAAATTGCACGCCGAACGGGTAGGCCACGTCATTGCAATCCACATGGCGCATACCTTCACCATCTACGATGAACAAATGATTCGGGCCTTCACGTCCGGCAATATCGGCGTTCTTTCGCAGTTCAATATAACCTTCGGTGCCCAGTATGAACAAGCGCACATCGCCCCATGTGGATAACCCCTTGGGCGTCATCCAGTCCACCCGCACGTAACCCGTCGCGCCGGGGCTGCGTACCACCACATCGCCAAAATCGTCAATCTTGGGGAACTGCGGGAACTTAAAATTGCCGACCTGTGACGTCACCACCTGTGCTTCCGTGCTGCCGGTGAAATACAGGAATTGATCCATCTGGTGGCTGGCGAGGTCGTTGATGATGCCGCCAAAATACTGTTTGTCGAAGCACCAATCGTCGCGCTTCACATGCCCTAGCAAGCGGTGCGGGCCGAAGCCCACCGTCTGCACCACCTTGCCTATCGCGCCCGCATGTACCAGTTCGCCCGCCTTCACAGTGGAGGCATTGTGAAAACGTTCGCTAAAGAACACAAGGTACTTGCGCCCTGTCTCCGCCACCACCCGCTTGGTTTCGGCAAGCTGTTCCAGCGTGGTGAAACCCGGTTTGTCCGAAAGGAAGTCTTTGCCATGCTGCATCGCGCGGATGCCCAACGGCGCGCGTTCAACTGGAATGGCGGCACTCACTATGACCTGAATACTCTCATCTTCCAGAATGGACTCGATAGACGGCGCGCGCACTGCTTCGGGGTACTTGGCGGTAAAAGTGGCGATGCGTTCTTCGCTGTCGTCCCAAAAGCTGACGAGGGTAGCGCCTACATCGCGCAGGACATCCACCTGCCCGTAAATGTGACTGTGTGCGAACCCAATCGCCGCAAAACGTATGCTCATGGTATGTTATGCCTTCTTGCCACTGTTGGAATAATAAAACGGATCGTCAGGCGTCAATTCGCCGCGCCGTACTACCTGCCGCGTCGCCGCCGATTTATACAGGCTGGCGATAAATTCGAGGATGCGCCGCGCTTCGTCACCAGAAACAGCGGGTCGCGTCTGTGCATCCATGCTGTCCAGAAGTTCTTTAAACTGCTGGTCATGCGCTCCCATAATATCTTGATCAAGCGACTCCCACGCCGCCGTGACTTCCGGGTCGACGACATCCGGCGGCAGGCTGAAGCGCCAATTTTCGTTACTGGCGCGGTACAGCGCCGTCACTTCTAATGAAGCCTTCTGAAAATCGAGGCGCAGATACGTCTCCTGACGCGGCGACAGGGCGCTGTTAACAATGCTGCCCAATGCTCCGTTTTCGAAGCGCACCATCGCCATCGAAATATCTTCGATCTCGATCTTGCGATCCAGCGTGGCGATATTGGCCTGAACCTCCTGCCAATCGCCCATCATGAAAAAGCACAAATCCATCAGATGAATGCCCAAGCCCACAGTCGGCCCGCCGAACTCAGAGGCATAGGTGCCGCGCCAGCTCACGTCATAATAAGCCTGTGGGCGATACCACACTGTGTTGCACACCGACACCAGCGGCCTGCCCAGCACACCCTGCGCCATCAACTTTTTGATGTGCTTGACCGCCGAACCAAAGCGCCATTGGAACACCGTGTTCACATAACGCCCGGTGCGGGCTTCTGCCGCCTGAATTTCGTCAAATTGGGCTAACGAGCCGCAAAGCGGTTTTTCGCAGTACACCCACGCGCCGCCGTCCAGAGCCTGTACGCAAATATCTTTGTGCGTGGCGGGCGGTGTGGCCACGCACACCAGATCAGGCTTCTGTGCCGCCAGCATATCCGCCACGCTGGTGTAGGCGTTGGGAACGCCGTTCGTTTCACAAAACTTCTGAACCGCAGCTTCGTTGATGTCCACCGCCGCCACCAGTTCAGCCCGGTCACCTGCCGACTGAATGGCTCTTAGATGACTGTTGACGATTGCGCCAGTTCCAACCACTGCCACCCGGTAAGTTTTCATGCCGTAACTTTCCCTTCCAGCATTAATGTTGCAGGATCAAAATAACGATCTAAATGTCCACAAAATCCCAGTTTGTTGGCGTTCGACTGCCGGATCACGGTGTACGCATTTTGTGATAAATACCCGACATCATGTTGTTTCAATTGTTCAAGGTGCTCCAGCGTTTCTTCCGCCGCCGCCAGCGCGCCACTCCGTATCATCTCGCCCCACTGGTTTTGCTTTACTGCCGTCCGCGCTGCCGCACATTCATAAAACTGCTCCAGTGCGGCCCGCCCTGCTTCTTGGCTTTCTTCAAAGGCCACCTTTAGCTGCATAAAACCTTCTACACCACGGTCACGCCGCCGGTAAGCATCTTCCAGTGTTTTCACCGTCATCGCTTCGGCATAGCGTTCGTCGTTCGCCAGCCATTCGTCGGTGAAGGTAACCACGTTATCCCCGCGTTCCGGCAATCCCGAATTTTGCATGATGACCAAAATTTCAAAATCACCATCGGGGTTAATCAAGCGGTGAATGGTACCGGGCGAAAACAAAAGGGCATCATGCGCCGCCAGTTCCACCCGCGAAAAGCCGTCCTTATCCAGCAGTTCTACTGCGCCGCGTCCGCTTAGCGCCACGTACATTTCGCTGCAGGCGAGATGCACGTGCGGTGTGCCGCTGATTTGGCCGTCAGGGGCGGTTGTTCCATATACATTCAGGCGCGTCATGAGAGTCGCGCCCGGCATACGTAACGGAGGCAAATCATGCATTAGCGTGTGACCTCACTTGCTTTCTTTACTTGCATCAATTTCTCGTATTCCGGCGTTTGTTTGTAGTGGTCGTCCAGCGGGTAACAGCCGGATACCATGCCGTTGCGCGGCGCGGTGGTACAGTCGCTAAACGTCCGGCAGATGCGCTTGCGCTGCAGCGGGTTGCCGCGCAGAACATCAAACGGCATTTCAGGATAGGCCAGCACCATCCGCCCCAATCCCACAAAATCCGTCATGCCACTGCGGACCGTGGCTTGTGCCACGTTCGGCAGCCAGTCTTGCAGGTATGAATACCCCGAACCCACCACCAGCAGTTCCGGGCGGTGCTGCTTCAGTTCGTTGGTGACCTGAATATGCCGTGCTACGCCTGTGAGCGGGTCTTCGGGCGGCAAATAACCATCCGAGGGTGGGAAGGTAGCAGGGCGTGTCAGATGCGGGTTGTAATACGGACTGCCGAGGGTGATGCAGACAAGCCGAACATCTTGTTCCAGCAGCAAATCTAAGAACCGTTTCGGCTCACTCAAGTCCATACCCGTGCCGCTGCCATCCCCGCCAAACGCGTAAGGATAGTGGTTGTCAGGGTACGTTTCCGGCTCACCAGTGCGCTCATCCCCCGGCTTGAAAGGAATGAAGTCCGTCGCGCTCAGACGAACGCCCATGTCCAAACCGGGTGCGGCCGCCCGCACCGCTGCCACCACCTCGCGCAAAAAGCGGGTGCGATTTTCGAAGCTGCCACCGTACTTGCCTTCGCGCGTGAACCCGCTCAAGAATTCGTGTCCCAGATAACCGTGGCAGTGCTTGATGTCTACGAAGTCGTAGCCTGCTTTCTGCGCCAGCACCGCCGCTCTGGCATAGTCTTCTATCAACCGCTCAATATCATCGTCACTAAGAAGAGCGCCATCACTAGCGATATGGAACTTCGCATCCAGCACGGGATGGCGATAGGCGATGCGCGGTTCGAGTTTGTGGCTGTTCGGGCGGCAGAAACGGCCCGAATGTGTGAGTTGCAAACCGATCAGCATATCATCGCTTGTGCCCATTTGCTGCTGGTGCGCCTTCAGCACGATCTGCCGCAGGCCCGCGATATCGCTAACTGTATGCTCATTGATGACCAACTGGCGCGCGTTAGCCCGCCCGTCATGCCGCACCGCTACCGCTTCGCCGCCCCAGATCAGCTTTGCGCCGCTCTGGCCGAAATGCTGCCAGCGCCGCTGCGTCAATTCGCTGGGACACCCGTCAGCCGTGCCGTCCCAGCCTTCCATTGGCAGGATAGCAAAACGGTTGCCCAGTGTTTTGTGCTTATAGACATACGGGGCTGCCAGCGGCCCATCCGCGCTGGATTCTATTTGGGCATCCAGCGGAATTTCCGCGCCGATAGATTGACAATAGTCACGGAATTGGTCTGCTGTACGCAGCTGCGCTACTCGTTTGAAGTCCATAAATAATCCATATTTCTAAGGTGCGGTCAGAAATATTCTTTGAAAATTTTCTCCAAGACAAGACACTTCATAGCCCCCTATGATGCCGTGTCCGCTCATTCGTCAAGCCACACACAAGCGAGCTGCAATATCCTGCAAGATAGCCACATCACTGGCTGGCCGCTCCGGCGAGTCGGGATGAGTCTTATTGGTCTTGATCCATCCACGCAATTTCAAAAACTGCGCCGCGCTGTGTTTATAGGCTGGCACAGGTGGCCGGAACGCCAGAAATCCCAGATATTGAAGCACATCATTCACTTCATAAAAGGCCGGGTCGCAGGCCGCCCACAGGGCGTCCCGTTTGGCAAAAACATCCGGCGCGAAGGTGCTCAAGCCCAGCAGATAGTCACTGCCGTACATCACCATATCAATCGCCAGATCGTTGCCCGTCAGCACCATGAAGTCCGGGCGCACGGCGTTACGCAGCTCCAACCGCTGCCATTCCAGTTCGCGGTTCAGTGACGAGTGTTTGGCAGCCACACACTGCGGAACACCCAGCAACCCTTTGTACACATCCAGATCATAAATTTTGCCGAACGGCGCGAACATCGTGCCCAATTCAAATGCTAAGAATTTCGGCGCAATCTCACCAATTTCGTGGTAGGCATCCACGATTTTTCCCGGTGCTTGCGAAGTCAATCCGAATGATTGAAAAATGATCGGTATGCCACCGTACCCGTGTATCTGCTCAATCTGCTGTTTATAACTATCGAGATTCCAGGCTGCGTCTGGTTGATCTGCCACAAACGCGCCCGCTACGAAATTGCCATCGCCCGTGACAGCTTGCGTGCGGCGCAGCGCCTCGCGCCGGGTGGCTTCATCAATTAAGTTGGCGTACCCCGTATCCATATTGACTGCTGGCGTCAGCCCCGCTTCCGCCGTCCGCCCCACATGTCCCTCAAAACTCTCCCAGTCAACCGCGCCATTCTCCAAAAAGGGCAGCAGTATGGCCGACATGCCGGTAATTTTGCGCCCCGGCGTGATCAGTTTTACGGGGTCAAGGGTTGGCGTCAACATAATATTTTTTCCTCATTCGCTTCCAGCAGACCTTCCGACTCGAGGTGGCGGATATAACTGTCGAGTGCACCCTGATTGTGGCTGTGGACCAGCTGTTCCACCTGAGCCACGTCTCGCTGCCGCATCGCATCCAGCAGTTGATGATGTTCCTGCTGTGCCACATGCGTGCGCTGCTCGGACATCCCCTTCAGGTAATGCAGCCGCAACCGGTCCCAGTGGTCAAATGTCTTCTCCATCATCTTGCGAACCAGCGGCGTTCGAGCGCAGTCACAGATATACAAGTGAAAAGCTTTGTTTTTCTCTGACCATTTATCGATGTCATCAACGACACCGTCCATCTCGGCGATCATGTTTGCCAACTTCTTGAGGTCATCTTCGGTCGCTGACTGGCAGGCTTTGCGGCTGCAAATCAGCTCATGCGACTCCAGCAGCGCAAACACCTCAAAAATGAAGGTGGCGTCCATGCTGGTGATACGCGCCCCGACATACGGTTCAGTCGTGATAAACCCGTCTGCCTCAAGTTGTTGAATGGCTTCCCGGATGGGTATCTGGCTCACTTCCAGCCGTGCTGCTAGGTCGTCTATCACCAGCCGTGAGCCGGGCGCATGGACTCCTTTGATAATTTCCTGCTTGAGGAAATCGTAGATCATCTCTTTTTTACTGCGATATCTAGGCAACATATCACACACTCTCTTATCCACTTGCGTGGTCACTATATCCTATATAATATATGCGCCTCGGAATTTTGCGACAACGTATAACAATCTACATTTATGTTGATCTATTCATGCTCAAAAACGAGTTGGTGAAATATATTTATGAAGGAAATTTCACACCGTAATAATGAGTATAAGTCTACCGAATTCAATCGCAATTGGCAAAAACCAAGTTACACTTACTGCCATGTCGATTAGTCACCGCAATTTCATAGAGGAATAGGATGTCAACAAAGAAACGTTACGCCATCGTTGGAACGGGTTCTCGCGCCGGTATGTACGTGGATACTATTACCACCACCTACGTCGATGTCGCCGAACTGGTCGCCTTCTGCGACCTCAGCCAGACCCGCATGGACTGGTACAACAAAGACCTAGCCCAGCAGCGTAATCTGCCGCCCCGCCCCACCTACCTCGCAGCCGACTTTGACCGGATGATCGCCGAAACCAAACCGGATGCCGTTATCGTCTGTACCATGGATGCCACCCACCACATCTACATCGTCCGCGCGATGGAACTGGGCTGTGATGTCATCTCCGAAAAGCCGATGACCACCGACATTGACAAGATGAAGGCCATCTACGACGCCATAGATCGTACCGGCAAATCGCTGCGCGTCACCTTCAACTACCGCTACGCCCCGGCCTACACCCGCTTCCGTGAGCTTATCATGCAGGGTTATATCGGGCGTCCGCTTGCGGTCGACTTCTCGTGGATTCTGGACACCAGTCACGGCGCGGATTACTTCCGCCGCTGGCATCGTGAAAAGCAAAACAGTGGTGGCCTGCTGGTACATAAATCCACCCATCACTTTGACCTTGTCAACTGGTGGATTGATTCGTACCCCGCACAGGTTATGGCCATGGGTGACCTGTTATTTTACGGACGCCAGAATGCCGAAGCCCGCGGTGAACATTACGACTACACCCGCTACACCGGCGTTGAAGCCGCCAAGAACGATCCCTTCGCCCTCTTCCTCGATGAGAAAGCCACCTATCGCGGTTTGTACCTCGAAGCTGAAACCGAAACCGGCTACATCCGTGACCGCAACGTTTTCGGCGAACCTATCACCGCCGAAGACACCATGAATGTTTCTGTCCGCTACCAGAACGGCGTGCTGCTCTCCTACTGCCTCATTGCCTATTCGCCGTGGGAAGGGCTGCGCGTTGCCATCACCGGCACCAAAGGCCGCATCGAAATGGACATCCACGAAAACATCAACCACCTGCAAGGGGATGGTGCTGCCAAGGAGAGCAAAGGCCCCTTCAAGTCAGCCGATATTCGCGTCTACCCCATGTTCGGGCAAGCCTATCCGGTTGATGTGCCCAGCGGCGAAGGCGGCCACGGTGGGGCTGACCCCGTTATGCTGGAACAAATCTTTTCGCCCAACCCGCCGCCCGACCCCTTCCACCGCGCCGCCTCACACATTGATGGCGCGGCTTCCATCTTGGTGGGTATTTCCGGCAACATCTCCATGAAAACGGGACAATTGGTCAATGTCGCCGATTTGTTCACCTTGCCGCCGCGCGCCAAGTAGGTGCACCAACCCAGCCGACCAAACCAGAGGATGTGATTATGCTGGCCGATCGTTATTTCTCATCTGACCCCATCCGGCGCAAGCTGGCGCATGACCTTTACGAGACTGTCAAGCACATGCCTCTCATCTGCCCGCACGGTCATGTTGACCCGCGTCTGTTTGCCGACTCCAACTATCAATTTGGCAGCCCAGTTGAACTGCTCATCATTCCCGATCATTACATCTTCCGCATGATGTATTCGCAGGGCATTTCGATGGAATCGCTGGGCATCCCGCGCAAAGACGGCAGTCCGGTTGAGCAAGATCACCGTAAAATCTGGCAGACCATTTGCGATCACTGGTATCTCATGCGTGGCACGCCCACCTACATCTGGTTGCGCGATGAACTGCGCGGCGTGTTTGGCATTGACGAGAAGATGAACAGCGCCAACGCGCAAGCCATCTACAGCGCCATCGAAGCCAAATTGCAGCAGCCCGACTTCAAGCCGCGCCGATTATTCGAGCGCTTTAACATCGAAGTCCTCGCCACTACCGACGCCGCTACTGACCAGCTCCAGCACCATCAGGCTATCCGCGCCTCTGGCTGGTCGGGCCGCGTCATCCCCACCTTCCGCCCCGATGCAGTGGTCAATATCGACACCGAAAATTGGGGGAAGAATATTGAGCAGTTGAGCGCCGTTTCTGGCGTTTCCGTTACGGACTATTCGTCCTACATTCAAGCATTGGAGCAACGCCGTACCTTTTTCAAGTCAATGGGCGCTACTGCCACCGACCACGCCGCCGTCTCGGCCTATACCGGAAACCTGAGCGCCGTCGAAGCTGACTCGATTTTCCAGCGGGCGTTGCAGGGCAGCGCCACCGCCGAAGATGCGACCCGCTTCACCGGACACATGCTCATCGAAATGGCGCGCATGAGCAGTGAAGATGGCCTCGTCATGCAGCTGCACGTCGGTTCGCAGCGCAACCACAATCCGCTCGTCTTCCGTAATTTTGGTCGCGACATGGGCGCGGACATTCCGACCACGACGGAATTCACCCGCAATCTCAGACCGCTGCTAGATCGTTTTGGCAACCAGCCCAACCTCACCTTGATCTTGTTCAATCTAGATGAAACGACCTACAGCCGCGAACTCGCGCCGCTGGCCGGACATTATCCCATCCTCCGCTTGGGGCCGCCGTGGTGGTTCTTCGACAGCCTGATCGGTATGCGCCATTATCTTGACGGCGTGGTGGAAACTGCCGGACTGTACAACACCGCCGGTTTTAACGATGACACCCGCGCCTATCCTTCCATCCCCGCGCGCCACGATGTCTGGCGCAGAGCGTCTGCCGACTGGTTAGCGGGATTGCTCAGCCGGCATATCATAGACGAAGAAGATGCTTACGACATGATCGCTGCGATGGCTTATCACCTCGCAAAGGACACCTACAAACTATGAATGCCTTACCGCGCCTGAACCGCACCAATCACCCTGTCCCCGCCGCCTACCCGGAGCGCATCGTGCAGTTCGGGGCGGGCAATTTTCTACGCGCTTTCGTGGATTGGATCGTCGAAATCCTCAACCAACAAGCTGGTTTTGCCAGTTCGGTGGTGGTCGTCAAAGTCACACCCGGCACGTATGCTGAGCTGGACGAGCAGGATGGTCTCTTTCACGTCCTGCTGCAAGGCATCCAAAACGGCGTCTATGCCTCTGAAACCAAACTGATTTCTTGCGTCAGCCGCACCGTCTATCCTTATCAGGATTTTGCTGGCTACCTCGCCTTAGCCCGCCAGCCAGAAATCCGCTTCCTCATCTCCAATACCACCGAAGCGGGCATCCGCTACGACGAGAACGACCGGGCGGACGACCAGCCGCCTACTTCCTTTCCCGCTAAGCTGACCCGCTTCCTGTATGAACGCTACCAGCACTTCGCGGGCGCTGCGGACAAAGGCTGCATCATCCTGCCCACCGAACTTATCGAAAATAACGGCTCTCAACTGCGCGAGATCATCCTGCGCTACGCCGCCGAATGGCAGCTTACCAGCGAATTCGTACGTTGGATTCGCAATCACAATATTTTCTGCAATACCCTCGTAGACCGTATCGTCAGCGGATTCCCTACCGAACAAGCCGCCGCGTTACAACAGCAGATCGGCTGTGAAGATCGCCTGCTGGTGGCTGGTGAAACCTATCTCAGTTGGATTATCGAAGCGCCACCCGCACTTTTGCAGGAACTGCCCATTGCCGGCACAACGCTGAACATCAAGGTCGTTCCCAACGCGAACCCCTACCGCGTCACCAAAGTCCGCATCCTCAACGGCTTGCACACCTCGATGGTGATGCTCGGTTATTTGGCGGGGTTGGAAAGCGTCCGCGACTGTGTGGAACAGCCTGACCTGATGCAGTTTTTGCAGGACGAAGTCCAACAGGAAATTATCCCTTCGCTCGACCTGCCCGCCCCAGAACTAGAACAATTCGCCCGTGATGTCTTTGACCGTTTTCGTAACCCGTCCATTCATCACCGTCTGCTCACCATCGCGGTCAACTCGACTGCCAAAATGCGCACGCGCCTGCTGCCCACGCTTCAGGGGTATTACGACAAGCGACAAGCGTTGCCCGCCCGCGTGGTGCTGGCGCTGGCCGCCTTCATCCGCCTCTACAAAGGCGAGTGGCACGGCGAGGCTGTGCCAATACAGGATGATGCGGCACTGCTCGACTTTTTCAAATCCGTCTGGCAGCCCGACATCAGCACCGAACAGCGCGTGACGGCTGTGCTGGCAAATCAAACGCTGTGGGGAGAAGATTTGAACCGACTGCCCGGTTTGCACGCTCAAATTTGTACTTATCTAGGACGTATAGAGACTGAGGGTACATTGCCGATTATCCAACAAATGAACGCCTCAACCGCTTGATAGCGATCACAAACAGGTGCTTACCATGTTCCAACTGCAAGACCATCTCGATAACCACTTTCGCACCACCACCCATCGCTATGCTTTTCACGCCACGACACCTGCCGAACTCGCGGATTGGCAGCAGCGCTTTAGGGCGGAGCTTTCCCACCTGCTAGGCATCGCTGACCGTCCCACTCCGCCTGCACCTTCCAGCCAGCGCCTTTCGATAGTGGATAAGGGCAGCTATCACGAAGAAAAACACGCCCTCACCGTGGATGATGTTCAGGTGCCGCTGTACCTGCTTATCCCCAAAGCACCACCGCCCCACCGCCTCGTCATGGCATTTCACGGGCACGGCCCCGGCGTGAACTTGATACTGGGCAATGACCCTGACGCGGCCACCCACGCCACTAACCTCGCGCTGGATGAAAACTTTGCCCAGCGCTTTGCCGAAGATGGCTACATGGTGTGCGCCATCGAGCAGCGCGGCTTCGGTGAGCGCGTCACCAACCAAATTGACCCTACCAAATCTTCGATTTCCTGCCGTCACTTATCCTTCGACTACATGCTGCACGGCATGAACCTGATGGGCGAACGGGTGCGCGACGGCATAGCGGCTCTGAACTGGGTTTTGAACCGCCCTGACATGCTGAGCGAGAACATTGTCTGCACCGGGCATTCCGGCGGCGCGGCCACCGCTTTGTTTCTAAGCGCCCTCGATACGCGGCTGACTACGGTGGTGATCTCCGGCTACTTTTGCAGTTATAAACATTCCATTCTGGGCATGTCACACTGCGAATGCAATTATGTACCGAATCTGCTCACCTTAGGCGACATTGGCGAACTCACAGCGCTGGTTGCGCCGCGCCGCCTGTGCCTCGTGAATGGCCGTTTAGACCCCATCTTCCCACTGCCCGGCATCAACCAGCCATACGAAGTAGTGCAGCGCGCCTATACCGTCGCCAATGCGCCCGACGCCTGTTCGCTGGTGTTCCACGAAGGCGCACATCGCTATCATTACCCGTCCAGTCTGGCGTGGGTTCAGAGCTAGACGCAAAACAAAAAGGGGCGAACCGGCCTAACCCCGTCCGCCCCTCCATAATTCTGATGTGTTCCGCGCTTAGTGCGCCATCACCGCTTCGCCGTCATGCCGCGCCTTCGCATTAGGAATAAGCATCGAACTGATTGCGCCCAAGCCGACAAAGATGGCCGACAACAGTGCCGCAGACTGCGCCGCCTGAGCAAAGCCCGTACCCAGCGCATTGCGGATGTCGGTTTGCAGAATTTCCACATCCGGCGCGAGATCAGCCTTAATTTGCGCCACCGTCTCAGCGTTGTCCAGATCAACACCCTGTATCTTCAAGAAGGTCTTGGCAACATCTGGCATCTGAGCAATGGCTGTGTCCAGGGGGTCACTGCTGGTATCAAAGCCTTCGTTGTCGTCCAGCCCTTTGTTGATAGCTTCTTTGGCGGTGGCCGAAAACTGCCCGAACTGCGAACCCAGCAAGCGCGCCCCGTTAGAAATCTCGGTGTTGGCGCTCACCCGCGCAGAGAAGTCCTCGAAGGCTGTCATTTCCGTCACCAACGGTTTTGTAGCTGTCGCAAACGTGCTGAACAGCACCGCCCCGATGATGGCGATACCCAGTGAAGCCCCCAACTGGCGCAGGGTGTTATTTGCCCCTGAAGCCGCGCCTGCCTTATTGCTGGGAATATCCGAAAGCACCACGTTGGCCAGTTGGGCGATTGCCAGCCCCAAGCCGATACCGTAAACGATTAACGGGAACTGAAGCGGGGCGTCGGCGTCCGGGATAATCCGGCTGATCCAGAATAAGCCAACCGCTTCCAGCGCCATACCAGCAGTCACCACCCACTTCGCCCCGAAGCGGCTGGAAAGCACCCCGGCAGTAGGGGCTGTTATCAACATTGCCAGCGAGAGGGGGATGAGCTGCAAGCCTGTTTCAAATGCCCCCAACCCTTTCGCCAACTGGTAGTAAATCGAAAGCACCAGAATCACACCGAACTCACCCAGCGCCACGATCGAAACCGTCAGCAGCCCGTAACGGTAGCGGGATATTTGAGCAGACCGAATTCAAACAACGGTTCGCCACACCACTGCGTTCCATCGAACTTCAAGCAAGATGGTCAGCGCAAGCATGACCGCCCCGAACAAGAACATGAACGGGATGAAGGACGGTGTGCCGGGCGTGATGCTCGCGCCTTCGGCCAATGTGGGGTAGGTGATCGGGCCGAGGGTGAACACCTTCTTGGCTTCCAGCCAGCCGTAATTCTGGCCTTCAATCGCGCCGAACACAAACCCGCCCAGCGCCAGCGACGCCAGGATGATACCCAGCCAGTCAATGCTGTGCTTGATGCGCCGGTCAATAACCTCACGGATGGCGTAGAAACTGCCGCCGATGGCGATCAGGCCAATGGGGATATTGATGAGGAAGGCCAGCCGCCACGGTTGTTCCGTGATGCCCGTGCCGTACTCGATCAACCAGCCGCCGAGGATCGGGCCGAGCACGGCTGCGATGCCCGCCGTCGCCCCCCACATACCGAAGGCGATACCACGTTCCCGCCCTTTGAAGGTGGAGGAAATGATAGACAGCGTAGAAGGTGACATCATGGCGCCGCCCATGCCCTGCAGCGCGCGGAACAACACGACAACGCCGATAGAGTCCGCGAAGCCCACGCCCGCCGAAGCGATCACGAAGGTCAGCGCACCAGCGATAAAAATGTTGCGCCGCCCGAACTGGTCACCCAGCTTGCCCCACGTAATGAGCGCCGCGCCGAATACCAGCGAATAAATGGAGTTTACCCATTCGGCATCGGCATAGGAAGCGCCGAATGTCGCACGAATGGTGGGAAAAGCGATGTTAACAATAGTGCTGTCAACCACGATCAACGTCAAACTCAAACTGAGAATAATAAGTGCGAGCCAGCGGCGCTTGTAGGCGCTTTCTTCAGCCGCGGAGCTGAAGACTGGCTGTGCGATAGTGGCCTCGGTCATAAACGTGTGTTCCTCCCCTAGCGAACGATACCTGAACGAATAATCATCTTGGCCGCCAGCCGACCGCCATGAACGGAGGCTGGCGCAGTACAAGGTGTGAAGTTGTCATGTCGAGAAAAGTAATCAGACTTGAGCGGTAGACGGGACAGCGATGCCGTGCAAGAATAATGTGACCACCGTTTCTACCGTCGCATCCACATTAGCCTCCGGGTTTTCGTTAAATTGGCGGCGCACGCCCGAAAGCAGCGCGAACATCGAATACACCACGCTCTCAGCCTGCATCCCCTGCGGGATGTCGCCTTGTGCTTGTGCTTCATGCACCAGTGCCACTAACTGCCCCATCAGTTGGCCCTTGCGTGATTTATTCAGTGGGTCATGTAGGGCGGTCATGATGGCGTCCGCTCCCATACTCGCCAGCAAACCATCCTTCTTAAAGTTCAATTGGAGTAGTGTACGGAAAACCTTCTCCAAACGTTGCAACGGGCTGCCTACCTGCGGTTGTAGATAACCCTGAAGCGCCTCAATGCCCAGCCCGATGACGCGCGTCAGCAGTTCGTCCTTACTGCTAAAGTGCTGGTACAGGGTAGGCTTGGAAATACCTACTTCCGCCGCCAGTGTATCCAGATTGATATGGTCAATCCCAAGCTGCTGGATAAGCGCACTGGCGCAGGTGATAATTTCGTGTTCGCGCTGCTGGCGCTGGCGTTCCTTGAAAGAAGGTTTGGTCATAACCGGCGTGTTATTTGCCTTCCCGTAGAAATTTTTACTGACGAGTAAATATTTTAAAGAAGTTGTTTATCTTTGTCAATCGGTGGCTTGAAATCCACCAATTAGCCGCTGCATTGACGTTGATGCCTAGTATCACCAACTGTCATACAAACGCTTCCAAGTTGGATAAGCTAATTTAAGGATCAGGAGGTGCAGTATTAGGGCCGTGACTGTTTGATGCACCACAATAATTCAACTGTAATATTGCCAATATTCTATAGTCCTTGATAAGGCTTCACGGCGTATCTTTCAACAGATGAAAACGGAACATCTTCCAAAGGTAAGAATTTTTGCTTGTCGTTTTCAAAAATGAGCGTATCGCAGCTTTTTCTGGTTTATATTAAACATCCGAGACAGTAGCTCCGACGTATTACTCTTCCAATCTTCACATGAATCAAAGAATTTAATCAAAGCAAGGCGAAGAACAACCGCAAGCGAGTAAAAGCCATGCCTTCCAAGAGCCTTCCTCAACCGCATAGTAGCCTGCGGGGCTTCATTGGGCAAACGCTGCCGGATGGGTGTAGAGACGTACTTCACGACGAAGAATGCTATTGATGACGGTTGACCGGCCTTCGCTTAACCGGGTCACTACCAAAGTCCCAACTGCAATTAAACCAGTTAATGCAGTACCGCGATATTCAAAGTTCGGCTCGCTGAGAAAGAGCAAAATTCCAGCGATGAAGGCAACTACGGAAAACACAGGGATCCAATCTTGAAAGCCCGTATGAAGGCGCAGCATAGATATATGCCCATGCTTTCCCCTGTAAGCTGGATTGAATGTGTATTGAGCATCATAGCGTACTAGATTAATTGGTGTATACATTGTTCGGTTAGATTTATGGTTTGCAGGCCGCTCATAAAATACTTACTCCATTCTCATCAACAAACGGACAAAAATCCGGTTACCCTAGGGCATCGTAAAACAGGTTGGAGACCTTTATTGATGAAGATCAAATTTACTGCCCTTTTTCTGTTAGTCTTTTTTGTCGCTGCACTCGTTCCCGCTACCTCCGCACAGGATATGGAAGTCACTTCAGCCGATGTGGATGTGACCAGCGGCGGAGAGGCGTACAAGTCGTACATGGCCGCGCCCGCGTCCGGCGGCCCGTATCCGGCAGTCGTCCTCATTCATTCGTTCCGCGGCCTCGAAGAAGGCTACCGCACCATGACCGATGAATTGGCAGCACGCGGCTTCGTGGTGCTCTCTGTTGGCTGGCAAACCTTTGAACAAAGCCCCAGCGACGATGTGGTCAAGCAGTTGGTGGATGATAGCATCGCTATGCTGAAAGCGCGTGAGGATGTTGACCCGGAACGCATCGGCTTAACCGGTTTCTGCGCGGGCGGGCGCTACACCATGCTCTTGCTGCCACAGGTAGAGGGTATCAAGGCGGGCGTGGCGTGGTACGGCTTCCCCAACAATGAGGGCACACTGGGCAAACCGGTTGACCACATCGCTGAACTCACAGCACCCATGCTCATCATTCACGGCACAAATGACCAACCGAGTCCCATTGCCGGCATCTATGACTATGCTAATCAACTTCAGGCGGCTGACGCTTACTTTGAAATGAAAGTGTATTTCGGCGAACCGCATGGCTTCATGCTGGCGGGCGGCCAACTGCGGCAGGACGAAGTGGCAGTGGATGCCTTCAATGAGATGGCGGATTTCTTCACCCGCAAACTGGGGGCATAAAAACTCAACAATCTGAGCGCAACAATTGGAGGGTGAATAAGGGTCTGCGAAACACCCATTGACGAATGGGATGCTTGCAAACCTTATTGACCCTTTATTATCGAAGTGAAATTATTATGATGGCATGACATATAGCCGATAAGGATACGTCATGCAGTTACATTCATGGGTGCGCTACGGGAATGTGGAGTCGGTCCGGGAGCGGCTGCAACATTTATCGCCCGACAAGATAAAAGCTGATGGGGCAACGCTGCTGGGCATTGCGGCAAGGAGCCGTTTCGCTGGTGTGGACATACTGCAACTGCTGGTTGAGCATGGCGCAAACCCCAATGGTGTGGTGAGTGATCTTGACGGAACGCCGTTGAGCATCGCCGCCAAGAGCGGAAATGTGGACAAGGTGCGCTATTTGCTGGCAGCAGGTGCCGACCCGCATTTCCGTACTTCGCAGGGCTACACGCCGCTGATTAATGGCACCTATAGTCAGGCCGCCACCCGCTCGCAGGTCGTGCACCTGCTGCTGGCTGCCGGTGCTGACCCCAACGTTGTCACCAGCTATGGTGAATCGGCAGTAGGCACAGCCCTGTACTTCAGTGACTTCGAGACGCTGCACATTTTGCTCGACGCCGGTGCAAATGGCGAAAGAATAGGCTGGAATGCGTTTCTACAAGCCATTGTCTTCGGCAGTGTGGATGATGTACAGGCGGAACTTCTACGCGGCGCTGACCCGAACGACAATCTTCAACCGGCCATGGGTATAACACCGTGGCGTATGTGCCTATTGGTTGGTGATGTCGCCAGAGCTGAGAAATTGGTCGAACAGGGAGCAGCAGTCAGTTCAGAGGACCTGTTCGCGGCGGTGAAAAAGGACAACCCGGAGATGGTTCGGTGGCTGCTGGGTCACGGGGCAGATGCGAACATACAGGACGGCTATCAGCACTCTGTATTGAGCAAGGCGGCGACATGGGGTGCCAACGCCTGTGTCAAGCTGTTGATTGAAGCCGGTGCGAATGTACATGCCGAAGATCATGTTCAGTCACAGCCTATCAGTGACGCGGCAACACCGGAAATCGCACGGTTGTTAGTTGAAGCAGGCGCGGACATCAACTTCGTCAGCGGCCAAGGCTACACGCTGCTGAAATATGCAGCGGAAAGTATAAAAGTAGAAATGGTGCGCGCCTTGCTTGAGATGGGCGCAGACACCGATGCCGAAACCAAACGGTATTCGACCACGCCGCTTTACGTGGCTGTCCAGCAGGATGATCTGGAAATTGCCCGGTTGCTGCTGGAAGCGGGAGCTAACCCGAACGCTCAGAACGCCGACCATTGGTTTCCACTGTCAAATGCTCAATCAATTGAGATGGTACAACTTCTTCTGGATTACGGAGCGGATATACATCTGATAGACGAACGGGGAATGGATGCCCTTCAGAGTCAGGATGACCCGGAAGTTGCTGCATATCTCATTGATGCCGGAGCGCAGGTCAATCCGGACAAAGGGCAGTCTGGCTCACCTCTCCGTGAAGCTGCCCGTAAAGGCAATCTGGAGATGATGCGCCTGCTGCTCCAGCGTGGCGCCAATGTCGATCAGGCCATGAGCTGGGGGGCTACCGCGCTAATGCAAGCAGCAGAGATTAGCTTTGTCGAAGGTGTGCGGCTGCTACTTGAGCATCAGGCAAATGTCCATCTGAAAGAAGAGGAAGAACACGGTAGAACAGCCCTGTTTTACGCAGCTGCACCGGAGGGCTTTTCGGCTTACAAGTTGATGAAAAGAGACAGTGAAAGGAACTGGCTTGATAGCGTTCCTGAGGAACACCGGGATCTGATTGGCAAGATTAACATTGACTTGTCGCAGTTCCGCTCAACCTACGGATACATCGCCAGCGACTCGGTTGAAGCACTTGAGCTGCTGTTGGAGGCCGGGGCAGACATCAACGCCCGCGATAAGCAGGAGATGACGCCTTTGATCCTCACTGCATCCTGCGGGCGCCCCGCCCGTGTGGCGGCGCTGCTGCGTGCCGGAGCGGATATTCACTTGCGGGACACACAGGGGATGACGGCTCTGGATCATGCCCGCTTGCATCCCGAAGCCGACCACCGCGCAGCAATCGTACAGATGTTGGAGGAGGCGGAGCGGCGCTAACAGTTACCTATAACCATTGACTTTCGGGCGCGGGCATGGCTTTTGACACGCCTCCAGCCGTGTGACATCATCAACCGCATCGTCCCAGTGCGCGAAAGGCTGCCACCACCATGATTCTCAATACCCACCGGATTCCCGGTCTCGTCATGCTTGACCATCAATTCAGCCTGCCGCTGGATTATGCTCAGCCAACCGGAACGCAGATCAGCGTTTTTGCCCGCGAGTTAGTCGCTCCCGGCAACGTGCGCGAATCGCTGCCTATGCTGATATTCTTTCAGGGCGGTCCGGGTTTCCCGTCGCCGCGTCCACTGGGCCGTGATGGGTGGATCAAACGGGCGCTGGAGGACTACCGCGTGCTGCTGCTCGACCAGCGCGGCACGGGCCTGAGTACCCCTCTTACCTATCAAACGCTGGCACGTTTTAGCAACCCGCAAGAACAAGCAGCTTACCTTAAACACTTCCGCGCCGACAATATCGTGCGGGACGCCGAACGCATCCGCGCGGAACTGCTGGGGCCGGAGGTGCAGTGGAGTGCGCTGGGGCAAAGTTACGGCGGCTTCTGCATCGGTACGTACCTGTCGTTCGCGGCGCACGGCCTCAAAGAAGCCATTATCACGGGCGGTCTGCCACCCGTCACCCACACGGCGGACGATGTTTACCGCGCCACCTACCAGCGCGTGACCGACAAGAACCAGCTATATTACGCCCGTTACCCGGATGATGTGCAGCGGGTGCAGGACATCGTCAGTTACTTAGATGCCAACGACGTTTGCTTACCGCAGGGTGAGCGGCTGACGGCACGGCGCTTCCAGCAGCTTGGGCTGGCTTTTGGCGCCAGCACTGGTTTTGAGAACGTCCACTATCTACTGGAGCAGGCTTTTGTAGATGGGCTGGCAGCGCGTGAATTAGGTTATACCTTCCTCTACGAAGTGGAACGTGCCTCGGATTTCCAGACCAACCCCATTTTCGCCATTCTACACGAAGCCATTTACTGTCAGGGTGCGGCCTCCAACTGGGCGGCGGAACGGGTGCGGGCCGAGTACCCGCAGTTCGCTATCACACCCGGCCAACCGGTGTACTTCACAGGCGAGATGATTTATTCGTGGATGTTCGATGATTACCGTTATTTACAGCCACTCAAAGCTGCCGCTGAACTGCTGGCTGCGGATACTGACTGGCCGCTGCTGTACGATGTAGATGTGCTGAAGAAGAACAGCGTGCCGGTGGCCGCTACAATCTATTACAACGATATGTATGTCGAGCGGCGCTTGGCCGAAGAAACCGCACGACTGATCAAGGGTACGCGCGTCTGGGTGACCGATGAGTACGAACACAACGCTCTGCGCGCCGATGGCGAGCGGGTGCTGGACCGCCTGCTAGGGATGCTGCACGGGGAAGTGTAGTAGAGATACGCTCAACACAACCTAGTTTATTGATTGCAATTCCCATATTTTATGGCAGAAATGGCGGAATTGGCGGAAGCGCCAAATAGAAATCAATTTGGCGGGAAACTCCCTCAGTGCCGCGCTGGACATGTCATTTTTATGGCGAAATTGGCGGAAATGGCGGCATTTTGCCAATAAATTGTCGGTTTAGGGCGGGCAATTGAGTGGGAATGATTTCGACGGATGCGACACCCCGCTAGGTATTTGGCGCTGCCCCGTCGCCATAATTATGCTGTGATGGGATTTGACGCTACGTTTATCGCCTATCACATAACCACTATCAAGTGGTTGCAACGTATGCGATAGTTAAGGTTTTCAGTAGGACAGGGCGCGGCCTGTCCCTACATCCACACCCGAAAGTGTTCTAAATTGATACAATCATCATATACCATGTGACCACTATCAAGTAGAATGTAGCACAAAAGTTCCATTTTGTCAATTCGAACGCGGGTAGAAACGGGTTAGAGTTTGGTTTGAAGGGGTCGAAGGTACTGACTAAAGCCGTGTGGAACGTGAAATTCGGGTTCAGGACTACGACGAACGGCGACACAGATTAAGAAGATTTAACTTGTCTTTCGGCCAAGTCGAAATATAATTCAATCTATATTGATGCAATTTAGATTGAAGGAATTATTATGTTCAACGATCCACGCGGCAAGAAGCGGGTGTTGTTCTTATGCACTGGTAATTCGGCGCGATCACAGATGGCGGAAGCACTGCTGCGGCATTATGCGGGCGATATTTTTGAGGTGTACAGCGCCGGGCTTGAGCCAAAAGGGATTAACCCTTTCTCTATTCGGGCAATGGACGAAGTCGGCATTGATATACGGGGACAACGCTCTAAAGACACGACTGAGTATATGGGGCGGGTGTTGTTCCATTATGTGATTACCGTCTGCGGAAATGCGGATAAGTCCTGCCCGCAAGCCCTATGGGATCAGTGGGGACAAAAAATCCACTGGCCGTTTGAAGACCCGGCAGCGGCCACAGGCACGGACGATGAAATCATGGCAACCTTCCGCACGGTGCGCGACCAGATTGACGGGCGGATTAAAGCGTGGCTCAAGGAATTAGAGGTTGAGGCGGTTAGCAAATAAGTGAGCGAACCTACTTCTCTACCCCCGGTTCTCAAGCTGCTGGCCGACGATGTGCGCTGGGGTTTGGTGAAGGCGCTGACAGTCAGTGACCTGCGGGTGCAGGAACTGAGCGCAGCCGTCAATGTGCCGATGAATCTGGTTTCTTATCACCTGAAGAAGCTGCGGCAGGACGAGCTGGTCATCACCCGCCGTTCGGAAGCCGACGGACGTGATTTGTATTACCGGCTGGATGTGGAAAAGCTGCGGACATTGTATCAGCAGGCAGGCTACGCGCTGCATCCTGCTTTGAATTCAGGCGAATTGCTCGAATTCTCTGCACCTGCCATGCCACACCTGCGGGTACTGTTCGTATGTACCCACAACGCGGCGAGGTCACAATTGGCGGAAGCCTTGCTGCGCCAACAGAGCGGCAATCAAATCGAAGTACACAGCGCGGGCAATGTGCCGACAGAGGTGCATCCCGACACGCTCACCACACTGGAGACGCTGGGCGTTCCGCACGGCGGGCAGTACGCAAAGTCGCTGCAAGACTTCGTCGGGCAATCATTCGATTACGTCATCACGGTGTGTGACAAGGCGCGGGAAGTGTGTCCGACTTTTCCGGGTGGCAAGCAGCTTCATTGGGGTTTCGCCGACCCGCTCAATCTAGACGATGAGCAGGAGCGCAGGGCGGCGCTTGAGCAGATTGCGGCAGAACTCGCCGAGCGGATTGCTTATTTCCTGATGGAGCAACGGACATAAAGTGCTCTCCATTTCAACAAAGCTGCTGCGCCAAGCGGGTGCAGAATGTATCGGCACCTACGCGCTGGTGACGGCTGGCTGCGGCGCGATTATGGTCAACGCGCAGACCGGCGAACCGGGGCATGTGGGGGTGGCGCTGACCTTCGGCCTGATTATTCTAGTGATGATCGCGGCGGTGGGGCATATTTCGGGCGCACATTTCAACCCGGCGGTGACTATTGCCTTTGCTGTGACCCGTCATTTTGCGTGGCGCAAGGTGTTGGCCTATGTTGCAGCACAAACGTTAGGAGCGGGGCTGGGCGCGCTGACACTCCGCCTCTTGATCGGCGATGCAGCGGGGCTGGGCGCGACGCTGCCTTCAGGCTCAATCGGGCAATCGTTCGGGGCCGAAGTGCTGCTTTCGGCAGTTCTGATGTTTGTCATCATCTCGGTAGCAACCGACACGAAGGCGGTGGGCGCACCGGCGGCTATCGCCATTGGCTTCACGGTGGCGCTGGATGCCCTATGGGGCGGGCCGATCAGCGGCGCTTCGATGAATCCGGCGCGGTCATTGGGGCCAGCGTTGGTTTCCGGTTTGTGGACAGCTCACTGGATTTATTGGCTGGCTCCGATTATGGGTGCAATAGTCGGCGCGGTTTTGTATCAAGTGGTGCGCGAACGGGAATGAGTTGAGGCCGAAAATGAAAAAGCCTGCGATGGTGACCCAACTCATGACTTATGCTATTATTCAACCAGTGAAAGGATAGAATATGCGCCAAGTCATTCTCATTCCTGATGAAACAGGCGGATATGTCGTTGAAGTGCCGAGTTTGCCCGGTTGCTACAGTCAGGGCGAAACCGAAGCCGAAGCGATGGCAAACATCAAAGAGGCTATAGAATTGCATATTGAGGATATGATTGCGGCTGGTGAAGAAGTACCTGATGATCTTCCCACCCCCATTCTGCTTAAGGCTGTCTGATGCCAAAGCTGCCCGTAGTCCGTGCCCGCGACTGTATCAAGTACTGCAACGCATTGGCTTCACGGTATCGCGTCAAAAGGGCAGCCATATCACGCTACACCGCGACAATCCAGCAGCCCGCACCACCGTTCCCAATCATGGCACGCTCAAACCCGGTATGCTGCACAAAATCATCAAAGATGCAGGGCTAACAGTGGATGAATTTATAGACCTGCTAAACTCTTAAACGCCCCACAATCCACCTTTTTGCGCGTTTCAACCCCAGCGCCGACCCGCTTTGCCCTGCTTCTCTCGCCCTATATCTGCCTTTCACAATTGACTTGAGTTGAGGCCGAACGAGAATGAAAGGACCTGCGGTGTGCAGGCTCTCTCAAAGTTAGACTGATGTGAGGATCAGGTCAGTTACAGTTTTAAGGCTTAAAGTGCGAATAAACCGCATGAACTAATCAAGCATATTTGCTCATATCACCTTCCCAAGTTAATCCTTTCGGAACAACATCATGCTCAAGAAAGTATAAACCAACCTCATGAGCCACTGCTTTTGGTACTGTTAAATGAAAAGGTTCGGGGTCAAGATTATTTTCTATAGCGATTTCAATTTCAGCATTACGAATGGAATCTACATCTACTAGCTTACCATACCCTTGATCTTCACTTTGAAATAAGACAATTACTCTACCAGAATTACCTCCACAAATTCTGATAATGCCTATCTTCTGATAAATCGAAACCGTAGTTCTTCATGTATTGTTTAATTTCTCAACCAAACCAGCTAATTCGTCAGCTAGGGATTGGCTAATGGTATAGTCTTGACCACTATCATCATATTGGATTATTGGCACGTTGTTTTCGCTTTATTTAATCACAAAGGATTGAGTTAGAGGAGCAAATTTTGCTCTTCATAATCAGTCTTTCTATAGTACTATAATTTCACCGTTAGGATATAAAATGCAGTGAGCTACAGCTTACGCTCCGGCAAAGCTGCGGTAGAACCAGAGGTTATTTTCGGGCTGGCCGTAGAAGGGTTGGAGCAGCGCCAGTTCCAGCGGAGATACGTCAAACATTTCGACATTGTTTTCAAGACTTTCATCCGGCAGCAGGGGTGGATTGGCACAGTCATTTTTTACTAACGCAGCCCGCACCCAACCGAAGCCGGTTAAGACCTGAATGCGATACCACGTGCGGCGGGCGTTGATGCCCATGATGGGTACACGAGACTGGTCAGCAATGTTGCCGATGATGGATGAGCCAACCCCCGGAGCAGCCCGCACGTTGAGATTGGCCTCGCCACCGTTTTCGATTTGCCCGACGCAGGTACTGCGTGCGCCCACCATACGGGCGGCGTTGAGGGGGTAGTCGGGGGCTGTCAGGAAAGATTCGCCCTCGGCCAACAACATGCCTTGAGCAGCACCGACGACACCCATGATGCCCGCTGCGGAATAATCCACGCGCCCCTGATCTACCGTGACCACGTCGTAGCCTTCAAAGGCTGACCAGACGGCGAAGAAATCAGCCGGGTGAGTAAGGGTCAAGTGACCGACGGTGAGTTGATAATCGGCAACCTCTAGCGCAGACAGGCGGCGTTGGATGAGATGGCCTTCAACCTGCGCGGTGAAGGTGGGCTGCGGTTGGTCAATAAAAGTGGCTAGCGAAAAGGTGCTGTCCGGCATCACCAATATTTCAAGGCTGTCGGCAAAGGTCAGGTAGGCGCGTCCGGTGTGGCTGGTACGCAGGCTATCGCCGGGCCCGAAGGCCATCTGGGCGCCGGGCCTGACGGCCAGCCAATTGACTGAGTCATGGGCGCGGATTTCGACACCGGCATGGAGCACATCCAGTTGGGCGCTGAGGCCGGGCTGGGCGGCGGAGACGGACGTGATGAAGCCCAATAGGAGGGCAATCACTAGCCATTTGCCAACAGGTAGATCATTCAGCAAACCCCTATCCCCCCGCCCCTTTTCCCCGTAAACAAGGAAAGGGGGAGAAAGACTTAAAGCGAAGCGAATAGATTTCCGGGAATAGGAAGGAAACATGTACACCAGTCCAGCCTTACGTAAAATCAAGGTGCTGCGGTTTCCGGGCCGTAGTCATCGGCGAATTGGCGCAAACCCGCGCAGCCTTTATCTACTGCTGCCGTGCTGGAAAGCACCCAACCAAAGCCATCACCGAATTTGATGCGATACCAGTTACCTGATTCATTACGCCCCATGAGCGTGGAAATATCGCTGGCGCTGCTGTAGCCGATCAGGTCAAAACTTATATTTGGCCCACTGCGGACATTGAGGCTGACATCATCAGGCGTGGTGAGAGTCACAGTGCAGCCATCCAGCGCGGCGTCGAGTTCGGCATAGGTGCGGGCGGCGACGACATCGCTGAGTGTTCCACCAGCCGAGGCGCGGACGCCAAAACCGGCGGGCACTTCCACTGATTGATCGCCACTGGTGGCGGTCAAACTGCCTTCTCTGGAGAGGACTGCGGAACGACCATTGTCTTCGACACGGGCGGTGAACTGCGTCCCCACCGATGACAAGGTCATGCCGGGGGTGGTGAGAACATAAGTAGCATCGCTGTCAGCCACGGCGGGCAGGCGGTGTTCGGTGAAACCCACTTGCAGGTCGGCTTCGATAGCATAGGACTCGGCGGTGACATCAAAGCGGGTGATGCGGTAGATGGTATCCGGCAGCAGGGTGGTGACGTTACTGTCGGCAACGTAATTGATCTGGGCACGGCCTGCGCCAGCGGTGCGGATGCTATCCCCTACGCCGACTACCGACTCAACTTTGACGCCAATCCAGTTGGTGGTATTGACATGTAAGACCTCAACACCGGGCTGGGAGACCGTCAGGGCAGCGGCATATTGACCTTCGGGTGTTTGGGCCACGACTGTGAGCGGCAGCAGCAGGCAGAGAGCAAACAGCAGCCCCCAATCACGTAATCGGATTATCATGCATCCCCCTTATCACACTGGTGCGCCGGACAGGCTGGCGGTGGCGTTCATTAGTACAACTAATAGTACCATTGAAACGAATTTTGGCGACAGAGGCGGTGGTAAATTTCTGCGGACTGTGAGGCACAGCAGGCAGGGGCTGCGTTGCATTTGCAGAGTGCTCATGCTACGCTTGCGGCATGCGAACGAGCAAGCGTTTCCCCCTGTTGATGACCCTGATTTTGCTGTTGGCGTGTGCCGCAGGTTTGTATCACATTCAAAGTCAAAGCATCTGGTTCGATGAAGGCTGGTCGGCTTATGCGGCGGCGCAGCCCACGCTGCTGGCGGCATGGAACGCCGATGCGACTAATCCCCCACTGTATTATGTACTGCTGAATGTATTCGCGCGGGGCGCAGGCGACAGCGAACTGGCACTGCGTTACTTTTCGCTGTTGTGCGGTTTACTGGTGGTGGCGCTGAGCTACCAGCTTGGATGGCAGTTGTTCGGGCAGCGGGCAGGACTGATGAGCGCACTGCTGGCGGCCTTCTCGCCTCTGCTGTGGTGGGCGGGGCAGGAAGCGCGGATGTACACGCTGCTGGCGGCACTGGTGCTGGTGTGCGCGTTGAGCTGGCACTGGCTGCGGCGTGGCAGCCAATGGCGCTGGTGGCTGGCACTGTGGGGGGCGGAACTGGCGCTGCTGTATGCCCACAACACCGGGCCAGTGGTGGCGCTGTGGCTGAATATCATTACCGTACTGGCATGGATAGCTGACCGTTATCAACGGCGCAGTGTCACCCGGCGCGACCTGCTGCTGTGGTTGGGGGGACAGGCGGCGGTGGGGGTGCTGTGGCTGCCGTATTTCGTCAACCGCTTCCTGCTGCTTTCCGGTGCGAACAATGCTGTTACCAGCACCTCGCCGCTGACGGTGGATATGATGGCGCGCTTGTGGCAGGCGCTGTGGAGCGGGGCGTGGGGGCTGGCGGGGGCTGAACCACTGCTGCTAACACTTTCAATTGCCCTGCTCATCATCACTGTTCTATTCATTCCGTATCGCCTGCCCGCTGCCCGCTGGTTGGTGCTGCATGTCCTGCTGCTGACGGGCGGGTTATGGCTGGGGCTGACGGTGCTGGGCAATGAGATTCACGGGCGCTATCTGGTGATGATTGCGCCGCTGCTGCTGGTGGCGCTGGGGGCGGGGTTGGCAGGCTGGCGCTGGGGGGCGGCGCTGACGCTTGTGCCACTGGTCACGTTTATGGCTGCGGTGCATTTTGTGACGACGAATCCGGCTTATCAGCACGACGATGCGCGGGGTATGGTGCAGTATTATGCCGACCACCTGAGCGCGGATAACCATGTGCTGATGTGGTCGTATGCTGACCGCTATGAGATGGCCTATTACTGGCCGCGACTGGGGGTGCAGGCCGAGCGCATCACACTGCCGGAGGGGGCGGATTGGGAAACGGTGCAACCGCTGCTGCCGACGAGCGGCGATGTGGCGCTGAATGTGTGGTACACGCAGCGGGCCGACTTCAGGGGGATGATGACCTGCGCGCTGGGTGACGGGACGGTGAACGAGCCGGAAATAGTCAGTTTTTACGGCATGACGGATCGATTATTCCGTGCGCCGCCGCTGCGCCCGCTGACTGTGCAACCCTTCCACGCAACACTGAACGGCGCAACGCTTTCGGGGATGGGAACACTTACCACCGCACCGGCTGACCAAGCTATCTGCCTGCCAGTGCAGATTACACTGACACAGCCCACGACAGCCGATTTGAAAGTGGCAGTAACCCTGCTCAATGGTTACGGGTGGGAGATCGGGCGGGCGGACGCCATCTTCGCGGACCCGATTCAGCGGACAACGTCGCAGTTGGCGGCAGGCGATGTGCTGACGGCTTATCCGCTGCTGCGGCTGCCTTACGGCGCACCAGCCGGACAGTACAGCCTGCAAGTGCGTATCTATGATGAGGCGGTTAATCCAAGCGGATACAGCCTGACGCTGGACGATGGACAGACGCGGCCTGATGTGCTGATCGGGATGCAGCGCATCATTGGCTCGGATTGGGCGCGAGTGAGGCCGCCAGATAATCTGCCAGCAGCCATCAACAGCGGTGGACTGCAACTACATGACCTGTCGCGGTATCCGGCTGCGCTGCATAATGGCGATATTCTGCAACTAGCGCTGTTGTGGGCGGGCGACGGTGAACTGCCTCCACTAACATTGGCGGATGAACAGAGTAAATGGCGGGTCGAAATCCCTGCGCCAGAATACGCGGGCAGGGAAACGGTGCGGTTGGATTGGCGGGCGGCGCAGCTACCGCTGGATGCGCCGGACGGCACAGCCCAATTGAGGTTGGCGGACGGCACGGTGGTGAGCACGATACCGGTAGACGCACTGCTGCTAGTGAGCGTGCTGCCCACTTTTGACACGGGCGTGAATACAGCTATACCCGGTGTGGGGACGCTGATGGGTTACACAATAACTGGTGACATGACAGACCGTTCGCACCCATTTGAATTAACACTTGTGTGGCAGGCCGAAGCGGCGACGGCTGTGAGCTACACGGTGTTTGCTCAACTGGTGCGTGAGGACGGGCAGGTGCTGGCACAGAGTGACTCTATTCCGGTGCAAGCGACGAGGCCGACCACGGGCTGGCGGCGGGGTGAGTATGTGGTGGATAGGCACACGGTGACATTCCATGCTGATGCACAGGCGGGCACGGCGCGGCTGATTGTGGGCTTGTATGATGCGGCATCGGGCAAGCGGGTGGCGGTGACGGCGGACAGCGACTTCATCACCCTGCAAACGGGGATTGAGGTACGGTAGGACGACGGGACGACACGCAGGTCGTCCCCTACCAAGAAATATTATTCCAGAAACAGCCTTAATTGCTGGCAGATCGCTGTTGTTTCCACGCTGCCAGCAATTCGGCTTCACGCTGGCGGCTGATGCCTGCTCTAAGCTGCGGGTCAGGGCGGGCGGTGAACCATGCCAGTGTATCGGCGATGGTTTCGGCCAACGGACGGGTGGTGAAGCCCTTTTCTAGCGCCTTGTTGATACTGAGTTTCTGCATGTTATTGTCGGCATCCGGCAGCCAGCAGGGAATATCGGCCCACGGCGCGACCTGCTGTGCGGCGAGAAATTCCTCGCTGACCCATGTAAAGGTGGCACTGCTGCCGGAAACGGTTTGGCTGGTTGCCAGCACATCACCCAAAGTACATGGTGTAGATGGGCCGGTCAGGTTGAATATACCGGCGGTGTGGGCTTCGGCCATGCGGATAATCCACGCGGCCTGGTCGCGGGCATCCACGAATTGAGTAGCGGCAGCAGGCGAACCGGGCGTCAACATTTCGCCACCTTGACTGACCCGTACCGGCCAGTAGGTGAAGCGATCTGTATGGTCGTGCGGGCCGACGATGAGGCCGGAACGGACGTGCAGCACACGTCCCGGCATGACCTGTTCGGCAGCCTGTTCACATAGCACTTTTAAGCCGCCGTAGCTTTCGCCAGTGACGACTTCAACCGTAGGGTCAGCCAATGTTTGCAGCGCCGCAGATTCATCGGCATTCAGCGCAATATCATTGGCGTAGACCGAGATGGTGGAAATGAACGTATAGTGCTCAACCGCGTCCTTGAGCACAGTAGCCGAGTCACGGACGTGGCGGGGAATATAGCCGCTAGTATCCACTACTGCATCCCAGCGCCGTCCGGCCAGCACCGCTAACCCTTCCGCTGTATCACGATCACCGTGCAACTGTTCCACGTCGGGAAACAGGCCGGTGTTGGTCTGGCCGCGGTTGAACAGGGTAACTTCGTGACCAGCCGTTAAAGCAGCTTCGGTCAGATGGCGGCCTAAAAATTTCGTGCCGCCGAGGATGAGTAGTTTCAACTTAATTTTTCCTATCTATCAATTTTGAGACGTGAATTTTATCTCCACCTCTCGTGAAAATGTACAAAAATTAGCTTGATATTCAGCGGACGAGGCAATGCCTCGTCCCTACATCAGGCATATTGTTTTGAATTATCTGTTTCTTGCATTTCTATTTGTTGGCAGCATCACGCCACTGGATCAGTTTTTCAGCTTTATCGAAATTCCACGGTGCACCCATGCCCAAAATGAAATGGGTCGCGCCAGCTTCGGCAAAGGCATCCAGGTTATTGGGGATGTCATCAACTGGTACGGATACCGTGCGTTCAATTTCCGCGGGGTTGCGTCCGACTTCTTTACACCACCCGGTCAGTACTTCGTTTTTGTGCTTCCACTGCGCCAGCGGGCCGAAACCGTTCCACAGATCGGCATATTGGGCAGTCAACTTGAGCGTCACTTTTTCGCCACCACCGCCGATGAGGATTGGAATGGGATTGCGGATGGGAGCAGGAATTTCGGCGGCCATACGCTGTTTGATGATGGGCAGATTTTCGCCAAGTGCTTTGAGGCGGCTGGGCGCTGTGCCGAATTCATAACCATATTCTTTGTAGTCGCGTTCGAACCAGCCAGCACCGATGCCCAGAATGAGGCGGCCACCGCTGATGTGGTCGAGAGTCTTCGCCATGTGAGTGAGCAAGGCGGGGTTGCGGTAGGTATTGCAGGTGACGAGGCAGCCAATTTCAGCTTTCTGGGTGAGGGTGGCGATGGCCGTGAGCAGCGTCCAACCTTCAAAGTGGTTGCCATTGGGATCGCCATAGAGCGGAAAGAAGTGATCCCAATTCCAGATGCTGTCGACGCCGAGCGAGTCGGCCTGACGGACGGCAGCGGCATAATCGGCATAGGTGGTCTGCTGGGGGTGGAGTTGAACACCAACACGAAATTTAGGCATTTGACATTCCTCAATAACTAGGTGGAAAAGGGGAGGACGATTGATTGTAACTTCCCAGGAAGTTACGCGGCAAACCATGCTTGAGTTCAATGGTCATGCCACTAGAAGTCTACAACTTAGAGTATGCTCGAAGTCAATGTCGAATCAATTAACAGTATTGCCGACGGTGATGGACAATGATTACGGCTTTATTTGTACCCCGCTCATTTTTCACCGCTACATTGATATGGATTGCCCTTCTTTTACAGCGGCGATAATGACGCTACTCCAGCAGCTAGTGCTGATTCTCATCGGATGTTAGCTGCCGGAATTGACTGAATACTGGCGGATGCGGCTGTAGCTAAAGCTACACACTCCACCACCTTCCGCGGCATCACCGTTATAAGACATAGGCACGAGCAGGCTGCTGCTATCCGGCAGCCAGTTGACACCGGGTACAGAGAAGAAGCCATCGAAAGTAAAGCCGGAATTTGTGGTCTTGCCAGTATTGGTGCAGACTGTGACAAGACTCGGTTTTTCCAGCAGATTGGCAGCGGCGCTGGTGAGACCACTTTCAAGATCCATTACCAGCAGTTCACTGAGATCTCCGATGTTGTTGCTGTAGCGCTGGATGGCAGCACGTTTGCCGTCCGGGCTGACCCAGACGACAGAAGACTCAACCTGATACTGCTTGAGCAGTGCGCCATCGGGCAGGCTGTAAATGAGCAAGGCTGCGCTGTGGTCATTGGGGTCGTTTTGATTGATAAGGCGGACGACGTGCAGTTGGGAATTGTCTTCCGAAAAGGACGCAAACGAAGCAAAAATATCGCCTTCGACGGGGATTTCCGCGAGTTCAACTTCGTTCTGAACATCAATGACATGCAGGCTGGCCGTGCCAACGGCTACCACACGGGTGTGGTCAGGGCTGTAGGGCGAGAATTCGGGGTATTCGCTGATGCTGGACATCAGTGCATCGTAGGTGGCGCTGGTATGAACTTCCGCTTCACCGGTCGAAAGCGAAATGATGATGTTTCGGCTTTCATACGTATCGGAGTCGTTATATCGGATGCTCAGATCACCCGACGGGGTAAAGCCTAGCGGGTTGATAAATGGGTCAACGAATACATCCTCTAAATTCATCAAGGCAGTGGCATAGGTATCAGTCGTCACTTCGCTGCCATCGGCGACATTGTAGGCATGCAGGGTATAGCCACGCTGACCACAGTTGTTCATCAATATCCAATAGGTTGTCCCGCCAGGTTCGAGCGCAGTCGCCACAGGGCAATCAACCCCGATGTTATATTCGGCTGTCTGTGTCAGTTCGATACGCCCCTGCGCACGGGCAGGCAGGAATGCCGCCAGCAGAAGAGTCATGATGAAGCCAATTATGGCGACGCGATTCAGTGATAATGTTCGATGAAGCATCTCGTTGATCCTCCGATGTGAGCAGCAAACGTAATCTGATTATAGGTGTGGAACAAAAAAAGGTGTATGGGCCGAAGGAATACCTTCGGAAAGGGTGCGCAGCGGCAATAGCAAAACACCTGTTGGCGCGGTATGCTCCCAAACTGCTGAAGTGTATGTACTTTTACGGCGGATGAGGCATCTCTCATCCCCTTACTCAACGGTGTCATAATCTATTCATGCTCAAGTTGATTGTCAAACGTCTCGCCAGCCTGCCGTTCGTGATCTTCAGCATCACGTTCATTACGTTCGTGGTGGGGTATCTGGCGCCGGGCGACCCGATACTCGCCATGATGGGCGGGCGCAGCGACCCGGCAGTTTACGAACGACTACGCCATACTTATGGGCTGGATTTGCCGTGGTACGAGCAGTACGGCAATTATCTAGGGCGACTGCTTCAGGGTGATTTAGGGCTGTCGTTCCGGTATCAGGGTCGCCCGGTATGGGATCTCATCCGCGATGGTGTACCCGTTTCCTTCCAGTTGGGTTTGGTGGCGCTGACAGTGAGCTTGACGCTGGGCATCCCAATCGGTTTGTTCGCGGCGCTGCGGCAGAATTCGTGGAGTGACCGGGGTAGTATGGCGCTGATGCTGGTGCTGTATGCTGTGCCGAGCTTCGTGCTGATTCCGATTCTGCGCTGGATCAATTATCAACTGTATTTGCGGGGACTGCCGTCGCTGCCGGTGGCGGGATGGGGAAAACCGGAACACTGGATTCTGCCCGTGATTGTGCTTTCGGCGGCCAGTTTGGGATATATCGCGCGCTTGACGCGGGTGAGCATGCTGGAAATTTTGCGGCAGGACTATCTGCGGACGGCCTACGCCAAAGGGCTAACCGAGCGGCGGGTGCGCTGGGTTCACGCACTACGAAATGCGCTGCTGCCGATTGTGACGGTGGTGGGACCGTCGATTGCGTTTCTGGTGACAGGGGCGTTTGTGGTGGAGACCTTGTTCGCCATACCCGGCGTCGGTTTCCTGTCGGTACAAGCCATCTCACAGCGCGATTATCCGGTCATTCAAAGCACAACCGTCATTCTGGCGGTGGCGGTGGTGGCGATGAATCTGGTGACGGATATTGCCTATGTGGCGCTCGACCCGCGTATCCGCGTGGAGGGCTGAGATGAGTAATACCCACCCTCCCGCTAAGCAGCCCTCAGATAAGAACCTCACCCCCCGACCCCCTCTCCGTAAGCAGAGAGGGGGAGAAAATCAGACAATTACTACACCTAGAATTGGCGACGATAATACGATTGTGCAGCGTAGTTTGCTGCGCGATTTTTGGCGGCGGCTGCTGACGAACAAGGTAGCTGTGCTCAGCCTATTCACGTTGATCGGGCTGATACTGATAGCGGCAGTAGGGCCGGTGATATATCCCCAGGCGCCCAACACGCCGGACTACAAAGCCATCAACGCCCTACCTTCAGCGGCGCACTGGTTCGGCACGGACAATCTGGGGCGGGATACACTGGCGCGGGTGATTTACGGCCTGCGGGTGTCGCTGCTGGTGGCGTTTTATGTCGAGATTCTCAATATGGTGTTGGGGACATCGCTGGGACTGCTGGCAGGATACTTCGGCGGCATACTGGATGTGCTGGTGACGCGGTTGGCGGACATGCTGTTCGCCTTCCCCGGCCTGCTGCTGGCGATTCTGGTGGCGGCGACATTTGGCGGTGCGGTTACGGAACGCTTTGGCGGCATCGGGCGCTTGCTGCTGGTGGCGGGTTCACTGAGTCTGGTGAGCTGGCCGCTGATGGCGCGCTTCGTCCGCAGCCAGACGCTGGTGATCCGCGAGCAGGATTACGTGATGGCGGCACGGTCGCTCGGTTCGCGCAACAGTTGGATTATCCTACGGCACATCCTGCCTAATGTACTGGGGTTGATCGTCATCAGCAGCACACTGGACATCGCCAGTGTGGTGGTGAACGAAGCGGTGCTGAGCCTGCTGGGGCTGGGAATTCAACCGCCTGACCCCAGTATCGGCAAGATGATTACAGAGGCTACGCCGTATCTTGAAAGCAACGCGCTGCAAGTGTTCTTTCCCAGCGCCGTGCTGATGCTGATTGTGCTAACCGTGTCATTCCTCGGTGACGGGCTGCGCGACGCAGTTGACCCGCAGAGCTTGCGGTAGAGGCTCTTGTCACACCGGCCCGCCGCCTGCATGTACCTCGAATTCGTGGACTTCGCTAACGCGGGCGGCTTGCGGTTTGGCGGCCAGCAGATCATCAAACAACGGCAGTTTCCCGGTTTGAACAGCGGCTTCGGCATATAGGTACATGGCCGCTGACCAGCCTTGCAGTTCGAAGCCCATCGGATGACCGCTCACGCCGTGCATCCACTCGTTGAAACCCTCATCATCATTCCGCCCCTGCTGATTAGCACCAGCCAGCAGCAGCAATAACCGTTCGGCTTCAGACTGCCACTGATGCCGCACCAGTGACGCCACATGAAAACCGCCGACCATCGGCCAGATGCCGCCGTTGTGATACTGGTGCGGTAGATTGAGGTTGCGGCTGCGGTAGTAATTGCGCCAGTCGGTCTCGCCGGGGTGAATGGGTGGATAGATGGCTTTGCTGGGGAACGGTTCGGCGATGCCAACCTGATACATGTAACGCAGGATATGTTCGCTGTGGTGATAATCGGCAATTCCCGTCAGGATCGCGAGGCAGTTGCCAAGCGTATCGCACCAATCGCCATACTCGCGGAAGGCTACCCACGGCAGGTAATAGGGGCGGCTCGAAATCGTCCCGATGTTGTGGTACAGCATGAACCATTCCAAGCGGATGGCCTTCAGCCGTTCCAGATGCTGGGCGAAGTGTTCTGCCACCCAGCAGCGGTCAATCCACATCAGCAAATTGATGCGCTCGTGAATTTGGGCGGCATTGACCTCCACCGCGTGATGGGGTAGATCGGCGGCTACGCGCTGTGCCATCAACTCGTAAGCCAGCACTGCCGCGTAATATAGGACGTTGTCGTAGAGGGTGTTGTAGCGCACCGCTATCAAATCCATCCAGTTGCCCGCCTCGGGGATTTCCAGCAGGCCGCACTCGTTCATGTCCTGATATTCCAACCAGACGAGCGCGCGGGTGATGGTTTCCCAGTGTTCATTGAGGAAGGCCGTATCACCGGTGTGCTGCAGGTGCAAAAAGTGCAGCAGGATGAACCATAAGTTGGCATCCACTGCCCCGGCGTTTTCCGTGCTGATATACCCGCTGTCGGGATTGACGTTGAGGGGAATGAGGCCGCGACCGGATTGATGCTTTCCCAATGTTAGCAGAGTAGCCCGCGCGGTGGCGATCAGGTCGGCGTCACCGCTGGCGAACGCGCCCAGTGCAATGATGCCGTTGTCACGCGCCCAGACTTGCGGGTAGCCTGCTGCCAGACCGGAAGCGCGAAAGCCGCTCGGTGTAGCGCAGCGGTGCAGAATCTCTAAGGCATTGACGTGCATATCACGGAGCAGTTTATCGTTATTTTTCATGAGGTTGGCTCATCAATAAACGAATGTTTAATTTATCTTAGCATCATCGGGCGTAGATCATCCGTTTAAAATCCAAACTCTATCTAAATACCAACTCTTTTTCTAATACTAATGGCCTGACCGCAGCGCGGGAATGACCTGTTCGCCGATGATGCGAATGCCAGTTTCGGGTTGGATTCCGTGCGGCGTGCCGAATTCGATGCGCCCCGCACCAGCCGCGAAGCAGCGTTCAGCCTGCGCGATGAGGTCGGCGGCGCTGCCGGAGAAGGCGAAACGATCAAGCAAGTCATCGGAAATCAGCCGCGCCCCGTCTTCCACTTCTCCGCTGTCGGCATGACCACGCAGGCGTTCCACCAGTTCCGGTTCGATCTGCACCGTCGGGTCGAGGGGGGCAACCACCGGAAGATATAGCACTGCCGCCCGCCGCGCGGCCTGCCGTGCTGCCTCGCGGTCATCGTCAACAACCGTCACCGCCCCCAGCGCCACCTGTGTGCTACCTGCTGACCGCCCGGCTTGCCGCTCACCGTCGGCAATGTAGCTCTGAATAACCGCCACCATATCGGGATTGGCCGAGCCGCCGACTTTTACCTCGTCGGCCAGTTCGCCCGCCAGCGCGCACAGCTTCTTACCCCATGAGCCGATCATGATGGGAATGGGTTTTTCTGGCAGTGGATAGGGGGCGCGGACATGGGGCGCGATTTTGTAGATTTCACCATCGTAGCCACCTGCTTGACCGCTGAGTAACAGGCGCACAATGTGGATCGTTTCGCGGATCGCCTGAATGGGTTTGCGGATTTCGGTGACGCCGTGATCTTCCAGCCATGCACCGCGCGCCAGCCCCAGATAGGCCCCACCGGCTGCGGCGTTAGCCAGCAGAGCGGTATCGGCGGCTAGATCAACGGGCTGCATACGCGAAGGGGAAACGGCGGCTGGCCCTAAGCGCGCCCGCCGAATGTGCGGAGCCATCAACAGCAGCGGCCCATAGCTAGGGTGGAAAGGGGCATCACAGTAAACACTGACAGCGTCAAAGTCGTACTGGTCTACCAACTGCGCCAGGGCGATGTACTGGGCGGGGGTCTTATCCGTTTGGAAAGCAATACTGATTTCGGGCATAGGTGATTGTCTTTGTGCATTCTTAACAAGAATGACCAGCGAATGTAACCCGAATTTAATGTTGCGCCAATAGGCTTGCAGTGGGTAAACTCTTAACGTCCATTTAACATACTCCGATCATACGGGAGAAATTGCAATGAAGAAATTTTCGGCAGGTTTGTTAGTGTTATTGATGTTGTTCGTCCTATCGCTGGGTGCGGTAGCCGCGCAAAGTGACCTAGGTACAGAAGGTAACCCGATTCAGGTTTATTTCGTACCGTCGGTAGAAGCATCCGTAATCACTACCGGTGGTGAAGTCATGAAGGCCGCGCTGGAAGAAGCTACAGGCCTCAAGTTTGAAGTCTCCGTACCAGCTTCTTACGCCGCAACAGTGGAGGCCATGTGCGCCGCCCCCAGCAGTTCAATGGGCTTCATCCCCGCGCTGGGTTATGTCATCGCCAGTGACCGCTGCGGTGTAACAGTATCAGAGAAGGCTGTTCGCTTTGGCTGGTCGGTTTACTGGACGGAATACATTGTGCGCCGTGACAGCAACATTTACACGTTCGGCGATCTGGCCGGCAAGAAGTGGGGCTACGGCGAACCCAGCTCGACTTCCGGTTACGCGGTTCCGTTCACCGAATTAAAAGCTGCTGGCATCGAACCCGGTGAAGCTATCGAAACCGGCGGTCACAACCAGACCGTGCTCGCCGTGTACAACGGTGAAGTTGATTTCGGCACAACCTTCTTCAGCCCGCCGCTGATGCCCGAAGGCAATGCCCCCTGGCGGGTCGGCGATTCTCCTGAACCCTTTGACCTGCTCAGCGAGAGTTCATTCGTCAGTGAAGACGGCAGCAAGCTGTTCGTCGGTGATACCCGCATTCTGGATGCACGCGCCAATGTCCGCGATACGGCTCCAGATGTGGTTGACAAGGTGCGTATCCTGCGTATCAGCCAGTCCATCCCCAATGACACGTTGAGCTTTGGCCCGGACTTTCCTGAAGACGTGAAGACTCAGGTTCTAGACGCGCTGACCGCCTTCTCCAAGACTGAAGGTTGGGCAACCTCTATCGGCAGCAATGATTTCTACGGCTGGACAGGGATCCAACCTACCAACGATGCCGAATACGACATCGTGCGCGACATGGTTTCCAATATTCCTGCGCTGGTTGACCGCTACAAATAACGCCGCACGTGAAGTTCTGTTTGCGAAATGTTACACTGGGCAGAGGAGGCAGCTTCTCTGCCCGTTTTATTAATAAGATCAAAATTCGTTACGGTTGTCCTAACACTTAGGTGGCGCTATGCTCAAGATCGAAAACCTGACCAAAATATATGACAACGGCGTGCGAGCGCTGGATAACATCAGCGTGGATTTTGCTGACGGCGAGTTTGTAGCGCTCATCGGCTTGAGCGGATCGGGCAAGTCAACGCTGCTGCGGTGCATCAACCGCTTGATTAAGCCGACTACTGGCCGCGTCGTTTGGGACGGGGTGGATATCTCAGCGGCCACCGATGAAGAGATGCGCCTCATCCGCCGCCGGATTGGCATGATCTTCCAGCAGTTTAATCTGGTGAAGCGTTCCAGCGTGATGACGAATGTGCTGGCCGGGCGGCTGGGATATACCAGTTCAGCATGGAGCTTTATTAACCATTTTTCCAGCGAGGACAAGACAGCGGCATTGAACGCCCTTGAACGGGTTGGAATCCGCGATAAAGCCTACACCCGTGCCAGCGAGTTAAGCGGCGGGCAGCAGCAGCGTGTGGGCATCGCGCGGGCGCTGATGCAGGATCCGGAGCTGATGCTGGCGGACGAACCGGTTGCCAGCCTCGATCCCGCCACATCGCATTCGGTCATGAAATATCTAGAACTGCTAAACAAAGAAGATGGCATTACTGTGCTGTGCAGCCTGCACTTTTTGAGTCTGGCGCGGGCCTACGCCACGCGGGTGATCGCCCTCAAAGACGGACGTATTGAATTTGACGGCCTTCCGAAAGATATTGACGAGAAACGCTTCAAAGACATCTACGGCGAAGACGCAGTGCAGGTTGAAATACACTAAGAAAGCGTTATGAATATGAACTTCTTTCCAACATCATCCCGCAGCGCGCTCCGTCGCCTATTCACAATTGGGTTTGTCGTGGTCGTGTTCGTGGTTTATGCCTACGGCTTCAAAGTGACGGATGTCAGCCTGAAAGAAACGCAAGACCCCACGCGGCAGTCGTCTGTCCAGCGTGCCATGCGCGAGCTACTTTCGCCGGATATTTTCGACCAGGACACGACAACCGAAGATGCATTTGCCAACGTGCAAAAGGAATGTACTGGAACAGCGACTGAGCAGCCGGCACATGACGAAAGCCAGCCTTATGTCCAACTATCGCCGGACTGCGGCGCGCGCAACGACATTATTACGGTAGAAGGGTTTAACTTCCCCATCAATTCCACCGGGCGCGTATTTCTCATCCGCCCCAGTGGTGAGCGGCAACCGTTTGATCTGGTCAACGACACGGGCAACACCATCTTCGATATCGACGGGCATGGGCACTTCCAGACGCAAATTGCCCTGCCCACCCTGCGCGGCGATGCCGGTTCAGTCCACGAGATTCAGGTAGAGGCGGCGGTGCCGGTTGGACTGCCCTATTTCAGCGGAACGACGCAAACGGTGATCGAGAAGATGGTCGAAACCATCTTTCTGGCACTGATCGCCACCACGCTGGCGCTACCCGTCGCGGCTTTTCTCAGTTTCCTCGGCGCGCACAACCTGATGCGCGATATTCGCATCCCACTGGGCAACGTGTTCATCATGATCGTTTTGCTGCCGGTGGGCTGGGCTATCGGGCAGACGCTATTGGGCGCAGTGGGCAAGCTGGGACTCGACCTCGGTTCGGGGCTGCTGGCGGGGATTGGTGGGTCAGTCGCTGCTATTGTGATTTTCGGCTCGGTGACGCGCGGCATGAGCCGTGCAGAACTCAAACCGCAGGGTATTGAGGGCCGGGTCCGTGAAATTATTATCAGCGTCCTGCTGCTGGTATTGATCGTCTTTTTGTTGGGTGTCATCGGCGGGGTTGGTCTGTGGTTGAGTGAGCGGCTAACCGATGGGACGGCGGGCGCTATTGGTTACTTCCTGGGCACCGTGGGTGAATTGATTCAGCTGATAATTTATCCGTTGGCGGGTGTCATCGGGGCATTCTATCTGTCATCAATGGGTACAAACCTGACGACCAATGTACTCAAGAGTGTGCGCGGTGTACAAAGTCATATAGCGGGCGGCGTGATGGGGGCAGTGGTTGGCGGGCTGGTGATGGCCGGTGTCGGAGTTATCGGCAGTATGGCCGCACTGTTCACGGTGATTCCACCAATTGTCGCGGGAATTCTGGGCGGTGCAATCCTATCCCGCCTGTACGAATGGCGCTTTGAACCCGTTCGCCCCCTCCACCGAAGCCGTGGCAGTTTCATCATGTTGTTTGTGGGCGCAGTCGCCACCTTCCTGATTACGGCTAATGTGCTGGATGTGCTGCATATTGTGGTCGTGGGACGTTTACCATCACCAGATTTCGTGATAACTTCAGGCATCATCGGTGTGATTCTGGGCGCTGTCGGTGGGGCGTTGGTGGGACTGCACGCTTCGTTCCCGATGGGCGATGTACTCTACAACATCACACGCACCATTTTGAATGCGCTGCGTTCTATCGAACCGCTGATTATGGGAATCGTGTTCGTCATCTGGGTGAGCATCGGCCCGTTCGCGGGTGTGCTGGCGCTGACACTGCACTCGATTGCGTCGCTGGGTAAGCTCTATTCCGAACAAATTGAGAGCATTGACCTCGGCCCGATAGAAGCCATCCAATCCACAGGGGCGACGCGGTTACAAACCATTATCTACGCCGTTGTGCCGCAGATCATCCCGCCGTACATTTCGTTCACCATGTACCGCTGGGACATCAATGTGCGTATGTCCACGATTATCGGTTTCGTGGGCGGTGGTGGTATCGGCTTCCTGCTGCAACAGCAGATCAACCTGCTGCGTTATGATCAGGCAGGTGTAGCAGTGCTGGCTATCGCTATCGTGGTATCGGTGCTGGATTACTTGAGTGCTTCGATCCGCGAACGCTTTGTGTAGGCAAGTACCCCGTCTGCGCTGGCGTGATACAATGGTGGGGAGCAACTCATCTTGCTCCCCTAACGTAATATCTCTAGCACTATCCCCCGTTCATCTGTTCACGAAGGTTGTGTGATTTCGATGTTTGTTCGCTTTGCCTATTTTATTCTGCTCATCACTGTGCTCATTGTAGCAGTGCCCGCCGCTGCCCAATCTACGCCCACACCGGACGCGGCGTCAGTGATCGAAGACTGCGCTAAATTGTTGCCCCCTGACCGCCCGCAGTTCAGTGGGGCGGATGCGCCTAGCGTCCGCATCGTACAGCCCGCCGAAAAGACGATCTACGGCAGCGCTGTAACGATTGCGATTGTCACCAATAACTTTGACATCAACGCCGAAGGCCGCCATTGGCACCTGTGGGTAGACGGTCAGCTAAATGGCATGGTGTACCAGACGACGGCCATCATTGACCTGACCCCCGGTGTGCATACATTGTGCGCCTCGTTGGGTAACGAACAGCACGCCGACATCGGGACGCCCGACGGCGTTGTCATCAGCGTTGAAGCAGCGCAAGCCGGCACTCCCACTGCCACACTGGTGGTAGACCGTGATGCAGCACAGGTGCAGCCGGAAGGTACGGTTACGGTGCCGCAAATTCTGGTGTTGGTGGGTGGTGGTTTGCTGGCGGCGGTGGGCGGGTGGTGGTTCGGCAACCGACTGCCCAAGCAGCGCAAGAAGTAGGAGGTTAAGAGGATGGCTATTTAACCACCCGCTTCTACACTTTCGCACCACATATGCTCCAACAGCGGCTCCAGCGGTTGAGGCAGCGCCCCCTGATAACTGAGGATGAGACGGTAGCGGGCGCGGGTCATAGCGGTGAAGAGTTTGCGGCGGGCGGCTGTGACCGCTTCGGCATCGTCGGGATGGGGGAAGGCATCGTGCAGGTGGGGAACGAACACCACCATAAATTCCAGGCCCTTCATTTTCTCGAAATACTGGACATAGACGCCCTGCTCGTGCCAGCGGCTCCAGCGCTTGATCTGCCACTTGGCATGGCACAGGATAGCAATCTGTCGGGCGGCGACACCGGCAGCCAGTAACTCTTTGATTTTATCTTCGATGAACACGCCTTCAGTCTTACCATCAGGGCAGGCCATGAGGGCAGGCAGTGGCCCGCTGCTCAGTTCGTAGGAGCTAAAGTCCGGCTCGGCGCGTTCTTCGGCAGTTCGCAGTGTTTCGTCGGCTTCGATCAAGCTGTGCGCCACGCGGCTGATTTCGCGCGTCGAACGGAAGGGAACGCGCAGGATGCGGGTGCGTCCGACTACCGCCAATCCTTTTTGCGGCCATGTGTAGGCGCAAAAGATAGTCTGTGAAGGGTCGTCGCACAGCAAAATGTCGCCTTTGGGCTTGAGCAGCGTCAGCGCCAGCCGTATCCACGACGGGGCAAAATCCTGTGCTTCGTCAATCAGGATGGCGTCGTAGCGCTGCCGCCAGCCGGACTGCGAATCGTTGATGGCTTCCAGTGCCAGCATGGGCACATCATCCCAGTCGTAACCAGCCTCGCCTTGCTCAAGCTGGTAGGCACGGTAGCGGTTGAACAGGTCGTTGATGACCTCGCGTTTACTGCGTTCTAGGCGCTGCCCGCGCCCGCTGCGGTCTGCCTCTAAATACGGTTGGTCATCGAGCAGACCCATTTCTTTGCGCCAGCCGAATTCGTCCGCCACAAAAGACGATGAAAATCCCAGTTCCTTGAGTGTGTCGCGTGCTTCGGCTTGCAGCCAATCACGGGCTTTGAGCGGTTCGCGCCACTGCTCGCCCAGGATCATGCGGCAGACGCGGTGGAAGTTGGCCACGAGAACCCGTTCCTCAGGCAGACGGAGGCGGGTTTTTAGATCGCGCCCCAGTTCGACGTTGAAGGTGAGGATGAGCAGCCGTGCTTTGGGGTATTTTTCCGCCAGATGACGTGCCCGCCGGATGAGCACCAGTGTCTTGCCGCTGCCCGCCACACCGCGCACCAAACGCACAGCGGCGCTGCCGGGTAAATCCTGTGTTTCATCGGATAGTTCATCATAATCAAATAGGGCGAGCTGTTTGGGGTGGACAGCATGCAGTGGTTCGCTGATTAACCCGTGCTGAAGCTGAGTCAGTGTGCCGATGGGTAAACCGTCGTTATTTTCGACCAGCAGCGATGGATTCAGGATTTCGCGGACGATGTCCAGTATATCCAGCGAAAGCGGCTGCTCCAGCTTGAACTTCCACGGCAGGTCGTAAATGGCCTGCTGTAACTGGGCACTATTTTTGAGCCGTTCTTTACCCAGCACGACACCACGCGGCCAGATGCCTTTGGCTTCAAATTGCTCAACCACTTTGTGGCTGATGCGGGGCAGCGCCACCATCACTTGCCACGGGAAGCGCAGGCATTTGCGCCCTTTGTACTGCTCCCATAATTCAGCCCGTGCCTCAAAGCGCCTCTTGAGGTCATAGGCGTAGCCTTCGGCGATGCGCAGCGGATTGGCATGGGTCATGGCGCTGCCATTGCTGCGAGTGGTAAGGATGCTTTGCTGGTCGCCCCCTTCCAGCTTCACCCAGTCCTTGACTTCCAGCACAACGACACCCAGCAAAGCGCTGACGATCACGAAGTCCGGCTTGCTGCTGTGCCCGTCCGGCATGGCGATCTGTGGTTCGTATTGAAAAAAGAACTGCTTGCGCGGCAGGTCGCGCAGCAGTTTGTTGAGGAGTTTTTCGCCGTAGGTCGGCGTGGATGTTAGAGACAAATTAGACCGATTTAATAATTAACCACAATCAATTTACAAACTAAGTATAACAAACAAATCTGGTCGCCTGCACACCTGTTCTGTTACAAATTGCGATATGGCTCATGAATTTCTCACCTTAAGATCACAACCCGTGTTCGCAACTTGTCGTATAGGCTACATATACGGTTACAGGCAGCGAGAAATAGGCGACTGTTCGCGGCTGTACGTTACAGATTGTTACCCTACCTTTAGCCTATTTCTTGATTTTTCTGTAGAGATTACCCGTATAATGAACATTACAGGTAGGAATACCTTATCATTCGTTCAACAAGGAGAAACTGTATGAAGTCCCGCTTATTCGCATTATTTATGCTGCTGATTATGATTGCAGTTCTTGTTCCGGCGGCCTCAGCGCAGACCGATGTCACCTGTTTGGGATTAAACGGTGACGACTGCGCCATTATTACCGCAGCCAACGAAAACACAGCAAAGATTCAATCCTTTACCCAAGCGTTTACATTTGACTTTTCAGTAAGTGGCGCGGGAGCGATGACCGGCGGCACCGATGGCGTGAGCCTGAAGGCTAATGGTTCAGGCCCGTTTGTCATTGACGCGGCTGCCGCTGATCCTTCAGCTATGGTCAGCATGGCGATGGATATTACTGGTTCTGCTGATGCAGGCAGCGACAACCAATCGGGCAGCATCAGTGTGCGCATTGTAGACGGTATAATCTACGTCAGCGATCCAAAGACCGGCGAATGGAAAGGTGCCAAGCTGGCTGATCTGCTGTCTTCGGTTACTGACCAGATGGGCGCAATGACTGGCGGCGCGGGTGGGGCTTCCACCAGCGGTACAGGTGGCGCGGCTGGTCTGGCCAGCAATCCAGCCGTGATGGGACTGGCCTCGGCAGCGATGGCCTTCGATCCGGTGAAGATCCCCGGTTTCCTGACTCAGACCCGTGAAGCAGATGCTGACATGATGGGTCAGAAAATGGTTGCTTTTAACTACACTGCTGATATAGGCGCACTGCTGACCTCACCCGAGTTCCAGAAACTTATGTCACAGGCTACCACTGCGGCCACTCAGGCGGACCCGCAGGCCGCGCAGATGGCGATGATGGTTCCGATGCTGGCAACGATGGCAACCGGCAACTTCAATTACACCCGCTGGGTGGGTGCGGATGATGGCTTCATTCACCGGATTGTTTTTGCCGGTGACATCAACCTTGATTTGAGTGCCATGATGGGCGCAAGCGGTAGTTCAGGCGCGCAGATGCCCCCTATCAACATGAAACTCAATCTAACGGTTGACCTGAGCGAGATCAACAACACGGCTGCTCCGGTTGCCCCTGAGGGCGCGACCATTGTTCCTGCCAGCGAAATTATGGGCTAGTCCGCCACATAACGCGACGAACAGGCTAATGAATAGAGGCGGAGCATTACCCCGCCTCTATTTTTTTGGAAACCTAGCAAGAAACGAGACACGGTTTAATCCGTCCTGACCCCATGCTATAATGCTCACGTAGGCTACACAAGTCACCGAGTAAAATAGCATGTCCCTCCTCACCGCGACCAACCTCGCCAAATCTTTTGGCCCCGACGATATTTTTGAAGGCATCAGCATCGAGATTCCGCACAAAGCGCGGGTGGCGCTGGTCGGCCCTAATGGCGCGGGTAAGACCACTCTGCTCAATATCCTCGTCGGTAAGGACATCCCCTCCGAAGGGAGTGTCAGCCTCGCCAAAGGCACGCGTATCGGCTTCCTGCCGCAGCGCCCGGAACTGGCAGGCACACACTCCATCTGGGAAGAGATGCTCAATGCATTTGCCGAGGTGCGGCGTATGGAAAGTAAGCTGCGCGAACTGGAACAGCAGCTTGCCGACCCCAATCTGCATGACAGCGTGCTTGATCAATACGGCGAGCTTCAGCACCGTTTTGAACTGGCCGACGGTTACAACTACGAGAACCGTATCAAGCAAGTGCTGCACGGGTTAGGTTTCAAACCGGGGGATTACGAACGCACACTGCCCAAGCTCTCCGGCGGGCAGCGCACCCGCGTGCTGCTGGGGCGGCTTTTGCTGGATGCGCCCGACCTGCTGGTGCTGGACGAACCGACGAATCATCTGGATATTAATGCCGTAGAGTGGCTGGAAAGTTTCCTGAAGGAATTTCCCGGTGCGGTGCTGGCCGTCAGCCATGACCGTTACTTCATGGATGAGTTCGCCACCACCATCTGGGAGATGGACTTTGGCACGCTGGAAACCTATCGTGGTAATTATACCCATTACACCCAACAGCGCGAAGAACGTTACCAGCGGCGGCTGGATGAATATGAAACCCAGCAAGAATTTCTGGCGAAAGAGATGGACTACATCCGCCGCAACATCGCCGGACAAAACACGCGGCAGGCCAAAGGTAAGCTGCGCCGTCTGGAAACCATGAAGAAGCGCGGCAAGCTGCTCACCCGCCCGCGTGTGCGTCAGAACCTGCGTATCCAGATGGCACAGAGTGGGCGCAGCGGCGACAAGGTGGTGATGACTAGCGGCGTCGAAATCGGTTATGCTGATGCCAGCAAGCCACTGTTCAGCGTGCCGGATATCACGCTGTGGCGCGGCGAAGTGGCTGCGCTGATCGGCCCGAACGGCGTGGGCAAGACTACCTTCCTCAAGACCATGATCGGCGATTTGCAACCACTGGCGGGCGAGGTGCGGCTGGGCGCTTCGGTGCAGATTGGCTACTTCGCGCAGGCCCACGAATTGCTCAACCCCAAGAACAGCATCATCGATGAAATTACCGCTGCCAAGCCGATGACACCCGGCGAAGCGCGTAACTTCCTCGGCCCGTTTCTGTTTCAAGGCGATGATGTATTCCGTCCCATTGAAACACTGTCCGGCGGCGAACGGGGGCGTGTGGCGCTGGCGAAATTATCCTTGCAGGGTGCGAACCTGCTGCTGCTGGACGAACCAACCAACCACCTTGATATTGATAGTCAGGAAATCCTGCAAAATGTGCTGGTGGGGTTCAGTGGCACGATCTTGTTGGTGAGCCATGACCGTTATCTAGTGGATGCACTGGCGACTCAAATCTGGGCGGCCAGTCCCGGCAGTCTGGATGTGTTCGAGGGGACCTACAAGGAATTTGTGACGGCACGGCAGCAGTCAGTAACCCCACCCCCACCCCCTCCCCGTACACAGGGAGGGGAGTATACCAAAGAGAACCGCAAACAATTAGCGTCTCCGACTAATGGTTCAAGCGCTAAAAAAAACGGTCTCAATCCACGCCAGCTAGAAAAGCGCATTGCGGAAGCAGAGGCTCTTGTTCATCAACTTGAACAAAAGTTGACTGAGCTGACAACCGCCATCGAACAGGCCAGCGCGCAGGGCAATGCCGCCCGCGTGCGCGAATTGGGTGAACAGTACACACAAGCTGAACAGAACTTGGAAGCGGCAATGGAAGCATGGGAACTGCTGGTAGAATAAAGAGTAGGATATGGTGTGCAGGGCCGTGGTGTCTGTGAAGATTACAGGCCCTCATAACGAAGGAGCATGGAGCGATGGCATCGAATAACCAAAACAGCAATGAGATGAAGCGGCGCTTTGATATTTTCCACCACGAGGCGCGTTTTCAGGACAAGCCCTATCGTTTGCTGGGTAAGCCGCAGATCACCAACAAACACGTGAGCATATTATTCGCTTTCCCGGATGTGGATGGGGCAGACGGCAAGACGGCCTTCATTGAAACAGTGGTCAACCAGTTGAAGGAATATGGACTGGAAGCGGAGACACCGGTACGCCAGAAGACCGGGGTGAGGATTCAGGCGCGTCTGCTGGACGTAGAAGCGGATGAAAAGAGCAGCGGGGCGTAAGCGGACGTTCATATGACTGGGGAGTATGGATTGTGGTAGCGAACCGCAAGAAAACATGGACAGTTGAAGAATATCTAGCTTTCGAGCGCAGTAGCGACACACGGCATGAATTTCTGTCAGGCGAGATATTCATGATGGCAGGTGCTAGTGAGAGGCATATTTTGATCACAGGTAATACATTTGGCAGCCTTTACACACAATTCAGAAAGCGGGATTGCAGAGCATATGCCACTGATATGCGGGTCAAGGTCAGTGCTACCGGATTGTATACCTATCCCGACATTGTGGCTGTCTGCGGCACACCGCGATTTGCCGATGATAAGAATGATATGCTTCTCAATCCTACTCTGATCGTTGAAGTTCTCTCGCCGTCTACTAAAGATTATGATCGAGGCGAGAAGTTTTTCCACTATCGTACACTGGAATCCTTTCAGGAATATCTCTTGGTGGCGCAAGATAGCATTCATGTCGAACATTACTCCCGCAACCCGGATAATACATGGTTGCTAGAGGAAACAAATTTGGCTGATGCGACGATTAGTCTCAAAGCAGTCGGCTGCACAGTGCTAGTAGCTGACTTGTACGAGAAGGTGACGTTCGAGGTAAATGAGACATAGTGCGGGTTCAATCCATCCTTCCCTACATTGATGCGGTACTATGACCATCACCACCCGCACGCAGCGGCTTGACCATATCGAACGCGGTATCCGGCGAACACAGACGGTACAAACACGGGCGCAAACCGCCAGCAACCGGCTGGGTTGGTGGCGGTTGTGGGCTTTTTTGGCTGCGGGCGGGCTGGCGCTGATTCTGCTTCAGATGCAGGTTCACCCCATTGTAATCCTCCTCGAAGTCGTGATTGGCGTGATGATCTTCACTGTGCTGGTGGGGCGTCACCGGCGGGTGAATACCCTGCTCAAACGCTGTGCGCTGTGGCTCGAAATCCAGCGTACCCACGCGGCACGGGGGCGGCTGGATTGGGCGCATATCCCCGCGCCGCCGGAGTTCAAGCAGCATCCTGAACACCCTTTTGAGAATGATCTGGATTTAACCGGCAGCCGTTCCCTACTGCACCTGCTGGATACCACCTCTAGCTTGCAGAGCAGCAAGCGCCTGCGCGACTGGCTGCTTGCGACTGAACCGGATGCAGCGGTCATCAATGAACGCCACACGCTGCTGGATGAAATGAGCGCAGCTTACGCTGACCGCATGAGCCTGACAGCGCGGCTGGCTGCTGATACACGGCAGATGGACACGCGGCGTTTGCTGGCGTGGCTGACGGATGTACCCGAAAGCAGCTTGAGCGGGCGCTACGTGCTGTTGCTGGCGGGATTGTGTGGAGTTTCGGCTGTGTTATATGTTTTGTTCCGCACCGTCAATCTCCCGCCGATTTTCGTGGTCAGCTTCCTCGCCTATTTCGTCCTATCCCTGCGCTACGGTCGTGAGTCGCTCACGCTGCTGAATCAAGCATTTGATGTGCAGTACGCCCTGAGCGGGGTGCAGCATGTATTCCGCTTTATTGAAAGCCAGCACTATGACGACAAGCCGGCGCTCAAAGCCCTGTGCCAGCCGTTCCTGAGCGCCAACCGCCCCTCCGCCGAACTGCGCGAACTAGGGCTGATTATCGGCGCGGCGGCCTTGCGGAATAACGGGCCATTGTGGCTGCTCTTAAACGCTCTTGTGCCGTGGGATTTGTACCTAGCCTACCGCCTGAACCGGCTGCGACACAAACTGGCCGTGTTGATGCCCGACTGGCTGACGGTGTGGCATACACTGGACGCTCTGGCGGCGCTCCGCCTCTTCGCCCACATGAACCCGGAATACACACGTCCCGAATGGGTGGAGGGCATGGTGTTTGAAGCACGGGTACTGGGGCATCCGTTGATTGCCCACGAGCAGCGGGTCTGTAATGACTTCACGATGGACACCGGGCAGGTGACGATGCTCACAGGTTCGAATATGTCCGGCAAGAGTTCCTTTTTGCGGACGCTTGGCATCAACATGGTGCTGGCGAATACCGGTGCGGTGGTAAGCGCCGGGCATCTGCGGCTGAGCCATTACCGCTTATACGCCTGCATCAAGGTGAATGATTCGCTGGCGGATGGGTACTCTTATTTTTATGCCGAAGTGCGCCGCCTGAAGGGCTTGCTGGACGCGCTGGAAAACCATGATCCTTATCCCCTGTTTTATTTGATTGACGAGATTTTCAAAGGGACGAACAACCGCGAACGGCTGCTGGGGAGCGAGTCGTTCATCCGGGCACTGGCGGGTAAGCGCGGCACGGGGGCGATTTCGACCCACGATCTGGAACTGGCGACCATGCCCGATCTGAACAACTTCCATTTTGCCGACGATGTACGCGACGGGCAACTTTCGTTCGATTATCATCTGCGGGCGGGTGTTTCCCCGACGACCAACGCCCTGCGCATCATGCGGCTGGCCGGACTGCCGACACCGGAAGCGTGAGTGATGATGGTTAGTATCTAATGTCGTCAACTTAATTGCCATACCGCCCACTCAAACGATGACTAAAGCTGAATTCCTGTTAATGGACAGCGACTTGCTCAAATTACTACAAATCCCCTTGTTTCTGAATATCTTGATGTTGTCTTATCATGACGGCCTCCTGAATGACGTGAAGCAGCGAGCACCTACCGCCCGTCAACAATTCTTGTACGACACCTACATCCGAAACCGCCCTGCCAATATGTCCGAGAATCTACCAACTTATAGTGAAGACTAGACTCTGTATTTTATACAGTGGTTGGCGGCGCATATGAAAGCCTCTCAACAGACAGAGTTCTTCATCGAAGGTTTGCAACCGGATTGGCTACCTGAAGCCGACCAGCGGCGCTACCTTCGCTTCGTGCGTTTGGCGAGTGGATTCTAAGAAAAAGAAGGCTTACCAGTTCTCCACACTAAATCTTGGTTAGTTTATTAGCAGGACGCGGTTCCATCCGGGCGGATGAATGCTTTTCACTGGATTACGGGATAGGGATAGGGGCATTGCTTGGTATGTTGCTGGGGAGGGAAGTGATGCCCATGCTAATTTCTTAGATTATGCTGCCAAGTCCGCGGTTGCTGGTCAGGGTTGGTGGTGGTTATCGCTTTATACATGATCTGCTGCACGACCATATTGCCGAGATGACCGACCCGATGGCAGAAACATCGCAATCTGCCCAATAATGGAGTTCACTTCCCCTCGTACCCCGCCACGATATCAGCGTACTCTCGCAGCATATCCGCCCAATGGTCACCCCGGCTGGGCACGGAAATCAGCTTGAAGTCCGGCAGCAGTAAGCCCGTGAGTGAGCCGCCATAGACACAGCGGGTATCAATCATAAATACTCTGTCTTTGTATACGACAGGCTGCATCTTCAGACCATCACTGTAATCGCGGTGGCCGACGATCAGCGGCTTTTCGCCATCATAGTGTTCATACCACGGCCATGAGTAGCGTTCGCGCAAATAGCCCTCGCCGCCCAGCGTGCCGACAATCACGTTCTCGCGCTGCTGTTCCACCAGTACGCCCGGTTCGTAAAAGCCGTGCACCAGTAGGGCATCCGGCAGGTCGAGGTAGCGCGGCAGGCTGTCCATATAGGCCACCGCCGCCGGATAATCCGTCTCGCCAATCTGGGCGCGGGTGATGATCTGCGACGCGGCAGGTTCGATTTCGCCGCGCTGCCAGCGCACGTGCTTGCGTTCGTGGTTGCCCATGATCGAGGTGGCGTTGGGGGTGGTGCGGAAAAAATCCAGCACCTTTGCCGAGTCACTCCCACGATCCACCAGATCACCGATGGAAATAATCTGGTCGTCACTGCCAAGTCCAGCTTTGTCCAGCAGGTCGAGCAGTTCTTCGTAGCACCCGTGCGGGTCGCCGATGACAAGGGTTTTCATAACGAGTTACCAGATACCAGATGTCAGTTGCCAGTCGTAAATTGTTGAACTGGTGATGATGTTCAAGTATCAGCAGTCTATCATAAGCGCATTCATTACGTGTATTATTTGAACGCCATATCACATGATTTAACCAGATAGAGTAGAAATCTGGAGTGGAGGACAATCCCATGCCAAAGAAAAAACGCAGCAAAAAATCGGTTACGGAAGGGCTGACCCTGCTCGGTCATGAGGTCAAACAGCCCGTACGCCAGCTGGAAACTTTCCCCAACCAGCATCCCGGGCGGCATTACACGGTAACACTGGAATGCCCGGAATTTACCTGCGTTTGTCCCATGACCGGGCAGCCCGACTTTGCTACCATCACCATCCGCTACGTTCCCGACCAGCGCATTGTGGAGTCCAAATCACTGAAGTTGTATTTGTGGTCGTACCGCAATGAAGGCGTGTTCCATGAACATGTCACCAACCGCATACTGGATGACCTGGTGGAAGCCCTCGATCCTATCGAATGCCATGTCACGGGTGCTTTCGCGGTGCGAGGCGGCATCGCGCTCACGGTGGATGCACACCACATCAAGGGCGGGTAGCGAGCCTTGGGTAACGCGGGTGCGAGCACATTGACGGTTCAACCTCGACCCTTGCCAGCGCCGCACCCATCCCCTATAATCCCAACCATCAACAACTGAGTTGCTTTGCCGCAGACAGCAGGTGCGTAAACGCTTAATACCCTGCCGAGGTGAGGAAAACCGACCCCCTTTTTAAAAGTTGGCGGCCTCGCTTTGTGCGGAGCCGCTTTTTTGTTGTGCGCTTTCAGCTCTTAGCAGTCAGCCATCGGCTATTCAAAAAGCTGATAGGTGTAAGCTAACAGCCGACAGCTATCTTTACTGGAAAGGAGGAAAACGCACTTGGCTATTACACGAGAACGCAAAGAAGAATTAGTCGGTGTTTACGGCGATTTGCTCAGTCAGGCCACCGGCATCGTGCTGGCGAACTATAAAGGCATCACCGTAGCACAAGTCAACCAGATGCGCGACAAACTGCGCGATGTGGAAGGCGCCTATGTCATCACCAAGAACACGCTGTTCAAGCGTGCCTTGCAGGATGCTGGCTGGCCTATCCCTGAAGATCTGCTGAACGGCCCCACCGGCGTGGTATTTGGCGCGGGCAATTTCCCGGCAGTCGCAAAAGTGGCGCTGGGCTTCGTCAAAGATTACGAGGGTCTGTTCACGGTTAAGGGCGGCATCATGACCGGGCAGCTTCTGAGCGCCAAAGAAGTGGATACCATCAGCAATTTGCCGTCGCTGGACGAACTGCGCTCGCAGCTTGCGGGACTTATTTCGCAGCCTGCCGCCGGTCTGGTCAGTGTCATCAATGGTGCTGTGGCCGCCGTGCCGCAGGTTCTACAGGCTTACGTTTCCAAGAACGAAGCTGCCTAGCAATTGGCGCTTTTCTGTTAGCAATTAGCCAGAAGCTAAAAGCTAACCGCAGACAGCCAATTAACGAATATACGAAAATACTACTCGAAGGAATTGAGAGGAAATAAAATGGCCGACTTGAACGCAATTGTAGACCAACTGAGCGCGCTGACCGTGCTGGAAGCCGCTGAACTGAAGACCCTGCTGGAAGAAAAGTGGGGCGTTAGCGCCGCTGCTGCTGCCCCTGTCATGATGGCTGCGGCTGGTGCTGCCGCTGCTGCTCCGGCTGAACCTGTTGAAGAACAGACCGAATTCACCGTCGTCCTCAAGGATGGTGGCCCCAAGAAGATTAACGTCATCAAGGTTGTGCGTACCCTTACCAATCTGGGTCTGAAGGAAGCTAAGGACCTCGTGGAAGGCGCACCCCAGAACGTGCTGGAAGGCGTCAGCAAGGATTCTGCCAACGATGCCAAGGCCAAGTTGGAAGCCGAAGGCGCGGCTGTCGAACTGAAATAACCGTCCCGTTTGGTATTCGGGGACAAGTGAGGAACAGGGAGTGTTGTCGCACTCCCTGTTTGATTCTCGGTGAAGGCGGCGTACAATGACTCATAGAGCTGCTGTGAGGATCATCATGCCCCGTAAATCCCTTTTTCTGTTCATCATCATTCTGCTCACCACACTACCTGCGCTGGCGCAGGAGCCCACGCCGGATAATCCCACTGTGCTGGACACCCGCTACGACGCGCTGGAAAATGACACCATTACCGCGGCATCCTTTTACGATTGGTGGCGTGTTGAAGCGGCGGCGGGCGATGTTATGGTGGTGGACATGCAGGCGGCAGATGGCTTAGCCCCACTGCTAGGTTTGCTCAACGATCAGGGCGATCTGGTGACCCGCAGTGAAGATGGGGAGACGAACGGCGCGGTGCGGATGGAATATACTGCGCCCGCAGCAGGCGTATACACTATTGTTGCGACGCGCGTGGGGAACGCCGACGGCACGACCACTGGCAGCTATGCGCTGCGGATACGCCGCGCCAATGCGCCGGACACAACAGTGGACAACCCATTACAGGATGTCACTTTCCGCTGTAATGATTTCGAAGCGACGACAGCAGCTTCCTTGCAGTTCATAGATGACCCACGTCCTGATCTGAAGTACCGCATCAGCGTATATGGCATGGATGGCTTCCAACCGGTCATTCGGGTTCACTTCAATGTCAAAAATCTGGATCAGCCCTACGAAGACTGCACCACCAATTCCAATGCGATGCTGGGAGATACCTTCGCACTGCCCGGTGAAGCGCCGCACACTGTAACCGAAGACACCCTGCAAAATTCAGCCCAGCTTATCATCAGCGGTGCTGATCTGGCGGACATTGTCGAGCTGACGCTGGGCAGCCGCGACGGCGCGCCCGGACGTTATTTGCTGGTGCTGGACGGCATGACGATTGACCCAGCAGACGATCTGGACGGCATGGAAGTACGCATCGGCCCACTGGCCGCGACACGCACGTTCATCACCGCTTACATGGCTGCTGCTCCCAACAGCCGCTTAGACCCAATTCTGCGCTGGAACGAAGCCGAACAAGAATGTGACGACGCAGGACGTGCCGCCTGCAAAGGCATCACCACCTTTGCGGGGGCGGGTGTGTCGCTCCACGAAAGCGAAGGGCTGACGATCATAGGAGATCGTTCGGACGCCGGGCTGGTGCTCGCGCCGGGCAACCCCGACTCGATGACGTTGGAATTTGGCAGCCGCCAGTCCGACACGTCCGGCGCATACGCCGTATTCTTGATCGGTGAACTGCCAGCACGTGAGTAACCATACACGCCTGCAACTCGGATAACCCGCCTGTGTTATGATTATTTGATTTTAGAGATCGGGCCACTTTTCGCCTGACTTATTCCCTTTGGAGTTCACATATCGTGTCCGCAATTCGACAATCTGTCTGTTGGTGGTGCTTTGTACCCGGAAAAATGAACCCCGACGCCCTGTTACGTGCTGCTGCTGATATTGGCTACGAAGCGGTGGAACTGGTTGATGAAGAATACTGGCCGCTGGTCAAGCAGTACGGTTTGAAGATGGCTTCTACGCGCGGCCATGAATCAATCACCGACGGCCTGAACCGCCGCGAAAACAAAGACCGTATCGCCAAGGAATTGCGCGCCAGCATTGCGCAAGCCGTCAAATGGGAAATTCCGAACATCATCTGCTTCAGCGGCAATCGTAATGGTGTTGATGATGCCGTGTCCGCAGAAATCACGGCCGAAACCTTGCACCTTGTCGCGGCGGAAGCCGAAGCCGCCGGGGTAAATCTGGTGCTGGAACTGCTCAACAGCAAAATCGATCATCCAGATTATGTGTGCGATAGGACGGCGTGGGGTGTGAAGGTATGCCAGATGGTCAACTCGCCGCGGGTCAAACTGCTGTACGACATCTACCACATGCAGGTAATGGAAGGTGATGTCATTCGCACCATTCAAGACAATCACACCTACTTCGCGCACTATCACACGGCGGGCAATCCCGGACGCAACGAACCTGATGAGACGCAGGAATTGAATTACCGCCCCATCATGCAAGCCATAGCCGCCACTGGCTACACGGGTTACGTGGGACAAGAATTCATCCCCACACGCGACCCGGTCGCTGGTTTACGACAGGCATTTGACCTGTGCAATATATAAGCTGATCGTGATCTGAAGCGGCGCATGAAGAAAATAAAACCGGGAGTGGCTGCCCGCTACTCCCGGCCTCGTGATCCCGCCCTTATAAACGCCCACTGCGTTCCAGACAGGTCACGTCAAATGGTTTTATGTTCTATTTAGATTATAACACTATTTACCCCAAAAGTGGCAGGAAATTCGTACTAATTTATACAAATTTCACAAACTGCCAGAGCTGTCGTATTCGTGCAAAAAATCACATTCACTCAGTGCTAAACTTGAACATGGTCGTGCTGCTGTACGTTTCGCCCGGTTTGAGGGTCGTGGTGGGGAAATCGGGATGATTCGGCGAATCCGGGTAGTGCTGCGTTTCGAGGCACATACCGTCGCCCTGCCGATAGATGCCGCCGCTTGAACCGACCAGCGTGCCCAGCACAAAGTTTCCCGAATAAAACTGCATGGCGGGCTCAGTTGTCCACACTTCCATCCGTCGTCCGCTGGCGGGGTCGTAGAGCTTGCCAGCCTGCGCCAGTCCGGTCGTTCCGGCGCGGTTTAGCACGAAGTTATGATCGTAACCGCGCCCCAGCACCATCTGCGGGTGACTGGAACGGATGCCACCGCCGATGACGCGCGGCTGGCGGAAATCGAAGGGGGTGCCGCTGACATCAGCCAGTTCACCTGTCGGGATGAGGTTGGCATCAACGGGCGTAAAGTGGTCAGCGTTGATTTGCAGGATGTGGCCGGTAATGCTGCCCGCGCCGTTGCCCGCCAGATTGAAATAAGAATGATTGGTGAGGTTGACGACAGTTGTTTTGTCGGTGGTGGCGCTGTAATCAATTTTGAGGGCGTTGTCGGCTGTCAAGGTATAGCGCACCATGACGTTGAGGTTGCCGGGGTAGCCCTCTTCGCCGTCCGGGCTAAGGTAGCTCAACTCCAGTCCTACTTCTGCTGCGCCTTCAATCGGCTTGGCGGCCCACACGACTTTATCGAAACCTTTCAAGCCGCCGTGCAGGGAGTTAGGGCCGTCGTTAGCCGCCAGTTTGTACTGCTTGCCGTCCAGCTGGAAGCCCGCCGCGCCGATACGGTTGCCATAGCGCCCGATGATCGCACCGAAGTACGGGTTCTTGGTTTCATAATCCGCCAGCGTGTCGAAGCCTAGCACGACATTGCCCAAAGTGCCATTGCGATCCGGCACACGCAAAGTGGTGATGATGCCGCCGAAGGTTATGATGCCCACTTCGACACCATTGGCATTGGTCAAGGTGTAGAGGTCTACCGCCTGACCGCCAGCCGTGACGCCGTAGGCCGATTTTTTGATGGATGCTGTGTTTGCCATGTTCGTTTTTGTGTGCCCTTTCACAGGAAATTGGTGCAGAAATTGAATGGAGCAAGTATAACGCGGAACGGCGAGAACGGGAAAAACGAGTTGTTTTCCCCAGATACAGTCAATAGATGTGCGCTACACTTAATCTGCTAATCCCCACCACTGTTCGTATAGGCGCGCCGCCTTTTCTAATTCACTGATGGCGACCCATTCAATATCGCGATGGGCTTGATCAATTGAACCGGGGCCGAAAATGACACTCTCCTGTGCAAGGCCATTGTATGCCGAACCATTGGTGGTATACGGAACTACATCCGGCGCACTGCCCGTCCATTCCGCCAACTGTTTGAGCCACGGTGTATCCGGCTGCTGGTAAAAAGCGCGTAGGCCGTGCAGCGTTTGTTCCGATATTGGCAGCAAAGCCGCTTGACGGGCAATGTCAACGATACGCTCCCGCATTTCAGCCGGGTCTTCCCCCACCGTCAGGCGACGATCCACATTGATGCGGCAGTAATTCGGGATGATGTTCTGAGCCTGCCCGCCTTGAATCATCGTCACTGACAATGACCCTGTTCCCAATTTGGTCGCTGCAGGCTGGCTGATAATATGCTGATGTTCCGCATCTAGGGCCGTTATGACACGGGCAGCCGCGTCGATGGCGTTCTTGCCTAATTGCGGCTTGGCAGAATGTGCCGCTACCCCCTCGATTTCGAGGACGACACCCAATGCCCCTTTGTGCCCGTGCATCGGCACACATAACGTGGGTTCTGCCACAATCAACTGGTTAATATCCATTCCTTTGCGGCGCACCCAATTAACAAATACGGGCGCGCCATTGCAACCTGTTTCTTCATCGGCTGTGGCACAGATGAGCACGTTATCTTTGAGCTTTCCCTTGCTTGTATGGTGTTGTTCCATCAGCGCCAACACGATAGCTAAACTCGCGCGCGTATCCACCGATCCGCGGCCGTACACCCGCCCATCAGCCACTCGCCCATCAAACGGGTCGCCCTCCATCGTTTCGACACCCACTGTATCCATGTGAACATCCACCGCCAGCCAGCGGTCGGATTCGCCGCGCCACATGCCATACACATTCGGTCGTCGAGGGAAGACTTCCTCTTGCTCAACAACTGCACCGTAGTCACGGAACCAGTCCGTCAATTGATTGGCCAACCGCAGTTCACCGGGCACTCCGGCACGGGGTCCGGCGTTGGCTGGCCCCACTGCTGGAATCTGCACCAATCGGCTGAGCCATTCCACGAGTCGCCCTGTTTCAATCATTATGACCACCTATGCCATTTATTTGCGGTTTCAGAACCGAACTGTAACAATTGGTAACCACATTCGCGAGTTATCAAGGAGACCATCATGTCTGAGAAACGTGAATTCCCTGAATGGATGGGCAAAATGCGCGGCTTAACTCCAGAAGAACTCACAGAGTTTTTGGCTGGCCCTGTAGTGGCGCGAATTGCAACTGTTGATGAGGAAGGCTTTCCTTACGTAACGCCTGTGTGGCAGGAATGGGATGGCGAGGCTATGTACATCATCCCGCGTGAGAAGACTGTCTTTGTCAAGCACCTCAAGAAGAATCCCAAAGTAGCCATTTCGTGTGCGCTTGATAGTGGTACTTACACCCGTATGTTGATGCGCGGTGTCGCCCAGATTATCTCCGGTCCAGAACCTATGACAGGGAAGGTTCTCGAAATTGCGCGGCGGATGTCGCTCCGGTATCTCGGTGAACACGGCCCTGAGTACCTGCAAGGCTCACAAGATCGCCCCCGTTATCTGATCCGTGTCACCCCGGATGCAGATAAGAAGCTTATCACTTGGGACGGCGTCGAGTGGGCAGAGAAGTACATGAACGTAACGCCGTAGGTCACCTAGAGCGTGTTATGCACTTTTGCCCTCATCCCCCGGCCCCTTCTCCCTCATGGCGAAGGGGAGGAATACAAAACATTTCTCGTAAAGCCACTCTCCTAGCTGTAGTCGGTGGTTGGGATGAGGGCGTTAGGGGAGACAAGTTCATAACAGGCTCTAGAAGTTTGAGCAATTAGGGGGCAGCCTTAGCCGCCCCCGATGTATTAGTTTGCTGTATGCTCGCTCAAGCAGCGTTCCAACCCCGCCAACAGCTCCGAAATGTCGGCATCTGTCAGCGCGCCGCCCATATGTCCCACCCGGATAACTTGCTCTCTGAACGGGCCAAATCCTGTAGTGATCTGGATGTTGCATTCCCGCAGAATATAGTCACGGATGCTCAGCGAGTTCAGCCCTTCGGGACAGTAAGCGGCTGTTAATATCGAAGTCATGAGCGATTCCGGCACGAACAGCGGCATCTCCAGATCGCGCAAACCCGCACGCAAATGATCGGCCATCGCCTGCCAGCGGGCGCGGCGTACTGCCACGCCTTCAGCTAGTAACGACTTGAGGGCAGTTCGCAGCGCCAGTACGACACCGGTCGGCATCGTGACAGGGAAAGGGTGCCAGTCTGCCCAGTTCTCCACGTACCACTTCCAGCGTTTGAGATCGAGATACCAACTGCGTCCTGCTTCGGGCCGTTGGTCAATTTTGGCTTGTGCGCGTGGGCTGACCGCAACTAACGCCAGCCCGGCCGGGCCACCGAGCGCCTTTTGTGAGGCCGACACACACAAGTCAATGCCCCAGTTATCAGTCTCCAACTCAGCACCCGCTAGACCCGTCACCGCATCCACCATCAACAGAGCATCCGAATGTTCATGTACAACTTTTGCGATCTCGTGTATGGGATTGAGTACGGCAGTGGATGTTTCCAGATGGACAACTGCCACCCCCGCTGCTTCGGGATGGGCTTTGAGCGCATCCCGGAACGTTTGCGGATCGAGCGGTTGGCGCGGGTCAGTTTTTATGGGGATTACAGTAAGGCCGTTGGATGTCGCGATTTCCGTAATACGTTCCCCGAACCATCCATTGTTGCCAACAATTACGGTTTCGCCGGGCAGGAATGTTGAGTGTGCGGCTGAGTCTAGCCCCAGACTGCCAGAACCCGGCAGCATGTAGACATAATTTTGTGTCTGGAAAACTTGCTGCAGTAGGCCAACCGTTTCGTTATGATAACGTACCCACGCATCGCCGTAATGGGGTACGGCGGGCTGCGCCAAGGTTTGCAGGACTTCAGCCTCAAGTTCGATAGGACCGGGGATCATTAACTTTGCGGCCATAATACCAATTACACACTTTCTACAATCAACTAGCCATATTGAGTTGCATTAATAGTCTGACAATGTTACAACAATTACGCAACTGCCAGTGTAGGCCATTCCTTACTGATTTTAGGTGTTGCAGGCATGAGGTTATCAGCCGATAAGTCTTCAGTTACACAACTAACAAGTATCCGCCAAATTGTTGTCCAATATGGCGTATATGTATCGCTTGCTGCTGTGCTGCTCCTCGCTCTCATTTTAACCCCTAATCTCTACAGCTCCTCTACATTAATCGTTTTGCTTAAGCAGGCTTCACAACTCGGGATTATTGCCATCGGGCAAACGCTGGTACTGCTCATCGCAGGACTTGATCTTTCAGTGACGGCAGTCGTGTTTTTGACTTCCATTATTATCGCGAGAGTGAGCAACGGCGATGATGCTTTGCTCCCCCTCGCAATGGGCATCGCGCTGCTGTTTGGGGCGCTGGTCGGGCTGGTCAATGGCTTCTTGATTACCAAGCGCCGCGTGCCACCGTTTGTCGCCACTTTGAGCGTCCTGATTCTGGTTCAAGGTGCGGTGCAAGCCTATACGCTGGGTGTGCCCGGCGGTTTCGTGCCGGAAGGTCTGGGCATCGTCAACCAATCCGTTGGCATTTTCTCGATCCCGCTCGTCGTATGGATCGGGCTGAATGTTTTGTTCGCTTTTGTGCTGTATGCCACACCTTACGGCAGGCGCATTTATGCCGTTGGCAGCAATTCGGTGACCGCGCATTTATCCGGCTTGTCAGTAGATCGCCTCAAAATCTCAGTGTATATCTTATGCAGCCTGCTCGTGGTGATTGCAGGCATCATTCTGACTGGTTACGTCGGTTACGTTGACCGCACTATTGCTACGGGTTTTGATCTGGATGCCATCGCAGCGGCTATCGTTGGTGGCACCGCTTTCACCGGTGGTCGTGGCAGTCTGATGGGCACGGTAGCCGGTGTGATCCTCATTCAAGTACTGGGTACGATGGCGCTCTTGCTTGGTTTGAATATCCAATTGCAGCTTGTTATAAAAGGTGTCGTTATTCTAGGCGCTGTAGCCTTATACCGTATTGCGCGAGTTGATTAGGTATCAATTCATGAGTTGTGCAAAGGAGGCTGTCCAAGGTTACAAAATGATTTACGTTCGTTCGTTGATTGCTACTTTGACTGTAGCTGATGGTACGCAACAAGGAGACTATAAATGAAAAAGATTTTTCTAATCGCCATGTTACTGTCGTTAGTGATGGGAACATTGGTCGTATTTGCGCAGGATGCGACTCCAGAGGCAATGACGTTCACCGACGAAGAAATTGCAGCCTCACCCTATCTGCAAAGCGTGTTGAAGCGTAAAGACACGATGTACGACACCAGCGCTTTCAAGAAGGACGGGCCATACCGCATTGCGCTCGCGGCGCAGGGAACCAGCAACTCATGGTCTGCACTCTTTGATGAACATGCCCGCTGGTATGTTGACGAACTGGGCAAAGATGTTATCTCTGAACTGCTGTATGCCGACGCGCAGGCCAGCGCCGACAAGCAGGTTCCACAGGTTGAAGACCTCCTCGCACAAAGCCCGGATGCTTTGATCCTCGTCCCGATGGGCGCTGCTGCGCTTTCTGCGCCAGTCGAACGTGCGATGGCTCAGGGTGTGCCGGTCATTCTGTGCGCCAGTACAGTTGATACGGACGATTTTGTGACTGAAGTGGGAACGAACCTCTATGCCAGCGGTGCTTACCTCGCCCAATGGTTGGTTGATTCGGTTGGTGGTAAGGGTAACGTGGTTGTCATGACCGGTATTCCCGGCGTGTCCACCTCAGACGTTATGGAAAGCGGCGCGAAGGCTGTTTTCGCCCAGAACCCCGATGTCAACGTTCTCGACCTGCAACCCGGCAACTGGTCTACAGCCGATGCCAAGAAGATCATGGAAACATGGATTTCGCAGTACGGCGACACCATTGACGGTGTGTGGTCGGGCGGCGCGCAAATGTCACAGGGTATTGTGAGTGCCTTCCTAGATGCCAAGCTGGATATCCCCCCGATTGCCGGTGGTGAATTCGGCAATGGTTTCCTTCGTCTGGCGATTGAAAACAACATCAAGTTTGCCGCATGGCAGTACCCGAATGCGCAGGCCGTAACCTGCATTGATACCGCGCTCAAGGTTCTGCAAGGTGAATCAGTACCGCGTTTCATTGACTTCCAGGACTCGATCCCGAATTCGCAGTACTTTGATGATTCAAAGGCCAAGGAATTCTTCAATCCAGACTGGAGCGACGACGTATTTGGCCCTATCCTGTTCCCGGAAGAACGACTGGGTACTCTCGGCTTTTTGGTCAAGAAATAAGTCCACTGATGGTCGTGGGGACAAACTACTAAGTTTGTCCCCGACCTAGCAAAATTATGACTGATTCAATCCTTGAAATGCGGCATATTTCAAAAACATTCGTCGGTGTGAGGGCACTGCACGATGTTTCGTTTACCTGCCAGAAGGGTGAAGTTCACGCGCTGGTCGGGGAGAACGGCGCAGGCAAATCAACCTTAATGAAAATATTGGCAGGTGTTTATCAAGCTGACAGTGGTGAAATCATTTATAAAGGGGTGACCTACCACCACCTGAACCCGCGCGAAGCGCTTGATAAAGGTATCAGCGTTATTTATCAAGAACTGGCACTGAGTCCTTATTTGACCGTCGCACAAAATATATTTTTAGGACGCGAGCCGCGCTACCGTGGCGGCATCATCAAAACAAATGTAGTACGTGAACAGGCCGCCAACGTACTGGAACGTTTGGGGGCGGCGGACATTCCGTTGGATTTGCCTGTATCTGAACTAACGGTTGCTCGCCAGCAAATGGTCGAAATCGCCAAGGCTTTGTCCCGCAACGCTGATCTACTGGTCATGGACGAACCGTCAGCAATTCTGGCAGGACACGAGCTTGACCAGCTTTTCAAAACCATCGGCTCCTTGAAGCAGCAGGGTGTCACCATCATCTATATCTCCCATCGCCTCGATGAGGTATTTCAAGTCGCCGATGAGGTCACTATTCTCAAAGATGGAGAGGTAGTCAGCAGCCAGCCTATTTCACAACTTAACCGCGCCGCTTTAGTGCAGTTAATGGTGGGCCGCGCGCTGGATGAAATCTTTCCCAAGAGTAAACATGCGCCGGGCGAACCCGCGTTGATAGTAGATGGTATTCAAACCGAGCATCTGTCGGCAAAGATCAGCTTCACACTCCGCAAAGGCGAGACATTGGGCGTTGCGGGAATGGTCGGCAGTGGCCGCACCGAGTTGGCTCGCGCCATCTTCGGAGCGGATAAACTCACGGCAGGGCAAATCCATGTCAGCCAACAGCGTGTCGTGCCCCGCAGCCCGCAGCAAGCCATACGGGCAGGGATTGCGCTCGTGCCAGAGGATCGCAAAGGCCAAGGCTTATTCACAGCCCTTCCCATTCGCAACAACATTACCATGCCCATCCTCAAGCTGCTCAGCCGTATGGGCATTATCAATCGCCGGCGCGAAATCGAAATTGTCGATGAGTCGCGTCGTTCACTCTCCATCAACATGGCACACCCCGATCAGGAAGTGCAATTTTTGAGCGGTGGTAACCAACAAAAAGTTGTGCTGGCAAAATGGTTGGAAACCCATCCATCAGTGATCATCCTGGATGAACCCACGCGGGGCGTGGATGTCGGCGCGAAGTTTGAAATTTACCAGATCATGCGCCAGCTCAATGACGCGGGTGTGGCGATTCTCATGATTTCATCCGAATTACCCGAAGTCTTAGGAATGAGTGATCGCATTCTCGTCATGCGTGACGGCGAACTTGTCGAAACGTTTGACCGGGAAAACGCCACTGAACAGGCTATCATCGAACGTGCCACCAGTCAGGAAGCGGCAACCGTATGACTTCAATGTCCACATCTTCATTTCGTGAGGTGGTTTTCAGCCGGAACGTTCGCATTATCGCCGTGTATGTCCTGATCGGAATTATGCTGCTCGTCGGCGCGCTCAGTTCACCACGCTTTCTCTCCGAGCGCAATCTCTTCAACGTGCTCCGGCAGGCTTCTTTCCTAGGGGTGGCAACGTTAGGGCAAATGCTAGTCATCCTCACCGCGGGCATTGACCTTTCCGTCGGCTCGATGGTCAAGCTCTCTGTACTGGTTTCCGCTGTCCTGATGAGTGGCAGCAGTGACAATACATGGCCTGTCATTTTCATTGTAATGGGTATGGGGCTGCTGGTTGGCCTGCTACATGGATTCTTCATAAACCAGTTGGACGTGAATCCCTTTATCGTCACGCTCTCGTCCTACGTTATCATGCGCGGTATCTCGCTGGGAATCTCAACCTCGCCCATCGGCAAGTCGAGCCGCGAGGTACTGCTGTTTTACGATCAACGACTGGGCCCGTTTTCGCTGATATTCGTGTTTTTCGTCATTTTGGTGGCTGTTCTGTACTGGATGCTGCGTTACACGACCTTTGGTCGTTATATCTACGCTGTTGGTGGTAATCAGGAAGTGGCCCGACTTTCCGGCATTCCCATCAAGCGCATTCGCTATGGTGTGTTCATGTTATGCAGCCTGTTGGCGAGTGTTTGCGGTTTGATGTGGTTGAGCCGCATGGGCGTTGGCGACCCGGTCATCGGCAACGGTCTCGAACTCGATACCATCACTGCGGTCATTATCGGTGGAACCAGTTTGTTTGGTGGGCGCGGCGGCGTCATCGGAACCATCGGCGGTGTGCTGCTGCTGACCATTCTCGCCAATTTGCTGGTCACGCTCAATGTACCCCAATACTATCAGGGACTCATCGAGGGAGCTGTGATTGTGGCAGCTGTCGCGCTCTATCGTCAGGATCGCGCCTGAGACGCTACATCAGGTTTGGTGGAATGCCAAGCTGGCGGAAACTTTCTGCGGCTTTGTCCACGTGCGCCTTGCCATTCCCCAGCGAGATTTGCAGATGTCCCGGCAGCAGCGCGTCAAACGCCAATTGTTCGGCTTTGAAAACACTCGAAGCGTAAGCGTCTATCCGGCAGTCATGGATATTCTGAAGCAGCACACGTCCGCCCCAAAATACCAAATCTGCGCCTAAGAAGTAGCGCCTGTCCGCACCGTTTATCATGAAGCTCAAATGACCATCGCAGTGGCCTGGGGTCTCATATGCCACCATCTCCAGGTTGCCCACCCGCACCACATCGCCTTCCACCAGCTCACGGTCAACAGGACAGGGCGGTAAATGGAAATCAGACGGATAAAAACCGGCTGCCTTCGCCACATCCAGCGCCACCGCCCGTTCGTCGCCGCTGCGAATGACCGGGGCGCTAAACGCGGATGTAATCACTTCAACATCAAGGCGTTTTTGGGCCTCTGCTGCGGCTCCTACATGATCGCAGTGATAATGTGTCAGAATCAGCTTGCGAATATTTTTGGGATCTAATCCATCGTCTCGAATATTTTGCAGCACAGTATCGAAATCGCTCGGTAATCCGAGTCCCGGATCAATGAGCGCTAATTCGCTTCCGCTGTTGATGAGGTAGACATGGCAATCTAATTCTCCCGATATTCCAAACCCAAAACGACCACCGCCAACCACATGAATTGTTGATGTCAGTTTCATTGGAAACCACTCCTATTGCGTATCACAGGCCGTCAAGTATTTTATTATGGAACATGTTAACGGGTTTTCAAAAATGGTAGCGGTTACAGCACATGACAACGTGAGGCTGCGTACAAATTAACATTATTTTTCTTAGAATAGCTTCGTGAGCATTCGATATATGTGCTATTGGAATTTATGTCCGGTGTTCTATTCGACATGCCATACGACCCAGATGGCGCGGGTGTGAGATTTTCCCTTATTAACAAGACGATGCGGGATAGTCGAATCGAATACAATACTATCCCCCTGACATAAAACGTAGTCTTGGTCGCCTCGTTGGACGACTAACTCGCCTTCGAGAATAAGACCGAAGTCGCGCCCGGCATGGTGCGAAAGATTTTCGCCTGAGGTCGCGCCGCTGGCATACGAGATTTCAAGGAATTCAACACCCGGTTCAGCAGTTGCTGTAAGACGTGTCCACGTTACACCACCTTTGAGAACAATGGTAGGTCGTGCGCTGGCGTGAACGACTTGGGCGATCACGGACCCGGGGCGAATCGCTCCCGCAATCAACGGCTCGTTAGAACCGCCAATTGTAGCTTCGCGCATCTCACTGGCGGTCAATGAGCCTTTTGGGCTGTGTTCTTTCTCAACAGATACAACACGTTCATCGGGTCTTCCAGGGAAGAAGTGATCAACAGGTAAGTCAAGGGCGGCTGCAATGTCATAGATGGAACGCACGGATGGGTAAGCCTTGCCAGTTTCGATCTGGCTGAGCATACTCGCGCTCATCTCGGCTTTCTTAGCGAGTCCCCGCAAGCTAATCCCGGCACTCTGGCGAGCTATCCGTAGTTTCTCACCAATGATACGAGCATGTTGAAGTTTAATTTCGGACATAGTTGACCCTATGGTTAAGCGTTACGATGAGGAGGTGTGGTAAACAACCTTTCCCCCTAGAACATAGTCATAACAGAGCAAAACACGACAACAGCAGCCATGTATCATGCTGATTTTTCTTGCTCAACTTGTCGCTGTCGTGGCGGAGCGGGCATGTTGTTCAAAATAACCTACTATCGCACCTACCAATAACCAGCCCTTTTTGACTTCTGTGAAAATTAACCATGAGCAAGTGATAACTGAATCTACTTTATCAGCCAATTGTACATGAACCAAACGCAAGGTGCTTGCTGCCATTTTGAACCGCAGCCATCCAACTATTGATAAAAAAACAGCCGTTGAAAACAAAACGTTAAGTGAAATTGAACACCATCTGTTAATTTTTAACGAGTTCCCTATTTCGAGCGCCAATTTGATCAGAAAGTCATTATTATCAAATATTCCCCTTAATATTTCATCATTGTCTATGACATCAGGCACATCAGTAAAGGCACTTTCACACGGATACTGTTAAACGTAATTGAAATTTGTGCAATGTGTTCAATTTTAATTGACAATAACACATTAACATGTTAAAGTCGACTGAAATCTTAAAAGAGACTCAAAAACGAATTTTAGAATGGTACATCTCGACGTTATCTGGCAACAACTGTGTTGTGTGTAAGCGGGGTGAACCATTTAACAAACTTATTTTTATCGTATCAACAAAAGCTGGACTATCTTTAATCCAGTTTGACCACTCGTACAGACGCATCACATTTAATGGTTTTTATTTAGAAATTCTTGGAAGTTATGGCTAATCTTGGTTTTGTTGGTTTAGGTTTGATGGGTGGGCGTGTCGCAAAGCGCTTGCTTGATGCGGGGCATCAGCTATCGGGTTATAACCGCACGCGTGCCAAAGCCGAGTCATTGATACAGGCCGGCATGGTCTGGAAAGAATCCCCCAGAGAAGTGGTTGAGGCCGCTGATGTCATCTTTAGCATGGTGACCGATACAGCGGCTTTGTCATCTATCGCAGAGGGTGATGACGGTATTCTTGCCGGACTTTCTCCCGGAAAAATCTACATTGATATGAGCACTGTCAGCCCCAAAGCGGTTCGCCTACTGTCTGAGCAGGTAACGGCTGCGGGCGCACACATGCTAGATGCGCCAGTTTCGGGGAGTTTGCCAGCAGCAGAGGCTGGAACGCTGATTTTGTACATCGGCGGCGCAGCCGAAGTGCTGGAACAAGTACGTCCTATCCTTGAACAAATTAGCCAGAAGATTATCTATGTGGGTGGCAACGGCCAAGCCACCGCCATGAAAGTCGCTATTAACCTCAATCTACCCGTTCAACTGCTGTCGTTGTTCGAGGCTGTCTTACTGGCTGAACGAAGCGGTGTTTCCCGTGCCGAGGCGCTGGATGGATTACTAAACAGTGTCGCTGCCTCTCCCGCCATGAAATATCGTGCGCCATTCATGCTGAAAATGCCGGACGAAGTTTGGTTCAGTGCCGAGATGATGAAAAAAGATATTCAATTGGCACTCGAATTGGGCGAGGAAACCGGAGTCATATTGAAATCAGCCCAGCTTCTTGATGAATTACTCGATCAAGCAATTGCGCTCGGCTGGGGCAAGGACGATTTCGCTGTCATCTATAGAGTAGTGGAACATCTATCAGCGTAGCTGGAAATATTACTTATCTGACAGATCAAAAGAGGAGCGTTGATGTCCGAAGTAGACCGCGAACACTGGCTGCACATGTACGAGCAAATGTTTCGCATTCGCGCATTTGAGGAACAGGTTAACGAGTTATACCAGAGTGCGAAAATGCCCGGACTGGCACATTTGTATATCGGCGAGGAAGCGATTGCCGTCGGCGTATGCGAAGCGTTGACCCGCGAAGATTACATCACCAGCACGCATCGCGGACATGGTCACTGCCTTGCCAAAGGCGCTTCGGTAGACAAGATGTTTGCAGAACTGCTGGGCAAAGACGCTGGCTATTGCCACGGCAAGGGTGGTTCGATGCACATTGCTGACCAGGACACGGGCAATCTGGGTGCAAACGCTATTGTTGGCGGCAGTTCAGCCATCGCAACGGGTGCGGCCTTTGCCAGCAAGCGGCTGGGCAACGGACGAGTCACCGTGTGCTTCTTCGGCGAAGGCGCACTTGGACAAGGGCTGGTGTATGAATCGATGAACATGGCACAGTTGTGGAAACTGCCCGTGATTTTTGTGTGTGAAAACAATCTGTACAACGAATATACGCATCACTCCGAGTCAACAGCGGGGAGTATGAAGGGCCGTGCCGAAGCCTTTGGCATCCTGACCGTTGAAGTAGATGGACAGAACGTCCGCGAGGTTTACGAAACGGCTGGCAAAGTAGTAGAACGCGCCCGGAAGGGTGAAGGCCCGGCCTTTATGCTGTGCCACACTTACCGCTATCACGGGCATCATGTAGGCGATATTGCCCGCGAGTATTACCGTCCCAAACAAGAAGAACAATTGTGGAAAACAGAGCGTGATCCCCTGACAACCCTGTCGAATTGGCTGCTCCAACACCAGATGGCCGATCAGGGGATTTTCGAGCAAATCGAAAGCTCGGTCAACGACGAAGTGCAGGCCGCAGTGACATTTGCGTTGAATGCACCGCTCCCCGCGCCTGAAGAGGTGAGCAAACATGTCTACGTCTGAACGTGAACTCACTTACGGCGAAGCGATTAAGGAAGCACTGGCCGAAGAACTGCGCCGTGACCCGGCGGTCTTCATTCTCGGTGAAGATATTGCCGAAGCCGGGACGACCTTCAAAGTTCTTAACGGCCTTGTCGAAGAATTCGGGCCGGAACGGGTACTTGATACCCCCATTTCCGAACCCGGCTACACCGGGCTGGCGGTTGGTGCTGCGATGACTGGTATGCGTCCAGTGGTTGACATCATGTTTGGCGATTTCAGCGGCCTGATCCTAGATCAAGTCGCCAATCAAGCTGCCAAGATTCATTACATGTCTGGCGGCAAACTCAAAGTGCCGCTGGTCTTGCGGACGACAATGGGTGCAGGCCGACGGTCTGCGGCCCAGCATTCGCAATCCCTACAAGCGTGGTACAGCCATATCCCCGGCCTGAAGGTCGTCGTGCCCGCCACTCCTTATGATGCCAAAGGACTGATGAAAAGCGCGATCCGTGACGACAATCCAGTGGTCATTCTCGAAGACAAAATGATGTACAAAACGGTGAAAGGCCCTGTCCCTGCCGAAGAGTACACGGTCCCCATTGGCGTTGCAGATGTCAAGCGCGGCGGTACAGACATTACTCTCGTCGCCACCAGCAGCATGGTCTACGTCGCACTCGATGCGGCCAAAATGTTAGATGAAGTTGGCATCAGCGCCGAAGTCATTGATCCACGCACACTGGTTCCGCTCGACAAGCAGACCATTGTTGAATCGGTCAAGAAGACCAGCCGTGCCATCGTGATTGATGAGGGTTACGAGCAATACGGCGTTACCGCCGAACTCGCCTCGATCATAGCCGATGAAGCCTTTTACTATCTGGACGCCCCTGTTAAGCGCATGGGCGCTATGAACGTCCCGATTCCGTTCTCGCCCGCGCTGGAAGACTTGACCATCCCGAACGCTAAAGGCGTTTTTGACATGGCGAAATCGCTTTGCAATCAGTCTTAATTTATCGAAGATTGGAGTAGCAATGCCTGTAAAAACATTTGGAACAATGGGTGTTGATTGGGAGGAACGTGTCCAGTTTGACCGCCTCCGCACGGAACGACTAGCACGGATCAAAGCCGAGTTGCAAAAATCCGAGATTGGGGCACTGCTCTGCTTCGACATGGCGAACATTCGCTACATCACCAATACCACCATTGGCACATGGGCTATAGATAAGCTGGGACGTTTCTGCCTGCTTCCTCAAAATGACGAACCCATCAATTGGGATTTCGGCATTGCCGCCAAGCATCATGAGATGTACTGCTCGTGGTTCAAGGAAGGCCATTCACGCGCCGGTATCTCTACCCTGCGTGGAGCTATGCCTCCCGGTTCACTGCGGGCTGAAGATGTGGCGCGCAAAATTCGCATTGAACTGGAAGAACGCGGACTGCACAAAGAACCACTGGGCGTAGACGTAATTGAACTCCCCGTCCTTTTTGCGCTGCAAAAAGAAGGCATTACGGTTGTGGACGGCCAACAACTGATGCAAGATGCGCGGGTTATCAAGACTCAGGATGAAATTACCCTGCTCTCGCAATCTTGCTCGATGGTTGATGCGGCTTACGATGAGTTGTATCGCTTCATGCGTCCCGGCATCCGTGAAAATGAGTGCGTCGGACTGGTCAATCAGGTGCTGTACAGCCTCGGCTCCGAGCATGTGGAAGGCGTCAATGCCATTTCGGGTGAACGATGCAGCCCGCACCCCCACATCTTTAGTGATCGGATGCTGCGCCCCGGCGACCTCGCCTTCTTTGATATTCTCCACAGCTTCATGGGCTACCGCACCTGTTATTACCGCACGCTGGCGGTTGGTTCGGCATCGCAGTCGCAGGTAGATGCCTACAAACGCTGCCGCTATTACTTGGATGCCGCCATTGATGCCATCAAGCCCGGCGTAACGACGGCGGATGTGGTCAAACTGTGGCCCAAAGCGGAAGAATTCGGTGTCGCCAACGAAGAACTGGCTTTCGCGCTGCAATATGGACATGGTGTTGGTCTGGCGATCTGGGAAAAGCCCGTTTTCAGCCGTCTCGTTTCATTCGACAGCCCCGAAGAAATTAAAGAGGGCATGGTCTTCGCGCTGGAAACTTACTGGCCTGCTTCCGATGGCTGGTCTGCCGCCCGCATCGAAGAACAGCTTGTGGTGACCAAGACCGGATGCGAAGTCATTACACGCTTCCCCGCTGAGCAGCTTATGGTGGTTGGTAAAAAATATTACACGGCCACTGGCCCACTGTCAGAAACCCGTGAAACCGAATCGCACAAGAATATTGATTACAGAGGTGTGGACTACGGTGGCGCAGGCTTGCCGTAAGGAGTCATTTTGGCTAAAGAGGTAATCATGCCCGCGCTGGGCATGGCGCAGGAAACTGGCAGGCTGCTTCAGTGGCTCAAGTCCGAAGGTGAAAACGTCACCAAAGGCGAGCCGTTGATGGAAATCGAAACCGACAAAACGACGGTAGAGATTGAAGCGCCTGCTAGTGGTGTGCTTGCCAACGTCACCGCGCAGGTCGGTGATGATGTTCCGGTAGGTCAGCCGATTGCGATTATTCTTGCGCCCGGTGAGACCGCTCCGGCAGTGCCAACCAAACATGAAGCGGCTGCTGCACAGCCACCAGCCCCATCTACACCACCAGCCGTCAAGGCCACGCCAGTTGCCCAGTGCATCGCCGCCGAGAAAAATGTTGACCTCTCGCAAATCAAATTGTCCAGCGGGCGGGTGCAAAAAGACGATGTTCTAGCGCATATCGCCGCGCAGCAAAACGGTGGGAATGGACGGCTGTTAGCCTCACCAAAAGCGCGGCGACTGGCTGCCGAACAGGGTGTTGATCTGCAAGCCGTGATGGGCAGCGGGCCAGATGGTGCGGTGCTGGCTGCCGATGTTTTGACAGCCGCGAGTGCGGTGAAGTCCGCCGCTGCTCAAACTGTGGTTACGGGCGAACCGCTGGGTGTCAGCCGCATGTGGCAAATTATGGCTGAACGCATCACCCAAGCGTGGACAACCATCCCGCATTTCTATCTTCTGCACGAAGTCAATGCAGCGCGTCTCAAGCAGTGGCTAAGCGACGTTCGTGAACGCTCAACTGAGAAAGTTACAGTTACTGACCTGCTGGTCAAGCTGACTTCAGCGGCACTGCGGCAGCACCCGCGCCTGAATGCCTCGTGGCTGAACGGCACAATTGTCTTGAACCCTCACATCAGCGTCGGCATTGCGGTGGCTGTCGAAGATGGTCTGCTGGTACCGGTAATCCATGACAGCGACAAACTGGGGATCAACCAATTGGCAGCGCAGCGTACAGCGCTCGTCATCAAAAGTCAGACAGGCAAACTTTCGCCTGACGATCTCAGCGGCGGAACATTCACCATCAGCAATCTGGGAATGTACGGCGTCGATGCTTTCAACGCCATTGTCAACCCGCCACAGGCTGCGATTCTGGCGGTGAGCCGCATCGCAGATCGCGTGGTGGCGGTAGATGGTCAGCCGTCGGTTCAGCCGATGTTGACCTTGAGCTTGTCTTGCGATCACCGTGTTGTGGATGGCGCGCGCGGGGCGCAGTTCCTACAAACACTGGCAGAATTAATCGAAAATCCACTACGAATGTGGGACTAACAATTGCCTGCAAAGAAATTTATTACGTGTTGAATTGACGCGATAGAGGAGTAGTACATGGCAATACGACATCTTGTCCGCACTGCCGAGCAGGAAGATTTCAAAGTTCCGCCTGCTTATGAGAAGATCAGCAGTGGGTTTCGTCGTTGGTGCGTCGTGGATGGCGAGGGCGGGTCGGTTCATCAGGAATTTAGTATTTGCGAACTTGATCCCGGTGGCAGCCTCGGCACGCATCTGCACACGTTTGAGGAGCAAATCTACATCCTTGAAGGTGAAGTGGTCTGCGAGACAGGCGACGGAACTTATACTCTCGTACCCGGCGATTATGGCGTGATTCATGTGTCAGCAGCGCACGCTTACCGCAATGTCAGTAACAAACGGGTACGTTGGGCGGAAACCTTCGCACCCCAACCGCGTTTGGGCGGTGATGGTGATGTCTACCCGGTAAGCGATCTTCCGAAAGTCGAACCGATCAAGGTGGATGCCCGCGATCCACGTACCCGCTCATTCGGACATATCACACCGGGAAACATGGACCCGACTCAGCAGACACAGGATAAGCTGGCACTCTCCGCCAGTATGCGGACGGCGTTGCTGGTCTACAGCGGCATTACGGTCAAGATGATGGTGGATACCGACCTCGGTGCAGAGCTGGCTACACTGTTTATGGTGCAGTATGAGCCGGGGGGTATGGCAAGCCCGCATGACCATCCGCTGGAGGAAACCTATCTCATCCTCGAAGGTGAAGTTTACGCCCGCTTCGACGGGATCGAATATCGTCTCAAACCGGGCGACATTGCATGGTCGGGCGTGGGCTGCATCCATGAGTTCCGCAATGACACGAACGGTATTGTCCGCTGGCTTGAAAATCAAGTTCCGCAGCCGCCGGGTCGCCACGCCTATCGTTTCCGCAGGGACTGGGTCTACTTTGAAGAGAAACTGAAGAAGGAGAATGACCAGCATGGCTAAAGGAACGGTTGTTATTGCCGGTGCAACCAATGAACTGGGCAAGGCGATTGCGAAGCATTACGTCGCGCTGGGACATCGGGTGGTGCTGACCAGCCGCCAATTGGAACGCGCAAAGGCCATGGCACAGGAACTGGGCGGCGACTGCCTTCCCATCGCCATGGATTTGACCGAGCCGCATCAAATCGCCGGAGCACTGGCTGGTGTTGACGATGTGCTGCATCTGGTACTGATGGGCATTTACCGCGATGACAACAAAGTTCGTGACTATAATGTCACAGAGGCCATCAAATTAGTCACGCTCAAGCTGGTTGGTTATACCGAGTGTGTGCATGTCCTCTACCCCAAAATGCGTGAGGATGCTTCCATACTCATTTTTGGTGGGTTAGCGAAGGATCAGCCCTATCCCGGCTCAACCACCATCACCACCGTCAATGGCGGCGTTTCCACACTGATTAATTCACTGGCTATCGAACTGGCGCCAATCCGGGTTAATGCTATCCACCCGGCTCAAGTGGGTGATACACCAGCGTGGGCATCTAAACCAAAGGAAGTACTTGACAATTTGAGAGCACGCACGGCGCTCGGCAGGTTGGTGACGATTGAAGACGTGACCGATGCTGCCGTGTTCCTGCTGGAAAACCGGGGCGTGACCGGTGTCAATCTGCGGGTTGATGGCGGACGGATGATGAAATAGAAAGTAGCGAATGGCAGATAAAACGCTCATTAAGAACGGTATCGTTCTGACCCTCGATAAAAAGGTCGGCAACTTCCATCAAGCCAATGTGCTGATCGAAGGGACGACAATCGCGGCTGTCGCCCCTGACCTTACTTCGGAGGGCGCGGAGGTGATTGACGCTTCGAATATGATCGTCATGCCAGGGTTTGTGGACACACACCGTCATGTCTGGGAGGGCATCCTTCGCAACATCGGTATAGGTGTACAGTCAGACGGAATTAGTGACCAGTCGTCTATCCGGAATACACTGGCCCCTGTCTTTCGCCCGGAAGATGCCTATGTCGGGATCTGGTCGGTTTGTACAGCGCGATTGATGCTGGCATTACGACTATCTTGGATTGGTCTAATATTCAGGCCACGCGCGAACATGGTGACGCAGTTATTAAAGCCTTACAGGAGTCCGGAATTCGCGCAGTTTTTGCCTATGGCTATCCGTGGTGGAAAGAACCTGACCCCAAACAGGATGACTGGATTAGAGACATCGCCAAGCAATATTTCGCGTCAAAAGATCAGTTGCTCACCTTTGCCCTCGCCCCCGCCGGACCGGAGTTCACAACCTTTGAAGTGGCAAAGACGCAGTGGGAACTGGCGCGTGAATTGGGAGTGCGTATCACCGTGCATGTGGGGGTTGGTGCTGCCGGTCAGCAGGGCAAACTCGCCCAGATGGGCAAAGCGGGGCTGCTCAAAGACGATACAACCTACGTTCACTGCACCACCTTGAGCGACGAGGAAATCAAAATGATCGCCGACACAGGCGGCACGATTTCAGTTTCCGCACCCGCCGAAATGGTTATGGGACGCGGTCTGCCACCTATTCAAAAGTTCCTCGATTTCGGCTTGCGTCCCAGCCTGAGTATAGACACCGAAAGCAACATATCCAACGATATGTTCACGCAGATGCGGGTGGTCAACTCTCTGCAAAAGACAATGGTTTTTGACCGGAAACTGGCGCGCAAAAGTGGTGTTCCGCCGTTCTTAACTGCCCGTGAAGTGTTGGATTTTGCTACCGTCGAAGGTGCACGCGCCAATGGATTGCTAGATAAAACGGGCACGCTGACTCCGGGCAAAGAAGCCGACATCATCATGCTCCGCACCGACCAACCGAACATTCTACCGGTCAATGACCCGATTAGTGCCGTCACATGGGGTATGGACACCAGCAATGTGGACTCGGTTTTCGTGGCTGGAAAAGCCCTTAAACGTGAGGGAAAACTGTTGAATATAGATTTATCGCACTTAATGCAGAAGGCTTACGAGGCGCGCGATTATGTAATGGCTAAGTCCGGTTTCAAACCTGCCACGACTTACCAATATATCGACTCGACAACTTAGGAACGTTTATGACGAAGACGAAGACTCAAAATTCTTTTCTCACATCCATCGTTATTTCATCGCGTTACCTGTCAGTATGGGTTGGTATTGGGCTATTACTGCTCACCTGTTTATGGCTTGCGCCGGAAACGTTGTCGCGCACATCATTTAGTTCGGTCATGCCACTAACTTCATTTTTGGCTCTCGCATCACTAGGGCAGATGCTGGTCATTATGACTGGCGGCATTGACCTGTCAACGCCTTCGGTGATGACACTGTCCGCGCTCATGGTTGTCGGATTTTCAGGCGGCTCTGATGACCGTTTGGTGGTGGCGATTGTTTTAGCGTTAGGTGTTTCTCTGCTGATTGGATTAGTTTCCGGTCTAATGGTCGGCATCTTGAAGCTAAATGCGCTGATTGTGACACTAGCCGCCAATCAGATTGTCTACGGGCTAACACTGGCCTATGCCGATAGTATGCCGCGCGAAGCCGCCGTACCTCCCAGTTTTTCAGCGTGGGTACAAGCTCCGTTGTTGGGTCTAACTAATGTCGTTTGGGCCGGAATTGCCGCTTCAGTGATATTGGTTTTATTGTTCCGCTATTCCGAAGCGGGACGCAAATTTCAATCTGTTGGTGCCAATCCCACAGCCGCCTGGATACTCGGCTTGCAGGTTAATGTGTATGTTGTGTTCGCCCATATTGCCGCCTGTGTGATCTACGGTTTGAACGGCATTTTGTTGGCGGGTTTTCTGCAAAGTCCCAGTTTGGTATTGGGCCAGCCTTATTTATTAGGCCCTATAGCAGCGGTGGTTATCGGCGGTGCTTCGCTCAACGGCGGGCTGGCGAATGCCATATCCACATGGGCAGCAGCCTTCTTCCTTGTGCTGCTCAGTCAATTACTCCGGGTTCTAGGTCTGCCTACAGCCCTGCAATTTGCCGTTTTCGGAATCGCGATTATCGGCGGGATGGTAATTTCCGGTGATCGTATTGTTACACTCATCGAAAACTCCCTCTTAAGTCTTTCCAGATTTAGAGTCAAAACAGATGAAGTTACGAAAGGAGGCAGCGAGTCGCTGTGACCATATTAGCGGTCACGGCTGACACCTTAAAAGATTATCAAACCACTTTTCAATCAACCGACTAATTAAGGAGAAGACAATGAGACGCTTATTCGCAATTAGTATGATATTAGTTCTTTTGTTGATGGCTGGTGTAGTGACGGTGGCACAGGACACACCGGAACCGGACATGTACGGCGAGATTTATGATGTAGACCCTGCGGTTCTGGTCAAGGCAGTCGGTACGGCTGATGACGTGCCAGAAATCGCTAAAGCGGCCTTCTACCGCGCTTCACTGCCTGTTGATCAGGAGCGGATGGATTTAGCAGTCAAGTGCTGGAAGGACAAAATTTGCGATACTGGCACGGGTGGCGATATCACAGTTGCCTTAGCTGACGGCTTCGGTGAAAATTTCTGGCGTCAGATGACTCATATGGAATTCGTCCTTCAGGCGCTTACTTATCCTGAAATCGGCAAGATCATCTACATTACCTCGTTGGGCGACACCGCCCGTTCCATCACCGATTTCAAGAGCCTGATCGCACAGGGAGTTGACATCATCGTTGGTTTCCCGGATGCCGGTGAGGCACTGCTTCCCGCCGTTCGTGATGCTACAGATGCCGGAATTGTTTACATCACACACTCCTACGGCAAGATTGGTGAACCGGGTAAGGATTATCCCACTTTTGTTGCAGAAGATGTATGCAAGCTCGGTCAGCTATTTGCCGAAACCCTAAATACGGAAGTTGGAAGCGGCAAGGTCGCCTTCCTCGGTGGTACGCCCGGCAATGCGCTCTCGGCTTATTGGCAGTCCTGCGAAGAGCCTGTCCTTAGTTCCGATTTGACTTTAGTTGGCCGTGCTGACACCAGTTGGACACAGCAAGGTGTACTGGAAGCCGTCTCCGGCCTCATCAGCCAGAATCCTGACATCAAGGGCTACAGCTATGAAGCTGCCGACTCTTTCCTCGGTGGTATACGTGCTTACCAAGCTGCTGACCTCCCGCTGGATATTACCCTAACCCTACGTACCGACGAGATGAGCTTGTTCTGCGAATGGGAAAAGATTGACAATCCGAACTTCAAAGTTTTCTATGCTTCGGGTGGCAACTATCAATCACGTGTAGCCCTTACGGCAGCCATGATGAAACTTAAGGGTTATGAACTATCGCCAGACGGAATTATTCTGCCAACCGTCATGCGTGAGCTGACCAAAGGCACTTGCAACCCTGACGTGCCCAACGAAGCCTCAGTCTCATCACTGATTCCGATCCCGATCTTCGCAGAGATGGGTGGCTAGTTGTATCAATGATGGAAAACAATTCCGACGAAGGCGCTGCTTATGCCAACACCGAATCAACAACTGGTACTTGAGCTTCAAAACCTGTCAAGGCAGTACGGCACAGTGCAAGCTCTATCCAACGTCAACTTGGACTGCCGCGCAGGCGAAATTCATGCTGTCGTGGGTGAGAACGGCTCTGGCAAATCAACCCTTCTCGGAATTGCCAGCGGTTTTGTAAAACCCGATCAAGGCATTGTGCTGATCGGCGGACAACGACTCCGCAAAGATTCCCCGGCCGAGGCGCGCAGCCTCGGCTTGGGAATGGCGTATCAAGATAACTCACAAGTAGCAATGTTATCCGTTAAAGAAAACTTATTCCTCTCCACGCCACCCAAACAGCGTCCTGCTTATTGGCGAATGAAGAAGTGGGCACGTGAACTTCTCGCTGAATACGGTTTAGATTTATTCCCTGATGCCCCCACAGCCTATCTCACGCAGGCGCAGCGTCAATTGTTTGAGGTTGTCAAAGCCCTGATGAGCGGCCCTAAAGTGCTGTTGCTAGATGAACCGACTACAGCACTTGGCCCCAGCGAAGTGGAAATTCTACACTCGACTATTCGATCTGGTGCTGATCGTGGGTTGGGTATTGTGTATGTCAGCCACCGCCTGCCCGAAGTTCTATCGGTAGCAGACCGCATTACGGTGCTGAGGGATGGACGCGGGCAAGGCACGTATGAAGCAAAGGACATGTCAGAAGATGAACTGGTATCGCTGATGATTGGACGATCATTCCAATCGGCATTTCCGGCAAAGTCCGATGAAAATGTCGAATCTGAAAGCGTATTGATGTTGACCGGTTTTCAAGGCCCAATGATTGGGCCGATCAATCTGACGGTGCGTCGCGGCGAGATTCTGGGCTTGGCAGGCGCAGAAGGCAATGGGCAAAGCGAATTCTTTCGCTGCTTATCCGGTCAAATCCCACCCAAAGCCGGACTAGTGATGTGCGATGGCAAAGAATTGACGCTCATTACACCATCTGATGCGATCAAATCAGGCATCTTGCTGTTGGCGGGTGATCGCAAACGTGAAGGATTATTCCCCGTCTTAGGGGTCAGGAATAATGCCACCATTCAGGTGTTGAACAAATTCAGTCGTCTAGGCTGGGTCAATCGCATGAATGAAAAGAATACTGTCAACCAGATGGTCGGGAAGTTAAACGTTCGCACGCCATCACTTGAACAACCTGTGCAATTCTTATCGGGCGGCAACCAGCAAAAAGTGGCGTTGACCCGCACCCACTTACGCGAAACGGTGAATGTCATCCTCGCTTATGAGCCAACTCAGGGCGTAGATGCTGGTGCGCGTCTTGACATCTACGAAGCGCTACGTGCCAAAGCGGCAGAGGGCGCGGCAGTGATCGTGAAATCCAGCGACCCTATTGAACTCACCGGTTTATGTGACCGTGTGGTGGTGATGTCACGGGGGCAAATTGTGAGTGAGATTCAACGCGCAGACTTGAGCGAGAAGCGCATCATCGAATCGATTGTGGGTGGCATCGGGTTCGGTTTGAAACCCGCTCAAGTTGAAGCCACACAGTTGTATCGTGGAGACTGACAATGTCCAATCTAATTGCGTACATTCGACAAAAGATATTCAATATTAGGCGAGATATACGCAACGGAAGCATGTTGTGGCAGAAAATCAAACACACCTTCCGTGTGCGTATGTGGACACCTGTTGCTTTGCAAATCATCTTAATATTTATTGTTGGCAATTATACTGCTGCACATTCAGATGCTTTTCTTTCTAATTACAACTTAAAAAGTCTACTGCTGGTAACCCTGCCGCTGGCGCTGGTGGCAATGGCGCAGGTAAATGCCATGCTCGCTGGATACCTCGACATTTCTGTCGGCTCGACCATGACCATTGGTGTCATCATTGCGTCGTTCATCATTACTGATGGTGCAACAACGGGTGACATCATTCTAGGCGGCTTGATCATTATCGGCGCAGGTGTATTGATCGGCCTGTTTAACGCGATGTTGGTGCGTTGGGTGAAATTACCCTCCATTATCGCCACACTTGCCACGCTTAGTATTTTGGATGGTATTTCACTATCCCTGCGTCCAGTTGCCAAAGGACTCATTAGCTCAGACGCATTGGATGCTATAACGACCACTATCGGCTATGTTCCGGTTGCTTTCATCGTGGTCTTGATAGTCGCCGGACTCTGGGATTTGTGGTTATATGCCACGCCCGGCGGCCTCGCCTTACGGGCTGTCGGTCATGACGCGCAAGCTGCTCGCCGCATCGGTGCAAAGACTTCGCGCATCCGAGTGGGTGCATTGGTGATGTCCGGTTTAATGGCGGCTGTAGCCTCTTTCTTCCTTGCCGCTCAGGTGGGAATTGGTGATCCGCGTGCCGGTTCAAGCTATGCGCTCACCAGCATCACCGCGGCCGTGTTAGGTGGAACCAGTCTTGCGGGGGGACGCGGAACGTTTGTCGGGGCAGTTGTCTCCGCATTGTTCCTATCCCTTCTAGTCAATATTCTGCCCTTACTTGGAATGAGTAACGTGGTGGGATCGATCATACTTGGCGTACTGATATTGGTGGGCGTGATTCTGTATCAGGTTGGCGACCTAAAAGATTTGGTCAAACTCAATTACAAACGCTGGCAGCGCATCACACGGGGTTCAAACCTCAATCAGCTCAAAGACTTGCCCAAAGTTTATGTCAGTGATGCAACCCAACCTCCCACTGCTGACCGCAAGGTTCTCATCAAGGGTGGCACAGTGTTGACAATGGACGAGGCGGTGGGCAATTATAGACATGCCGATGTGTTGATTGAAGGCACGAAAATAACGGCAGTCGGCCCCAACCTCAACAGCAACGGCGCGGAAGTGATTGACGCCTCAAATATGATCGTCATGCCGGGTTTTGTAGATACCCATCGTCACATCTGGGAAGGATTGCTCAGAAACGTCGGAGCAGACATCCCGCTAGAAGGTCGCGACGGGTACATCCGCTATGTGTTGGGTAAATTTGCGCCATCCTACCGTCCACAGGATGCTTATACCGGCAACCTGATTAGCCTGCTGGGCGCGCTCGACGCTGGCGTAACAACCTTACTTGATTGGTCGCACATTCAAGGGTCTCCTGAACATACGGACGCTGTGATCAAAGCGTTACAGGATTCAGGCATACGCGGTGTTTTTGCATATGGCTTCCCGTGGTGGGGGGATTGGAATGATCGCCAGCCCAGTTGGTTTGTGCGTGCTGCAAAACAATACTTTACATCTAAAGATCAATTGCTTACCTATGCCCTAGCCGCACCCGGCCCAGAATTTGTGGATTTTGAAATCGCCCGCGATCATTGGAAATTGGCGCGTGAAGTCGGGGCGCGCATCACAACCCATGTGGGTGTGGGTACTTACGGACAGGAAGGCAAAGTGCAGGAGATGGGTGCGGCGGGACTGCTGCGCAACGATACCACCTACATTCACTGTACCACGCTCAATGAAACTGAAATCCAGATGATTGTAGACAGCGGTGGAACGGTTTCGCTTGCCGCGCCAGTTGAGATGATGATGGGACACGGCATACCCCCTATTCAGAAGTTTCTGGATCGCGGTTTGAAGCCCAGTTTGAGCGTAGACGTGGAAACAAATGCGCCCGGTGATATGTTTACACAGATGCGGTCTATCGCATCACTCCAACACGGGCTGTCATACGAAAAACAACTGGCAGGCGCAGACCGTGTGCCGGGACGAATTTCATCATACGATGTCCTCTCATACGCAACCATCGAAGGCGCACGGGCAAACGGCGTTGCTGATAAAACTGGATCACTCACACCGGGCAAAGACGCCGACCTCATCATGCTGCGTACTGATAAGCCTAATGTTTTCCCGGTCAATGAACCCATTGAGGCGGTGGTTTGGAGTATGGATACCAGCAACGTTGATTCCGTATTTGTGGCAGGCAAACCGATGAAACGGAACGGAAAACTGCTGCACGTGGATTGGAACGCAACAAAAAAAGCCGTCTATGACGCGCAAGAATATGTTATCAAAAAGTCGGGGTTTAAGTTCGCTAAGCTTTGATGAATCGGCCGTTAACATTAGCAACGTGTGACAGTGCCTCACGCTTACCGACCTCTCCCAGGTTATTCGCTGGAAACTTAGGGGGATAGTAGTCCACGCCATTTGTTCAATCTCATGAAGATGTGGTACAAAATAGCCTAACCGCGTTCCGAACGCTTCACCCTGTTCAATGTTAGCGAGGAAATATCGGATTCGCGGAAAGGTCGACTGGCCAAATGAATTGAGTCGCCTGTACTGTGATCATTATTTTTCTTACTCAAAAGCCAAACGAAGGGTTCTAAAATTAGCCATGACTGACGAACGTTATTTAGTGACCGGGGCTCTGGGGTGTATTGGCGCTTGGACGGTAAAAAGATTGGTCGATCAGGGGAACTCTGTTTGGACATATGATTTGGGCAGCAGCAATCACCGTCTGAAGTTAATTATGGATGATGACGCACTGACTAAAGTCAACTACGTGTCGGGAGACATCACCGATTTTGATGCTTTTGACCGGGTCGTAGCAGACAATGGAATAACCCGCATCATCCATCTGGCAGCTTTTCAGGTGCCGTTTGTGCGGGCAGAGCCTGTGCTGGGTGCGAAGGTTAATCTTGTAGGTATGTCGGTCGTTCTTGAATCCGCCAAACGTCATTTGGATCATGTAAAGGGTTTGGCCTACGCCAGTTCCGCAGCCGTGTATGGCCCACCAGGCAAGGGGTTCGAAACCACCACACTTTATGGTATTCACAAACAGGCCAAAGAAGGTATGGCGCGCATCTATTCCCAGGACTACGGTCTGCATGCCGTTGGTCTGCGTCCCCACACCGTATATGGGCCGGGACGTGATCAAGGCATGACATCCACTCCTACTAAGGCTATGCTGGCCGCCGCCGTTGGTCGCCCCTATAAGATCACCTTTGGCGGCACGATTGTGATGGAACATGCTGATGACATGGCGCAGGTCTTCATTGATGCTGCCTGTGTGAAAGTGGATCGGGCTGGAGCGTACGACGTCGGCGGGAATACAGTATCAGTTGAGGAAATTGTAAACGCAATCAACGTGTCAAAACCGGAGATGACAGGGAAGATTACATTTGATCCCACTCCTCTGGCAGTTTCTGCAACACAAGATATGAACCCGTTGCAGGCTCTAATCGGGCAAATTAAGTGGCGGTCACTTGGCATAGGTGTGCAACAAACTATCGAAGACTTCGACAAAGCCGTTCGCTCAGGGCGCATTGATGTTGAGCGGGCAATTACATAAGTGTAATTTTAGCGTTGGATGTGGTCGGTAAGCAGAATAGTGCCAATTCAACATTGGATTGACTGCATCTTCACTGAACGCGAAGATGCCTGACTACACGTGTTTGATACATCAAAAAGCACTCGGCGAGTGCTTTTTTTGTTGCGCGGAGCTTTTCCATCCATGCTGGTCTTGCGCTGGAAATTTGATCATCCGCTGCAATTTATATGTAATTTTATGGTAACAGCCATTTTCTTGACATAGTAAAGCTTTTCTGTTATCTTCATATGAATATAGAAAACGTTTACTGTAGATTTCTTACAATACTTTTTTAATGACGACTATTCATGACGTAGCTGAAGCGGCGGGGGTTTCCATCGCCACTGTCTCAAGGGTGCTGAGCAAGAGTAATTACCCAGTCAGTGATGAGACGCGCCAGCGCATCATACGGGCAGCCAAGGATCTGGGGTATTCGGTAAACCGGGCAGCACAGAGCCTACGCACCGAGCGTTCCATGATGATCGCCGTCATCCTCGATAATTTTAGTTCCATGTTTGCGCCAACCATCATCCGTGGACTGCAGGCTGTGCTGCATCACAGCGGCTACTTCTGCCTAGTGGTTAATCTCCCGTGGGAGATTCATTCTCAGGCCAAAGTAGTACAGGATCTGCTGGGGCATTCTGTAGACGGCTTCATCTTTGTGGAAACGTGGCACCCAGTTTCGGAAAGCAAAGCAATGCTGAGCGGGAAACCGTATGCGATTGTGCACCGCCTGTTCCACCAACCAGATGTAAACAGCGTGATCCCCGATGAAATCTACAATGCCACACTGGCAGTTAATCATCTGATCCAAATGGGCCACCAGCGCATCGGGTACATCAGCGGACCGAGCGAATTCTTCTCGTCGCACGACAGGCTCAAGGCTTACGAGCAGGCGATGGCAGCGGCGGGGCTGGCGCTGGACAAGAAGATCATTAGCGGCGGGGACTGGCACATCCCCAGCGGATACAGGGCAGCACAGCGCATCCTGGAAGCGCGCAAGCTGCCGAGCGCGATCGTGGTAGCGAATGACCAGATGGCCTTCGGGGCGATCCGGGCGATACAGGAAAAGGGGCTGCGGGTGCCGGAAGATATCGCGGTGGTGGGATATGACGACGATGAGGTAGCCAAGGTATGTACACCGACCATCACGACGGTGAGCCTGCCACTATTTAAGATGGGACAGGTGGCGGCAGGTAACCTGCTGAACCAGCTCACCAAGGCCGCTGCGCCAGAGGCAGAAACCCACATCAAAAGTGAACTTATCATCCGACAGTCATGCGGGGCTGCGGCAGGTCAGCATGTCCTAGCGACCGATTATGTGCGACCGGACGGGCAGGCGTGAAGCCTGCCGGCAAGTTCATGGATGAGGCGTGAAAGGGGGTGGGGTGCAATCAAGGCGATGACCGGGCAAATGATAGATACATGATGTTTACGCGGTGACTACAGGAGCAAAAAATGAAGATTCGAAAAGTATTACTGATGATGGTGTTATCGGCACTACTGTTGGGTACCGTACCTGCGCTGGCGCAGGACGGGGTGACGATGTCTCTGTGGGTGCGTGACGCAACTTCGCTTGTTGAAACACTGGTAGAACAATGGAATGCGTCTCATCCTAACCAGATTGAACTGACAATTATTCCTCCGTCTGAGTTCGTGACCAAGTTCGCAGCGGCGATTGCTGCGGGTGAAGCCCCGGACATCGCCAGCATTGACCTGATCTACACACCCGCATTTGCGGCAGAAAATCAGCTTGAGGACATCACGGACAAAGTACAGGCGCTACCCTATCTGGACGATCTGAGTCCGGCACACATGACACTAGGTACATATGAAGGGCGCAATTATGCAGTGCCGTTCGCAGCCGAAGGTTCATTCCTGATCTACAATAAAGGGCTGTTCGAACAGGCTGGTTTGGATCCGGAAAAGCCGCCGACAAATTGGGATGAACTGTTGGCTGATGCACGGGCAATTTCGGCACTGGGAGATGATATTTACGGGTACTATTTCGCGGGCAACTGCGCGGGTTGCAATGCTTTCACCTACCTGCCTTTGATATGGGCCAGCGGCGGCGATGTGCTGAGCGAAGATTTTTCGACTCCGACACTAGATGATCCGATTGTGCGCGATGCGCTGCAACTGTATCGTACGATGTGGGAAGAGGGATTGATCCCTGAAGGTTCGCAAGTGGACGACGGCGCGAATTTTGTGAATGCCTTCGGTACCGGCAAGATTGGTATGGCCGGGACTGGTGCATTTGGTATCAATACTTACAAGACTGACCATCCAGATATTGATTTCGGTGTGTCGCTGCTGCCGGGTAAAGATGGCGGCACAGCCTCCTTCGGTGGTGGTGATGTCATTGGTATCCCCAAGGGTTCGGCCTATGTTGACGAAGCATGGGAATTTATTGAATGGGCGCTATCGGATGATGTTCAGCTCAATACGTATGCAGGTAACAACAGCCTACCACTGCGTCTGTCGCTTTCGGATAACAAGTACTTTGATGCCGATCCACGCCTGAAAGTGGCAGCGAGTACGCTGGCTGTGGGGCATACCCCTTATAGTCTGGTTTATAACGACCTCTTCAATGACGGGAATGGCCCGTGGCTGCTGATGATTCAGACAGCTATTTTCGACGGTGACATTGATGGCGCAATAGCCGAAGCGCAGCAACGGTTCACGGAGATTATGAGCGGATAATTTGATATGTTGAACAGGGGAGCACAAATGGATGCTCCCCTGTTCGTCTCTGCGGATACCATCGCTTTTGCGGTAGATTTTGCGTGCAGACAGCACGGAACCAGCGGGAAAACAGGATGAGATTATGGCAAGCAGTACGGCGATGACAGCAGCACGACGTGAAACAGGCAAGAGCAGCACATGGCAGCGACAGCGATCGCGGACAGGATTCTTATTTGTGCTGCCGACGGTGATCTTCGTCGGCGTATTCTTTATTATCCCGCTACTCATGACAGCTTTCATGTCACTGCATGATTGGCCACTCTTCGGAGCACACGAATTTATTGGGTTAAAAAATTACTCCGATCTTCTTAGTGACCGACAATTCATAAAGAGTCTGGATTTTACTGCCCGGTATACCTTGATCATCACACCGCCAATCTTCATTGTGGCCTTTATTCTGGCGAGTCTGGTGCGGCGTAATATTCGCGGTATTGGCATCTTCCGCACGATTTTCTTTCTGCCGGTGGTGATTGGGCTGGGCATTTCCAGTTTGTTGTGGGTATGGCTGCTCAACGATCAGGTGGGGATTATCAACAAAATTCTGCTGGACTTAGGCGCAATTACAAAGCCACAGTTGTTTCTGGCACGACCGGATACAGCGATGAACGTCATCATCATATCGGTGGTGTGGAAGACGGTAGGATTTACGATGGTGCTGTTACTGGCAGGTATGCAGGCAATCCCGAACGAGCTATACGAGTCTGCGGAAGTGGACGGCGCAGGTTACTTTGCCAAGCTGCGTTTTATTACTCTGCCCCTACTACGTCGGACAATCGCGCTGGCGCTGGTGCTTTCCGTGATTGGTTCGATTCTTGCATTCGACCAGTTTTACATCATTACAGGCGGTGGGCCACGTAACAGTACCATTTCGGTGGTGTACTGGATTTTCAATAACTCATTCACGTACTTTAAGATGGGTTATGGTTCGGCTATGTCAATTGTGCTGCTGGCGATTCTGGTCGTGTTGAGCGCGCTGCAACTTTATCTGCTGCGCGATAACTCTGACACATGACGTAGCAACTATTGAGCGAACAAGATTAAGAGGTCATGATGACGTCTGACAACATCACATACCGCAACCAACAGATTTTGAAAAATGCAGCCATATATGCTGTTCTCATCGTTATGGCTGCTTTATTTCTATTTCCGCTGGTATGGTCATTCCTGAATTCAGTGAAGACCCCGCCGGAGGCATTGGCTGTGCCGCCCACCTATCTGCCGACGAAGATTGTGTTTGACAATTATGTCGAGCTAACGACGTATGGACGCGGAGGCGTGGTGCGGCGCGTGGCGAACAGCACGCTGGTTTCGGCTGTAACAGTGGTAGGCACAATCGCGCTGAGCACGCTGGGTGGGTATGGTTTTGCACGTTTTAACTTCAAGGGAAAGACCATCCTGTTCGTACTGGTGCTGTCCACACTGATGATCCCATTCCAGTCGATTTTGATACCACTTTTCGTCATGCTAACGGCGATTGATTTGCATAATAACTTGTTTGGACTGGCACTGGTGTATATCACATTTCAACTCCCGTTTGGCATCTTCCTGATGCGTAACAGCTTTCTGGCCGTGCCACAGGAGATTGAAGAGTCGGCACTGTTGGACGGGTGTACCTCGTTCAATGTACTGTATAAACTGCTGCTGCGGCTTGTCCTGCCGGGCATCGTGACGATTGCGATTTATGCTTTCATCAATTCGTGGAATGAATTTTTAGCCGCACTAATTTTCATGACTGATCAAGACAATTTCACCCTGCCGATATTCCTTTCTAATGTGAGCACCGGGTTATATGGCCAGATCGACTGGGGAGCATTACAGGCAGGGGTAATGGTGTCGATTATACCGAGTGTAGTGATTTTCCTGCTGCTACAGAGATACTACATGAACGGGCTGATGGGCGGCGCAGTCAAGAGCTAGATTAATATTCTATTGCTACCACAATTGAGGATCACACATGAAGAAGTTACCGCAGAATCGCCAACCATTGATTCCGGCAGCGTTTCAAGCTCTGCCGCTAGGCGCGATTAAACCACTGGGTTGGTTGAAAGAGCAGCTAGTGACTCAGGCGAATGGTCTGAGCGGGCATCTGGACGAGTTCTGGGCCGACGTCGGCCCGAACAGCGGCTGGCTGGGTGGCACAGGCGAATCGTGGGAGCGTGGCCCGTACTTTCTGGATGGTCTGTTGCCGCTGGCGTACCTGCTGGAAGACGAGAAACTGCTGGCGAAGGTCAAAAACTGGGTGGAATGGACCCTGAATTCAGCACGCACCAACGGTTACTTCGGGCCGCGCAATTCGGATTGGTGGCCGCGTATGGTGATGCTCAAGGTGCTGATGATGCATTATGAAGCCACGGAAGATCCGCGTGTTATCCCCTTTATGACCAACTATTTCGCCTACCAACTGCGGGCGCTGCCGGTACGACCACTAGAGTCTTGGGGCCAAGCACGGGCGATGGACAATGTGCTGGTTATCCACTGGTTATATAACCTGACTGGCGAACCATTCCTGCTAGAACTTTCCGGCAAGATGATTGAGACCACGCTGGATTGGCCCGAGTGGCAGGCGAATTATGAGGTGGGCAAGATTTTAGAGTTGGCGGAATGGGACGGCGGCATGCTGACGCATGTGGTTAACCATGCGATGGGTGTCAAGATGGCCGGGGTATTTTACGCACAGACGGGCAAGGAATGGCATCGTCTGGCGTCGCGGTTGGGGATCGAACAACTGCTGACACATCACGGGCAACCAACAGGCATCTGGAGCGGGGACGAACATCTCAACGGAACTTCGCCAACAAGTGGCACAGAATTGTGTGCCGTAGCTGAATATATGTATTCGCTGGAGGAACTCATCCGCGTTCTTGGTGATCCTTTCTTTGGTGACCAACTGGAACGCATGGCTTACAATGCCTACCCGGCGACATGCTCGCCGGATATGTGGGCACACCAGTACGACCAGCAGGTCAATCAGGTGCTGGCGACAATTGCGCGGCGCAACTGGACGAACAACAACGATGATTCGAATATTTTCGGACTCGAGCCGCACTTCGGGTGTTGTACGGCGAACATGCATCAGGCGTGGCCGAAGTTCGTGAAGAGTTTGTTCATGACCACTGACGACGGCGGGCTGGCAGCAATCGCCTACGGGCCATGCCGAACGCAAACAGTTGTGGGCAACGATGTGCCTGTGACAGTAACCGAAACCACTAATTACCCGTTTGAGGGGCAGATCAGCTTCGAGTTTGAACTGGCAACGAGCTGTGAGTTCACGTTTCAGTTACGCATACCGGACTGGGCGCAACAAGCGACGGTGCTCATCAATGGTACGGCTCAGACGATTGAACAAGCAGGCAGCTTTTACAGTGTCCGGAGGGTGTGGCAGTCTGGTGACCGGTTAGAACTTGATCTGCCGATGGATGTGCGGCTGACCAGCGGACATAACGGACTGGTTTCGGTGCATCGCGGGCCACTGCTATATGGGCTGCGAATTGACGAGAACTGGAAGAAGGTTCGCGGTGAAGAGCCACATGCGGATTACGAGGTGTATCCGCAATCGGCGTGGAACTACGGGCTAAACCTTGACCCCAAACATTTAAACGGAGCATTCGAGGTGGTCAGCAAACCGATGACTCGTGTGCCCTTCTCACCGGATGGTGCGCCTCTGGAAATACGCGTTGAAGCGCGCAAACTGCCACAGTGGACGATGGAGCAAAATTCAGCCGGGTCGATTGACGTGGGACCGCACGCCACGCCAGAACCAGCCGAGCAAGTGGTGTTGATTCCGTATGGCTCAACGAACCTGCGGGTAGCGGCCTTCCCGTTGGCAAAAGCAGGCGATTGACATTGCGTTCATGGAGTTAAGTCCTGTGTCATGAAGGCGCGCATGATCTCGACCAACTGGCCGGGGCGCTGCCAAGGGATATCATGGATTGTATCCGGCATCCAGATGGCTTTACAGTGTTCTACCTGCTGCTCTACAGCAGCGACATATGCTTGCAGGCGCGGGTCGGGTGTGTTTCCAGTATTCACCGCATTGATAACCAATAATGGCGACTGAATACGGGTGTAATAATCTACAGCGCGGAAGTTCCAGAGCGCGCTCGCAATCTCCATATGATTTTTGAGGCTGAGGTGAGGTTTCACAGCAGAAGGATTACTCGTGTCATAGATGGAGAGGACCAACTGCTCAAGTTCAGGGCGAAAAGCCGCGCCTAACCAATCTTCACGAATCATCCGTTTGACTTCCTCTAGCGCCCAGTTATGGTGCTGAGGGGGAGCCATTTCCTCTACACGGGAAAAATAATCTGTCATGGGGCGCAAACCGCCGTCAATTAAAATCGTTTTGTGAACACTGGCAGAGCGAGTGGCCGCATAGTAGAGTGCAGTATATGCTCCCCACGAATGCCCGGCGAGCACAAACGGCTGACCAGTGAGGCCAAGTGCATCCAGCAGATGGTCGAGGTCGGCTGCGACGGTTTCAAAGTCATATCCCGTAACGGGTTTATCTGAGAGACCGTGCCCGCGCTGGTCGTAGGCAATTACATGGAAATCGGATGCGAGTTGCGGGGCGATAAGATCAAACATATGAAGCGTGGAAGCTAATCCATGCAACAACACCAGCAGTGGTTGGCCGGGCGTCCCCCACTCACAAACATTCAAGCGTAACCTGCTGACCGTGACGGGCCGAATTGAAGGTTGGGACATCGGAGTTCCTGTAGTTAAGTCCATTTTTCCGGTGATGGTTTGCGAACTGTGTTTGATTATGTTACTTTACAGAGGATATGGCTACAGATAAAGTATCGTTTTCGTCACATTCCTCAACTTGTTGTATGCAGATGCAGCAGGAATATTGATTCCGGAACGTAGACGCTGAAGCCTGCACCAATGGCTGATAGAGAGCTAACCGTTCCGGTTGGCTCTTTTCATTTCAGTGGAGAAATGATTCGGCATCTAGCCTCATCAATTAGTTTGCAGTTTTACCTTTTTGCTTATTGTGTAACGAAGGAGTCGGAAAATGTTTACCCGGAAATGGCGTAGTTTAATTACCATTTTAACGCTGGTGTTACTCACACTGGCCGTATCGTTGGTTCCAGCAGCAGCGCAGGCTGAGAAGACATTGCGCTGGTCCATTGAAGGCATCAATGATTTAGCTTCGCTCGACCCGGCCAAAGCCAGCGATTCGCAGGGTTTCACCGTTATCGGCCTGTTGTACGGTGGGCTGGTACGGCTGAACAGTGAGTTGTTGGTCGAGCCTGATCTGGCGGAGAGCTGGACGGTTTCGGACGACGGACTGAAGTACACGTTCAAATTACGGGCGGACGCAGCGTTTTCTGATGGTTCGTCAGTAACCGCTGCCGATGTTATCTGGTCGCTGGTGCATGCCCTTGACCCGGCAACGGGTGGCTGGACTGGCCCCTATTACCTGTATAACATCGTGGGTGCAAACGATGTGGCTGCGGGTTCGACAATGGACCTGACCGGCGCAGTAGCAGTGGACGACAAAACTGTTGAATTGACCGTTGTTCAGCCGTCGGCCTATTTCCTAAGCCAATTGACATTCGGCTCAGCCAAGATCGTTTCGAAGGCTGCGGCTGAAGCTGACCCGACAGGCTGGGAAAATGCTCCTCTCGCCAGCGGTGCATTTCAGGTCAAAGCGTGGAATCGCGGACAAAATATTGAGTTGGTGCCGAACGCCAATTACTGGCAGCCCCCGACCATCAATTTGACTATGCCCTTTATTCAGGACAGTGAAACCGCCTACCAACTGTACCGAACAGGCGAACTGGACATCATGGGCAGCCAGCAGAACGGCGTACCAGCCGCTCGTATTCCGGAAGTCTCATCACTACCAGACTTCAAGTCAGCATCCGGTTTTGCGGTGCGCTATGTGGGCTTCAACAACACCATTCCCCCATTTAATAACGTAGATGTACGACGGGCTTTCGCGCTGGCGATTGACAAAGCTACACTGGCAAATGATGTTCTGGGTGGAACAGTTGTCCCATCGGACCGCATCCTGCCACTGGGCATTCCGGGTTCAGAACTGCCGATCAATGGGTTGGGTTTCGATGCACAGGCCGCTAAAGACGCGCTGGCTAAGGCAGGCGTAACGCCCGAAAGTATCGGCACTGTCAAGCTGACCTACGGTGAAGAGGGCGACAATGCCCGCGTGGTAGCGGTTTTACAGGCCATGTGGAAAGAAAATCTGGGCATCGACGTGACGCTGGAAGCACTGGAACTGAGCACCTTCAGTTCACGGTTGAATGACACCTACCAGACACCGGAAAGCGGTTTGCAGGCTTACTACAGCATCTGGGGCGCGGACTATCCTGATCCTCAGAACTTCATTTCACAACAGCTTCGCACTGATGTGGGCAACAACAACGGTCACTACTCGAACGCCGAGTTCGACAAGCTGGTGGACGAAGCCGATGTGATGACCGGAGACGTAGCGGCCCGTATGAAGCTCTACAATCAGGCCGAGCAAATAGCCGTTGATGAAGTCGGTTGGCTGCCCCTTTACAATCCGAATGTGAACGTGCTCATTAGCCCCAAAGTAGAAGGTATTGCGTTCACGGGTCAGGGGTTAGTGATCGGGGATTACAGCAAGCTGAACGTCGCGAGTTAAGACACTTCAGGTTCAATCCGAGAGGGCTGCGAAAGCGGCCCTTTTTTATTGCAGCGAAAAGGGTTATTTGCAGGGTTTTGCTGCAAAAACGGCGGGAAGCACGGCTGGATGTGCCGAATGATGGTAGGGGTTCGCTGCTGCAATGTTTGCTGCAAAACCGTTATGGGTCACCAGAGCCAGTTGAAAGATTTTGCGGGCTTCACTGCGGCTGGGTCGGGTACTGCCGCGGCGGCAACAAAAAACGGCGGCGATGGCGGCAGAATCGGCAATGAAATTGCGTGAGTAGGAACAATAAACGGGATGTTTTGCATCCCTACAATACAACCCATTTTAGAACATAAATCCTTATAAGTCAAGGGTTTTTGGTTAGCGTTTTCAAACTATACGATACGATCTAGTCTAGACACCGTGAGCACAGAGAAGGAGACATAATCAAAGTGTCGTTTGAGGCTAGAGCATGCTCGAATCCGCCCAAATACCTGAAGCCGTTCTTCCAGAGTACCGCAACCTGCGCGGTAATAAAATATCAGGCGACACCGTGCTTCCTCTAATTCGTCCCTCGTCTACTCTCCCCACACTTCTACTACTGCGTCGAGAAAGCGCAAGCCGAGCGCGCGGGCTACCGAAACACGGTGGTGTCCGTCCTTGACGAAATAGTCTTCGCCAACCTGCACCACTTCGATTGGAGGCAAGCCGACGCCATCCAGCATGGCCGAAGCGACCCGACACCAGCGATCTTGATCAGCTTGTTTGAGGGAACGAAAATCGTAGTCGAAATCGGCGGCGCGGTCAAAAGTGCCGTGAATATTAGTAACCGCTAGTGACTGAATTCCCATATAACGGCGATTGTTGAGTTGGCTGTGCTGTTCGCATTGAGCAAGGTGATGCAGCTGGCGTCTGGTACGTCCCAGCAGCTTGTGAAGACCGTTCAGTGGGCCACCGGGCAACTGGCGGGTAAACAGCTCGACAGCCTGTGAAGTGCGTCCATTATGGGATTGTGAGAGGGCATGTGAGAATTGGTCGAGTGCTAGATTGCCGTACATGTTGTCCGTCCTTCGCTGTAAAAATCTGATATTCACAGCGTAGGATCAGACAGGTCGGGTCGTCTCCAGACCTGAGGTCGGGAACAGGTCGGGTGCGGTCTAGATTTCGCTCAACAATTGGGTTGCAATCGTGTCCAAATTGGAGGACTTTCCGCGTGCAAGGGCAGCGTCATAATCGGCGTTACCGAGTTTAGCTTTCATTTCAGCGATAGTGTCAATTGCCAACGCCCATTTTTCTGCCCAGACGATGGCAGAGGGATAGTTCTGGCACCCGCCCCACAACTCCGCGGCCCGCTCCGTACGACCGATATGGACATATGCCAGAGCGATGAGGACAATGGGGGGGATTTTCCGAGCCCCGGCCCCCGCTTCCAGCCACGGTTTGACACTGGTAATGGATTCTTGAAACCGTCCCAACCCAAGATAGGCCATCGCTAGAGGAATGAAGTACAACGCTCCACTGGGGTGGGTTATCAACGTTCGAGCGTAGTCAATGATGCGGAGTGCCTCAGAATAATCTTGTTCGTCAAGGCAGGTGGCGACAGCGAGGAAATAGTAGGGATGCACGGCGACCATATTGTCATCGAAGATGCCGCTGTTGCCTTCGATGCAGGCATAGGCATGAGCACGCAAGGCAATTAGGTCACTGCGACCAAAGGCAGACCAGCCCAGATAGATACGGCTTAACAAAACCAACCGGGTGACACCGGTTTCAGTAGCCAATTGAAATCCGAGATTTCCATAGTAGTCGCCTTCTTCCGGATCGCCCTTGGAAAAACCATAACAGTGGGCAAGCTCGATGCAGACATGCGCCATCTTGACGCGGTTGCCTAATCGTTCAAAAATGTCCAGTGCGCGGCGCATAAAGTGAGACTGCTGTTCATAGTCCAGCCACGTCGCCCACCCCAGCGCCATGAGCGTCAAGCCACATTCATACAATGCCCCTAATTGTTCGAATATGTCGAGGGACTGGTGTAATTGAACAATCGCTGCAGTACGATCATTGACCCAATCCATCAAGAAAACACCGTAGCGAAATTTACCGAGTGCCAAATCACGATGTGCTGATTGTGACTCAAGCTGCTGCATGAGATCTAGCATGAGGTGGGTATTCGGAGCGGCGGCGGGTTCTTCGAGCGGCATTAAGCGCACTTCAAATACCTGCCTGACGGGTGACGGCAGCAGCAATTGCAGATTGGTATAAATTGGCCCGGCGGTACGTTGACTCACATCTATGAAGAAATAGAGGGCATCGGCCGCATTTCTGATCGTGTCGATATTTCCAGTATGCGCGGCCAACTGCGGCCGTATTGAAGCAACAATGTTATCCCAATCACTGGTAATGGCCTCCACTATGGCGGGATCACCACGCTTGAGATTCTCGACGCTCTGCGCCAGGAAATTGATGAAATAGGCGGTGTGGGCAAGTTCTACATCGGGGCGCAGGCCGGAATCTGCCAGCTTCGCTCTGGCATACTGGCGCAGCAGTTCGTGAATTTCGAAGCGTTCTCCAGAGTCGCTGCGCCAGATGAGCGATTTATTGATAAGGCTGAGCAGGAGCTGCGGTGTGAACCCGGCGACATCACGGGCAGCCTGACGGGTGAAACCACCGCGAAAAACGGCGAGTTTCATAAACGCCCTGCGCTCAGCCTCAGTTAGTCGTTTCCAAGTGGATTCAAAAACGGCCTGCATACTCCACTGGCGTTCGGGAATATCGCGCATTTCAACAGACAGAAAATCGAGGCTGTTACGAATTTCCTCAGCAATTTCGGCCACCGACAGCGCCGACGTCCACGCTGCCGCCAAGACGATGGCTAGGGGAATGCCTTCGGTGAGATGGCATATTTGGACAATGTGCGGCCAATCCTCAGGCTGAGGTTGGTAGGTTGGAGTGAGATTACCAGCGCTCTGCATAAACAATTTGACTGCGTCAAAGTTGATGACTTCGTGCACAACACCCACTGCAGGAAACGGCAGACCTTTCGGTGTGTAGACTGTCTCACTCATGAGGCTCAGGCGTTCGCGAGATGTGATGAGGAGTTTCAACCCGGTGGTTTGACGAAGCAAATCGGTGACAAATTCAGCCGCCTCTGGCAATAAATGTTCAAAATTGTCCAAGATTAGAAGCAAATTCTTGGTGCGAAGGTGACCGGAGATGCCCTCTAGCATCTTGTCGGGTGTGCCTGATTGATTGATTTGCAACACCCGTGCAATGGCTTCAATCAGTTCAACTGCGCGGCGGACGGGTGCAAGGCGAACGAGATAGACGCCATCGGGGAAGTACCGCAAGAGCATCTGTCCGGTTTGCAACGCAAGGCGTGTTTTACCGATGCCACCAAGTCCTACAATCGACATGCAGCGCCGGGCCGGTTCGAGCAACAATTGGCTAAGCTCTTGCACATCCGCCTCGCGACCAACGAAGGGCGTTGTTTCTTCGGGGAGATTGTTGGGTGGTTGCGGTACGCTGTCAGGTGCGTCTATCAGATGCAGCCGCCGGGCTAGTTCGGTCGCCTGCTTACGGTCGCTGACACCCAACTTGCTGAAGATCTGGGTGTTGTACCACTTCACGGTTTTTAACGAGAGGTGCAGTTTATTGGCAATTTCCTGATTGGATAACCCTTCGACCAGCTCAGCCAAGATAGCGAGTTCGCGCTCGGTGAACGTTTCGATCATATTCGAGTTAGAAGGTGACACGTTCTATGCCTCCTGAATCCTGACAGGCAGACTATAGTTGAAGCGTGAAGGAATTACAAACAGGTAAATAGCAATTTCAAATTGTGGGGGCTGAGACCGAAAAATAATGAATATGGAGCGGGCATGGCGTTGACATGCTTCGCACCTTATGTGGGGTTGAGGGCGCGGGCAAAGCGGTCAAGCGGGTATGTGTCTGCCCAATCGTTCACGGGCTCGGCGAACCGCTCAATGATCCAAGCAGGGTCGAGCAAATGTTGTGCCATGAAATAGACACCGCCTACGATAGGCCCTCTGGCGACGCTGAGGGTTGTAGTGTCCCAGACAAGGCAGGCTACCGTCACACCGGAACCGTCATCAATTTTCGTAGTATCACCGAAGCTAGCCAGTGGGGCATTAAAGCAAACGAGTTCCAAGGGATCATCCGGTTTTATGAAGTCATTTGCATCCGGCAGCGGTAATTTGCCAGACAGCACCAAAACCGAAGCATCCTTAAGAATAACCTGTGTTTTTGCAAGATCGTCTACCAAGTTGCCGGACGAAACAGCGCGGGCTAACGCTTCAACCAACTGGTATTCACCCGGCGCGTAGTAGGCAGCACTTAGTTGCAGGGCTGCTTCTTTCAACAGTGTGTCTACACTGCCAGCCTGCGTCGCGGGCAGCAAACTGGTATCAAGCGCAAAAGCCGGCGCAATTGAATTATCGTCCGCACCTTCGGCGACCCACGCCAACTGTTCCGACCCATCCGCGGTTTTTGAGAAGCCGGAGGAAACGGGCCACCATGTATACCCTTCAGCACATACCGGTTCTCCCACAACCAAGAATCCAAATGCGTCAGGCACCGCTCCTAAGACTTCAGATGACTGTGTTGGGCGGGCATGTAAGGGTGTTGGGGTGTCATCCCGATTCGTTTTTGCAGCATTCGCCCCAATAATCATTTTGCTGGGAATGGATGACGGGCAGTGAACGAAATCCAGTGTGGTAAAGGATTCCAACTTCTCAAAATCTTGAACATAACCTTGCACATCAAGGTCATATGTTCGCAGGTGGTCGCCAACGAATTCATAGCGGACGGTTTGGCTGAAACTGGTTGTTTCAATATAGGTTGATACACCGTTCAATGTTAACTGCTGGCCGTCCGCTGTGTATGTGCCGGAGGGGCTACCCTCAAGCAGTTGTTCAAACCAATCGCCCATTGGGGTAAGGACTAATACGGAATCGTATTCGTAGTCATCGGCTGAAGGCGTGCCGTTCAGGGTGACCTCTTTCCAGATGCCCCACAATCTGCGATCTGTTTGATTTTGTGCATGAACAGTCAACGAACCAGAGAGGACAAGTAAAGTGACAAGAGTGGCAACCGCTAACCTAGGCATTACTGCTCGCTTTCAGCAATAAAAAGAGATCGAACCCGGATGGACACGAGTCAGACAGCAATGAATATATAAACCCATAGCATCATAACACTATCAGAGGTTGTGGGATGATAAAGGATCAGGGCGCTGACGGGGATATTGCCAGTACTTCGTTTGATTTGTTGCAGAATGAGGGGGGATGATTGGCAAGGGCTACAGCGCGGTGATTAGTATCTTGGCCGGCTCCACCAGCGGCTCGGCCCAGTTCAACTCCAACTGTACCCATTCCGGGTCTTTGTAACGCGCGTCAAGTTCGACAAGCTGCTGCCAGAAGCGGCGGGCTTCATCGGTATTCCCCATCACAAAATGGGTGACGCCCAAGCCTGCCAGTGCAAAGTTGTAATCTGTTTTCAGTTCATGGGCCTTCTGGAAGTCAGCCAGTGCTTCGGGGTAGCGGCCTAGTTCAAAGTACATTTCAGCGCGGGTAGCATAGCTTGAATGTGAATCCAGTTTGATTTCGAGTGACGTATTGAAATCACTTAATGCACCTTCGATAGCACCTTTGCGGAAACGGGCGAAAGCACGATAGATATGGGCTGTAACGTTATCAGCTTTAATGGCTAAGGTACGCTCATAGTCCGCAATGGCACTGTCGTAATCTTTTAGACGCGCATGACACAAGCCCCGGTTGTTAAAAGCATCCACATATAATGGGTCAATCTTGATGGTATTCGAAAATTCTTTTAATGCGTTCTCAAAGTCTCGCATTTTGAAGAACACAAGCCCCTTATTTAAGTAGGCAAACTTAAATTGCGAATCTAAAGTTATTACTTGTTCAAAATCATGTAGAGCGTCGTCAAATCGGTTTTGCTTCAGGTGGGTATATCCACGCGAATTATAGGCGGATATTGACTTGGGGTCGAGGTTAATAGCCTCATCTAGGCTGGATATAGCCTCATCGAGTTTATCTAAATATCTAAGAACAACGCCGAGATTGAAGTGCGCCAGTGACATTTTTGGCGCTAGTTGAATAGCTTTTTCTAAATCAGGGACAGCTCTTTCATAGTCTTTGAGTCTGGAATGAATTGCACCACGAGCATTATAAGCCTCGGCAAAATCAGGTTTTAACTCAATCGCCTTATCAAGATCACTAATGGCATGTTCCAAATCATTAGTTTCGCTATGTGCCATGGATCGGTCAAAATAAACTTGAAACTGACTTGGATCAATTTGAAGGGATTTTTCGCAATCGATAATCGCAAGATCAAACATCTTTCTTGCGATATATAATTTAGCTCGTGCGCTATAAGCATCAGCATTATCAGGCTCTAGTGCCATTGCTTGGATAAAATCTGCCTGAGCTTTGTCCCATTCTTGTTGTCGTACCCATAACAATCCGCGATTTATGTATGCCCGTGCAAAAGAAGGATTCAATTGGATACATTTATTCAAGTCTTGAAACGCTAAGTCGACCTTATCTGTTTGATAATAGAGAGCACCTCGACTATCGTAAACATCTGCAAAATCAGGCTTCAGCTCAATAACTCTATTGAAATCATCAAGTGCCAATTCAAGTTTACCTAGCCGTCGATATGCACTTCCCCGATTGTATAGTCCTGTGGGTTCATCGGGTTTTAATTCCAAAACTTGATTTGCATCGACAATCGTTTCATCCAAATTACCTAATTTAAGATAAGCATATGACCGATTGACTAGAGCGGTAATTGATTGATGATCTCGCCTAATTGCCTCATTAAAATCACTAACTGCTTTCTCGTATTCTTTCTGGCTAAGGTATATCGAAGCACGTGCAGTGTAAAAGATTGATTCATTGGGTCTGAGTTGGATCACCTTAGAGATATCGTCAAGTGCTTTCTGCTTTTCACCTTTTTTGACGTGTACTTCCGAGCGATGGAAATAGGCTTGAAATAATGTGTCGTCAAGGACGATTGCTTGGGAAAAATCAGCCAGCGCACCATCCAGATCGTTTTTGTTTAGCCGTGCTAACCCACGATTGTGATAAGACCCAGCTAAAGTGGGGATCAACTTAATGGATTGATTGAAATGTTCAATCGCGCCATCCCAATCGTTGACAGCAAGTTTCTGATTGCCTCTTTCGAGATGTTCTGCGGCAGTAAGTTGTGGACTGAAAAATTTACGGAAAACATTCATGATCGTTTCCTCCACCGCCCCCATATCATTCTACTATCATCAACCCCAGCGCAGTTCTTGATTCCTGAAGGGCACGAGCGCCAGCACGACCGCGTGAACGTAGTAGCTCTGGCGGTCAATGACATCGCCAGTGAGCAGCCCTACCGCGCCGTTGTTCTGCTTGGAGTTGCTGCGCCCAAAAACGCGATCATCGGCCTCACCCAGCTCCACCCCCTGCCGTACCAAGTCGGCTACTTCGCGCGGGAGGCAGAAGGCGCCGGTGCGCCCTTTGCCGGCCCTCACCCCTGTCCCCTCTCCCTCATAGCGAGGGGAATTTTGCAGCACCACCACCCATGCAAAGGTCCACAATTCGCCGTGTTTTTCTTCGCAGCCGCCTTCGATGCCCACCCAGAAAGCGGCCTGTGGATCAGCAGCGCGAGCGTTGGCGGCGCGGTTCAGCGCCCCTTGCAGTGTTTCCTCGTCGGTCATGGGCTGATCGGCAACACCGGAGGGAACCGACAGGCCGCTGGCAAGGAACGAGTCATAGGGGAACATCTGCTGGAAGCCGGTTTGTGCGGCCTGAATTTTAACGGGGTTGGTAGAGGCGATAATGATGCGCTGCATGGGTCAATTTAATCCGTTCGTCGTAGGTGGCCGAGAATGGCACGGGCGCGGGCGTCCCATGTGTAGTGCGCCATGACGCGCTGGTAAGCGGCATCCGCAAGATGCTGGCGTAAGGCCGGGTCGCCGTGCAAGCGGGTGATGGCGGCGGCCAGCGCAGAAGCATCAGAAGGCGGAACGAGAAGCGCGGTTTGCTCGTGGCTAATGACATCCGCCCAACCGGGCAAATCAGAAGCGACGATGGGGCGCTGGCAGGCCATATATTCAAACAGTTTGAGTGGCGAGGTGTAGTTGGCGAACTGTTTGGTATAGGGATGCGGCATGGCGCAGACATCAAAGGCGCTCAGGCAGAGCGGTACCTGCTCCGGCGCGACCTGACCGGCGTATAGAAAATTCGCGGCGGGCAGTCCCAACTTGAGCCAGTGCTGGCGAAGCGCTTCAGCCATGTCATCCGGGCCACCCACGATTGCCAGCGATACACCCGACGTGTGCTGCAAAGCCTCCACCAACGTGCCGACACCTTTATCTGCCGAAAGGGTTTGCAGGCGTCCCACATAACCGATGATGAAGGCATCGGCAGGCCAACCAAGCGCCGCGCGGGCTTCGGCCTGTGACGGCATCGAAGCAAAGCGTTGGCGGCGGATGCCATCGTGGGCGACGAGGAAAGAGGAAGTCGGAGTGCCGGGTGCTGAGGGTTGAGACATTCCCCCTGGAGAAGCTAAGTCATGAGCCAGTGGAGGGGTAATGGCAATAACACTGCCCGCGCGGCGCACCACCTGCCGCTGCACCCAGCGTCCGGCACGGCCTACTGCCAATTGGTGGGCTTCGTAGGCCAAGGCGCGGCGGGGTTTGATGAGGCTGAGGGCAAGAATGGTGAGAGCATCGCGGCTGTAATAAACATCGGCGCTGGTGAACAGGGCGGCGATGAACAGCAGCAGTGTATAGGTAAACTGCTGGAGGTAAAAGGCTATGCGGGTCAACAGACCATGCGCCGGGACATATGGCAGCAGGTCGAGGCAGGGTATGCGCTGGACACCGAATACACGCCGCACGCCGTAATGCGCCCACACATCGCTGACGGCTGACATGGCGGGTGTGTTGACGCGGCGCGCCACCCACAGGCGCACTTCTACCCCTTCACCGGCGAAGGCTTCGCAGTTCTGCATAATTTGCAGGCCGTGGGCTTTTTCGGTGGGGAGGCGGATGTTGGCGCAGTACAGCAGTTTCATGGTGTGGCTTGTGGGTGTGAGGATGAAAAAAGAATGGGCAACAGGCGGTCGACTAACTGCTTGAGGCTGTGGTGTTCGACCACCAGCTGGCGCAGTTCAGCACCGAGCTCCGCCCGTTCAGCGCCGGGCATGGCAATCACCTGCTTGAGGCGCGCGGCCAGCACTTCTGGCGAGTCGGGCGGGACGAGCAGCACATCTGACCAGCGGGCGAGCAGTGGTTGAAAGGCTTCGTTGGCGGTGATGGCCGGAAGGCCGCAGGCCATTGCTTCCAGCACACTTTTATCAATGCTGCCGGTGGCGCTCATGTTAACGAAGATATCGGACTGTTGATATTCCTGCACCACCGCCTGCTGTGTCAGGCCGCCGGCGAACGTGACAGCCTCCATCAGATTGAGATCACGTACCCGTTCATGAAGGCTATCGGCATACGCTGAATCCTGTGCAGAAACGCTGCCGACAACCTTCAACTGCACCCCGCTGACGCCAGCATCACGCAGTGCCTTGAGGGCGGCGATCATGGTTTCGATGCGCTTGACAGGCGAAATGCGGGACACAGTGAGCAGGCGTTTCTGCCCGCTGCTTTCGAGCTGCGGCGGAGAGGGTTGGAAGAAACCTGTATCCACACCATGACCGATGACGGTCAGCTTGTGGGTGGGCAGACGGAAACTTTCCGGCGAGGCGGTAACGATGCGATCAACCAGCTTTTCCGCCAGCCGCAGCATGCGCCCGGTGGCCTTGTGCGCGTACCACAGTGTGATGGGAACACCCGCGATTTTGAGGAGCGGCGCGCCCATGACCGCGAATAGTTGAATCATATGGGCGAAGCAGGCGTCATACTGGTGCTGGCTCAACAGGCGCAGCAAAATCCAATAAAACACCAGTGCCCGCCGTGCTTCGCTGTAGCCCTTCTCTTTGCCCACTGAGTATATGCGCACATTATCTGCCACATTCAAACGACCGGCCTGCATGGTGATGACATCCACCGCTTCGCAGTGCGCTGCCAGCGCGTTGATCCATGTGGTGGTGAAGCCGAGAATCGGATCGTCAGCATCGGTCATGAGGTTGAAGAGCAGCAAGCGCGGTTGTGGCATTGTTCAGCGCGCCTCCGTTTCCAAAGCGGCTTCGATCATTCTACGATGTCCATCCAGATAGGCTTCCGGTGAGAATAATGTGCGGGCCGACTGTTGGGCGCGCAGTGCCATATCTTCGACATTTGGATTATGGTACATGGCGCGAATGGCATCTGTTAGGGCTTCCACATTCTGCGGCGGAACTAAGTAGCCGGTGACGCCATCTTCAACAATTTCAGGGATGCCAGAGACACGGCTGGCAATGACAACCAAACCATTGAGCATGGCCTCGACCACCACACGCGGCAGTCCCTCCGAACGCGAAGCCAGCACCAGCGCACGCGCCCGCCCCATGTACCCGCCTAATTCCTGTTGTGTCACCGCGCCTACGAATGTAACACGTTCTCCAAGCCCCAAACGCTGTACCTGCTGGCGCAGACTGGCAGCATAACTTTCATTTTCGGGTTTACCCACCAGCCACAGGTGCGCTTGCTGAACTTCAGGCGCGACGGCGGCAAAAGCATCAATGAGTGTGTGCACTTCTTTTAGCGGAATCAGCACGCCCGCATATAGAATGTCACGCGCCCGGGATACAGGTAACTGGCGGGGCACATTGAACGAGGCTGCATCCGTCCACGCCATAAACTGGATGATGGGCGTACCCGGCTGCCAGTGTTGCAACTGCTGGCGGGTGCTGCCGGAAACGGCGCGCAGCACATCGGCATAGCGCAGCCCGTAGCGGGCGGCGTGGCTCATAAGCCAGCGATACAGGCGGATAGAAAACACCTGCCGCTGACCGAGTACCGATACTTCAAAATTCCCATGACTTTCGACAATCAGCTTTATCGAGATGCCGAGCACACGATACACATTTTTGACCAGTGCGCCAACCGCACCTTCAAACGGACTCTGGGCGATGATGATCCGCACACGATGACGGGCTACCAGCCACGATAGCAACAACGGCGTCAGGATGAACATTTCGAGATAGCGCAGCAGGGCCAGCGGCAGGTTCGGCAGCAGGTAAAAGCGGGCGTGCTGGGTGAAGCGGCGCGGACGGAACCCGGCGGCAAAGCCGATCACAAACATGCGAACACCCAGCCCGTTGAGCAGTTCCCACTTCTTATCGTCGGTGGGGTTGAGCGGCTGGCTGTAGCGCGGGTTGCCCAGCCAGCAAACAGTGAGTTTATCAGAGGAAGTATCGTTTTCGAGTACGGCCACAATTGTATCCATATAGGCTGCACGAATGGGTGAAAAGGGTAGCAGAACCGAACCCCTTCCGCTAGACTTCGCCGCTATGCACGGTATATTCATACTTTCACTGGATACTGAAATCGCGTGGGGAACAGACCCGGAACTCAGGCCGCGTTATGCCGCCTGCTTTGAGGCCTATCCCGATCTACTGCGCCGCCTGCTCAATCTGCTCGATCAATATGACATCGCGGCGACATGGGCTGTAGTCGGCCAGTTGATGCTGCCAGCAGACAATAAGCGGGCCGCGAACATGGAACCAGCGCACTGGTTTCATGCGCCATATGTTGTGGAATGGATACGCAACGCGAAGACAGCGCATGAGATCAGTACGCACACCTTCTCGCACATTTACACGGCTGACCCGCCATCAGCGCCGAGGTGTGGGCGGCGGAGATGGAACAGTGCGCCATGCTGCATCAAGAATTGGGGCTGCCGCTGCGTTCGATTGTCTACCCGCGCAACCAGATTAAGTATGTGGAGACGCTGGCGAAATATGGCATCACAGCTTACCGGGCGTAGAAGGCAACCGCCCGCAGAACGGCGCGGTATGGCGCACCTGCTGGATCGCGCACTGGCGCTGCCACCCCCGACTTACGCGCCCACATCACTGAAGGTCAATGGCAAGGTGGTGAACTTACCCGCCTCACAATTTCTGATGGCATATGACGGTGTGCGGGGATACATCCCTAGCGCCTCGCGGGTGCGGCAGGCACGGCTGGGGCTGAAGCAAGCGGTAAAGCGCGGCGAAATTTATCACCTGTGGTTTCACCCTTTCAATCTGGGCACGAGTCCACGTATGTTTGAGGCGCTGGAACACATCTTGCGCGATGTGGCGCAGCGGCGGGAACGCGAAGCAGCTTCAGGTGATGACCATGGCGCAGGCGGCAGAGTGGGTGCTGGGGGAAAATATTGAACCGCCAAGACGCAAAGGAAAAGCAAGAGATAGTTATCCTCGCTTCGCGCGATGACTTGTCGTACTTGCTCATTAACCATCTGGCGCAGCGTTTTAGTATCGCGCGGGTGGTGTTTGAAGCACCGCACACCGGAAAAATGCTGCGCTACCGCCTCAGGAAATTAGGCGCGTGGAAGGTGGCGGGACAGTTAGCTTTTTTGGTGGTTGACCGTCTATTCATCCGCCCCCAATCACAGGCCAAGATCGGACGACTGCTGGCGGATTACGATGTGCGCCCGCCGGATGGAGGGATTGCGGTGCTGGAAGTGGAGAGCGTCAACGGTGCAGAAACTAGCGCACTGCTCACTGAACTTCAGCCACAGGTGGTGGTGGTGACGGGTACGGGTATCATCGCCAAGCGGGTGCTGGCACTGGCTCCTACCTTTATTAATATCCATGTGGGCATTACACCGCGCTACCGGGGGGTGCATGGTGGCTTCTGGGCAGTGTACGAAGGGTATCCGGAGTGGGCGGGAACGACTATTCATCGGGTAGACCCCGGTGTGGATACCGGCGCGATCATCGCCCAAACCACAATCTCGTAGAACCAGATGACACCTACCGCACACTGCCGGTGAAGCAGTATCTGGCGGCGCTGGATGCGATGGCGGAGGCGGTGCAAGCGGCGTTGGAAAATAGGCTGACGACTTTCACGCGCGAGGATATGCAAAGTAAGCAGTGGTATTCGCCGACACTCACCGAGTATCGTCGCTTCCTACATAACGCCAGCAAAATCAACAAAACATAAACATTTCACAAAATAGGTAAAAAATATACAGGCTTTCCCAACACTGCGATATAATGAATAGTTGATTATCAACTAGAGTGAATATAGCCATGCCCGTAACCGTACAGTGGGACACCGATAGCAATTCTGCAATCATTTATACTATTTCAGAACACTGGACGTGGGACGAAGTTCGTGCGGCATGGAACGCTGGTCGCGACCTCGTCAGCAGCGTGCCCCATAAGGTTGACTTCATATTAAATCTAGAACACTCGATAGGGATTCCTTCTGGCTCACTGGTCAAAAGTGATCACATCTTCCGCAACCGCCTGCCGAATGCCCGCCACATTGTCATCGTTAGCGGGGGCGGATTGGTCAACATGCTCATCACCTCATTCAAGACCCTCCGCCCGGGCAGTGGTCAATGGGTTCACTCTGCTCCCTCGCTGGCCCACGCCCGTGCCAAGCTGGCACAGTTTAACCATCCGGGATTTGCCCATACCTCTAGCACCCCAGAATAAGACCATTCATACTGGAATGGTTCTATCATCAAGGCATATAGTATAGGTACTTGATGATTGTTCTGAACTGAAAGCCCTCTCCACAATATGGCAACTATTGTACAAAGTTCCGCCGCACCTGCGGGGACGTTATCTGCGCTGCGCTACCCCAATTTCCGCCTGTATTTTTTCGGCCAGTTGGTCTCCGTTTCCGGCTCGTGGATGCAGATTGTTGCTCAAGGTTGGTTGGTCTTTTATCTGACCAAAGATGAACTGTGGTTGGGATTGGTGGCTTGCGCCGCAGGGCTGCCTAGCCTGCTGCTTTCGCCCATCGCGGGGGTACTGGTTGACCGTTTGCCGCGCCGCAATGTGCTGATTTTTACACAGGCCGCGCAAATGGTGCTGGCACTCATCTTATCGTGGTTGACATTCACCAACACAGTGCAGGTCTGGCACATCATGGTCCTGGCATTCCTGCTGGGTGTGGTAAACGCTATCGACGCGCCGGCACGGCAGGCGATCATCGCTGATCTGGTGGGAACAGACCAATTGAGCAGCGGCATCGCTATGAACTCCATCATCTTCAACCTGTCGCGGGTGTTCGGCCCGGCGGCGGCGGGTATCGTACTTAATCGCTTTGGTCCGGCCCTGTGCTTCTTTGTCAACGGCATTAGCTTTCTAGCGGTCATCGGTACGCTATTCGTCATTCACCTCAACAATGTCCAGCGCACCACGGGCGAATTAGAACCCCTGCGGCGCTTGAAAGAAGGCTTGCAGTTTGCCCGCCGCAGCCCAACAATTTGGCCATTGTTGTGGTTGGCTGTGGTCGCAGCCTTTTTCACCTCTAACCTAACTACTTTGCTGCCCGCCTTTGCGGATACAGTCCTCCATTCACCCAAAGAAGCCTATTCTGCCATAACCACTGCCATCGGGTTGGGCGCGGTCGTCGCCGGTTTAGCGCTGGCTCCACTGGGGCGGCGCTTCGGTCACGGGAACGTCGTTATTGGAATGGTGTTCTTCGTCATGATCTCGGCCTTCCTGACCAGCCGCACCAATGTGCCCGGACTGGCAATCTTTCTGGGCTCTTTGTATGGTTTTGCTATCATCCTACAGTTTGTAACAGTCAACACACTTATCCAACGTCACGTCCCGGATGCGTTTCGAGGTCGAGTAATGAGCCTGTATACGCTAACCTGGTTCGGCATTGCACCATTTGGTGCGCTATTAATGGGCGCAATTGCTGCACAGGTCGGCGCGGCGGATGCCATCATGATCGCGGCACTGCTGGGCGGGGTGGTCAGCATCGGCATATTGCTGCGTTCGCCACAGCTACGCCAGCTGGCGTAGAGCATAATGCTTGCCCACAAATGAGAGCCCATGTCTCGTTGCACAAGTAGAAATATAACAACCCGCATTAAGTATTTACGTTATTTACTTAACCACTTGACCATCGTCCCAACTTCACTGACAATGATGATAGCAATTGTTTTGGGGATGCTAGGAGATTGTTTTCGTGCGCCAGATTAAAGAAATCTTCGATGAATATTCGCAGATGCGTGCCAACGGGCTAGATGCCAAAGCTGCGCTGAATGTTCTTCGCTATCACATAGAAGTATTAAGCAAGTCTGATCGGGAAGAACTGGCGAACATGATGCGAACACTGGAAACAGTCAAAGCCAGTAGTCCACCACCACCCCGCCCCGCCCCACAACCAGAAAGCGATTCAAATTCTTCTAGGCCATCCCGCCTCTCCTCTATTAAACCCATTGGATCGGGAGGACAATCAAGCAACGGAACAGCCCCAGCGAGTGCCCCATCGAAAACAAATTCCCAACCTGTACTCAAAAGTGCTGACAGCGCGCCAGAAAATATCATATGGGTCACCTGCCCGCACTGTGGAAAAACCAACCAGCGCCATGAAGTCTTCTGTTACGCCTGCGGGCAGCTCCTCGAACCCGTAAAAGGGGCTTACGATACGCGCGTGCTGGGCGAACAAACGACGACTTTAGACAACGAGTATTTTGGCGAAGACTCGGTGCTGGTGCTGCGGGTTCGGGGCTCAACTGAAACCTTTGAAACCCGCCCCCAGAAGGCTGATCATGAAATCATTATTGGCCGCAGCACCAAAGGCAGTGTGTTAGCGCCTGATATTGACCTACGCGGTAAATCAGCGGCTGATCTAGGCGTGTCCCGCTTGCACCTGTCGCTGCGTTATGACAAAGAACATCATGCGGTGCTGGCTTCCGACCTAGGCAGCGCCAACGGGTCATTCCTGAACGGTCAGCGCATGATGCCCAAAGAAGTGCGGGTCATGCGGCACGGTGATGAACTACGGCTGGGTAAAATGGTGATGTCAGTGTCATTCCGCCACCCTAGTATGGGATAACAGACCTTATGCAAGTGCCGCTTGTGGAAGGCTTGTCACCGCCAAGCCCCTACTTGACGTGCGTTGCGTAAAGTGATGGGAAATATCGGGCACGTGGCATACTCCCTCCCCAATTCCATATCTTCCACAATTGGCGATTGCTCTAATGCAGGGGTAATTTAAGATGCGATTGTGCCCAGGGTGCACCGAGAAAACCTCGTTGTAACACATTTTGTAGCATGTTACCTTGAATTCGGGTAAAATGAGTGTGCCATTAACACTGTAATTGATTGGGTGGCAATTCTATCTTCAATGCCTTAGTCCAACCCACAACAGACCGCGGTGTGAAATTCCCTCCTGGCATCGCAGCACAGGATTTACCGAAGACGAGGTGAACAATGAGCTTCGAAGAAGACAACCTATCCGGTCCTGATGTGATTAAGGTTTCTGCAAAGTCTCGTTCCACTGCCGTAGCCGGCGCAATAGCCGGTGTCATCCGTGAACATCATTATGCCGAAGTCCAAGCGATTGGTGCGGGAGCAGTGAACCAAGCTGTCAAGGCGCTGGCAATAGCCCGAGGTTATCTCAGTCGCGATAATATTGACGTTATTTTTACGCCTTATTTTACAGAAGTTAATATTGATGGGCAGGAACGCACCGCAGTGCGCTTTTCGGTTGAACCCCGTCCGGAAGGCAGCACGCGTATCCCGCCGATAAATATTCAGACTGGTTGAGTACGTCGTTGCTACGTCTTGACTTACATCTGCATACTACGGCATCTGATGGGCTGCTGAAGCCCACAGAACTGGTTCGGCTTGCCCAAAAACAGCGCTTGAATGCGATTGCTATTACCGACCACGACACCACCGCCGGAATAGCGGAAGCACAACTTGTGGCGGGCGGATCACCAGTGGTTATACCCGGCATTGAGCTGAGCGCTGCCGAAGGCAACGTAGATGTTCACATGCTCGGTTATTACATCCAGCCGGAAAACACAGCATTCCAAACACAATTAACGCAGTTTCAACAAGATCGCCTTATGCGCGGTCATGAGATGGTCGTCAAATTAGCAGCACTGGGCAAATCTATTGAATGGGAGCGTGTTGTTGCCATTGCCGACGGTGGCGCGGTGGGACGCCCACATGTGGCGCGCGCACTGCTGGAAGCAGGACACGTTAGTTCTGTAAACGAAGCATTTCAGATATACCTCTACACGGGTGGGCCAGCATATGTCGCGCGTCAACGCCTGTCGCCAGAGGATGCCGTCGATTTTATTCATTCCGCTGGCGGGGTGGCGGTGCTGGCCCACCCGGCACTTGTGGCTGATTATATGGCACTGTTGGATCGCCTTATTCCAGCCGGATTGGACGGTGTTGAGATTCAACATCCGAAAAATACGGAAGTGGTGAGGGATAATTTACGTGGGTTAGCAGCACGGCATGATCTGATCATAACCGGTGGGTCGGACTTTCACCGTCCGGGTGATTCGTTCGGCAATTATCAACCGCCGCCAGATACATTGCGCCGCTTGCGCGAACGTGCTGCTATTTTCCAGAATCTCTCATCCTAATATCCCTGCATATTCCCATCGCATCATCTTAAGTATTAAGAGCGTACAAGCTATCTTCAGTTTGATTCAAAGAAATCTCTTTTATGTCTTATGTATATAAGATAGTAGTTTTAGTAGGGGTGTTCAAACTGTTCAAAACTTTGTAAGGTTCCCCGCTATGTGGGTTATATATCACAACCATTATTCTCATAGCCCGTCTATAACACAAATATATCCCTGACCAATTGTTAAATGGGGTTTTGGTGGGTTAAAAGTTTTCAACAGGCTATGTTGATAACTTCAGTGAGTTATGAACACTTTAGACATTTGAACAGGGGTGTTCAAAACTTTTGGGATATTGTCTATTTCCAATTGGGATACATGACTTCCGGTTATGAACAGACTCCCTTCCTGTTTTGAACAGGTTATCAACAATTTGGGTAATGTTTTCGACAGGTTTTGAACAGGGGTATCCCAAACAGATGTTCTCTTTGGAATACTGTGGGTTAAAAAATCTTTTTGGGGGTTGGGATAGTGTTACTCTGAGAGAATATATCCCAAGTAAGTAGGGATAAAAGCATTAAGAATTGAGGTTTATCGCATTAAGATTTGGGATAAAAATTTGGGATATGGGATATCACAAATGGAAATTTGCGGTATTCAGACGAAAGAGGTAGGAAACCAATAAAAGCGGCGATGCAGCTGCATCGCCCTCTCGTTTCTGCGTAGTGAAATGAGTTCGTCTTTACCGCGTGATCTGCATGGGCATGATGACGCTGACAAAGTCGTCGCGGTTTTCGGGGCGGATGACGCCGGGGTTGGCCGGGCCGTTGCTTTCTAGCACCACCCGTTCGTCGTTGATGACGTTCAGCACATCAATCAGATAGCGGATGTTGAAGGAGATGAACAGTTCTTCCCCTTCTACCGAGGCATCTAACATGCCTTCGTTATCACCTTTTTCGGCGCTGATACCCGCAATCGTGACCGCGCCCGGTTCGCCGGGGCCGCTGGCCGGTTTGACCCGCAGTTTGGCGCTGTAGGCCGAGTCACGGGCGAAGATTTCGGCACGCTTGCAAGCCGCCAGCAGATCGCTTGTGTACATGACCGACGAGGTGACATAACTGCGCGGGATGATGGCGGCGAAGTCCGGGAACTTGCCTTCCAGCAGTTGGGTGGCAATGTCGGTGTGTTTCATGTGGAACAGCACGATGTCGCGGTCTTTGGGCAGGGTGATGGTCACCACATCATCTTCATCGCCGATCACCCGTCCCACTTCCGCCAGTGCCTTGGCGGGGATGACTAGATCAATCCGCTTGGCAAAGGTCTGTTCGATTTCAGTGGTACGCACCGCCAGCCGGTAACCGTCTGCCGAAGCCATCGTCATGACGTTGCCGTCGAGCTGGGTCAGCACGCCCGTCAAAATCGGGCGGTTGTCTTCTTTGGCGGCGGCGAACACCGTCTGGTTAATCATATCCTTGAGTGTTTTGCCGGGCAGTGTGATGTCGGCATCACCCCCCTGCGGCACCAGTGGAAACTCACTAGCATCAATCCCCTTGATGTTGCTGGTGGTCGCGCCGCAGCGCACGTTGACCGTCAGGGTGGAAGTATCCAGCGACAGGTCTACCCGTTCGGGTGAGAGGTTATTCACCAGATCCGTCAGCGTTTTGGCAGGCAGGGTGATTGACCCTTCTTTTTCGACCTTCGCGCCAATCCATGTGGTGATGCTCATTTCAAGGTTGGTGGCGGAAAGTTTGAGGCGGGCGTCTTCTGTTGCTAATAAAATATTGCCCAGAACGGGCAGCGTCGGGCGGTTTTCGACGGCGCGCGCCACAATACCGAGTCCTCTGGCGAGTTTGTCCTGCAGGACAGAGGTTTTCATATGTAGAGATTTCTCCGGTTGGCTGTTTATCCCAAATTATTTCCCAACAGTATACAACAGGTGTTCGGTATTGGGTAGCGGGTTTCAGCGAATTTGCACTAAACTATGGAGTACAAATGTACGCCTCCGGTTAGGCATCTCACCATTTCTTCACTCGCTCATTGAGTTAAGTTAAGGATAGCAAGCGATGGCATATTCTGGCGATCATGATGAATTTCAGCGGATGACAGACCCGTATCATCGTGAACTGCTGGTGCACTGCTACCGTATCCTCGGTTCATTTGAAGATGCTGAAGATGCCTTGCAAGAAGCCTTACTCCGTGCGTGGCGGCGGCTGGAATCGCTCAAAGAAGTTACCTCACTGCGGGCATGGCTCTACCGAATTGCCACCAATGTCTCGCTCGATATGCTGGATTACCGCAAAGCGCGTTCGCTGCCGAACGTCACCCACAGCCCGGCGCAGGTTGGCGACCCGCTGCCGCCCGCTGTATCCGATCCCCTGTGGCTTGATCCGCTGCCGGATACCTACATTGACGGCCAGAGCTTAACGCCGGAAGCCCGTTATGAAATCCATGAAAGCATCAGCCTAGCTTTTTTGATGGCGCTGCAAAAATTACCCGGACGCCAACGTGCCATCCTCATCCTGCGCGATGTAATGGGGTGGCATGCGCAAGAAGTGGCGGATTTGCTGGACTTGAGTGTGATGGCGGTCAACAGCGCCTTGCAGCGGGCGCGGGCTACCATGAAAAATTATCACCAGACGCAGCAGTGGCGCTTGGTCTCTGCCGATGACGACCAGCAGGTGAGCGAGTTACTGGCCCGCTATATGGCAGCGTGGGAGAAAACCGATTCGGTTGAACTGGTGGCGCTGCTGCGCGAAGATGCTCTCCTGACCATGCCACCCATTCCGGCATGGTTCATGGGACGGGCCGCTGTTCAAACCTTCGTCCAAACCTTTCTATTCGCCTCACCAGCCACTTACCGCCTACGTCCCGTCCGCGCCAATGGCTGCCCGGCCTTCGCGGTGTATCAGCGGGATGCAGCGGGTGTGTATCGCCCGGCGGCGCTGCACATCCTTACGATAAAGGCTGACTGCATCGCCCGCATTGACGATTTTCTGACCTTTGATGGCCGCTTATTTGAACGGTTTGATCTGCCATTTTCGTCGTGACCGATGAGTTTTTGCCTTTACTTCCGTCTTATTGGATGTAGCTGACTGAACCAGTCGTTACCCTTCCATCCAAGAGACGAGTAAAAAGGAACAAACTCATGAGCGTAAACGGAAGCATGACTACCTATCTGCTGACCATCCCCGGCACGTTGGCCCCTGCCGAGTTGGAAGCCGCCCGCAAAATCCACAACGACACAGCAGGTGCGGCGGCCAACGTGGCCGCTGCACGGTCATTGGGCGATCTCAGCCACATGGTTTACGTACCCATTGACCAACAGGGGCCAAAGTCCGGCAAGTTCCTCATTATGGATATCTGGAACAACATGGATGGTCTCAACCCGTTCTTTGCCAACAAGCAGGTGCAGGAGCAGGGCGGCTTAATTTTCAGCGAGCGTGAACCGGTGGTATGGGCTCCTGCGGAGGGGTTTATCAGCTATCACCTGCCTGTGCCGCATGGGAACAATGTCCGCATTGTCTCAACCGTGCGCGGCATGGTGAAGTCGCAGGCTGCCGCCAGAGACGTGCACAACGCGCTGGTGGCGCGGCATGTCAACAATGCCCGCAAACGCGGTGATATTTCCCACGAAGCCTATTTCCGCCTCACTCCGCCCGGCGAACCAGAGTCGCTAGAATTCTTCGCGGTAGATGTGTGGATGGATGCTGCTGGCATGGGGGAACACTATAATGACCCCAGTTTCCTCAGTGGTTTTGGGGATTTGTTTACTGCGCCGCCCACCACCGGTGTCTGGGTACACCCGGCGGGCGAATGGGTGGAGTGGTAGGGACATCCCGCACAGGATCAATTGGAAAATACAGCTAGACATAGGGGAGGCCTAGCGCGTGAGTGCCTATGTCCTCCCACTCCTATAAGTGATAATTTAATGGCTGGCGAAGCGGTAGCCCACGCCGCGCAGCGTCATAATATATTCGGGATGGTCGGGGTCTACTTCCAATTTTTGCCGCAAATAGTGAACATACAGCTTGAGGCTGTCTACCGAGTCGCCATATTCTTCGCCCCAGGCTTCCGTCACCAGTTCGGTGCGGGTCACCACGCGCCCGGAGTTGCGAACCAGTACGCCTAACAAGTTAAATTCTTTGGGCGTAAGGTGGCAGATTTCATTCCGCACAAAGACTTCGCGGTTCATGAAGTTGATACGGAACTCACCGCCGTTGAAGACCACTTCTTCACTCAGGCCGGGGCGCGGCGCACGGCGTAGATGGGCGCGGATGCGGGCCACCAGTTCATCATTTTCATAAGGCTTAATGACGTAATCGTCCGCCCCCATTTCCAACCCGCGCACCACATCTTTGGCTTCCCCGCGTGCCGAAAGGAAAATGATGGGTACATCGGACATTTCGCGCAGGCGGCGGCAGACATCCCAACCGTCCATATCCGGCATCATAATATCCAGCAGGATCAAATCAGGCTGGTGGCGGTAGGCTTTTCGCAGCCCTTCTTCTGCGCGGAAAGCCTTGATGATTTCATAACCACGGCGCTCCAGCAGAATTCCGATCAACTGTACCGTTGTTTCCTCATCATCAATGACTAGAATTTTCTCAGCCATGAATAGATCCTTTACTTACCCGATTCAAACCTTCTCAAACGAGAATGTTACAATTACCAAACCTAATGTATCATACATGAGGGAAACGGCGCAAGTTGAGGCTCGCAAAGTTGTGCGCTTCCCGCTTAGAGGTTAGTTTTGCATTAGAATGTAGAAAGTATTTCATGTTGGGGGCAGTGAGCGATTCTATCATGCGAGAAGCTCAGGCGATTATCGAACGCACGGTTAGTCTAAATGAACATTACCAGCATATACATCTATCGGTAGAAAATTTCAGCACCGATCTCAAACCCGGTCAATCGCTGCTGGCGCGTTTGGAATCCCCCCGCTGGGATCCCTACCTGCGCGAACAATGGTGGCCGGTTGCCCTCAAGAGCGATGAAATGGTTATCGAGCGTCCGGGCAGCGTGGTCTATGAACCGGGACAGGTGGTGTCCATTATGGGTGCGGTTGGTCAGCCCTTCCGCTACAAACGAACCCTGCGTAATGTACTGCTCATCATCGATGACACCGCCCCATCACCGCTCATCATGTCGGTGCCGTGGCTGCTGGGCAACAGCGTGAGCGTCACCATGGTGGTGTCGGGCGCTGCCCAAAAGTACCCTACCCACCGCCTGCCCGCTGAAGTCGAAATCATCAAAGCCGATGACGATCTCAACTGGTCTAATCAGGTCATGACTGTTGGCTGGGCGGATCAAGTATTTGTGGTCGTCAAGCAGGACGACGAAATGCGGCGGATGCAGCGCGTCTGGACTATTTTCAAGAAGCTGCGTGCCACCATTGACCGCAGCTACCTCTTTGGCGTCATGCAGCCCGCGCTGCCCTGCGGTGTGGGGGCTTGCGCTGCCTGCCTGTTGGCGCTGCGAGAAGGCGACATCTGTACGGTCTGTACACAGGGGCCCGCCATTGATATGACGACCCTGAAATTAGATGATGAGTAGGTAAATAACGATGGCGATTGATATTACCCGCCCCGGCAAAACCATCCTCCAAATTGAAACGCCCGTCATGCCCGCCGCCGGCACATTGGGCTTCGGGGATGTGTACCGTGATCTCATCCAGTTCGAGAAATTAGGTGCGTTCGTCACCAGCCCTGTCACCTATACCCCGTGGAAGCCCGCGCAGGGCACGCGGGTAGTGTCGCTGGCTGCTGGCGCGCTGGTACATACCGGACTGCCTAATCCCGGCATCAGCAAAGTCATGGCGAAACACCGTGACTCGTGGGATGCTATGCCCATGCCCGTCATTATGCACATCGTCGCCACCAATCTGGAACAGGTACGCAAATGCGCCAGCCGCATTGATGCGGAAGGTGCGGTTGATGCGATGGAATTGGGCCTGAGCGATGACATGCGCTGGGAAGAATGCGAACAGTTGGTGACGGGTGCAGTGAAAAATACCGAGAAACCGGTGCTGGTACGCTTGCCGACCATCGACCCCTTCAACCTCGCCAAAGCTGCGGCAGATGCTGGCGCTTCGGCACTGGTGGCCTGTGCCCCGCCGCGCGGCAGCGCCCGTGACCCTCTTAGTGGGCGTCTGGTAGGTGGGCGCTTGTACGGCCCGCTGGTGCAGCCCATGATCTTGCGCATTGTCGGCCAGCTTGCGGGTGAAATAAAAGATGTGCCGATTATCGGCTCAGGCGGCATTCACTCCCAGCAGGACGCCCGCGACTTCATTGATGCTGGAGCAAAAGCCGTGCAGGTGGACAGCGTCACATGGGTCAATCCCAAGCTGATCGAATACATCGCCCGCGATCTGGGGGGGATGGTGCTCACCCGGCAAACCGGTGCGCTCGGCGACGAATGGCATCCCGGCTTTGGCGAAACCGAGCGCAAAGCCCGCGAAGAGGCCAAAAAGAAAACTGACGAGGATTCCAAAAAGACCCCTACCGGACGGTAAGGCGTTCCCTCCGCCTGCCTGTCTCCCCTCCGCCGTTTGTGATGAATCCGCGCCTCATGCTTGTACAATGAAATTGTTTAGCATCGTTTCGTTGTAGTTGAAAGTAGGGTGCGTATGCCCGTTATTTCCCGCCGCCGCTTCTTGAAGATCAGCCTGTTTTCCGCGCTGACTACCGCGTTTGCCGGTGTTGCGGGCTATGGTTACGCGAACGATATCGAACCCGATCAAATCGAAATCGTCAACCTTGAACTGCGGCTGCCGCGCCTCGCGCCCGCTTTTGACGGCTACCGCTTGGTGCAGTTCAGCGATATTCACATGGGCACGGGCATGACCCCCGAACGACTGGCGCGCATTGTCGAAATGGTCAACGCTCAGCAGCCGGATGCCATTGCCATCACGGGCGACTTTGTGACACAGGGGGATGTTTCCATGCTGGCGCAGGGGCTAGTTGACCCCCTCAGCCAATTAAAAGCTAAAGACATCGTCGTTGCCATTTTGGGCAATCATGATCACTGGACCGACCCAGTCTTTGTCCGCCAGATCATCAGCGACAGCGGCTTGCTCAACATCAGCAACGGGGTATTCACTATTCAACGTGGGGCGGACAGCCTGCATCTGGCCGGTGTGGATGATTACTGGGAACGGAAGGATAGACTGGATGATGTGCTGGCCGAACTGCCTGCTGAGGGATGCGCGGTTTTGCTGGCGCATGAACCGGATTATGCCGACATCAGTGCCGCCACTGGCCGTTTTGACCTGCAAATTTCCGGTCACTCGCACGGCGGGCAGGTGCGGATTCCCTTCCTCAACCGTCCGATCATCGTGCCGCGCTACAGTCTGCGCTATCCGGTGGGGCAGTATCAGGTCGGCAGCATGATTCAGTACACCAACCGCGGCGTGGGAACCATTGCCCCCACTATCCGCTTTAACTGCCGCCCCGAAATCACGGTGTATACACTGCGGGTTTAGTTTGTCAGGCATGTCCCCACAGGCGGGCGATGACCGCCATTGCCAACGCCAGTCCAATCAGTATTCCCACCAGCACCGCCATGAACACACTGGCCGCTTCAACCAGTCTGTATAACTTGGGCATGTCACCCCTCATATTGTTGTCTCATTTCTGTTCATTATAATGCCGCGTGTGGCTGCAATAAGGGGAAGGACATAATAATCGTTCGGATGCATCCAATAGACCTTTACCTCTCCACGAACTTCAACTTTGCGGTACAATCATCTGTACCAATAGATGAAAGCCCACATGATCGCTCACGGTGTATCATGTTGAAGGTAAATATTTCTTGCGAGGGAGCAAAAACACATGGCCGAAGCACTGGGTATGATCGAAACCAAGTCATTTGCGGCGCTCGTCGAAGCGTCGGATGCGATGGTCAAAGCAGCGCGGGTCGAATTGGTGAGTTACGAAAAGACGGGCGGCGGCTTTGTCACTGCCGTGGTGCGCGGCGATGTCGCAGCGGTCAAGGCAGCGGTGGAAGCCGGTGTCCGCAGTGCCGAAAAAGTAGGCGAAATCGTGGCCGTCCATGTTATCCCCCGTCCTCATGTCAATGTGGACGCTGTGCTGCCCCTTGGTCGCACTGATGAGGGCAAAGAGGGCATGAAGTCCAACGGCTAGTCAACAATGTGTAGTTCATAGTAATTGCAAGCTACTCAATGATGAATGGTATTGCTATTCGGCTATGGGCTATCAGCTATTGACTACTAACGATGTGCCTAATAATGGAGTAATTCTTTTATGATTCTAGGCATGGTTATGGGCAGCGTGGTCGCCAGCGCCAAAAGCGCTAAAACGGACGGCCTTAAAATGCTCATCGTGCAACCGCTTGATCTGGAAGGCCAGCCCAAGGGCCAGTATGTGGTGGCTTTCGATGCTGTCGGCGCGGGCGAGGGCGAAGTTGTTCTCTACGTCACCGGCAGCAGCGCCCGCCAGACCCCCGCTACCGATGGCCGCCCGGCGGATGCCACCATCTTCGCCATCGTGGACACATGGGATGTGGGCGGCGTGGTCAAGTACATGAAGTCGGCGGGCGAATAAGTATCAAAATAAACGTTGCTAGCTTAAGGATAAGGGGGCGATCTCGTTATGGGTCGCCCTATTTGTTTGGCGTGCCCTGCCGGATAAACCCGCCACCAATATGCTAATGGCCACATCGCCTGACGGCTTAGTCAAGTTTTACAAACTTTCCAGCGGCGAATACCAGATCAACTACGGGCCAGATGCCAAAAATAAAATATTCGTCTTCCATTGGACTGGACTGCCGCCGCAAGCCTATCCTGAGATGAGCACCTTTATCAATCAAAATATTGCTCTCGGCAGCAATAGGACTATAGCCTTTTAACAATTACTACGAATTATGGAAATTGAAACTGGGCGGCAAGGTTATTTGAGTGGAATTTCTCCCGCCACTCTCATGCGTGGCTGATAGCATGGATGGTGGGGGAAGGGTAGTCGTAGTGAGGGGACTAGAAAAACAAAAACCAGTGCAGTCACTGGTTTCAGTTCGAATAAACTCTCGTTAGGTGGACCCGAGGGGAAGAGTTTCGTTAACTAGGCATATCTTGCCATTTGATATCCCAAGCTCTCAGTCTATTGAGAGCGCTCTACACAATTACGATAAGTAACAATTGCATGACAAAATCTTAACTATGATTGCCGGGGGGATGACTTACCGCCAAATTGGTACAGCATTAGGACTTCACTGGACACGAGTAGGACAAATTATCAAAGGTTAAATCAGTCAATACTCAGAGTTAGAAATATCCGGGGGATGCGTTCCTGATGAAATCCAATTCTTTCTTGCTCGTAGCAATCGTGGTTGGTTCATCTTCAAGCGCAAGATAGTTACCCTGCCCATTGCTGTTTTCCCACGAAGCCGTAACCCATCGTCAATCCACTCAAAATGTTCTAGCCATAATTGAGTACGTGGGTTGAACAATGCAATTTCCTGACCCGTTTCGGGATTACGGGCAGATATCGCAACACCTTTACTCAGATTACAGCTTGAACATGATAAACACAGATTGTCAGGATTATTCCCTCCATTGGGATCAATATGTTCAATGTGCATGGGCTGTCCGGTGTTATATTCGCAAGTTTGACAATATTCACAACAGCCATTTGCTCGATCATAAACGAGGCGTCTCGTTGCACGCCATGATAGACTAGTCACTGACAGTCATGTCCTTTGGTGTAACTTTGTGTCCTCGCTGTGTTAATATAGCAGCAGCCTCAGATTTCCTGACCATTAGCCGCTGTCCGCGCTCAACAAGTGCTTCAAGTTCGGTATATTCTTCGGGTACTATACTGCCCATAGAGTTTTTGTCCATTAGGTCTTGCGTCCGTACTTGAAGATCATCAGGCATCTGTTCACGTGCAATTGTCCACAACGCGTCGTCAGATAGGTTCTTCAGCGCATAAAGCTCCGCTTCTTCGTCTGGCGGCAATGTGGGCAGCGGGGTAGGTAGTGTTCGCAAATACTCAATCATCACCTCATCAACGAGTTGAGATGTTTCCTCAGCAATTTGGCGTGCTCGAACGTAGACTTCTTCAGGTACAGTTAACATATAGTCACTCATATTTACAACCTCAAATTCTGCGGTACTTTTTCATCATTCGTTAACTTATTCTTTCATCCACTGCACCAATCCACGCTCCAGATCAGTCATGGCTTCAGTCATCGCCTTTTCGCCAGCTATCGGCTCAAGCTGTGCCACTGGCACCCCTAGAGTACGAGCTTGAAATTGGACGATGACAATCATATCACTTGTACAATCGTCTTTCCCTGCCATCACCAACACCTTAACCAACTCAGCTACTTTAAAGGTTATTGCCTTGTGCGAATAAGTGCAGGGTGTCTTAAATGGGAAGATTATCTGTTCTTCAAGGTAATAGTACCAACCGAGAGCTTGTTCTTGGGAACCATAGGCATCAACAATTGCTTCATCTTGAATACGTCTTTCACGTTTTTCATTATGCTCAATCATCAATCGACACCTTTATTTTTGTTTATATCATTTTACTGCTTATAGCCGAATGATGTAAACCAAAATCGCTTCTCTAGTGATATGGATTTCTTCTAGTATAGGATCGGATATTGGTTTTGCGTCGGCAGGAATTTTCAACGGTATCTGCGTAATACGTCTGATTATGTATTATCTATAAGTTCATCCACTGTTTATTCAAACTCCGGCTCGATACCTTCAGATTCAAACCAATCCAGTTTTCGTTGCCGCTCGCGCTCGGCACGGAATTTGAACCAGTTCTCTTGTGCTTCTGCATAACGATAAAGTACATCTTTGAAACGCCTGAATGCGCCTGATCCTTGAATAGCGACTTCAAGGAGTTCGCGCAAATGATCATTCTCAATTGATTCAATGTATTCTTGCATATCCTGATAACCATCTCGTGAGTCGTTTTGGGGGATCCTCCGGTAACGATTAGCCGTATCAGCTTCCACTCGTGCCGCATCCATCAACTGGTCCCGGTCAGTTTCAGATAGATTGGTCTGGGCTTGCAGCGTTGATTGGATGTCGTCGAGGGTTTCCTCGTTGGTCAGCAGTTCTTCCAGTTGATGAACAGTATAATTTTCGACAAAGATCACCACACCCGTTTCGGTGTCGAGATAAGCTGTGGTCTCGTAGCTGTTTAAATCGAATGCTAGTTCAAAGTCCGTGCGACTGATCTTGAGTTTGTGCATCACTTAATTTCTACTACTACGAAATTACGCGGTAGAATCTTCGATAAATTATAGCCATAGCATTGTTTGAGGGAAATCATGCACCTGACAGAAAAAGAAGTCGAACGTTTCTATGGCATCTGGCTTCCTCTACTCCATTTTGTTAATCAGCATCGAAAAGTGGTTCAATCATTTCCCCAAAAGTGGCGAGATGCCAATGTCCCGCCCGAAGTTGCCGTGCCAGTTCGTAACGCTCTCTGGGAGGATGATGCGCTGCGAGAAGCATTTATGAGCGAGAACCCAGCTCGATTGTCCACAGATGATCTGGCACTCATTGACAGTTGGAAGCATCGTGTAGCAGATGATTTTTTCATCTTTCGCCATCTTAAGAAATATACCATTTTTATCGATGGCAGTTCTCCAGCGAACGGCTACGCTGTACAGGGTATCACCGACTCATTGGAAGAAATCGTAGGTCCTTATCTGCCTATTTACGTAAAGGCTGTTTTGCTACCATTTGAGGATCGTATCATCTATGACAGTTTACTGTCTTTTTATCCCATTCAGTTCGGCGGAGGTTATCGCAGCAGCCTCAATGATACTTATCGCGATATTCAAGAACGCGGCGGGATAATTTCTACCCTATTGCCGTCCCATGACAGCAGTAACAATATAGAGAGGATTCGGTCGAGTAATAAGAAGGTAATTACTGCTTTTCAAAAGGCACTCGGCGCATCTGGCTTAAGCCCAAACATGATTCAAGAGCATACCAACAATGTCGCAGATTTTGCCAGTAACTTCCTAAGCAATAAGATGCCTCCTAGTATGCTTCTTGACTTCACTCAGAAGGATATTGAAGCCTATCGAAAATTGAAGAGCAGCGACATAAACCTCGTCAGTTTTAAGCGCTTTGTGAGATTTCTTCGTGAGACCGGAAGAATGGATTGAGATGAAGCCGAACAGTTACTCGATGTTTTTAAACATCAATAACAGGTATCTTCGATTTTACGAAGCACCCACAAGCACTGAAGCTAAACAAGCCTCGCTTCTTTCAAACGCCGATTGAGTCCCTGCGAGGTAGGATAATGACTTCGAATGATTGTCAGTTTATCCTGAAATTCTCTCATTCGCTGTTGATGGACGGCCAGATTGCGTAAATCTTTTAAAATGGTCAAGGCTTCGTCATACGCACTTGCTTTTTTCTGCTCAATCAAACTAGGGACTTGCGCCCATAGTTGTTCTTGTTGTTTGACAATATTATCCAGCTTTTTCAAGCGCACACTTTCTGCCTTTTGTTTTTCGATTTCCAACCGCCTCTGTCCGATCTTCTCCGCCACAGCCAGAATTTGACGAATAGTGCGGCGTTCGTTTATAGGCTGTTCCACTTTATCAATGCCGGAAATCTCGCGCAGACGATTAATCAGAGCGCTGTCCAGATTGGGTTCACCGTTTAATAGTCGTTCCAAGAATTCAATCTTTTCCGATTCGGACAGCCGATTAATGCTGCTAGCGAGTTTTGCATCAATCTTCTGGCTTTGCGAACTGGTTTGGGCAGCAGCCTCTACCAAATCCGAATCAATATTGAAAAAGTCGATGAAGTTTCGGAGTGCAGGCGATAATGACTGAAGATTGGGTGGAACTGGCGGCTCGGTTAAGTCTTCATCTCTTCCAGTATATCCAATTCGTAGTGAGCGAACTTTAGCCACGCCAAATACAGCGAGCGATAGTCACCTCGCAATATGTCATTGCGTATTTGAACAATGCCAGGAAGTATTCCTTGACCCTCGACCCATTCACCATCACCACCTTCTTCTGGATTGAATTCTATGGTTAGAATGATGTATTTGCCTTCAGTAGACCAGTCCATGCTGTCAGCATACTGGTAGACACTTTTCACATCGGTGGGAATTGTGTTTGCAGGAAACCGAAATATCAACTGCCGTGTACCCCAATTGGTGATGTAGAGCATCGCGTCGAAATATTTTACTAGCACGCGGTAAGGGTCGCCCGGAAAATCACTATAGTTGTAGACGAAACTGGCACTAGTCGGAGTTAACTGGACTCTTGATGACAGGCTTTGTATTTCTGCCTGTGCTTCATGCGCTAATGGACGATCTAATGCTTGGAACTCATAATATTGATACTCGCTCATGGTATAACCTTGTTTAATTCATAAGGTGTTGGTTCAGTGGTGGTCAGATCCTCAATTGATGTTGACATAGTTTAGTAGTTTCCAAGCAAAAAAACGATCCCTTTAGAATCGCTTTTCTGTATTACTATTTCTATTACTTGCTTTGGACCCGAGGGGATTCGAACCCCTGACCTCTACAGTGCGATTGTAGCGCGATCCCAACTTCGCTACGGGCCCTTTTACACATTCGCAAGTGTATCGGTCAGGGTGGGCAATGTCAAGGTTTGAACCTGCCTGCTTCGCTCAGCCTTTGACCGCCCCGAAGGTCAATCCGCGCACGATAAACCGTTGCACCAGTAATGATAAAACTACCGGCAGTGCCACCGCGATAATCATGCGGGTAGAAACAAAGCCGAACATAATTCCACGTACGGAATCAGATCCGGCAACCAGCATGGGATATGGTTTCCAATTCTTATTAGTGAGTACACTGGCAAACAGATATTCATTCCAAGCAAATGTGAAACAGATGATAATAGCCGCTACCAACGCTGGCGTGGCAAGCGGTAGGGCGACCCGGCGAAATGTTTGCAACTGGCTTGCGCCATCCACCAGTGCCGCGTCCTGCAAATCCTGGGGGAAGTCTGCAAAATAATCACGCATGATAAGCACCGCAAACGGCAACGTGAAAGTTGTATTTACGATGATCATGCCGGGAAGGGTATCAATCAATTTTAGGTCGCGAAACAACAATACGTAAGGAATAACAGTTGCAATAGGTGGGAGAAATCGCTGTGAAAGAAACCACGATACGAGATTGCGATTGCCTACACCATACTTGAAGCGGGCTAATCCATACCCAGTTAGCGTGCCTAGCACAGTCGCTAGTAATGTCGAACCGAGGGAGATCAGGGCAATTGCTTCGGTCCCTTGAAGGTTTCTCCACCCCCCAAGCCGAATTCCTGTTCCCAATTAATCATAGTTGGTTGGAATTGTACAAAGGGAATAACTGTACCATCAATCGAATCAGCTTGAGTCTTAAAAGAAGTTGAAACAGCGAAGGCAAATGGCCCGAGCGCGATAAAGGTACAGATTACCGCTATTAGCAACAGGCCAATTCGCGATAGCACATGATGACCACTGAAAAAATTAGCTTTCTTTTCATTTTTCATTGGAATTGTAGAAATCTGGGTGTTTGTAGCCACGTCTACGTTCCCTTTACTCGAAGCGCGCGCGAACGCGCCGGAAATAGATAGTTGAAACAATGATCGCAGCGATGACGATTAGATAGGCTAGAGCCGAGGCATATCCAAGCTGAAATGTACCTACTAATCCAACTTGACGGGCGTAAAAGCTGTATGTTTGGGTGGCCGCACCGGGGCCACCACCCGTTAATGTAATGGGTATATCCAGAATCTTAAATGTTTCTACGAGGCGCAGTAGGGCTACCGTACCAAGAGCAGGTGCGATCATCGGAAAGGTAATGTGGCGGAACAGAATCCAATTGGATTTAGTGTCAAGTTTGGCGGATTCATATAAATCATCAGGAATGGCCTGCATAGCAGCCAACACCACGATGAATACAAAAGGTGTCCACTGCCATACATCAGTAATCATTACGGCGGTTCTTGCACCGGTAGGATCAATGATCCATTGCACGCGCTGCAAACCAATGCCCTGCAAAATATTATTGATAGGGCCATTAGTTTCGTTAAACATAATCACACCCAGATATCCGAGTGCGATGGGCGCCGCAAAAAGCGGCATAGTAATGATTGCACGCATCTGTTTTAGGAAAGGGAGATCGTGGTTGAATACCCACGCCAGAAATGTACCAAGGATCAACGTTAACGTAGTACTGCCTACAGTAAGCATGGCGTTAAATTTGGCAGTATCCAGTGCTTTCTGATCTCCGCCGGGGTAATCGGTACTGACAATTCCCAGAATGTCCGCATAGTTCTGTAACCCAATAAAGTTAGGCGTGCGGTTACGGAGATTAAAGTCTGTGGTACTCAGATACAGTGAGTATATAAGCGGGAATAGCGTGAATAGAAGTATCCAGACGACACCGGGGAACAAAAACACATATTTGGCTCGTGTATTCATAAGTAACAACCATTAATTTCATCCAACAATTTACAAAAATGCTGGAGGAGGGAAGAACCCTCCTCCATTCGCAGCAATGTATTTCTATTTAGGGAGTATAACCAATCGCTTCCTGATAGATCTTCAACTGGCTGTCGAGTCCCAGTGTATCTGTCGTCTTCTTCCAATCTTCAGCCGTGGCGTCCAGTGCTTCTTGAGCCGTCTTCTGGCCGGTCATCGCTTCAGATAGGTGCGTATCCAGCGAGTTCTGGAGGTACTCTAGTGCCGAGGCATGCGCAGATATGCGAGCGCAGTCCAGGCCTCTAATCCGCTGAACATTGTTACACGGACGCAATATATCGTTCCATGTCGCGCATCAAAACCTACCGCAGTGTAGGCATCAATAGTAGCGTTACCCTTGAGACGGCTGATAAGCGCAGCACGGATCAATACCACCTGCCAGCAGTGGTTGGATCATAGAAGTTGATTACAGGATCGGCAATCATCGCCATAAAGAAGTAGGTCAAGATCCGGTTCATCGCTGAAGCTGACAGAACAGGATGCCGCCAGAACCACCAGTTGTATTGTAGCGCGCAATTCGGATTCGCCTCCGTCATTGACATTGCCTTCTTCACGGTCATGCACCACCAAGTGTCAGAGCAAATTACTGCTGCGCCGAGGTTACCCTTGATCTTAGAACGGTCAGTATTCTCTTGGTGAACCCGCGTCGCACCGCTTGAGAAGGTCGCAATTGCGTTGCCGCCAAGGAAGTTATCCCACGCTTCACCCAATTCCCAACCATACTGTGCGTCAGGGCCGGTCTTGGCAAGTTTCTGCAGGAACTCCAGCGCCATCACCTGACCGGGTTGGTTGATCAGAGGCTCCATAGTGTCGGGGTCAAAGTAGAATACATTGTCATATTTGGTTACTTTTCGGGCGTCGTCACCGCTGGCAGGTGTAACCGCAAAGGATGCTGCCAATGTACCAAAGTGCCAATGTCCCTGACCGCCAGCTTTCAGGTGGAGGCTGATACCATCGTCCGGATCGCCATCAGCGTTCCAGTCCTTACCATTGAAGAAGTTGGTAATGTCATAAAGCTGCTGCCAAGTTTGTGGTGGTACCACCATGTCCTTGCCAGTTTCAGCCTTGAAGGCTTCTTGCCATGTTGGGTCAGTCAGGATGTCGTTACGGTAATACAGAATTTGTTGGTCGCCGTCCATCTGGGTGCCATAGGTCTGACCACCCCACTGAAGCAGAGCACGGAAGGGTGCACCGGTGTCATCGGGACTCCACTGTGCGAAGCGTGGATCACCTAGATATTTGTCAATCGGTTGAATCCATTCATTGCTAACCCAGTCGCCATACTGCCAGGCAGCGGCAACAAAAGCGTCATAGGTATACTGGCCGGTGAGGAAGTCTGCGGGAATCGTCGTACCCAATTGACCATATGGAATTTCAACTATTTCCAACGTTGCGCCTGTAGCGGCTTCAAATGCTGGACGCCAGAAGTAGAGTGTACCGGAGATGCCGCCGCGTGCGCCTTGCCCTAAGGTGCCGACGGTAATTGTTTTGCCTTCACCCAACGCATGACCGTCAGGAATTTCAGCAGCCAAGAGAGCTTTGAAAGCGAGTTCTTTTTCAGTTTCGGTCGGTGAGTCTGGGAAAAGTTCATCAGCCGTTTTACCGAAAAATGTTTCCTGCGCCACAACGCGGGTCATGCCTAGAGCGGCAGTTACTAATAGGAGTAGAACGACCAACTGCGATTTGTATTTAAACATAGCTGTTCTCCTAAAGGAAATTAACTGTAATGAATATCAACGTGTCAGCGTGCATTAGTTTTGATTAGGAAACAAAATCTGTAATGCGCATCACCCCCTTCAAAAATATGTATAGGAAAATCTATGTGAATGCGGCTGATGATCGAGGATCATCACATCAACAAAAATTACGCGATGGCATGCGGCTGAGCAAACAACCGAACTGCACAGCGCCCTATGGGTAGGATACGAGATTGCAGGTGTGAAAAGGTAACTTGACAGATTTGCGGAACATTGCCCTTGTTTTGGGGAAATGTAGGTAGTGAAAACGTAGTGTTCCAGAGAGAAAGAATGTTCATTGATAATAAACGACTATGAATAATTAAAGGAAATCGTTTTCTAGGTTTGAATGTGGATTATATTCACGCCGAAAATTTTTGTCAACTTCCTGCAAAACAACCTAGTCCAAGTCACATTGCGCTGCGGGATGAGAGTGTTATAATCCGTTTGAATGTCGTTTGTACATTCCAACTATTCATTTATTTATTTGCCCCAACTGTGAAAGGATGTTGCTTTGACTTCTCTGGTTTTGACGGTGACCGAGACTCTTCGCTACCGCGGGGCGCTGGGACAATGGAGCTGGGTACTGCACCGTATTAGCGGGTTAGGCGTTGTTTTGTTCCTAACACTGCATATTGTTGATACCTCGTGGGCCGTCTTTTATCCCCAGTTGTATGTAGAAGCCATTGCTACCTACCAGTCCCCTTTGTTTACACTGGGTGAATTTGGGTTGGTGGCCTGTGTGATCTACCACGCGCTCAACGGGCTACGTATCATCGTGATTGATTACAAGCCGATGTGGTGGAAGTATCAACAGAAGGCAGCGGTGTATGTATTGATTGGCACAGCTGTTATCCTCGTGCCAGTGTTCATCCTAATGTTTGGTCATGTGTTGAATTTCTACAATGACCCCGAACATAAAATCCTCGGATTGGGTGAAGTGTTGGCAGCACAACTGCCGTTTGCTGTTGGTATCGCGTTAGCGATTGTAGCGGCGGTGGTGCTATCCGGCTTGTATGGATTGATTGCACCCAAACCCACTGTGCCTGTAAAGACGGCTAAACCGCACGGCAGCAAGATTGAACGCTTCTGGTGGTCATATATGCGTATCAGCGGTATTTTGATTGTGCCGTTGGTATTCGGTCATCTGGCGATTATGCACATCATTCAAGGTGTGTTTGATATTACTGCTGTTGGGCATACCGTGGTTGGTACATCAGCGGTAAACGCCAGCGGCACATCGGTAGAGTTCGTTGCCAACCGCTGGAACGCATTAATTGCCGGGGTAGCGATCTGGCGCTTATACGACTTTGGCATGCTGGCGCTGGTGGTGGTACACGGTTTTAACGGGCTGCGGTTAGTGCTGACGGATTACACCAACTTCAGTCCAATGATGAAGCGGGCTGCGGTTTATCTGTGTGTGATCGGCGCGGCTATTTTGCTCACGCTGGGAATTCTGGCGTTGTTAAGCACGATTGACAGCAGTGCCATTAAGATCGCGGAACAGACGGCTGCGACGTTACACCAATAGTCTTGGCACTTAACGGTTAGGCATTTGGGGCTCAACCATAAGCCGGAGCTAGCCTTCATGGCTATGCTTCGCTTAACCGTTAAGAACTTTCAATAGTGAGGAGTTTTTCAATGCAGACGCATCAATATGATGCCATCATCGTCGGCGCGGGTGGCGCAGGGTTGATGGCTGCCTTGTACGCCAGCAAGGGCGGCGCGAACGTGGCCGTCGTGAGTAAGCTATACCCGACGCGCAGCCACACTGGCGCGGCGTTAGGCGGCATTGGCGCAGCGTTGGGCAATCTGGACGAGGACAAGCCGCTGTGGCACGCCTATGACACAGTCAAAGGTGGTGATTATCTGGCTGACCAGAACGCTGCCAAAATTCTGGCGGATGACGCTGTGCGGGCGGTGGTCGAGCTGGAGCACATGGGCCTGCCCTTCGACCGCACGCCAGAAGGCAAGATCAGCCAGCGGCGCTTCGGTGGTCACACCAGCAACTTTGGGGAAAAACCGGTACGTCGTGCTTGCCATGCTGCTGACCGTACGGGGCACATGATTTTGCAGACGCTGTACCAGCAGTGCATCAAAAATGAAGTCCGTTTTTTTGATGAATTTCATGTTGTAGACGTTATTATGAATCAGGGTCACTGCGTAGGTGTGGTGGCGGTTCAACTCGGCACGGGCGAGTTTCATGTGTTCCACGGCAAAGCCACGATGTTTGCGACGGGTGGTTGGGGGCGTGTGTGGCAGATTACAAGCAATGCCCACACCCTGACAGGCGATGGCGCAGCAGCAGTGTACCGGCGCGGCGTGCCGATGCAGGACATGGAGTTCTATCAATTCCACCCCACCGGCTTGTACGGGCTGGGCGTGCTGCTGACGGAAGGTATTCGCGGTGAGGGCGGCATCTTGCTCAACCGGCACGGCGAACGCTTTATGGAAAAGTACGCACCGAAGATTAAAGACCTTGCCAGCCGCGATGTGGTCAGCCGATCTATTTACCTCGAAAATACGCGATGGTACCTGGCATAGGTAAGAATTATGTCCATCTCGACATTCGCCCCAGCACGGTCAACCGTTATCTGGCGGAAGCGGGCGAAACCCGACGGATAGATGATGCTCATATCGCCCATGCGCTGGCGGAAACGCTGGATGTTTGCCGCACTTATGCCGGGGTTGACCCGCTGACTGAACCGATGCCCATTCAGCCAACAGCACATTACGATGGGGGCATTCCCACCAACGTAGATGCCGAAGTGGTGATGGATGAGAACTGGACGGTGCTGCCGGGTATGTACGCTGCCGGTGAGGCTGCGTGTGAGTGTACACGGTGCGAACCGTCTGGGAACGAATTCGCTGGTTGATCTGGTGGTATTCGGGCGGCGCGGTAGCGAAGATTGCCGAGTATGTGAAGGGCGCCGATCTGGTTCCTCTGCCTGCTAACCCGGCTGCTGAAACTGAAGCGGAGTTCAAACGCTGCGGTCGCTTAATGGCAAGACCAAACCTTACGCCATTCGTAGAAAGATGCAGCAGGTTATGATGGACGGTGTCGGTGTGTTCCGCGAAGAGAAGGGTATGGCGGAAGCGGTGGAAGAAGTACGTGCGCTGCGCCAGCAATACCGGACTGATCTGGCGGTTGATGACCCTGATACAAGTTCAACACGGATGTGATGGAAGCGTGGGAGTTGGGTTGCCTGCTTGATCTGGCCGAAGTGACCGCCGTGAGCGCGCTGAACCGTACCGAGAGCCGTGGTGGACACAGCCGCGAGGATTTCCAGAAGCGATGACGAAAAGTGGATGGTGCATACGCTGGCCTACCTAAACCGACAAAGCCTACTTCGAGGGGAATCCGGCTATTGAACTGAACACCAACAAGAAGGTGGATACCTCGTTGGCGGCTGAAGACCCGCGCTTCCTGCCGAAGGAACGGGTGTACTAAACCGATGACCAAGGACGAGAAGGCGGCGCGTACTGCGGCCACGATTGAGAAAGCGGATTTCGCTATCCGGCTGATATGGGCTGGCGGGCTGCTGATATTGGGCTTAGGGGCATGGTCGCTACGGTTAGCGGTTCGCTGTTTGCCAACGCCGACAACAGCCAATCGAACGGCTGGTTGTACCAGAATCTGGGTAAAGAGGGTGCATCCATCGCGGCATTCGTATTGTTTGCTGTGCTGGCACTGGTCGGTGGGTTTTTAACGCGACGCCTCATCCAGAAACTGGGGCAGATGTACGAAGACAGCACGAGATGACCGGGAAAATGTGGTTGTATGTGGTGCTGATCGTTCTTTGGGTTTCTTTGACGCAGCACTTAACCTTGTGGGTCTATTTGTTAGACTGGGAAACACGGCCATTGTTGCTGGCAGGTACTGGACTCGATTATGATCGCAGGTATTGTCAATCTGCGACGCGAACGCCAAGCAAAGAGAATTTAACAATATTAGGGATCTGATTGGCCAAAATCGGTAAGCGTGGAAGCGGCAGAGATAAGAACAATGAACGTAACCTTTCGTATTAGACGTTATAACCCGGAAGACCCACAAAAATCTAAGCCTTACTGGCAGAATTTCACGCTGACCGACGTGGCAGAAACTCGACCGCGTATGGAACCTGCACCGCGTGAAATGGGAACAGGATGGTTCATTGGCTTTCCGGCGGTCCTGTTCGCACGGAATATGTGGTTCGGACGCGATGCGCATTAATGGCCGTAATGCGCTGGCTTGCAAGCTGTTGATTCGCAGTGTGGCAAAAGACGGCGGTACGGTACAGGTTGAGCCGATTTTAGGGCTGCCTATCCTCAAAGATCTGATTGTGGATATGGAGCCGTTCTTCGACCATTACCGCTCGATTATGCCGTATTTCGTGAACAATGATCCCGTGCCGGAAAACGGGCGTGAGCGGTTGCAGGACCCAGCGGATCAATCATTAATCAATGACACCTCAAACTGCATCCTATGCGCGTGCTGCACCACTTCCTGCCCCAGTTTCTGGGCGAACGGGCAGTATGTTGGCCCGGCGGCGATGGTTCAGGCACACCGCTTTATTTTTGATACGCGTGATCATGCGGCTAAAGAGCGGATGGATGTTCTGTCTGAGCCGGATGGTGTGTGGCGCTGCCGGACGATATACAACTGTACACCGGCCTGCCCGCGCGGCATTGAGGTGACACGGGCGCTGGGTGAAGTGAAGCTGGCGATCATGCGGGGGTCACCGGAAGGCGTCATTGATCCCAATACCATTCCGGTACACGGATAGACTTTGGAAACTGGATTTTAGAAGGAAGAGGGCGAACAGCCCTCTTTTTTTATGGCGCAATTGGCGCAATTGGCAAAATTGCCGCTGCACTTGCAAACGGGAATACGGGAGCGAAGCGCTGCAATGACGGAATTGGCGGGCGGAAACAGGGGAGCGTGGCGCTGCACTGGCGCCAATGCAGCGGTTGGCTCGCTCATGGCTGCCGCGTCGTCGGAAGTGCAGTGCTGATAATTCTTAACCGCCAAGGCGCCAAGTACGCCAAGACCATGAATTTGAACCACAGTCCCACGGGGAGGCTTCGCGCAGAACACAGAGAAAATACGGAGAGTTGGGTTAATAGTTGATGGTTCATGGTTGGTAAGACAATTGCCAATCGGTGGTCAGACGTTCAAGAATATGGTGGTGGTTATAGAGTAGGTGATAGTTAAGGTTTTCAGCTAGGGACAGGGCGCGCCCTGTCCCTACATTCACACCCGAAAGTGTTCTACGTTGATTCAATCATCACGTACCATGTGACCACTTACAGAAAAAGTGTAGCACAAAAATTCGGTTTTGGGGTGACCATTTGGTCTCTTTTTGGAGGGGAATTCACTAACCATTTTGAGGGAAAACAATTGTTAAGAGGGTTGGTGGAGGGTTAGAGAACGGTTTGATGTGCCGCCTTACTGCAATTTATCTACCCCGTTAGATGGATGGGAAATTGCGGTAAGGCGACCGAATGAGCTGAACTACTAGCCGAGCCGCACGCTGTCGTCGTAGTAGCAGGTTATCGAACCGAGCGTGCCCAGAATGGCATATTCTGCCGGGGTGAATTGATAATAGTCGATGATGTAGGACTGGGTGTCATCATAATCATTAAGTAGATAGCCATTGAAGCTGTCAGGACAGTCATCAGAATCGTTTACAAAGACTACATAGTCATAGAATGAGCCTTCATAGCTTTCTACACCTGTCTGGTTGGCATTGAAGCATCCATAATAGCCGGTATCAATAGCCACAGCCTGTTTACAAACCGTAGTGACCTTATTTGAGACAGGCGGAAGCGCAGATTGGAATTCGGCGGGAACATCCTCGCGCGAGATTCGTCCGTCATTAAAACGGGCCAAGTACCAACCAGCTTTCCAGTACCAATCGGTGGGGCAACCGTCCTGATTTTCTTCACGATACAGGACGCCACCGGGAAAACATTCATTGTCATCTGGTGTGCCACAGACCGGCAGCCCACTGCCATCGCTACTATCTGTGGTGCAAGTCGTCCCTTGCCCCGTAAAGTCTGCTGCCAGCAGCGGGGCGACCATAAGGCCGCAGATTAAGAGAAGTACAAACTTTGTGATCTGGGTTCGCATTTCATTCCTCTTGGATGTGGGGCGCGATAAATTAGAAGAACCCCATCTATTACCCGACTATACAATTGTCTCTTTGTTACAAGAATTAAGGTTCTTTATTATTAGGGGAGAGGCTCTATGGATGAGGATAGGGGTAAACGAGGCGAGACAAACTAGACAGCGGCAGGCAAAGAGGCTTGTTTGAGGATTATCTGCGGGGCAAGATGTTTTTGTCTTTCTAACCCCTCCCCAGCCCTCCCCGTATACGGGGAAGGAGTTAAGACTCTGCTCGATCAAGGGCCTCAAAAGCTGTAGTGGACAACACTGAGATCAAATCGGCTCATGACGAACAACGAAAAAACTTGAATTATCAGACAAGCCTTAGAGCCGTGCGCTATCAATGCTGAAAAGTCCACTGAAAGGAGTGGAAAAAGTAGACCGGTGAGGTTAATTAGGGAGTGGCTGTTGGAGATGGAACGGGATTCGTTGCCGACGAACTAGCTGGATTTACGGGCAACGCACTCATCACGCCAGTAAGAAATTGCTGTTTTAAGGCCGCGACTTGTCCAGTCCGTGCATCAAGTACCAGCAATCCGTCCTCCAACTCCGCCATGATTAAAACAGTTGCTGACCGTCTGGGAACTTGAGGATCTTCTGTCAAATTGAATAATGCCGGCAATTCAGGATCATTGAAAACAAGTATCACAGGTTCGGGCTTGCCTCCCCCAAGAAAACGTGGAACTGTGCCATATATATATTGTCCATACAACAAGCCAAAGAAAACTGTGTAATAAATTAGCCCCACAAGCAGTATCCAAAAACGCATTCTGAGTAACCGCAGTTGAAGCTTGCTCGATTTTGGCAACATCTTGCGCGCAACGGATTGCTCAATCGCTGTTAGGCCTTTACCATTTTCTACCCTGCCTGTAATACGATTTAGGCGCGTTCCATAAGAGCGCCCGAAGGTGTCAAAAATATAGATGACGAGTGCTGCCAAACCCACAGGAAATAATAGACCTACTCCCGCTGCCAAATATTGTTTGGTATTTATGGTGTAGACTTGGATGTTGGTGTATTGGGCGAGGTAGGTGTTGACAACAATAAAACCACCTGCTGTCAAAATACCTGCAATCGCGAGAACAGAAGCCAAAAGGTTTTGAATTGTTCCAACCAGTGTCTCGATTGAGACTCTGGTTGTGTTTTGCGGCGAATTCTCATTCATTTGTTTGTGACCAGCATTTTCACATGATGATCGCTCGATAAAGGACTCGTGATGTCGGGTGGTGTATCCGGTTACAGCAGCGACTTGAGCCGTTCGCGGTCAATGTTGCCGCCGGAAAGCACACAGACGACCGTGCTGCCGGGAGCTATGTTCACTTTGTGATGCAGGAGCGCGGCGAATCCTGCCGAGGCGGCTGTCTCCACAAAGAGCTTGCTGCGTTCCATGATGAGCAGCATGGCCGCAATGATTTCCTCATCGGTGACCAAGACGACTTCATCCACATAGGCTTTGACATGCTCATAGGTGTGTTCACCGGCGAAAGGTGCAGCAAGACCATCCGCAACCGTTTTGACCTGTGAGGCGGAAACGGGCTTGCCCTGCTGTAAGCTATCGAGCATGGAGGTCGCGCCAGTTGGTTCGACGCCGATGATGCGAGTGGAGGGATGTTTGGATTTGATGGCAGTCGCTACGCCGGATATCAACCCACCGCCGCCGATGCCCAGAATGACCACATCGGGCGCGGGTATATCTTCGAGGATTTCCAAGCCGACTGTGCCCTGACCGGCGATGACCAAGGGATCATCAAAGGGATGAACAAGGGTGTAATTGTGTTCGGCTTGCAATTCGTGCATCTTGGGGAAAACATCTTTCATGCCGCCGTGCAGCACAGCGGTGGCCCCATAAGCCCGCGTGGCTTCAACCTTGGCGCGGATGGCACTTTCGGGCATGACTATGGTGGCTTTGATGCCCATCGTGGAAGAAGCGTAGGCCAAGCCAGCGGCGTGATTGCCCGCAGAGACACCAATGACGCCGCGCGCTTTCTCTTCCGGCGTGAGGCTGTTGAGTTTGTTGAGCGCGCCGCGTGGTTTAAATGAACCGGACTTCTGAAATAATTCGGCTTTGAAGTACAGGTTGATGCCGAGCATCTGCCCCAGCAGCGTGGCACTGAGCATGGGTGTGCGATGCAAGTGCGGCATGATAATGGGACGCGCTTTTTCAATATCTTGTACGGTCACGAGAGTCATGCTGTTCATGTCCAATCAGGAAATAAGAACCTATCCAGAAACCTCACCCCCCGCCCCCTCTCCGCCAGCAAAGAGGGGGAATAACGTAAAATCAAGGGGTTTATAGATAGATACTAAGGCCAATTCGTGTACAGGGTTAAGCTATAGCGTAGGTCAAGTGCGGCGATTACTGGCAGACCATGTCGTACCAATACTCGTTAAAAGCCGCAGCATTGATTTTAGTCACAAGGCGGGTTGGAATGCCAGCAGCATCCACCACTTCGTGCAAATAGGTGTCGCGTATTTCCAGCTTTAGCGGCACCGTTTCGATTTCGACGCCTTCGCTCCATCCCAGCGCGATGGCGCAGGCCAGCGGGTCGTGCTGGAAGTTGATGATGTCATCGGGGAGACCAGCGCAGGTCAAGCCGATATTTTGCTCATTGTGATACATCTCCGCAAAAACTGCGGCCTGACGAACGATCAGTTGTCCCAAGCGGCCAGCCTGTCCGAGACGTGGTAGGTATGCGCGGCGCAAGGCCGTCTGGCAGGTTACGGTCATGGGTATGAGCAGCGGATTGGAATGGCTGAGGACGTAGCGGGCAGACTGAACATCAAGCTGGATGTTGTAGTCCATGTCATTGCCCCACCGGGGATATCCCTGCGGCATCTCATACACGTATCCGCCCATCAAAAACAAATCGGCCTGTTTGAGAATGCCGGGATAGCGTTCATCCAGCAAGCGCAGGTTGGTGAACTGGCCGATGGCAATAATGGCCGCGCCCTGTTCGATGCTGGATTTGAGCAGCACCAAGGCAGCGTCCAGCGAACCGGGGCGGGGCGCAACCGGTTCAGGCCAATTGTCCTCTTCCACGGGGTAACCCGGTTTGAAGCGGTAATAATCGCCTGCGACATCGGCCCCGGCTGCAACTGGTATGTCATGGCGTCCGGCCTGTTCCAAGACATAGTGTACGTAGCCCGCGCGCCGTCCATTGTCGTCGGTGACGGTGGTCACGCCGGTGATCTCGAGATCAGGCCAGCGCAGCAGCATAACCAGCGCGCACAGGTCGTCCATGTCGCCGCCAATGTCGGTATCCAGATGAATTTTCAATTCGGTTCCTATTTAGCTGCCAGAACTATTGATGAACGGATTGGTCAGGCGTTGCGTAGTTGGGGAAGATCGGGGGGAGCATATGTGGATGCTCCCCTACTTCGAGTCGGTTGTCTATTAACGGAAGTGCGGCAGAACGTGTTCGGCATATTCGGCGACGATGCGTTCTTCTTCACCGCACATCAGGTAGATGTTGAACTGGGTGACGCCAGCCTTTTCAAGTTCTTTGAGTTTGGCGACGTGGGCATCCACCGGACCGAGTATGCCGAAGGAGTCGATGATTTCATCTTTGATGAAGCCAAGATGGTCGGCATCTTTATCGGCGTGGTGGCGGTAGTCATAGCCTTTGCGGCCTTCGATGTAGTCGGTCAGGCGTTGGGGAATACTCGCTGCTCTTGCCGTACTTTTCGACAATATCGGCGACGTGATTGCCGACCATGGCGGGGAACCAGCGGGTTTGGGCGCGGGCTTTGTCCATATCACCCACCCAGACGGGGGCGGCGGACATGACCTTAAATTTGCTCATATCGCGCCCGGCAGCCTTGCCCGCAGCGATGGCCTGATCGCTGAACCACTTCACCAGCCACGGGTCGGCCAACTGGATGATGAGGCCATCGCCTGACTGCCCCGCGCCAGCCAGCGCCTTCGGGCCATAGGCGGCAATCCAAGACGGCATTTCGTAGCCTTCGGCCCACGGGATTTGTACCGATTTTTGTTCCTCGTCGTAGGTCACTTCGTCGCCGCGCACCATGCCTTTGACGGCATTGCTGAATTCAACCATCGTTTCAATGTTGAGGGGTTTGCGCCCTAACACACGACGGGAACTATCGCCACGCCCCAAACCCATGTCAAAACGTCCACCACTTTGGGCAGCGAGGGTAGCGAACAAACTGGCGGCCACCGACCATTCGCGGACGCCGGGGTTGGTGACGCAGGGGCCGAAGCGCATGTTTTCGGTGTGTTCCATGCACATCGCCATAGTGACATAGCATTCACGCCACAGGACATGCGAATCAAAAAACCACGCATAGGTAAACCCGGCCAGTTCGGCCTGACGGGCTAACGCCACCGTGCGCTTGGGGCTGATATCACCTTTGAATGTAATTGCGAATTCCATTGTTCGTTTGCTCCCATCTCAAAACAGGTGGCAGGGTTAAGAAGTTAAACAAAATCGCCACACTTTCAAAAATAGTGGGGAGATTATAGCGCAAGGAGTGGTGCAGCGCTGTTGGTGGTAGGAACGGATATTTATGAGGCGGCGAAGTCTATCCAGCAAGTGCGGTGGGGCATGTGTATCCGAGCGACTTTCTCCGGCTCACTTTTCCGGTAACTCAGGGTTCGATGTGGGCAGCAACACCATAAATGCTGTTGGCGCTTACCCAGCCATTTATTCCACCGCGATTGTTGCCAATCAAGAAACGCTGCTGGTTAATGGCTTTGATTAAGTGGAGATAGACTCTGCCTTTCACTTTGACCAACACAATATCACCGACTGATAGATTCTCCGGACGGCATGGTTCTAAGGTTACATGGTCTCCATCATTAACTTTTCCGGTCATGGAGTTTCCACGCGGCCTGACTTGAGCAGTTTGCCCCTTCTGAAGTTTCTCGATTGCGAACGTTGCCCAGTTCACCCTAAGATCTTCTCCTTGCATCCCGCACCAGCTTGGTATTCGATCATTCACCAAGAGTTACAACTTTGAGAAAATATTTCACATCTAGGATTGAAATCCCTCTGAAGGTAGCCAACTTTAGTAAGTGCTCATCACCCGTTACAACGTAGTTTGCATTCCCACCAACGGCGCAAGCTAATACGGCGTCATTATCAGGATCAACTTGGACAGTGAGGGGGATCTGAGCAGCTTCTACAATCACAGTACTTCGGAGATAGTCAGTTACGACTTCTTCCGCGGTTCTGCCAATCGCTTCCAGACGGCCTGTGAATTTCGGGCGCGTGAGCACATCACGTAGCTCATCTATCATTATTTCAGTGATAAGGGATTGGACTTGTGCATTTGCAACGAGGTTGATTGCCTGCCGAAAAGCACCAGACCACAACTTCCCGGAAATGATAACATTGGTATCAAAGACAACATTTATCATTTTGCGGATGAGGTTGGTTTCTCGTTTCCAGCTTTCTCTGTGCGATAATCCTGAATTTCAGCGTTGACCAATTCCATAACCCGGCGATCTACCTCGGCCCGCAAAAGGTCAATCAGGGTATTTGCATCAAGTAAACCAAACTCGCTGGCTTCCTGTGCCAATTCGGGCGGCAGTTCAATGGTGAGTTCAACTGGATTCATGATATTAGTCCATCTCCTAACCGGATGATGTTATTATAGTCGTTTTTTTGCCTTTCACTCCACCCGGTACGCCCACTCGTAGCTGAGGTCGGGGTCGGGGTTTCGTAATTCGTCCGCTGATCGCGCAACTTGTATTTGAAACAGATGCAGACCGGAAGCTAATTCGGGTTTAAAAGTATAGATCAAGAGGGCATCCGAAGCAGTTCCGGTCATCCCCCATCCGAAAGATGTTGGAGCCAACCGTTCATTGATGATGATACGAGTCCACTGTTTCCAAGGAATTAATTCACTATAGCTATCAGATTCAACTATAAAATCCTCGTGACATCGTGAATCGATAAACGGTTTTGTACAGAAACCTATGGTTATGCTTATTTCTCCGCCATTTGTAATCAAGCTACCCGGCGATGGATTAACATGCAACCAAGTCGGTAAAGGCTGTGGAGCTTTTATCAGCTTTTCGGCTATGGGTATACTACCTTCAGGCAAGTAGGGTTGAATATATGAAAAGCTATTCCACCAATTAAGAAACAGTACGCACAGAGCAACAATCAGTAACTTTGCCGTTAGAATGATGCGTCGTCTCATCGCCTCACCCTCCTCACGCCCCGCACCACGCCCAGCCTATCGTTTTGCGGAAGGCGCGTGCCAGCAGAGCGCACTACAAGCGGTACTATTGTTTACAGGTTATCGGGTGGGGAGGTCAATCCAACCGGTGCGCTGGGGCATGTCAATGTGGAGGATGGCATGGTCAAGAAGACCTTCAAACCCGATCAAGATTTCATCCGAATTGGCAAACCAAACCGGAACTTCAAATTCTGATGTTACATTTCCTGTTACGTCTTCCAGAAATAGCTTGATATAAGCCTGTATCGCGCGGAATGATTGTTGGGCAATTCCGGCCTGATCAATCACAACATCATGTTTATCAGCCAATCGATATTCAATAAAACTCATGAAATGAGCGGGCAAAAGTGATAACTCTGCGCCTGTATCAATAAAGGCAACAATACGCTCATGATTGCCATCTTTGCGGCGGAGATTGACATATACATCAACACCACCGGGATTAGAATAGATTTGAAGTTGAATAGGCGGCATTATTGACCTTTGCTGACGCGAACTCTGTGCAGGCGGTGGATTGGGCCGACTAAGTATGTTATGGGTGTCGCTTCCGCAATTTCAGATGGAAGATTGTTCTCGGCGTTGGTCAGGGCTTCTGCGTAAGTACTGCCTGTAGCCAATACTTGCTGTTGATAAATGAGGGCAACACATGAACCATATTTTTCAAGTAATTCACGGTGATGTGATCTTGCCCACTCAAAATCACCCCATGTATTGGGTGCCACTTCACCTTTGGCATGTCCTGTCCGAATACGTGGTGTATCCATCATCTGCCTCCTGACAATCTGTTTACGTTTTTATTGTAGCGCAACTCACTCCACCCGATACGCCCAGTCATAGCTCAGGGCTTGATGTGGGTAGTAACACCATAGATGCTGTTGGCGTTTGGCAACCCGATCTTAACGTTTCCTCCTCACGCCCCGCACCACACCCAGCAGCCCCCGGCCTATCGTTTTGCGGAAGGCGCGTGCCAGCAGTTCGATGCCACGCGCCAGCCGTTCAGGCGGTGGCGGTTGCAGGATCGGATACGCCTCTGCGCCATTCGCTTCCAGCACGGCATTGGCGGCTGCGATGCCGGTGGTAGTAGCGCGTTCCAGCCATAATGAAGGCGTGTCGCAGCCAATCCAGTCGCCGCAAGCCAGCAGGTTGGGCCACGGGGTACGAACATGCAAACTGTCGGCAGTGGGCACGCGGAAGGCGGTATGCACACGGCTGTTGCGGCGCACTGCACCATAGATAAATCTGCCGCGCAGTTCGGGGAAAGCCCGCTGCACCTCGTCCACACAGCGCACCAGCAGCACATTCTCCGGCTGTTCCAGCACATCATCGTTCGCGTACAGATGCACTTCGATGGCACTGCCGCCTGTTTCTTCATGGAAGGCGCGGAATTCGTCGTAGAGGCGGTGCAGCCAGAAGAAGTTATCTGGCAGGAAGTCACCGGTGAACATGCCGGAGGGCGTGCCGTCGCGCGGGCTGGCACTGAACCACAGACGCACACTAGCATTGCGTACCACGCCGGGGAAGCGCAGCTTGCCTGCCTCAGCAGCGGTGGCTGGACTGTTCATCAACAAACGCTGTGCGCCGGGGGCGTTGGTGGCGAGGATGACGTGGGTAGCGTACACCGAGCGCAGCCCGCCCCCCCGCGACTGATCGGCGAAAATAACTTGCCAGCCCCCGGTTCCCCCTCTCCATGCAATGGGGTGGGGGCTAGGGGGTGGGGATAGCGTTTCTAGCCTTATCGCCTCCGCGCCGTGAATGGTGTGTCCGCCGCTGCTGCGGATGTGGTCAACCAGCGGCTGAATGAGGCAGTGATGGGGGTTGGAGGGTAGAAAGTCCATCTGCCACGAGTCACGGCGGAGCATGGTATAAAAGCGCAGGGCAGCGATCATGCCTGTCAGCGAAATGTGTTCCTTCGGCGCAGCCAGCAGATTGACTGCCAATCCGGTGAAGGTGGCGCGCAGGTTCGGTGTCCAGCCGCGAAAGAAATCATCCAGCGTCAAGCCATCCAACGCGACACCGTCTTTGATGGGGTCGAGGCCGAGCGTCCATAAAATGCTGAACAGAAAGCCGGGCAGCGACAGAAAATCCAGCGGGGTGATGGTTGTCCAGAAACGCGGGCTGTAGAGCAGGCTCAGGTAATGAAACGGGGCGGGAACCCAGCCGTAGCGCACCAACTGACCAGCCTCGACAGTACGCACCTCGCGCCGCCAGCGGTTGATCCATTCTTCGCCGGGTGAATGCCGCAGTTCGGCGGTTGTGAAGCGTTCGAGCAGCGCACGTAAGTTGGCATAGCCGCCCCACAGGGCGTGCATACCGTGTTCGCCCGCGAATGACCATGTACGTCCTTGATAGGTGAAAGTATCCGGGCCGCCGCCAGCCAAGCGGCCACCGGGCCACAGTCCATCCGCATCCAGCAAGAGCGGCGGCACACCACGTGCGGCCAGATGGGCGGCTGCCGACAAACCCGCCAAGCCGCCGCCGATGATAACGACAGGAAATATGTCCGCTTCATTCATGTTTGACGTGTACTCAAGGTGTTGTAATAAATGCAATCAAGGTTACGAGTTCATTGAGGAAAAAATCATTATAGATTGATTTACTTTACTTTCCATAATTCTTCACGATGAATTGTGATCTAGTGTTGGAATATTCGCGAAAAATTCACATAAATTCCCATATTATGGACTACAATCTTCGTCAGATTAACTTACAATAAGAAATGGTTAAATTAATATTGCTGTTAGGGTAGCTGCCGAATGTCAACAAACGATCCTGCCATCGAGCGAGAAACCAAACAGATTCTCAGACAAATACAAAATCACCTGTGCGAAACCCATGTGGCGTATGGCGCTGTCAAGGAAATGGCGGGCATGATGGATGTATACCATCACCCCACTAGCAAGATTTCGACACTGAACTATATCACACCGCGCCGTAACACAGCATATGTCTCGCGCATTTACATTGAACAGGGACTGGAAGTTCTGACACAGTTAGAACGCACCCAGCGAGTGGTATATGTGGATGGGTTGTATCCGCCACAGTTTGCCAAGTCACTGCGCGAACTGGGTTTGCAGATGGAACGCGAAACCCCCATCATGGTTTACAAACCGGGTGGTATTCAGGGATTGTGGCAGCCGCCGCCACTGGTGGAGCGCGCCCTGCCAGATGGCATCAGCATTAAGCAGGTTAGCGACCAAGAAGGAATTGGGCAGTGGTGGTATGTGTGGCGCAACGGGCATTACGATGTACTGACGCTGGGTGTTGAACCGCTGTTCGTGGGCAAGGACATGGAAGCGAATTGGCTGGGGCGGCAGATGGATTACGTGCTGTACCGCTCAGGCTTCCCCGCCGGGGTGGTGCGCGTCAGCATGATTCAGGAAACAGCACACATTCTGGCGATGGCCCTGCTCAAGGAAATTCGCAGCCCGGCCATGATCCAGATTTTGCAGATGGCCGCCGTAAAAGGGGCGCTCGACAAAGGGGCGCGCTTGATTTTTGCGCCCGGCGAACAGGAAGCGGAACGGCGCATGGCACGTGAGCTGGGTTTTATGGACTTTGGCAACATAATATGCTATTCTGCTGCTGAAGAAGCCGCCAGAGGAAACGATGCCCACAGCATGGAATTGTCTGTTTTTGCCTTTAGCTGATGCCGCTTCCGTTATCACAGCGGCACAGGACTCGCTGACTCAACTTGGTTACACCTTATACAATCCGTTCGGGCTGATGCCGGGCAAATCCTACGCCCGCACAGTGCGGCTGTTTGTCGCGCCTTCCCGCGCGGGGTGGGTCAAAATTATCGGCGAATTCGACGAGCGCCAGTTATCCCAAATATCCCAAATTGCGCCGTGCCTATATGCCACACTTCAGGGAAAAGTGTCGAACATCCGTATTTTTCATGATAAACATCCTGCCGAACCTGAAATAGTGTTTGAAACACACCTCAAAACCGGTTTTTCTGCTGCTCATATTCAAGATGCTATGCAGGAAAAATATCCCAAAATTATCCCAAATGACCTGCCGGAAAGTGGTCTACCTTTTGATGCCCTGCCGGACAACGTGAAAGCGATGGCTGATAAGGTCAATCCGGGGCAAGCACAGAAGATGTTTGCCCGCTTGACAGGTGATGTATTGAAGAAGGTCGGATCGGTGGGCGATCAGGCAGACGCAGCACGGGCACTCGTTAACAATCAGGATGCGCCGGACTGGAACAGCGCAGGCGGCCTGAAAATCCAAGCACTCATCAACTGCCTGACCATACCGGCAAATTGGCGCGACCCGGACTTCAACACGCTGCGGGATGCCTACCAACTGCATGCACGGCGGCAGCGCAATCCCAACGCCCGTGCCTATCCGGGTGATGACGACGTCATGGCGCAAGTACCGGATGCGCTGGATTACACACCGGTTTTCGGCGGGCAGGACTAGCACTAACAGAGAGAAAACTACACCTATGACGGGGGCAGACCGGACACGCTGGGACCAAATCTATAAAGAAATAGCAGAGACGGAGTACCCAACACCCGACCCGCTGCTTTATGATTACACGCCGCCTCTGCGGGACCAAGAGGAACATCGTGCGCTTGATCTGGCCTGCGGACTGGGACAAAACGGTCTGTGGTTGGCGGAACAGGGGTATCTGGTCGACCTGTTGGATGTGAGCCGGGTAGCACTGCTGCGGGCACAGGCCGAGGCGGGCAAACGTGGGCTGCGTAACTTCAATCTGTATCCGGTCGACTTCGACCAGCACGAGTTCCCGGAAAATCACTACGAGCTGGTATGCGTTATCCGTTACCTGAAGCGCGATCTATTCACTCCCCTGCGGCGGACGGTGAAGCCGGGCGGGCGCATCATGTACGAAACCTTCAACACCCGCTATCTGGAATTGGTGCCGGGCTTCAACCCGGTCTACCTGCTAGAACCGGGTGAACTGCTGGGTTACTTCGCCGACTGGAAAATACTGACCATCATGGAAGACACGCATGTGTCGCGGGTGGTGGCTATTAAGCCAGAGAAACCTGCTCCCACCCCTTCGCCCTAAACCGCTGCTGCGCCAGCCTTGCGAATATCCTCAGCGTGCAGGCTGTTGTGAAATAGGGTGAAGAACAGCATTTCACGCACGGTAATCATGCCGATCGCCGGGTGCGGCATCTGGTGGGTGTCGAGCGCCGCTTCGTCCCATGTAGACACAGCGGTCAATAGCCGCTGGTTGCTTTCGTCCCACGTGTCCGTCAAATAGGCTTTTTCATCGGTAATGCCTTCGGGGAAGCGGTAGGTAACAGGCGTTACCCTGTCAAAATCTTCGGCACGGATGCCATCAGCCAGCCGCGCTTTGTAAGCCGCCATCACATCGGCAAATGTTCTGGAAGAATGGTCGGGTTGGCCGAATAATCCCTGCAAGCGTTCGGGCGGGAAGCCGAGCGCCTTGGCGACAGGTTTGACGCTCAAAATGAGATGCTTGAGGTAGCCTGCCGCTGACCACGACTCATCTGTACCCGCATTGAACTGCGTTTCGGTCATAGCAGCAATATTGTCATGAACGGAACGCTGCACGCTCTCAAGCTGTGCCAAAATTTCTGCTTTGTTGTATGGGTCAGCCATAACCGAGTCCCTTCAACTCTGAATCGGGCTACTGCAACATATGAATAAACCCGCTCCCTGTGTCAGGGTGTCGATTTAGCCTCCCCAGCGCCGCACAAATTCCACCATCAGGCGCACACCGTAGCCCGTCGCACCCTTAGGAGTGTAGGGGCTGTTGGGTTGGTCGAAGGTCATGCCCGCCATGTCAATGTGCGCCCATGCCGGATAGTCAGCAAAGTGCTTGAGGAAGATGGCTGATGTGCCCACCCCACCGCGTGCGCCGCCGCTGTTCTTAAGATCAGCGATCGGCGACTCAATCGTTTTGTCATATTCCGGGAAGAGGGGCAGCGGCCATAATTTTTCAGCCGTCGCGCCGCTGGCCATCATCAACCGGTCACGCAGACCGTCATCGCTGCTGAACAAACCAGCGGATACATTCGCGCCCAGTGCGGTCACACACGAACCGGTGAGCGTGGCGATATCGACCACCGCGGCGGGTTTATAGCGACCAGCATAGACCAGCGCATCGGCCAGCAGCAAGCGCCCTTCAGCATCGGTGCTGATAATTTCGATGGTCAGCCCGTTGCTGGCGGTGAGGATGTCCGAGGGGCGGTAGGCATGACCGTTAATCATGTTATCGGCGGTGGGGACGAGGCCGACCACATGCAGGTTCGGTTTCAGGCTGGCGATGGCCTGCATCGCGCCGATGACCGCTGCGCCGCCCGCCATGTCGCCCTTCATGGTGCTCATGCCGTCAATTGTCTTCATGTCATAGCCGCCGGTGTCGAAGGTGACGCCTTTACCAACCAGCACCACCGCGGGCACGTCGCTGCGTCCGGCGTTGTGTTCGAGGATGATGAACTGCGGCGGGGCGTCGCTGCCCTGCGCTACAGCCAGCAGCGCCCCCATCTTCAGTTCGGCCATTTGTTCCCTGTCGAGTATGATGCAGCTTAATCCAGCGGCCTGTGCCATGTCACGGGCAGCGTTCGCCAGATATTCCGGTGTGCAGACGTTAGGCGGTTGGTTGACCAGATCGCGCGTGAGGCGTACACCAGCCGCGATGGCCGACCCGGCGCTTACCCCTGCAACGGCTTGCACGTCTTCGGCATCGCCTGTTAGCAATTCGAGCGTGGTGGGTAAATTCGGTGGCGCTTCGCCAGTAGTCTTCTGCCCGCGGAAGCTGTAGAGTGCCAGCAAGCTGCCTTCGGTGACAGCCTGCGCGGCGGCCTCGACGGGCAGCCCGCCCGCTACCGCGCCGTGGATCTGACTGGCAACTTTGTTCGCCTTCAGTTCACGGGCTTTGAGGATCGCTGCGGCGGCAGCACGGCGTACGCCGTCAGCCGTCAGCGTGTCCAGTTTGCCCAACCCCACCAGAATGACGCGGCGGGCAGGCATCACACCGTGGGGATAGAGCACTGTCATCTGTTCGGCCTTGCCGGCGAAGTCGCCGCCTTCCAGCAGTTCCTTAATGACTCCGTTCAGCGCCGCATCAACGGCGGTTGCCGCCTCGCTCAGTTCAGTACCTTCAATAAAGCTCAGGATGATGGCATCTGCCTCAACCATTTCGATGCGTCCGGATACGGCCTTAATGTCCATGTGTGAAATGCCTCTGTGGTTACGGATAGTGAAGTCCTAGGAATGTGCTGTGCGGATGGGGGAATCAATCATGACTTAATCCTCAAAGGCATCACGAACCTGAAATGTAAAACCGGGTAGAACAGGTTCACCGCTAATGGTGTCATCAATGGTGTAAAAAACTACATCATCCAATGTAACCACTTCAATAAGCTGCTTGGGAGGATATACCAGCCATACGATACGTGTGCCATTCGCTAACAGATAATCAGCCTTCTCACGCATCTTTTTCACACTGTCACGTGGTGACTGCACCTCAACCGCCAGATCAGGCATATGCGGCACAGCACCTTCTTTAACAATTGGCTCGGCGGTATTTACATAATACGAAATATCCGGTTGGCGCCCATTGTAATTATCATCAAGATTACGGTGCAGCACTTCTACGCCAACGCGCCCAAATTTGTTCTGGCGGGAGTAGACTTTGAAATCCGTAGCAATATTGACTGTTACCATACCATGTTGTTGCGTAGGCACTTTTTCAACGATCTCCCCGTTAATGAGTTCAAATAAGCGATCACTATTTTCTGGTTGATCGATGAAGGTTTCAAAATCTGCAAAGGTGTAGAGTTTCTTACCGACGAGCATTAGTCGCTCCATTTCTCACTAACTTGTAATTATTATACAACGAACCAACACCCCCTCTACATCCCGGCCATTTCGCGCAGCACCAGCCGCGAAATGACCAACCGTTGAATTTCGCTGGTGCCTTCGCCAATGGTCATCAGGCGCTGGTCGCGGTACATGCGCTCCACCGGATAGTCGCGGCTGTAACCATAGCTGCCGTGAATTTGAATGGCGTTGTGGCACACTTTCTCCGCCACTTCGCTGGCCTTGAGCTTGCCCATCGCCGCTGCTTTGCTGAAGTCGCGCCCTTGATCTTTCAACCACGCCGCGCGGTACACAAGCAACCGTGCTGCATCAATCTCTAAAGCGGCGTCGGCGATCATCCACTGGATGGCCTGATGCTCGCTGATGGTTTTGCCAAAGGCCCGCCGCTGTGTGGCGTATTTGACCGCTTCTTCAAAGGCCGCCCGCGCCAGCCCGACGCTCAACGCGCCAATGCTGATGCGTCCGCTGTCCAGCGTTTGCATGGTCTGTTGGAAGCCGCGCCCTTCTTCGCCCAGCAGCGCATCCAGTGGCACGCGCACTTCGTCGAAACTGAGCATCTGTGTTGGGGAGCCTTTAAGCCCCATCTTCTTTTCGGGGGGATGAATGGTCAGGCCGGTGTTCTGGGGTTCGACCAGCAGCATGCTGAAGCCGCGCGTCCCCACTTCCTTATCTGTACGCACTAGTGTAACGATCACCGGCGCGAAACGGGGGTTGGTGATCCATGCTTTGCTGCCGTCGATAATCCAACTATCGCCCTCTTTGACGGCTGATGTTTGCACGCCGCCCGCCAGATCCGAACCCGCGCCCGGTTCGGTCAGTGCCAGCGAGCCCAATACGTTGCCGCTGGTGAGCGTGGGCAGGTAGCGTTCCTTTTGGGCAGCCGTGCCCCATATGGCAATCGGGCCGCAGCACAGGCCGTTGTGCGCGGCTACCGAGAGGGCCGTTGAGCCGCAGGCCCAGCCTAATTCCTCCATCGCAATGACCATGCTGATGGTGTCCAGATTCGCCCCGCCGTACTCCTCCGGTACGCCCAAACCGGTCAGGCCGAGCGCAGGCATTTTGTGGATGGCTTCCCAGCGCATCTCGCCCGTCTCGTCCACTTCAGCGGCGTAGGGCTTTACTTCAGCAGCACAGAAGTCATGCACGGCACGTTGGTACATGCGCTGCTCGGCACTTAGGTCGAAGTCCATGATGTAGTCTCCAATTACAGAAGCCAGTTCACATCGGTTGACGACAGGCAGCAAAGGATTATAGCTCATGGCGGTCAGTATTTGATCTCTATCCATTTAGCGCCTGCGCGCAAATAGGTCTATACTACATAATGACCGGTTGTTCCGGCACACGACGATGAATATCCATACCGTATTTGGAGAAGTTTATGGCGACCACTACCGCTGGCAGATCTAAGCGCCAACGCTCCTATTCCAGTCTGTTTTTCTTGAAGCGCCGCCCTCGTCTGCGCGGCGTTCCGCTAGAGTGGGAACATCCGGGTGATGAGGATGCTTACCAGCATTTGATTGACAAAGAGAATTTTGTGTCCAGCCGTTACTGGCACAATGGCGAACTCGATATGTATCCTACTGTCAAACAAGATGCAGACGATTTGGCCGAATATCTACTACCGACATTTTTTCAATTCAGCCAGAAAGCTTCCTATTATCAAAATCAGTTCTATCTCTACCAGTGGGTGTTTGTGATCGGCGCATTCCTGACGACAGTATGCGGCGCACTGGCAACGCTGCTGTATATCCCGCCCAATCTGTCCATAGCGGCTACGGCAGCAGCTGAGCGTTCAATTGAGGCCAACATGATTGATTGGCAGCAAGTCATGAGTGCTGCAACTGCGGTTATTGCTGCCATAACCGGCGTCGTAACTGCCTTGAGCAATCGTAATGAACCACAAAAACGCTGGGGGAAAGCGCGGCGGCTGACAGAAGAACTGCGGATGCACTATTTCACTTATTTGTCTCATCTTCCGCCTTACGACACCGCGAACCGGTTGCGTGTCCTGCGGGAAAATGTTGTTAATTTTCGGATGAAGGAGCAGGAAAATGGTTGATGCCTATCAGCCCGATGAACAGAACTCCTACGAGGCTCCTGATGTGGATGTTCTCTACAAGATCTATATGGATATGCGGCTTGAAGCACAGTCCAAATTTTATGAAAGCCGCATTCGCGAAAACCAAATAAATGCTGATTTTACCTTTACGCTCGGCGCAATCGTCATGTTCCTCTCGTCACTGGTCGCCACCATCAGCGCCAGCGGTCATTCTCCGGTACTTTCGCTGTTGGCGGCCATCCTGCCCGCTTTTGCAGCCCTGCTGGCTTCCTTCCGCCAACTGTACGGCTGGGAACGGCAAACTGCTATTTACCGTGACGCGCTGATGGGACTGGAACGCATCAAGCTCCTAACTTCCGATAATCAAGCGATGGATCCGGTCGAGCTTGCCCACGTCTATCCCAAACTGGTCAGCGGTGGCGAGCGTGTCTTCACGGGCGAGGTCAACCAGTGGGGACAATTTGTTCAAAGTAACAAGCAAAGTGATGAAGATACTGCTGGCGAACGCTCTGCGAATGCCCTTATCAGTGACTTGCGCTTGTCTGACGAACAAATTGCTACCATCAAGAAGATTGTGGCGGCAGGTACACCCAAGGTGAATTTTGCCGAAACGATCACGGTGCATCCCGAACCGGCATCCAGTGCGCTGCCCGCCAGCAGCGAACCGCCAGCCGCCGCTGAGGAGCCGATGATGGAGGCTGAACCGGAACCGGAATTTCCGGCTGAATCGATATCCAATTCGGATTATGCAGCCGAGCCAATTGCCGCGCCCGTTGTTGAAGATGCTTATTTGGCCTACCCATCGTATGCCTATGTCCCCACGCCGCTCAGGGGGCATGACACCGTGCCACCTCCGGAAGCTGAAAGCGCCCTCACACCGGGGTCACTGCACGCCGAACCAATTGTTGAAACCTCTCCATCTGATCTTGATATGCCGGCAGCGCAGCAGGGCGGAGAAACGGTGCCGCCGCAAGAGGCTGAAAGCGCGCTTACACCCGGCGCTTTGCATGTGGATGAACCGCCTGCCGAAGACTTTTTGCCAGCTACAGAAGACGACACTTCTAATCTAGCCGGATAGGGGATACTATCCTCTGCTACATCTGTAGAGGCGGTGGAAACCGCCTCTATACCATTCACTTCCCTTTTGACAGCGAGCCTTATATCCCCCATAATCCCTTATATGTGTTAATAAGAGAATCGAGACTGCGTATGCTGCGTCTAAAATTATTCATCATCAGCTTTGCATTAATTGCAATCTTTGTTTTGTTGACCGTTTCTTCTGTTCTAGCCGCGCCTGTCCAGCCGACACCATTCGGCAAGCCGGCTACTGTGGCTGCTCCCGCAGCGACACTCGTTCCAGCAACACCTGTTCAAGGAGCGACGGCTGTACCCGCCACGCCAAACCAACGACCAACCGAGACATCCAATGAAGTCGTGCCGACTGGCGAGGTGGAAATATTGGTAATAGATGAAGGCCCATACAAAGGGATTGAGTACAGCTTCAGCGAAGATGGCGCACCTGTACTGGGCAGCCCCGATGCTCCAATCACAATCATCGAATTTGCGGATTATGCTTGCCCCCACTGCCAGCGGTATATGCCTGTTATACAGCAGTTCATCACTGATTACGTCGCCACAGGGCGGGCGCGTTACGAATATCGCAATTTCCCGACGGCTGGTGGGGACGCGACGTATGTAGTGGGAAGCGTTGTGGCGTGCTTTGAGGAGCAGCGTTCGGGCAGTTTTTGGTTAGCACATGACCGTTTGTTTGAGATGGCACAAAATGGCGAATACAATCCCGAAGGATTGCAGCAGCTAGCTGAGTCGTTGGACATCAATTTTGACGATGCGTACACCTGCGCCGCCAGTGCCGAGCGGACACAGGTTGACATTGATGTGACTTTTGGGCGGGATTTGGATGTGGGAGGTACGCCAGCGGTGCGGGTACGCTATGGTGACGCACCTGCACAACACTTGGTGGTGGGTGGGGATGCCTATGACAATGGCGGAGCGGCGCTTGAAGTCTTGATTCAGGCTGTTGAAGATGCGGAAACAGGCGATATCCCGGCGGTCTCGGAAAGTTAGCGATCGTAGCTTCAGAATGAGGAAAAGACGTACCCTGATGTACGTCTTTTAATTCAAAATTCCATACCGCATGTCGGTCATAAATTTATGCAACACTCAGGTTGAAATTAGGTAATGTTCATATTTTGACAACATACTGTATTTCTAAGTAGAATTAATCATAACCCTGTTATCATGAGGATTTGAGCCATGATTCTTGCGACGCCAGAACAGATAGATCGTTATACCAGCCGCGGCTGGTGGGGAACAGACACACTAAGCGATATTTTTCTCCGCAATGTTCAGCAAAGCCCGAATGCTGTGGCATTGGTTGATCCAGCAAACCGTGCCGAGTTCACCAATGGGGTTGTAACCCGCTTGACCTACGCCGACCTGCTGACGGCAGTTGACCGTCTGGCTGGCGGACTGCTCAAGCTGGGGGTGGGTAAAGACGACATTGTTATGGTGCAACTGCCTAATATTGTTGAATTGGTTGAAGTGTATCTGGCAGTCGCCCGCTTAGGAGCGATCATCAGCCCGATACCCGTTCAGTACCGCACCCACGAACTGAAACAGGTGCTGGGCATCACCAAACCCAAAGTGTTTATCACGACCACCAGTTTCATGAATACCAACTATGTGGAGATGGTGCAAAGTGTGCTGCCAGAGGTCCCCAGCGTACAGGCGGTTGTCGCTATCGGTGACGATCTGCCCGAAGGGGTTATCTCGTTTGGGAACATGCAGGCCGCCCCGCACGACACCGCTGTCCTCGACGCACACATCAAGTCCAATCCGGTGGATGCTAACGAAGCCTTCACCATTTGCTGGACAAGCGGCACCGAAGCCGAGCCAAAGGGTGTGCCGCGCAGCCACAATCACTGGATTACGATTGCATGGGCGACGGTGGATGGCGCAGAGCTCGACCCGCAGTGCAACCTGCTCAACCCCTTCCCGATGATCAACATGTCGGGCATCGGCGGCATGTTGGTGCCGTGGCTGCTGACAGGTGGCAAGCTGGTGATGCACCAACCGCTCAACCTGCCGGTGTTTCTGCAGCAGATCGGGCAGGAGCAAATCAATTACACAGTTGCACCACCGGTGTTGATGAACCTGCTGTTGATGAAACCCGCCCTTTTGGCGAACGCTGACCTGAGTTCGATTAAAAATATCGGGTCGGGTTCGTCGCCGCTGTCGCCGATGATGGTGACCCAGTGGAAGGAAAAGCATGGCATTGATGTGCTGAACTTCTTTGGCTCAAACGAGGGCACAAGCTTTGTGGGCGCGCCGGTAGATATTCCAGACCCGGCGGAACGGGCACGTTTCTTCCCGCGCTACGGCGTGCCGGGTTATAGCTGGAGTCTGCGCTATGCTGACGGCATCTCCACCAAACTGGTTGACCCGATCACCAAAGAAATCATTACCGAATCCGGAATTGCGGGCGAAATGGCAATCAAGAGTCCGGCAATCTTCAATGGCTACTATGACCGTCCGGACATGACCGCCAAGGTGTTTGATGACGATGGTTATTTCTACACAGGTGATTTGTTCGCTATTGATGGCGAGGGTGAAAATCTCAACCGTTACCGTTTTGTGGGGCGTTCAAAAGATATTATCATTCGGGCGGGTATGAAGATCGCGCCAGAAGAACTGGAAAACCTGCTGGCCGAGTTCCCCAAAGTGGCCGAGGTCGCAGTGCTCGGTGTTCCTGACCGCCGCATCGGTGAGGAACAGGTGGTAATCGTGGCCGTGCCGAAGCCAGATGAGAGTACCACGCTTTCGGAGATCGTAGATTTCCTCAAAGCGAAAGACATCGCTGCTTACAAGATGCCCAAGAAATTGGTGACGGTGGCGGCGCTACCGCGCAATCCGGTAGGTAAAATTCTGAAGCGCGTGCTGAAGGAGAAGATTGAGACGGCATTGGCCGCGCCAGAACACGAAGCGGACGAAATCGCGCTGCCAGTGTAGCGAATGTGAATAAAGTCACCCCGTTTCAGTGACAGCGGGGTGATTTTTATGAATTGAGCGTGCCCGTTCCGGTTTATGGGGGAAAAGGCTGGTTCGGGCGTTTGCGTTTTGGCAGATTGTAGCTCTAAAGACCTTTTTATAACCGTTTTGAGCCACTAGCGTACATCAAGCCTTATATAGGCAGGTTGCACATATCGCCAAAAACCTTACTTTACAAAGTTTATATTTCATGCTATATTTCTACCGCTTGATATACAACTGTCCTTAATGTTCCACGTATTAAGGGAATAGCGACCCCACACAGGCACAGCGCAGGCTGTGTTTTTCTTATTTACGGACAGTTTTGAGGAAATGTGAGGAAATAGGTCTCATGAACGATGTGCAATATCTTACGCCAGAAGGGCAAGTCGAGCTAGAAGCGCGGTTGAAGTATTTGACCGAACAGCGGCGTGCCGAGGTGGCGGAGCGTCTGCGGTTGGCACTCGAAGAAGGTGGCGACCTAAGCGAAAATGCCGAATATGAAGATGCCAAGAATGAACAGGCGTTCGTCGAAGGCGAAATATTGCGGCTAGAAACCATCCTCAGCACGGCGCAGATTATTGAAGCCAGCGGCAAGAAAGATAAGGTTGAGCTTGGTTCGGTCATTACCATGACGGAAAAAGGCAGCCGTGAGAAGGAAGTTTACCGGCTGGTTGGTTCTGCCGAAGCGAACCCGCGCGAAGGCAAAATCTCCATTGAAAGCCCGCTGGGTCGGGCGCTGGTCGGTGCCAAAGTAGGCGAGGAAGTTAAATTCAAGGCCCCCGATGGCGAAATGATCTTCGTCATTAAATCCATCGGCTAATTGTCCACTGTCTTAAGTCAGCATCTCCATCCTGACGCTTACAATCGAATATGGTACTATTGGCGGGGGCGGGTCTCATATCAGACCCGCCCCTGTGTTTGTGTAAGCGCCGTGGCAGGAACACAAACCCAAAATCAGTCCAATACTGTTAACTAACAACCGATAACTGGAAACGTGTCATGTGGCAGCCGAACAAACTGGAAGTTGAGCGAGTCGAGAAAATTCAAGAACTGGAAGCACGGGGGATAGAAACCTTTCCCCGCCGCGTACAGCGCACCCATACAGCCGGACAGGCGCTGGCAGAATACGAGGCACTGGAAGCCCGCGACCCGGAAGCGGCTGAAGGGCTGGAAGTCACCGTCTGTGGGCGCATCCGCCGTGTGAATATCAAGGGCAAGCTGTCCTTCCTGCACATTGAAGACGAAAGCGGGCGTATTCAGCTTTTCCTGCGCGTCAACGATATGGACGAAGCGGTTTATAACCTCGTTAAAGAAAAATTGGTAGAGACGGACGACTTCGTACAGGCCAGCGGTACCATGATGCGGACGAAGGCGGGGGAAATCAGCATTCTCGTCCATGAGTTCAAACTGTTGGCGAAATCGCTCAGTCCGCTGCCTGTCATCAAACAAGAAGTACTGGACGACGGCACGATCATTGAGCATGGAGAGTTCAGCAACGTAGAAACCCGCTACCGCCAGCGCTATGCTGATCTGGCGGTCAACCAGAGCGTGCGCGACGTGTTCCTAAAACGCGCCAAAGTGATTAAGGCCGTGCGCAATTTCTTCGATGACGAGGGCTTTGTGGAAGTCGAAACACCGATCTTGCAGCCCTTGTACGGTGGCGCTGCGGCGCGGCCCTTCATCACCCATCACAACCAGCTCGATCAGGATTTGTATCTCCGGATCAGCTTTGAGCTGTATCTCAAGCGGCTGCTGGTAGGCGGTTACGACGCGGTGTACGAACTGGGGCGCGACTTCCGCAATGAAGGTGTGAGCTTCAAGCACAATACCGAGTTCACTATGTTGGAGTTCTACAAAGCCTACATTGATTACAACGAAGTGGCGCGCTTGACAGAACGCTTCGTGGCAGCGGCATGCTTGGCCGTCAACCCCAATACCACCATCACCTATCAGGGCAAAGAGATCAACCTTGCCACGCCGTGGAAGCGCATTACTATGCGCGACGCCATCAAAGAGGCTTCGGGCATTGATTACATGGATTACCGCGATGCCGCTTCGTTGGAGGCGGCTATCCGCAATGCCAAAATAGATGTCAAGCCGGGGCAAGCGTGGGGCAAACTGGTAGAACACTTGCTGGGTGAATGTGTCGAGCCAACCCTCATTCAGCCGACGTTCATCATGGATTATCCGCGTGATATTTCGCCCTTCGCCAAGAAGGTGGAATACGACGATATGCACGTCGAGCGCTGGGAACTGTATATCGCGGGCATGGAGTTCGCCAACGCCTTCACCGAGTTGAATGACCCGCGCGATCAAGAAGCACGTTTTCTGGATATGGCGAAAACCTTCCGTGAAGGCGAGGACGACGAAACCCCGCTGGATGAAGATTATCTACGTTCCATGCGTTACGGAATGCCCCCCAACGGCGGCTTCGGCATGGGCATTGACCGGTTGGTAATGCTGCTTACCGACCAGCGCAGCATTCGGGATGTGCTGCTCTACCCGCACCTGCGGCGCGAAGAAGGCTAGCATCTCTCCAGGACTGTCATATCAGTAAAAGGGACAGGGCGCACCCTGTCCTTACCCTATCCCATCATTCAGCTCGCCGCCGGAATAATACTTTCCAGCGACAACTGTTTGCCGACCAATTTCGTCACAGGCGGCACATCCATCAACCGAATGGCCCAGTTGGTCAGTGTAATACGCAATTGATTGTTAGGAACAAAAGTCGGGGCAAAGTTGCGGGCTTTGGCCTGTACCTTCTCCACATGCGGGCGCAGACGCGTCTCGTAGGCAGCTAACGCCGTCGCCAAATCGCCCTGCCTGTTGAGTTCCTCTGCCAGAAAATAAGCCCCTGCCATTGCCAGCGAAGCACCCTGTCCTGAAATGAGAGTTGGGCAGTGAGCTGCGTCACCGATCAACACCACCCGATTAAGGCGCCACATCGGCATCTGAACCTGTGTCACCGTGTCCATAAATATGTCGGCGTCTGGCGGGAGCATGTCCAGCACATCACGGGTGATCCAACCTACATTTTGCAGGCGGGATTTCAATACACCTAGCCGCTGTTCGTGCGGGATATGCCCTTCGTCGGAATTCTTGTAAATGGTTATCGCCAGCCAGCGCTTATCGGGCAGTGGGAACACCCCGAATTGAACATTTGGCTCGACATGTATGGCGTAGCCCGGATCGTCGTAGGGCTTATCTGGCGAGACGTAAAAGGCCGCTACATAATAACCCAGATACTTGGTGAACAAGTTTTCAGGGCCAAAAGTTAAATCGCGCACATGAGAATGTATGCCATCTGCACCCACCAACAAATCGAACGACTCTTCACTGCCGTCAGAGAAGGTGACGGACACATTATCTGGCGACTGACGCACAGTGCTCACTTGCTGACCGAACCGTATATCCACCTGTGAACGAACGGCCTGAAACAGGATGTCCACCAGATCACGGCGATCCAATGCGAAAAACTGATCGGTAATATTAAAGATGCGGAAGAATTTATCGAACGATATGCGGGCGGTGGTCTGGCCCTTTCCGTCTTTGTACTCCAGCGCAGTCAGAGGGTGGCTAGCGGCGCGTAGCGCGGGAATGAGCCCCATACGGTTCGCCACGTCGCAGCCGCTGCCCGCGAAGTCAATCATGTAGCCGTTGGTGCGTAAGTCATGCGCTTTTTCGATAACAACCGGCGTATGACCGCTTTTGTGCAGCCAATACGCTAATGTCAAACCCGCTATGCCCGCGCCCGAAATCAACACTTTCATGCTATTGTTTGCCTCCATTAACTACAACACTATGTGGATGATTGCATAACAAAGTGGCCGGTCGCTATGTTACAAGCGTAGAACTTTTCGGTTCATTGTCAAGAAATCGAGGCCCTGCTTGAAGTGCCCCATCCTCATCTCTGTCCTTTTGTCCACTTTAGTATGCCGCTTCTTGCCCGCTACAATTTGCGCCTATAATGAGGCCATTTAGCAGCAGGGAGCACCTATGCACATCATTGAACTCCACTTGAAATGTGGCGACTTAGCCGCCGCCCGGGCTTTCTATGAAGGCAAGCTCGGACTGACCATATTGGAAGCGACAGCGGACGCACTGACTATACAGGCCGGGCGTTCGCGGCTGGTGCTTGAACATGTACCCGGCTGGCAGGGCAAATATCACTTCGCCTTTGACGTACCGGAAAACCAGATCGAGCAGGCGCAGGCGTGGGTTGCCCGGCGTGCCCCTGCGGCAGTGATGAACGACCAGACGGTGTTTCATTCACCCGGTTGGAACGCTCACATGACGTACTTCTATGATCCGGCGGGCAATATCCTCGAATGTATCGCGCGGCATAATCAGCCGAACGCCAGTGACCGCCCCTTCGACGCTGAAAGCCTCTTGCACATTAGCGAAATCGGACTGGCAACGATCAGCGTGCAGCCGACGGTCAACCTGCTGTGTGACACAATGGGACTTGAGGTTTACGATGGGCAAGACAGCGACAGCTTCAGCGCGGTAGGGGACGAAAACGGGTTGTTCATCGTTCCCAAACAGGGGCGTATCTGGTTTCCGCAAACAGGCGTTCCCGCTGAACTGCTGCCTGTTCAGGTCAAGGTATTGGGCAAGACGGCTACCCGGCTCAGCATTCCTTCGCATAATTACGAGTTTCAGATGGTGACAAGATGAGCAATATCCTTATTCTAGGGGCCAGTCGTGGGTTGGGCGCGGCCTTCGGGCTGGGGCTGGCGCAGGCAGGCGATACGGTTTGGCTGCTTTCCCGCACCGAGCCTTATTACATGAAGGTGGCCGACGGGGTTGAACGGAGCTGGATACAGGCTGACTTATCGCTGGCGGACATGGGCGGCCAGATTAAAAAGGCGCTGGGTAATACCCCGCTGGATGTGGTGCTGTACAACGCCGGCATCTGGGAGGACAGCGCCTTTTCCAGTGACTACGATTTCACGGCGGTCAGCGCAGAGGAAAACGCGCGGATTATCACCGTGAACCTGACGGCTGCTGTGAACAGCATCCACGCCGTGCTGGACAACCTGCTGCGGGGCACGCACCCGAAAATCATCCTGATCGGCTCGACCTCCGGCATGGAAAACAACCACACGCCGGAAGTGGCTTACGTGGCCTCCAAATACGGGCTGCGTGGGGCAGCCAATGCCCTGCGTGAAACACTGCGCCCGCAGCGGGTGGCGGTGACCTGCGTGAACCCCGGCACGATCAGCGGGGTGGCTTATGAGCGGGGGCGGGAGGCGGCGCTGGCCCGCGACCCGGAGTACATCCCCGCGCAAGATATTGTGGAACTGGTGCGCTGCCTGCTGGCGCTTTCCCCGGCGAGCTGTGTGAAGGAGATTGATATGCCCGCCATCAGTGACGGGGCGGCGTGAGGGATATAACGAGTTGTTACATAAGAACTTGCGTGCTAAAATGCGACTTTGCGAAATACGCTATACTAACACCCTTAGCGATTATGATGAGCACCTGACTGAATGAATGCTTCCCAACCGTCATTGACCACTGCCAGGCACTACAATCGGGGTCTGTTCTCCGATTATTACCTCGACCAGATTGTGCCAACGCTGCCTGAATGGGTGGATGACAACGGCCTCTTTGCCCACGCCCGTGACCTGCGCGACGACCTGCGAACACTTGTAGCCGCCTTGCGCCCCGAATCACTGGATGAGTCCCAGCTTGAAGAACAGTGGGTCAAGCCCGTTTTGGAAAAACTAGGCCATCACTGGTCAGTGCAGGTCAAAATCCGCTACCGCGAAGGCGGCTACCGCAAGCCGGATTATGTTTTCACCGCCACTGCCGCAGAAGCCCGCGCCTTCACCAACGAAATCTACGAGCCGCAGCACATCGCTCACGCGCTGGCGCTGGGCGACGCCAAAAAATGGGGCGCGCCGCTCGATCAAGCCTCCGGCAAAGAGCGCAACCCCAGCCAGCAGATTGACGAATACCTGCGCTACAGCGAACTGGCGTGGGGCATCCTCACCGACGGGCGGGTGTGGCGCTTGTATCACCGCGATTCCAGCAAGGACAACACCTACGACGCGGTTGATCTGGTTGAACTCCTGCAGACCGATGACCTGCATGATTTTTACTACTTTAGGCTCTTTTTCCGCCAGCAGGCGTTTGCTAAAGCGGGTTGGCTGGAGCAGGTATTGCAGGGTAGTGTCGATTATGCTGAGAATCTGAGTGACCGGTTGGAAGAAGAAGTTTACGACGCACTTGAACTGATTGCTGAAGGTTTTTTGCGCTACCGCCGCAACCGCCTGCAGCCCGACGCGGCGACGCTGCACGAAATCTATGAACAGAGTTTAGTCCTGCTCTATCGCCTCCTTTTTGTGCTCTATGCCGAAAGTCGCAATGTCTTACCCTACAACGACAATCCCGAATACCGGGATGGCATCAGTTTGGGAGCGCACAAAAAAGAGATTGCCGAACATCGTGACTTTCGTCCAACCCGTCTGGAGCGCGAAGTGGATGATGGCGGTATCTATGCCCATCTGAGTAGTCTGTTCTTCATCATTGATGTCGGCAGTCCGGAGTACGATATATCGCCCTATAACGGCCATTTGTTTGCTGACGAGGCACATCCATTTCTGGCGAAAAAAGTGGTGGGTGGTGCTTATATGAGCGAAGCTATTGATAAGCTGACGCGCGTGCCTGACCGCAACAATCCTCGTAGGCGCGTCTTCGTGGACTACCGCGACCTCGATGTGCGCCATCTGGGGGCGATTTACGAAAAGCTGCTCGAATACCAACTGGAAATTGCCACTGTGCCGCTGACGGTGCGCGGGGGCAAATATGAACCGGCCAAAGACGGCGACGACGTCATTAAGAAACCGGGCGAAGTGTATTTGCGCGGCGGCAACAATGAACGCAAGGTCACCGGCAGTTACTACACGCCGGACTACATCGTGCGCTTCATTGTCGAACGCACCCTCGAACCACTGCTGACCGAGATCACGACACAGTACGCCGCGCTCGACGCCGAAGGTCACTGGCAGGTGCGCGATGCCGCCGCCCTGCGCGGGGCTATCCTCAGCCTGAATATCCTCGACCCGGCCACCGGCAGCGGTCACTTCATGGTCGAAGCCGTTGCTTATCTGGCCGAATGGCTGCGCGGGCTGGGGCTGCATCCGGCGGACATGGACGAGGACGAAGATGAACTGGTCTACTGGAAGCGGCAGGTGGTCACGGCCTGCATCTACGGTGTGGATGTCAACCCGCTGGCGGTCGAACTCGCCAAACTCTCCCTGTGGCTCACCACCATCCAGCGCGGCAAACCGCTGTCGTTCCTCGACCATCACGTCAAAGTCGGCAACACGTTGGTGGGCGCGCGGCTGAACGAAATACAACGCGAATGGACGGAAAAACAGTCTACTTATGGGCAACTGAATTTGTTTGCCGACAACGGTCTGATTCAGCAAGTAGGTGCGGCTGTCGCACGTATGGCTGCCATCGAAAACGCAACGATCACAACCGTCAGTCAGGTAAAAGATCAAGAACACACCTATGCCGAATTGAGAGAAACGCTTGCAGCACTACGCCAATTTGCCGACCAGTGGACTGCGCGGCATTTTGGTCCCACCTTTGTTGATTCAGCTTGGTCGAAGTTGTTCGACCTCGCTTCACGGGGTGCGAAAGGGACTGCACCCGAACTGGAGAAACTGGCCTCTGATTTCCACTTCTTCCATTGGGAACTGGAATTCCCGGAGGTGTTCTTCACGCCTGCCGGACAAGCGCTGCCGGATGGCGGCTTTGATGCTGTCGTTGGCAACCCGCCCTATGTGCGGCAGCAAAGTATTTCACCCTACAAACCGTATCTGGCAGCCAATTATGAGATTTTCCATAACAACGCGGATTTGTTCCTCTACTTCTACGAACGGGCGCTCAAGCTAGTCAGACCATCACGCCGCATCGGTTACATCACCTCAGGTACATTCATGAACAGTAGTTCTGCTGCCAATTTCCGTAAGTACATTCATGAAAATGTTGGTTTTGATACTGTAGTGAATTTTGGAGAGAACCAACCCTTCAAAGGTGCGGAGATGGTTTATCCAACGATGGCAATTATCAAGAAGGACAAGCCGCAAAATACATTTCGAAGTCTATTTGTCGAAGATGTCTATTCACGCCAAGAACTTGGTGAAGCAGTCAAATCATTGCCAATGGTTGATACCTTATCTGATGTTACTGGTTTAGATGAGTGGCGGTTTCAATCAATTGAACTAACAAATTTGTTTAGAAAAGTAACAGATAGTTACACAAGTCTCACAGATTCCGTGAATGGAAATTTATTCTATGGTGTTCTGACTGGATTAAACGCCGCTTTCATAATAAATGAGTCAGTTCGACAACAACTTATCAACGAGCACATTTCCAGTGCAGAAATTATCCAGCCAGTTTTGCGCGGTCAAGATTTACGTCCTTGGTATCAACTAGAGAATAATTTGCACCTAATTGTTGCGCGACAAGGGATCGACATAGAAAAGTATCCAGCAGTAAAGAGACATCTAGAACAGTTTCGTGATCATCTGGAAGTAAAGCCGTCGAACTGGGACGATAAGACACAAGGCAAATGGCTCGGTAGAACGTCAGGTAACTATACTTGGTGTGAATGGCACGATACCGTCGCCTATTACCAAGAGTTCGAGAAATCTAAAATAGTTTGGCCGGATATTTCTAAACTTCCACGCTTTTCACTGAACGATGGTAGTTATATAGCGAATACAGGATTTATTGTTGGATCGTCCAGCCAAAGTCTATTAGCTTTGCTTCAAAGTCGAGTCCTTTGGTTTGCAGTGTCACAAATTGCTGTAGCTTTACGTTTACGTGCGGGACTGTGGCAATATCGACTTATCTTACAGTTTGTGCAACGCCTGCCCATCCCCGCCCTGACCGCCGCGCAGGAGGCCGGGCTGGCGGCACTGGCCGAAGACATCACCGGACTGGCGCGGGGTCGCTATCAACTCCACGAGGGGATGCGGAAGCGTATCGCTGCCGATTTGGGCGCGGACGCGGGCAGCAAACTCAACGAAAAGCTGCAAAGCTGGTGGGAACTGGATTTCGTGGGTTTTCGTGCCGAAGTCAAAAAAGCCTTCAAACGCGATATTGCACTCAGTGAACGCGACGACTGGGAACGCTATTTAGCCGACCAGCAGGCCAAACACACCGCCGCCACCCACGACATCATCCAGCGCGAAATTCGTCTCAACGCCATCGTTTACGACGCCTTCCACCTGACCGCCGACGAAATCGCCCTCATCGAGCAGGCCACCAAATACCCCTACGGCGCGGTGTGAGGCAGTGAAACTAAGCACGGAAAAGATAAGGGTGACATGACACAAGGAGAATGGCGAGAATATGACTAACAACCTGAGTGTACCTGTTCATATCACAGTGCCGCAGGCGTTGGTAGAAGCGTTTTGCCAGCGCAACGGCATCCGCAAACTGCTGCTGTTTGGTTCAGTGCTGCGCGAGGATTTCACGGCGGAAAGTGACGTGGATGTGCTGGTGGAATTTGATCACGAAGCGAAACCAGGATTGTTTGACTTGGCGCGGATGGGGCGTGAATTAACCGGTATTCTGGGTAGACGGGTGGATTTGCTGACTCCCGGTTTCCTCAGTCCATATTTCCGTCAGCAGGTTCTGGACGGGGCTTTGGTGGTTTATGAAAAAGTCGCCTGAAAATGACCCGGTGCGCATTCGGCATATGCTGGATGCCGCGCAAAAAATAGTCAAGCACACAGCGGGTAAGTCACGGGTTGATCTGGACACGGATGAAGTGCTGGCGCTGGCGGTGGTGCGCTTGATCGAAATTGTGGGTGAGGCCGCCACACAGGTGACCGACGAAACACGCGCCCAATACCCGCAGATTCAATGGCAAGACATCGCGGATATGCGTCACCGGGTCATTCACGGTTACTTCAATATCGAACTGGATATTGTGTGGAATACGGTGGTGGGCAACATTCCGCCCCTGATTGTGGCGCTTGAGGCGATCCTCAGGCCGCCAGCGAGTTAAGAACGCCTCAACCCACCCCAAAACCCCGTCATCGTAGGGGCAGGGGGTGCTCTGTCGTCCCGCTGCTTTCCCCCTTTTCAAACCATCCTCTAACCATTTCCTACCCGAATTATAATTGACAAATACAAACATCTGTTCTAATATGGGCCTGATGAACACGCCTCCCCCACCCAATGCCCAACTGGCGACTGATAACTGGAGACTGGTAACTCCCTATGCCGCCATCGCCGCTGCCGACGCCGTTTTTTTATTCGCCGCCGCCATAAAATGCACAAATGGCACAAAAATCTGTGCCGCTTTTGCTGCATTGCGGAATTTTCTGTAATCTCTCTTGACTATCAGCTATAAACTATCGACCATCAACCGCTCTTCGCAGTGCAGCCTGTAGGCGCTGCTGCTGGAGGGTGGTGGTCAGGTCACCGCGGGTGCGTTCCAGCACCCCGCGCACGATGTCCGTCTGCCGGCGCAGCCCGCCGGTGATGGCGTCGGGGAAGTCGAAGGTCACCAGTTGGTCGTAGATGTCGTCCATCGCTTCCAGCAGGCGCTCGGCTTCGGCGGTATCGCCATCTTCACGGCGCAGAATATCGAGGATGAAGCGGCGCAGTTCGGTGGCGGCTTCGGCTAATCCGTTGAGGTAGGTGTCGTTTTCGACGTTGAGTTCGGCAGGGGTGGGCAGCGACAGGCCGCGCACGATAGCGTGGGTGCAGAAGGCTTCCACCACCTCTTTGAGTGCGTCCTGTGTGTAACCGGCGTGGAGCAGATCGGGATAAGTGCTGATGCCCGCGCGCAGGTCAGCCGCGCCGGTTTTAGCCAGCGTCATTTTCTCTGCGGCTTTGTCCCATTCGCGGCGGTGGATGGCGCGGATGGCTTCCGAGCAGTGGCGGATGAGTTCGCGGGAGCGGTTAACGGCCTCGTCGCGGGCGCTGTTTTTGGCGACGAAGGCGGCGCGGATGCCTTCGCTGATGATGGTCAGGTTATCCATTGGGTTTGTCCTCCGGCGGTGTGGGTGGCGTGTCTTTATCGTCGGGCTTGATGGCGCCGAACAACTGGTCAGCAAGGGAATGCCCCTGCGTAGGCAGTTTTATTTCGCCGTTGAGGGCCTCAAAGCGCGTCAGGTTGGTGTTAAGGGCCTGTAGGAACAGCTTGGCGTTGGCGGGGGTCATGACGATGCGCGACTGGACGCGGGCGCGGGGGTCGTTGGGCATAATCTGTACGAAGTCCATGACGATCTCGCTGTGCATCTGGCTGATGACAACGGCGTTGGCATAGGTGGCGTTGAGGTTGGCGGGGAGTTCGATTTGTAGCTGGCGCTGGCCGCCGCTGCCGGGGGGCTGGGCGGGTGGCGATGTGTGGGGTGGCTGCATGATGAAAGCTCCAATCAAGACAGGTTGATATAAGTGAGGATAACGTATTCGGGAGCGGTTGGCTATTGGGGGAGGTGAAACGGCGCTCACACCTGTGGGCGCCGGGATCGCTGCCGCAGGTGACGGCTGTTAACTATTCGTTCGGCGAGAGCTTGAGGGAGACGGAGTTGATGCAGTAGCGGAGGCCGGTGGTGTCGCGCGGGCCGTCATCGAACACATGCCCCAGATGCGAACCGCAGCGGCTGCATAGTGCTTCTACGCGGTGCATGCCGTAACTGTTGTCTTCGCGCAGCGTCACATTACCCTTATTGACGACATCCCAGAAGCTCGGCCAGCCTGTACCGGACTCGAACTTGGTATCGGAAGCGAACAGCGGTTGCTCACAGGCGGCGCACAGGTACGTACCGGGTGTTTTGGTGTTGACGTACTCGCCCGTGAAGGGGCGCTCGGTGCCGTGCTGGCGGAGGACGGCGTATTGGGCGGGGGTGAGCTGGTCACGCCACTCGGCATCGGTCTTGGTGATTTTCTCGGTCATGGTTGTACTCCTAACTGTTGATACATTCCATCATAGTCACAAAGATTGCTGATTGATTACAGCAGTATATGAACTGCAATAGAATCATTTCTCTACAGAATCCGTACCTATGTACCACTTCCTTTAGGAACAACTTTATTTATCCTATTGGCAGGGGAGTAGATTATGACAGGCATAAACCGTCCTAAAAAGATGTTGGTACGCACGATGGTTGTCACCAGTGCGACTGTTGCAACACTGATTGGCGCGCAAATGCTGGCGCTCACGGAACGTCAGGCGGCGGCGCACACCAGTGCGGTGCGGGCGCTGCCCCGCACAGAGGCAGTCATTGCGCGCGTTGCGCCGACGATTACCCTGCTGGAAGCGGATGAAGGAATTCACGTTTCGCAACTGGCAGCCATTGCGGCGAGCAAACACTCCAAACGATAGGTCGACATCATAACGGGCGGTGGGCCTGAGATAAGGCAGCACCGATGAAAAAACACCACCTGACCAAATATCATTTTCTCACTCTGGTCTCGGCCGTGCTGTTGTTTGCTGTCATCTTCCCGACGGCGGACACGCGCGGCAGCGCAATTATTCTGGACGACAACAATCCGATTGTGAGTATGCAAGTGGAACTGCCGACGGATGCTACCGGTGTGGTCGCGCTGCGGCTGGCGCAGGCAGCGGTGCATTTACAGGATGCTCATGGTAATACGGTGTTTCAGTCGGAGGATGGGCGGGTGCATGGCCTTGAATTAAATGTATCCCCCAACAGCAGCACACATCTGGTGACGGTTGGGCGGCTGTCAGGCACGGCTGAGGCGGCGGTAGATATACACGCCCAACCGGACATGACGGGCATAAGCGAAAGTGAGTTGGTGGAGGGCGATACTTTGGCGCTCAACCAGCGGCGTATCCTATCGGTGGATGGCACTAATCAGGTCACTATCCAGATACCGGAAGGGACGCTGGGAGCGATTAGCGCCCGTTACGAAGGGGCTGATGTTGGCATCTCGCTGCATGACGAGGATGGCGACGCGATAATGGAGGCCGGGGGCGGCGATATTGATGGGCTGCACATTGTGTTAAGCGGCGGTGAATACCGGATGACGCTGGCAGGAGAGAATATTCCAGCGGTGGATGTGTCTGTCAGCGTAGTTGACGATACGCGAGATCAATTGTTGGCACTGCCGGTTGTCAACGCTAACGAGCAGCCATAACAGCGAGTAATACCTTATGACACGTTTAGCAAAATGGGCGGACACTCTATCGCTGCTATTCAGCGCGGCGGTGATTGGACTGGCGGTGCTGTGGACGGTGCGGAGTGGTGTGTTTGCTGTGCCGCTGACAGACAGCCCCGACCTGCCCGCTTATCTGCTGCGTTCTTCCGGCATGACGGCGTATGGGCTGATGGTGGCTTCGATTGTATGGGGACTGCTGATGAGCACCCGCCTGATCAACAATTGGTCGCCGGGTGTGCTTTCCATGACTATTCACACCAGCTTATCGTGGTTCGCAATTGCGCTGAGTTTTTTGCACGCGCTACTGCTGCTTAACCGCTATTTTGATTATCAAGCTACGACGATTCTGATTCCGCTGGTGGGGCCGCAGCCCCTGCGGATGACATTGGGCATCAGCGGGTTGTGGTTAAGTGTGGCAGTAGCCGTCAGTTTTGCGCTGCGGAACCGCATCGGTATGCGGGCATGGCGCTGGCTGCACCAGGCCAGTTTTCTGGCCTATGCGCTGGTGACGGTGCATGTGCTGCTGGCTGGCACGGACAGCGGCCTAAGCAGTTTCCGGCTGATGCTGGGGCTGAGTGTGTGCGCGGTAGTGGCGCTGCTGGCGCTGCGGTTGAGCCGAAAGCTGGTCACACTCAACAACGACGCAGCGGCAACGATTGAAGTTAACGATGAGTTAGATGAAACCAATGACTGGTAGCAGTACTTCCACCCAGCACTGTCTGTCGCGGTCTTAATTTCCTTCACCCACTGTTTGGACACCCTTTTACCTACGATTGCAGTTCTGACAATACAATAGATTTAATCTGAGGTCATAAACCGATCTCAAATATTTACTTCAATCCAGTAGGTGATTTTATGCGCCCATCTTCTGAAACCACTGATACCACACCCCAAAAAGCCCCGCACTTTATATGGATGCTGCCGCTCGTCATGCTGTTCGCGGCGGCGCTGGCCTGCGATGATTATTATGTGCCACCACCGATGGTCGGACGGGTAGAGGCAGATGCCACCACGGCGGGGCGGGTGTACGCGGAAGTAGTGAATATCGGCTTGACGTATTCCGCTAACAGCAACCAAAGCGGGGAACGGGCGACGTATGAGTCAGATGATTATGGGATGAACTGGCGGCCATACGAGCATGTGTTTGGCGAGACGGTGAACGGAAGCGTAGCGGTTGAAGTGTATGGGGAAATGGTGACGCTGAATGACGGATCAACATGGTGGTTTCCGCGCTCAATCTTCCGAGGCTTCTTTTATGACAGCAGTAGTTACACCTCGGAAAACCGCTTTGAACTACCATCTGGCATCATAAACGGCAGCCAACAAGGGGCCGTGACCTATGTGCCGCTGGGAACTGAAGGGGTGCTGATACGGCGGGCGGATGGCGCGAACTGGCAGTGGACACTTTCGGCCAAAGGGATGGACACTCTATCACCCCTGCCGCTGACGATCACCGAACCTTCCACGATTTTGCGGATTGTGCTGCTGGCCCTTTTCATCCCGCCGTTCGCGCTCATTCATGCCTACTTGCTGAGTCGGGTGTGGGTCTACCTGCTGCCAGCGGACGAGGCGCGGCAGGCGGCGTTGAGAACGACAGGCGGGCTGGTGGTGGTGGCGATCATCGGCATCATCTTATGGCTGACGAATACAACTTTTGATTTATACGAAATGATCGCCGTGGTGACGGCCATTGTGGTAATGGTTGGGGTGAGCTTGACGGTATACATGGCAATGCAGCGCAAGGTGAGTGACTACACGCGCAACCGGCTGGCGGTGGGCGCATTAATCGTCTCGCTAGTCGTACCGGGCGGGGTGGCGGCGATTTTTGCGGCGTGGTGGGTGGTGTTCGGGCTGGTGTTTGCGTTCTGGGCGTACCAGCGGGTGTACATGAAATTCAGGGGCAGTGGCGAACCGACAGCAGAGGGGCGTGTGCAGCGGTGGCAGACCGACCGGCTGGCGCTGGAGACGATGGGCATTGGATTGGTGGTTGGGGTAGTCATCAGTCTCGGACTCTATTTTGCCCTAAACGGTTTCGGAGTCGGCGGTCCAAGCCTGCGATTCCTGATGGAGAGGTTGCTGGCTATACCGATCAGCATATTCGCGGCATATAAAATCTTTCAAATCTACGTGCGTAGGCATGCACACCGCGTAATTGAGCCCAAGCCGGATATAGATACTGAGGCTTATGTCGCACTCGAATCGCGAACGCTGGTAAGACGTTTAACGGTGCATACCGTTCTGTGGGTGGTGCTGGCGTTGATCGCGTCGATAGCCACATTTTTCGGACAGGCGTGGGCCTACGGGTGGTTTACGACGCTGCTGCGGGGGCGGTAGGTGATATAATGGTGCAAAGAGACAAAGGAGCGAAGCATGGTTGCGCTGCCAGTGCGAATAATAATCGAACGCAAACTGAACAAATTGACTGAAGATCAATTGAATGAGGTATTAGTGCGTATTGAAGAAATTGAGTCGCACGACTCAGAAGATTATGACGAAACCCGTGATTTAACTATTGGTTTCATTCATGGGGCAACCGACGCCGGTCAGCGGACAAAGGACATTTTGCAGGCCGAATTCGGCGTTAAAAAAGATTCATGAGTGTTCTGAAACTTGATGCCATCGCCGATACCAGCTTTGTAGTAGGGATGGCAATGGCGACTGAAAGTAAACATGCTGACTGTTTGAGTGTCTATCGAGAATTCAGGCATATCGGATTACCGGAAGCAGCCTACGCCGAAATAGCGTTTATGCTGACTCGTGAAGGAGGAACAGCGGCGACAGCGCGTTTTTTTGGTAATTTATCTACCTCTAAGTTCAGGGCAATCAGGTTAGAAGCAGTTGATTATTTCCGAATTGGTGAATTGTTAGGCAAATATAACGATTCACATATTGATTTTGTTGACATCGTCATAGTAGCCCTTGCCGAACGTTTGCGAGTGAAACGTATACTTACGCTCGATCAGCGTGACTTTCAGATTATCCGTCCTGCTCATATTGACTACTTCGAATTGCTGCCGTAATAATACCTACGCCTAACGCTAACGATTGCCAGAGGAATCCACTATGACACTTACCCTGCTCGGCTTGGGGCCGGGCGATATTGATGATCTTTCGCGGCGGGCGTGGCGGACGCTGAAGCAGGCGAAGACGGTTATCCTACGGACGGCGCGGCACAACTGCGTACCCTGTCTGCCGCAGGTGGACGAACAGCAAAAGCCCGTTGTAGTCCCATTATAAGCCATTCTACCCTACTATCACTCGAACAGTTAGAGAGGCACAACACATGAGCCAATCAATGGTGAATGCACTGCGGCTAAAACTGGAGGACTGGAGGATACGTCAGCATTTTAAGCGTGTTGAAGGGATTCTCCGTTCCAAAGATGTTAATCATCTATCTCCTGCACTTCAAGCAACACGTAAAAAACATCTTGATCATCTGCATGTTTATGCCACTCGCGGTATCTTCCCTCGCAACTATGAAAAACCGGATTATGCCCCGTGTTTCATAGATCGAGATGGACATGAGTGTGCTGTGGCATATCTTTTGATTCAGTCCGGGCAAATGCAAGCAGCCCAGAACATTTCTGTTGCAGCCAACTATGCTTATGTCCCAGAAATGAGTTTTCCAGTACTTGATGAATGGGCTAAAGAAACAGGGTTGAGTAAAAAGGAATTGGCATTCATCCAACCCGGCTATTGGTCAACATTTGATGGAACACTTTTATCATTTATACTGGCGTTGTGGTCGGCAGGACTTTTCATTGTTTTGATCAATGCAGTTCAGTTCATTTGGAAACGAACAAATATCATAGTCCCCATCATTGGATTTGCCGCAATGACCATATTGACAGTGTTAGGCATCGTATTGTTTGCACTTTGGTTGGACGCATATTCCCTTGCCATGCGTCACGATGGCTATCCTTATGACCTTCCATTACAGGACGCCGGACCATTTGGTGCAGCGGCAGTAGTGAGTTTGGGCATTGCGCTTTTAGCAGGGTGGCTGAGCGTTCGTAACGCGCGAAATAGTAATCATCAGTTCACCAGTGATGATGACCCAGACTCTGCGACTTGAGCTCTAATGTAAGGAAATTTCTGATATGACACTCACCCTCCTTGGCCTTGGGCCGGGCGATATTGATGATCTTTCACGGCGGGCGTGGCACACGCTGAAGCAGGCAAATGCGGTTATCCTGCGGACGGCGCGGCACAACTGCGTACCCTGCCTACCGCAGGTGGACGGCCTGCCCGTTTACCAGAACTGCGATGATTTATATGAGAGCATTCCCGACTTCGAGGGCGTGTACGCAGCCATCGTGGAGCGGGTGCTGGCGGCGGCGCGGGCGGGGGATGTGGTGTACGCCGTGCCGGGCGATCCGCTGGTGGGCGAAAACACGGTGCTGGAACTGCTGAAGCGGGCGAAGGACGAGAATATACCCACCGAAATTGTGAACGGCATCAGCTTCGTCGAGCCGACGCTGGCGGTGCTGGGCGTGGACGCGATGGACGGCCTGCAAGTGCTGGACGGGATCACCGTGGCGGCGATGCACCATCCGCCGATCAACCCGGATTTCCCGGCGCTGCTGGGACAGGTCTACAGCCGCGAAGTGGCGGCTAATGTCAAGCTGACGCTGATGAACCAGTACCCGGATGATTTCAGGGTGGCGCTGGTTCATGCGGCGGGAAACCTCACCCCCCCACCCCCTCTCCGTACACAGAGAGGGGGAGTAGAAGCCGAAGCGCCTGTGACGGTGGAGTATGTGCCGCTGTACGAGATTGACCGCAGCCCACATATCCGGCATATGACCTCGTTGTATGTGCCGGCGCTGGGGGAGATGTCGAGCTTTGAGAAGTTTCAAGAGATCATCGCCCACCTGCGCGCGCCGGAGGGCTGCCCGTGGGATAAGGAGCAAACGCACCTGTCGCTGCGGCGATACTTGATCGAAGAGGCGCATGAAGTGCTGGAGACGCTGGACGCGGAGGACAGCGACGAGCTGTATAAAGAGATGGGCGACCTGCTGTTGCAGATCGTGCTGCATACGCAGATCGCGATTGACGACGGCGAGTTCAAGATGACGGATGTGCTGCGGAGCATCAACCGCAAGATGATTAACCGCCACCCGCATGTATTCGGGGATGTGGAAGCCAAGACGGCGGGCGAGGTGCTGGCGAACTGGGAAACGCTGAAGCAGAAGGAACATGCCGAGCAGGGCGTCAAACGTGAGTGGCTGCTGGACGGTATTCCCAAAGGATTACCGGCCCTGATGCACGCCTTCCGCTATCAGGAGAAGGCGGCCAAGCCGGGCTTTGACTGGGAGAAAATTGAGGATGTGATCGCCAAAGTGCGCGAAGAACTGGATGAGGTGCAGGCGGCACAAAGCGAGGACGAACAGGCGGAGGAGATCGGCGATCTGCTGTTCGTGCTGGTGAACTGGGCACGCTGGTTAAAAGTTGAACCGGAGACGGCGCTGCGGGAAGCTAACGCTAAATTTTACCGCCGCTTCCGCTACATTGAAGAAACACTGGCGGCACAGGGCAAGACACTGGCGGAGTCTAATCTAGCGGAGATGGACGGGTTGTGGAACGCGGCGAAGGCGGCGGGGATGTGAGGGAATAGCTCATGAAATTGCAACTGATACGGAGCGCGACGCTGAAGTTGAGCTACGACGATCACACGATACTGATTGACCCGTGCTTGGCAGCGAAAGACACTTATGACCCGCTGGTGGGTAAAGCCCGCAATCCGATGGTGGAGTTGCCCTACAAAGCGGAAGCTGTGATTGAGGGCGTGGAGATGGTGGTGGTTTCGCATCTGCACCGCGACCACTTCGAGCAGACGGCGTGGGAACTGCTGGCAAAGGATATTCCGCTCTACTGCCAGCCGGGAAATGAAGCGTTTATTGCGGACAAAGGCTTCAGCGATGTGCGCGTCATTCATGAGCAGGCTGAGTGGAAGGGGATTCGTATCATCCGCACGCCGGGACAACACGGCAAAGGTATATGGGCAGAGAAGATGGGCGCAGTATCGGGGTTTGTGCTGCAAGCGGCGGGCGAGCCGATGGTTTACTGGTGCGGCGATACTATCTGGTATGAGCCGGTGGAACAGGTCATCCGTGACTACCAACCGGATGTGATTATCACCCATTCCTGCGGGGCGGAATTTGACAAGCAAGACCCGATTGTGATGGATGCCGCGCAGACGGTGGCGGTGTGCAGGGCTGCACCGGGGGCGGTAGTGGTAGCGGTACACATGGAAGCCTATGACCACAGCACCGTCACGCGGGCGGATTTGCGGGCATATGCAGACGCACAAGGCATCGCGGCGGAGCAGTTACGGATACCGGCTAACGGGGAGACACTGACGTTTAGGGCGGCTTAACACCGCCCTATTGTGCAGATACTCACTGCTCATGCTGGCTCTGCCACAAAGATATTGTCGTATACCGGGTGAGCGTGCAGGAGTACTGGTATCAGCCCTTCCGCCCAATCACGGATCTTGTCCCAGTCGCGGTGGTCGGCTTCGGCCATCGGGCCGCTCTTGAAAAGACTGAGCAGCAGACGGCGCGGCCAACTGAGCAATGACTGGTCGATGCGACCAGCAAACAGCCCTAGACTTACGGGCTGTTTGGCCTGCAATAATGGTTCGATGTAGCCTGTGGCCAACTGACGGTTTTGCGGTGTGTTTTCAATCATAGTGATGCCGAGTGTGAAGTAGGCTACAGGCATGTCACGCATCTGCCGCTGGTGGCGCTGGGCAAACGTGATGGCTTCAGGCAGGGCGTGCTTGTCACGAATAGCCGTTCCCAACACCACACCGTCATACCAGCTTAGATCGAAGATTTCGCGGGCCAGTCGAACGTCGACTTCCGCACCAGCCTTACGCAGGATCTGAGCAACAAACTCGGCCACTTCGCGCGTTGAACCTGTCCTAGTGGCATAGGCAACAAGGATTTTGTTTCTCACTTTGTTTTCCTCCTTTACCAGCAAGGAAACCGCGGGGAGAGGGCTAACGGGTTAGATGGTGACGTTGAGTTCTGAGAGCATAGCCCGTGCCCAGTTGACTGCACGGCGGGCTTCGCCTTCTTCCAGCGGCCCTTCAATTCCGGTGACGAAAAAACTCTCCGGTGGGGTGATCAAGACTGCTCCCAATGCCTCTAACCGCTTGCCCAGATGATCCGCCGCCGAACCGGTAATAAGTTTCCAGCCACGGAAGCGGGTGTCGAAAACAAAGGTCGCTTTGCCTTCCAGTGCATGCGGGGGCATGCTGTTCAAGACAGTCTCAAAATCAGGTGTTATGTCATGTTTCTGCGTAGGACAACCCAGAACTAACAAATCAACCGCCTCAAGATCATAGGCGGCGGCTTCGTGAGCTGCCAGCAGGCGCACGGTCATGTGTTTGATGAGTGTTTCGGTAATGAGGCGTGCAAGACGTTCGGTATTTCCAAACTGTGAATCATAGACAACGAGTGCTTTCATAGGCATTTTCCCTCCTAAAGCGGGTCGCCACCTTAATTATCAGTGATGAAGGCTTAAGACGGTAATGCGCTTTGTCACCAGAGTCAGACTATGGGTGTCACTATTCGTTTTGGCTACTTTGGGAGTAGTGGTGTGATCTCTATTGCATCAAACTGAGCCGCGCTGCAATGGGCATAGCAAAACAGATAATCGCCGCCGTCTTCCGGGCAGCGGTTAATGAGGGTGCGGCGCTGGTCGATGCAAACATCAATGATGCTGTCTTCAAGGATGATGTCGAGCGTAAAGGGGGCATGCAGCCCGGTCACGCCGGACAGTGCTTGATCGAACAGCTCGACGCGCCGCTGGTGCGGCAGGAAACGCAGATGATAAGCACCGGCGGCATCCTCCGCCCCTCGTAGATAGAGGCCATACTCCACTGCGCTGGCATCCGGTGTGACGCGCAGGCGCAGACGGGCACGGCGCGGCAGCGGGCCTATACGGGCAACTTCTAACCCGTCGCTAGCGGAGAGGATGACGGTGCCAGCGTTCACAGCGGCGTCGGGCGTGAGAGGCTGTGGTGAAAGAGTCACAGGTGAGCCAGAAGCAGGCACGACTTCGGCGGGGAATTTGGTGCCGAGTGTGCCGTCACTGTGCTGGATGATTTCACGAAGCACCATTTGGCCGGCCCACTGGTAGCGGCCAGCGTTGACGTCGCCTTCGCGGGTGGGGAGGAAGGCCGCACCGATGCGGCGGTCACCGGTGAAGGGTGCTGTTTTCATCACCCACGCCGCGCCACCATCGAAGGTGTCAACCGCAGGACGCAGCCACGGGCCGAAGGGCTGGCGCGACATGCGGTAATGGGCGACCAGACCGTGACTGAAGATCAGATAATACCAGCCGTTCCAGTGGAAATAGTCAGAGCATTCAGGAACACCGGGCAAGCCGGGGATGAGAAACGGTGGCTGGACAGCCCACGATTTAAGATCAGACGAGGTGAGGTGCGCCAGACAACCGCCGTAGTTGTGCAGCGGATATTGGGCGAATGACGCGCTGACCAGCATGTGGAACTGCGCTGAGCCTGCATCCCAGAATACAAACGGGTCGCGGTAATCATAGGGGTTGATGTCGGGCGGGGGCGAGGCGTAGGGATTGGGTTCGGTTTTCTGAAAATGAATGCCATCCGTGCTGGTGGCAACGCTAAGGTGTTGAGTGCGGTCACGCATACGCGTGGCATAGAAGCCGTAGTAGGTGCCTTCATGAAAGAAGGTCGAACCGGTACAGATGGAGCCTTCCCAGTCGTGGGTGATGGGGATAGCCAGCGGATGATGTGTCCAGTGGACAAGGTCGGTGGTGGAGGCGTGCGCCCACTGGTGACCGCCTAATCCGCCGAGGGCGGCGTGGTGGTTTTCGTCCAGCAGGTAATAGAGGTGAAAGACACCCGCGTGGAAGAAGGGCATACAGTCACCCACAAAATAGGGATCGGCGGGTTTGAAGTACTGCATGACGATGCTCCGAAATGTTCTGGAACCCCTATCCCCCAGCCCCTTTCCTCGTTTATAGGGCAAGAAGAGCAAGACCCAAGTCAACATAGAAGCATCAAGTTTAACGTCTTTGCGAATAGATGCTAATGGTTTATGGGTGACAGCTGGCAGCTAGAAAATATTACGAGAGATTACGGAAATGGCACAATCGGCAGCAAATGCGGCAAATGCGGCACGATTTTTTTTGCTATTTGTGCCGATTGGTGATGTTGACAGATCTGGCAATGCTTTTTTGCAGCAGCGGAGCGAGGGTATGCCGCTGCAATGATTGCTACAAAGGGAAGCGTCTGCCGGGCAAGTGGACGACATTGGTGTGGTGTTGACTATGGCCGGTAGGACTACATGACGTGGTGGAAGGTGATTTTTGCCCTCACCCCAGCTTCGCAGTTTCTAAGAACTTTGAATTTCTCTGAGTGTGTTCTCTTCTATTTAATATGGTGCTACCCTGTGACGACTACCAAGAACATGGTGTGGTTGCAAGTAATTGATGCGGTAGAACTGTGAACGCGGACGAGGCATGCCTCGTCCCTACATCTTTTCGTGTGATTATTACTTGTCGTTAAGATCATCACTTACCACATTACCGGTAGCACTGCACTAAGCGGTGGAGGGTGGATTTGTCACAGTCCCCACCCCAAAGCGTTAGGAAGGGGGCTTAAAGACTACTTCTAAATCGTTGTGACCTAAGCATTAGGTTGTCTAACGGAGATTTTGGCGAAAAAACAGGCATCCCCGTTTAGTGTGGCACTACCCTGTGACAACCACCAAGTACATAGTAGAACAAATGTTATATTTTGTCAATTGTGGCGCGGATAGAAAGTGGTTAGAGAATGGTTTGAATTGGAGGATGATTAACGCCGGAGCACGATTTCGCCATCGTCGTCGAGGTAGTATTCCGGTTCAAGCTCATCTTCGTATTCTGGGGTTTGGAGACGGTTGAAATCGCGGTTCCGTTTGCGTTTGCCGCGCGGCAGCAGCAGGCCGGGGATTTTGTGCGAACCGATGGCGATGGCGTGCAGCAGGCGGACACTGGCGAGGCGCATATCAATGGTGAGCGGGCCGAGGATGAGTACCTCAAATGCGAGAAAAGGCAGGATGAACATGCTGGCCATCAATGCACCGATGCCCACCGGAAATTTGAGCAGCAGGTAGATGAGGCTGCGCCATGTTGTGCCGCTGGTCAGGTAGAGGCCGATGCGCTGGAAAAGGTTCGCGCCACGCGGGTCGAGGTCGTCGGCAATATCGGGCACAGGCAGATCGAGCAGCGCGGCGAACAGACGTTGATCCATAGCGGCCAGCGCGCGGGTGGAGGCCAGACAGAAGAGCAGCAGGGGGATGCCGATGACGATGAAGGACAGGCCGATGCTGGTGGCATAACCCGCCATGATGAGGCTGAAGTAAAGCGTACCAGCCGCGAAGTGGGTCAGCAATGAAACCCAATCGCGGATAATTTGCCCATCAGTGAGGGCGTCGAGCCATGTTTTGTCGTTTGCCGTCAATTACAGTCTGTCCTTTCTCTTCTACTCACGGTTATACATTGCACACCTCAAAGGCGGCTTTGAGAGCCGCAACGGCATCGCCTTTGGGGAAGAACTCATGGCCGATAAAACCATCATAGCCTGTCTCCTTGATGGCACGGACGATGGCGGGGTAATTGAGTTCCTGCGCCTCATCCAGATCAGCGCGACCGGGATTGCCGGCGGTGTGATAGTGGGCAATGTGGGCATGGTTTTGACGAACGGTGTTGATGATGTCGCCTTCCATGATCTGCATGTGGTAGATGTCGTAGAGCAGTTTGACATGCGGTAAGTCAACCATGCGGCAGACCTGCGCCGCCCACGCAGTGTGGTCGGCCTGATAGTCACGATCCTTTACTTTGCTGTTGAGAAGCTCAAGTATCAGGGTGACACCGTAACTGCCAGCCAATGCTCCCAGCCTGCGCAAATGCTCCGCAGTGATTTCGGCAGCGGCAGTTTCGTCCAGCCCATAGCGATTGCCGCTGAAGCATATCAGATGGGGGATTTCCCAACGTGCGGCCAATTCCAGATTAGCGCGGATGGATGCTTCGATGGCGGGTAGGTGTTCGCGCTTGTTCAATCCTGCGGGAGACAGAGGATGGCCGACGATACAAACGATTTTGAGGCCAGCATCTTTGGTAGGCTGCCAGAAATCCTGCGGCACGAGATCAATCCCGGCATAGCCGATGTCGGCGGCGGCACGGATAAGACGCCGGGGTTCAACACCGGTGCGGGCAAATCCATCCCACGAAAAAGACTGCTTAATCATGTTGGATTGACTTTGCGAATAGTGTTGGTCATGTAGCGCCCGATGAGTTCGGGCTGTGCGAGCTGCATGCGCTGAGGGGGAAGGCCGCGCACAACAGCTTCGAGATCATCCACGACCATCTGGCCGATCTCCCAGCAGCCCTCTTGCGTTGGACCAGCACGGTGGGCGGAGAGAATAGCGTGTTCGGCGCTGCGAAGCGGATGGTCGGCGGCGAGGGGTTCGGTGGGGAAGACATCAATGGCGGCTTTGAAGCGGCCTGCTACCACCAGTTCGGTGAGAGCATTAAAGTCCACAACGTGGGCGCGGCTGATGAGCACCAGCACCGCGCCGGGTTGAATATGTTCGAGGCGTTCGCGGGACAGCAGGGCACGATTTTCGCTGCTGGGGGCGGCCAGTACAAAGATTACTCTGGAGCTTTCGAGCAAATCATCTAGCGCAACGGGTTCTACCCCCTGATGGCGCAGGTAACTTTCGGTCAGCCACGGATCGTAGGCCGAGATACGACAGCCAAAGGGCATCAGCAGAGGATGCAGGGCGCGGGCGAGGCTACCATAACCGATGAAGCCCACAGGTTTGCCGTAGAGCATGAAGGCATTGGCGTTGCCAGCGTGCAACCACTGCTCGGTTCCAGCGCGCATGGCACGGTCGCCCCCGGTTATATCGCGGCAGGCATCCAGCGCCAACACCAGCGCCATTTCAGCGACGGAACGGGCGAAGGCAGGAGCGGCAGACAGCACACGAATGCCTTTGTGGAAGCAGTAGTCATAATCAAGCTGGCGGGGGAAACCGCCGGACACAGTGAGGACAGCCCGCAGGTCGGTAGCGGCAGTGAGGGCGGCATCGCCATAACGCCAGTCGGCACAGACTACGGCCTGCACGCCCGGCAGGGCTGCGGTGAAGTCGTCCAGCGGCATGGGTTGATCTTTGCCCCAAACAACCTCGACGAGGTTATGGAGGCGCTCCAGATCGGAGTCATGAAATATTTCTGCCATCTGGCGGAAGTGGGGGTCAACGATGACACGGGGCTTGGTAAGCGTCATGATGCAATTTCAGCTTTCGAAGCAATAACGACTTATGGTGGCATTGGACAGGGCAGTGATAGGCCCCGTCTAACCCTGTACGAAGTGACGGCGGGTGGGCGAACGGGTGCCGAGGCGGGTCACAAGCGCCGAGCCCAGCCCAACTACGCCGATGAGCAGCATCAGACCAAGCCCGATCAGTGAGCCGTAGGGCAAAGCGGTAGCGACCAGCCACGCGAGCAGCAGGGCAAACGAGCCGGCCATCATGGTTGTGATCGGTGGGCTGGCACGGTGAACGAGGCGGCGCAGAATACCATCACCCAGCAACAAGGCCATCGTCATCCAACCAGCCGCAAAGAAAAGCAGTACGGGAATAGTGAGCAAGCACATAATAGGCAGCAGCAGCAACCCCAGCGGAGGCAACAGTGCTAACGCCAGCAGCAGTACCGCGCCAATACCCGGCAGCAGCAGCAGGCTGAGGCAACCGACCCGCGCCAGGCGGCCCGGAAGCTGGCGGGCGGCTTGTGTCATATAACTGAAGGCGCGCGGGAAAACGGTCACAATAACACCAGCGAACGCTGTCATTGCCAGTGTGAAGCCGATACTGAGCAGCAAGCCTTCGCTAGAAAAACCACCCGCCCCCAGCGTTTCCGTAACGAAACTACCATCACGCAACGACTGCCAACTGGCGAGTTCATCCGCACCGCAATTCTGCAACGGCCGGCTGTCGCTGCGTTCGTCGCTGATGTGGCTAGCGCAGACTTCGGGGTTGGCCGGGAGCTGTGCGCCGGGGAGGATATTTACCTTGTCGGCAATGACTTTGAGCTTGCCTTCGACCACACCGCCCAGTGCGATCTGGTTACCAATGAAGGCAGCATCGCCGGTAACATGGGCATCCGGGCTGAAGGTCAGTTCCGCACCCATGAGAACCAGATCACCGTCTACCTCACCCTCAACACTAGCACGGGTACGCCCGACTACAGCAGCATCACCTGTGATATGACTTTCGGCAGTTACGCTGGCCGTGTCGGCCATGATAAACAGGTCTTCGCTGAGGTCATTGGTTAAGGTGTAACTATCCGTAAAAATGACCTGTCCATCGTGGGTGGTGCTGTTACGGACGGTGTGGCTGAGGACATTGCCCAGCACGATAACCAGCGCGACGATGACGATGATGAGAAGAAACCTGCGGACGTTCGACATTGACGACTACAACCGTTTCCACAAATACAGGGTGGCGACACAGCCCAGAACGATAAAGACAATGGATTGGACGACGCTGAGCATGGACATGAGGCCAGCAGGGTTGATGATGAGGATGATGACAATACCGAGCAAGACCAGCAGACTTAACGTGCGGTTATCCATTTTCGGCATGGGTTATGAGCCTTTCTCATCGGCATCGTCCTGCGTGTCACGCATGGTTCGCAGCAACCAGTAGGCGATGATCGGCACAACCGATACCAAAAGCAGGGGGGCTTGCGGATAGTCTGTCAACACTGACTGCGCGCCTTTGACCAGCGCATCCAGCATGGCGACGACCAGTGCCATGAGGTTGGCGATTTGTTGAATGATGGCATTGAGCGCCGCTGCGCTGCCAGCCGCTGCCAGAAATAAACTGATGGCTGCTGCCAGTACGGGCAAGGCAACCAGTACGACTAACGCCAGGGCCAGCGCCAGCGCTAAACCAGACACACTGGATACCTGCTGCGGTTTGAGGGTTTGCGCTAACTTCGCCATGATGCCCAGCGCTAAACGGGCTGGCGCACGCTCCATAGGGGCGCTGCGGAGCATTTCATCCACCTGCTTGAGGCGGTTGTATTCCTGAGAGCCCTGTGGGTCACGGTCGAGCTGTTCGCGCAGTTGTTGCAGCATGTCTTCCGGCAGTGCCTTGTCCAGTGCTTCTTGTATCAACCGGCTGCGATGTTCATTCGCCATTTAGGTGCCCTCCATTAACGGGTCGCCGAGCCGGGCAGCCATATCTGGGCCGAGTTTGTCGGCCAGCGCCTGCCGCGCCCGGAAGAGGCGGCTTTTGACCGCGCTTTCAGTGGTGTCCATTATGTCTGCAATCTCTACATATGAATAATCGTACCAATAGCGTAAAACCACCACTGCCCGATATTCGGGACTCAACTCATTCAAAAGTGCTTGAATGGCTGCGCTGTGTTCGCGGGTGAGCGTTGCAGTTTCCGGCTCGGGATCATCACTATGCAGTGACAGCCGGTCAGCGGTGAACTCATCATCCAGCGACATCCATTGCAGCCGCCGACGCCGCAGACGGTCTATGCAATAGTTCGAGGCGATGCTGAGTATCCACGTCTTGAAAGAACGTGAAGGGTCATAGCGGTTAAGATTGAGGTAAGCACGCAGGAATGCTTCCTGCGCTGCATCTTCGGCCTCACCCCGCTCCCCCAGCATGCGGTAACACAAATTGTATACCGCATCCTGAAAGGCATAGACAATTTCTGCAAAGGCGTCCTGGTCGCCCTGTAGGGCGGCATTAATTGATTCTATTGTGGTCGGATCAGACATGCTTCTCGTCCCAACATTTTCCGTTCCGGCCACACTACTACACCAGAAACGGCCTCTAACTGGACTATACGCACGCAGCCAAATTAGGTTGCGCGGTAGGCAACGGTAAGACCAAAGTTTAGCCGCAGGGTAGGTTAATTATAACAAGCTCTATTACCACAACCAATTCTTTTATCAAGGCAAGATGTCCAAACCGATAGGTTTAGAAATTAGTCATATTTCAAACCATTTCTAAACATTGGCAGGATGATTGTCCTATAGGCCGAACTATTAATTGCGTTTACAGTGCATGATGTGAAAATCGTAAATTTTTACTTTATTGTTGTATTTCAATTATCTGAACTCATTTGAGAAACGACGGGGTTGGAGGGGGTTATGGTCAAACAACGATTCTTGAACAGTGCCGTTTCGGTGCTGGGTAGATTGGGCTTAGTTTCACTAGCGGCCACACTACTTCTTAGCGGGATCGCTCATGTGGCAGCCCAAAGTGGAGTTGTTACACAGTCGGTCTATTCCGACGCGCTTGAATCCGGTTGGAAGAACTGGTCGTGGGAAACCACTGTTAACCTCGGTGCGACGAACCCTGTACACAGCGGGACAAAATCACTGGCAGCTACCTACAATAATGCGTGGGCGGGTGTTTACCTGCGATTGGATGCGCCTGAAAGCCCGGGGTTTGATACGCTGCGATTTTGGATAAACGGCGGCAGCGGTGGACAAAAGATAGCCGTCTATTTTATTGACCAGAATAACGGATTTACATTGGGCGCGGTCATTCGTCCACAGGCTAACACGTGGACACAGGTGGATGTGCCGATGGCGCCATTTGGGTCAAGTGATAATTTATGGGGATTGGTATGGCAAGAAAATAACGGCAGCGCTCAAGCGCCTTTCTATTTAGATGACATACAGCTCCTCGGTAGTGGTGTATTGCCGCCATCACAGGAACCACAAACTGGCCCTACTTTAACCGTCAACACTGCGGCAGGGCAGCACCCCATTAGTCCTTATATTTATGGTATGAATTTTGGTGACCCGGCACTGGCGGTAGAAATTCGACTGCCTGTTAACCGTTGGGGCGGCAATGCAACCACCCGCTACAATTGGCAGGCCGATGCGACTAATCACGCCTCGGACTGGTATTTCGAAGCCTCGCCAAATCCAACAGCAACCCGAGTGCGCTACCCAATGGTTCGTTGTCTGATCAGTTTGTAACGACGAACCGTGCCAGCAATACGGACACGATTATGACGATGCCGCTTATCGGGTGGACTGCGCGTGACCGCACACGGCGCTGCGGATTTAGCGTTGCGAAGTACGGCGCACAACAAAGTGTTGATCCTTATTTCCCTGACTGCGGGAATGGTGTCCGTACAGACGGTTCAAAAATTACGGGTAATGACCCGCAAGATAGCAACATGGCTATTGGGCCGAGCTTTGTGCAAGACTGGATTCGTCACCTGAACGGCGTATTCGGAACAGCAAGCGCGGGCGGTGTACGCTTCTATAACCTCGATAATGAACCCTCTTTGTGGAACTCAACCCACCGCGATGTGCACCCCAATCCGCTCAGTTATGATGAGCTGCGTGACCGCACGTTCCAATATGCGGCGGCGATTAAGGCCGTTGATCCGTCTTCGCAGATACTTGGCCCCGCGGAATGGGGCTGGACGAATTATTTCTGGTCACCGCTGGATGCAGCACCCGGCGGCTCGTGGTGGAACAATCCGCAAGACCGCAACGCACATGGCGGCATGGAGTTGACGGCTTGGTATCTACAACAACTGCGAGCCTACGAACAGCAGAATGGTGTACGTATCCTGGATTATCTCGATCTGCATTATTACGCGCAGGGTTCTGGCGTGGCACTGAGCGGCGCAGGCAGCACCGCCACCCAAGCTCTGCGCTTACGTTCGACACGTTCTCTGTGGGACAGCACATACCGCGACGAAAGCTGGATTAACGACACAGTCATGCTTATTCCACGGATGCGGAACTGGGTCAACCAGTATTACCCCGGCACGAAGTTGGCGATTGGTGAATACAACTTCGGTGCGCTGGATCATATCAACGGGGCGCTGGCGCAAGCGGATGCACTGGGTATCTTCGGGCGCGAAGGTCTCGATCTGGCAGCAATATGGGGGCCGCCAACACCCACCCAACCGGGCGCATATGCTTTCCGTATGTACCGCAATTATGACGGCGCAGGCGGAGCGTTCGGCAGCACGGGCGTGCAAACCGTCAGCAGCGATCAGTCAAAACTGTCGGCTTATGCCGCCCTGCGTGCTGACGGCGCGTTGACCATTATGGTTGTCAACAAGAGCGGACTGAACTTGACCAGCCCGCTATCAATTAGCGGATTCAATGGGCAGATTGCGGCGGTCTACCGCTATAGTGACGCCAATCTGAACCAGATTGTTCATGAGACGGATTTGAGCTTGACGGGCGGAAGTGTCAGTACCACCTACCCAGCAAATTCCATAACGCTGTTGGTGATCGGGGCTGGTACTATCGCGCCGACTCCGGTTCCGCCAACGCCGACCAACACGTCTATTCCGCCGACGGCTACCAATACAACACTGCCACCGACACCAACTAACACACCCGTTCCGCCAACGGCCACCACTACATCACTGCCACCGACGGCAACTTTTACACCTGTTCCGCCAACAGTTACAAATACGCCGCTGCCACCAACCTTTACGCTGATGCCAGCAACGGCGACGTTCACCTACACACCAATTCCACCAACAGCCACATTCACCAATACACCTGTGCCGCCGACTGATCTACCGACGCAGGCAGCAACACCGAGTGTTCCATCCATGCGTGTGGAGGTTAGCCCGACAGAAGGTGCATTTGGGGAAGTTGTTACGGCGGCGCTGCACTTCTACAACATCACAAACCTGTACGGTTTGCAGGCGGAATGCCAGACCGATCCGGCAGTGCTGCTGGGCACAAATCGCGCTGATGGCGACATTTTTGGAACTAGCAACAGCTTCGTGGTAGACACGGGTTACGAAGCAAGTGGTCGCTGGGCGGCGGCGTCCAGTTTGCTCAATCCGGCACCAGCATTCAATGGTGATGGCGTAGCCTTCACACTCAACTATCTGGTGGCGGGCGCCGGTACGACTGATGTGACCTGCTCGGCGCTGGCAGTAGATGTCAACGGCAATGAACTGCCTGTGACCGTCACCAATGGGAGTTTCACAGGAGGTGGTGCGCCGACTCCAGCACCGACGGCAAGCTTCACCCCTTTTGTCCCAACTGCGACACCGCTGCCGCCGACAGCGACAGTAGTGCCGCCCACCCCTAACGCGGGTTTCGTCACCGGTTTCGCAGCTTATGAGAAGCGCAGCAATCACGGTGGTATTCACGTGAGCTTCATCAGCAACTTGCAGGTGTTGGCGCAAATTGACACCAATGCAGATGGTATGTTTACCTTTACCGATGTGCCTGCTGGTACATACATCGTCGAAGCGGCTGGTGCAGGTCATGTGACAACCTTTTACCAGTTCACCACAGACGGTCAGCAGGGGTTGAATATTGGCACACTGACGCTGCTGGCGGGTGATGCCGACAACAGCGGTGTGGTTGATCTGCTGGATGCGGGGTTGATCGGCGCGAATTTCGACGTGCAGTCTCCACCTGCTCCTGCTAACGCTGATTTCAACGCTGACGGCATTATCAATCTGATTGATCTGGTGCTGATTGGCAAGAACTTTGGCAAGGGTATCGTTCCACCGACTGCCCCTACCGCCACCGTGCCACCACCACTACCCAGTGCAACACCTATTCCACCGCCGACTAACGCACCTCCACCAACTGCGACAGTTATACCACCGACACAAGTGGCGGTAGGTGGGCCGATGTTGGGCAACTGCCCGGTGTTTCCGGCGGATAATGCGTGGAACGCAGACGTCAGTGCCTATCCGATTCATCCCAACTCAGCAGCCTATATCGCCAGCATTAACTCTACCAACAACAAGTTCCTACATGCTGACTTTGGCGAAAACCCGGATTACGGGATTCCGTATGTGGTGGTGGATGGCAGCCAGCCAAAAGTGCCGATTACATTCACCGCTTATGGTGATGAAAGTGATCCCGGCCCCTATCCGATACCACCCAATGCGCCGGTAGAAGGGGGCAGTGACCGGCATGTGCTGGTGGCTGATGGGCAGAACTGCATGTTGTACGAATTGTTCGTCGCTGAGTATAACGGTACAGGCTGGAACGCCGATTCGGGCGCGGCGTTCAACCTGCTGAGTAATGCGCTGCGTCCGCTGGGCTGGACGAGCGCCGATGCGGCTGGACTGCCAATTCTGCCGGGATTGGTACGCTATGACGAGGTGGCGGCAGGTTCGATCAACCATGCGCTGCGGTTCACGGTGTCTCAGTCGCAGCGGGCGTTCATCCTGCCAGCGACACACTTTGCCTCCAGCAGCACTAGTGCCAACTTACCGCCGATGGGCCTGCGACTGCGGCTCAAGGCGAGCTATGACATCAGCGGCTTTAGCGGACAGTCACGGGTGATTCTGGAAGCACTGAAGAAGTACGGCATGATCGTGGCGGACAATGGTTCAAGCTGGTTTATCAGCGGTGGGACAGATTCGCGGTGGAACGATGACGATTTGAACCAGCTTAAGACCGTGCCGGGCAATATGTTCGAAGCGGTATATACGGGGGACTTGATTACGCAAGTGCCGTAACTACTGAAAAGTTATCATTCCGCACTACATATGGCGCACATCAGTTAGATGTGCGCTGATTTATTGTCTCCATGCTGTCTGCGGCGAGGCTACACTGCATTTAGTCGCATAAAGGGTAATCATGATATTTGTCACTATGGGCTGCATTTGTGCTGATGTATGATCATAGTTGGGATTAGCACAAATGATCTGTTCTAGATTACTCTATGTATTTGAGCGCCTTATTTTGGAAGGCGTGGTGTTAGGAGGTTTGAAAATGTATCCGTGTGAGATTAAACAACAGGCAGCCCAACAAGCTTTGTCTATTCGATTCCGGGCAGCGGTGCAGGATTTGCCTAAACACTTCGGAAGGGTTTACGGTCAGATTATGCAATATCTTGAGACTCTGGGTGAGCAGCATACAGGCGCATTCGCCGCTTACTACAATATGGATATGCAATATTTGGATGTCGAAGCAGGATGCCCGGTGCTAAAGCCGCTGCCGGGTAGCGGTGAGATCAAGGCCACTGTGATTCGCGGCGGCACGGTTGCCGTATGTCACTATACAGGCCCATATGATGCGATGCCCCCGGTCTATGAACAGCTTATGCAGTTCGTTAAAGAACAGGGTTATGTGATAAATGGCCCGGCCTATGAGTGGTACCTGAACGGGCCAGACGAAGTTCCTCCAGAGCAATTGAAAACCGATATCGTGTTACCTGTGATGGTCATCAAAGAAGGGGCCACCGTTTAGGCATAGATCTGCCAAGACCCTTACACTTTTTGGTTGAGCATGAGGCATGCGAACCATGCCCCATGTCGGCGTGATCAGACTGTCTTCAAATGGTCGGCGAGGCGCAAGGCCAGTGCTACCACTGTAAGCGTGGGATTGGCAAAACCGCCAGTGGGGAACACAGCTGTCCCCGTCACATAGAGATTGTCCACGGTATGCAAGCGCGAGTCGGGGTTGACGATGCCATCTTCCGGGCGCTGCGACATACGGGCCGCACCCATGTGGTGGTCGCCAGTGGCCAGCGCTCCTACATTCGGGATAAATGTCCAATCATCAGGGCCGCCGCTGAGATCGGTAGTCAGTTGGAAATCTACCAGCCCATGACGGCGTAAATAGGCTTCCGACAATTTCATAGCGGCAATGGCGGTGCGTTTGTCTTCTTCCAGCAGCCGCCAGTCAAGATGGGCGACAGGCTGACCGAAGACCGGATCGCTGTGTTCCATATCTAACGTAATGCGGCTGTCCTCATTAGGGATTTGCTCCCAGTTGAGGTTGAGGATGGCTTCATCAGTGTTCAGGCCGAAAGCCAGAATGACGCGGAAGTTGCCGATTTTTTCAGCATCCTGCGCGGCGGGAGTGGGCGTGAGCACCCCCCACGCATCAAAGATCAATTCGTTCTCGGCTTTCTGCGGGTCAACCCTCGGTGCAGAGGCTGGCACATAGCTATCCTGTGGATTAGTGGGCCGCATCAAACGCACCTGCTGGTCGTGGAAGAAGTTGCAGTGCAGAAGATCAACCGGGCGGGCAAAACGCAGGCGAGCGGCGTGGGTGATGAGAGGGTGTACCATGAAACCACGCCCCAGATGGTCGCGTTTATTATTTCCCAGATCGCCGGACAGCTTCAGGGCGCGGATAGACTCGATACCACCCATTGCCAGCACATAATTACCGGCTTCTATGCGGAAGCGACGACCCGCTGCGCCATCTTCGATGGTAGAACAGTGCAAGGCACGTACATGGGCTTGACGGTCGTCACTTTCAATGTTGAGCAGATTGGCATTGAACAAGACCGTGATGTTGGAGGCGAGGCGCAATTCTTCGCCAAACTGTACCTGAAAGTCATGCAGTTCTTCAGCGTATTGGGCGTGCATGATGGCAGGACGCAGGGCGTCATCCGGCGCGGGAGGGAAGCAGCGCGCAAACAGCGCCCGTTCCCAGAATGGGATGTCATCGTAGTTACAGGGACCGAAATGACCGTAATGGTTGGCTTCGGCATAAAAGGGCATCAGTTCTGCTCGATCTACCGGCCAGTGGGCGCTGCGGTAGCCAGCGCGGGGTTTCAAATCTTCGTCGTCCAAAGGGCGCGACCAGAAGCCGAAGTGGTTGGTAGTACCACCGTACATGTGCAAACGGGAACGGTCAAGGAAGATGGGATCAACTTTTTTGAGGAATTCGCCTGCCGTGCCGCGATAGATGGATTGTAAACGCGGTGTGGGTAGTCCACGATCAGCGGATTGCCCACTTACTAGCAGCAGTACCTTTTTGCCGCTGCCGATGAGCCGCCGCGCCATAGGGATACCGGCAGCTCCCGCGCCCACAATACACACGTCAACGTTTTGAAGTACTGTCCCGTCGGGCAGATTTTCGGCGTTGAGGTACATACACGTCTCCTTAACGGCAACAGGTTTGATTCATTCTGGTGAGCATTTGCACATGAATTGTGCATTTGCACGCAGGCGACTATAACACGGTGGTTGAGAATCTGCTACATAAATTAAAAGGACGACCCTGAGGCCGTCCTGTCAATAAGCTATTAAGCTGTGCCGAGAACGAGTGCGATTTATCCCCAGTCCATGTCGAGGTATTCAGCGGAATTGACGCGCTTGAGGCTAAGACCTAAGCGGCGGTCTTCGATGTCAATCTTGACCACACGCAGGGTAACGGTTTCGCCATCTTGCAGCACATCGCGGGGGTGGGCCACGCGCTGGTCGGACAGTTCGGAAATGTGGATTAAGCCTTCGATTTCAGGCACATCCACCAGACGGACGAATGCACCAAACTTGGTCATTTTCGTAACTGTACCCTGAACCAACTGCCCAACCTGGAAGTTGATGGCAACTGTATCCCACGGATCAGCTTCTTGTCGTTTCATACTCAGGCCGATGCGCTTATTGTCCGGGTCAATGTTGATAACTTCAACTTTGACCTCTTGCCCAACCTTGAGGATGTCTTTGGGATGGTTGACGTGCTTCCACGAAAGCTCAGTCAGATGTACTAATCCTTCCGCGCCACCAATATCTACGAAAACACCAAAGTCTACAAGGCTAACGACCTTGCCTACGCGTACTTCGCCAACCTGCAAACGGCCAATGAGTGATTCCTTGCGGTTCTCTCGGCTTTCGCGGGAAGCAGACCGTTCGGACAGGATGAGACGATTGCGGCTGCGATCAACTTCCATCACTTTGATGGTGATGGTTTCATTAACCATTTTGCCCCAGCGTTCTTCTGGCGTTTCGCCATCCAGCAACCGGCGACGGTCGGCGCTGATCTGGCTCTGTGGAACAAAGCCCCGCAGCCGCCCAAAGCGCACAATCAAACCACCTTTGTTGTAACCGGCAACGTGGCTTTCGTAGACTTCTTGACTTTCGCGGTACTCTTCCGCTTTTTGCCAGTCCATTTCTTCCAACGCACGGTTTAGCGACAGTAATATGTCACCATTGGGCTGTGTGTTGGGGTTGATCACGTAAACCTTTATCGTTGCGCCCGGTTTGAGCATATCAATGGTTTCGCGGTTCATCCGTTCCAGCTCACGCGCCGGGATGATCCCTTCCATCTTTGCACCGACATCAACGTGAACAGCCGTTGGCGAAGTGGCGGTCACGGTGCCATCTAAAATGTCACCTTTTTTCAATTGTTTAGGATCAGACGAGCTATCCTGTGCCAGCCAATCACCGTCTGCAGCGGAGGCAGCAGATGGATCGCCGGAAGACGACTCTGTTGTTGGCGCATTTGGTACACTCTCAACGGTTGTTCCGTTTTCAGTGCTGGTGACGGCCGGTTGCGTTTCTGCTACCGGCTCTGACGATGATTGAATTTGCGTTGGCTCGGTAGATGAAGACGTGTTATTTACTTCTTCAGAATCGCCAAGCCCCTGTCCATTTGAATTCATAATTGGTTCTCCACCCAAGGGTACGTTGGGTATTATAACGAGGAGATTGAGAAGAATCAAACCAGCATTAATGAATTGTAATCCCTAAGCTTTGAGCGTAAACCCTTGCCTAAATACGAACACATGTGCTATACTGAACAGTAAATATGTAATTGTGGTATGATGTACACAGAATTGGTTTGAAAAAATCGTTTCTGTGCCTCGCATTTAATGTGAGATTGTTTCCCTATACGGTTGTCAGAGTATATAGGTAAACCAGCTATGCGTTATGTAGGCGGCGACTACGACGAATTTGACGACGATGAAGAAGAGATTGAAGATGATGATGAGTTGCAGGATGATGAGGAAAGTGGTTCATCGTCACATTCGCGGGTTAATCCTTTTGGTGGCTCTAGCACTTTAGGCAGCAGTCGCCCTTCTTCAAATCTACCCGGCGCGGGACGGTCTCCTGGTGCTGGCAGTTCATCTATGCCGTCATCGCGCCTGCCCGGTTCAGTTGGGGCAAGCCGCCCCGGTTCCTCACCTGCATCCGGTAGCAGTTCAGGCGGTTCATCTCCGTTTGGTAACCGTCCGTCTACTCCCAGCAGTAATTCGCCATCTTCTTCAGGCGGTTCATCTCCGTTCAGTCGCCCGTCTACGCCGGGCAGCAGTTCACCATTCGGCGGGTCGGGCAGTGGCAGTTCAGCCAGTGGTTCGTCACAATTTGGCAACCGCCCATCTGCACCCGGCAGCAGTTCACCTTCGAGTCCGAGCGGTACGTCATCTTATGGCAACCGTCCCGCAACGACAACCGTGTCAAGCAGTTCTGCACCCGGTGGGGCACGGCCTGCTACGCCTACATCATCTTCGCCGTTTGGCGGGAACAAACCTGCCACACCAACTGGAAGCGGTGGCAGCAAACCAGACGACAAAAAATCTGGTGGGATGTTGGGGGGATTGACTGGCCGCTTCGGTGGCGGTGGCAATAAGGAAAATAAGCCCGCCGCACCAAAAGCACAGGGCGCGAGTTCGGGTGGGATGCTGGGGGGATTGACCGGACGCTTCGGTGGTGGTGGCAATAAAGAAAATAAGCCCGCCACACCAAAGGCACAGGGCGCGAGTTCTGGCGGACTACTTGGCGGTATCACCGGACGCTTCGGTGGTGGTGATAAGAAGGCTTCCCCTTCATCCAGTTCCGTGGGTAGTTCGGTCAGTTCTTCACCTTTTGGTTCGCGCCCCGGAACCCCCGGAAGTAGTTCAACAGGAGCGCGTCCGGCTGCTGGTAGCAGCGGCGGAAAGTCCTCTTTATTTGGGCGTCCTTTCGGTAAATTAGGTGGTGCCACAACCCCCGGCGCGGCGAAACCTGTCAGTTCCAGCAGCGCGGCCGGGAGCCGGACAGGACTTGGACGTTTCCTTCCTTTTGGCGGCGGTAGCAAAGCAGGCGCAGCATCACCAGCCCCGGCTAAACCACGCACGGCCAAAGCGCCACGCATGGACGAAGGCGGACTGACGCTAGACAACAAGCTCGACATTCTGGGTGTGGCACTGCTGCTCAGTTCACTGGCGTTGATTTTTAGTCGTTTGTCCAGCACGCGCGGCCAACTGACGGAAGCGGTCAATAATTTTCTCATTTCATTGGCAGGATGGGGTTCGATTGCAATTCCGGTTGCTATGCTGGTGGTGGGCATCTGGCTGATCGCACGGCACTTCGGTGAAGAAGCGCCGGTTGTTCCGCGCAACCGCATCATAGGCATCATCATCACCTATATCGGGTTGTTGGTAATGCTGCAATTTATTGATACATTCAGTTATCTCAATCCAGACGGAAGCCCCACCGATGTTTCCTCACTACGTAACGTGTGGCTGCCGATTTCAATCGCGCGAGGTACAGGCGGCGGGCAGATAGGCGCGGAAATTTATTATTTCCTCGTTTCCAACGTCACCGAAATCGGCGCGTTTTTCATGATTCTGTTGATGCTCATTATCGGTGTCATGTTCACGCTGGATATTGGCGCTGCGGAAATGGCGATGATTATCATCGGCAATATCCGTTCACTGCAAGATGCGCGCCAGCGACGCCAGCAGCAACGGGCTACAGCAGCAGCGGCTTCGTTAGAAGAATTAACGGGACAAGCGACTGCGGCTGGTGTCACAGTCAGCAAAGAATCAGCACCAGCCCTGCCGGGCTCAGCTGCACCCGCACTTCCATCTGCGAATGAACCGGCTGGACTGCCTGCACCCGCTCCGGCACGTATGCCTAACATCACTATCGGTGGTAAGAAGGACTCTGTTCCCGCCGCACCTGCCAGCGGTATTCCGCTATTTAAGGGGGCAAGCAGCCAGAGTGTACCGGTGACGGCACAAGCGGCAGCGCCCGAAAAACCTGCCACGGCAGGCGGTTTCGCCTCGCGGCTGGGCGGGATGCTACCGGGCCGTAATAAACCCACGACGACACCGGAAGTTGAGAACCCAACAGGTGATGCCAAGGTGGGGGTTGGTACGGTGGCAGCAGCGGCTACAGCAGGGGCTGTGGCTGGAGGTATTGGACGCTTATTCAATCGTGGTGGCAAGAACGAGGTAGAAAAGCCTGCCGATAAACCCGCGACCCCCGTTGCTCCCGTGCCTGTAACTGCGGCGAACACAGCACCAGCTGTATCCGGCTCTGCACCTGCTGCGCCGGTATCTAGTGCACCCACAACTGTAACATCCCCTGGCAGTGAGCGATCCGGCACAGCACCGGCGTCTACTGCGCCTGAAAAGCCAACCCGCTTGGGCGAACTGATGAAACCGACTGCGGCCCAAGGTGCGCCAGCGGCGAGTGCATCCAACGCAGGAGCGACACCTGCTACGCCGCGTACGCCGTTTGCGCCGAGCGGCAGTTCGCCAGCATCGGGTTCTGGCACGTCGTCACCTTTTGGCCGTTCGTCAACACCGGTATCACCTTCACCGGCAACGCCAGACGCAGCGAAAGCGGTTGGTGGTAGTGTGCTGCCTGCGGCTTCAACTGCCAAACCATTGGGTTCGTCTTCACCATTTAGTAAATCACCGGCTGCGGCATCGTCCAGACCTGAAGATTTCATGGATGATATTGAAGATGATATTGATGACGAAGAGATTGAAGATATTGACAAGATAGCCAGTCTGCCTCCGGCGCAGCCAAGAGGCTTTGCGCCAACGCGTCCGGCTGAAAATCAATCACGTTTCGCGCCGACCACCTTCAATAAGGGTAATACCCCATCCACCGCGAATGACCGGCAAGGACGGCTCAATGAGCTGCGGGGTGTAGCGAATGGGGGGACATCCCCTGCCAAGCCAGACGATAAACCAGCAACGCCAATCAGCCAACCCGCCGCTGCTTCAGCCGCGCCGCGTCCGGCCAGTTCGCCCTTCAGCAAGCCAGTTGAAAAACCAACCACACCGGACGCGGGAAATAAGCCAGCCCAGCCAGCCGCGAACGGTTCATGGAGCACGCCTGTCAAGCCATATGAGCCAGAGAAGGCGCTGCCGCCCAAGCCCAGCGAACGTCCTGCATCAACGGCGTTTGGCGCACCAACTGCACCGCCCGGTGTCACGCTGACAAATACGCAGGGTACAGCTACAGATGGCATGCCTTACAAAGCGTCTGAAGCACGCGAAGTGCCGATTGGCCGCTCGCCGGAAATCGTGCGACCTGCCGGGGTTGGTACGAGCGCGCCGACTAACGCGCCGCGCCGCCGCAAGGATTGGAAGCTGCCGAGCATCGCGCAGGTTTTGATGCCGGGTTCAGAAGGTGATTTTGACCGTACAGAACTGCTGCGGCGGGCACGCATCATCGAAGATACGCTGCAAAGCTTCGGCGCACCGGGCAAGGTAGTGGAAGTGAACACGGGTCCAGTGATTACCCAGTTCGGTGTTGAGCCGGATTACCTGACCACGCGCAGTGGGAAGAAAAACCGCGTCAAGGTAGGCGCTATCGCCCAATTGGATAAAGACTTGCAATTGGCGTTGGGTGCGAAGTCTATTCGTATCGAAGCACCTGTACCCGGTAAGGGGTACGTTGGTATTGAAGTGCCAAATGATGCTCCGTCGCTGGTTAGCTTGCGCGATGTGATGGAGTCAGAAAACTTCCAGAAGATTTTCAACAAGTCGCCACTAGCAATCGCACTGGGACAGAGTGTAGATGGTACGCCGATTTCAGCTGATCTGGGTTCGATGCCCCACTTGCTGATCGCCGGTACAACAGGTTCCGGTAAATCGGTGTGCGTCAACTCGATTATTGCCAGCCTTATCACACAGAACCCACCTGATCGGGTGAAGTTGATTATGGTTGACCCCAAGCGCGTTGAATTGACGGGTTACAACGGCATTCCGCATCTGGTCGCGCCAGTCGTCGTTGAACTGGAACGTATTGTGGGTGTGTTGAAGTGGGTCACACGCGAAATGGATGAGCGCTACAAGAAGTTCAGCCAGGCGGGTGCGCGTAACATTGAAGACTATAACAAGCATCTCGGCGAAGATGTTGAAGTTATGCCGTACATCGTGGTCATCATTGACGAATTAGCCGACTTGATGATGCTCGCGCCGGACGAAACGGAGCGTGTCATTACCCGTATCGCCGCCCTCGCCCGCGCGACGGGTATTCATCTGGTGATCGCTACCCAGCGTCCGTCGGTGGATGTCGTCACAGGTTTGATTAAAGCCAACTTCCCGGCCCGTATTGCCTTCGCGGTGGCGGGCGGTGTGGACAGCCGCGTTATTCTCGACCAGCCCGGTGCCGAACGACTGCTGGGGCGTGGTGACATGCTCTACATGAGCGGCGACTCCCCAGCACCGCTGCGTTTGCAGGGTGTGTATTTATCCGACTCGGAAATCAACAACATCACCCGTTACTGGAAAGCACAGGTCACGCCGGACGATGTGGCGGCACGACCCATTCCCGCGCTGGTGGTGGATAACAGCGTTGCCGAAGCATCACCGGCAGCAGTTGGAAGTTCAAACGGTGGACGGCCGCAAGGTCAAGCAGCGTTCTGGGACAGCGACGCGCCTGCCAATGGTAACGGCAAAGGCGGGGATGACGATAATATTTCCGACGATCAGGAAGACGTGCTGTACGAAGAAGCCGTGGAGATGGTGCGGCGTTTGAACAAAGCCTCGGTATCGCTGCTGCAACGGCGTTTGCGTATCGGTTATACGCGCGCCGCCCGTTTGATTGACCGCATGGAAGAAGAGGGTATCGTCGGCCCAGCAGTGGAAGGCGCGAAGCCGCGCGAAGTGCTGCCGGAGTAACGCTCACAACAGCAATATGAAAAGGCGCATCAGCACACGGTGCGCCTTTTTGTTTTTATACCCTATCGAGCGGTAAAGGAATGGGCGCGGGTGGTGGGGGCGTGAAAATGGCGGTCAGGAGCGGGGCGAAGACATAGGCTAAGAAGGCGATCAGCGTAATGATAATGACCAGCGTGAAGATGATGCGCTGCGGTGTCCAGTAGGGCAAATCGCGCTCGTCGTCATCGTCTAGCCAATCGCTCTCCTGTGGACGGTCTTCCATTGGAGATACTTACCCTCCGCGCCCGGTCATGATGCCGCGAACGAGGATGCCCGCCAGCACCGCAAAACCCCAGATATAGCTGCCCATCGCCGGACGCTTTTGGGCAGTGACTTCCACAAAGATGAAGAAGGGCAGCGCCAGAACCGACCCCAGGCCGTAAATTAAATGCACTTCTTCATAAGGACGCGCGCCGATGATATACATGAGCAAGCCAATGAGCGATTGCAGCAGCATAACGCCCGCAACAATGTAGACCGCGCGGCGGTAGTAGGGGGTGACATCACGATGCCGGATGATGCCGATGAAGATGCCTGTGGCGAACATGAGCACCGCGACCAGCAGCCCGACACGGCTGATCCAGTAGTGGATTGTCATCAGTAACGGAAGCAGTTGGGCCATTTAATCCTCGTCCTTACTGCGATGCTGGCGGATTTTCTGTTCCCACGGTTTCTTGGCTTGGCCAGTATAGCCCATCGCCCGCAGCCGTTCAGTTTCTAATTGTTCCAATTGTCCGGCGACCGCTTCATAATCGGCGGGCGGGATGCGGCGGTCAAGGCCGTTTTCGTCGCGGTACACATAGCCGATGCCGCCGCACCATTCGCAGTCCTGCGCTACGGCGTCATCATCTTCAAACCAGCCGAAACCCTCGCAGGAGGGGCAAGGGATGATGAGCATGGGAAGTCCTTCTAGTGAAACTAGCGCTAAGTCATGGCAGGTACAGAACGTACTCTGTACCTACGCAAATTGTTGATGGAGAGGATAACGCAGAAGTGCCTTGTTACCTACCTTCATTTCTGCGGCGCGACTTCTTCAACCGTTAGACCGTTGGCTGAAGCGCGATACCAATGAGTTTTGTCATCGGAAGTCCAGTACACGCTGAACAACAAATTAGCTCCGTCATTTTCCCAGCCCTCAAATTCGGCGAATTCCCCCGTGAAAACACTGGTCATGCTGCCGGTCTTAAGATCAAACAAGTCATAGCGCCGCAGTTCGCTGCCTTCCAACCAGTGGAAGGTTAGCACTTCCCCATGTGGCGACCAATCTACAAACCAGTATGAGGTGTGCGGGTCGGTGAGGCGGGTGAGTACACCATCCGGGATATGCAAGCGGTAGATGACGAGATTCAAGCTATTGTCGCTGCCATCCGGCGCATAATCTTGCACGAGTAACCACTGCGAATCCGGCGAGAAAGCCAACGTTTGCCAATCCCCCGCCTGCGTGATAAGCGGTGCGAATTCTGTGCCATCGAGATGCATCCGGTAAGGCAAGCGTGGTTGGTCGGGCGGAGAATAATCAAAAATCAGCCATTGCTTGTCCGGCGACCAGCCGTAAAACGTTTCTCCCGACTGTGAAACAGTCAACCGCTGTGCGTCCGTGCCATCAGGATGTGACCGGTAGAGTTCCGGCATCCCATCGCGCCACGAATGAAACAGCTTCCACTGCCCATCCGGCGACAGTCCGAGTTCTTGGTCGGGGACGGGCAACTGCGTTTGACCATCTTCGAAGTAACCGCTGGCATCAATAACCTGCGATTCACCAGCGCGGGTAATCAACAATTCGCTGTCCGACAGCCATTTGTCAACGAACACCACATCCGGCGATTCGGGAGGGAAGATACCGTCACAGCCGATGTGCGGGCTGGATTGGCGGGTCGGGCACTTGAAGATTTGAATATCGTGGCAGCCATGACTTCCGAGATGATGACCTTCTACGACGTATGTACCGTCGGGCGAAGCAAGACCATAGCGCCAATCGTAGATATTCGGCTCCGCTTGGGCAGTAACGCCTAACTCACGACAGCCTTGCAGCCGTTCCGCCTGTGGCGCAGGGAGGGTTGGCGGTTGGGCGGCCAGCAACACGGCAGGCAGTGCCAGCCACAAGAAGCCCTTTCGTTTAGGAGTCATGCTCACCCTCCCGTAGTGCCTTTAGTCTATAGTCAGCAGTCAATAGTCATTATCCAACAACTTCTAGCAATTGACATAATGTCAGGTGGAATTACGCCGTTTCATTTTGATTACCCTCCCGTTGCACCTTCGGGGATTTCCAGCGCGATGTATTCCAAATTGTTCCACCAGCGCGGGAAAGCGGCGGGTTCTACATTGAAGTATGAATCGAGGATGCGGCGAATGATGGGCGCGATAGTTTCCGAACCTTCGCGCGAAAACTCGACCATGCCTGCAATGGCGATCTGCGGGTCATCTGCCGGCGCGTAGGCCACGAACCAGCCATAAGGTTCAACACGCCCCGACTGCGCTGTGCCGGTCTTGCCGCAGACTACGTAGGGCGCACCTTCGAACACAAACGATGCCGTGCCCAGATCAGTATTGCTCACCACGCCGCACATGCCTTCGTGGATGATGTCTAAGGTGGTTTGGCTCAGGCCGATGTCAGCAGTGACTTTGGGCGCGGCCTGAAAAGTAACCTGTTTACCGCCTACGCCGCCCACTTTTTCGACCACATAGGGCGTGTACAGCTTGCCGCCATTGACTAAGGCGGCCACCATACGCGCCATCTGAATGATGCTGACTTGAATGCCTCCCTGCCCGATGGCTTCGTTGATGCCCTGTTCGACGCTGGTTGGATTGGGGATGCTACCGAAGGCTTCGCCTGCTAGATCAATGCCTGTGAGTGACCCGAATCCCAGCTTGCGGGCGTAATCTGCCAGCGTGTTCGGCCCACGTTCGGTAAAGAGGCGCGCACCCATTTCATAGAAGAACGGATTGCAGGAGGCCATGAGCGCCTGTGCCATCGTCACTTCGCCTGCTGCTTTGGCAAAAGGCGAGTCCGGCAGTTCCATGACGCGCCAATCCGTGCGAACCGGGATGGTGTCGCCGTACTGCTGCCCTTTCCATTCTAGCTGGCAGTCGAAGGTCGATTCGGGCATTACACCTTCTGAAGCTGCCGCGGCGGTTGTAACAATCTTAAAAGTTGAGCCCGGAAAATACTGTTCCTGTACCACCCGGTTGCGGAGCGGTTGGCGGGGGTCTTGTGCGATGATGCCTACCTCTTCGCCGTTCGGTGAATCCGTTCCGTTAAAAATATGTGGGTCGAACTGCGGCCAACTGACCAACGCCCGCACCGCGCCCGTTTTGACATCCAGCACGACCACACCCGCGCCGGGCGAGTGCGCCGGATTGCCCCAGTTCCCGCCAGCATAAGTATAGGCATCAGCCATCGCCTGCGCTGCTGCTAACTGCAAGTCACGGTCGAGGGTGAGCGTGACCGACTGCGAACTCTGGCCTTCACGTCCTGCTAATTCCCGCAGCACGACGCTGGAGGGCGAAATGACCTGTAAAATCTGCTCCGACTTACCGGCGAGTTCGGTTTCATACTGCTGTTCAATGCCGAGCTGCCCGACCAGATCACCCTCTTTGTAACCCTGATTGCGGAGAGCAGTGAGCTGTTCTCCGGTGATATAAGCCACGAAGCCCAACACATGTGAGGCAGCGTTTATGCCCACGTAACGACGGGTTTGGCGCGGGAACCGCCGTACAGCGCAAGTCTGGTCGAGGTTTGCGCCTTCTACAGCATCAATATCTTCGTCAATTTCACCCAGATAGAAAACAGTCTCGAAATTGTTCACGGCAAAGATTTGCTCAAGGTCGTAGCGGCGTACTTTAAGGACATGCGCCAGTAAATCGAGGCAGTCATTTTCAGTCCGCATATCCTGCCGTGCGCTGTAAAGGGCGATCACCGTACCGCCTTCTTCGACCAGCAAGTCGCCATTTTGGTCATAAATATTGCCGCGCGGCTGACGGCGGCCTGTGACCACCACACGCGAACCAGCGGCTAAACCATTAACAATGTCCATGCTCGACCATGCGATGCCCCATGTGCCACTATTCTGCACCAGCCGCATCACACGGCCCGTGTCGCTAATGGTGCCAAAAATGGGCGAGATAAACTCAACATCGTACTTGAGGGCGAATGATGCTCCCTGCTGTTTACCTTCGTGGATGGTGTAATTGATTTCGTCGGGGGAGATGCTGGTCATGGCATCGTCGTAGATTTTTTGGAAGACAGGCAGTGTGTACTCGGCCTGACTTTGCGGGCTGAGGTGGTTGTACATGGCAGGATAGTCGCTGATTTTCCAGTCGTCCAAAAATTCCATTGCCACATCTTGTGCTCCGCGAGTCGTCTGCAAGATCGGGACAATGCTGCTGCCTGCGTCATCCGCCGGAGCAAGACCGCAACCCGCCAATCCAACTAATATCAACAACCAGGCAAAGCAGTATCTCATTACAATTTACCTCTGGGACAGGGTATGCAGCGCCCCATATCTCAACGTCCTGAACATGCCTAAAAAGGGGCACGTGCAGTGACTACTATACTGGCAGCGTAAAAGCCCGTAAAGGAATGATTAACTGATACACATTTTAGCGGAGGGCGAGCGTAGGTTTATCCTGATGCCGTGATGGACGTGGTGTCATCGTCATGTTTGGCGCTGTCTTCGCCCTCAGCTCTGATGGGCATGACGCCAGTGATGCCACCGCTATCGTCGAGTTCTGGAGGATGAGGTGGAACACGCGGTTCGCGGGTGGTTTGTGGTTCAGCGTCTACGCGCGGCACGATGCCGGTTTCCGCGGTACGACGGCGAGGCGTTGTGGGATTGTCGTTCATGAGCGGCGCTCCCTTCAGTGCATTGACGGTCATTCTTGATTGTAAAACACAACTTCTATTTTGGAATAGGTGAGTTGGACGTGGGAGCAGCAAATAAAAGAGGCCGGGTTACCCCAGCCTCTCGATTATTTGACAGCTAAATAAATTAGCAGCCGGGTTCCGGTGTCATTTCAGGTGAGTTGGCGTCCATAGCAGGCATTTCTTTCAGGTCGCCGCTGGTGGGGTCAACATAAGTGCAAATTGTGCCGTCCTTGAGGCCAGCTAGAATGTTTTCCATCTCGGCAGTAACTTCTTCGGGAACATCAGAGTCATGGGCGGGAGCGAAGCCGACGCCGTCATTTTCAGCCGACATAACCAGATAGCCGCCACCGGGGAAGTCAGCGCCACCTTCAACCAACGCCTGAACGGCGAGGTAAACGGCCTGATCCACGCGCTTGACCGCGCTGGAGATAATCTTATCGGCACCTTCAGAAGCGCCATTGCCAAAGGTCGTGGTGTATTCATCTTGATCAACGCCAATGACATATGCACCACGCTTAGCGGCTTCTACGATACCACCCGAACCGGTGGGGCCGCCCGCGCCGAAGATCACGTCCGCGCCTTCGCCGAGGAACTGGGCCGCTGCCGCGCCACCAGCCGCCGGGTCAACGAAGCTGGGAATGTAGGTGCCCAACAGCTTGATGTCGGGATTAATGAACTTGGCGCCCTGTTCGAAACCATTACGGAATTTCTTCACCGGGGGGATATCAATACCGTAGACGCCACCGATGGTGTCACTATCAGTCATCTGGGCGGCCAGCGCACCAGCCAAGAAACCTGATTGATCTTCACGGAAGACCAAACCAGCCCAGTTGGCGGGCGCTGGGTCAATGCTCTGGTCAACGCCCATGAAAAAGACATCTGGATTGGCTTCAGCCGCCGCCTTGGTGGCATCGGCAATCAAGAAGCCGACAGTGACGATGGCCTTGTAGCCTTCCTTCACGCAGGTGTCGATGTTCGGGGCATAGTCAGTTTCGGAAACCGTTTCAATATAAGTATACTTCAAGCCAAATTCATCAGCAGCCTTTTGCGCACCTTCATGAGCGAATTGATTAAAAGTGGCGTCATTGATTTTGCCTTTGTCTGTTACCAGACACAGATTGTCAATCAAGCTATCCTGTGCTGAAACAGACAGCACGGGAACGATGCTGAGAACCGCCAAGGCTGCCAGCAATAGTACTAAAACACGTTTGTTTGTCATGCAAAAGCCTCCAAGAATCCTTTTGATAGAAACTTCAGCGAAACCACTTCACAAGCGAGAAGCATCATACCTTATTTTGAAAATGTTGGAAAGCCGTTACATGTTATAATAAGCGGGTCATCATTTGTGAGTAATTACTAATGACATGAATCTCTGACTCACCATTAAGTTAATATACAGGAAATTAAGTTGAGAGCGCAGGGAGGTGCCTCATGGACGACAAAAATAAAGGTACGCTAAAATCCCTTCGGCACAAGTTGAGCGAGGTTACACCAGCCAATCCCAAGGTCAAAGCCCAGATCGAACTCTTGAACAATGAGCTTGACCAGTTTGTGAGCATGCCAAACCCGGAAGACAGTGGCTCAATACCTGCCCTCCAAATCGCGCTCCAAAATGCAATTGAGTCGTTTGAAGACCATCATCCCGACCTGACGGAAGCCATTCGCATTGCCATCAATACGTTGGTCAACGCCGGGATATAAGAAGTGGTTGCAGTAGTAAGATATACTCTATCAATTCATGCCACCCAGCTTAGCCATTACATATGGGTAAACCGGGTGGCAGCAAGCAAAGTCAACGCGAGGGATTTGACCGCTTAATCTCCCCGCGCGAGCACCACAATTGCCCCCAGCAGCAGCAGTGCGCCCATCATCCCCAGCGGCGTCAGCCGTTCGCCGAAAAAGACCCATGCCAGCAGGGCTGCTGTCAGTGGTTCGAGCAGCGTGATGATGCCGGTGATGGTGGCCGAAGTGGTCCGCATGCCCGTCAGAAACAACATGTAGCCCATTGCGGTCGGTACTAGGCCTAAAAATAGAAATAGTAGCCAACCTTCGGAGGAATAACTGAGGTGCAAATCGCTCGTGAATAAGCCAATCACCAGAAGCAACACACTGTTCGTGGCGAGGCTTATCGTGTTGATTTGTAAGGCATGGGCGCGGCGTGCTAGAAAGCGCCCGCTGATAATGACTCCGGCATATGTCACGCCCGAGCCTATGGACAGCAGTACGCCACCTATTGGATCGCGACCCAGCGCACTTTCTGGTTCAACCCCTACCACTAGCGCCGTGCCGATTAGGGCGAAAACCAGCGCCACTAACACCTTGGGGCTGAAGCGTTCATAACCCAGCGCGAATGACAGCACTGCCACGATGACGGGCGCAAGGCAAATAGCGATTAAAGTGGGAATGGTCACGCCGATGCGTGAAATGGCCGCGAAGTAGCAGGTTTGGCTGATGCCCGTAAACGTACCCATGACCATCATGACCGGCAGGTCACGGCGTGTGAGGGTAAAGGATTTTTCGCGCAGCAGATAATAGGCCGCGAATGCCATGATGGGAGTGGCAATGATGGCCCGTAAAAAGCTAATTGAAATCGGCGAGGTGTTACTGATCTGATAGAGGACTGCCGTCACCGGGCCGATAGTTCCCCACAGTGTGCCTGCCACAGCCACCTGAACCACACCGCGCATATAGCTGGCGCGGGAAATTGAGGCCTGTTCCATGTGTCAATATTCCTTTGTTGAAAGCAGCAATTTCAAGACTATGAAGCGGGAACGGGGCAGGCAGGGCAACGCTGACGGTGCAGCAGCGCGTCAATCAACAGTCGTCCGGTCTGCCTTAGAACGCGGGGGCTGTGGGTGGGGGCAGAGTACCGAAGCGGATTTTTAATTCGTTGTACATAGCTATACCATTCTGGTGAAGGATTTGCATGATTGTAGCGGGTGATTGGACGGCGTCAAGAACCACCTGCGCTATAATCGCATGTCATCATTGTGACCTCAGAGGAATTACCATGCCCGATCAAGAATTGCCCGACAACAAGCAGTGGTTTGAATCCGTTTACACCAACGCCAATGGTAGTACTGACCATATCCCGTGGGCTGACCTCCAGCCTAATCCGTATATGATGAAATGGCTTGAACGGGAACAACTACCCGCATCAGGCCAGTCAGCAGTGGTCATTGGCTGCGGGTTGGGCGACGATGCGGAAGAACTGGCGCGGCGGGGCTTCATCGTCACGGCTTTCGACTTCTCAGACACCGCTATTAACTGGTGTAAGCGGCGTTTCCCGTCTTCAGCAGTGCGTTATGAGGTTGCCGATTTGCTCCACCTGCCGCCCGAATGGCGCTTTGACTTCGTGCTGGAAATCCATACCGTCCATGCCCTGCCGGTTCCCATCCGTCGTCAGGTTGTGGAGGCCGTCGCCGGGTTGGTCGCGCCGGGGGGTACACTGCTGGCTATCGGACGATTGGTTGAGTCGGCAGCACTACAAACCCAGCGCCCGTGGCCGTTGACGCGCAACGAGCTGCATTACTTCGTGGAAGCCGGACTGGCCGAAACTCGCGCGGAAACCTTCCATGACGATGAAATCGCCGCGCTGGGGCAGGTGCGCTTCCAGATGACGTACCGGCGGCCAACGTAGAATTATTAATTCCAAGTTCCGAATCCAAGATCACAATCTGTTATATACTGTAATAATTACTTGCATTACTACATTCGGAGAATGCAACTTATGTCACTGCGTATAAAGACAGGGATTATTACGGCTGTGTTGGTGCTGGGTGTTTTTGTGGTGTTATATATCCTATCACAAACCGTTCTCCTCAGCAGCTTTGAACAGTTGGAAGCGCGTGAAATGCGCCAGAATGCAGAACGGCTGCAAACTGCTATTGACGATGCACTTTTGGTTCTCAGCAGCAATACACAGGATTACGCGCGGTGGGATGAATCATATAGGTTCATCCAAGATCTTAATACTGAGTTTAGCGATGTGGAGCTTTCGGACGAAATCGTCGCCAACCTAAACATTAACTTGCTTTTGTATGCCGATGCCGGCGGCAAGGTTGTTTTCACTAAAGCGGTGGATATTCCTAATATGGTTTCAGTGTCGCCCCCCGCTGATCTGGAAGCCCAATTACCGGCTAACAGCCCGCTGTTTCAGTCTGAACAGAACGGCGCAGGAGTTACCGGACTGCTAGCGTTGAAGGACGGTATTTTGCTTGTTGCCTCACGTCCGGTGGTGGATTCATTGGGTACGCAGCCATCGCGTGGATTTCTGGTCATGGGCCGTTTTCTGGACGATGATGAGTTAGCCAGTTTGTCGGCTGGACTCCGGCTACCGATTACTCTTCGACGTACCGGTACTGAACTAGAACCAGAATTCGAAGCCGCCAGCACCGCCCTGAATAACACACAAATATATACCCAGCCATTAGGCGGTAACATTATTGCTGGTTACATAGGGCTGAAAGACATGAACGGGCAGCAGGTGGCTTTACTGCGTGCCGAGCAAGTCCGTGAAACCTATGAACAGGGAACGTCCACTATTAGTTCATTCTTCGTACTATTGCTCATCACAGGTGCGTTGTTTGTAGCAATCACCCTGCTCACCGTAGAGCGTTTTATCCTATCGCCTATGAGCCGTCTGACCCGCAATGTGAAGCGCATCGCTACGAGCGGTGATCCGGCAGAACGCCTGACTGTTACCGGTGGTGACGAACTGGCTTCTCTGGGCAGGGACATTAACACCATGCTGGAACAACTGAATCAGTCACAGATTGCCCTGCACGAACACGATGTACGACTGCGTACAGTCGTTACAGGTAGCCCAATTCTGCTGTGGGCAATTGACCAGCAAGAACGCCTGACACTTGCGGAAGGGTTGGCGCTGGGCAGTTTGGGGATTAATCCCAAAACTGCGGCGGGAAAAACGGCCTCAGAGGTTTTGGTCAATATGCCCCACTTTTTAGAAGAAATCCGGCGCGCGGCCAAAGGTGAGGAATTTAGTTCGACCATTCCGCTGGGTGACCGTACTTTTGATATGCACTTTTCACCCATTACGGGGGACGATGGAGCTTTTGCTGGTGTTTTTGGTGTCGCTACTGATGTGACTGATCGTGTGAAGGCGGAGCAGAAACTCACCACCACCTACAATGATCTAGCCAGACAAAACCAGCGGCTGAAGCGGGTTTCAGAACTGCTGCAGTCAACCGTTTCCGTCATGACAGAGACAGTCAAAAGGGGCGCACCCAAAGAGGAACTTCTGGAATACATGACATTCGTGTATGGTGAGATGAACGAGCTGAACTGAGCGATACAGAAAGCGCTTCATCACTATTTTCGCGAATCACGCGTAGATTTGAATAGTGATAAACGTTATCGAGATATGCGGACTGAATACCTTGAAATGGATGGAAATAACCACCGATAATGAGATTGAAGGATAGTTCTTCCTTTCAAGGTGGTGATCTGATGAAGGTAGCGAATAAAGTAATCGTCGTGACGGGTGGCGGCAGTGGAATTGGCCGCGCACTGGTGCACAGACTGGTCAATATGGGGGCGCGTGTTGCTGCTGTAGACCTCAATGAAGATACGCTGAAAGAGACAGTTGAATTAGCGGGGCCGCACAAGAGCAAAATCAGTATCCATGTGATGAGTGTGAGTGACCAACAGGCTGTGGAATCTCTTCCCCAAGCGGTCATAGATGCACACGGCGCTGTGGATGGCATCATCAATAATGCCGGTATCATTCAGCCCTTCGTCCGCATGAACAATCTGGGGTTTGACGCAATTGAGCGGGTGCTGAATGTCAATCTGTACGGCGTGATTTATATGACTAAGGCGTTCTTGCCCCATTTACTGCAACGTTCTGCCGCACACATTGTAAATGTTTCGAGCATGGGTGGCTTTTTCCCCGTGCCCGGTCAGACGTTGTATGGCGCTTCTAAAGCCGCTGTCAAACTGTTGACGGAAGGACTGTATTCGGAACTTACAGACACCAACGTGCGTGTAACCGTTGTCTTTCCGGGCGCGATAGCAACCAATATATCGAGCAATTCGGGCGTCAATATCGCAGCAGCGGCTACGGATAGCGCAAAGTCCCAGAGTTTCCCGACGACATCAGCAGAACGGGCGGCAGAAGTCATTATTGATGGGATGGAGCGGGATCAATTTCAGGTTTATATCGGCAGAGATGCCAAGATGATGAACATCTTGTACCGGTTGAATCCCCGGTTTGCAACCCGCTTCATGTTCAACCAGATGAAGGGCTTACTGCCTAGCTAATCGTCCGCAGATTGGTAGAGTCCGTTCATTCGCTCCGCAGCGCACGGCTGGTGACGATGCGCCCCAACCGCCACGCCGGGTAGATGCCCGCTGCCAGCGAGGCTATGACCGCCACCGCGAAAGCCTGCACAAACTCATTCGGTTGCAGCGAAAGCTGCATCGTCCAGCCGAAGGAGCGCACATTGATAACGTATAGCAGCACCAACGCCAGCGCCAATCCAATTGGTAGGGCTAACACCCCCGCCGTGAAGCCCATCAACCCGGTTTGCAACAGGGTATAGCGCCACAACTGGCGCGGTGTCATGCCCGTCGCCCGCATCACCCCGTACTGCCGCGTCTGTTCCAGTTGCAGTGACATGAGCGCACTGAGCACGCCGATGAAGGCCACTACCGTTGCCAGCAGTTGCAGCGCAATGGTGATCGAAAAGGCCTGCTCGAAGATGGCGAAAACGCCAGAACGCAGGTCACGGTAGCTCTGCACACGCAGGTCATAGCCTTTGAGAGTCTGCGTTTGTAGGGTTTCAATGAGATCCTGCGTATCAACATCCGGCGCAATGAACACCGCGATATTGGTGATATAAGGGTCGTCAAACACGGCACGATATACCTGCTGATCCATCATGACAGCACCTTGATCGGTGGAATAGTCGTAGTACACGCCTGCCACCGTAAAGGTACGTTCGCCCTTGTCGGTCAGCAATTTTAGGGTGTTATGTTCCGGCGTGATATCGCGGCGGAAGGCAAACGGTTCAGTGACAATCACCATGCCGTTTTTTAATGCCTGTTGATAATCCCCGCCCGGTGCGTTGTTCCAGACGAAGCGCCGCCGCCCGTCCGACGTGTCATCACTGATGGAGAGTAAATTAACCGGCGGCAGATCAGGATAATCCGGCGCGGTCACGCTCACTTCGCGCACCGTCGAAACCCGCGTCACCCCGTTCGCTTGACGCACGGCTTCGGCAGCGGCGGGGTCGGTGTTGGGCGTGGCGCTGGTGATGGTCAGCAGCGGCGGAGAAATGAAGATGTCCGCGCCCAGAGTGTTATCCAGCCAATCCGAAACCGTGTTGCGGAAGCTGCTAATCATGACGCTCACGCCCACAATCACGCTCACGGCGATGGTCAGCGCCGCCACCGCTATGGAGGTGCGGCTCAATGAACGCACCACCGCTCGCGGAGCCATTCGCCCCAGTACACCGAACAGCCTGTCGGTCAAGGGGGTCGCCAGCCGCATGATTATGATGAGTACAATCGGCGTGAACAGGGCGCTGCCGATGACGATGCAGAACAGGCCGCCAAAGCTGATAAACAAGTTGGTTGTGGGCAGGCGCAGCACCAGCACACCGACGATATTGGCTGCCACTGCCCCCGCAGTCATCAGCGGCAGCAGGCGCAGGGTACGCTGTTCATAATCCGAACGGCGCAGTGTCCCGGCAGGTGGGGTGCGCGTGGCCTCATAAGAAGGCAGCAGCGCGGCGATGATGCTTGCCACCAATCCGATCACCGCGCCTTTTGCCAGCGTGAGCGGCGCAACCGTGATACTCTGCACGTTGATGGTGAAGTACAGATCGCTGACCGTGCGTGACACCAACCCCACCGAGGCGCGACCAAAGATGATGCCAACGGCCAGCCCGATGATCGTGCCGATCACACCCAGCACCAGCGCTTCACCGAGGATGAGCAGGAAGATTTGCTCGCGCGTCGCCCCCAGCGCCCGCAGCACGCCAATGATCGGGCGGCGCTGCACCACGCTGAAGGTGACAGTGTTGTAAATGAGGAAAATGCCCACCACCAGCGCCAGCAGACTCAGGGCCTGCAAATTGAGGTTGAAAGCTGCTGTCATCTGGTTCAGGGCGCTGCCTGTCGCGTTGGGGGTGGTGATGCTCACCCCGGCTGGCAGCAAGGCTTGAATCGGTGTGAGGTCGAATCCATCAGGCAAGATCAGGTCAATGCGGCTGATGCGTCCGGCTACCCCGCTGATTTCCTGCGCGGTGGCAATGTCGGCTAGCAACAGATTATCCAGCGCCGAAGCACTGACCGTATCTGGTGCTTGCAACAGACCGATGATCGTGACATCGGTTAGTTTGTCGCCCGTCCGCAGGTTCAGCGTGTCACCCTCGGTCAATCCATAACGCGCGGCCAGCGTGGCGCTCATCAACACCGTGTTAGGTTGGGCGATGAAGGCGTTGATAGCATCGCCGGATGTGGCGCTTGTTGCTCCGGTGTCTGTGCTGGATGGCACAGAAACAGCAGCCAGATAACTGCGGAAGGGTGGCTCGGCGAAAGGATCTATCCCCAGCAAGCGCAACGGTTGGTCGCCGACATTGATGCCGCGCACATATTGTTCGATGACCGGCGCGGCCAGTTTGATACCCAAGTCGAGCCGCAGCCGGGTATACAGTTCAGTTGGTAATCCCGTCGGCCCGCCGATGATTTGGTGGGTGGCCTTGCCCGTCACACTTTCGGTGCTCAGATCAAAGGCGCGGCTGGCGGAGTTGTTGGCAACATCAATGGCAATGACCATTGCCACGCCCAGCGCCACCCCCACAATAAATAGGATGCTTTGCAGCAGGCGGCGGCTGATGTAACGGCGGGCAAGGCGCAGAATGGCAGGGGACATCGGATTTCACCAAATGGATACGTAGGGTCAAATATATCGGGATTGTGTTATTTATGAATAATAAGAACAGTGCGGCTCAATTCAATAAAACTGCAATCAGCAAATGCCGTAATGATGGTCGAGAGTTGAGATAAGAACAGTGCTTCCAATTCGGTGTTCTTAATGTTGCCTGTTGAAATGAGCAGTCGCGTTGGGAGTTGAGCCTCAACGAGGAACTTCATGCCGATATAGGCTGTATGCGTTTGACCTGTGCAAGCAGCGCACCGTAGGCTAGTGTAGCGAGCAGATCATCCCTTTCTAGATCGGGATAATCCGCCAGTATCTCGTCCTGTGTCATGCCTGAGCTTTGTAGTTCAAGCAGCATCTCCACCGGATAGCGCAAACCACGAATTACGGGCTTCCCATGATAGATGTCAGGGTTTATGGTGATTCGACTCAAAAGGTTATTCGTCATATATGTATGCCTCTAATTGATTATCTCAGTATAGATGAACCATAACCTTTCATCTACCACCACGTATCAGCGCGATTTCCCCCATATTTTATGACCGGTATCAATAACAATTTGACTAGCATCTTGAAAGGCAATGGCGCTTCCATCCGGCGGGGTGCTGTGGACATGCCCATCTATCCATACCTGAATGGTGAATATGTCTAAACCCCGTCTGGCTGATCCCCATATCCATTCTCCACTATGAGTAAACCACGATCCACAAGCAGGGCACGCAAATTGCCTATAACTGTCTACCCATCTAATCAGCGTTCCCTCAAGTGGGCAATGTGCATCGTATGCTGTCAGCCTACCACCGAGTATTACTAGCCAGCACAATCCATCTGGGAGATAGTGAGGTAAATCATCAATTCTTGGAATATCTTTAGAATTCAATTTAAAGAGTCCCGTTCCCTGACCGTAAATGGTGGGATTCAAAAATCGCGACAGGCCAACACCTAGCCCGGCTGCCAGCACAGCCACGCTTGCGCCGCCCATGTAATAGAGGAACTCGCGGCGATTAGGTCTTTGAACTGCACTGTGGCTATTTTTATTTTGGGCTTGGGCAGTCATCGTCACCCACTTTATTTTGACATACTTATTCAATAAACCTAAGTATAATGCAAAGCATATAGCAAGCGGTAAATAAAAATAACTATTTCAAACGCTAAGGCCGAGCATCACGGGTAAAAAGTCAACGAAACAACAATCCAATCACCAATAATTCGACTATGCTTACTAGCACAATCTCGCCAAACCCACCGATTCCTGAGATCGAGCTTACGACTATGCTGGCAACGATTAACAGCCCGAACAGTACATATGGAGCAAAGAACAGATAGGCGCAACCATTTTCGCGAACGTGATTGCGCGCTCTGAACCAAAAGGGATCGCGATAGATGTGGGAGGCGACAAATTCTGTGTAGCTGTTCAAATCAGCACTGGTATCGGGCTGGAGGAATTCACCATCGTCGCCAATTATACGGTTATCAATTGATTTATTGTTCATGTTGGTTCACTGTTGGCAATCCTACACCAGCATAAGTTGGAGCGTGGCGAGAAATTCCCCCAGTAACTGGGGCTACATACTTGAACAAATGTCGAACACAAACTCTAACTATGAACTGACGTGAACTTAAACCCGATTTGTTTGCGGCTGCATTTTACAAATGATCTTTTTAGGGATGAGTTGGCTGATTGGATGGCTATTTTCACTCCTACAAATCACACTCCAGAAAGACGATGTGCTGCTTGAGCGCGTCGGGCAGATCAATATAGGGTGGGATATACTCAAACCCCAGCGAACGGTAGAGTGATTGGGCGCTGTGCATGAACTTCAGCGTATCCAGCCGCATATGGGTGTAACCAATGTGCCGCGCTTCGTCAATCACGGCCTGCGCCAGTTGGCGGCCCATGCCCGTACCACGAAAAGCCGGACGGACGTATAACGTTCGCATCTCGCATACCGAGTCCGAAAGTTTGCCCAGCGCAATGCAGCCGCCCACCCCCGCCTCTGTCGCCGCCAGCAGCAACCGCCCATACGGCGGTATATGATCGCCGGGGAATTTCTTGCGAACGTCGTCATAATCATGTTCTGCAACAAACTGCTGGATGTCAAAGTCCGGCCAATGCTCCCGAATGTTCGCCAGCATCTCATCCACATATTCCTGCGAAAGCGCCAGCGCCTGCTGGATGTGGTCAGATGTCCGGGCGGGGAAAATGGTTATCATCAAGCCAATCTTTCTGATGCAAAATCATCTACTACCATTGTAAAAGGTTGTTTGACGATTGTCTTAGACTCAGGAGTCGAATTCCATGCGGCATATGAACATTACCGAAACATCCGGTGGGGCGCGGCTGCGGACGCTGCGCGAGGCGCAGGGCATGACGCAGTTGGCGCTGGAGTTAGAAGCCAGTTTAGGCACGGGATATTTGCAGCGGCTGGAATTGGGCAAGGTGCAGCAGCCGCAGCGCGAAACGCTGGAGCGTATTCTGGCGGTGCTGCGTGTTTCTTTTGCGGAACGGCGGGCAGTGCTGGAGCTGTTCGGATATGCCGCAGGCGTATTCGCGCCGACTGATGATGAAGTCCAGTGGGCGGTGGCTGTGTTTCGGACAGCAGTTGAGGCGACCTGCGATCCCATTCCGGCCTATTTGCTGGATTGTTCACATCGCTTGTTAGCGTGGACTGAGACGATAGATACGCTGTTTGGCGCAGATTGTTTCCGGCAGCGGCAGGACGGTTACATTTCCATGCCGCGCCTCGTTTTTGACCCCGTGTACCGCATCGCTCCATCGGTCTTGAATGATGCGGAATTTTTTAGAGCACAGATCAGGAATATCCAGTATGAACGGCAGCGCTCGTGCGACGCGGATTGGTACAACGGTTTTGTGGAGGGCATGCGCCGCTTCCCGTTGTTTGACCGCTATTGGGATCAGTATGCTGCAGAACAAACCCCGACTGCCCTGCGGCCACTCGCGCTGCTGGTGTTCCGGCAGGGGGATCAAAGGCTGCGCTTCCGGTTGATCTCCGAGCCGTTCGTGCAGGACAACCGCTTCCGGGTCATTTATTATCTTCCGGCTGATTCGGATACAATACAGCAGTGTAACCGGTGGCAGGCTTATGTGAACAGGCAGTGAATCATGGCAAAACTCAAACTCGATCTCCATGACATCTATAATAAAGGTGACAAAATCGAAGTCGAACTCAACCGCATTGTACAGGAGGCGGTAGACAAAAAGATCGAACTGGTAGAAATCATCCCCGGTAAAGGCAGCGGTGCGCTCAAAAAGAAAGTGCTGCGTTTTCTTGACCAGAAGCACATCCGTGCGCTGTACCATCGCGTGGAGAAGGACGACAAGAACTTTGGACGCATCTTCGTGCATTTCCGCCACTGAACAATTGCGCTAAAATCACTCGTGTTATTTGCAGCGTCGGTCATGTTCTTTCAGAAGGAGGACTAACATGGATAAGCGTCGTTTAGGTCGTACCGGTCATATGAGCAGCATCGTTATTATGGGTACGGCAGCCTTCTGGGACATCGGCCAAGAGGAGGCCAACGCTGCCCTCGATCTGGCGCTGAAACACGGCGTCAATCACATTGACGTTGCGCCCCAATATGGGCAGGCAGAAGAGCGCACCGGCCCCTGGTTGGAAAGCCGCCGCCAGCAGTTCTTCCTCGGCTGCAAAACACTGGAACGCCAGCGTGATGCAGCATGGAGTGAACTGCACCGCTCCTTCGAAAAGCTGCGTACCAACCAGTTTGATTTGTACCAATTGCATGCCGTCGGAAACTTTGACGAACTGGATGCCGCGTTTGCCCCCGGCGGGGCAATGGAGGCGTTGATTGAGGCCAAAGAAAAAGGGCTTACCCGCTTTCTGGGCATCACCGGTCACGGGCTGGATACGCCCCGTGTCCATGCCGAAGCGCTGCGACGCTATGATTTCGACACGGTGATGTTTCCCATTCATCCCGGCTTGTATGCTGACCCACAATACCGCCGTGACACCCACAATCTGCTAGAGTTGTGCCTCGACCGTGACGTAGGTGTGATGATTATCAAGTCGGTGACCAAAGGGGCATGGGGGGACCGCCAGAAAGCCTACAATACATGGTATGAACCGTGGGACAAAGCCACACAGATTGAACTGGGCGTGCGTTTTGCCCTCTCGCAGCCCGGTGTAACTGGCATTCCCAGCGCAGGCGATGTGAGGCTGCTGCCCATGGTGCTTGATGCCGCCGAACGCTGGACACCGATGGATACGCCAGAGCAGGAAGCGTTGATCGAGCAAGCAGGCGAACTGGAACCGTTATTTCCGCGATAAGTATGAGGCGTAAACATTTCATGTCCGAACCTATTCGCGTCCTGCACTTTGCCGATATTCACATCGGCATGGAAAACTACGGTAAGACCGATCCCCGCACGGGCTTGAGCAGCCGCGTGGTGGATTTCCTGCGCCGCATGGACGAAATGACGGATTATGCCCGCCAGCAGGATGTTGACCTCATTATCTTCGCAGGCGATGCCTTCAAAACACGTGCGCCCAACCCGACTTATCAACGTGAGTTTGCGCACCGCATCCGTGATCTCTCGGAACTCGCACCCATCGTAATGCTCGTCGGCAATCATGATCTGCCGCCCACGTTGCTCAAGGCATCCAGCATCGAAATTTACGACACGCTGCGCGTGCCGAATGTGCGGGTGGCAGCCGATTTTGAAGTGTTCACCGTGGAAACCAAGCGCGGCCCGGTGGCGGTGGGCACCGCACCCTATCCCATCCGTTCGCGCTTGCTGGAGGATGAACGTACGGCGGGGATGACCATCGCCCAGACGGATGCCCTCTTACAAGAAAAACTGACCGAAATTTTGGATGAATTGACCGCGCAGGCCGATGAACTGGATATGCCGCGCCTGCTGACCGGACACTTCAGTGTGACGGGTGCGGTCTACGGGAGTGAACGCGGCATTATGCTGGGGCGTGATATTCAAATTCTGCTGTCGTCACTGGCTGACCTACGATGGGATTATGTGGCGCTGGGGCATATCCACAAGCACCAGAATTTGACCAAAGGGCAGAAAGGTGTACCGCCTGTCGTATACAGTGGCAGCATGGAACGCATTGATTTTGGTGAAGAAGGTGATCCAAAAGGTTTTTGCTGGGTGGAATTACAGCGTGGCAAGGCCAAATGGCGCTTTGAAGAACTGCCTGCCCGCCCCTTCGTGACACTGAGTGCTGATCTGCGGAAAAGTGCCAACCCGACCGAGCAGGTGCTCAAACTCATTAAGAAGCACGACCTAAATGAGGCGGTGGTACGCGTCAGTATCCAGCTTTCACCCGAAACCGATGCACTCCTGAACGAAACGACCGTGCGCGATGAACTCAAACGTGCCGGAGTCAGCCAGATGGCCGCTATACGCAAGCAGGTGGAGCAGCCTATTCGTGCGCGGTTGGGCGGCAGCCCGGAAGGGTTAAGCCATGCCGAACTGCTGGAACGTTACTTTCTCAGCAAAGAAGTCCCTGCCGAGCAGCGCACCCGCCTGTTGGAAGTGGCAGAAAATATCATCGAAAAGATTTCATCTTCTTAGTGTGATGTATTTCCTAGGCCTGTAAACCTCAACGTTACGCCAATTAAAACGTTTCTATAATTATAGAAGTCACCGTCATCAGGGTGTCTCAGAAAATTACTGATGAATATTGTATGGCAAAGTTGAGGACTGCCCTAAATGACAACCATTCTCGTGGTCGAAGACGAGCTTGACCTGCGCGAAAACATCGCCGATATGCTTACTGTCAATGGTTATGATGTGATTCAGGCTGAGGATGGTCAAATTGCCCTTCAACAGCTTCAATCTCACCAACCATCATTGGTCATCTCAGATTTAATGATGCCCAATATGAACGGCTATGACATGCTGGCGGAAATGCGCAAGATTCCCGGTAAAGACACCATTCCATTTATCTTCCTTACGGCGATCACGGAGCGCGCCTATTTCCGTCAGGGCATGGAGTTGGGTGCCGACGATTACCTGACTAAGCCTTTCACTTATCCGGAACTGATGGCAGCCGTTGAAGCCCGTTTGAATCGCCAACAAAAACAGGCGCAGCATGCCGCTGCTGAAGTCGATACCTTGAAAAAGCGGCTGGCACGTGTGGTCACTCATGAACTTCGCAGCCCGATTTCTTCCATCATCATGGTGCAGAATTTGCTGTCTGCACAGCTTGACTCCCTCGAAACGAACCAGATTCGGGAACTGTTGGAAACGTTGCAAACCGGCAGTTACCGCATGTATCACCTGGCCGAGCAGCTTTCGTATCTCACCCAGTTGGACACCGGAACCTTGTCGCCGGACGTGATCACGCGATCCGGTTTTACGACATCGTTGTGGTCAGTATTGGTCGCGGCAGTCAACATGGCACGCCATTTCGCCTATCGCCAATCCAATGGCGATATTCAGCTTGAAGCCCACGACAGCGGCGACTTCATACAGTGCCACCAACCCTCGTTGATCCACGCGATTGCCGAACTACTGGCAAATGCGTTGGACTTTTCGCCGCCGGGTGAAAGCATTGTCGTTACCCAATTGCACGAAGATGGATATGCTTCTATATACATTCAGGATCATGGCGCTGGCATGACCCCTGAACAGATTGAATCCGCCATGCGAACCTTTGAGCAGATTGACCGTGACAGACTAGAGCAACAGGGTTTGGGCTTAGGGCTGCCGCTGGCTCACCGTATTGTTGAAGCCCACAACGGTCTATTTGAAATTACTTCGCAGATAGGTGCTGGAACGCAAATTAAGGTATCATTCCCCTTATTTACCCAATAAGGTTTCGCCGGATTTGTGAATAACCCCATTTCTCATATTCTACAGACGCAGCCCGTAGTCGTGTTGGATGGTGCCCTTGCCACCGAGCTTGAACGACGCGGCTGTGACTTGCATGATCCGCTTTGGTCAGCGCACGTGCTGCTGGAAGCACCTCACCTCATCCGTGAAGTCCATTTGGATTACTTTGTGGCCGGGGCGGACTGCGCCACGACTGCCAGCTATCAGGCCACTTTCGAAGGTTTTGCGCGCCGCGGATTAAGCGCGGAGCAAGCCGCAGACTTGATGCGTCTCTCGGTACGATTGGCAGTTGAAGCGCGGGACTCGTTCTGGGCAGACCCCAAACATCATGACAAGCGCCCCCGCCCATTTGTGGCGGCTTCCATCGGGCCGTATGGTGCGTTTCTGGCTGATGGTTCCGAGTATCGCGGTGATTACGGTCTAACGGAGGACGAACTGGCTGCATTCCACGGCCCGCGCATGGCGGTGCTGGCTGCCAGTGGCGCGGATATGCTGGCCTGCGAGACCATTCCCTGCCTGATTGAAGCCAGAGCGATCTTGCGCGCGCTGGAAGTATTTCCTTCGATGTCGGCATGGTTCAGCTTTAGCTGTAAGGATGACATTCACACCTCGCATGGTGAGGAGTTGGCAGAATGTGCTGCGCTTTTAGGACAGCATCCGCAGGTGGCGGCTGTTGGTATCAACTGCACCGCACCGCGTTTCATTCCGGGGCTGGTGCAGGCCGCCCGTGACGCAACCGACAAGCCGATTATTGTCTATCCCAATTCTGGCGAAACCTATGATCCGCTAAGCAAAACATGGCAGGGACTCTCCTCCTGTGAAGCCTTCGCTCACGATGCACGTGTATGGTACGAAAACGGCGCGCGGGTGATCGGGGGCTGCTGCCGGACGACGCCCGAACACATCCGCGAAGTGGCGGACGGACTGCACGCCGTATGATTTTCCAATTTGTAACTCAGTAACGCTCCTCTGCGTGTTATAATCTCCCCAATTTGTTTTTCTACTCTCAGCCGTATGGTACTGAATCGAGGCTGACAAATCGTCATGTTTGGTCTTTATTGAAGCCTTCAGCAAAGGAGCAATTCTCGTGAATTCCGATCTGCAAACGCTGGCGATCAACACCATTCGCACGCTGTCCATTGACGCCGTGCAGAAGGCCGACAGCGGTCATCCCGGCCTGCCGATGGGCGCGGCGGCGATGGCCTATGCGCTGTGGACAAATCACCTGCACCACAATCCCCACAACCCGCACTGGGCCAACCGTGATCGTTTCATCCTGAGCGCTGGTCATGGCTCGATGCTGATTTACTCGCTGCTGCACCTGACGGGCTATGACCTGTCGCTAGATGAAATCAAAAACTTCCGCCAATGGGGCAGCAAGACCCCCGGCCATCCGGAAACCCATGAAACGCCCGGTGTGGAAACCACCACTGGCCCGCTGGGACAGGGCGCGGCCAACGCGGTGGGTTTCGCGCTGGCCGAAGCCTTCCTCGCCCAACACTTTAACCGCCCCGGTTTCAACATCGTTGACCACTACACCTACTGCCTCGTGGGCGACGGTGATCTGATGGAAGGCGTGAGCGCCGAAGCCTGCTCTATCGCCGGAACATGGGGCTTGAATAAGCTCATTTTCCTCTACGACGACAATCAGATCACGCTGGACGGTGAAACCAGCATGACCTTCACCGAAGATGTGGATGCCCGTTTCCGCGCTTACGGCTGGCATACACTCAAGGTGGAAGACGGTAATGATGTGAGTGCCGTCACCAATGCCATTACCGCTGCGAAAGCCGCCAGCGATGCGCCGACGCTGCTGCTGGTGCGCACCATTATCGGCTACGGCAGCCCCAACAAGCAGGGCACGAGCAAAGCCCACGGTTCGCCGCTGGGCAAGGACGAAATCAAACTGGTGAAGGAAGGCTTCGGCTGGCCGCAGGAAGATTTCTACATCCCCGGCGACGCGCTGGAACATTTCCGCGAAGCGGTAGATCGTGGCGCACAGTACGAGGGCGAATGGAATACGCTGTTCGCTGCTTACCGCCAGCAGTACCCCGACCTTGCCGCCGAGTGGGATCAACTGATGAATGGGCAGCTTCCGGCGGGCTGGGATGCCGATATTCCCGTTTATGCTGAGGGCAAAAAGGTCGCAACCCGCAATGCCAGCGGCGAAATCTTGAACGCCATCGCCAAGCACATTCCCACCATGATCGGCGGCGACGCTGATCTGGCGGGCAGCACCAAGACGCTCATCAAAGGCGCGGATAATACGGGCAAGGGCAAAGTCGCCCGCAACCTGCGCTTCGGCGTGCGCGAGTTCGCTATGGGCGCTATCGTCAACGGGCTGGCGCTGCACGGTGGCATCGTCAAACCCTACTCCGCTACTTTCCTCACCTTCAGCGATTACATGCGGAATGCGATCCGCATGGGCGCGCTCATGAATTTGCCTGCTATTTATGTCTTCACGCATGACAGCATCGGCCTCGGCGAAGATGGCCCGACCCACCAACCAGTTGAGCATGTGGTGGCGCTTTCGACCATTCCCAACCTGACGGTTATCCGCCCGGCGGACGCGAACGAAACTGCTGCCGCGTGGCACACGGCTATGACGCTGCCCAACCCTTCGGTGCTGATCTTCACGCGGCAGGATTTGCCGGTGCTGGTGGGTGATCATGTGCGGGCCGGTGTGGCGAAGGGGGCTTATGTCCTCGCCGAAACGGGTGGCACGCCGGACATCATTTTGATGGGGCGTGGCAGCGAAGTGCATATCGCTCACGAAGCCTACAACGTGCTGGCGGGCGAGGGAGTGAAGGTGCGGTTGGTTTCTATGCCGTCATGGGAACTCTTTGATGCTCAACCCGCTGCTTACCGCGAAAGTGTGCTGCCCACTGCCGTCACCCGCCGCGTGAGCATCGAAGCCGGTGTGACGCTTGGTTGGGATCGTTATGTGGGATCGCAGGGCGTGACGATTGGCCTGAACCGTTTTGGAGCCAGTGCGCCTTATGAACGCCTCTATCAAGAATTCGGTATCACGGCTGATGCGGTGCTGACTGCCGCGCGCAAACTACTGAAGTAACCTCGTAAAAAACGAACACGTAGGGTGCATCAATGATGGTGCGCCCTTTTTTTTGCTTGTATCCTCCTGCTCGCGCAGGAAGGGCGACGGGCCGATGCCGAGAAAATATTACCGTAGATTACGGAATCGGCACAAAAAGCAGCAATTTCGGCAAAAGCGGCACACTATTTTGTGCAATTTGTGCCGATTGGCGTCTCTATAGTGAGATTTCGCATTCGGAGACGACATAACGGGAATTTGTACCTAAAGGTATTGCTTCGCTGATCAGAAATGTCGTCAATGTCGGACAATTATTTTGTGACATCATATTTGCGGCGGCGAAGGCCTGGTGTGGCGCTGCAATGGTTGCAGCATAGGGAGTTACCAGTTGGTCACTGGGTCGGGTAAGTGTATTCATCAGATTTAGGGTGGTGGACAGGGCGCGCCCTGTCCCTACGTCCACACCGGAAAGTGTTACTACTTAATGCAATCATCACGTATCATGTGATTACTAACAGATTTAGATTAGCACAAATGTTTATATAAGTCAATTATGATCGGGGTAGGAAATGGTTAGGGTTTGGTTTGAAAGACTGCCCGTTCGCTTAATATGTCATTCAATGACAGTCCCACACAAGCGCAGACCCATACAAAATTGGTCATTCAACTGAGGTGGTGTGAAGAAGGTGCTGGCTTTTGAGCCTAATACTCCAGAACAAAAGCCAGCCGTGTTACATGCTTGAGCCGCGTTACATGCCGCTGCTCATGCCCATCAAGGCCATCAGCGTCACCTGAGTGATGTCATACACTTCCTGCGCGGGGTTGCTGAAGTAGGCTTTGGTGTAGTAGGCGGAATCACCGCGAATAGCGACAGTTGTGGCATTGCCGTCGGTTTCGACATGGCTCTGTTCGCGGGCAGTGGCCCAGTCGTCATCACTGCTCAACATGACCAGTACCTGACCGGCTTCCACCCGTGCGACGGCCACCAGATCGTAATTGGGGTCGAAGGCCATACCATCAATGCTATAGGGCATGTCTGTTTCGACCAACGTCACATTGTCGGGGTCATCCAGCGGAATTTTATAGAGGCTGCTCGACCCGGTAACGGCGGCCAGTAAGTAGCCATCGGGATGAAATTCAATACCATTCAGGCCAAATCCCTCAACCGCGAAGGCTTCATTTTCCACAAAAATCGAGGCTTCGCCTTCGGGGGTCACTTTGTAGATCACGGGAGCCATACTATTGGTGACATAGGCATTGCCGTCAGCATCATTGACGACATCATTGGCAAAGTGCGCGGGGGACTCATAAAGATCGGTCATGTCGGTTAAGAATAAACGCTCACCCGTTTCCAGATCGTAGGCAGCTAAGCCAGCGAACGTCTTGGCCTGATCTGGATTGAAGGCAATATTAATATCGGTGTTGGTCACCAACAACCGACCTGTTGTTTTGTCAATGTGAATGCCAACGGTGGAAACTAAATCTTCATCTTCAATAAATGGAGAAACTGTACCCATGTCATCAAACTGGAAAATGGTGCCCTGTGTGAGCGACCCAACCAGAAAACGACTGCCTTGCTCGTCCCATTCGATACCTTCCGGGAGAATGCCAGTTTGTTTGACTTCGATAACCTCCGGCAGCATCATATCGTCCTGAGCGAAGACCGGCGCGACGGATACCAACAATAAGACCACTAAACCTAAGAGAACCTTATGCATTAATCGCTCCTTTCAATTTACGGAGCTTGCATCTTAGCGTCTAAACCTTAAGTAAATATGAACGGGCAAACGAAAGCAGGCGGACGCCCAGTCCCACGGGGAGGCTTCGCGCAATGGCGTCCCTACGTCACGCCTGTTCGACGATGAGGATGTTGATTTGTGAAGGTGCAAAAGTCAGTTGATTGGGAGATTGTAGATAGGGAACAGGGCACGCCACCGTCGTGCCCCTACGGTGCGGGAATGGTTGTGAGGAGTGGATTGAGAGCCGCCGGACGCCAAGTCCCACGGGGAGGCTTCGCGCAATGACGTCCCTACGAATGGCCTATATTTTGCGCGATTGAAGGTCATCTCGTAGTGTTTGATCACTACATTACTTATCCTCACCCTTCACGGCAACGGCGAGGGCTTCGGCGACGTTGCGGACTTCGATCTGACTTTTTTCACTATCCAAATGGCTTTACGCATATAATCGAGTCACAATGAAGCTAGAGGTTCAGCCATGTGGTTACGAGTGTACCTGATCTCATTTCTGTTGGTGACATTCGCATCGACAGTTGCACAAGAAAACGATCGTGAAATCTGGAACTGGGCGTGGCGTAGTAGTACCGGTGAATTATTTGCGTACTCAACATCTGGCGCGGTAACAACTCTTTTATCTCAAGGTACAACAGGAATATATGGTGTGTGGCGGATTGATAATGAACAGGCGGTTGGGTTAATCGATGCCTCTAGTCAAACGATGTTTTACAAACTTAATTCAAGTACGATACAAGCATTCACTCTGAATTTTGAACTACATGATTTGACTACGCCACTTAATTCTCGCTATGGTTATCGACTAGAGGATTACAGTTATCCGTACATGCTATTCACTCCTAGCACGCCACAAACCTCACCACCTTCAGAACCAGCAATTCTGATCAATTTAGACTCAAATCAGATAGAACTTCTCAGTAATCAAGTTCAATGGATACCTTACGGAGGTTGTTGTCATTTTTCAGAGGATGGTCGATTTTTAAGATATATAGTTATTGAAAAAGATCAAAAGCCGTATGGATTTGAATTGCACGAACGGAAACTTGCCAATCTGACCGAACGTGTAGTATTTACACATTCTTCGAATTCGCTCTTCTCATCCGATAGTTATGGTGAACGATGGTTGGAGCTTGAGCAATCAGGAACGATTAATAATCGTGTCTATAATATTTTTGATTTAACAGGGGCAGTTCATCAGGTTTACCAGCAATCTCCACTTGAAACTTATGCAGATTATGATTTTCTGAACGATGACTTAGTTTCTTACCAACCTTTGTGTGAAACCAATTGTAGTCTGAAACTCATGACTGGGGATGGAAAAATACTGACTCTTGCGCTGCCTCCGGCACGTGGTGGTGCAAGTGTGTGGCCTGTAAGTCACTTTGACAACAAGCTCGTAATTGGCCGATTGGATGGATATTGGCTGCTTTCAGTAGATCAAGCCCCCATCTTAATCGGTTTCAACTTCTGTAGCGGATGCCATCTGCCATCATCTTTATCACCCGATAAGCGTTGGTTAATGGTTGCGGATAGCAATATTTATCCACCCCATCATGTGATGATATGGGATCTGCAAACACAGAAAGTAGTTATTAACATTCCAATAGACTCATTAGAACCTGTATATCAAATGCTTTACGATATTGATGGTTTTATTTTGCAGGCGTGGTATGAAGCAGATAGTTTCGCCTACAAGTTTGTTGACCAGATGACATTCGAATTACCTTATCAAAGTTATGGTGTGTATTTTGACATTCTTCCTGATGGAAGTGTGTTGTACAGTTCTCTAGGGAACTCTGGGCTAAGTGCAGGGATATATAGGTATTATCCTGATGATGCCCTGTTCAAACTTATTTTAGAAAATGTTGAATACGTTCCCACAATGGATGTGAATTACGAGAGTTTCCCCGTGTAGAAGTAAACGCGGACGCCAAGAATGGCGTCCCTACGAATAGCCTATATTTTGCGCGATTGAAGGTCATCTCGTAGTGTTTGATCACTACATTACTTATCTTCACCCTTCACCGCTACAGCTAGCGCTTCGGCGACGTTGCGGACTTCGATGAGTTTGAGGGTAGGTGGGAGGCCGTCGAGTTTGCGGCGGGCTTTGGGGACGATGGCGCGTTTGAAGCCGAGTTTGGCCGCTTCGTTGAGGCGGGCGGGGAGCTGGCCTACGGCACGCATTTCTCCGCTGAGACCGACTTCGCCAATGATGACCAGATCGGCAGGCACGGGTTTATCGGTATAGCTGGAGGCCATAGCTACGGCCATCGCCAGATCGGTGGCGGGTTCGCTGACCTTGAGGCCGCCGATGATATTGATGAAGATGTCCTGCTCGTGCAGCTTCAGACCGACGCGCTTGGTGAGAACGGCGCTGATGAGCAGCAGGCGGTTGATATCGACGCCGTTGGGGGTGCGGCGCGGGTTGCCGAAGGCGGTGGGGCTGGTGAGGGCCTGCACTTCGACGAGCAGCGGGCGCGTGCCTTCCATGGTGACGGCGATAGACGAGCCGGGGGCGTTGACTACACGCTCGGCTAAAAAGGCTTCGGAGGGGTTGGGAACTTCGGTCATGCCGTCGCCCGCCATTTCGAAGACGCCGACTTCGTTGGTCGCGCCGAAGCGGTTCTTGACGCTGCGGAGGAGACGATAAGCCTGAAACGGGTCGCCTTCCAAATACAACACGGTGTCTACAGTGTGTTCCAGCACTTTGGGGCCAGCGATATTGCCCTCTTTGGTGACGTGACCGACGAGGAAGATGCTGATGCCGCTGTTTTTGGCGAGGTGCTGCAAGCGCATCCCACATTCGCGCACCTGTGAAATGCTGCCGGGCGAGGATTCGTGCTGGTCGGTGTAGGTGGTCTGGATGGAGTCGATGACCAGAATGGCGGGGTTGAGGGTTTGCACATGGTCGAAGATGACGCTGAGGTTGGTTTCGGTCAGCAGGAACAGCTCGTCGGCTTGAATGCCGAGCCGTTCGGCGCGCATCTTGATCTGCCACGCCGACTCTTCGCCGCTGACGTAGAGGACGCGGCCGACGGTCTGGGCAAGCATGGCGCAAATCTGGTTGAGCAGCGTGGTCTTGCCGATGCCGGGTTCGCCGCCGAGCAGGATGAGGCTGCCGGGGACGATGCCGCCGCCCAGCACGCGGTTGAATTCTTCGACGGGCACAAAGAGACGCTCACCGACATCGGCGCTGACTTCGCTGAGGCGCTGGGGTACGCTGCGGGGCGTGCCAGCGGGAGCGCGCTGAGCCTTAGCGGATTTGCTGGCGATTTCCTCAATTTCTTCGAGCATAGTGTTGAATTCGCCACAGTTGGGGCAGCGGCCAAAGCCTTTGGGAGATTGATACCCGCAGTTGGAGCAGACATATTTGGAGCGTGTTTTCGCCATATTGATTTAACCACCGGGATAGAACGGAATCGGAACGGATGTGCTATGGGGAGTATTATATCACAGCGGGCAGGTTCGCGGGTGGGGGGATATGCAGCCAATGGTATTGTGTGAAATAGCCAAATTCAGATTAATATCCCCAGCCAGTGTGATGCTGGGTTTTGTGGGTCAAGCGTGTATGCTTGACGCATGAAAACCCTTATCAAGTGAGTTAGTTTATGGATGCATTTGTCGGGGAAATAGCGGCGCTGATGGCGGCGCTGGGGTTCAGTATCAATTCGGTCTGTTACACATTTGCGGGGCGCAAAGTCGATGCGGTCACATCTATCGCCATGAGCCTGCCGATGTCGGCGATTATGGTCATGGTGATACATCAGATCATGTTGGGGGAGTTTTTCCCGGTACATGCCACTGCGGATCGCTGGTTCTTCCTTGGCGCATCCGGCATTTTAGCCTTCATTGTCGCGTCCTATTTTATGTTGAATGCATACCAGCACATCGGGCCGCGGGTAGCGGTGCTTATTCTATCCTTTGCGCCAGTGCTGGGCGCGCTGTTTGCGTGGATATTTCTGGGGCAGGTTTTGCCCGCCAATGCCATTATCGGGATGGCTGTGGTGCTCTTTGGGATTATCTGGGTAGTGGCGGAACGGGGTAAGCCAGAATTTGACAGCCACAACAGGAATGTGCGGTTGGGGGTGTTGTATGCGTGTCTGGGCACGCTGGCGCAATCCACGGCATTTATTTTCTCGACGCAGGGGGTGGCAGGCGGCTTCCCACCGATCAGCGCAACGCTGATACGCATTACGGCAGGTGTGATTGCGCTGTGGGTATTTATCGCCTTTCAAGGCAAGGTCGGAAGTACGACACGCATCTTCAAGAGATGCGGGCGGTTGTTCCTGCAATTGGCGGGTGCGGCACTGTTCGGGCCAGTGATCGCCGGATCATTTCTGCTGCTGTCGTTCCAGCATGTTCCAGTGGGTGTTTCGACCACTCTTTCGCACATCACCTCGATTATTCTGATACCGGTTGGCTATTTCGTTTTTAACGAGCGGATTACGGTGCGGGCGGTGTTGGGTGCGGTGGTGACAGTAGCGGGTATCGGCATCCTGTTCAATACGTGAATGTGCACCCCCGCACGCGACCCGCAATTTGGTAAGTCCACGTTGATATTGCTCATCCACCTTAAAAATAGATAAGCATTGCGTCCAATGCCAAATGTGTTGCCGAGACAACAGTTCCGCCACAAGGGCTGTGTTATGGTCGGGACAAGCTTGATCTTAATCTGTTCTGATCTGTGGTGAAGGAGTGACGCGATGGCTACGAAGACGATGAGCGAGAGCAGCAGTAATGGGTATGTGCGGGTCGTGACACTGGGCGCGATAGGCGGCATTGTCGGCGGTATGGTATTCGGGATGATGATGGCGATGATGGACTCGCTGCCGATGGTGGGGATGTTGATCGGGCAGCAGAATGCAGTGGTGGGGTTCATTGTACATATGGCGATCAGTGTGTTCATCGGGGCGACTTTCCGGACTGATCGCTACCCGCCTGCCGAAGAACTGGAGGTATGGTTATCAGGGTGGTATCTATGGTATAGTGTGGTGGGTGCTGGGTGCGCTGGTTATGATGCCACTCATGCTGGGTATGAACAATATGGTGCTGCAAATTGACCAACCGCAGATCATGAGTTTGATGGGGCATGTCATTTGGTGTGATTATGGGGGCTGTGGTCAAGTTAGCCAGCGAACGGATGTAATTCATTCGACGCGGGATAACAGCCGATGGTGTGTCGTGAGCGATTTATCCGAAACCAGTACTGACATCATCACACATCCATTCTTTGCAGGGCTTACAACAACCGAACTGAGTAACGCCCTGCAATTGATTCCCCGCAGCACCCACCGGCGCGGGGAATTCCTGTTTCATGTGGGTGAAACCGCAGAGGTCATCTTCCTGCTGTTCAGCGGGTTGGTGAAAAAGAGTTACTACAGTCCGGGTGGCGACGAGAAGATCATCAGCATTGTACAGGCAGGCGAGGTGTTCGGAGAGTTATTTCTGGGAAAATATACCCAGCGGGTGGGCACCGCGCAGGCTGTCACCGATGCACACGTGGGACGGCTCACAAAAACTAACCTGCAGGAGTTGATCTCCCAATTCCCCCAACTGAGCTTGAATCTGATCGCGCATCTGGCCGACGAGCAGCGCGAGACGCTGGCGCGGTTGCATGCTCTGATGCACATTGATGCGCGTCACCGGCTGCTGGGGACGCTGCTCAGTCTGGTGCGGCGGGCGGAATGCGTGAGCAGCGATTGGTATCCGCTGCCCACGGGGATTACGCAGGACGATATCGCCAGCATCACCTGCCTGAATCGCAGCACGGCCAGTCTGTATATCAATGAGTTCCGCAAAGCGGGGGTACTGGGCGGCACAGGACGGCAAGTCACGGTTAACCGTTCTGCTGTGGAAACGCTGCTCCGGCGGGCGGGTCTGGACATCCTTGAGTAATCGCCCCAAAGTGGATAGAAAAGATAATTTCGAGTGCGGGTAGGGTCTATCCTTTTATCAGGATGGTGTATGACTATTCACTCACTGCTGTTGGGTCGCCAACTGGCGCAGATAACCCTGAATGCCCAGCACCAATGACACGGTGGGCAGCCACGCCAGCCCGTAGGCGGTGAAACCCAAGCCGATGAAGGTGTAGGGCGTGATAGTGCCCACCTGAATGGCGGGGAGATTGTAGCCGAAGACGGCGAGGGCGAGGAATAGGCTGGCGATGAGCAGGAAGCGCGAAAAGGCGATTGGCTGCGGCGGGAAGCACCCGTCGAGCAGTGTCGCGCCCTTCTTGCGTCCGCGAAACCAGAGGATTGCCCAGCAGAGAACGAGCAGCCCGGCCACGAACAAGCCGCCCGGTGGGATTTCACCGCGTACCAAGCGCAGTCCGGCACTTGCCACGAGGATGACGGCTACCATGAGCCACTCCTGCCGCCCCAAGCGCAAGGCATCCTGAGGCATGGGGGCGGACTCGTCAGCCAGAGCCGGTAAGGGACGGGCAGTCAAGCCGTACAACAAGAGGGCGATCAATGCCAGACTACCTGCACAATAGGCCAGCATGACGGGCAGATCAACAGCGCCAAAGCCTTCGTCCGGCGGCCAATTTTTCACCCAGATGCCCCATGCCAGCCCGACGATAATTGCACCGATCAGGAGATAACGCCGGCTGCGGGTTTGGCCGCGGGTTAGCACCAGAAAGAAGCCCAGCATTTCAGCAGCTAACAGGGCGTGTGCGCCCATGACGCGCGTCATGAGGGTGCGCGGCAGGTCGTTGAGGGTGGCAGACGGATTGAGGACGAGTGCGGCGGACAGGCTGTAGATGCCGGTAAGGATGAGCGCGCCGAACAGATCGCGCACACGGTAACGCACCATGAAGTCCAGCAGCAGCGCACTGAGCGCCAGATAGCCGGGCAAGAGCAGTACCCATTCGACGACGGGGCGGCCCGTGGGATTATTCCATGCCAGCACTTCCGAGCCGATGAGCAGCAGAAGGGCGAGCAGGAGGCGACTGACGGATGCGGGAGCGGTGAGTTGCATAATGTTTTAGGCGATTGGTGTTGGAAAAAGGGTATCCAAGGCTTGTTGTGCCAGTTTCGCATATAAGCTACCGGGACTGACTTCAAGGGCGTGGGTGAAATGTTGGCGGGCAGCTTGTGCGTTACCCAGTGCGAATTGGGCGTAACCGGCTTGGCGGTTTACTTCAGCGATGGTAGTGGGTTTGAGTTTCTCGGTGCTTTCAGTCGCTAACTTGAGTGCTGCTTCTGCGCGTGCAGTGCGGCCTGTTAAGGCCAGCGCACGGGCATAGGTAGCGCGCTCTATACATTTTGTATCCTTAGTAAACTGAGGTGCGATTTCAACAGCCACTTCACACAGCTCCACTGCACGCTCGGCATCAAGGTTTTGGGCGAGATACCACTCGGCAAGGCTGTCATAGGCCAGCGGGTAGCCGGGATCTATGCGAATGGCTGCTTCGAGCAGCGGCAGGGCTTCATCATAACGCTGATTTAGAGTTAGACAATAGCCCAAGTTGTTCAGCAAAATTCCGCCATAGACACCGAGCAAACGTGACCTGCTGGCTAATATTTGTTTGAAAATTTCTGCCGCCTCTTCGAGTTCGCCTTGATTGAGTAAATGAACTGCGCGCGACGCGAGGAGGTTAACTCCCTTAGGCAGGCGGGCGATAAGCTGCTGTATCCAATCTGTCGGGCTATCCCACCAGCGTAGTACAGCACGTGTGTAGAGAAAGAATACGAAAAAGATTGCAAACAAATAAATAACATAAAAATGAAAAGCACGGTCAGGAAACAAGATGACGCCGACGATCACAAGGAGGATTGTGACTAATCCAAAGGGTGAACGAAATACACTCCATTTTCCCAAACGTGGCACGAAGTCCGGTGCATATTGGTTGATATGAGCTATGCGCTGGAAACTGCGACGAGTAGAGTAAATGAATTCTCTGATTATGAGTAGAGATACCCCAATCCACACAATAGTCAAACCTGTGTAAACAATCCATTTGATGATGGGAACTAGTGTGTCAGTAGCGTTTTGATCTGCTGGCAACAGGGTCAGTACAAATGTAAGCCCTATTACAGTCAAAAAAACCTTGCGAAAGTGCTTATACCATCCTGTCCGTTTGCGGAATAAGCGCGCTTCTTCTTTGAGTTCAGTGAGATCAAGTGAGTCATGCATAGTTTAGTTATGCCCAATTTACGGATGTGCTGATTGTAGTGTAGCACGAAGTGGGGTGGCTACTGCCTAGACGCGAAAATGACGTGTGTATTCAAAAAAGCAATTTATTATTGTAAAGCCCATTGTAATATTGATATTTTTCGTATAAGGTTTAGATATTCCTCTTTCTCAGCGCACCCTACATCACCAATTGAAATGGAAATCGTAATGAGTTACGATGACACAATCATATATTAATAACAGGAAGTAAATGACAGATACCCCTCCTTTACGCCTTTTGGTCGTGGATGATCATGAAGTGATACGGCGTGGTCTCGAATTGTGTTTCGATCTTTTTGATGATTTAGAATATGTGGGCGGTGCGGCTAACGGTGCTGAAGCTATTGAGAAGTGCCGTGAATTGCAGCCTGACGGTGTTTTGATGGATATTATGATGCCGGTTATGAACGGCATTGATGCTACCCGCCAGATTCATGAACTGTGGCCGCATATTCGGGTAATCGCTTTCACCAGCCTCAATGACGAGTACGAAGGTCGACGGATGCTGGATGCAGGCGCAGTAGCAATCATCATGAAAGTGATGGCTATAGATGAATTGCGGACGGCCATTCACAAGGCATTTAGCGTGAATACGAGCTAAAATCTTGAGTTACTGAACCCCGTATTGCCGCATCACCGACTTGTTTCTCATGAATTACCGTATACATCAAGTACTTGCTCGGCGACCTGTTGCCACGTTTGTTTGAGCGCTTTTTCGCGCCCGGCAGCGCCCATTTGCGCTGCTAGTTGTGGGGCGTGCAGCAGACCGATGATGGCCTGCGGCAGCTTTTCGGCTATTTCGGCCTGAGGGACGAGCAAACCCGTTAGGCCATCATCAATGGCATCTTCCGCGCCACAGTCGCCTGTGCCGATGACGGGTAGTCCGGCGGCGCTGGCCTCCAGATGCACCAGCCCGTAGCCTTCAAACTTCCAACCATCATTCATGGAAGGCAGGGCAAACACATCGGCTTTGCTGTACCAATCCATAAGTTCGTCGTCGCTGACATGACCGAGCAGGCGCACACAGCCATCGAGTTGCAAGTCACTTACGGCGGACTGTACCTGCTGCGCGTATCCCGGCTCGGCAGTGAGGCTGCCCGCTATGATGCACTGCACGGCAGGAAATTCCTGACGGACGATGGGCATGGCCCGCACCAGTTCCAGTGTGCCTTTGCGGCGTTTGACCGCGCCGACGGAGAAGATCACCCCACCCCCTGATCCCCTCCCCATAGACAGGGAGGGGGAATTGATGCGCGCTACCAACTTGAAGCGTTCCGCTTCTACTCCGTTGTTCACTACGACGGTTTGCAGGCCGGGTGTGACCTGCTGCGCTATTTTGGCGGTGTAGCGGCTGACACAGATCATGGTGGAACGGCGGAAGGCGCGGCGATAGAGTTCGTTCAGCGGCCAGCGGGATATGCGCGGCAGGTTGACATAACTGCCATGTCCGGTGATGAACAAGGGGCGCTTACCTGCTATTGCCGCCGCAAGTGGGGCATAGGTTTCAACGGTGCAGTGGATGATATCGCAGTCGGCTAAAAGGAGATGTGCCTGAACTGTTTTGAGCAGGAGGCGCAGCGGCAGGGCGCGGGGGCGTGGAGCAAGGGTGGGCAAGATAGGATGCACCTCTACGCCTTCCACAAGCGGGCTATTGCGGGCGGCGACAACGGTCATGTTGACGCCTGCGGCACGTAGGGCGCGCACCAGATTCAAGCTGTACTGTGCCCAACCGTGACGGGTAGAGAGATCGCAGGTGATGAAGCCGATTCTAAGGTTACTCACGTTCCCAGTCTTGCGTAAATGTTTCAATAATTTCTTCCGCTGTTGTGTTTGCTACTATCATCATTTGCCTTGCGTCAATTTTTCTCTCCGCAAGCAATCCATCACTTTTAGGCAAGGTATTTCTAAACCATAGTAACACTTTGGCAAGTTCAGGGTATGGATAGCAGGAAAAGTAGATCACTGTTCTTTCAGGGTTCACAGCGCCTGACTGTATAATCTGCTGTTCCCATTCCTGAGTGAAAACCTCCTCTTTCGACAATGGAGTGTGATGCTTGAGTTTAATGGATTGTTTTACTTCCCAATAAAAGGAATATGGATCATTTTTGCCGATGGTGAATATATTGACGTCCGGCCAACTCTGTTTCAGGTTTGTTTCCAATTGGCTGAGATCAAATGTGTGTCCATTTGTGACAGATAATGCAAGCGAACATACATAATCGTAGTGAGTGAAGAAGTCGATTATCTGTAAGTAAGTTGTGTGGACTGTAAGATCAAAAGGCGTAATATTAGAACTGTTGTAAACTGCAAGTTGAACATCTAGTGGTACGATTGATCGAAACCAAATTGCAAAGTCGGCGACATCTTCTAGGCTGGGCTTTTCCAAAACCACACCACAAGAGTCACGGAAGAGGCTTCCCATTAAGCCATATTGCAGATTGACCTCACATTCCCAACGCAAAGCGAAGTGTTCTGAATTATCAATTGAAACATTTGTGTTTTTCCATTTTGCATTTAAGGCTTCTGCAAACTCTTGAGGCTTTAGTCGAAATTGTTCATCCGGGCCCAAATATCCCGGATCAATATCTTCCCGTGCGGTAATGAAAAAACTAACACCCATCTTGATTTGCCACCTTCTAACTACATCTATCATTCGGCTTGATTTGGAGTCTGCAAAGGGTTGTCATTACTCCTTGCGGAAGTAGATGGCTGTGCCAGCGAAACGGCGGTAGGTGCTGGCGGCGATGCCCCGTAGCAGTGAAGCGACGCCATAACGCAGGGTGAGATTGATAGGCTGCGGAATAACGGATAGCCCGGCCTCAGTGCCCAACCGTGACAGTGTGGCGTGGGTAAAGCAGTTGATGTGTTCGAGGGGGTGTACGGCGTTTTTGGAGGCTGTCCATGTGGGCTGCGCCACTTCCTGCGCGATGTTTGCGCCGTCGGGTACGGCGATGCGGATAACTCCGTTGTCGCTCAGATAAGCACATAATGTTTTTAGGGTTTCAAGCGGGCGGGGAATGTGCTCAAAAACCTGCTCGGCGTTGATAAAATCGAAGGTGCGCCCGCTTAGTTCGTCCAGAGTTTGCACGGCTTCAATGCCCTGCTCACGGGCGAAAGCAATACGCGACTCGGCCAGTTCCAGACCGACAACCTGATAACCGAGTGACTGTGCCGCTTTGCACCAGTAACCCCAGCCCATGCCGAAGTCCAGTACACGAATGTCCTGTGGGTGACGGCTCGACATGAGCAGTCGCATCAACTCAGCCTGCCGCAGATAGCCGGGGGCGATGTTTATGCTCTGCTTCTTCTTCAGGCTATTGTCAGGGGCGATCCATGTGTCATAGAGCAGCGCCATACCTGAATCGTTGAGGATGTGCTTCTGCCAGATGAAGCCACAGTTCGGGCAGCACGCCAGTTCATAGGCTGCGCCATCCAGTGCGCTCTTATCCACCCGCCCTTCGTAGTAGCGTTCAATGAATGACCACACTGCGGGGTCAGTGAAGGGTCTGGCAAGCAGTGTGGCGGGCTGCTGCGCACCGCAGAGTTCGCAGTGGGGGCGCTGAATAAATTCAATCTTGCCGATCATGTATATGCGATTACCTTAGAGTATGCCAATCGAACCCGTATTATACGCCGGATGGGCGTTTAGGGCGTGGAGCGATGCTGAGGTAATTTCCCCGTGAGGAGCGACGATGCTACAATTTTTATACGCACTTATGGGTAAACCAATAGGTTGGGAAATCATTTTCGGCGGACGAGGCACGCCTCGTCCCTACAATCATCAGGTTTCATTTTGGTCTGACCATTAGATTTTGTAGATCAACGTAGGGAGAAATTATTGATGTATAGACGTTTGGCCTTTGTTACTGTTTTTGTCTTGTTACTGCTGGTAGTTGTCCCTACGTTCGCGCAAGATGCACCCGCGCTGACGGAAAAATTTACGACTTATGACAGCCTGCTGACGGTGAACTATCCACAAGGGTGGTTTGTGGATTCGGAAGCGGATGATTTCGGCACAGGATTCTTCATGCTCGCCAATTCAGCGGATGCGCTGGAAACCATGCGCCGCAACAGCAAGGCCGAGCAAATTAAAGCTGTCGGCAAGGGGGAAGTGGGCATCATTGTGATGCGTCCAGCGTATCTGCGGAAAGTGTTCGATTACAACACTTTGACCACACCCAAACAAGCGCTAGAAGGTATGTTCGGGAAGCTGGATGGGTTCAACGCCAATGATATTGTGGAGTTGACGTTGGGGGATTATCCCGCCGCCCGTTATGATGCTGCCGATAAGCGCAGTGCGGGTTTGATATTGGCGGTGGATGCGGGCGACGGTGGCATCTATGTGCTGGTGGCGAGCAGCAGGCCGGATGAAATGGCGCAATTTGAATCGACTGTGCTAGATGTTGCTCAGTCGCTGCATTTTGGCGGCGATGCGGCGCATCTGCTGATTCATGATGCGACGTTGTGGGATGTGCGGTGGAGTCCGGATAGCACGATTGTAGCAACGCGCACCAGCAATATTCAGGCCAAAGAAAATATCGTGCGTTTATGGGACGCCGTGACAGGCGACATGACGGCGGAGTTTAAGAACGGGCTAGGGGTGAACTGGAAACCGGATCTAAGCCAGTTCGTGATCTGGGACGTGAACAGCTTCACGCGCGTTTATGATGCGGTTACTCAAGAATCGCTGTTTACACTGCCGGGGGCGACGTACGCCAATTGGAAGGCGGATGGGTCACAGATGATTACGTCGACGTTTGGTGACTCGTTGGTTCAAGTGTATGAGCCGGAACATGGCCGCCGCCAACTGAGCATCGAAGCGCAAACCTCGCTGCCGGCGTGGAAGCGGGACGGGGCGGTGATTGAGACGCGCAAGATCAGCACCGGTTCGGGCACGAACAGCATCCAATTGTGGGATGCGGCAACAGGTGAGAATGTGCTGACGGTGGAGAATTCCAAATACGCCGTCTGGAACAGCGACCAGTCTCAAATTATGGCGATCACCGATGACAAGGTCATCCATGTGTTTGATGCGACCAATGGCAGCGAGGTACTCACACTGTCTGTTGAGACCGAGGCGGAACGAGATGGCGTGTACGATGCTGAGTGGCATACTGGCGAGTCACTGATTGCCGCGAATGTGGGTAGATGCTCTGCGACGCGCGACAACTGTAGCCTCAGCCTATGGGTATGGGACGCGCAGTCGGGCGATGTTGTGGGGCGTTTGGGGGAGGAAGAACCTTTCAGTGCGGCGGTGTGGCAGCCGGACGGCAGCCGTGTGCTGACGCTTTCGCGCGAGCCGAGCCATGCGCTGCTATGGGACGTGGCGAGTGGTAAGGTTGTTGCGACTTTTGAGCATCCTGACACGGTACGCGGTGCGGCATGGAAAGCGGATGGCAGCCAGTTAATGACATGGTCGGACGAAAATATCGTGCGGATCTGGGATAGCGAGACCGGCGAGATGGTGCTGGCGCTGCCGCATGAGGTGGCTATCCAGCGGGCAGAATGGAACGCAGACGAAACGCTGATTGAGACGGAGGCGGAAGACGGCGGGCTGTATTTTTGGGATACCGAAACGGGGCGGATGCTGCTGCGGATAGGGCATGCCAGCAAGGGCGAAAAAGATGTTTACGTGTGGCAGGATTGGAGTCCTGACGGGCATTATCTGGTGACACGCTTAAGCAATTCACTGCTGGCGCGGGTGTGGGATGTACCGGCGCAGACGGCAGCAGCACGAGAGGCTTTCGAAGCATCGGCGTTTACGGCAGAGGAACTCAACAAGCAGGCTACGGACACGCTCAACAACCGCGATTTTGCGGGGGCGGTTGCGATTTACGGGCAGGCACTCAGACTCGACCCGGATAATGCCGAGATTTATAACGGACGGGCTGTTGCCCAATACCGGCTTGACCGTATCCAGCTGGCACTGGAGGATATGACACGGGCTATTCAATTGAAGCCTGATTATTTTCAGGCGTATATCAACCGCGGGGATATGTACCGTTTGCAGGGCGATCCTGACCGTGCGATGGAGGACTATAATCGCGCGTTGGAAGTTAAAGAGGATGCCGCGGCCTACAACCGGCGCGGGATTATTTATTCAAATCAGAAACAGTATGACGAAGCCATTGCGGAGTATAGCCGCGCCATTGAACTCAATCCAGAGTTGGCGATTGCCTACAGCAACCGAGGCTACGCTTATTATGCTAAGGGTAAGGAATTTTACGATGAGGCGCTGGCTGACTTCCAGCAATATGCCAAGCTGGCGGGCGACAAGGCCAATCCGGATGTGCTGGATTTGATCAAGAAGTTAGCGGGTTAGCAAACGTAACATACGAAGTACGAGGGGCGAACCGCGCCCCTCAACCATTATGACTTCCCGCGCAACGGGCGCACTACGCCGAACCACACTGACACCCCTACCATGACCAGCGCCAGCAGCGCCCACAAGAACGCCCAAACTGCGCCGGGGATGAGGGGCGCGATTTCGGCGGAGAAGGCGGCGGCATCGTTGCGGATCGTGCCCAGATTCGCGTCGCTGTTGTTGATGAGCAGCCAAACATCCAGCACGGCGTTGAGGCCGGTGAGCATGGCGAGGATATTCAGCACAAAGCCGTTGACGTAGTCATTGGCGCGCAGGCCGAGCAGGATGAGGACTGCCCCGAAAGCGATGCCCACGACTAACGACAGCAGCGCAATACGCCCGAACCATACCGAGAAGACAATCAAACCTACGCCGAGCGCCACTGCCAGCAAGCGGCTGTAGTGAAAGCGGTTGTTGATGTAAAACAGGACTGCGCCAAAGAGCGCCGCGCCTAGATAGCCTGCGGGGAGGATGAGCCAGCGGGTGCCTCCTGCGGTGATGGCCTGCCCCGCGCCGTTGGACATGACTTCAAAGCCTTGAAAGCGCCCGCCCGTGATGAGCGCGGCTGTGCCATGCCCGGCTTCGTGGACGTAGGTCACGAACAGGCGGAAAGGATAAAGGATGAAGTCCAACTGCGGCACGTTCCACAGGATGAAGACTGCCACCATCGCAAGCAGTGTCAGCAGCAGGCGGCGGTCTGAACGGTTAAAATTCGCAAACATTCCATTTCCCTTCACGGCACATTCCATATAGAATATCTGTACGATTTCAAAGCATGCAAATTTGAAGAAGGGTATCCATTTTGACTGACCACGATACGATTCGTTTTGGCACTGTCGGTTCGCCCCAATCCACGCCCGAACAGGGTACACCCGCCGCTATTGCCCACATGCGCCAGTTGGGACTCGACCATCTGGAAATTGCGTGGGTGCAGAGTGTGCGGGTCAGCGACGAAACTTGCGCGCAGATCAAGGCCACCGCTAAAGAATACAATATCACACTGAGTATTCATGCCCCATACTATATTAATCTGAACAGCCAGACGGCGGAGCTCATGGCAAAAAGCGATGAACGTCTCTTGGCCGCTGCCCGCAAAGGTTATCTGGCAGGGGCGAAGGACATCATCTTCCATCCGGGCAGCTACCACAGCCAACCGCCTGAACAGGTATACGAACGTGCCAAGGAGAAGTTGCTGGAAATCACAGGAATCCTGCGCGAGGAGAAGGTCAAGGTCAACCTGCGCCCGGAAACGATGGGCAAATCAGCGATGTTCGGCAATCTGGATGAGGTGGTGCAGTTGAGCAAAGAAGTACCGGGTGTGCTGCCGTGCATTGATTGGGCGCACCTGCACGCGCGGACGGGCGACGGCACATTCAATAGTTATGATGAGTTCAGTGAGGCGCTGGGGCGGGTGAAAAATGTGCTGGGTACGAAGGGGCTGCAATCGCTGCACTTCCATATCAGCGGCATTGATTACGGCCCTAAAGGTGAAAAAGCGCACCTGCCACTGAACGAGGCTGACATCAAATACCGCGATCTTTTACAGGCGTTCATTGATTACGGCGTGAAAGGCACAGCCGCGATTGAAGCGCCGCTGCCCTTCCATGTGGCGGATGCGCTGACTTTCCAGGCCACTTACCGCCGCCTGCTCGACCTGAAGTACGGCGACGGCAAGAAGGACGGGGAAGAAGACTAGGAATTTAGATTCGCATCTAACCTCACAGTCTGATTAGCATAATTTAGCGCCGTTGCCTGAACGTGTTTGATGCGTTGGGCAGCGGCGTTTTTGTTGCCACTATACTGAGGTTATCGAAAATGTGAGCCTGTGAGCATCACCATGCGTAACTTGAGACTATGGCAAAGTGTGGTATTTGTTGGTGTAGTAATGGTTTGTTTGTTGGTTGTGCGGGGTGCGGCGGGGCAAAACACGGCGGACATGATCCTGTATGGTGAGTCGGACAACAACGGTGCAACCGATATTTACTCCGTTACGGTGGATGGTGGTCAGAAAAACAAGATCGGCACCGTGCGTGAATTTGGCAGCGATGCTGGCTGGTCGCCGGATGGGCGTTTTATATATATGGTGGATGCGGCAGACGACGAGCGGCGTACCCTGACTGTGGTTGATGTTGAAACTAATGTGCACCGGACGATGCCAGAACGGCTGGCGGGGAGTGATTGTTCCACGCCGTTGTGGTGGTCACCGGATGGACAACGGTTGGTCTATTTGGCACAGGCTGTCCCTGAGCAACAACTCATCATTTTTGACCTCACAACGGGCGAAAGCCAAACCATACCGGATTCATACGCGCTGTACGAATGGGCGGCGTGGTCGCATGATGGGCGCTATGTGGCATTCTATAACAGTGAGCAACCTACCCCACGCCTTGTGATTTGGGATGCGCAGAAACAGGCCACCACCAAGCTAGAGATGGCAGCGTGGTCTGATATGGCCCGGTGGTCGCCTGCTGATGACCGTATTTTCTTCACTGCTGCTGAACCGTTCGGCAATATGGTTTATGACGTGACGGACAAAACCCAGTGGCAACTGCCGAAGGGTACTTTTCATGAGTGGTCGCCAGATGGCCGTTTATTAACAATTTATGGCAGAAATGAAAAAGAGCAGGTTGTTTTGATAGTATTTGATGTGGAAGCCAACACACCGCTGACTTTTGAGGATGCCATCAGTCAACTGCCAATTCAGGCGGACGTGGAGTGGTCAGCCAGCGGGCGGTTTCTGGCGGTGACGGCGATTGATGAAGCAAATGATCACGAACGGGTCGTTTATGCACTGGACACAAGTGACGGACGCAGCCGCCGATTGGTCAGTGATCTGTATGTTGATCCGCTCGTTTGGTCACCCGCTGGTAATTGGCTGGTTTTTGCCTCTAATCCTGACAGCGGTGAGAACGGCGGGGCGAATAATTCGTTATGGTTGTTTGATTTCGACGAGGGGCGGGAACTGCGCTTCGCTATTAAAGGGCCAACAGCCTACTACGAACCACATCTGAAATGGTCGGCTGACGGACAGTACTTGACCGTTCGTACCAACAAAGGACTGCTCTTGTTCAATGAGCAGACGGAAGACCTCACCCCATTAGCGCCCACCTTGCGAAATGCCCCAGCACTTTATTGGTCGCCACGCGGGGCGCAGTTAGCCTTGTCTGCTTATGTTTCTGGCTCCCATGACATCTATATCTTCTCACCTGAGGATGATATGACTTCTAACCTGAGCAACACCCCCGATGTTTACGAAACCTTCCTTGGGTGGCGCGGGTCACAACAACGTGAATACCTAAATTATTGTGGCGAAGGATAGCAGAGCAATTTTCGAAGTCTGACGCTATATTCATAGGAATTCGATCAGCACAAAAGGAATTATCGTGACCAACCCCATAACTAATTATTTCTCCACTGCCGCCAATCTGCTGCAACAAGTCGCTGAAACATCCGGTGAGGCGATTTATCAGGCGGCGGATGCCATTGCCACCGCTCTGCAAAACGACAAAGATTATCTAGTGTTCGGCAGTGGGCATTCGGCCTTTGTAGCGCAGGATGCGTTCTGGCGTGCGGGCGGATTAGCGCCTGTGATTTATGTAGAAGATATTGCACACGGCGAGGCCGAGCGGGTTGAAGGTATCGCGGCAATCACGCTCTCACATTACCCACTACAGGCAGGCAGTGTGATGGTGGTGATTTCCAATTCGGGCATTAATCCCGGCCCGGTTGAAATTGCTATGTTGAGTAAAGAAGCTGGTTTGACGGTGGTTGCTATCACCTCGCTTAAGCACAGCCAATCTGCCCCCTCGCGCCATTCCAGCGGTAAGAAGCTTTATCAGGCGGCGGACATCGTGATTGATAATCTGGGCGATCCCGGTGACGCAGCAATCGACGTACCCGGCTATGACCTGAAATGTGGAGCGACTTCGAGCGTCGTGGGCTGCGGCATTATACAGTCCATCACGGTACAGGTGGCAACGCTGCTGGCGGAGCGCGGCATTGAACCGCCTATTTTGACCAGTGCTAACGTGCCACAGGGTGATGTACGGAATGAAGTGCTGCGTCAGCGTTACCAGCCGCGCATGGTGCGTTACCAGATCGCCAATCCGACCAAGCGCAAACTCAAGAGCTAATAATATGCTTGTCATGGGCATTGACGGTGGCGGCACGGGTGTGCGGGTAGTGCTGGCAGGCCGCGATCTGGTTGTACTGGGGTATGGTGAAGCGGGCGGTGTCAACCCCAACGTGCAGACGGCGGAAGGCGCTTCAGCGAACTTGAAGACCGCCATGCAGCAGGCATTTGTGATGGCACAGCTCGAGCCAGCGGCGGTGACAGCCGTGTGTGCCGGTATCGCCGGCAGCAGTTCCAGCGACAGCAGCGGTGACTGGCTGCGCCGTGCGCTGCACGATGTTGTTCCACAAGCACGGGTCATTATCAGTGGTGACGCTGAAGTTGCGCTGGTGGGGGCGCACGGCGCGGCCTGCGGGGTGATGGTGATGGCGGGCACGGGCAGTGTGGCTTACGGCATCAACCGGCAGGGGAAGCACGCTCGTGCCGGGGGCTATGGCTTCTTGCTGGGGGATGAAGGCAGCGGTTACTGGTTGGGGCGCGAGGCGATTGCCGCAGTCGTGCGGATATTTTACGAAAAAGAAGCCCCGACCCGTCTGACCGAACTGGTGGTCTCAACGCTGGGGGTGAAAGCGCCCGACTATGTTATCGAATGGATGTACGCGAACCGTGCGGACAGAAACAAGATTATTGCGTCGCTAGCACAGCCATTGTTGGAATGTGCGGGAGAAGGTGATGCGGCGGCTGTTGATATTGTGGAGCGTGGAGCGACGGCTCTGTCGCAGTTGGTGAACAGTATCCTTCGACAATTGGATGATACGACACTGCCGGTTGCCTTCGGCGGCAGCATTCTGACCCGTTCAGCGGTGATGAGCGAACTGCTCCGCAAACAACTGAAATTGGAAACCATTCCTACGCCGAAGTATCCGCCTGCCGTCGGTGCGGTGCTGCTGGCAGTGATACAGGAGAGTGCGGAGAAGCAATAACAGAGTGGTTTAGTAGAACTATATTGGCTTATGCTATTTAACTTATTAACTAGGACAAAAAATGGTTTACAGTATTGAACATGAACTGGTAGATGGTATTGAACGTATCACATACCGCCCGGAGAAGCCTGTATATCAAACACCGCTGGTCTTCCAGCATGGCGCATGGCACGGCGCGTGGTGTTGGCATTACTGGCAGGAGCTTTTCGCGGAGTGGGGCTGGGTCAGTCATGCACACAGTCTGCCAACTCATGGCAAATCCGCAAAGAAGCGCCCCATCCGGTTGTGCACACTGGGTTACTATCGGGATATTCTCAAACAGCAGGTAGATGCCTGTGAACGCGCGCCGGTCGTGATCGGACACAGCATGGGCGGGGCAATCACACAATGGTATCTGACCCATATTGGGGATTTACCCGCAGCGGTGCTGTTGGCCTCTATACCGCTTTATGATTATCCGTGGCGCTATTTCTTTCTTGATCCACTGGGAATGATGCTGGCAGTGCTTACGTGGCGTGGTTATCCGTTAGTAAGAACAGCGGAAAAAGCCAAAACGTTATTCCTAAGTGAGGGGGCTCTCATTTCTGCTGAAGATTTACACCGACAACTCGATGATGAGTCGTTGGTTGTGCCATTGCAATTGAATCCCCTGACATGGCACGCACGCAAAAATCCCGATACGCCCGTACTGGTGATGGGGGCGGAAAAAGATAGGCTGTTTTCGATTAAGGAAGAGCAGGCTTTAGCAAAACATTTTGGTGGCGACTTTTATGTGATCAAAGATACAGCGCATAACGCAATGGTTGAAAAGACTTACCAAGATAGTGCCAGATATTTGCACGAATGGCTGTTGGCGAAAGGGATCAACTAGAGCTAAGGTAAAGCTCGGCAAATGTGGTTGACAAGGCCGCTAAAATGACATAAGGTAAAAAGGTGAAGCGCACATCTTTTTGGGATGTGCGCTTTTCTATTCGTCATAAGCCGCCTTCTTGCGTGAGGGCGGTTTTTTTATTTCTCCCATCAGGAGGGTGTGATGAGCGATCAAGAATTCTTGAAACACTTTGAAGATGGTTCACTCAGTAGTTTCCCGCACCGCCAGCATATCCGTATGGCGTGGCTGTACCTGCGGACACATGGGCTGGAGGGGGGAACGGAACGCATCCGCAGCGGCATACAGCACTTCGCGGCAGTCAAAGGGGCGTCCACAAAATATCATGAGACGATCACTGTGTTCTGGGCGCGGGTGGTGTATCACGCCATCCAAACGCTGCCGCCAACTGATGATTATGAGGTGTTCATCAGCCAGCATCCGCAACTGCTGGATCAGCATTTAATCGAACGGCACTACAGCCGCGCGGTGTTGGGGTCGGAGCGGGCACGGCGGGAATGGGTGGAGCCGGACTTGATCGCCTTGTCGCAAGTGTGAAAACCGCGACTCAAAATCAAAGCCTTCTGTGCTGGAAATCGGGTTATGCTAAAGAAAGTGCCGGTTTCCAGCATGGATTACTCTATGACTTCATCTCCCCGCATCAGCCGCCGCGAGTGGCGTAACGTCCTGCTTTACGCCCTGCTCATTATCCTGCTCACTTCACTGCCTTCTGTTTTGGGCTATGTCCAGCAGGGCAGCCAATGGGCCTTTAGCGGCTTCCTGTTCGGGGCGGATGACGGGTATTCGTATATCGCCAAGATGCGGCTGGGCGCGCGCGGCATCCTCGACTTTTATCTGTTCTACACGCCCGAACCACATAACAGCGCCGCGCTCATTTTCCTGCCCTACATTCTGCCCGGTTGGCTGGTGGGCCGTTTTGTGGGGGATCATGATCCCAGCCTTGTTCCGGCACTGACGTTGATGTTCCACGCCATGCGGGTGGTGTTCGACGCCCTGTTGATCGTGGTGCTCTATCGTTTCATCGCCATCTTTCTGCGTGCGCCGCGCACCCGCTTTGTGGCGCTGCTGTTGGCGACGGTGGGCGGCGGACTGGGCTGGCTGCTGCTGGTAGCAGGGGCGGAACCGCCGGAATTCCTGATACCGGAAGGTTTTTCATTCCTCATTTTGCTGGGTTTGCCGCATCTGGCACTGGCGCGGGCGGCGCTGCTGGGCGGGTTGATTTTGGTTATCAGTCAAGATCATGGTAGGCGACAGGTATTGGACACACGCAAGAGTGTGTTGGCGGCGCTGTGCTGGTGGGTGGTGGGTTTGGCTGTGCCGTTTTATCTGGCAATCGTGTATGTCATTTTGGGGATGTGGGGGTTGATGGCGTGGATAATGACCCGCCGCTTCCCGCTGCGGCTGGCAGTGAACGGTGGGCTGGCAGCGGCGCTGACGCTGCCCCTGTTTCTTTATTACAGTCTGGTCTTTTCAACCAATTCGGTATTCGGCGCGTGGTCAGCGCAGAATATTCTGAAATCGCCCCCGCCCCTCAACTACATCTTTGCCTATGGACTGCTGGTGGTACTGGCGATAGTCGGTGGGCGTGTCCTCTTCCGGTTGAAATCGTCATCTCAGTTGGAAGGGCGTGCCTTGCTGCTGTGGCCGCTGGTGGTTCCTTTCCTCGTTTATCTACCGATGATTAGCGTTCAGCGCCGCTTGGCTGAAGCCATCATCGTACCGCTGGCGATTTTGGTGGCGGCTGGTTTGCGCGTCATGGGGCGTAGTCCCCGCTGGCGGCGGGCGCGGGTGCTGGCTTTGGTGTTGATGTGTTCAGCCAGTGTCATTTTCTGGTTGTTTACACTGGTCGGGACGATGCAGCAAACCCAGCCGCTGTACCAACCGCTGGCAGAAGTGCGGGCACTCAACTGGCTGAATGACCATGCTCCAGCGGACAGCGTGGTGCTGGCAGCCAATGACACGGGCAATGTCCTGCCCGCGTTTACCAACCTGCGGCCTTATGTCGGACACGGGCCGGAAACCCTGCGGGCTGATGAGAAGCGCGCCGTTGCAGCCGACTTCTTTGGCGGCAATCTGGACGAAGCTGCGCGGCAGGCGTTGTATGATGCTTACAACATCCGCTACATCATCTATGGCCCATTGGAACAGGCGCTGATGGGTAATGCGGCGACTACGCCCATGTGGATAGATGACGCCTTGCGTGTCTATGAAGAAGATGGTTATGCCATCTTCGAGCGGCAGTAGGAACTGATGCCTGACTAGAGGCGGCGGGCTTTCAGTTCAATGGTTTGCGGCGGTGTGAACCAAACGTTATGTACACCGACTCATTGCGCCACCGTGACGTGCTTAAGTACCCAGTCCACCACCGTCGGCAGGAAATCAGCGGTGAATTCCTGTTTGAGCGTGCCGTACTCGCTCGGCGCACCGCTAGTCGCTGACTGGAAAAGATGATTAGCGTCCGGCAGCGTGACGATGCTGTAATCCGTGTTGCCTGCCTGCTTCAGAGCTGCTTCCATAGCAGGGGCATTCTGCCCGCCATCAACCTGTGTATCTTTGCCGCCAAAGAGAGCCAGTACCGGTACAGTGGTTTTTGCCCAATCTTCCCCCGGATTGTAGTTCACGAAATACTTGAACCACGGGGTCATCAAGGATGCGGCCCCTTGCTGGGCATTGGCAACCGCTTCTTCGATGCTTCCTGCTGTCTTGCGTTGCTCATCGGTTAGCATATCGAACTGCTGGCGAGCCGTTTCCTCAGCCAGTTTTTGGATGGCTTCAGTATCACCCTTCTCCATCAGGCCAAATGCCTGCTGCAAAAAGTCGAGCTGAAGTTGAATTTGTTCATCACCTGCGCCGCCTGCCTGCATGATGAGTTTGTTCTGGAGCAGCAGCACGTCGGCTCCACTCACGGCTGGCCCGGCCATTGACACGATAAAGGCCACATGCGGATCATTCGCGCCCAACATAGCCGCCACCTCGCCGCCTTCGCTGTGCCCCAACACACCAATTTGCTTCGGGTTGATGTCCGAGCGGGTCATCAAATATTGGATGGCTGCCGAGGCATCACTGGCAAAGTCGGGGGTTGTGGCGCTGGCAAAATCGCCCGTGGATTTACCGATGCCGCGATCATCGTACCGCAGCACGGCTATTCCAGCGCGGGTTAGGGCGTCGGCGATCAGGCGGAACGGTTTGATGGCTGCGGCTGGAGCGAGCGATTCATCACGATCTTGCGGCCCGCTGCCCGTAACGAGGACGACTGCGGGATGCGGGCCGTCACCTTCAGGTAGGGTCAATGTTCCTGCCAGCGTCACATCACCATTGGGAACGGTCACTTCTTCCTGCTGATACGGCACATCAGTGACCGCTTCGACTATAGGGGCGAGTGCCGCAAGCGTCGGTTGGAATACCGCATTGTGCAAAGCCTGATAATCATCAGGGGTTGTTTGCAGCAAGACAATATAGGTTTTGCCGTCGGCTTCCGCCAATGCCATATCAACAGCAATAGTGGCTGCACCTGCTTTGACATCGACTTTGTACAATGTCCAGTTCAGGGTGGGTGACTCATACGTGCCAGCGCTGTCTGGAACATCCGTCAATGCCAGCTGCGGGAGCAGGGACGGCCATAATTTGTCCACTGCCAGCGGGACGGCCTGCTGCGCGATGAGCGTAAAATCAGTGGGGCTGCTGGCGCGGGCGTAGATACCGTTACCTTTCGCCGTCCAGCCTTCGGGTACAACTGTGCTGAAACCGAAAGCATCGTCGGCGAAATCATTGAGCTTAATAGCATCCTGCGCGGCTGCCACACTGAACATGAAAACGAAAATGAGTAAGGCGATCAGTGCTTTTTTCATACAAGAACTCCGTACGGTACAAGATAGATTACCTGCACTCATAATACGGTTGTCGGGCAATGCCGGTTGCGTAATAATTTGCGTAGTGTATTAACATTTTTCCAAATAGACTTGAGTAGCACTACTGAACTAGAAAATGAAATGACTGTATCTCTTTTTGCTCGCAGGTCGCAGGTAGCGCATCCGGTGTCGTACTGGAGGCCGGGGACTATGCGTTATTGACCGATGGGCAGCGAGTCACAGTGCTGGAGAATGGGAGCTGGACATAGAGGAATCTGGTATCGCCATTCCGGTCTATGCGGTATTTGAAATAAAATCACTTGCTATGTAATATCAGCACCATTCCCTGAATGGCCGCCTACATAGACTTGCCATTTCTCTCATACTCATAACGAAGGTACAGCTATGCCCACCAACTTCGATGAAAATATTGAGCGCCTCGGTAGTGGTGCGATTAAATGGGATTTATACGACCCCGATGTGCTGCCCGCGTGGGTAGCCGATATGGACTTCCGTTCGCCCGAACCCATCTTGAAGGCGCTGCGGGAACGGGTAGAACATGGCGTCTTCGGTTATCACTTCGATGATCCCAAACTGCGTGATTTGCTCACCCGGCGCATGGCGAATAAGTTCGGCTGGCGGGTGAAACCCTCCGATTTCCAGTTCACGCCCAATCTGGTCAGTGTCCTCAACTTCGTCAGCGAAGCTTTTACCGATCCCGGCGACAATGTGATCATGTCTACACCGGTCTATATGCCGTTCCTCAGTGCGCCGGGTAACAGCGGGCGAGTCGCCAATATGGTTGATCTGGCGGTGACGCGCGACGGACAAAAGATGCGCTATGAGATGGATTTCGATGCGTTTGAAGCGGCGATCAACCCGCGCACCAAAGTATTCCTGCTGTGCAATCCCCATAATCCTGTAGGGCGGCTGTGGAGCAAAGCAGAACTGGAAAAATTGGCGGAAATTTGTCTGCGCCACAATATAATCATCGCTGCTGACGAAATCCACTGCGACCTGATGATGGAGGGTCAGCAGCATATTCCCTTTGCGTCGCTGTCGCCGGAAGTGGCCGAGCGTACCATTACCCTCATGTCACCCAGCAAGACTTATAACATGCCGACGCTGGGTATCGCCTATGTCGTCGCCCAGAACGAAACCATCTACAAAACGTTTGAAAAGTCGATCGAAGGCTTTATGCCGCATGTTGGCTCAATGGGCTGGGCTGCCGCCTATGCTGCCTACGCCGAATGTCAGCCGTGGGTGGATGAACTGCTGACGTATCTGCGGGCAAACCGTGATTTCATGGTGGACTATATGCAAAAGCACCTGCCGCAGGTGCCTTACACCGTGCCGGAAGCGACCTATCTTGGTTGGATGGATTGGCGCGCGCTCAACCTTCCGGGTGAAAGTCCTTTCAAATTCTTCCTCGAAAAAGCGCGAGTGGCTTTCGTGGATGGCGCGGCCTTCGGCGAAGCGGGCAAAGGTTTCACCCGCATCAATTACGCCACTCAGCGTGAACGTCTGCACGAAATTCTGGAACGGGTGCGGCGCGTAGTCGAGGATTTATAAGCGCTAACTGCCTTGTTTCTTCTCACAACCTTCAAGGATGGTGATGCCGCGCGCCACGCCCGGTTCGCGGCTGATGCTGCCTTCCATTTCCAGATGGTCAAGATAGCGGTACAAGTTGGAACGGGATATGAAAACGTGTGTCGCAATCTCGCGCAGGTTAGGTGGGTAGCCAAACTGGTCATCGAAGTCGCAGATGAAGCGGCGTATTTTATCCAGCAGTTGTGGGTCTAATGTCGTTTTTAGTGTTCGCATGATGCACATCACCCCCTCGGTAGCAGCGATAGAGACGAAAGGCGCATAGAGCTATGCGCCTCATGTATTGATGTAACAATTTCCTAACCAAATAATAGCATAGCACAAGTACGAACACAAATTCTATAGTAAGTTGTTTAGATTTGGGTAGAAGATGGTTAGAAAGCGGGAACTCTGATAGGTTTTGACCGCTATTGATGTCGCGCACTCATCAAGAAATGGCAGTATCCACCCACTTCTGCCGCCCGGAGTTCTAACAAAGAATGGTGGTCAACATCTGTGTTAACCACCATTTGTAGGCGAAGAGGAGCTTATTTATGGCAAATCCACCGCGCACTGCCCGGCAGACTTAGAGCAGGTCGCCAGCAGTGTGCCGTTCTGCGTGACAATGAAATCATCCAGCGTCCAGAATATCTTTGCCGGAGTCAAATCCACGATACTGCGTGTCCATTTGCAGCTTGAGGGAACCTGCGCGCCGCTGTTGATGAGCCGCACCATCACACAGTGCGAGGATGGGAACGCTGTGACGGGTAGATCACCTACCCTTGACCACAACTGCACACCAACCGTCACGCCGCTGCCGATCAACGATAGCCCTGTAAGGTCAACTGGTGCGCTAGTGTTATTGATCGCCACCAGTTCGATATTGTCATACGTCAGCAGCAGGTCAGCCGTCACCGGGTTAATAGTAGCCGTCGGTTGAACTGGCGCAGCAGTCGGCTGGACGACTTGCTGTGTGGGAGCAGTCGTCGCTTGCAGGGCTGGTGTAGGTGTGACGCTCGGCAGCACGACTGGCGTGCTGGTTGGCTGAATCGGCGCGGCAGTCGGTTGAACCGCTACCTCCTGCGGCGTAGGCGTAGCAGCGACCACCTGCACGGGCGAGCTGGTTTTCCCCACTGTGGAGGGCAGCAGCACCAGTCCTTGCGAACGGGTTACGATGGTCGTCGTTTGGGTCGAGCCGTAGCTATACTGCACCTCAAATGTCTCGCCAGCCGAAGCCGGAATATCGAGCTGCGCTTTCCAGCTCACCGGATCAGATAACGGATTGCCCGCCGCGTCAAGCAGTTGTACGCGGGTGGTATCCACCGTGCCCGCGTAGCGCGAATTCTCGCGTGTCAAATACAACTTTGTTTCGTCAGCACTGATCAGCGCCGGCAGGACAGCCGGACGTGCGCCAAACACCGTGTAGATCAGATACCCACCTTTGGGTCTGGGCAGCGCCGCTACGCCAATTTCGCGGTAGGTGGTGCTCAGCGCGGCTTTGGCGTGAATGGCCGACCCTTTCCAGAAATTCATGATAAAGGCCAGCCCGCCCACGCCTGCATTTTCGCCCACTTCAATTTGATCGGGATTGGCCGCGTTATAAATCGGCCACCCCGCCAGAAATCCCCGCTGGCGTGGATTGCGGCGTTGGGCATCCAGATGATAAGCCGATTCGTCAGCGACGCTCGAAAGCAGCGGTAGGATGTAATTGGCCTGTGCTAAGGCCATCGCTTCCAATGTGGGATTGACCGCCAGCGGCCATAAGCCCTGACTGATGCGCCAGTCGTTGATTTGTGCCACAGTTTGGGTAGCAATGGTGGTATTGTTATCTATCTGTTGGGCGGCGGTCGGGACGGGGAAATAAGCCAGTACCCCGGCAAGGATCGCGAACAATGATACGCGGATAACGACCGGAACAGATCGCAGGATTGACATGACCATACCTCTTGTGTAACACAATTTGTCATGTCAATCTTAGTCCTACCTTATGGGAAGTGCAAAGCGAAGGCATGAAAATATTGTGAATTATGGAATATATAACGCTTAGAACGTAGCAGGGTCTACAACTGCCCGATAACCACAATGTTTTCGCTGGGCTGCTGGCTGCCGCTGTAAGGTTCGGCGGTGATGCGTGCCCACGTGAATTCATCTATCGGTTGCTCTGAATGAAACAGAAGCGAACCGATACCCTCCTCATTGACCTGAAAAGTACCCACGCTCACCCGTATCTCACCGCGCGTTAGCCACAGTTGATACGTTTTGCCCGTATCTGGTTCAGGAAAACCCCGCGCGTACATGAGGCCAATCTTGCTTTCGCGGTTCCACATCAGAAAGGCGGTGGCATCCGGGTTCACGGTTTCCGTAGCAGGCAGCCGCGCCCAGCGCAGATTGGCGGTGCTCGTCAGCACAAATGCGCCGCTGTCACTAACCGTGACCTGTCCGGTGTCGGGCTGTGGAACAGAATTAGAAACACGCGCCAGCCAGTAAACATTCGTGAGCACCAGTGCCACTAACGCGGCGGCTGCCACCCACCACGAGCGGGTGATTTGTCGTTTGCGGGGCGCGGGAGGTGCAGCAGGTTGGGCAATAGCTGCCATCAGACGATCTTCGAGAGCAGCAGGCGGTTCGATCTGAGGTACGGAATCACGCATCACAGCCTGAATCTGGCGATAATCGGCCAGTTGCGCTGCGGCGTCGGGGCAGTCCCGTAATGACGATTCGATCAATTGTGTCTGCTCGGCATCCGTCAAACCAAAAGCATACTCAGGAATTAATTCCTGAATAGAATCACAATTGTCCGACGTCATCCGCGAATGTTCTAGACTCATGCTACCGACTGCGATGCTCCTTCATACTATTATACGACCAATCAGCGCGGACTGGATGTTGGCATGGTACTCTCCAGCCACAAAACGCGTAACCGCTGCAACCCCTGTCGCAGCCGTGATTTCACTGTGCCCAATGGTATGTGGGTCGTGTTGGCAATCTCACCATGAGACATTCCCTTGAAGAAGGCCAGATCAATCAATGACGCCTGTTCGGGGGGGAGCTGCTGCACCAGCATAAGCAAAAGCGCGCCATCGTGTACAGGTGGCTCGCCATTCCCACTGGGGAACTGTTCTTCCATATCTTCAATGGTGTCCTGGTGGAGGGTCGGCTGGCGGCGTTCCTTGCGCAGACGGTCAATGGCCGTGAAATGGGTAATAGTCAGCAGCCAATTTTTGAGTTTTCCCTTTTTGGGGTCCCACTGATTTTTATGATTCCACACCTTGAGGAAGGAATCCTGGGTAATCTCTTCCGCCAGCACGACGTTTTGCACAATCCGGTAAGCCAAGCTGAAAACCGCTTTACCATATTCCTGATACAGTAAGCGGAAAGCCTGCTGGTCTTGGGCGGCAATACGCCGCATGATCTCGACGTCGTCGAACTGAAAAGACATGACCATATTCTCCACTAATCAGTTTAGCAGGGGTAGCAGGCTGATGCCAGCAGGATTAATGTTTCATGAGATGTGTCATCCAATTGCCGCGCCCACAACGATTACAGTGATAGCAGGTGGATACACCTGTTCTCTATCAATCGTTGTCAGGGAGGAAAGTGGAACAATGTCCCGGTTACGTTTAGTAATTCTTTTCGCAGCGCTTATTTTAAGTATTGTGGTTGTACCCGTTTTGGCGCAGGATGCGCCCACCGTCGGCTTGAGCGGCAACGATGCCCTCGGTCCGTTCCTCGTTGGTCCCAACGGCATGACACTTTACAGCTTCCCCCCAGACCCCCTCAACCAGACTGTTTGCTATAATGCCTGTGCCGAAAATTGGCCGCCCCTGATTGTGGACAGTGCAGACAGCCTGACAATGGCGGACGGCATCCCCGGCACATTGGGTACTATCGAGCGTGAAAATGGCGACCTACAGGTCAGCTATAATGGCGTCGCCCTGTATTACTGGAAGAATGATAAGGCTGTTGGCGACACCACCGGTCAGTTGGTTGGCAAAAACTGGTTTATAGTGCCGCCCGCCACTGTATATCCCCAGCGCGTTGGCGAATTGGGCACCGTGTTGGTTGGCCCTGCTGGCATGACCCTTTACATGTTCAAGAACGATACCGCCGACACCAGCAACTGCTATGACCAGTGCGCCGCCAACTGGCCGCCTCTGCTTGTTGACAGTGCTGATGCCATCATCCCCGGCCAGAACCTGCTGGGCACATTCGGAACCGCCGAACGCACGGATGGCACGCTTCAAGTAACTTACAACAGCATGCCCCTGTACTACTGGAAAGATGACAAGGCCATTGGCGATACAAATGGACAGGGTGTGGGTGACAACTGGTTTGTTGTCCAACCTGAAGTTGTCGGTTGGCGCGAGGTTGGCGATATGGGTAGCATTCTGGTTGCCAACAACGGTATGACCCTCTATACCTTCGACAACGACACCGAAGGCGTAAGCAATTGCGCTGATGACTGCCTCAAGAACTGGCCGGTGGCTTTTGTCTACCCAGAGGATGCCTTAACCGCTGGCACAGATGTGAGCGCCACAATAGCCAGTTTTGTTCGCGAAGATAACAAGCGTGTCCAGTTGACCTACAACGGTATGCCTCTGTACTACTTTGCTGAAGACAAAGTTCCCGGCGATGTCAACGGTGATGGTAAGGGCGAGGTGTGGCACGTCGTTCACGCTGGCTAAACGCAGCACATACGGTTTGACTAAAGAACAGGGACGAGTTAGCTCGTCCCTGTTTTGTTTATATGCCGTTCAATGCGCGGTAATGCCCATCACCCGCACTCTGGTTGTTCCAGCAGCCACTGACGGGCGGCGCTTAACACCGGGTCGCTGTCCGTTTCACTTCGTCCCATTCGTTGTCGAGTATACGGTTTTATATTTAGGGCAAATCAAGACATGTCAACAGCGTTTATAGATCATTACTGTGGAATCAAGATGTTAATTTATTAGGATCATTTTCGACTAACAGTTCTAATAAGCGCTTTGCGAAATATATACGATTGCGACGTTGCCCAGTAGCTTCATGCACAATTCCTAAATCTTCCAGTTGTTGCATTGATTTTTTTGCGGTATTAAAACTTACATTTAGCTTTTCTGATGCTTGTTGGAGGTTCAAATAAGGACTCGTAAACATAATATCGAGCAATGATAATACTGAAGCTGATGACTTGCCTTGTTGGAGAAGTTGACGATAGTTTTCTCGCTGATTGACGATTCGTTTTGCTGACTCAATAGCATGGTGACTTTGTGTCATTACGCCCTGCAAGAAAAATTGCAACCATCGTTTCCAATCCCCATCCCGACTAACTGCCAATAACGAGTCCAAATATTCATCACGATATCGCTCAAAATACGCACTCAGATATAAAAGGGGATATGGGAGTGCTTTCCGCTCACAAAGGAATAACGTAATTAGAAGTCGACCAACTCGCCCATTTCCATCGAGAAAAGGATGTATGGTTTCAAATTGATAATGCATATATGCACATTGAATTAATAGTGGTAATGAATCACGTTCATGTATAAATTTCTCCCAATCACCAAGGAGGTTGAGAATTTCCTCATGAGGGGGCGGAACAAAAGTTGCACTATCAAGCGTGCACCCGGCAGGACCAATCCAGTTTTGCGAACGCCGAAAGTCGCCAGGGGTCTTATCACTCGTACCCCCGCGCACATCATCCATTAAAATCCTATGGATTTCGCGCACTAATTTTAGACTAAGGGGTAATGTATCCAATCGTTTTAGACCGTAATTAAGGGCATTTAGATAATTTTTTACCTCAATTACATCATCACGGGATTTAGGGGTTTCTTGTGCCGCCTCAAAGAAAAAGAGATCTGAAAGTGAGGCTTGGGTGCCTTCAATTTTGGAACTAGCTACAGCTTCTAATCGGGTATATGGGATGACCAAAAAATCTGCGTTTGGAATAAGATAACCTAGACCAGCTAATTCTCCTAAAGCGCGTTCCGCATTTGTTAGCAGCTTGATTAAGTTTATGTCGTCTAAAGATATCTTAGGTGGCAAAGGATGAGGAATAAAAGTGTGATATCCATTGAGAGATCGAATTAATTTACCGGCTGAACTTTTCTGAAATTTTTGAATATTCACACTACTACCTGTTTATTCTTATTGCATCTTTTGCAATAAGAATAAATCTTATTTCAAAAAAAACAAATATATGAAATAAGCAGAGGGAGATGATCTGATTTATGAATTGTCTCAAAAATCCCCATCACCCGCACTCCGGCTGTTCCAGCAGCCACTGGCGGGCGGCGCTTAACACCCGGTCGCTGTCCGTGCCATACGCGGTGTAATCCGTCTTAATTTGCACATCCGGCTGAATGGAGTAGGGCAGCAGTTGCCGGTCAGGCCCTACGCCGCGGTCATTGACCAGTGCCAACTGCGCGCCGTCAATCAATGATACCAGCGTGAAAGCATCGCTCAAATAGCCGCCTGTTGGCTCGCCGAAAATGCGCGTGTGAGCGTTGGGACGGCTTTGCATAATGTAGGCCGTCATTTCCCCCATGCTGGCGGTTTCTGCGCTCACCAGCACCGCTATGGGCGGGTTAGGCTCTTGCAGCTGGTAAGGATCATAAATCACCAGTTGATCAGAAACATCTGGAAATGCGCCGTACTGGTAGTCATACCATGTAATATCCCCGGTCACACTCCGCATCCCGAACCAGCGCCCTTCACCCCGCAGCGGCCCCAGCGCCAATCCCATCACCAGCGCCAAACCGCCGTGATTGCGGCGCACATCCACCACCCAACCGCACGTGCCGTCCTCGTCAATACTGCGGATGGTGTTCTGGGCATCAGCAGGATACTGATACAAATAATCATATGAATTGCGGAAACTGGCCGAAAAGGTTTCGATATACCCTAATTTGTTGTCCAGCCGTCTGCCTTCTACGGGTAGATAACTTTCATAGTAGTCGGGGATGATGCCAATCGTCAGCGTTTCGCCTTCCCCGGCGCGGCGCACGCCCAGCGTAACCTTGCGTCGCTGCGGCTCATTGACGAACCGGGCGTCTTTCCCGTTAATCGTTTCCACTACATCGCCGACTCGCAAACCGGCATACTCCGCGGGAGAATCAGGGTAGACCAGCATCACCGTACGGTAGCGGCCAATATGCGGACTGGTCAGCACATATCCCAGCCGGTCTTGAATTTCATAGAGCGAGTAGCTGTCCTCGTCGGGCGGTAGTAGTCCGCCCTTATGGGCACTAAAGCCCTTAATCTGATCGAAGACGTAATCCAGTGCGCTATATGCCTCGGTCATATCATAATCATCAGTCACCATGTCCAGTGCCTGCTGCGAAAGCTTCGACCAATCTACCGAGTCCGGGTAAACAAAATTGACACGAATCAAGCGCAGTGCTTCATCCAGATATAGATGGGCATTCACCCGGTCTACAAATTGGATGCTGTCCGTAACGTTCACCAAATCTTCTTTGGGGGCTTTCACCACCAAGTAATCATATTCTGCGCCGCCCTGTAGATAGCGATGATCTTCTGTAACGATGGTGGTGTAGGACTGGCGGCCTTTGCTATATATGCACACCCCATGTTGGCCCTTTCCCAGCACCCGCGCGTTATAACCGGGTGTGTCCAATGATACGATGTTGCAGGCTTCTTCTAAATCCAGCGAATGAATGAACAAACTGGTGACCGGTTCAAAGGTAATGGTGTTACTGCCGTTCGAGTAAATCACATCGTCGCCCGGCAGCAGTTCGTAGTTGGGGGGAAGGGTGAAGGTGATGCCCAACTGGTGATTAAAGCGATCTTGCCATGTCACCCCCTGTGCGTGCAGCGTTGGAGCAATCAGCAGCAGCACCATGAGGACAAACCCTATACGACTTTTCAAGTTATAGCCTTTTTCTACCTCAAACCGCACCTCTAATAGGTTCGCTTCTGCGAAAACGTAGGGCAATCGTCTGAGGAATCTCACTTTCTTGATTGTATGATGAAATAACAAGCCATTCTATTACAGGTGGCATAAACCCCCATTTTTGGGGGATAGGCGGCGGTGATGGAACCTGTTTAGATGAGTCTACGTCATATTTTCATTATTTGGCGCTTATTTTCAGGAGTTATTCACAATGGATAAACGAACCTTTGGAGTAATTGCCGTTGCTGCCGGGTTGGCGCTGGGCTTGATGGGCAACATCCTGTTTTATGGACGGCTCGTCGGCCTCTCTTTCCCGATCTATATTGCACTGGCGGTCATCATCTTGCTGGCGCTCACCCGCCCCGCGCAGGTGAAGATTCAGCCGCGTAACTTGTGGCCGCTGCTGCCGTTGGGCTTCTTTGCCGTGATGGTTGCGATCCGTGCCGATGAACTGGTGACGCTGCTCAATATCGGTGCTGTGCTGGCGCTGGGTGCGCTCGTTGTTTACTACCTGCCGCTTGCACGTTCGTTAGACGAAGAAACACTTGGAAAACAAACTCAAGCCGTGTTAGAAGTTGGCATTATGCTTGTTCCGGTTGCCCTCCTTCAAACCGTGGAGGCGTGGGGCTGGCTGCGCGAAAAACGCCACCAGCGTGGTGGTGTTTTCGCCGCTGTCGTTCGTGGATCAGTTTTTGCTCTGCCTATTGTGCTGGTATTTGCCTTTCTGCTAGGTTCAGCCGATGCCGTCTTCGCCAAGTATGTCAGCGAAGCTTTTGACAGCGTCTGGAAAGCCCTCGGTATTAAATTTCTGGATGACACATTGGGACGCTGGCTGCTGACGGGTGGTCTGGCAACCGTCGCTACCGGCGCGCTGGGCTTCAGTCTCATGCGTAATGTGGCGGCACCACCTGCCACGCCCGAAACTGAGCAGGCCAGCAGCGATCCTGAAATGGAGATGGCGGCTGCTATCTCAGCACAAACCAAAGAAAAAGCCAAGCCTGCCTTCAAGCTGGGCATGGTAGAAAGCGGCATCATCATGGGCAGTGTAGTAGCCCTGTTTGCGGCCTTCGTCGTCATCCAATTTAGATACTTCTTCGGTGGGCGTACCACCATAGAGGTGGCAGGGCTGACCTTCGCCCAATACGCCCGGCGCGGCTTTTTTGAACTGGTCGCTGTCTCGGTGCTGACGTTGGGCCTGTCACTGTGGCTGGACAAAGTCAGTGTCCGCCAGAGCAAGCGCGAGAACCATATTTTTCGCGGTTTGGCGCTGGCGATTGTTGCGCTGACCTCCATCATGCTGGTGTCCGCCGCCCAGCGCATGTGGCTCTACGAAGAGGCTTTCGGCTTCACCCAACTGCGGGTGTATACCCATGTCTTCATGGTGTGGTTGGGCGTGATGTTTGCTGTCTTTGTCGTGGCCATGTTCCGCTTGAAGACTAATATCTTTTCACTCGGCACGCTGCTGGTCATCATCGGCTACCTCGCCACCATCAACCTCATGAACATTGACCACTACATCGCCGAGCGCAATATTGCCCGCTACCACGCTGGGCAAGAACTGGACATCGCCTTCCTCAACATCCTCTCTGCCGATGCTGTGCCGGAAATCCTGCCGCTGTGGCAAAGCGCCACAGATGACCAGGTGAAAGAATGGTCAGGGCAATGGTTAGCCCGTCAACTGCTCACCCTCGATAAAGAAATGCAGGGAGGCAGCAGTCTGCCATTTTCATTGAATACTTCGCGTTTGAATGCGTGGAATCAGCTTGATCATGTCCGCCGCGAACTACCAGCTTATGATCCCTCACTGTATTGGGGATCGTACTATGATTCATACGGTAGTGGGCGCAGCGATTATGAGTCGGGTTGGGAAACGCTCGGCACTGATGTGCCCGGCAGCCGGTGAGTGTTAAGCGGAGTTTGGTGGGTGGGGTTAAATGACCTCACCCCGCCCGGAACAGTAGATATGTTTTGCCGAAAACGATGATGTCGCCGTCCCGCAGTGGGCGGCCTTTTTCGTTGACCACCACATCGTTGACCGTCGTGCCGTTGGCGCTGCCCAGATCGTACACCACCCAATTGTCGTTGACCAATTCCAGCCGTGCGTGCGGGCGGGAGACTGAGGCATCTTGCAGCGCAATTTCCCAATTGGCTTTGCTGGTCGCCCGTCCCACCCGAATGTTCTTCAACAACAGCGGAATGGTTTGCCCTTCCTGCGGGCCGGTGGTGATGATGAGTTTCCCTTTGCCGGAGCTGATCGAAGCGGTAATCAGTGTTCCGTTGCGGCTGGCATTGTCTTGATCTTCCTGCGTCACCACCGCCGAGAAGCGGATAGTCGGCACATATAGACGGATCACGTCATCCGAAGCCAGCGGAAAGGGCTGTTTGATCTGAGCATCGTTGACGAATGTGCCGTTCGCGCTGCCTGAATCCGTTATCAGGAATAAGCCATCGCGATAGCTGATGACGGCGTGTTGCCGCGAGACATGTTGTTCCGGGATACAGATGTCGTTGTCCGCCTGCCGCCCGATAGAGGCCGTTGCCCCTTCGGTCAAAACATACTCTTGCACGTCACCCGTCGCCGGGTGAGTCCAGATTAATTTCGCCAATGCAGACGGTATAGGTTCACTGGTCATGGTCAGTCATCAAAACTGTAATGAATTGGTCTTTGTAGTATAGCATGCCGCCCAAGATCTGGTCATTAGCAGAAGGCTATACCATTAAGCTGCGTTTGGTACTTTTGAATAATTCGAGAAGGTGTCTGGGCTGTTACCCCATCTCATCCAACCGCTTGGTATCTATATTGCCGTAGCGCAGCGTCAGGCGAACATCACCAATTACCGCCGTTTGGTTGATAAGCCATGTAATCGGCACGCCCGGCTCAAGCTGGTGACCATCAAACAGCGTACCGTTTGCCGAATACAAATCCGTGATGGTGATACCTTTATCTACTGTGCGCGACACGCGCAGGTATACGCGACACGCGTGTGTTATTAAAAACCAGATCGCAGCGTTGAGCACTGCGCCCGATTACCAGATCTCCTTTGTTGTAGCTGGCGCTGCCAGTTGCCGTCCTGTGTTACAATGTCAAGAAAGAAGAGATGGTTGTGGGCTGACCTGCCTCGTACATTGCTTTTGATTTTCGTCCATTATCTGCCCATTCGTCAAAACGCCCATATTTATCCAACTCAACTATGTTATACAGCACCCTCTATATGAGAATTCTTTTGCAAATCGTTGAATCTTGTGTAAAATTTAACAATGTCCATTGTGGCAATTTTCGCCAAATGTACACAATACCACAAGTCATCACAAGATGGCAGTTTGGTTTAGAATTTCATGACCTTTGTTGGTTGACTTCACTTTTTGTTGTGGCTAGCAGGAAATTCTATGGCTTCAATTCATCCTCCAAAACCGAGTAGCGGCGGTATTAGTGGCAGCACTATTATTATCGTCATCGTAGCGGGCGTTTTGCTCATTCTGGGTGGTGTCCTTATTGGTACACTGACCCCGCAACTGTTCCCACCACCGGCATCGGCAGAAGCCAAACCTGTTGATGACCTCTTCCATATTTCGCTGGTCATCGGCGGGGCAATCTTCTTGTTGGTGCAGGGCATGCTCGTTTTTTCGATCATTCGCTTCCGCGCCAAGCCCGGTGATACCAGCGATGGCGCGTATATTCACGGCAGTACCACCCTTGAAATTGTTTGGACGGCCATCCCCGCCGTCATCGTGGTCGTTCTGACTATTCTGAGTTGGCAAGTTTTTGATACCATATTTACGCCCAAGCCAGATGAAGCCAAAGTCTTTGCCGCAGGTGCGCGTTTCAACTGGGCGTTTACCTATGATGTGCCGCTCAGCATCATGCCTGAACAGGTTGATCTAACCAAGCTGCCGGAAGATGTGCGGGCTGATGTTGAGGCTGATGGTCTTCTCTCTGTCACTTCACCCATTTTATATACCTATGTCGGACAGCCTGTTGTAATGGAAATGGAACCCAAAGACGTTATTCATGCGTTTTGGATACCGGCCTTTCGTCTTAAGCAGGATTTGATTCCCGGTCGTACGACTAGTATTCGTTTTACGCCGACGATTGCCGGAACGTATCCGATTGAATGTGCCGAACTGTGCGGCGCCAATCATGGCCTCATGCGTTCCGAAGTCGTGGTACTGGACAATGAGCAGGGCTTCAACCAGATGATGGTACCGATGATGGATGAAAAGATTCATCCTCCGGCTGATCCCGTGCTGCGTGGCCGCAAGATTCTGTCCAGCAACGTTTACCCCTGCTACACCTGCCACGTACTGTCAGACCTGACCGAAGCGCCGCAGCCGTGGGCAGGCAATGTCGGTCCAGCGCTCAACGGCATAGCTGACCGTGTGGCCTCCAGTCGCGCCAGTGCTACCGGTCAGACACCTGCTGAGTATTTGTATACCGCTGTTCACGAACCGTCGGCTTATCTCGTTCCCGGTTATGGCGCGTTGATGCCGCAGTTGAATATTCCGGAATGCGATGCGTGGGCGATTGTGGCCTATCTGGCAACCCAGTCTGAAAGCGGCTCAGCGCCTTTTGAAGTGACTCAGCCCGCCCAATGCGTCATAACCGACACGGGTGCTGCGGCCCCATCAAGTGAGGCGACGGTGGAAGCTGCACCGACCGGTGAAGCCACTGTCGAGCCTACGCCGGCCAGTTAAATGAAATTACAGTAGGGGCGAGGCTCGCCTCGCCCGCTTAGACACAGACGTGTTTTGGAAGCTCTGAGGAAAGGGATTAGTAGTATGGCAAGCATTAGTGTACCGGTCGGCGCACACGGCGGAGCGCAGGAGGCTGAACAGCCAAAATTGCGCGTCAGCGACTACCTGAAATGGAGCGTTGACCACAAGATCATCGGTGTGCAGTACGGTGTAACCGCGCTGTTCTTCTTCATCGTGGGTGGTACGCTGGCGATGTTGATCCGCTGGGAACTGCTGACACCGAATCTGGATCTGGTACGGACAGGGGCGGAGTACAATACCCTGTTCACAACGCACGGCCTCGTCATGATCTTCCTCTGGATCATTCCGATGATGGCGGCCTTCGGCAATTACATTTTGCCACTTCAGCTTGGCGCTAAAGATATGGCCTTCCCGTGGTTAAATGCCTTTGCCTTCTGGCTCATTCCACCAGCCGGTATCCTGTTTATTGGCAGCCTGTTTGTCGGCGCGCCGGAGTCCGGTTGGACCATGTATCCGCCGCTGAGCACGCTCTTTACCGGTGATGGTCAAACACTAGCGGCGCTGGCAGCCCACATTCTCGGTGTTTCCTCAATTTTGGGTGCCATCAATTTTATTGTGACCATTATGAATATGCGTCCGCCCGGTATGGGATGGTGGCAGATGCCGCTGTTCTGCTGGGCAATTCTGGCGACTTCTATTATTGTCGTCATGGCTACCCCCTTCTTGGCTGGCGCGCTGACTTTGCTCATCCTTGACCGCATTGCCGGAACTAGTTTCTTTGATGCGTCAAAGGGCGGCGACCCGCAGCTCTGGCAGAACATCTTCTGGTTCTACAGCCATCCCGCCGTGTATATCATGGTGCTACCGGGCATGGGCATCCTTTCGGAAGTGTTGTCAGTCCATTCCCGCAAACCGGTCTTTGGTTATAAGATGATTGCCATGTCCAGCATGGCGATTGGTATCGTCGGCTTTACGGTGTGGGCGCATCACATGTTCACCAGCATCGCCCCTGAACTTCGTATCCCCTTCATGATCACGTCCATGATTATCGCTGTGCCAACCGGCATCAAAATATTTAGCTGGCTGGGTACGCTCTGGGGTGGCAAGATACGGTTTACCAGCGCCATGCTCTTTGGGTTAGGCTTCCTCTCCATGTTCGTCATCGGCGGCATCGGCGGTGTTATGCTGGCGATGATCCCCTTCGACATTCATGTCCATGACACCTATTTCGTCGTCTCCCACTTCCACTTCGTTCTCTTTGGCGGCAGCGTATTCGCCATCTACGCCGGTATCTATCACTGGTTTCCCAAGATTACCGGACGTATGTTGGACGAGCGCTTGGGCAAGTGGCATTTTGCGCTCACCTACATCGGCTTCTTTTTCACCTTCTTCCCCATGAACCTTGTTGGTATGTTGGGGATGCCGCGCCGTGTGGCCTACTATCTACCGGAATTTGAAGGTGTCAATAAACTGATCAGCTTTGCAGCTTTTGTGTTGGGGCTGTCTACCTTCATCCTCATCTACAATCTAATCGTCAGTCTGCGTAATGGCAAGATCGCTGGCGCCAACCCGTGGCGTGCGCTGACACTTGAGTGGGCTACGACCTCGCCTCCTCCTCCGACCAACTTCATTAGTGACCCTGTGCCTTTTACCGATCCTTATGGTTATGGCAGCGAAGGCTCACAGGCGTATCTGGATGAAATTGACCGCCGTTTTGGTTTAGGCGAAGACACCACTGTGCCACGCCCGGCTCCACTACCTGCGCCTTCGGCAGGGGACTGATAGTGACACCACATGGGGGCGGGTTTCAAACCCGCCCCTACTGATGCCTGAACAAGGGGCTTAAGCCCCTTGCTTGCTGAATTGCTGTTTTATCGTTTGACGTTTGGAATGGATAGCGGATTTTATCAGAATAACATGGCTCAGAATGCATTGGAACAAACGCTTACCCGGCAGGAACAGCTTGATCTCAAGAACAAGCGGGTTGGACTCATCGTCTTCCAGATTTCTTGGATCATGGCTTTTATTTGCTTGGTCATCGTTAATTTGTGGCTGCGGGGACAGCAAACCGCGTGGCCGCCAGTGGGTGTGGAAGTCAGCCTCGTCATCCCCACACTCATGACAGTGGCGCTCGTCGCCAGCAGCGTTTTTATGCGGCGTGGTATGCGGGCTTTGAAAGCAGACAAACGGGATAGTTTCGCTGCCAATTGGCGCGTCGGTTTGCTACTGGGCGTGGTTTTCGCCATCGGTATGGGTTACGAATTTGTGGCAGCGCCCGGCAGCGGGCAGTATCAAAACGTCTATCGTTTGATGGTTGGCTTCCACCATATACACGCGCTGGCGATTGGCTACTATCTCATTCGGGTTTATCAAAATGGCCGCGCCGGTCATTACACTCCCACGCACTTCTGGCCCGTTGAAGGCGGTGCCAGCCTCTGGGATTTCGTGACTGTGGCGTGGGTCTTGTTTTACGTGGTGTTATATATCATTTGATGCGGTAAAATCGGGCGGTGGGTTGATGCTATGATTAACCACCGCGTCTTGAGGGAGGAATGAGTTATGCAACCAGGACTTGCCCGTGCCGTTCCGATGGGAATACTCGGCTTTGTGGGCGGTGCACTGTTGGCGCTGGTCATCCGGTTAGCACAGGGGCTTGATCCGGCTGGTTCAGTAGGGCCAGCTTTTGTGCTGGGCGCTTTTATTTCGGCAGGTACATTCGTGTGGGGTATGGGGGCTTTTGACCCCAAGATGAACCTGCACGGCGACCACGCCATTGAAGAAGCCAGGAAACCCGTTTTCACCACCCCCACCGGACTGCTCAGTAATTTCACATGGCAGATGACCTTCTGGCTTATTCTGGGCATTTTGGCGATTGCCGTATTTGCCTTCGTGCCCGGCGGCCCCCATGTCCGTAACGTTCACCCCGGACAGGGTGATGTTGCCAGCGTGGGCTTTGTCACGCTGGGCGGCATTTATGAACCAGTGCGTGAATTTCTGAAGACGGCCACCGCGCTCGATTTGCTGCCCCCAATGGCCGACAATCTGGCGCAGATTGAAATCAGCTATCTGGTGATCTTCATTGTCTTCGTCGCCATCATGATGCTCTCTCTGTTTGTGGCTGGCGCGCTCTTCGCCTTCTTGGTCAGCTACTTTGGGCAGGGCAAGAAAAATCCCGACGCGGCTCCTATTCCGTGGCGGGTGTTAGTCTTCATACTGGGTATCGCCGCGCCACTGCTGCAGGTACCGCTGCTGGTCGCCAGTAAAGAAGTACCGATGGCGCTTGTGGTTCCGGCATTTCTACTGCCGCCTCTGCTGCTGCTGATCGCGTACCGTAAGCCCATCTGGGCGCTGCTGGTGCTGATCTGCCTGCCGCTGCCCGTGTTGGTTCCAAACATCAAAGTGACCGAGATCGCCAGTATTATGTTTGCCATTATTGGCGTCGCGGTTGTCTCGCTGGTCTTCAACTTACTGCTGCACACCCTGTCGGAACGTGTCTGGCGTATCGCTGCTGGCCTTGTGCTTTCGGTGTTGGTCATCCTGACTTTCCTCTATACCATTAGCCTGACCCGCACGGATTTCTGGCAGATGTTGTTCTCGGTGCTGGTCGTAGCCTTGAGTTTCCTGCTAATACTGCCCATGCCGTATCTGCGCCTCATCATTCCCGCTTCCGTGCGCGAAGCCTTTGGCAAGATTGACTGGAATAATCTGATACCAGAGGCTGCGGGTTGGTTGGCGAATCTGCTGCGTAACGGTCTGCCCGGTTTCATTGGGCAGAAATAGGAGTTAATGACGATGAGTGAAATGAGCATCGAAAAGGCTCACAGCGCCGAAGCTGTTCACGCCCATGACGATCATGGACACGGTCATGTGCAGGATGCTGGCGGGCGCATGGCAAATCTTAAGACCGCTACCTGGATGTATTTAGCGTCCGAGGTGGTCATCTTCGCTACCTTGATCGCGGTGTTTGTTGTATTCCGTTTCCACCATCCCGATATCGTTGCCAAAGTCCACCACGAAGCCAATATTCTCTTGGTGACCATCAACACCTTCCTGCTGCTCACCAGCAGTTGGGCGATGGTTATGGGACTGCGCGAAATTCAGCGCGACAACCGCGAAGGTCTGCTGCGCTGGTTCGGGCTGATGTGCCTGCTGGGGGCGGTGTTTGTTGGTCTGCAATATGTTGAATACAACGAGCTGTCACATATGGGTGTCGCTCTGTTTAATCAGGGCAACGAATTTGATGGCTTTGGCATGCGCTTCTACGCCCCCACCGCCTTTCACGGTGCGCACGTTATCGTGGGTGTTCTGTGGGGTTTGTTCGTCATGAACAACGCCCGCAAAGGCAACTACAGCAGCAAAAATTATGCTGGTATCGAAGTGTTCGGTTTGTACTGGCACTTCGTGGATGTGGTCTGGATTATTCTGTTCACCATGTTGTATTTGATCTAGGGGGAAGCAATGTCCGAAATCACACACATCGCTGAAAGCCAGCACGACGACCATGCCCATGGCGACTCATTCACCTTTTTAGGACGCACCTTTCCCGTTCCGCTCTACACCGGCGTTTTCGGGCTGCTCGGCATTTTAACGCTTATCGAAGTCACCATATCGCAGGTTATTCCGCGCGGCGAACTGCCGGGATATGTTGACCTTGTTGGCTTAATCATGATTGTTATTGCGGTGTGCAAGGCCAGCTTAGTGGTTTGGTTCTATATGCACCTCAACAAGGACAGTCGGATTTTCATGATTGCCTTGCTGGTGCCTACCATTCTCGTTATCGTCTGCGTCTTGTTCCTGAGTATCGTGCCACCCGGTAGTTACTAACCGCGCACCGTAAATTCAAATCATAAGCTCGTTCACAACTATGGGGCGATCAGGCTAAACCGGGTCGCCCCATCTATTTTTTAGGAAAGTGTATATGCATGCTGACTTAACGGATCGGGTAGCATTGGTGACAGGTGGCGCCCATCGGGTGGGCAAAGCCATCGCACTCGAACTGGCGCGGCGTGGCGTACATATCCTCGTCCATTACGGCACATCAACTGAGGAAGCTGTCGAGACGGTACGTGAAATCAAATCGCTGGGAGTCAATGCCTTTTCCGTGCAGGCCGACATCAGCCAACCGGAAGGCATAGATACCATTTTCGCCGCCCTCAAAGAACACTTTGGCAAGCTGCATATTTTGGTCAACAGCGCTGCCAACTTTCAGCAGCGCGATTTTTTAACTCTTTCACTGGAAGATTGGCAGCAAACACTGGCGACCAATCTCACCGCGCCCTTCCTGTGTACGCAGGCAGCCGCTACCCTCATGCGCCAGAACGTCCCGTCAGGCGGGGTGATTGTCAATATTTTGGATAAAGGGGCGTTGGAACCGTGGCCGCGCTACCCGCACCACAGCGTGAGTAAGGCGGGATTGTGGATGCTCACGCAAATCACAGCCGCCACGCTGGGGCCGGATATACGTGCCAATGCAGTTATTCCGGGGCCGGTAATGAAACCCGCTGGCACGAATATGAGCGATGCCGATTGGGCCAAAATCGGCGAACGTACACCCCTCCAGCGCACGGGCTCCGCCGGTGATGTTGCGCGTGCTGTCGCCTACCTCGCCGGCGAAGATTACGTGAATGGTGCAGTCCTACATGTCGACGGCGGCGAGCATGTCTGGTAGGGCATGATGGGCAGTTGTCACGCCCTATTTCTTCTAAGAGTGTTTACCCCAGAACCCGCGCCAGATCCTGTACGAAGGATGTTGAATTAAGCGGTTTTGGAAAATAAGCCCGGAAGCCGGCTTCGACTGCCTTGACCGCCAGATCAGCCGAGTGATAGGCTGTCATCGCCACACATGGCATATCCGCCGTGGCTGGATTGTTGCGGATGGCATCCAGCAGTGTCCAACCATCCACGCCCGGCAGCGCCAGATCAACCAGCGCCCCGCTGTAACTCTGCTGTTCCAGCATATCCATTGCCGTCTCGCCATCCACCACCACATCAAATGGAATTTGATGAAAGCGCAGCATACGAGCCAATAATTCTTGTCCGTCCGGATCATCTTCAACGACTAATAAACGCCATTCAATCATATTCGACTCCTTGATTAGCTTGCCATCATGGCGGCCAGTTCGGGGATGCCGTCCAGCAGCCGCAGCAAGTCGGTCATAAAAGTAGCCGGGGTCAGCGGTTTGGTGAGGTAATTGTGGAAACCGGCAATGATCGCCTTTTCCCGGTCACCGACCATTGCATGTGCAGTTAAGGCAATAACAGGAATATCGAGTGTTTCACGGTGCTGCTTGAGTTCTGCCAGAAATCCCCATCCGTCCATTACTGGCATAGAAAGATCGGATATGACGAAGTGCGGATGTACAGCGCGCACTGCCTCAAGTCCTTCCGCCCCGTTGGTAGCGGTGTACACGTCTGCGCCGTAGTGCCGCAGAATGCGGCAGGCTACGTCCAGACTATCCGGTTCGTCATCCAGTACCAGAACTCTCCAACCAGTCAGTATGTCGCGTCGAATATTTGACATTTGCCTTATTACCTCTTATCAAGCCGTCTCTAACAGCGATGTTTCATTTTGTTTATTGAATACCAGCGGCAGGTTCACCGTGAATACACTTCCCTTACCCAGTTCGCTGGTGACCTTGATGTTGCCGCCCATCATCCGGCACAGATTGCGGACAATCGCCAATCCCAAGCCGCTGCCACCATAGGCGCGCTTGGTTGAACCATCCACCTGACGGAACTCGTCGAAGATGTAATTCAGCGCGTGCGGCGGGATGCCAATTCCGGTGTCGCTGACCTGGATGATCCACTGCTCATTTTGCCGTTTCAGATTAAGCGTTACCCCACCAACATGGGTAAATTTGATGGCATTGGAGATGAGGTTAGTGACCACTTGGGTCAGGCGCTCGGAGTCTCCAACGACCGTTTGCGGTAGCTCAGGATCGACCGTTACGTTTAGTTTCAAGCCCTTTTGTTCAGCCAAGACTCCGTTGAGTGCCTCCCAACGTTCGGCCAGTGCGTGCGGTGAAAGTGGCTCGTTCACCAATTCCATGCGCCCCGCTTCGATCTTCGCGATGTCCAGCAGATCGTTAATCAAGCCTAGCAAACGCGCACTATTAGAGTCGATGCGCCCCAGCATGTGCCGTGCCTCGTCGTCAATGTCCCCACCCATACCTTCCAGCATGATGCCGGTGAAGCCGCGAATAGCATTGAGCGGTGTCCGTAGTTCGTGTGACATGGTAGACATGAATTCTGATTTCAGGCGGACACTTTCCTCAGCCAGTATGTTGGCAGTCTGAAGTTCCTGAATGAGCTCGTTACGCACATCTTCCTGGCGTCGTTGTTCGGTGATGTCGTCGTAAGTACCCATCACACCCACAATATCGCCCGCGATGTTGCGCAGCGGGATCTTGCTGGTACGCAGCCAGATTTGCGAGCCGTCACCCAGTGTTTGGGGTTCTTCAAAGTTGAGTTTGACATCTCCTGTGTCGATCACCCGCTGGTCGTCAGCACGGTACATGTCGGCATCGCCGGGGAACAATTCGTAGTCGGTCCGCCCGATGATGTCGGCGGGCGACTGGAGATTCGCGTCATTGGCGAACAATTGATTGCAGCCCAGATAGGTCAGGTTGCTGTCCTTCCAGAACACCCGCACCGGGATCGTATCCAGAACGAGCTGCAGCAAATTGCGTGATTCACGCACTTCCTGTTCTTGCTGCTTGCGCCGGGTGATGTCAGTATAAGTGCCGAGAGTGCCGATGATTTCGCCGCTGGTATTCCGTAGGGGCAGTTTGTTAGTTTGGATAATTAGGGAATCACGGTTGGGTAGGGTTAATATCTCCTCATATCCCAGCCTCGGGATACCGGTTTCCATGATCTCGAGTTCATCGGCCCGGAATTTAGATTCTTCTTTCGGGGCTACTCGTTTCTTGCCCTCATGACCGAGTAAGGCCGCAACATCGTCAAAACCGGCATCCTGCGCAAAAAGCTTATTGCACCCCACCACAAATGAATCACGGTCCTTCCAGAAAACACCTACCGGGATCGTATCCAGAACCAGCTGTAGAAAATTGCGCGACTCCAACACTTCCAGTTCCTGCTGCTTGCGCGCTGTAATGTCTTCAAGCATCACCAGCACGCCGTTGACATTATTTTTCGCGTCGTGAAGGGGGATCTTGGTCGTGCTTAACCATGAAATAGAACCGTCAGCACGCGGCAGCTCTTCTTCAAAGTTTAGTTCTGCCTTGTCTGCCTCCATCACGCGCCGGTCGTCACGTTGAAAATCCGCGGCCTTTTCTGCCGAACCCGGCACATCAAAATCGCTCTTGCCGATCAGTTCTTCCGGCGAGTTAAAGCCCAGCAGTTTTGCAAAGTTCCGGTTGCTGCCCATATATACCGAATTGCGATCTTTCCAGCAGATATTTTGTGGGATCGAGTCCATCACCAATTTCAGCATGCGCTGCGACTCTGCCAGCGCGGCGTTCGCTGCTTCCGCCTGTGCCAGCGCATTCCCGATTTCTCCCTGCCGGTCCTGTTGCAGCCCATCACGGTGCACAACAAAGATCACCAGTAGCACTGAGCTGATGCCAAAAATGGTCATGGGTCCGGCAATATTCGTGGGGAGTATGTTAAACAGCGGCACAGCCACTATCGAGATCCCCAGCACCACAATCGCCGTCAGCAGTCCTCGCAGTGGGAGCAGGATGCTTGCCAGCACTAAAGGAATCACCAGATAATAAAGCGAGTTGGCATTCTGCGCGGTTGAACTTGATAAAGACGGGTAGATAATGGCTATGGTTGTCACCACCACCAGCAAGAGTGCAGTTGCCTGAACGTGGCGCGTGCGGCTCAATCCATATAGACCGAAAAGTGCCGCCGCGCTCACCAGTGATGAGAACGTCAGCGTCGTGGTCGGGTCAAAAAGCGGAAAGAGAACGATGATGAAGGTTGCCAATGGGGCAAATACCAGCATCAGACCAGCCAACAAACGTGCCTGCCGCTGCTCCCCGATGTCCGTAATGCTCGAATGCGGTTCGGTTAACCGTGTCCACACTGAAAGAATGTTGAGTTTTTCCATTCGTAAACCTATTCATGATGGGCAATTCTGCACGCAGCTGCATGCAGAGTGTGATGGAAACAGTTTGAAGTGTCCATCACTTTTAGCTTACCATAATGAAAAGGTAATAAAGAATTTAGATGATGAAGAAAATAAATAATTCCGTTACAAAATTCTATCCTTTGCCGCCCGCCCGCCCCGCCCGCCATTTCGCGCTATCATTGAACCATCAATCTCATCCGCTTGTGAGGTGTGACCATGTCCGAAGTCGTCATCGTCTCCGCCGCCCGCACACCGCTCGGTCGCCGCAGCGGCTGGCTGCGCGACATTCACCCTGTGCGCTTGGGCGCGCACGCCCTCTGCGAAGCCCTCGCCCGCGCCAACCTAGACCCGGCGCAGGTCGAGCACGTCATCTTGGGCTGCGTCAGCCAGATCGGTGAACAAACCTTCAACCTCGCCCGCAACGTCGTGCTGGATGCTGGCCTGCCTGTCGAAGTGCCGGCTACCACCGTTGATTTCCAGTGCGGCAGCAGCCAGCAGGCCGTCCACCTCGCCGCAGGCATGATCGCGGGCGGGCAGGCCGACATCATCGTCGCGGGCGGTGTGGAGAGCATGACCCGCGTGCCGATGGGTTCCAGCCTCGCCGACGGCACGCCCTTCACCGATAAAATCATGGATGCCTACAACATCATTACGCAGGGCATCGCCGCCGATGAAATCGCCGCCAAGTGGGACATTACCCGCGCCGAGGTGGACGACATCGGCTACCACAGCCACATGAAGGCCGCGCAGGCCCAGTCCAACGGCTGGCTGGATACCGAAATCCTGCCCGTTGAAGGCACGGACGAGGCGGGCGACCCCCAGCTTGTCAGCCGCGATCAGGGCGTGCGTCCCACCACCTCGCTCGAAAAGATGGCGACCCTCCAGCCCGCCTTCACCACCGATGGCGTCACCACTGCTGGCAACAGCAGCCAGATCAGCGATGGCGCGGCGGCGCTGGTACTCATGAGCCGTGAAAAAGCCGACTCGCTCGGCCTTCAACCCCTCGCGCGGCTGGTGGCAATGGTCACCGTTGGCAGCGACCCGCACCTCATGCTCACCGGCCCCATCACCGCCACCCACAAAGTTTTAGCCCGCGCCGGAATGACGGTGGATGACATAGACTTATTTGAGGTCAATGAAGCCTTCGCCAGCGTCATTGGCATGTGGAAGCGCGAAACGGGCGCGGATATGAGCAAGGTCAATGTGCACGGTGGGGCGATTGCCCTCGGCCATCCGCTCGGCGCGTCCGGTGCGCGGCTGATGACCACCCTCCTGCACGCCCTCCACACCCACGACAAGCGCTACGGCCTGCAAACCATGTGCTGCGGCGGCGGCATGGGCACCGCCACCATTGTCGAGCGGCTTGTATAGTGTAGTGATGAACGTGGTGACACATAGTAATAAGCGGATATTTGTAGGGATGAGGCACGCCTCATCCGTCTGGATACAGTCAAGCGAACTGACCTGATCTTGCACCAATACGGTAAAGGACAACCCAATGTGGCTATCGCACACCTCATTCAGTAATGAAACCTTGTCCCGCTCGATCTGGAAATGCAATAAGACCGGGCAGCAGTTCGATGTATACGGACTGCCGGGTACACTGTACGGCGAATGGATTGTCTACGCCCGCAACGGGGATATGGCCTATTGGAGCGCCGTGACGGATCCGGTGGCTAAGGAGGGCATCAACCTGTGTGCCGACATCGCCCGTGAGCACCATCTGGACGATGCAAAAATGCATAGTGTTGCCTACGCCCTGTGTTGTGATCGGGCAGCCGATGGTTCATATTACCGCCTAAAACCCTACTGCCCTCATTGCGCTGATGATAACGTGAGTATGGTTAATGTGCTTGACAATCCGCCTCAACTCAAGAGCTTTAGAATTCCGAAGGTCGAGCATGACCACTGGAAACGCCTGAACCACGACCAGAAGCGCCAACTCATCTTAGACGAATTACAGCGTTTAGGGCTGCTCTAGTCCGTCAGGCTGCCGCGCGGCTGATGCGGGTTAGCAATTGGCTCTTAGCTGGTGGTGCATGAATTGTATATTACGGTTTGTTACGATCATATGTCGGAAATGTCGTCAGAGTCGTCAATGTCGGACAATATTTTCACGGATTATATGTCGGCGAAGTCGTCGTCGGCGGGACGACATATGGGAAGGTTGGCAAAACTAGCATCCCACAGGGAGGCGTCGCACGCAAATTCGGCAATGGCAATTGGCATTATTGTGCCAAGTAGGTTTAGGTGGAAGATAGATGTTTAATCAAAGGGTATTGTAGCACAAAAGTTCATATTTGTCAATATGAATTGTGGTAGGAATGGGTTAGAAGTTGGTTTGGGAAGCGGGGTGTGAGGATTTAGGAAGACGGACGGGATAGCAATGGGGTCGAACCAAAGGTTCGACTAAAGGCAGCCCTGCTGCCCCCTGCCAAATGCCGTCCCTACGGCAGTCCGGGACGACATTCTTTGAACCGCCGAGACGCAGAGGACGCGGAGACCAGTGGGAGCGATATAATGTTGGTAGGGATGCAACAGGCGGGCGCGGCAATTATTGGGTGTCCATGCCTTTGATGACCTCGATAATTTGTTGGATAGCGTCAGGGGGAGCGCCCATGTCTTGCAAAGCAGCGAGGAGGGCGGCTTCCCCCTGCTCACGGTAGAGGCGGGCGAAGGCTTGGGCGGCTTGATCTTCGGATGATGTACCGGATGTGGGTGTATCAGACAACCAATCGGGCTGGGGCTGACCGACCACGTTTTGCCATGCTGTGTCAAAAGTAGATACGCCGATTTGCTGCTTGAGTTTCCTGATAGTATTTATATCAACTCTAACTGCCTGTTGAAGATTTCGATCTGAATCAATTTGTAGAGCAGTAAGGGCATTCTTCAAAGCATTTTCATGTTGTCCTAGCGCCACCAATGATGGCAACATATCAGTTAGAGCTATACCTAGCGTGTAATCATCATGAATAATTTGACAGATTTTGAGGGAAGCCTCAAAGTACAGAATTGCTTCGTTCCATTGCTGCTGCGCTTGTAGCAAGTTCCCGACACTTCTGAGCGTGTTGGCCTGACCGAGCCGATCACCGATCTGCTCATAAATGGGCAGGGCGCGGTCATAGTAGCCTTTGGCGGCTTCCAACTCAGCCAGCCGCACACTCAAATCGCCCAACGCAATAAGCGTGTTGGCCTGACCGAGCCGATCACCGATCTGCTCATAAATGGGCAGGGCGCGGTCATAGTAGCCTTTGGCGGCTTCCAACTCATCCAGCCGCACACTCAAATCGCCCAACGCCCGAAGCGTGTTGGCCTGACCGGGAACATAGTTGATGTCAGTTGCTGCCTGATGGGCTTTTTTCATTAAGTCAAGGCGCGTTGCTGTTGATTCGCGTACCAGCAGATAATTGTCCAAATGGTTCACAACGTCACAAGCCAATTCAGGCGAATGGGTAAAACCCCATGTCAGAGCGGTTTGAATATTAGTGAAGTCTTCTGCCACACCGTCGAAACGGTCTAAGTCGGTGTTGTCGCCTGTGCCATGCGTAACCGCGTAAAAAGCAAAATGGCGTTTCTGCGCTTCGCTGGTTTCCTTTTCTCGCCCCAACAGGGCGCGGGCGTATGCGCGGAGGAGGGTGTGCTGAGTGTAGCGTAAATCCTCATGCAACCCCCTCCCTGACCCTCCCCCGTATACAGGGGAGGGAATTTCAGATGGGGCGATATCCGGTGCAGGGAGTGAAGACGGGGCGACAGCGGGAGTGATCTTTTCGAGCAGGCCGAGTTTGACTAGGGTCTGGGCGGCCAATTGGGCGTCGTCCATCTCCCAGAGGGCGCTCAGCGCCTTCAGCGAAAAGCTGCTGTTGGGGGCGAAGATGCCGAGGGCGCGGAAACGGCGCTGGTCGTCCGGCTTGAGCGCGTTGTAGCTGAGAGAAAGGGAGAGCGCCAGATTTTTATTTTTGTCGCTTTCACTGAGTTGCAGATCGGGATCATCAAAGAGGGCGCTTTCGGTGGAGTGGAGCTTTTGCAGGTAGTAGGCGGGGGTGGCTTCGTTCTCGATTAGCCACTTGCCCGCAATTTCAACCGCCAGTGTGTAGCCGTCCAGTTCAGTGACGATGGCGCGGTGGTCAGCAGTCAGGCTGGCGGGGTCGGGGTTGGCCGGGTTGAAGAGGGTTGCCAGCAGGCGCAAGCCTTCGTCGGCGCTGAGTTTGTCCACCGTTTCGGGATTATCAACGAGTCGCTTCTGGCGGGTCGTTACCACCAGCCGCAGGTCAATACCCGCCAGGGAAAATTGCTCTTTCAGTCCTTCGTGCCAGACATCATCCAGCACCACAAGGGAGCGTTTGCCGTTCAAATGTTTTTGCAGCAGGGCGCGGGCGGTTTGTAGGTCAACTCATCCAGCCGCACACTCAAATCCCCAACGCAGCGTGTTGGCCTGACGAGCCGATCACCGATCTGCTCATAAATGGGCGGGCGCGGTCATAGTAGCCTTTGGCTTCAACTCATCAGCCGCACCCAAATCGCCCAACGCCCGAAGCGTGTTGGCCTGACCGAACATAGTTGATGTCAGTTGCTGCCTGATGGGCTTTTTCATTAAGTCAAGGCGCGTTGCTGTTGATTCGCGTACCAGCAGATAATTGTCCAAATGGTTCACAACGTCACAAGCCAATTCAGGCGAATGGGTAAAACCCCATGTCAGAGCGGTTTGAATATTGGTAAGTCTTCTGCCACACCGTCGAAACGGTCTAAGTCGGTGTTGTCGCCTGTGCCATGCGTAACCGCGTAAAAAGCAAAATGGCGTTTCTGCGCTTCGCTGGTTTCCTTTTCTCGCCCCAACAGGGCGCGGGCGTATGCGCGGAGGAGGGTGTGCTGAGTGTAGCGTAATCCTCATGCAACCCCCTCCCTGACCCTCCCCCGTATCAGGGAGGGAATTTCAGATGGGGCGATATCCGGTGCAGGGAGTGAAGACGGGGCGACAGCGGGAGTGATCTTTTCGAGCAGGCCGAGTTTGACTAGGGTCTGGGCGGCCAATTGGGCGTCGTCCATCTCCAGAGGGCGCTCAGCGCCTTCAGCGAAAAGCTGCTGTTGGGGGCGAAGATGCCGAGGGCGCGGAACGGCGCTGGTCGTCCGGCTTGAGGCGTTGTAGCTGAGAGAAAGGGAGAGCGCCAGATTTTTATTTTTGTCGCTTTCACTGAGTTGCAGATCGGGATCATCGAGGCGCTTTCGGTGGAGGGAGCTTTTGCAGGTAGTAGGCGGGGGTGGCTTCGTTCTCGATTAGCCACTTGCCCGCAATTTCAACCGCCAGTGTGTAGCCGTCCAGTTCAGTGACGATGGCGCGGTGGTCAGCAGTCAGGCTGGCGGGGTCGGGTTGGCCGGGTTGAAGAGGGTTGCCAGCAGGCGCAAGCCTCGTCGGCGCTGGTTGTCCACCGTTTCGGGATTATCAACGAGTCGCTTCTGGCGGGTCGTTACCACCAGCCGCAGGTCAATACCCGCCAGGAAAATTGCTCTTCAGTCCTTCGTGCCAGACATCATCCAGCACCACAAGGGAGCGTTTGCCGTTCAAATGTTTTTGCAGCAGGGCGCGGGCGGTTTGTAGGTCATTGTAGAGTTCGGGATTGTCGCCGAAATGCGTGCCGTACGCGCATCAGGCCGGGGGCAGCCTCGGCCTTCACATCAGGCCCGGCTTCGAGCCAGAAGATGTGGTCGAAGGCGCGGCGGACATCGCAGTCGGCACAGAGGGCAGAGGCCAGCGTGGTCTTACCGATGCCGCCCACCCCTTGCAAGGCGGCGCTTTCCTGCTTGGAGGTGATGGCGACGATGTTGGACTGCGCCCGGTAGTTGATGTCATTGACACCCAAGCGCTTTTTGAGGTCATTGATATACTGCGGACGTTCGATGTAGTGGTCAGGCAGGGTGCGGGCGTTGATGGGGACGGTGAGGGGGGCTGGCGTTTGGCGGACAATATCCACGATGCGGGTGAGGAGATGGTTTTCATCAATGGTGGCGTCAGGCCGCAGAGGATTAATGCCATCGGTGCTGAGGAGACGCGAACCATAGGTTTTTTGGACAGTAGGGTCGCTCCACTGGCCTTCGAGCAAGATAGGAATGATGGGAACACAGTGGCGCAGGGCATGTTTCCATTCGCGTTCGCACCACTCGGAGGCCATACTGTGAGCACCGATGAACAAGAGGAGGTAGTCGGATTGTTCGACGGCGTAATTGATACTATCGGTAAAGGGGCGGTCATGGGTCAGGCAGCGTTTATCGAACCACGGTTCAAGGCCGAGCGTGTCCTTGAGGCCGTTCAGGTGGTGATAGATCTTTTCGACGAGGGGGAAGTGCTGCTCCTGCTCGACGGGATTGGTCACGCCCTGCGGGTAGACATCGCGGCGGCCATAGGAGAGGAAGACGTAGCGTTTGTCGGCCATGTGGTTATGCCCCTGCTGTTGGTGTTAGCGGTAAGGATAACCTGAAGGGGCGAAGATGGGCAAGCGGGGAGGCAATCACACGAAGGATAATGCGGGAGGATATACGCGCTGACGCGCTAATCCTCCCCTACCCAAATCAGGCAAAATTGAACTCGATTATCCATTATGGTTGTAACCCCCCCCAGCGCGGCAGCTCCAGCACCTGCGGGTTGACCACCGCCGCAGGCCGCCTCCCGGCAAGGATGGCCGCCACATTTTGCGCGGCTTTGGTTTGCAGTTCCACCAGCGATTCTTCCGAGTAGAAGGCCGTGTGGGGCGTGGCGATCAGGTTGGGCTGGGCCAGCAAGGGGTGGTCGGCGGCCAGCGGTTCTCCCTCAAACACATCCAAACCCGCCCCGGCAATCCAGCCCTCGCGCAGGGCTTGCAGCAGCGCCTCATGATCCACCAACCCACCGCGGGCCGTGTTGATGAGGAAGGCCGTGGGCTTCATGCGCTGCAGCCGTTCAGCGTTCATCAGATGCTGGGTGGAGGGGTTGAGCGGGGTGTGCAGGCTGACGAAATCGGCCCGCGCCAGCAGCTCATCCAGCCCCACCATGTCGCAGCCGTTGTGCCGGATGACGGCCTCATCCACATGCGGGTCATAGGCCAGCACGCGCAGGCCGAAACCCAGCGCCCGCTGCGCCAGCGTCTGCCCGATCTTGCCGAAGCCGATGATGCCCAGCGCCCGCCCGTGCAGCCGGAACAAACGGCGCTGGCTGTTGAGCGCCCAGTCGCCGCTGCGGACGGCGCTGTTGTAGTGGGCAATGTTGCGGGCGCAGGCCAGCAGCAGCGCCAGTGTGTGTTCGGCCACTTCGTCCAGACAGTAAGCGGGCACGTTGGTGACGGGGATGCCGAGGCGCGTGGCTTCCTCCACCGCGATATTATCCACGCCGATGCCGTAGCGCCCGATGACTTGCAGCTTGCTCCCGGCGCGTACCACCTCCGGCGAGACTTTCTTGAAGCAGGTCAGGATGGCATCGGCCTGCGGCACCAGTTCCAGCAGTTCGGCTTCGTCGCCGCGCTGCGCCAGCAGCAGGTCAGCGCCCACCTCGGCCAGCACAGCGGCTTCGACGGCGGTGGTGGGCCATGTGTAGTCGGTCACGAGGACGTGTTTGTTGGTCATGGTCGTTTCCCTTTCTATTTGATGGGGGAACGGTTGCGGGCGTTCTAGTTCAAGATAATACCAACGGGGAATACCGTTTGACCACATAGTCAAAATTGTGAACTTCTGTAGGGAGGAGGCATGCCTCCTCCGCCCCAAATCAACCACTCGCAAAAAACTGATCGTTTTGCCACAACGCGGGATTGTTCAAGACATAATGCCGGATTTTATTCAAGGATTGTTCGCTGCGTATGATATGGTCATGAAAGCTGATCTGCCATATGGATGTATCGTCAGTCTGCATGTGTTGCCGTACCCGACGGGTAACAGCAGATTTATAAGAACCCATAGCAGTGTATAACGAACCATGCATTGTCCCGCGTGGTTGATTGTCCCGTGGTGTAGCAGCGGACGAGGCATGCCTCGTCCCTACGAATGATGACGGTTGTTGTGGTTTGAGTACAGGGGGCGCAGCGATCAGGAGGATGCCATGAACGTGATTGGGCATAACGACAAAGGCATCCAGTTCCATATGTGGGAAATGGTCTGGAATGAGTTCCCAACATTCTTCAGTGATCAACCCTAACTCGTTTAAGCGCATCTCACCATTGACGACTTCACCGAACAGAAATTGTCGTTGGTGTGTACAAATGGTCACGAAATAAGCGCCTTCCTGGGTGTAATCGTAACCCTTGAGACGCGGCGATTTGCGTACCGGACGCCCCGAATCGCTCATGTGGTCGTTTCCCTTTCTCCCGGCGCTATTGTACCCATTCACCCGCGCGAGGATGAAACGTGGATTACACCTTCGGATGCGACTTGAACCACGCCACCGTTTCGCGCACAGCCTGTTCGATGGGCGTGGCCTGCATCCCAAATGTGCGCTCAAACTTGCTGCTGTCGAGGATGAACGGTTTCTCAAATTCGTACATCATCTCCACCGTTTCGCGCGCACCTTTATTGAATAGCCCGAAGAGGCTCATCATCAACCGTCCACCCGCCCGCATCTTGGGCGGCTGTCCGGCTTCGTTGTAGATCATGGTCAGCAGGGCGCGCTGGGTGAGCGGCGCGGGGCTGGGCGCGTGCCAGATTTGTCCCAGCGCCTCGTCGCAAGTGCCGAGTGTCGCCATCACCTTGCCGAAATCAGGCACGTAGGTGAAGCTGTGTGGCGCGTCCAGATTGCCCAGCGCATTAGCCGTTTTGCCCGCCAACGCCGGATAGACGACCAGATCGCCGCCTACGCTGTACTCCGGTCCAATGAAGTCCGACGCCCGCCCGATGGCGACGCGCACTTTGCCGCTTTTGTGGGCGGCCAGCAGGGCTTCACTCATGGCTGCCCGCACCTTGCCCTTGCGGGTGTTGGGATTATTGGGCAGGTCTTCGGTCAGCGGCTTGCCGTCGGTGTCGCCGTACATGTAGAGGTTTTCGACCACGATCAACTTGGCTCCGTTAGCGGCTGTGCCTTCCAGCACGGCGGCTTGCAGCGGTGGGAATTTCTCCACCCATTCGTGGTATTCCGGTTGGGCGCACTGGTAAACGGCGGCTGCCCCTTTGGTGAGTTCGGTCACGGTGGCGGCGCTGTAGGCATCACCCCGCACCACCTCCACCCCGGCGGGCAGATCGCTCGCCTTACCACTGCGGTTGACCATGCGGACGCGCTGACCGCGCTTGACGAGTTCGCGGGCGGTGGCTTTGCCCACCGGGCCTGTACCGAAAATGACGTGTAGTTGGTTGTCGTTCATGATATTGCTCCTGCGCCGGGGCGCATCAAACTAGACCTGAGAGATTTCAGGTGAATTACCGTTATTGAGTTGGTTGATGTGTTTAGATCAGCCGGTCATGTGCATACCCATCGTCAGCAGCATATTGTGGACCTGTGTGCGGTAGAACAGTTCGACATCGGCCACATTGGACTGGATATGGTTGTAAATTTCCAGATAGATGATGCCGTGAACCTGCGTCCACAGGACAAATACCAGATACATGGAGAGGGTTGAAATAGGATACTGCCCTGCGCCGATCAGCTCTTTGAGCCGGTCTTCTATGACAGGCGGAATGTAGTTGTAGGGCGGACTCGGTACAAGCTCACCAGACTGGATAGCCTGCTCGGTCAGCGACACCGCGACTACAAATGTCCGCACCACTGCCGGAACGGTCACTTCGCGCGGGGCGACGTAGCCGGGAATAGGATTGCCATAGACCAGTTGGAAATCCACCGGATGTTCAACTGCCCACCAGCGGTACGCCAACATGACATCTAGCAATTTGCCGCCAGCCGTCGCCGCCGCCGACTGTGCCTGCGCCGCTTCCAATGTGTCCGCCAGCGCATTGAAGCTATCCACGATGAGCGCGGTGATGAGATCGTCGAGGCTGGGGAAGTAATGGTAAATGGCGGGCGGGGTCATCTCCAGCACTTTGGCGATGCCGCGAATGGACAGGCCGTTGGTGCCTTCTTCTGTCATCAAGCGGCGGGCGACGGTCTTAATTTCCTGCGCCATCGCCTCATTCAATTCTTCGTTGCGCCTGCGTGCCATGCTACCTCAATTCACTTTACAGTGTAAACTTATAATTAGTTTACGGTGTAAAGTGAATTCTGTCAAGGGGTTACCTCATCGCGTGTTTGATTTACGAGCTGGCATAGGTCATATGGTGGATGGATGGCCATCATAACTACGTAAAAATCCCCTGAGCGGCCTATATGAGGGCGTCATAAAGTCTGTTATGTTTACGGTCGTAGGCAGCACCTTATTGGGTCTCCTGAAGATCATGTTGAAGGATGGATTATTTCCGAAATGCGGCTGGTGTGACACAATTCGCCGTTCGATCCATTAACGTGACACTTGGAGGGGGAAAGTGAAGGTCAAGAATCCGTTTAGGAAATCCAAGAAAGAACTGCCTGCAATTGCGGTGATGGCGGTAGGAGACGATACCGAAGTGCTCGCCAGTTTGACCAGCACTCTACAGGCGGGCGGGTACATCGTCTACTCGGTTGCCAGTGTTCCGGCTGCGGTGGCGCTGTTGGACGAGATAGAAATGCCCAGCGTTTTTATTGGTGACTTCCGCGACCCGCAAGCCGAAGGCACAGAATTCATGGCGAAGATCGGCATTCGGTTTGGCAAATCTGCACTGCCACCGGTGCTTTTCCTGATGGATTCTCCGGAAGACGAGGCCGCTGCCAAAACGTTAGGGGTGTACGATGTGCTGCCGAAGCCGCTGGAAACCGAGGCGCTGCTGAGGAGTATACGAACAATCTCGGAACGGAAGTTGATTCAATAGGAGCCGGGCTGACCTTCATCCGGCTCAGACAGGGTGTTTGATTTTTCACAAAGGAGTGAAGCAAATGGATTTGGTAAATCTGATCGTATGGGTAATCGTTGGAGCGGTAGCAGGCTGGTTGGCGAGTATCGTCATGAAAACTAACGCCCAACAAGGTTTTCTTCAAGATGTTATCGTTGGTGTTATCGGTGCCTTCATCGGCGGTTTCGTGCTCAACGCACTGGGCGTTGGCGGCGCAGTGACCGGACTGAACATCGCCAAGTATCCTGACGGCCTTTATCGGCGCCGTGATACTTTTGGGACTGCTGCGCGTCATTCGTAGAGCCTGACCATTCCTGCTTTGGCATGAATCAATAAGCCCCGAACTGTTATCGGGGTTTATTTATTTTCAACAGCTGAAGGGCTAGTCAATTGGGAAGCAGTAAGACCGCTCTATTTGCTATTTTGGAATGAAACTCCATAATTTGGGCTTTTACGCTGCATAAATAATCTAAGTCACCCAATATTTCCATGAAATATCCGTCGTGGTCTGTCAACGTTGGACTGAATGCTGCGGTGGAATGCGGCAGTGGTGCCGGTCACATTTGTGAGGAGTTCATACATGTCAGTCGGACAAGTATTTAGGGGAACACTGGCTTTTTTGGCGGCGCTGGCTTTTGCCTATATTCTGTTACTGACCGTCAACGTATGGGTTGGTCTATTAATTGCCATTCTGGTGGCGTCGGCGGTGCGTCCGGCTATCCTGCGGCTGCAAAAGTGGCGCGTTCCACAATCGGCAGCCATTTTGATTGTGTATGGGGGATTAGCTGCGCTTGTGTTGGCGCTGCTGCTGCTGGTACTACCGCCGGTTATCAACCAATTTGCCGGTTACCTGACCAATGAAGACCGCCTTGCAAACCGCCTTATCGGCGCTCAATTGTGGATCGAACGAACGGTCACCCAGATCACTGGAACGCCGTTTGATACGGGCATTGACCCGGCCAATATCCGCACATCGGTCTATGATATTGTAGAGCAGGTGCGTATCACCGCGCCGACGCTGGTGGGCAATGCGACAGCCTCGCTGGGCGATGTCATTCTGATTGTCGTCATGGGTTTGTATTGGATCACGGCACGCCAGCGAACAGAAGACTTTCTGGTCGAACTGTCACCGCTCAGCCGCAAGGGGCAAGTCCGCTCCATACTTGAAGAAATTGATGTGGTGTTGGGCAGTTATGTTCGCTCGATTGTTTGGTTTCGGTCATCGTCGGCGCTGTGTTTTGTGATTCTCAACATTCTGCGGATTCCCAGCGCGGGCTCAATCAGTTTCTTCTATGCTGTTGCGACTGCCATCCCCGTCGTGGGCGGGATCATTGGCGTTCTGCTGGGAACCTTTCTAGGGCTCTTGACCTCGCCGATTAACGGTGTCATCGTGCTTGTGGTCACATTCCTGCTGCAGCAGGTCGAAAATTACTGGTTGACACCACGGATGATGTCGCGCGGGTCTGACTTTGACCCGCTGCTGGTGCTGGTCTTTGTGTCGATTGGGCTTCAGTCTGGGCGCATCACGGGCTCGTTGATCGCCATCCCGATAGCCGGTATAGCCTCTATTTTAGTGAAGCACCTGATCTTGGAACCGCGCAAGGCTACGGTCGTACCTACCAAGCGTGATGGCGGGATCTTATTGTCGACCGCAGACGAAGCTGAATAAGATAATTAGTGATCGGACTAGGGAGTGATAAGCGCCTCATCTAACCGCGCCAGAATGCTGTCCACTGTTTCATCAACCGTCAGGGTTGAGGTGTCTAGCCACAGGCCAAGTTTTGGTGTTTCGTTACGCAAAGCAGCGTCCAGCCCCTCTGGCGTCCATGAGGTATAGGTCTGCTTGTGGCGGGAGGCATCGCGCTGCAAAGCCACTGCTGGCGCAGGGCAGAGCACCACCACATACAGCGGCCACTTGTGATGTAGGGCAACGACCTCACTGAGAATCTGACCGATTATGACATCCTGATAGACAACGGTGAAACCCGCCGCGCAGTAGGTATCTGCAACCTGAGCCGCCAGTTGGTAACGGAGGCTCAATTGGGCAAAGGCTTCATCAGAAAGCGGCGCTGTCATCTCCGCCTGCCCGCCCACAATCATTCGGCGGAAAACATCGCCGCGCAGATGCACGCTCCGGGGCAAGCGCTCGGCTGGCTGCTGGGCGATGGTGGATTTGCCCGAAGCCATGATGCCGGTGACGAGCAGACAGGACTGAATTGGAAGATTCATGTCACTCCCACTCAATTGTTCCCGGCGGCTTGCTGGTGACGTCGTAGGTGACGCGGTTGACGCCGCGTACCTCGTTGACGATGCGGTTGCTGACCCGCGCCAGCAGATCATAAGGCAGGCGCGCCCAATCAGCAGTCATGAAATCATCAGTCGTGACGGCCCGCAGCGCCACCACTTCCTCATAGGTACGGTTGTCGCCCATCACGCCCACACTCTTGACGGGCAGCAGTACGGCAAAGGCCTGCGCCGTGCCGTTGAGTAACATACCCGCTTTGCCCAGTTCTTCGGTGAAGATGGCATCCGCTTCGCGCAAGGTTTCCAGCCGTTCCCATGTCAGATCACCGAGGCAGCGCACACCCAAGCCGGGACCGGGAAAGGGCTGCCGCCAGACGATGTCATCCGGCAGGCCGAGGGCAGTACCCACCTTGCGGACTTCATCCTTGAACAAGTCGCGCAGAGGTTCGACCAGTTGGAATTTGAGGTCGGGGGGCAGCCCGCCGACGTTGTGGTGACTCTTGATGGTTTTGGACTGTTTGCTGCTGGCAGCGCTTTCGATGACATCGGGGTAGATCGTTCCCTGTGCCAGAAACTGCACACCTTCGCCCGCCAGCCGCCGCGCCTGTTCGGCAAAGGTATCAATGAACAGCTTGCCGATTACTTTACGCTTGGCTTCCGGCTCGGTCACGCCCTTGAGTTCGTCGAGGAATTCTTCGGTGGCGTCCACCGCCATCAGGTTCATATTCTGCTCGTCGCGGAAGATACGCACCACCTGTTCCGGCTCGTTCTTACGCAGCAGTCCGGTGTTGACAAAGATGGCGGTGAGCTGGCGACCGATGGCCTGCTGCAACAGCGCACCGGCGACAGCCGAATCCACGCCGCCGCTGAGGCCGAGGATGACGCGCTCAGCACCTACCTGCTCGCGGATGGCACGCACGGCATCTTCGATAAAAGCCGAGGGCGACCAGCGGGCTTCGCAGCCGCAGATGATGAAGACGAAGTTGTGCAGCAGTTCCGCGCCCTGTGGTGTGTGCGCCACTTCAGGGTGGAATTGTACGCCGTACAGGCTGCGGGCGGGGTCGCCCATCGCGGCATAGGGAGAATTATCAGATGCGGCCAGTCCGATGAAACCAGCGGGTGGCTGCTCGATACGATCCCCGTGAGACATCCAGACCTGCATACTGTCCGGTAAATTGGTGAGCAGCGGCGTATCCTGCGAACGGCTGATGTGGGCAGGGCCGTACTCCCGCGCCTGCGACGCGCCCACCTTGCCGCCGAGGGCATGGGTCAACGCCTGCATGCCGTAGCAGATACCGAGGATGGGATCGTGGGTTGCGCCGCGCAGCAGCCATTTGGGTAATTGGGGCGCACCGTCTTCATAGATGCTATTCGGTCCACCGGACAGAATGTAGCCTTTCGGCTGGTGAGTATTCACCTTTTCCGGTGGCGCATCGAAGGGGAACACCTCGGCGTACACATTCTGTTCGCGCACGCGGCGGGCGATGAGCTGCGTATATTGGCTGCCAAAATCAAGAACGGCGATGCCGCCGTGACGGGGGTCGGTCATGATGCAGTTACCAGTCTCCAGTTGTGAGTTACCAGACACATACCGAGCGTTGATGTTCCCACTATTGTGTCAATCGTGGTTCAGAATGCGATAAGCGAATTTGAGCATTAATTCCTGATGCTCAATATCCAGTTCTTGCGCGAGGGCAGAATGTCCCCCGTCGTACCAATGCACCTCGATGGATTTACCCAGCGCGCGCATTTTCGCTTCGTAGGCCCGCACCGGCCGCGGTGGGCATCGCGTGTCATTTTCGCCCTGAATAATCATGACCGGCGCGCGTACGGCTTCGGCATAGGTAATGGGTGAACTGGCGCGATAGCGTTCGGGGACTTCTTCCGGTGTGCCACCCATCAACGCCCGATCAAGCCCGCGCAGTGTTTCGGATTCGTCCTCGTAGCCCATGACCATATCCGCTACAGGCACACCTGCCATGCCGCCCGCCCACAGATCAGGCCGCGTCCCTAATCCCTGAAGGGTGAGGAAACCGCCGTAGGAAATACCCGTCAGAAAGACCGCATCGGCTTGGGCGATGTGATTTTCGACCAGCCATTCATAGGCGGCAGCCATATCCTGCACTTCTAAATCGCCCAGACGCCCGGTGATGGACTTGGTGAAGTCCGCGCCGAAGGTGGTCGAACCGTGGTAATTGACGCTCATAAAAGCGAAACCATGATCGAGCCATGCCTGACATTTTGGAAAGAAATATTGGCAGATCACCCACTCTGGCCCGCCGTGGGTATGCAATATGGTCGGGAATGGGCCTTCACCAGCGGGCGTCGCCAACCAGCAGTGTACCTGCTCACCCAATGCACCTTTCACCCACACCGTGCGCATGGGCTGTCCGGCAGGCGCGCTGCCAGCGGCCAGTATGACCTGTTTACGCTCGCCAGTCTGTCCATCCAGTAGAACCACCTGCGGCGGGTGGCTGGGATCTTGCCAGACCACCACGATGTCCCCACCGGCGGTGAAACTGCCAGACCGGTCTGCACCGTAGACGCCGGGCGGGTGGTTGAGGCGGGTAACGAGCCGGCTATCAATGTCATAGGTGTAAAGCTGGTATTCGGCCTGATGCAGTTGGCAGAGCAGCACCCGTTTGGCATCCGGTGACCAATCCCACGCGATGATTTCGCCTTCAATCGAATCAAGCGCTAAGTCCTGCCGTTCACCCGTCCGCGGATTCCAGATGAGGGGGCGGAAGTAACCCGTACGCGAGGTGGTCGCCAGCAGGCGGAAGTCACCGGAAAGGGGCGAAAAGACGCGAGACTCATGGGCGATGCCTTCTCCATCCCACAAATCAGCAATTTTCGCACCGAGAGCAGTATCATAGGCTACCAAGCTGTTATCCAGCGTGCCGGTGTATTCACCCGTGTCTACTACGGCGATCTCGCCATCATAGGAAAGCGTCGGGCCGTAGGTGCGCTGGCGAAAGTGGGCGAGGATGCGGGGCACTTGCCCTTCGGCTTTCACCACCATATCGAAGCCGTGGTCACCGGCTGCCTGAAAGCCGATTACCCGTCCGGTTTGGCTTTGGCCGAAAACGAACGAGCCGTAAGGTGTCAAATCAGGCGTCAAATCTTCGGGCTCACCACCCGCGAAGGGAACGCGCACATAATGCCCGATTTCATTTCCCCGCTGATCGAAGTGGTAATAGATGTATTCGCCATCCGCCGAAATCGCGCCGGACATGATGCCCGCGGGCTGGTGGGTGATCTGGCGCAGCGTACCCGCTGGCAAATCCCATGCGTATAACTGAAAGATGCCATCTTTGTTGCTGTAGGCCACGCCACGTGCCGGGTTATTTGTGGCAATCTCAGCCCATTCGATGCTGGCAGCGCGGTAACGCTGTTTCCATGGGGCGTCAGGGCGTGTGTCCAGCGGTTTGAAAGCCACAAAGCCTCCTTAAGCCGATTCGGCGAAACTGATTTTGCCGTTATCCATGTTGGTGATCGTTGCCAGCGCGTGGATAGGGACGTTGCTGTAACCGGCTTTCAACATGGCCGCCCGCCCGCCTTCAAATGACTTTTCAACCACAACTCCCACCCCCGCTAATATACATTTGGCGCTTTTGACCATGCGTGCCAGCGCCAACAGGGTTTTACCGGAGGCGAGGAAGTCATCAATAATGAGCACATTTTCACCCGCATGCAGGAACTCGGCGGAAACCAGCAGGTTGACTTCGCCACCTTTGGTGTGGCTGGGGGCCGTTTCCAGAAAGACCGGCCCGGCCATCGTGATCGGCTTGAGTTTGCGGGCGTAGACCACGGGTACTTTCATCACGTAGCCGGTTGTCAGCGCAGGGGCGATGCCAGAAATTTCGGCGGTGAGGATGCGGTCGATTTTCACACCTGCAAATAGGCGTGCCATTTCTTCGCCCATTTCCATCATCAAATCCGGATAAATCTGGTGATTGAGAAGGCTGTCAATCTTGAGGATGCCATTGCCCAGATTTTGTCCTTCTGCCAGAATACGATCTTCCAGTGCTTTCATAGTCTCCTGTTTTCTCCGTATGTGTTCAAGTAGAAATCGGCGGTGTGCTGCCACCCGCTTCTTCAAAAATTTCGGCATAGAAAGCCTTATACGTGCCTGCTGTGAAGCGCCTGCCCAGCTCCGCGCCGGTTTCCTGCCCAGCCTTTGACAGCAGCGACTCGTTCATCTGGTCCACGCTCTCAAAATAGATTTCGAGGATGCGGTAATACGGTGGTGTACCTGCTGGACTGCCCAGTACGTTGACCACCTGCCGCCGCTGGATAGACGGCATACGTTCGACCAGCGCCAGTAAGTCGTTATAGGCATTTTCAAAGTGGGTAAGGTTGGTAGGGCGGTCGAAGGTAATAATAAATTTGACCATGCGGGGAATATCCTTGCTTGTACCACATACGTAAAACCGGGCTGTTACCAACCCGGTCACCGATTGTACCAAAGAAATAAATCAAAAGGCGGGTGTTCGACCCGCCTTCTGCACCTGGTTTACTTCTTGTCCCCGCGCATCATTAACCCCAGAATGATGCCCACGGTCAGCGCGATAAGCATGACGCGCATGGGGTTGCGCTTGACCACTTTAGTGGCTTCCTCGCCCATCTGCTCCACCGAGTTGTGGTTGAGGTAATGGGCAGCTTTTTCCAGCCCCTTCGCCAACTCGTCGGCGGTCTTGTGCGCGGCCTTATCTTCTGTATTGGCACGGGTTTCGCGCCGCATAGACTCTGCCGCTTTGTTCAACTGCGACACCGCTTCTTTGCGGATATCATTGGCGCGGGAGCGGAGTTCACGCCCCAATTCGCCCAGTTCCTTCGAAACATCGTGTGTTACGTCTTGAATCTTTTCAGCCGTTCCATTTGGTGTAGACATTGGTGACTCCCTTTATGGCACTCAATTTATTGATGACGGGATTGGATGAATTTGTAAGCTGCAAAAACGATAATGAGCGAAAATGATAATACTGCCGAAATGTGGGCTTCGAGCATAGCGGAAAATAAAACCACCAGCGCCGCCATACCAGCCAGCCACGCTTCTTCCCCGTGATGATGCATGCGGGTATTCATGGCTCTACTCGTACCTCCACACACTCTTGCCCCTCTCTCCAGAGTAGGCGATAGCGGACGGAAAAAACCACTGACGAGTATCACTATTTGACAGTCAGAATATCACAAATCAGATGGCTGGTAAATGTACCATGAGTACCCTTATGGCTCGCTCAATACATCATTTATACAGTCTGAAGACTCGCTGCCTGAACACGGGGCTAGAGTGAGATAATCTGGTAAACTGGAGCCATTATCAGACGTATAACATAGGGTTTACATGCGTATCATCCTCCAGAGGGTTTCCCAAGGCAGCGTAACGGTTGACGGGCACATTGCGGGCGCAATCGAACAGGGCTTTGTGGCGCTGGTGGGCGTCACGCACAGCGATACTCAAGCAGAAGCGGATATGCTCGCCCGCAAAACGGCTAACCTGCGTGTGTTTGAGGACGAACAGGGCAAGATGAACCTCTCCGTACTTGAGGTGGGCGGCGGGGTGTTGGTGGTATCACAGTTCACGCTATATGCTGACTCGCGCAAGGGTCGCCGTCCCAGTTTCACCGACGCCGCCCGCCCGGAACAAGCTGCTCCGTTGGTGGAGTATTACGCGCAGCGGCTGCGGGCGGAAGGTGTGCAGCAGGTGGAGAACGGTATCTTCGGCGCGATGATGCAGGTTGCTATTCACAACGACGGGCCGGTGACGATCATACTGGACAGTAGTGATATGATGGAAAGCAGGCAGATGTGATGAGAGGTGGACACATGGCCGAGATGATCAAGACCAGAGCAACTTTTGCAGATTACCAGGCGCTGCCGGAGACAAACCAGATCGTCGAACTCATTGATGGAGAAATCGTTATGAACCCATCACTTGATTTGCATCAAGAGTTGCTTGGAGTTATCTACCTATTTCTTTCATCAATCGTACAAAAAAAGGGTAAATTACGATTAGCGCCCACTGGTATTTATTTCGATGATGATAATAGCTTTGATCCCGATATATTTTGGGTCAGTCCCGAGAACGATCATTGTTTTTTGAGGACGGATACACGCTATTGGCAGGGTGCGCCGGATTTGATCGTCGAAATTCTGTCTCCTTCAACCGAATCGAGAGATCGTGGCGTAAAATTTGACATCTACGAGAAACACGGAGTACGCGAATACTGGATGGTGAATGTTGAAGCACGTTACGTTGAACTCTACCAGCACAAGAATGGCTCGTTTGACCGTGTAGGCGTATTTGAAACGGGCAAAAGTTTTGTTTCGGACGTGCTGGATGGCATCTCTGTTGAAGTTAGCGCCCTGTTTCCCTAATCATGTCAATTGAAACCATTACACTGTATCGCCCTGTTGGTCAGAAGGAATATGAACTCATCCGCGATAGCGGGTTTCGTGAATTTCCCCCACGCCTCGCCACCCAGTCTATTTTCTATCCCGTTTTGAACGAAGCCTACGCCGTACAGATTGCCCGTGACTGGAACACGAAGGATGCTGCTTCTGGCTTTAGAGGTTATGTAACCCGCTTTGCGGTACACGCTGACTATCTCAGCAGCTATGAGGTACATACGGTCGGCAATGCCAGCCACCAAGAGTATTGGATTCCAGCTGAAGATTTGACACAATTTAACCAAAATATTGTTGGCTTGATTGAGGTGATTGCCAACTTTATTAATCTACCAGAGAAATAATTCATGACTTCAAAAAAAGTTTTTGTGAGCGGATGTTTCGATATGCTGCACAGCGGGCATGTGGCTTTCTTCCAAGCCGCTGCCACCTATGGTGATCTGTACGTCGCACTCGGTTCTGACAAGACGGTGTACGACCTCAAGGGCCGTCTGCCCGTCAACACCGAACAGGAACGCCTCTACATGGTACAGTCGGTCAACGGAGTCAAAGGGGCTTTTGTCTCCCGCGGCTCTGGCATGCTGGACTTTGAACATGAACTGCGCGAGATGAAGCCTGATCTGTTCGTGGTGAATGCGGATGGTAACATTCCGCAGAAAGAAGCTCTGTGCCGCGAGTTGGGCATCGAGTATGTGGTGCTGGAACGCCAGCCGCACGCCGACCTACCCGCCCGTTCCACCACCAGTTTGCGCCGCGTTGACCAGATGCCGTACCGCATTGATGTGGCGGGTGGTTGGCTGGATCAGCCTTATGTCTCGCAGGAGTACCCCGGCCCGGTGCTGACCATCTCATTGGAGCCAACCATCGCTTTCAATGAACGCAGCGGCATGGCGACCAGCACGCGCAACCACGCGCTGGAGCTGTGGGGGCCGAAGCTGCCGCCCGGCGACCCCCAAAAGCTGGCCTATATCCTGTTTTGCTACGATAACCCGCCCGGTACCGTGCATGTGTCCGGTTCGCAGGACGCCATCGGTATCGTCATGCCCGGCCTCAACAAAGCTGATTATGAAGGCAAATACTGGCCGACAAAGATCGAGACGGTGGGTGATGAACTCGCGCTGCAATTCATTGAGCGGGCGTTGTACCTCGTCCCACTTGGCCCGCGCCATGACGGTTACAACCCGCTGGATGAGCGCAACATCACGCCTGCGGGAGCGAAGGCGCTGGCGAACGCGGCCAATGGTTGCTGGGACGCCATCCTGCGCCACGACATTCGCGATTTCGGGCGCACCTTCCGCGAAGCCTTTGAAGCGCAAATCGCCATGTTCCCGCACATGGTCAATGTGGATGTGTTTGAGGTGATTGATCGATATAAAGATCAAGCGCTAGGCTGGAAATTGTCCGGCGCGGGCGGGGGTGGTTATGTCATATTCGTAGCTGAACAACCCATCAAGAATGCCGTACGGGTCAACATCCGCCGCGCACTGGACTAGTTACCCCAACACCTGCCGCAGCCGGTGTTCCAGCTCGCTCAGCATAAAAGCCGTCGCCCCCCACACCTTGTGCCCGTTTACGCGGTAATAGGTGACAGGCAGCGGCTTGCCATTGAACTCCCGTTCCTCGGTTTCTTTGACCTCTGCATCCAATAAATAATACAGCGGCATGGTAAAGACTTCCGCCACCTCGTCGGGGTTGGGGATGTAAGTGGGACGCACAGGCACGGTGGCTACGATGGGGTGTACTTGAAAATTGCTGGGTGGGATGTACAGTGTTGAAAGCATCCCGATAATTTCCACAGGTTCGCAAATGCCCAATTCCTCGCACGTTTCGCGCAGGGCTGTCGCGGTGAATGAGTCATCCTCCGGCCCGCGCCGCCCACCGGGGAAGCTGATCTGCCCGCTGTGTGATTTCAGTGTTTCGGTACGGCGCGTCAACACCACGTGCAGCCCGTCTGTTTCGGGATAGGTGAGTACCAGCACCCCCGCCTGCCGCGGCAGGACACCCGGCGGTGGTTCCGGGCGGCGTACGGGCATCAACCCGTGCCATGCGCTGTCCAAATCAAAGTTGGGTAGGCGCACAGCGCGTGTCAGCATGTCAAGCGTAATCATGGTTCCGGTGGTGTAGTCTGCGCTCATCAAGTATCAATTAGGCCAGATTGTCTAGGAATCCCTAACATAAGGATATAACGATTATAGTGTGAATAATATTGTAAAGGTGTTTGAGATCAAGTCTAAAGCGGAGTAGTTCCGATGACCACATTAATTACTGGTACGATCTATCACTCCACGTTAATCTATTAGCTCACTGAAATCCGAACTGAAATGGTGTGTGAGGGCTGAACCCTCGGCATAAAAGGAGCAGCTATGCGGGTTGTAGTCATTGGTGGCGCTGGGCACATAGGCACGTATTTGATTCCGATGCTAGTGGAGCGGGAGCATGAAGTCATCAATATCACCCGCGGTCAAAGCCAGCCCTACCTGCCACACGCGGCGTGGGGTGCTGTGAAACAGGTGACGCTCGACCGTGAAGCGGAAGACCGCGCGGGGACGTTCGGTCAGCGCATTGTCGAACTACGTCCTGATGTCGTGATTGATCTGATCTGCTTCTCGGAGGACAGTGCACGTCAAATTGTGGAAGCCCTGCGGGGGAAGATTCAACACTTCTTGCACTGCGGCACGGTCTGGATTTACGGACACAGCATACAGGTTCCGGCCACCGAAGACCAACCACGGCACCCCTTCGGCAGTTACGGCATTCAGAAAGCCTCTATCGAAAAGTATCTCTTGCAAGAAGCACGCCTCAATAACTTCCCGGCTACTATGCTGCATCCGGGGCACATTGTGGGGCCGGGTTACAAACCACTCAATCCGGCGGGCAATTTCAACCCCGTGGTATTTGAAAAGCTGGCACATGGCGAGGAGTTGGCGCTGGCGAACTTTGGTTTGGAAACCGTGCATCATGTTCACGCTGCCGATGTGGCTCAATCATTCTTGAAAGCCATGCTCCGGCGCAGCGCCAGCGTGGGTGAAAATTTCCATGTGGTGTCGCCAGCCGCAATCACGCTGCGCGGTTATGCCGAAGCGGTGGCCTCGTGGTTCGGCAAGGAAGCCAATCTCCAGTTTTTGCCGTGGGAAACATGGAAAGGAACTGTTTCCGAAGCGGATGCGGCATCTACATGGGATCATATCGCCCACAGCCCCAACGCCAGTATCGCCAAAGCACAGCAGCTTATTGATTATCAGCCACGTTATAGTTCCCTGCAGGCTGTGTACGAAGCGCTGCAATGGCTAATCGAACACAAGGTTGTAACAATCTGACACTTTGAAGAGACTATAGAGCGCGCTGATTTTCTATCACGCAAGATAGTTTCTTGAACGAGGAACTTCGGCAATATATCCATAAAAGTTAATACATTTGTCCGTACCAATGCCACGCCAAAAGTGTTATTCTCAATGGGTATGTTGAAGCAACACATCTAAGGAGATATCAATGGGTAAGATAGCTATTCATGGTTTCGGGCGTATCGGGCGCTCCACGATGCGGATTGCGCTCAAGAACAATTTGTTCTCGCCCGTTTCAGTTTCCGACATTCGGGATATTCCCACCCTCGCCGCCCTGTTTGAGGTGGACTCTAACTACGGGCGCTGGCACGAAAAAGTGGAAGCCAAAGACAACGGCTTTAACATCGGCGGACGCGAAGTCCTGTACTTTGACTCCAGCAAAGAAGTTCCCGACTGGAAGAAGTTGGGTGTTGATCTGGTCGTAGACTGCACCGGTCGTGCAACCGTCCGCGCCAACGCACAGGCGCACCTCGACAGAGGCGCTAACCGCGTGCTGGTCAGCGGCCCCAGCAAATCTGCTGCGGACTGTGACGCGTTCTTGCTGCCCGGCATCAATCTCGACACGTATGATGCTGACAAGCACAAGATTATCAGCATGGCGAGTTGCACCACTAACGCCCTCGCGCCAGTCGTCAAGGTTCTACTCGAAAACTGGGGCATTCAATCGGCGTTCTTCTCTACCGTTCACGCCTACACCAACACTCAGTCATTGACTGACCAACCGATGAAGGACCGCCGTGACTCGTGGGCGGCCGCCGAAAACATCATTCCATCGTCTTCGGGCGCTGCCAAGGCGCTGGGTTATATTTACAAGGGTTTGAACATGACCGGTAAAGCGTACCGCGTGCCAACCCGCACCGGCAGCATTGCCGAAATCACTGCTGTGCTTAATAAATCGGCTACTGCCGACGACATCAATGCTGCCTTTAAGAAGGCCGCTTCCAGTGCACCCCTGAAGGGAATCATGGATGTATTGACAGGAGAATGGTCGTCTGCCCGCATCGTGGGTGACTCGCACTCGTCCATCATTGATCTCCCACTGACACAGGTCATGGGCGATACACTGGTTTCAGTAGCTGCGTGGTACGACAACGAATGGGGTTACTCGACCCGTTTAGCTGAAACTGCCGCTTTCCTGGCGAAGTAATAACAGCACAGAAATTGCACGGTTGACGAAATTAAACAGTGGGCTTAAACCCACTGTTTTTGTTTTGATATATGTGCAATAAGAAATATGGATATGGCGCTCCGCGGCATTCCAAGTAATCAAAATGAATGTGCCTCAGAAAAAACTGAAAGCTGACTAGTGATAGCTCTCAACTAAACCTCAAGCCACGCCAGCAAGTCGTTGAATTGGCGTCTATAAATTTTGGCGTTCGGGCGTTCTATAGCCACTGCGTCACCTGTGCCTTTGGGTAGCAGTTGCAGACGCAGGCGGTCTGCGTTGGGCTGTTTGGCTTTATCCCACGCGCGTAATGTTTCATCCATCGCTAAAAAGGCATCGGCGCTGCCGAAACACTGGGCGAGTCCTTTACCTCCGTAACGCACAAAACAGGCGCTGCCGCGCGACAGCAGGCCGAATCCGCTATCTTCCAGACCGTAATCGTTTTGTCCTTCGGTGACGCTGTACATGAAGAACTGATAGCCATCGGGTGTGTTGAGTGTCAGGTAAGGGAGGAAGCCCCGCCAGAACTCGCCGCTGGTCAGTGATACACTCAAGTTATTGATCTCGGCATCGTCCGAAAGCAGGGTGTTTAAGGCCGCGCCGTCAATCTGCTTGGCATAAATAGAGGACAACGTTAGCGTTGAACCAACGACATGCCGTATCAGGTTAGGACCTGCCGCCATACCCCGCAGCGGGATGAAGCCACACGGCAAATTGTGACGGCTGTAGAGCGAACCGTCAGGCTGTAGTACAAAAGCCGCGCTAACCTGCATACTTTCTACCCAGATAGGCGCCACCAAAATGCCATCGTCTTTCAATTGTCGTACCCATGCGGTTGGCACATCCCACAGGGCCGCCGTCGCGATGATGCGGTCATATGAAGCTCGTGGTGCGTAGCCCTGCGCCCCGTCGGCATTGACAATATCCACGACTGCGCCCAAACTCACTTTTTGCAAATTGGCGACTGCCTGCTGGGCAAGCTGCGGATCAAGCTCGATTGAAGTAATGTTGCCCCGCTCACCGACGATGTACTGCATGATAGCGGCGTTGTAGCCCGTACCAGCCCCAATTTCTAGCACATTGTCACCCTTCCGCAGGCGCAGTTGGCGCAGCATTAAGGCCATCATGCTAGGTTGGCTGGATGAGCTCAGTACTGTGCCATCAGTATCCTGCTTAATAGCGATAGCATCGTCGCTATACGCTCGCTCTAGCGGTTCTTTGGGCAAGAACACATGGCGCGGCACGGCCATAAACGCCGCTTCGAGCGTTTTGTCTAGCAGTCCATCTTGCTGCTTAAGCTGGGCGATCAGTGTCTTCTGATACTCTAGGTACGCCTTATCCGCCATACCATGCCCGCCGTTTCCGCAGGGAAACACCGGCTTCTGCGTCGCTGCGCCGTGCGGTCTTCACCCGACCACGCGCGTCAATATGCACCTGTCCGGCCTTTTGCAGCCGGGCGAATTCTTCCGGGGTGATCGCGGGCGCGGGTTCGCCACCCAGCCGTTCCAGTCGTTCTTCCATTGCGGCGTTGTCTTCAGGCAGACCGGGCGGAGTTGCTGCGTTCGCAGCGGCTGGTGTCACCGGATTCGTACCCTTCTCTGGTGTATTGTTTGGTGTGTCGGTCTCCACATTATTCCCTGTGGGTTGTTCATCACTCGGTGTGTTGTTGGGAAGTTCAGTCATTTTGAATTGTCCTCACCATCTTCTAGTAGCGAAAGTCCAGCTTCGTTCATCAAGTCACTTAACGAAAGTTCTGGTTGCTGTTCACTGCTTAAGTCATTCCGTAAAGCGTCACCACACACCAGACAGTGCGGGTCACGGTCAATATTCACCCATTCGGCGGTATAAGGCTGGCTGATTTGCCCGGCTAAGATTTCAAGTGCTGTATTCGCCATAATAACGGTGTTAGCGGGCATTTTCTTATAGGCGTTGGTGCCGCTTAGTAATTCGTTTAGTGTTAGGTCAGCCTGTGCCGAAGCTACCCGTGCTACATGCAGCCACAAACCCGGCTCAGCCTCCAATGTGCCATCTGGTCCAATCATACCATAATCCAATTCCTCGCCGGGGGCTATAGCCGAAAGTGCCAAACCTTCCCGCAGTTCCGCTGCCCAACACGCATAACAGGGACCGTTGTAGGGGCGGATAACCACCACATCACCACCGTCGCCGCGCTCGTAAACGCCCGCGTAAATAGCCGTCAGGTTGCGTTGTAAACAGGCCTGGTTGAGAACGTATTTGGGTCCTTCGCCGTCCACACCGCAAACCAGAATATTGAGATTTTCCAGTACGTCCATGTTCTGCTCGATGCGACCAACACGCACATCAACTTCGGCCTGCGGGTTGCGCGCCTTTATTAGCTCGGCGACCACTTCCGCTTTGGGCCGCCCCACATAACGACCATCTGCCACATGGCGTACCACATTGTTGGCTTCCAGAACGTCATCATCCACCAGCACAAATTTGCCCACACCGCTCATCGCCAGACTGAGCGCGACAAAGCCGCCGCCGCTGCCCAGTCCAACTACACCGACGCGCATTTGTTTCAGCCGCCCTAGATTATCAGAACCAATTAAACGCTCGATGCGATCAAAATTTGTCATCATGTCTCTCGAAGTCATACATGCCAAAGTCCGTGACCAGCGCCACCAGTGTGTTTTGAGCCGAAAATCCCCAGTACGATGAATAGTAGCCGTCGCCGCGACCTGCCGAAAAGACCATGACATTGGCGCCCGTTCGCGCGTCGAGCACGGCCTCGCCCCAGTTGCAGGTTTCGCCCATGCTCTCGTCCAATTGCAGTGCCGAGCTCAAGAATTCCGGGCGCTTTAATCCACTATAGTGGCGCAAAATATTCTCGGACTGAGCATCCATGAAGCAGCCCATGGCGCTGTCTACACTGTAACTGGTGGGTTGGCGGCGGTTGAACCAGCCGCGCTTTTGTTCCGGCCATGTCGCCAGTTCCCAACGTTTGGGTGGTTCATCAGCCAGTACCAGCCGTGCCAGTGCTACGCGTATATCATTGCGTTCGGTCGTCAAAGTCAGTACTACCGGGTAGCGTCCGGGCTGGACCTGCCGGGTGAAGGGTAAGCCACCCGTCGTTGGGTCACAGGCTACAATCGCACCGCTCGGCAGCACCAGTGTGCCTGCAGTCTGCTGGGCAAACTTCACCTGCCGTCTGGGGGTGAGGTGTATATTGCCTTCTAACTGCAGCACCCGGTTGAGGTCATTGCCTTCGTTCATCATTTCAATCCAAAGATGACTGAGAATCGCTGGACGGTGTCTCGTGTGTCTTCAACCCCAACGCCGCTTCCAAGGCGAAGATGTAATCCAGCAGATGCCGTCCGTCTGACCATTTCCAATCGGGCGGGTCTTTGACTGGCTCAGATACTTTCCACAAGTCCTTAAACACGTCATAAATATCATCATCAGCTTTAATGCCTGTGAATGGCGCGATGCGCGCATGGGGCGCAGACGCCGGATAATCATGAGGCGTCACCAACAGCAGCACCTTGTCTGCCCCCATCCGCGCCGTCAGGAAGCACACATCCAGCGGCGGCGCAGTGCCGCTGTCCCACAACACCAGCGACGTAAACAGTCCGTCTTTTTCCAGCAGCTCGGACTCGGCGCGGAAACGGTCATCATGCACCAGATGCCAGGGATATTCCGTCAGCTTTGGCAGGAGTTCGTCAGGATACACTGCCGGCGCAATCGGCTGGAAATCACGACCATACTTATCCAGATACCAGAAGTCCACTCGCATGCAGGTGTCATCAGATTGTGGCACGGTGATAAAGTTGGTGGCGGCGCTTTCCTCCGCACTCCCTGAGGGATGCCCTAAGGTCACAATCGGCGCGAGCAAAAAGTCCATGCCGTTATCCGGGTCATCTATCCAATGGCGGGCGGTCATCAGGTCACCCTGACTGGGCTGAATCATAAAGCCCGGTTGTTTGTGCCAGTCGCCCAAATAGCGTAACGGTACATCCCACTTGGCACGTAAAGATTGCCCCCGGTTATCTACCTTCTTGCTGCGGTTGATGCGCCAATTTTCCTGTAACCACCAGATCAATTCATCCTGTCGCTCATCTCCCTGTTGGAAGGTAGCCCATTCGCGCACCGTTGCGCTTTCGTCCGGGGCAATCGTGTCCAGCACATATAATGTTGGCACAGCCGTCGGATAACCGCCCGGCACTATCAAACCAATCATGGCTTCGCCGGTTTCATCTTGCAGGTAATGACTGGCTGCAGCACTCATCTTGTCAACCACCCGCTGGGCAATCACCAGATTCGGTACGGTGTTGCGTAAGTTTTTCAAACGACCAATCATGCGACTCTGCCTTTGTTAACGGCGGCGGGGCGGTAATGGTGTGTTGGGATCAACCCGTTCTTCGATGCCCGGCCAACCGCCAGTTGCCCGCCACGTGTAATAGGCGTACAACCATTGGATAGCCCATCCGGCAACCGTAACAGCAGTAGATTTACTGGGATTCCAGCCATATTGCGTGCCATCTTTTGGATTGAATAAGCACAACTGTCCATCCTCATACTGGTGCTTTTCGCTGTAAATACGCGGCCTCAGTACATAGGCTTCCGCCGGGCGGTTGGGATATTCATTGGGATATAAAATCTTCAAGCGGTGGATGCCGGAATCCAACGTCACTAGATTGAGTTCGACATCACCCTCCCAATACAATGGACCAAACTGCGGGACGATCAACTTAAATGTGTTGTCGAAGGTGGCCCGCATGGCCTCTACTTCCAGCCGCAGCCGCGGGGAAACATTATTTTTTGACCCCCACCATGCAGACATATTGACGGGTATCTCCTCACTAACAAACCAATGACAATCCTTTCGATTGTACCACCAGCTCATTTAATCGTGACGCATAACCCCTCAAATCTGGGTGTTGGTTGTTATTGCTATATACGTAGGCCAGTAGGGGAAGTTGCAGGGCATGACAAACTTTGTTGCCGGTGGACTTTTTTATATGCAAATCTTACGGAAGGAACTCAGTGCTGTGTCCGATATGTTCCGAAAGGGATGAAGTGATAACGTTCCCTATGATCAACGCACATTACGCCTGCGCCAGAATGCTGGCGATACGCTGCCGCATGACGGGGATCACGTCTTGCTCGAACCACGGGTTCTTGACCAACCACAACTTATTTCGGGGGCTGGGGTGCGGCATGGGAAGCTGTGATGGCCAATAGTCGCGCCAGTTTTGCACCGTTTCGGTCAGAGTGGGCTTTTGGCGAGTACCCAAATGCCAGTTCTGGGCGTACTTGCCGATGACCAGCATCAACTTTACATGGGGTAACTGGCTGAGGATTCGCGCCTGCCAGGCAGGTGCACACTCTGGTCGCGGCGGCAGATCGCCCGATTTGCCGGTGCCGGGGAAGCAGAAACCCATTGGCAATATGCCAATTTTTTCAGAGTCGTAAAAGGTATTTCGATCAATGCCCATCCAATCACGCAGGCGGTCACCGCTGGGGTCATTGAAGGGGATGCCGGTTTCGTGCACTTTGCGGCCGGGCGCTTGACTGACGATCAGTATTTTGGCGTTGGGGTGCAGTTGGACGACAGGTCGCGGCCCCAGCGGTAGATGAGCCGCGCAGAGGGTGCAGGCGCGAACCTCCTTCAACAGCTGTTGGAAATCAGGCGGAACGGTCATGGATCTCTACCTTCCAAACCTGCATTGACAGGCGCTTGCGCCCGCCGTTGCAGACCCACCAATATGAGAAATAAACCAAATTCGCCAACATTATTCAAACCTGATGATGGTATAGTGCGCGTAGGAATTAGATTTACTCAGTAAAGGATTTTATCATGCGTCGCCGTAGTCGCATCGTTGTGATTGCGCTGGTATTTGTCGGGCTGCTAGCTGTGGTTGGCTATCTGGCTGGCGGCACATTGGTTTACAACCGGTTGTCTATCGTCCAAGCGCATTGTGAAGATACGGATCTTGCGCCGTTTCTTGCCAATACACCTGCTTCGTTTGTATCGCCCAGTGCCTATTCTGAAAATATGTCTGCGTACGCGATGCCAGCCTATCAGGAGGTTACCTTCCCCGCCAGAGAAGATCAAGTCACCATCAGTGGGTGGTACGTTCCCGCACAGGACGTGGACGAAACCATTGCCCCTTCGGTGATTCTGGTACATGGATTGAATGACTGCAAGCGATACCCGTATATCCTGATGCCAGCGGGCATGCTCAACAAAGCTGGCTTCAACGTGCTGATGATTGACCTGCGTAATCATGGTGATTCGCAGGTCGTGGACGGGCGCTACGCGGGCGGCGTGCTGGAATACCGGGACGTGCTGGGCGCGTGGGACTGGTTGGTGAATGACAAACACTTCGCCCCGGAAAAGGTCGGATTGTTTGGCATATCGCTGGGGGCGGCGACTGTTCTCATCGCGTTTGGTGAAGAGCCGCGCGTGGCAGCCGCGTGGGAGGACAGCAGCTATGCTGACATCAACGAGACCATTACCGCCGAACTCTCGCGCAACAATTATCCAATACTGCTGGAAGGCGCGGGCGTGCTGATGGGCAGTGTCATTTCGAACCACAACATCACCGCCAAGAGTCCGCTGGAAACCATGTCCAAGCTCAATGGCCGTCCACTATTTATCACGCACGGCGCGGCTGATGCACGCCTCAGCGTGAAGTACGCCTATGATCTGGAAGCGGCGGCCAAAGCCAACGGACAGGATGTGCCATTGTGGATCGTGGACGGGAGTGACCATATCCGCGCCATGTTCGAGCATACGGCGGAGTATGAACAAAAGTTAGTGACGTTCTTCAAGAGCAATATCGGCAGCTAGAACATAAAACGAACGAAGATGTGGAATTTACGAATCCCTATCTTCGTTCGTTTATTAAATCTTCCGCAAGTGTTCGAGTCTGCGCCTTACATGTGGCGGATGACCGAGAGTACCTTGCCTTCGACACGGCACACCGCCGGATCAACGTAGATAGGTTTCATGTGCGGGTGAGCGGGCTGCAAGCGAATACGGCTGCCTTCATTGTGGAAGTACTTGAGCGTGGTTTCGCTGCGGTCTGTCAGCCACACGGCCACCATGTCACCGTTACGGGCGGTTTCCTGCTTACGCAGAATGACGATGTCGCCTTCGCGGATCATAGCGTCCATCATCGAGTCGCCCTTGACCTTGAGCGCGTAGGCGCTGGACGGGTCAACCCCACCCAACAGGTCCTTGGTGACTTCGATCATGCTGTCTTCGTCGTAGCTGTAGTCGTCCGGCACTGGCACCGGTTCACTGGCAAAAATGGTGCCAATGACCGGGATACGGGCGTGGGCCGCAGCTTGCACCGGCGCAACTTTGCCGCGCTTGTCGCCACCCGGCACGGGCACAGTCAGGCGTAGACCACGCGAGACGTGCTGTGAACGGTTGAGATAACCGGCCTGCACCAACTTGTTCAGGTTGTAGTTGACAACCGAGGTCGAATTGATACCGGTGTTCTCACCGATCTGACGGATGGTGGGAGGGAAGCCGTTGTCGAGGGTGTATTTTTCGATATAACGCAGCATATTGCGCTGCCGTTCAGAGAGTTTATTAAAGTCCTTCATGATTTTTACCTAACCTTTATGGTATCGCGAATGATTGTTCTATAGTATAACCGAACATGGGTTCGGTTGTCAAATGCAATATTTAATAATATGTAACGATACGTACGAAATGGGGTGTAATCAGGCGATGCCGTAGCATAAAGCGGGGTTGGGTTCGCGTTCAACTTCGTCCAAATTGCAGATGGCAAGATGACCATGCTGGTATAAATATTCCACGTGCGCTCCCACCTCTTCCAGCGCCAGCAGCACGTCGTAGCCGTGACGGTCAGGGTACATGTGCTTGGAAATGGCGCTGATGGTGCAGGGCGCGCCGAGCGTGGTAACGGCATCCAGCACGCGCTCCAATTTGCGCTGGTGGCTGGCGCGAATACCGTCGATGCGCGTGTATATATCCTCGATAGGGTCTTCGTGCCCGCCGAGGCCGAGGCGGATGCCCTCAATGCCCTGAACTTTGTGCAATGCTTCCAGATAATGCCCCAGCCCTGTGTAGAGGGTGATGCTTTCCGGCGCTTGGTGCGGCGTGGTGCGCGAGAGGATGTGGTCGGCGGTCAACAGCACATCGCCGAGGCGGATGCACACCTGCCCCGGACAATGACCGGGCGTATGGATGAACTGCATTCCATCTAGTTCTATTTCCTCGGTCAGATTGATACTGACGGGTACGGAACTGACATGCTTTTTAGCGAAGCCGTACATTTCCATCAGCGGCTGGAGGCGTTCTGCTCTTATTCCCGCCCGTTCCAGATAGACGCGCAAATCTTTGGTGGCGACCACTACCCGTTCTTCGTAGTTAGTCAGCACGCGACGGTCAATTTCGTGGATGCCGACCTCCGCCCCCGTCTGCTCGACCATGACGCCGATGCCGCCGAAATGATCAACATGGCCGTGCGTGATGAAAATGCGCCGGATGTCTGTTATGCCCAGCGGTTCGCCGAAGTCATCCTTGAGGGTACGGATGCCCGCTAGCAGATGATCGTTGCTGTTGCCGAAGCCGCTGCCCGTGTCAATCAATGTTGGCACGCTCGCACCCAGCAGCACGTAGCAGTAGACGATGAAATTAGGGAAGGCTTCTGCCGGGATGCGATAAATGCGGACACCGGTGCTGGTGTCAAAACGTTGGATGGGTGGAAGGGACATGGGGAAACCTCTTACAGACAATAATGAGGCGTGTCATTTCACGCCCTTACATGGTGCGAAGTGCGTATTCTCCAATTAGACCATAAGCAGCAAGCCTGTACCAGAGAAGGTCAGACTGCCGCTTTTGCTAATCGTATTCCGCGCAGCTCAATCGCACCGCTAACCACCAGCCCCGCCATGACCAGCACCGTGCCGATGAGGTCGGTGGCGCGGATGGGTTCGCCCAGCACCAGCGCCGCCTGCAAATAGCCGAAAACCGGTGTGAGGAACATCCACATATTGGCGCGTACCGGGTCTTTTTTGAGCAGGTAGAACCACAGCGCGAGGCCAAAGGTCGAAATCATCACCACCGACCAGCTTAATCCGACAACCAGATGCGTGGTAATGTGCGGCAGTTCTGGCCCGTTCATAGCGGCGGCGAACGGGAAGAGCAGCAGTGCGCCGATGCTGATTTGCCAGCCGTTAAGGACAAGGCCGGACAGCTCGACTTTGGCCCGTTTGAAATAAACACTGCCGAAGGAATAGGTGGTGACCGCGCCCGCCGCCAGCAGCAGCCCGCCCACCGTGATCTGGCTGGAGGCCAACGAAGGAGCGGTGGCGATGATCAGTCCAGCGGCGCTGACCAGCATACCTGTCCATTCCTGCCGCGTCACCACCCGCCCCAACCACAGACTGGAAAAGATGGCGACGAGGAACGGGTTGGTGGCGATGAACAGGTTGTACACACCGGCTGAGATTTCTTGCAGCGCCAGCCAGCTAAAGCCCAAATAAATCGTGCTGTTGGTCAGCGCCAGAATCACCAGATGCTTCCAGTCGCGCCGTTTGGGCAGCGGTGTGCCGCGCCGGATGCCATAGTTAATGGTGAACATGATGATGCCTGCCAGCACAAAACGCGCATCGAGTATGGTGAGCGGCGGTGAGCCTTTGAAACCGATTTTGGCAGCGATAGGGCCGGAAGCCCAGATAAAAGCAAACAGTAGTCCGATGAGGATGTCCATGCAGGTTCTCCCATGGGCTGGCAGGGTGATGAACTTTCATCGTATCGGGTCGGGACGGCAGGGGCTAGACCCATATGAGACTAGACTATTATTGCCGCGCCCCTGAGTAGCCGGGGGTCGTCAGGGAAATTAGGCGTACGAGTTGACCGGTTAGCCAGAAATGCGAGATTGGTCATGAGGTCAGAAGTAAAGAGCAAAAACGTCTCTTGACAGCCGACAATAGGATTCTCACCCGCTTTACGTTTTCTCTGCACCTGTGCGAAGCCCCCGGTACGGGACAAAGGTTCAAACGGTATTTCTATTCTTCGCCCTCGTCCGGGACAAGGAACGCCTGCCATGCGTCGTGCATTCCGCTGTCCGTCACGCCGTAATACACCCGCAGGTTTCCGTTGTCGCGCTGCACCAGATCGTATCGCGTTTCCCCGTTTTTCACATACCGCTGCCACAGGCCGATGTCACCCTGCCACGTCACCCGTTCGGGGCGCACGGCGTTGCCCTCGCGCTGCTTGATGGCGTAATGCCACAAACGCCGGGCAGAAGTGCGTGTCACATTCTTGACGATATTCCCGTTTCGCAGGTCGCGCATGGTATAAAAATGGTCGTCACCGCGCTGCTCGTCGGCGATAATTTCCACACCCCCCGTCGGCGGGGTCAAACCTTGCGCGGGTTCACTAACCCGCGTTGGCGTATTGGGAACTTGATTTTGCGGTGGCTCGGCCGCCATTATCGGCACTTCCGCTATGACGTTCGCTTCGCTGTTATTCGATGCGTGCCGCACCAGACTCACGATCTCGTCACGTACGGCCAGCGTAGTATCCGCCTCGTCGCGCACGTAAATTTTATTGTCGCCGATCGCGTAGGGCCGGTCAGACCCTGAAGGCACTTGCACACGAATAATCGATTTGCCCTGTGTCTCCTGCACGTCAATCTCAATATCCAGCGTAGGGGTAAGCATCCGTTCGATTTCCTGTCGCAAGGTATCCACACCGCGCTGCGGGTCGTTGACACCCACCGGTGGCTTCTTGGCATCCCCAGGCAAACCCACATAGATTGTCCCGCCGTTGGTGTTCGCGAAAGCGCACACATCGGCAATGATACTGTTCAGTCGTCCGCCCTGTTTGGTCATGCTGTCATGGAAAGACTGTACCAAAGTCGCCCCTTCTTCACGCGCCGCCTGAATGTAATCCAGCGGTTGGCGGCTGGGGTTATAAGGCCGCGTCCGGGAATAATCCGTGCCCTGAAACATCTCTAGCAGCGCCTCGAACGAACGCTCCGGTAGTAATACTTCGGTGATGCGATCACCCACGCCTAAATTAGCATTCTTGCTCCCTTTGTCGCCGCTGGCGTTCAGACGGTGTGCATCCGAACCCTGAATACAGCGCATGCGGCGGGGATAACCGGACTTCGTACCGTTGAAAAAGCGCTCAGTGCTGTTGCGGTCTTTCCGCCCCAGATCAGTAACTTCCAGCGCGTGCAGGTAGCGGTCTTGAGTATAGGCAATGCGTGTTTGCCCGCCGAAATCGAAACCGCGCATCGCCACGCCGTGCGTGCTGTTGACGTGTGCTGCGATGCAGATGCCGCCCGCTTCGTTGATCGTCTGGTAAGCTGCCAGCACATCAGCGGACGCTCCTACTTCTGATGTGCCTTCGTCCAGAACATGGGCGGGGACGTTGAGGCTTAACAGCAAATGTTCAATCTGCCGCAGCGGAGTCGTCGGGGAGAAAATGCCGAGCACATGAAAACCAAAGGTAGCCGTGAATTCAAATCCGGGCAGCACCACAACTTTGTCTAGCAAACGCCGGTATTCTGCCAGCCGTTTGCGTTCGTCCGCTTGGGCGCGTCCCAGTTCCTCCAGAAATTGAAGCTGCTCAATTTCACGCATCATCGCCGCATAACCTGCCACCGAATTGTGGTCAGTGAAGGCGATGATGTCTACGCCACGAAATTCGGCTTTACGGAGAATATCGATATAAGAGATGGTGGGTTCTTGATAATCAGATGAAGCAGGGGTATGCAGATGTAAATCCATCCGGTACCACTGATTGCGCGATTTTTTTCGTGAAGACATAAGTATTTTTTATTGAACCTGTTGTAGCCATTCCTGATGGCGCTTCCACACATGCTGCCACAGCTGATCGGTATCGTCCAGATGCAGATCAAACACATCACCCAGCACCTGCCGGTATTGGTCACCACTTTCGATGGTTTGCTCGCTCACCTCTTGCGCCGTGACCGTTCGCAGCAGTGCGCCGCGCAAGGTAAGGACGCTTTGCGGCGTAAAGCGGTGGCAAACCGTTGTACGCACAAAGCCCGACTCCGGCGACGTTTGCAAATAGTGGCAGCGTGAACTGAAATACGAAAGCGGGTGTGTTTCCAGCGTAAAGTCGAATCCCGCGCCGCCGTGTACATGATTGTCAAACATCCAATAGGGGTCTTGATAATCCAGCCGGAATTGCAATCCATGCTGTTCAAACGCGCCGACTTCCAAGGGTACGGGGTCGAGGAAACCATTACCGAACCCCACATCCACCAGACAAGGCTGTTCAAGCTGTACCAACAAAATCAGATGGTCAGCTGCATCCTTTTCCGAGTTTTGACGGCGGTTCACGGTTGCGCTCATCAGCTCGACTTCAAATCCTATGAGGCGCAGCATCCGGCTGAGCAAGCCGTTCATCTCGTAACACCAACCACCGCGCCGGTTCGTTACTAGCTTGTTGAAGAAATTATCTTCGTCCAGCGGCATATACAAACCGCGATGAATATCCAGATTTTCATATGGGATGGAGAAGAGGTGCTGGCGGTGGATGGTAACGAGGGTTTCGAGGTCGGGCGTGGGCACGCCTTGAAAGTTGATGCGTTTGAGGTATGCGAAAAGGCGTTCGTCCATGCAGCACTTGCCCCTACTTAAGGGCTGGCATTAGATACTTCACGTACGCATCAAGGCAGGACGCATCGCCCTTGAGCGGTTGCAAGATGATCGAATCCGCCCCTGCCTCCGCCTGCTTGTGAACAGCCTCCACCGCCTGCTCTGGCGTACCGGAAACCGAAAGCGCGTCTACCCATTCTTCCGGCATAAGCCGCGCCGCTTCTTGTACACCATGCTCGCGGACTAGTGCTTGTGCATCGTCCACAATGCCCAGCGGTTGCAAGTGCGGTTGTGCCCAACTCATACTCTCTGCCAGCACCTCACGCACCGCCGCCCGTGCACTGCCGTCTGTGTTCACTTTCGCCTGCACAAACACAGCGAATTGATTATCTGTGCGCTTGCCTTCCGTCATCCCGGCGTCAACCTGCCCGCGCGCCCAGCGCACGTAGGCCGGTGAGGACATCTCGGTGAGAATAGTTCCGTCCCCCGCTCGCCCCGCTAAGCGCAGCGTCTTTTCTCGCATGCCGCCGATATAGAGGGGAGGTACGACCTGTGGGGGATGGAGCAGTTTGAGATTTTCAACATGCACGTGATCACCGTTGAACGTAATCGTTTCGCCCTTTAGCAGCCCGCGCACGGTGATGACCGTTTCTTCCAGCGCTTTGAGGCTCGACTTGGGCGCGGCGCCAATCTGTTTCATCCAACCATCTACCCCGTGCCCGAAACCCGGCAAAAAGCGTCCCGGATACAAGCGTGCTAGCGTGCATATTTCCATAGCCGCGAACAATGGATTGCGTACCGTAGCCGGCATCAACCCGATACCCACTTTGATGCGTTCGGTACTTGCCAGCACCACACTGGCCGATGTCAATGCACCGACCCAGAAGCAGTCTTCCCATAACCACAATTCATCAAAACCGCCCGCTTCAGCCCGGCGCGCATAATCCACCAGCATTTCTGGCGGGAACGAGGGATGAAAAATGACACCAAGTGCTGGTTTGGGCATATGAGTCACCAATTCTGTGCGGCAAATTTGAACGGCTCACGACCTGTTTGCGGCACGTTACGAGGCGGGATGGTCTGCCAATAACTTATTGAACAGCGGAGCGAGATCGCCCGGCTCAAAAGGCTTGACCATGAAATGATTTGCGCCGGCTTCTAGGACTTCTTCACCCACATCCAGACCGGAAGCCACCACAATCGGGGTAGAGGCAAACGTTTCACTGGCACGCAGCTCGCGCACCACGTCCACACCGTCCATATCAGCCAGATGGTAATCCATCAGGAATAGGTCCGGTTTCTTTTCCGTAGCTATCGGCAAAACATCGCCGCCGCGTGGCGCGACAATAATTTCAAATCCATCAAGTTCAAGTAAGGTCTGCAATAATTTGACCGTGTTGCGGTCATCATCCACAATCATGACTTTGGGCACGGATCAATCCTCTCAGTTAACAATCTAACACGTGTGATACAGGGGTTACTCTTCTGTAACCCCTCACCTAATCCACCATAATACACTATTTCCGCGCCCGATGCCCATTACGGTCGGCTGGAGGCGGCAGGAGCGCCGCCTTGAGCACATCATCGACCTTGTCAGCCAGCACGAACTTGAGTTCCTTGCGTACGTCCTTCGGCAGATCATCCAGATCGTTCTTATTCTTCTTCGGGATGATGACCGTATCCACGCCGAAACGATGCGCCGCCAGCACCTTGTCCTTTATGCCACCAACCGGTAGCACCTGACCGCGCAAGGTGATTTCGCCCGTCATCGCCACGTTGCTGCGGGTTGGTCGGCCTGTCAGGAGCGAAGCCAGCGCCGCTGCCATGGTCACGCCTGCTGATGGGCCGTCTTTCGGCACAGCGCCCGCTGGAACATGGATGTGAATGTCGTTCTTCTCGAAGAAATTCGGTTCCAGCCCGAAATCTTCAGCCTTAGAGCGGATATAACTCAGTGCTGTGCGGGCGCTTTCAGCCATCACATCGCCCAACTGCCCTGTATACTGGAAACCTTTGCCGCCTGGCATGCGTGCCGCTTCTACGAACAGCACGTCACCGCCCACCGGCGTCCACGCCAGACCGGTAGCTACACCCGGCAAATCCGTCCGTTCCTCAATTTCCTCGCGGTAGCCATAGCGCGGCTTGCCCAGCAGGTTACGTACCTGCTTTTCATCAATGGTGATTTTCTTCTTCTTTTTGCCTTCTGCGATGCGTGTCACCACTTTGCGCGCAGCCCGCCCGATTTCCCGCTCCAATGTGCGGACTCCGGCCTCGCGAGTATAGTCCCGCACCACGGTTAGTAGCGCATCTTCCGTGAACTCTATTTCCTGCGGACGTAAGCCATTTTCCTTGATCTGGCGCTTGACCAGATACTGCTCGGCAATCGCCACCTTTTCTTCTTCAGTATAGCCGCTCAGTTGGATGATCTCCATACGGTCACGCAGAGGGCCGGGAATCGGTTCGAGTTCGTTGGCGGTGGTGATGAAGAACACATCGCTCAAGTCAAAAGCCACGTCAATATAATGATCGCGGAACTCGGCATTCTGCTCCGGGTCCAGCACCTCCAACAGCGCGCTGGCCGGATCGCCACGGAAGTCCCGGCCCAACTTGTCCACTTCATCCAGCATGATGACCGGATTCTTGGACTCCGCCCGGCGGATGGTCTGAATCATGCGTCCGGGCATCGCGCCGATATAGGTCCGGCGGAAACCACGAATTTCGGCCTCGTCGCGCACACCGCCCAAACTCATACGAATGAACTTTCGTCCCATCGCCCGCGCGATAGATGCTCCCAGCGAAGTTTTACCGACGCCCGGCGGCCCAACGAAGCACAAAATAGCCCCGTGCCGGTCGCGCCGGATGGTGTACTCAGCTTCTTGTTCGGCGCTGCGGTCTGCTTCGCGTTCCTTCCGCAGCTTCCTAACGGCCAGATACTCAAGGATGCGCTCCTTAATATCCTTCAGCCCGTAATGATCTTCATCCAGCACCACCCGTGCATGGTTAATATCGAGGTTGTCATCGGTGGTTTTCGACCACGGCAGTCCGGTCATCCAGTCCAGATAGGTGCGGATGACGCCGTACTCCGCCGCAGCCGTCGGCAGCTTCGACAGGCGATCCAGTTCGCGCTCCGCTTCCTTACGGGCTTCGTCCGGCATGTCGGCTTCTTCAATTTTCTTGCGGAAGCCTTCAATTTCGACCATCTGCTCGTCAGATTCGCCCAGTTCGCGTTGAATGGCCTTTAGCTGTTCGCGCAGGTAATACTCGCGCTGCACCTTTTCCATTTCGCTCTGGGCTTCGGTTTGGATCTTCCGTCCCAGTTCCAGTACTTCCAGTTCCTTGCTGAGGATTGCCATCAAGCGCCGTAACTTGGCGTCTGTGCTGGCGATTTCGAGTAGTTCCTGCGCGTCCTCCAAACCGATGCGGATGTAGGTTGCAATGGCATATACCAGTTGCAGCGGGTCGTCCACGTTCAGCGCGTTGGAAATCAGTTCGCCGGGGATGTTTGGCATCAGGTCTGCCAGCCGCGTGAACTGGTCAACCACATTGCGAACCAGAGCCTCCACTTCCAGCGTATCTTCCAGTGTTTCTGGCATCGCATGAATCTTGGCACGCAAATAGGGTTCAGTTTCCGTAAACTCATCCACCGAGATGCGGGCGATTCCCTGCACCAACAAACGAATAGTGCCGTCTGGCGCGCGGAACAACCGGTGAATAGATGCCAGCGTGCCGGTGCGATACACATCGTTCGGGCCGGGCGTTTCCATATCTGGGTCTTTAGCCGCAACCAACCCGATCAGTCTATCGCCCGCGATTACATCATCAACTAGCTTGATGCTGCGGGGTTGACCCACCGTCAGCGGGATCGCTGTTTGAGGATAAACCACCAGACCGCGCAGAGGCAGAATCGGCAGCACCGTTGGAATATCCGGCTGGTTTGATTCAGTCACGGCCTCTTGTTCGTCGGTCACCCGCACATCAAGTTCTGTTCGTGCCGTCGCCTTGTGTTCCTTACGGTCGGTTTTCTTTCTCTTGGTGACATAGGAATTACGTTTGGGTGTCATGTCTGTCTTATGCCTTTATTCACCGCTGCTCAAATCCGTCACCGGAACAGTGCGCGGAGCTTTGCGCGGGAGTTCCACTTCTAAAAATCCTGCTTCATAGGTTGCGCTCACTTCATCCCGTTCCACCGTCCAAGGTAATTCCAGTTCTACCCGGAAATCTCCAAAGCCAATCTCCACCTGATGATATGCAGGGTTGGGATGACGTGGTTTTTCTCGTGTGCCGCTGATACTCAAGCGGCGGTCATTCAAGGTGATATTCAGATGGTCGGTGTGCATCCCGGCGATTTCGACTAAAACCAGTATCCGGTCTGGAAGTTCGATCACATCAGTTGGTGGTGTAAAAGGTCGTGCTGAACGGATCATCATTACCCACTTTTCATTGACAGCCTGACTGGCAGGCGCTGGATGCCATTTGAGTTTACGCTGCATGTCCAGCACTTCGTAAAATGGCGAGAATACGTGTCCCAGTTGTACATGAATTATTTTGGTGTAGGGGCGTGCGCTGCCGGGTGCGAATTTAGCTCTACCTATCGCCTCGGTTGATGCTGGGCACACGCTGCATACCGCTCTGGACGCAGTGCTACCTCTACTAGCTTACGTGTTATCCGTAAGAACCTTGTTAGATTTTCGCTGACCGATCATTGTATCATAATTTTCACCCGAAAAAACGGCTGAATCACCCGCAAAAATACCACCGTAGACCAGGCTCTATACAAATTATTTGCGGTGATAGTCATGAGCGGCGGACGTGGAGTAGAATGGTGCCATAAGTGGAGGATAGTCTATGACCATGCGTAGAGCATTTTCGGATGTGATTGATTACCAGCCGATATTTAAGGCTGTGCGGCAGGCGGTTGCATTGTGCAAGCGCGTGCAGGAGCAATTTCTTGTTACGAGCGACAAGGGCGGTCATGAACCTGTCACTATAGCCGACTACGGCGCACAGGCCATCCTTAGTCGTGCTATCAGCCTTGCCTTCCCCGATGACGCTATCATTGCCGAAGAAAGCGGCGCGCAGTTCATCGAACTGGTCAGTGATAAAGGCCGCACCGAAATCACCCGAATGTTGGAGGACACGCTGGGTGTGTGGGTCAAGCAGAGCGATGTGGTCAAGTGGTTGGATTATGGCCGCAACCGCGCAGCCGAACGCACATGGGTAATTGACCCGATTGACGGCACGAAAGGTTTTATCGCGCTGCGCAACTATGTCGTGGCAGTGGGCGTAATGGAACGCGGCAAACCTGTCGGCGGTGTTATCGGCGCACCTGCTTTCCCAACACGCGAACAGGAAGGTGCGCTGTTCCATGCCAAAAGCGGCGTGGCCTACATGGAGTCGCTGCTGGATGGGCCGGTTAAGCGTATCCGCGCCTCCACCCGCACCGAGCCGCGCAGCCTGCGTGCGTTGGAAAGTGTCGAAAAAAGTCACGCCAACCACGAACGGATGCAACGGGTGCGCGAACTAGCAGGCTACAGTGAAGCCTCACTGGTACATATTGACAGCATGGAGAAATACTGCCGTATCGCCGCTGGAACAGCCGAACTCTACCTGCGGCTGCCACGCCTCAACAGCACCCGTCCCTTCATGGTGTGGGATCACTGCGCTGGGACGGCCATTGTGCAGGCGGCGGGCGGCAGGGTGACGGATATCGACGGTTCGCCACTGGACTTTTCTAAAGGAATCACCCTCCCCAATAAGGGCATCATCGTCAGCAACGCCCGCATCCACGATAAAGTCATCACCGCCATCCAGCAGGTGCTGAAAGAGGAAGGGGATAGTTGATGTGCAAATCAACCAAATTAGGCTATACTCCCTCAAAACTTTATTAGGTTTGTTGGTTTGCCTATTTGGTCACGCCTGTTTGAAAATATGAATATGCCACCCGCCAGCATACTCTGATTGTTACTTCCTGTATTGGTTCCCAACGTCGTTCTCGAAAATTCAGTTAAAGGGTGAAGACATTGAGTGTCCGTATTGTATTTGGGGCACCCAAAGCCAAAACTTATTATTTGATATGCGGCCTGAACATTACGGTACAGGTTTCTTTATTTACACGCGTTCCCACAGTGGTACATGCCCACGGTCCGCCAAAACGAGTGCGTGCTGTTGTGGGGCGTCTCCCTCAAACCCTGTTCCAACTTGCAGTCACCTACGCCCACATCCCCCCCTAGAGGCTCCGTTCAGAAGCAGACGAGTCTTTCACATATTTATTTAACTAAAGGGGGAATACCGATGAAAGCAGTCGTACAGACACAATATGGATCGCCGGATGTTTTGCAGCTCAAAGAGGTTGCTAAGCCAGTTCCGGCGGATAACGAAGTCCTCATCAAAATCCACGCCACTACCGTAGAAACAACGGATGCCATCTTTCGCGGTGGTAATCAACTCATGGCTCGCATAGCGACCGGGCCACTGAAGCCATCAAATCCCATACCGGGAAGTGAATTCGCCGGTGAAATAGAAGCGGCTGGCAAAGCCGTTACCCGCTTCAAAGTAGGAGATCAGGTGTTTGGCACTGCTGCGCCCAGTGTTGGCGCGCATGCCGAGTACATCGCGCTGCCGGAAGATGCGGCTATCGCCCAGAAACCGGAGCACATGACATATGAAGAAGCGGTATCGATTCACCCCGGCGCACTGACTGCCCTGCCATTTTTGCGCGGCGCAGCCAATATTCAAGCCGGCCAAAAAATACTAATCAACGGCGCGTCCGGCAACATCGGGTCAAGCGCGGTGCAGCTGGCGAAGCACTTCGGGGCGGAAGTTACCGGCGTGTGCAGCACCAACAATGTGGAGTTGGTTAAGTCGCTAGGAGCGGATCACGTCATTGATTACACCAAAGAGGATTTCACCACCAATCTTGAAGCCTATGACATCATTTTCGACACGGTGGGAAAGAGTTCATTTTCACAGGCAAAACGCGCTCTCAAGCCCGGTGGAATCTATCTCACAACCGTAATTTCACTGGGAATATTGCTGCAAATGATGTGGACTTCTAAGGTCGGCAGCAAGAAAGCCGTGATTGTTTTTGCAGGTTTGCGTTCCAAAGAGGAAAAGAACGGATACCTCACCCTGCTGCTAGAACTGGTACACGCCAATAAATTCAAACCGATCATTGACCGACGCTTCTCATTCGAGCAAATCGCAGATGCACACCGCTACGTTGAAACCGGGCGTAAAAAGGGCAATGTTGTCATCACGGTGCAGGCCGCGTCATGAAAGCGATTGTCATGACCCGCGCTGGCTCTGCCGATGGCCTGCAACTTCAGGATGTGGAAAAGCCCACCCCGCGAGGTGATGAGGTGCTGATCCGTGTCCATGCGGCTACTGTAACAGCGGGCGATGTTGTGCTGCGTAAACTTCCTACTGTTCTCATGCTTCCCTTGTGGTTGTTTGGAATGCGCAGGAAAAAGACGCCGGGTCATGAACTTGCCGGAGTGGTCGAAGCGGTTGGCAGCAATGTGCATCTCTTCAAAGTGGGCGATGCGCTGTTCGGCACCACCACCGGCCTGACCGTTGGCGCGAATGCCGAATATGTGTGCCTTCCAGAAGCACGCGCCAACGGTGTGCTGGCGCTCAAGCCGGACAATATCAGTTTTGAAGAAGCAGCCGCTCTGCCGGTGGGCGGCATGACCGCCCTCCAAATCCTGCGCAAAGCCAATATTCAAAGTGGGCAGCGGGTGCTCATTTATGGCACTTCAGGCAGCGTGGGGACATACGCCGTACAGCTCGCCAAATACTTCGGCGCACATGTCACCGGCGTGTGCAGCACCGCCAACGTGGAGCTCGTGCGGGCTTTGGGCGCTGACGAAGTGATTGACTACACCAGAAAAGACGTGACTCGCAGCCGTCAAACCTACGATGTGATTTTCGATGCAGTGGGCAAGCTGGACGTACAAGCCAAGCGGGTACTTAAACCCAATGGTGTTTATCTGTCCGTCAAAACATCAACCAGCGAAAAAACCGAATATCTTCATTTTCTGAAAGAACTTGTCGAACAGGGAGTAATCGTGCCGGTCATTGATCGTATTTTCCCGTTGGCGCAGACACCCGACGCACACCGCTATGTTGAAGATGGTCACAAGCGCGGCAATGTCGTCATCACTGTAACCTAGCAGCCTGTTTGGGATTGATTTCGGAGCAACTTTCCGTCGCAAATAGCGTAATGAATACCATATCCGAATCAAGGCCTACAGGAGGCAGTATGAAAGCAATTGTTTACACCCAATATGGATCACCGGATGTGCTTCGTCTGCAAGAAATTGAACAACCAGTACCCAAAGATAACGAGGTTCTCGTCAAAATTTACGCCGCATCCGCTAATCCGTTGGACTGGCACATGATGCGTGGTGAACCCTTCCTCGCCCGTTTGACTGCCGGGCTGACCAAACCGCGGCACACCCAGCTTGGCGCGGATTTTGCCGGGCGTATTGAAGCGATTGGCCCGAACGTAACCCGTTTGAAGGTTGGCGATGAAGTGTTTGGTGAAACGGGCTTGGAATACTTGGGCGCATTTGCGGATTATGCCTGCGTGCCCGAAGAAGCAGCCGTAGTGAAACCGGCTAACATTACCTTCGAGCAAGCCGCTGCCGTCCCCGTCGCGGCCTTCACTGCTTTGCAAGGACTGCGCGACACAGGACGTATTCAGGCGGGCCAAAAGGTGCTGGTTAATGGTGCATCAGGCGGGGTGGGAACATTTGCTGTGCAGATCGCCAAATCTTACGGCTGTGAAGTGACCGGCGTGTGCAGCACGCGCAATCTCGACATGGTGCGTTCCATCGGCGCTGACCATGTCGTTGACTACACCCAAGAAGACTTCACGAATACCGGGGAAAAGTATGATCTCATTTACTGCGCCATCGGCAATCGCTCCATCTCGGACTATATGCGCGCGCTAAAACCGCAGGGCATTTGCGCCATTGCTGGTTTCACGACTCTTGGGTTGATGTTTCAACACTTAGCCATAGGGCCGCTTCGCTCTAAGTTTAGCGATAAGCAGGTCGGCATGATGGGCACGGCGCAGGCGAATTACAACGACTTGGTCATCATTGCCGACTTACTGGCGTCCGGCAAAGTCGTTCCGGTTATTGACCGCTGCTACCCCTTGAACGAAACAGCCGAGGCCATCCGCTATCTGGAGACCATGCGCGCCCGCGGCAAGGTCATCATTTCAGTGGCGCAAAACATGGCAGTCTGACACCGTGTGTTATCCTATGCCATCAACTGGCTAAGGAGGAGAGTATGACCAGAGAAAATTTCCTAACGATACGCTGGAATAATCGGCTCACACTGGCGCTAGGTATTCCCGCGCTGGTGTATGTGGTCGCCGTCTTGTTCACCGCGAACTGGTCAGGCCGCGACGGATTAATCGGTTTAGCCATCATTGGTGTGCTCTACTGACTGATCATTGAGACACATACTGCCATGCGGTTCGCGTGGCTTCGCAGAAAATTGGGTCACTTTCAAGCGGTTAAGCAGGGCTGCGCCAATCCCGTAGCCCTCATCCGTATCGCGTATAACCTTGCGTTCTGGATTTTTCTACTGCCATTTACGATGACAATTGACTATGGAACAGGTTTTATCCTGTTCACAATCGTCATCTTTGTGCGGCTGACTTCTAACTTGTATGTCAACAACGTTATTCAGTCGCAGGTGGAGCAGTTCGAGCGTTTCCCGTTCCGCACCTAGCCGGAACACACTGGCCTGAGGAGTCGATACGGCTTGCCTAAAACCGGAGCGGCACGTTCGCAGGGGTGCCCTCCGGCATATTCCCTTTGTTCCTAAACAAAATTGTTTACAAAACAGTAGGAAGAGACACTTTATGAAAGCTATGATATTAACAAAATTCGGTTCTCCAGATGGGTTTCGCCTGATGGACGTTCCCAAACCAACACCCAAAGATAACGAAATCCTCATCAAAATCTGCGCCACTAGCATCACCGCTGGCGATACCGAAATTCGTGGGTTGACGCTCCCGTTATTATTTGCCATCCCGATCCGTCTTTTTCTGGAATTCTCCAAAGGCAGCAATAAAATATTAGGTCAGGAACTGGCGGGTATCGTTGAAGAAACCGGCAAAGACGTCACCCAATTCAAAAAAGGCGATGCCGTTTTTGGAACAAGCGGCTTCGGTCTGGGAGGTTATGCTGAATACATCTGCTTGCCCGCGCAGTCCGAAGACCGCGCGCTGGCGCTCAAGCCAACGAATGTAACTTTTGAACAGGCGGCTGTTGTGCCCACCGCAGGACTGGAAGCGCTGCACTTTTTGCGGCTCGCCAACATCCAAAAAGGTGCGAAGGTGCTGGTGTTCGGCGCGGGCGGCAGCATCGGCACGTTTGGCGTGCAGCTTGCTAAACATTTCGGCGCGGAAGTGACCGGACTGGACAGCAGCGTTAAGATGGACACGCTGCGTTCTATCGGCGCTGACCACGTCATTGACTACACTAAAGAAGACTTTACCCGCAACGGCGAAGCCTACGATGTCATTTTTGATGTCATTGGCAAGAGTTCATTTTCCGGCTGCATCCGTTCGCTCAAACCCAACGGGTGCTACCTCATGGCGAACTTCAAGCCTTCCTATCTGATTCGCCGCTTATTCGTTTCCGGCGGCAAGAAAGTCATCATGGGGTCGGCCATCCAGAGCAGTAAAGATTTGACCTACCTCAAGGAATTGATCGAAGCCGGGACGATCAAGCCGGTCATAGACCGCGACTTTCTCTTGGAGCAAATCGCCGACGCACACCGTTATGCCGAAAGCGGAAAGAAAAAGGGCAACATCGCCATCACCGTGGCAGCGACATAATTCCAGCCGCGTCTCTCCTATTTAGTCTGATCAAGCAGCCTTGAGCGCTGAGCCCTCAAAGGGCAATGGCATCAAGCTGTGTACAACCGCGCCATGAGCTGCTTCCAATGTCACCAATGGAATAGGAGCATAATCACTAACGCTAGCCTCCCGGATATTGTAGGGTAAAAAAGGAACTTCACGATAGTTGCTGTGCCCCAAAGTTTCATTTCCACTTCACTGCGTTGCAGCGTAATGAATCCTGTTCAGTTTAGAACCATCGTAGGGAGGGAAGCTCATGAAAGCGGTTGTATATACAGCATACGGGCTACCGGAGGTGCTCCAACTCAAGGAGGTACCTAAACCGGTTCCAAAAGACAACGAAGTATTAATCAAAGTTCACGCCACCACTGCCCACATCGGAGATACGAAAATCCGGCGCTTCGATGTTCCCCGCTGGCAGTGGCTCCTCGCCCGCTTGGCACTCGGCCTCACAAAACCGAGAAAGTCCATACTGGGCATGGAACTTTCAGGTGAAATCGAGGCTGTGGGTCTGGGGGTGACGCGCTTTAAGAAGGGCGATGCCGTGTTCGCCCTCCCCGGTTTCGGGTTTGGCGCCTATGCCGAGTACAAGTGCCTTCCGGAAAGCGGAATTCTCGCCCTCAAGCCTGCCAATATGACCTATGAAGAAGCGGCCGCTGTGCCCGGTGGCGGGCTTACGGCACTCAACGTTCTGCGCAAAGCCAACATTCAAAACGGACAAAAAGTGCTGATCTACGGCGCTTCTGGAAGTGTCGGCACGTATGCCGTGCAGCTCGCAAAATCCTTCGGAGCTGAAGTGACAGGTGTATGCAGCAGCGCCAATGTGGATATGGTCAAGTCGCTCGGCGCGGACACAGTCATCGACTACACCCATGAGGACTACACCCGGAGTGGCGAAACCTATGATTTGATCTTTGACGCTGTCGATAAATTACCGCCTTCACAGGTCAAAAAGGCCCTGAAGCAGCCCGGAATCGACCTCAATGTGACCAGAGATTCGGGAAACGAAAGCAGTCTGAAGGTTGAAGATTTGGTCTACCTCAAAGAACTAATTGAGGCCGGCAAGCTAAAAGCCATCATTGATCGCTGTTATCCGCTGGAGCAAATTGTCGAGGCGCACCGTTATGTCGAAAAAGGTCATAAGAAAGGCAATGTGGTCATTGTGGTCACACGACAATAGCAACGCCCAGTATCGTCTATCTTCGCCCGTCATAGTGGTAGGGGGACTACGTTCTAGTCTTACAACTTCGCTGATATCATGCCAATCACGCCCCCCTCTGCTCAACATTAATATCGGAGGATGAAATGGCTCAAATCAGTTTACAAGCAAAGGAGGAATCACCCGTCCAGACCGCAACCCGCGCATCATCTCGCCTATTCTTCATAGATCACCTGCGCGCTGTCTTGCTCATCTTCGTCGTGCTGCACCATGTTGCGATGGTATATGGAGCCAGCGCGCCTTTTTACTACGTCGAACCACCTTTCGATGATCCGCTGGCCTTCAATCAGTTGATGGTGTTTGCGCTTTCAAATCAGGCTTGGCACATGGGTGCATTTTTCTTGCTGGCCGGTTACTTCACGCCCAGATCATTTGACCGCAAAGGATCGACCGCTTTCCTCAAAGGACGGCTTATCCGCCTTGGTATTCCGCTTCTCGTTTATATTTTTATCCTGAACCCCATCTCTGAACTGGGTACATTCCTAATGCCCAGCAGCCTGACCGGCATCACCGGCGCACCGACCTTGAGTCTGTATCCGGAATTGATCGGTCTGGGGCCATTGTGGTTTGTGGCCATGCTATTGGTCTTTAACTTCGTGTACATGGCGTGGCGCTGGCTCACGCGGAGCGCGGCCCACACTGAAAATCGCCCACCGTTGCCGCTCACCTATCTTCAGATTGCACTATTCGTTCTGGTGCTGGCCGTAGTCAGCTATTTCTGGCGCATCGTCGTGCCGTTGGGGCAGTCGGTAAACGTATTCGTTGACTTCCTCAATTTCCCGTCAATTGCGTACTTGCCGCAGTACACTACGTTCTTTGTGTTGGGTATCGTCGCCTACCGCAACGACTGGTTCCGTACCCTGCCTAGTTCAATGGGTGTCGTCGGCTTTGTATTCGCCGGACTTGCGGCAGTCGCCCTGTTCCCGCTGGCCATTAGCGGGCAGCTACTTTCTTTAGAAATTACGCCCATGATGACTAACGCTATGGGTAATGGTCATTGGCAGTCTGCTGTGTATGTGCTCTGGGATTCGATCTTCGCTGTTGGCATGACGCTCGGTTCGATTACCCTGTTCCGCCGCTTTTTCAACGAGCAGGGTTGGCTGGGAACATTCCTTGCCCAGCACAGCTATGCCGTTTATGTGCTCCACATTCCCATCGTCGTCTATCTCGCCTATGCGCTGCGACTGTTGGAACTGCCTACGCTGCTCAAAGCGGGTGTGGCAGCCGTTGTCATCGTTCCGGTCTGTTTCATCGTCGCTTATCTCGTCCGCAAGCTGCCGTATGTAGCGCGGGTTCTGTAATCCATACAAAGTCATTTACGATTTGCTTCTGAGGAGGCATAAATGTCTGACACAACACTACGCACGCTGATTCGACTGGTGCTGGTCATTCACACCATTGGACACATTCAAGGTATCGTCGTTGCTCTTGGCATTGTCAGCACCGAAAACTGGCATTCACGCTCGTGGCTGCTCACCTCCTAGAATTGGGGAAGACCCTAGCCGCATCATTGCACTGGTGCTCTGGGTCGGCCTGACACTGGGATTTCTGCTGGTAACGGCGGGCGCGTTCGGCTGGCAGTCGCTGGTCGGTGGCATCGTCTACTGGAATTCGTTTGCCTTCATCTTCAACAAGATCGGCATGATTGCGGTGAACATAGTGATTATCTACGGCGTGCTCGTCGCTAACTGGCCATCCAAAGACGTACTTGCCTGAATCGCGAGATCACAAAGATACATCTATTCCTGCATCTACTCGCGCAGCGCTGATCAAGCTGTGCCGGCGCCATCGGTAATTGATCCACGCCGCTGCTGCGCCTGCCACCACACCGCCGATGAGCGTTGTGTCATGCCACACGAATGTCTTCAGGATGATGACCTGTATGAGAATGATGAAGGCGCTCAAGCGGGCCATAGTCGAATGGGTTGTGAACAGGGCATAGGTCAAAAAGAGTGAATGACCGGAAACCAGCGGTATAGGATAAGCCGAACGCAGCACTGCCAGAATGACCACTGGCACATCTAGCAACCAAAGGGTTACCCGCCGGTGCTCGGCTCTATCGAACAGAAATATGATGAACGGTATGCCGATGGGTGCGAAATAAAAGACCAGCAAATCACGCCATTCACCGTCATAGCGCCATATGGCAAATAACGCGAATACCAGCGCCGCCAGCAGCGCAGCGCTCAAAACAATTCGCTGGCTAAAAAAGAGAGATGACCGACTTCGCAAGGTCTTAGTCCGTAAGTTTGTAAGATCGTGGTCACAGGGAATATGATGATCTTTATAGCACACTCACTCAATGTAGCGTGTGGTCCAAGTCGACAACTTTCTTGCCCCATGCACTTTATATCTACTAAACCAGAGAGCAAACGTAGCCCAAAAGCATTCGTGTCAATTGTATCAGCCTTCCCCCTGAACGCAGCCAAAAGAATGAGAGCCTGAGAATAATTTGAGAGGGGTGTGTACAAAATCACCAAAGAATAGGTAGAATGACCTGTGAATATGGCAAAATGAAAAGTAAGCTAAATACTGCTTTACTCAACATGGGTATAAGGTCGCTGGGAATTTCACCAGTGCCTTTGATTGCCAAATACATATACTGTTATGCAGGAGTCTGAATGAATATCCTCATCATTGGCGGCACGCGCAATGTCGGCCACTTCCTGACTCACGCGCTGCTCAACGCCGGACACACTGTTACGCTGCTCAACCGTGGCAAAACTGCCGATTCACTACCCGAAGACATCGAACGCCTGCATGCAGATCGTACCGACCCCTTCCAATTGGAGCGGGCACTTATCGGACGGGAATTTGATGTGGTGGTGGATAATGCCCTCTACAAAGAGCAGGAAGCAGAAACGGTGGTGCGGCTGCTCAATGGCAGAGTAGGGCACTATATCTTCCTCAGCACCGGGCAGGTGTATCTCGTGCGTGAAGGTCTAGAACGTCCCTTTTCTGAAGAGGATTATGATGGGCGAGTTATGCCCGCCCCCAAGCCAACACCTTCGCCTATGAGGAATGGCTCTACGGTGTAGACAAACGCAAAGCCGAGGATGTCGTGGCGAAAGCAGGACACGAACAAGGTTTCCCCTTCACCTGCCTGCGCCTGCCGATGGTCAATGGCGAACGCGACCACTTCAACCGTTTGTACAGCTATATCCTGCGCCTTAAAGATGGCGATCCCATTCTTGTGCCGGAGACTCCCGACTACGCTCTGCGCCACGTCTACAGCGGCGATGTCGTTAAAGCCATCATGTTATGCATCCAGCGCGGGTCTACCTTGAGAAGTGTCTACAACATTTCACAGGACGAAACTACCTCCTTGGATGAGTTTTTGGGAATCGTTGGCGACCTGCTAGGCGTAGAACCGCACCTTATGCGCTTCCGCCGTACCCTCTTGGAGGCCAATGGCTTCTTGCCAGATTGCTCACCCTTCAGCGAACGCTGGATGTCCGAACTCACCAATGACCTTAGCAAAACAGAACTCGGAATGACCTATACTCCTCTGCGCGAATACCTTGGCAAAATCGTCGCCCATCTAGACGCAGAACCACCGCGCGAACCAGTGGGGTATAAGCGCCGCCATGCCGAAGTGCAGTTCGCACGGCAAACGGTGAATAGCTGAATACTGCAAACCGACGATTTAGGAGCCCCGAGCCGGCTTCTCGCCTGTCAATTCGGCGGTAGTTGAGCCATAAAATGTCATGGCGTTGACTCTGTGTCGCCTTTTATCAACTGGATTTCAACCCGCTGCGGTGAGCTTTCGCTTTCAAATGTCACCGATGCCAAACGGTTATCGGTCACTGTCACTTGCAGCAGATGGTCCAGATTCTCTAGTGCTTTGGTCAACGGCAGGGTGAGTGTGTACAGCGTTTCGGACGTATCGCGGTTGCTGACGGTGATCTGCACCTTGCGCGTGTCGTTCTCAAGCTTCTGATTCACCAGGCTGCTCAGCCACAACTGCATACCGGTTGTCAGTCGCAAACCGGGCTGCACCGCTGCCAGCAGTTCGATGGCCTGTTCCGTCGTCAGTTTGCCCTCGCCCAGCATATCCAACAGCTTGAGAATGACTGCTTTCACCACCTGATAGGATGCCGTTCCGATTTGCATCACCGCTGGTGCAGGCGGCGGTGACGGTTCCGGTTCAGGCATAGAGCGTGCTACGGGAGGCGATGATACCGGTTGTGTGTTCGACTGCACGGGTGGTTCTTGCAAGATGCGGCGCGTCCTTCGCCGGACATCTTCCGGGGATACTTCAAACAACTTCAAAACAGCAACAGCGGTTGAGTCTTCCTGCCGCGCTATCCCCAGCAGCAGATGTTCCGTGCCGATGTAGTGATGCTCCATGCGCCGCGCCTCATCCACCGCCAGTTCCAGCAGGCGTTTGGTGGCGGGTGATAGCTCTATGGCCGATTTGTCTTCGGCGCTGCGTACTGGGAAGGAGCTCAGTTCCAGCGCCTTCGCTCGCACAGCGGGTAAATCCAGACCCAGCTCGCTCAGCGCCTTCCCTGCCACCCCACTGCTCTCCATTAAGAGCGCCACCAGCATGTGCTCAGTACCGATGTAGGCGTGGTGCATTTGCTCGGCTTCCTGCTGCGCCAAGTCCAGCACGCGGCGGGCGCGTCCGGTGAAGCGTTCCATCTTGTTTGGCATAGCGCTACCCCTTATCTGTTGTTAGCGAATGATGGTATCTGACCGCACGCCTTAAGTCGCATCTTCGTTCCCCGCCTCGTTGTCTCTTTCAAGATAGAGGGAAAGGCGGATCGCTCCCTCGTTATAGGTTACTTCAGTACTCTCGCGGGTGAGCAGAGTTACGCCTAAGAACCGGTCTATGCCTCGCAGAACTTTGACTAAATCCGAAGTCCATTGGGCGAGAACGTTTTTTTCTTGCTGGTCACTCACAACGATTCGCACTTGATGATGATTCAGTTGTTCGGGATGGAAGAACTGACCGACCAAGCGAGCTTTTTCGGTGCTGGTGAGGTTGATTTCTGGAAAAATAACGCTGAAGAGTTCTGCCGCCTGCTCGATGCTGAGCTTCTTTTCACCCACCATATCCACCAGTTTGGTTATCATCGTCTGCGCCAGCAAATAGGCTTCTGAATCGGGCACATTGGCGCGCTGCGATGGTGGTAAGGGTGGGGGCCGGGGCGGACTATCGGAACGCAGCACCGGGCTTTCCTGCAACCCCGTCGCGTCTGTCGTCGCACTTCTTCGGGGCTGATGCCCAGCCGCTTCAATACATCTATGGCGACGCCCTCCGACTGGCGTACCAGCCCCAGCAGCAGGTGTTCCGTGCCGATGTAATGATGACCCATACGCCGCGCTTCATCTACCGCCAGTTCCAGCACACGCTTGACGCCCGGCGAGAGCTCGGCGATAGTAGGTCTTGATTGTAGTGCGGCTTGTGTCAGTTCTTCCACAAGGCCTTCAACCCGCCGCTGCTCCAGCCCAAGATCACGTAACACCCGCCCTGCAATGCCGCCTTCTTCCCGCAGCAGTCCGATCAACAGGTGTTCCGTGCCGATATAGTTGTGCTTGTAGTCTTCGGCTGTTTCCTGCGCCAACGACAGCACCCGCCGCGCCCGCGCGGTAAACCGTTCCATTCGGTTGTTGGGCATAGCACCACCCCTTACCTCTTGTTAGCGAATGATGTGTTGCGCTGCGTGCTTTAGGTCGCACCCTCTTTCACAAGGCGGACTTCCGTGCTTGTAATTCCTACATCATACTGTACTTCAGCATTTTCAGGGGCAGCAACGTCACGCCTAAGAATCGATCAGTACGCAGCAGAACAGTTATCCATGTGGGAGTCCACCCGGCGAGATTATTGTGCTTGTAAATGATAGACTAATCCGAAAATGTCGATTTTTCGCTAATTTCTGCCATACTGTATAGGCGAAAACGTTTTATCAAAGGAACAACTGATGACAGGTGCAACGTTTGACCAGAATTTACGGAAATATGCCAATTTACTGGTGAAAGTTGGCGTCAATCTCCGCGAGGGTGAACCACTCCATTTGACTGTTAGCCTAACGGATGATCCCACTATTCGTAAGTTGGTACATTACACGGTGGAAGCCGCCTATCAAGCCAGAGCAAAATATGTCGACGTAAACTGGAATGACGACTACGAGTCGAAGCTGCGCGTTCTTCATGCGCCGGATGGCACACTCGATTACGTTCCAAGTTGGCGTATCAAAGCGATAGAGACGTATGCCGCAGAAGGGGTATCAAGATTGGCAATTATCGCAACTGATCCCGCGCTGTTGGCCGGTCTGGATATGGAACGGGTTAGCACGATGCAGCGCGCCCGCCAGGCGGCAACAGCCCATCTAATCCCCCTCATCATTGATGAAAACATCTGGAGCTTAGTCGCTGTTCCTGTCCGGGAATGGGCTGATCTGGTATTTCCGGATGCCGCCCAGGCGGAGCGGCTGGAACTGCTGTGGGACGCCATTTTTAAGGCGACACGAATCTATGAAGATGATCCCGTGAGCGCGTGGAAAACACATCAACAGAATTTGGTCAATCGTGGTAACTACCTCAACCAGAAACAGTATGCGGCGCTCCATTTTACCGGCGAAGGCACCGATTTGATGGTCGGTTTACCACAGGGACATATCTGGGAAGGTGGTGGTTCGGAACACAGTTCTGGTCGACGCTTTGCGCCGAATATGCCCACAGAAGAAATATTCACACTTCCCCACCGGGAACGGGTTAATGGAACGGTCAAAGCGACCAAACCCCTTAGCTATCAGGGCAATATTATCGACGGTTTTTCATTCACCATAGAAGACGGTCGTATCACCGGGTTTCAAGCAGAACAAGGAGGCGAGGTCATCCAAAAATTGATCGACACCGATGAGGGGTCGCGCTATTTCGGTGAGGTCGCGCTGGTGCCACACAGTTCGCCTATTTCTCAGTCGGGTATCTTGTTCTTTAACACCTTATTCGATGAAAACGCGGCCTGTCATATCGCTATCGGGCGGGCGTATGCCAAAACCCTTCAGGGTGGCAAAGACATGGAACCGGATCAATTCGTCGAAGCCGGTGGCAATATCAGCCAAACCCATGTTGATTTTATGATCGGTGGGGCAGGGATCGATATTGATGGCATCACACTAGAAGGCAAGCGCGAACCGGTTATGCGGCAGGGTGAATGGGCTTTTGGCATTTAACGCCTGTTTTGTTTAGCGCGGAGATGATCTTGCACGATGGGCTTAAAACTACTGTCGCTATTTTAAGATTCTAGGCACTCATGCAGGGGCGCAGCATTGCAAAACCTCCCTTTGGGATGCTGCTGCCCCAAAGAATCATTTCCTCAAATTTAGAACTAGTCTTATTGGTTAAGGAGGGGATCAAACAACTTCCAATGGCCTTCGGAGACAATTTCAACCTCTCCGTTGACCACTTTAATGGCGGTCTGATCATCAATTGCGTACGCCGGCACTTTTACCTTAGCCGCCCATTTTTCAGCATTAATCAGAGTATTTTCCGGCAAATCAGGGTTATCCAAGTGCGGAAAGATAGAGAAGTCCACAATGCCCAGCGTTTCATCACCACCGGTGGGCGACTTCCACCCGACGAAGTCTTCTCCGATGCGGGGGGTCATCACCATACTGCCTGCACTCAGCCCAACCCAGACCATCTCGTGCAGAGACGGCAGGAGATCTGCCAGCTCGGACTGCTGCATCCAGTAGAAAAGATACAGGGCATCGCCGCCATTCACCAGCAGGACATCTGTTTCCTGCACCCAGGTGACCCAGCGTTCTTTGTCGATGCTGGGCAGCGCCGTGAGCTCCAGCACACCCAACGACTTCCAACCCAGCTCACACATGGGGCATTCAGGTTCTTGTCCGCTGATGAAACGCCATGCCCTGAAAGGTTTGACGTTGGGGTGCCCATATCCTGCAGTAGGGATGCACAGGGCGCTAGACTCGGTAATTGGTTTACCTAGCATGTCAACCAGCGCGTTGTGGATACTGACATTTTTGATGCCAGCGGATGTCAGCAATAATTTCATGATGTCTCTCCTTGCCGATTTATGGATACCAAAGGCTTCGCCAGCCGTTCTCTTGATACTGGGGCAGAACCAACTCAGTAATTTTACCCCTAAATTGGAACAAACGCTCTAGTTTTCATAATTACTACGTACCCCGACCTTAGCTCCTTTTCGTGCTGCAATCTACCTGACGATTACACAACGATTGATGCCATCCGCTAAATCCGCCGTTGGAGATAATGGCCTGAAACGCTATGATTGTAAGCCGTCAAAACTGTTTGACTTGGGTTTTGACCGTTGCGGGCGGGTATCATGCTGTGCCTGCATGCTATTGAAATGAACGGAGAATGGTTGGATATGACGCGACAGAATTATGGATCATTACGCGGCGGCGGTGGCGGTGGTCGTCGAGGCGGCGGGGCGTGGCAGTGGACGGTGATCGGCTTCGTGTTCGGTTTTGGCTGCGCGGCCATCGTTGGACTGCTGCTGGTCATCAGCGGCGCGGGTGACAGTATCAGTAGTATTTTCGCTGCTAACCGGCCTACCCAAACACCGATTGTGATCACCAATACACCGCTGCCCGCAACCAACACACCCGAACCCACCGAACAGTTGGCGCCGACCGTTGCACCGACTGTCGAGCAGGTACAGTTGGTTGCACCTACCCCTACACCGACCACTGACCCGAATCTGGTACAGGTTGTACCCAGCGCTACCGCGACTACGGCTGTGCTGCCCACCACCGTAGCCGCTGTTCAGCAGGGGGCGCTGCTGCCCGCGGCATTGGTTGGCAAGGTCTCGTCGCTCATCCCGGTGCAGGGCGGCACGTTTAATATGGGAACCTCACCGCAGGAAGTGGCAGAGGCCGCGCGCGCCTGCACGGATTTGTACGAAAGCACCTGCAACGTCAGCGACGGTGCCGACTCTTCGCCTGCACACAGTGTGACGGTTAGTCCCTTCTTCATCGAAGAAAAGGAAGTCACCTACGAGCAGTACATGGCCTTCCTCAACTCGGAAGACATCAATATGGGTGCGCGCAACGCCCGCCACCGCAACGGCTGTCAGGGTCAGTTGTGCATTGAGACACGTACGGAGAATGAAAACAGTCCGGTGATTTCGGACAGTCAGAATTACCGAGTGAACCCGGCTATCAATACCTTCCCCGTCGCTGGTGTCACATGGTACGGTGCACAGGCTTATTGTCAGGCTATTGGTCGCCGCCTACCGACTGAAGCTGAATGGGAACGCGCTGCACGTGGCCCCAGCAACACCATTTATCCGTGGGGTGATACTTTTGATGTAACGCTGGCACGCACCAGCCGCCCCAAGGAAACGGATGTCGCGCTGCAAGGGCCAAAGATCGTAGGCAGCTATCTGTCCTATAACGGTTTGTATGATATGGCGGGCAATGTCGCAGAATGGGTGTCCGACTGGTACGACCCGAATTACTATACTACCCAGGCACAATCCGGCTCGGCCATTGTTGACCCGGTAGGGCCTCCAGCCGGCACGGACAAGGTGCTGCGTGGTGGCAGTTGGGATGCTGTGCCGTTTTATTCCCGCAGCGTCCACCGTCAAAACCGTGCGCCATTGTCACCCACGCTCTGGGCCGGCTTCCGCTGCGCGTCGAACACCAATGATAATCCCGGCGCACCGCAGGCAGGCGTCACAACCAATACGACGGGTACGGATCTCGGGCTGCCCACAGCGGAGACTACAGGCGGTAACGAAGGTGATGGTAACGCCGCACCTACGCTTCCACCCCCTCCCGGCCAAGCAACTACCGCACCGCTGCCCACTCTGCCTCCCGGTGGTTAATCCGTTTCATGTATCAGGTTAATCAATCACCCCGCGTTCATTAGTTTGGACGCGGGGTGTTTTTTCTTACCCAACAGCTCCTTTTTCACGTTCCAGTGCTGCCGCCAATGTGGTGAATGCGGCGATAATCTTGGCGTCGCGTGTTACCCGCCCCATCTCGCGCAATCCGGCCACAATGATGTCGATTTCATTCGCTGTCAGAGTTAGTGTATACAGCTTCTCTTTGGCTGTGGGTGCAGTCAATGTCGTAAATGGTGTCGCGGGTGTTTCAGGTGCGTCTTCTACAAGCACGGTAGGTGGTTTGCCCGCACCGGGAACGGGCTGGCCGACAGGTGCTACCCCGATAGGGGCAAATCCTGTGGGTGGCGGAGGCGGTGGCGGCTGCCCAACAGGAGCAAATCCTGCGGGAGGTGGCGGAGGGGCCGGCTGCCCGACAGGCTGAATGGGTTGCGCGACGGGTTGGCCGACAGGCGTAACGGGTTGGTTTATGGGTTCGTGCTGGGCGTAGCCTTCCAGCAACGATTGAAACTCGTGCGCTTCTGATACATCAAATTGCTCCCATGCTTGGTCAGTATGCCCCCAGCAGAAAATGCACTGCGCTTCGACAGGTGATGGTTGATAGATGGTGCGGTCTGCCCATACCAACTGCTCGAACATCGCCCTCTCGGCTGACCAACCGCGCCCGCCATACCAATCGGTCCACTGGTCAACAAGGGTTTTCCAGCCGCGAATATTGAGGTACGGACCGCGCAAGCGCAGAGTGCTGGCCCACGGCTTGATGTCGCTGACATCGTCAAAACCATGCTCGGTCATGATGATGCGCGGCGGTTTGAGACCGATGGACTGACAGTACTCCACTAAGAAATTGAAGCGCCCGCAGTGGAAGCGGGTAATGTTGTGAACGGACTGGGGCCAATTGTCCACAGGAATGAAATTGGGATGGCGGGGATCATCGGGCGCACCGCCCACCAGCCCGGATGTGATGACACCGCAGGCATATTCGTGCAGCCCCAACACAAACAGGTCACGATGTTGGTCTAGCAGTTCCAACATATGGCGTGCCATTGCCCACTGTTCGGGCTGCGGCGTGCCTACTGCCCAGTTGCCAATCACCAGCGGGATACCGCGCGGGATGCAGAGATCCATGAGCTTGATGTGCCAGTCAATCACATCCTGCCCCCAGCCGGGCTCGCACGAGGTGTGCAGCATGATCTTGCCGTCGGTCTCCTTCCCGCGCAAGTCAATCCAGCGCTGCGGACTGACTTTGGCGAAGACGTTGTCATCAGCCTGCGTTACGCCCCAGTTGCGGTGGATGACTGTCGTCTCAGGCAGGGCTGCTTTGATGCGCTCCGCCAGTCCAAGATGATCCATGATGAGGATAGCTTTGGGCTGGAGGCGCTCCAGATGCGCTATGAAACCGTCGTGATTGGAGACACCATGTGCATGGACATTGTAGGAAATACGTGAACCTGCCATAGCATTACCTCACATGGGTGACAGGGTGAATGGTCGTTTATTCAATTGTACGGTAGATAAGCACATGCTGCTGAATGAAGATGTGGGAGGTGGAAAATTGCAGCACTTCGCCGCACACAATTGGAACAGTCGCAAAAGATAGCCGAGCTAGCGCCCCCATCCCCAGCATTCTGCTTCACATTGGAAGCCGAGCGACTCGTATAGCGCAAGGGCGGGTGCGTTTGCAGCATCGACAAAGAGAGCCAAATAGTTGACCCCTCGTTCACGATGAAACTGCATTTGTTCTTGTAGTAAGCCTCTCCCCAAACCACGCCGCTGGTAGGCATCTTCTACGCCCAACCATTCAATCTCCATCCATTCTGTGTAAGCAGGACACGCGGCAAATTGCAAGGGAATGCCCCATGATTGACATTCGCCAACTGGGGTGTTGTCGTCATAAGCCTCGACGGTCCATTCGTGGTGGAGATCATCCAGAGACCAGCGGAGATGAAACGGGGTGATAGTGCCGAATGTATCCGGGCTTAATAAAGATAGATCGGCAGTCATGACTGCCCACTTTTGAACTATCGAGAAATTATTTTGTTGCAGCAGATCATTTATGAAGGTTGTTGCAGTGGGGACGCCACCCCATCCCCATCCAAAGTCGCAGCGGCTGTTCACCTTTACTGAAACTGCGCCCATCTTTTCAAATGTTATCAAGCGATCGATCAGGAGTTGGAGCGCCTCTGGCCTTGCTGCCGATCCTACTAACCAGCGGGTTTCGATGTGAGACGGCGCGGCGATTCCATCATCATAACGCTGATCGTAGCGGGCTGCGGCTAGCGCTGTGTCTCTCTCAACCACGCACATGGTCTCGGTTTCCCAGCGCCACGGATGGTCCGGTTCATCGTCACGGTAATGAATATCCCAAATCGAGCTTGCCTGCAAAATTGCTGCGACCTGTGTCGTACTCAACTGCCACTTTGGCGGCATAAGTCTAATGTAGTCGTTGATGAGCGGCGTTAGATCGTCAATATGGTGCGATGATAATGGGATGATTTCCATAATTTGCCCTGGCTGCGGATACTAGGCGGAACGGAGTCATCCATCGTCCCTGTGGTTAAGTCTTAAGGCGTTTCTTTGCCTCATACTGTACCATGTTGACGATGCCCATCAAACCCTGCCCTTTGCCCATCGAGACTTCCCTGCCGAACAGATTGAATACAATGTCGGTTTGGATGGACGCTACCTGTTCCAACGGTTGATTTGAGCAGGATTCATCCAGCACCACACTCATCGCTTTGGCAGAAAGTCCCTGTGGATTGAGCACATCGAAATAATACTTCAGTGTGCCGTCCGGGTTTTCCTTTGCCCAAACATATGCATCTGACTCACACATTTGAACATGATTGGCCTCGTCATAGGGCTGTGTAGCGACACTGGCAGGCACTTTGGATTGCGGGAAGCGGTCTGCAATTTCGATCAGATATTCCGCCCGTTCGTTGCGGTCAGTGATGTAGGAAAAGTCCTCAAGAATAGTGTTCAATTTCTCAGGGTAATTAGCCATCTGTTCAGTTCCGTAACCTTTAATAGGATAGATAAGGGCGCACCAGTCATGCGCCCCTATAAATTATTGTACTTTCAATTGGACGAGGCGTACAAACAAATCTATACGCTCTTTTCAATCGGCACGCCGACCGAGTTGCCCCATTCTGTCCAACTGCCGTCATAATTGCGAACGTTCTTGTAGCCCAGCAGGTAGGTCAGCACAAACCACGAGTGGCTGCTGCGTTCACCGATGCGGCAGTAAGCCACAATATTGTCGTTTGGATTCAGTCCCTGTTCGCCTTCGTAGATAGCGCGAAGCTCATCGGCTGTCTTGAACGTGCCGTTGTCGGCATTGATGGCGCGCGCCCACGGTACACTTTTTGCGCCGGGGATATGACCGCCGCGCAGAGTGCCTTCTTGCGGATAATTCGCCATGTGGGTCAGCTTGCCGCTGAATTCATCCGGGCTGCGGACATCCACCAGTGGCAGCTTGGCTTCGACATGCTTGAGCACCTGATCACGGAATACGCGAATCTTGGTGTCGTCACGCTGCGGGGCACTGTAGCTGGTGGCGGGGTAGCTAGGCACGTCGCGGGTTAGAGCGCGGTTTTCCTTCTCCCACTTCAGGCGTCCACCATCAACAATCTTGGCGTTGGTGTGCCCGAACAACTGGAACACCCAGAAGGCATAGCAAGCCCACCAGTTGTTCTTATCACCGTAGAAAATGACAGTGGTATCCGGCGTGATGCCGATGCGAGAAGCTAATTTTTCAAAACCGGCCTTGTCCAGATAATCGCGCCGCACCGGGTCGTTCAAATCATTCGTCCAGTCCACCTGCACCGCGCCGGGAATATGTCCCGAAGGATAGAGCAGTGGGTCTTCATTCGACTCGACGACGCGGATACCGGCATCGTTAAGGTGTTCTGCAAGCCAATCGGTAGAAACCAGCACATCAGGGGTGATATAACCCCGACTTGTAATATCTGACATCGTTCAACCCTCCTGTTGGTTGTTTGTGAAATGAGTAATGGATATGCCCTTTGCTTATACAACGCGCCCGGCTTGTGTGGCGCTGGGGACCTCGATCAGCTTACCCGTTTTTACATCATACAGATAGCCGTAAACGGGTACATCTTTCGGCACCAGCGGATGATTACGAATACGCTGTACATCTTCCGTTACGCTGACCGACTGATCTTTGATGGTCAACCAATTAATAAAGTGACCCTCGGGTGAACCGGGACTCCTACCTGTATCATACCAGCCATTTTCGCCAATGTTGGCCGTATCTAAACTCTTTTCCAACAAACCGCCCATAATTTCGTTCGTAAAGGTTTCCATGCCGCAGTCACTGTGGTGAATAACAAACCATTCGGCTGTTCCCAGCAGCTTGTGGGATATTACTAGTGAGCGAATGGCATCATCGCTAGCGCGTCCACCTGCATTGCGGATAACATGAGCATCGCCTTCGCTCAGGCCTGCGAATGCAGCCGGATCGAGGCGGGCGTCCATGCAGGTAAGGATGGCAAAACGGCGTCCCGGCGGCATTGGCAAATCGGCTTTGTTGCCAAAGCTACCGGCGTAGGACTGGTTTGCGGATAACACTTCTTCAAGAACCGAGCTCATGAAATTCTCCATTTCTCTCCAACGCTTGACGAAAAATGAACAGTACCAGACAAACAAAAAGCCGACCTCGCTAACGGGGTCGGCTTTAATGCTCGTATGGTATTAAGCGGAAATCGCTAAATGACCATCATCCTCCCGGCAGCAGGCGTGACAAGACCACATGTACAACACATCATACACATGTCACAACACAGATACACCGGGTAGAGGACAATCTTGTTCATGCGTTAGAATATAACGGAGGAGCATCAGAATGTCAACAACCACCGAATCCCAACCGCTGGCAGACCGCGTCCGCCCGAAAAACCTCGACCAATTCATCGGCCAGAAGCATCTGGTTGGCGTTGGCAGACCGCTATATGTCGCCATCACCCAAGATCGCATTTCGTCTATGATTTTCTGGGGGCCGCCCGGCGTAGGCAAAACCACGCTAGCGCGCATCATTGCCGCCCAGACCAACCGTCCCTATTTTGAACTCTCAGCCGTTTCGGCGGGCAAGGCGGAAATCCGGGCGATTGTCGAGCAGGTGCAGTCCGAAGGCAAGCGCGATTTGTTCAGCCAGAGCGAAGCTAAAGGACGGAGCAGCGCGGTCTTGTTCCTTGATGAAATTCACCGTTTCAACAAAGCACAGCAAGATTTTCTGCTACCCTACGTCGAAGATGGCACATTGGTGCTGATCGGTGCAACCACTGAAAATCCCAGCTTCGAGGTCAACTCGGCGCTGCTTTCGCGCAGCCGTGTTTTCGTGCTGGAAGCCCTCTCTGCTGAAGAAATCGGCCAGATCATCCGGCAAGGTGCGGATGAGTTGGGCGTTACAGTCGAGCCGGAAGCCGAGAATTTTCTAGCAGAGTTTGCCAACGGTGACGCCCGCCAATCGCTCAATCTGCTGGAGCTGACGGTGCAGCTTTATGCGCAGGAGAGCAAGACTGTTACGCTGGACAACGTCAAAACCACGCTGCAATCCAAGTTCCTCCGCTACGACAAAAACGCCGAGGAACATTACGACACTATCAGCGCCTTCATCAAAAGTATGCGTGCCAGCAACGTGGATGCTGCGTTGTACTATCTAGCCCGCATGGTCAACGGCGGTGAAGACCCTAAGTTCATCGCCCGCCGCTTAGTCATCTTTGCCAGCGAAGACATCGGTATGGCACAACCGACGGCGCTGGTGGTTGCTAATGAAGTCTTCCGCGCCGTGGAAACTATCGGACTGCCCGAATGTCAGTTCAATCTGGCGCACGGCACAGCTTATATGGCGCTATCGCCGAAAGACCGCACGGCTGGCGATGCCTACTTCGCGGCGCTGGACGATGTGAAGGCTCAGGGCAACTTGTCTATCCCCCTGAATTTACGCAACGCCCCTACCAAGCTGATGAAGGAACTCGGCTACGGCAAGGGCTATGAGATGTACTCTACAGACGATCTGCTGCCGGAAGAACTGAAGGGGCGGAAGTATTACAAGAAATAAATATTGTAAGAATTAGCCTCATTCACGCCATCGAATGATTGTGAAACATTTGTGATGCGAACCAAAACTTCTCGGTTCGGAAGTCAAATGTAAGTAGAAAGGGTTCATTATGGAAAAACACGAGCATTCACAGACGGTCATCCATAATCACGATCATCCTCACACTGTAGAACATTCTATGCAGCATTCCGGGCATACATCAAATAAGACCGATCAACACACTCACAACGGACACGACGCACATGCCGGTCATGGAGTCATGCACGAAGGCCACGCCATCATGATGCGCAACCGCTTCTTCGTGATACTACCGCTGACCATCATCGTCGTGCTGTATTCATCCATGATTCAAAATTGGTTCGGCTTCTCCATGCCCACCTTTCCCGGTAGTGCTTTTATCGCGCCCGTTTTAGGAACCATCATTTTCTTTTACGGCGGTTTGCCCTTCTTGTCGATGGCGCGGCAGGAACTCGCGCTGCGCCAACCGGGCATGATGACCCTCATCTCAATTGCCATTTCAACCGCTTATTTCTACAGTCTGGGACTGTTCTTCTTCCCGCCAGCAGACACGATGAACATGCCCGGCGGCACCATGATGGATTTCTTCTGGGAACTTGCAACACTGATTAGTGTGATGCTGCTTGGGCATTGGATTGAATTACGCAGCGTGGGTCAGGCACAGGGCGCCTTGCGCGAACTGGCGAAGCTGCTGCCGGATACCGCCGAGCGCTTGCTGCCTTCTGGCGACACTGAGACGGTAGCGGTCAACCAGTTGCGAGCTGGAGATCGTGTACTTGTCCGGCCCGGCGCGAGCATCCCGGCGGATGGTGTGGTGGCGGAAGGCGAAAGCAGCGTCAACGAGGCGATGATTACCGGTGAAAGCAAACCTGTTCACAAACATTCCGGTGACGCGGTAATTGCCGGAACAGCCAATGGCTCTGGTTCGCTGCGGGTGGACATTCAGCAGGTCGGTGAAAATACCGCATTGGCGGGTATCATGCGCTTGGTTGAAGATGCCCAGAAAAGCCAATCCCGCGCCCAGACGCTTGCACAGCGCGCAGCTTTCTATCTCACCGTGATTGCCATTGGCGCAGGTCTGCTTACACTCATTGGATGGCTGCTTTTCACAGGCAGCGTATCCGATGCAGTTCGCAATATGGTTACGGTATTGGTCATTGCCTGTCCGCACGCGCTGGGATTGGCTGTGCCGCTGGTGGTAGCGATTTCGACGACTCTTTCGGCACGCAACGGGTTGTTGGTGCGACAACGTATGGCGTTGGAGAATGCCAAAGATTTGAACATCATTATCTTCGACAAAACCGGAACGTTAACCAAGGGTGAGCAAGGTGTCGTGAATGTTGCTGTTGACGGACTAACTACTGAGCAGGCTGTCAGCATCGCCGCTGGCATCGAAGGTGATAGCGAGCACATAATTGCCCGTGCTATCCGCCAATTCGCTCAAACGCAACAGATTGACCCAGCATCAGTGAGTGGCTTTGATAGCCTTGCTGGTCGCGGGGTGAAAGCAGCGGTCAATGGCTCAACTCACTATGTCGGCGGGCCACGCCTACTGGAACAAGAAGGCTGGTCGCTGCCCGCCAAGTTGCAGAGCGCAAAGCAAGAGGCGGAAGAAGCAGGCCAGTCTGTAATTTATCTGGCAAGTGAACAGGGTATCCAAGCACTGTTTGCAATCGCTGATGTTATCCGTGACGAAAGTCGGGAGGCGGTGAAGCAGTTACATGAGTTAGGCATCAAAGTCGCTATGCTTACCGGCGATAGCGAGGCAGTGGCAAAGTCAGTCGCGCATGAACTGAACATTGATACCTATTTCGCTCAGGTCCTTCCTGAAAACAAGGCTGATAAAGTTCACGCACTGCAGCAGGGTGGGAACAAAGTTGCGATGGTTGGTGATGGAGTCAACGATGCACCTGCGCTGGTTACGGCGGATGTCGGTATCGCCATCGGTGCAGGAACGGACGTTGCTATTGAAAGCGCGGGAATCATTCTGGTGAAATCCAACCCGCTCGACATTGTCAAAGTTATCCAGCTCAGCCGGGCAACCTATCGCAAGATGATCCAGAACCTCATCTGGGCAACAGGCTACAATGTAGTGGCGATTCCGCTCGCGATGGGCGTACTCGCACCGTTTGGAATCACCCTTGACCCGGCTATTGGCGCGGTATTCATGTCAATTAGCACGGTGATTGTCGCCATCAACGCACAACTGTTGCGGGGTTTACGGTTGGCAAACGTCTAAGTTCTTGCGGATGACATTAATACAGGGGCGATCACTGCCCCTGTATCACGTAGACCGCATTGTTCTCGTCTTTAGCAAATAGGCCGCCCAACACCATTTGCCCACCGTCCGGCGTGAAGTACAAAAACGAAATAGAAGGGACAACCCGCACGTCACTACCCAAGTCCAGCACTTTGGCGACGCTGTCTGGCGCGCTCAGGGATGCTACGAATACGCCTGTATTACCGTCTTCGCTTTTTTCCACCCATGCCAGATAAATGCCGTCGGGTGTCAACCCCATGAGTTGACCACCGCCCATCGTACCCGTTTCGGTCTGTGTAGCTACGTCCCAGATGTGGGTCAGGTTATCCGCGCGGTCAAAGTACAACAGGGATTGGCTGTCCGGGGTGAAGAGCAGCTGACGGATATTGAATTGAGCGAATTTTTCAGAGGGCGGACGCAGCGTCACTTTAGAATTGTCGGCTATATTCCACACCTGCACTTCATCGTTCGCGGTAGCTGTAGCCAGAAGTTTGCCATCTGGCGACCCCTCGAAGCTGGCAAAAGTAATATCGCCCTGCCCCGGAAACTGCACGTAATTTTCACGGAAGTCTAGGAAAGAGTCGAAGCGCGGCCCGATGGTCTGAGTGATGTAGCCATTGGTCGTGTCGAGCAGCACGAAACGCTGGGGAATCCCCCCCACCTGCACCATCAGAGTTTTGTTATCTGGCATGAATTGGATGCGGGTCGGGCCAAAGAGTGCTGTGTGCCACACGGTAGCCGGTTTACCCCAGTCCGCCGCATTCCAAATATACAGGTCACCGTTGCCGTGAAAGGTCGCCAAACTTTGGCCATCAGAGGTGAAATCGGCGTCCGCTACAAAGTCGGTGAAGCCGCTGAGTTGGGCTAATTCTTTCCCGCTGGCAATATCTATGACTTTTGCCGGAAGTAAGGCTGCGTCCACCGCATCTAGTCCGAGCATATTGGTATCTTCAAACGTCACCAGTGTTTTTCCGTCCGGCGAGAGTTTGCCGTGAAATGCAGGACTGCTGAGGGGTATAGTGCGAACGGGGAAATCTTGGGCGGCCAGTGGCACAGTCAATATCAGGCTATACAGCACGAGCAGAAAGGTGAATGAGAGTAGTTTAGAGCGTGGCATGGATGATCTCCTTCATGGAAAGGGTTATGCCAATGATAGCAGAAGTTGCGTTTGTAAGCTGGCGTATGGGCTGTCCGTTCAGTAGTTCAATGCGGCGTAGCTGGCAGCGCCGAATAAGCCGGGTTCTTCTTTCACCACCACATACACCGGGATTTTGACCAGCGTGCTGGCGAAACGGCCTTTGTTGGTGAAGGCTGCCATGAAAGCGCCATCTTTCAGTTTTTCCAATATCTTGGGGGGGATGCCGCCCGCCAGATACACGCCGCCATAGGCCAGCGTCTTGAGCGCCATGTTGCCACATTCCGCGCCAAGGATGCTGACGAATGTGGTTAACGTCATCATGCACAGTTCGGATTCGTGTTTGAGCGCTGCTTCGGAAATGATACTTGCCGAGCGGTCGCCGGCCGCGACCAGTGCACGGGCTATATTCGGATTTTCGGGGATGCTGTAGGTTTCCAGCAAGTAATCATAAATGTGGCGGATGCCCTGACCGGATACCACCCGCTCGTAGCTGATGTGACCGTAGCTGTCGTGCCAGAATTTGTCCTGTAAATAATGCAGCAGTCCCGCTTCGAAGGTGCTGCGGGGGGCGAAGTCAGTGTGTCCACCCTCGGTGGCACTGACCAGATATTTCTGGTTGCGGTCATCATACATAATAATGGTTTCGCCCAGACCGGTTCCGGGGGCGATCATGGCTTTATTGCCCGGAACACCATTTGACTCATAGGCGCGGTTCAACTGTACCAGATCGTCCGGCTCGCGCATTTTCAGCACACCGTAGGAGATCGACTCGACATCGTTGAGGAGGCTGACTTTCTGAGTATTTAGAACTGCCTGTAATTCTTTGGTGCTGATGAGCCATGTGAGGTTGGTGATCTGGCTTTCGCCCTTCACTTTGTCAATCGGTCCGGCCACGCCGAACACAGCCTGTTCGCAGGTCGCGCCGGTTTCTTGAAGGAACTGGCGCACGATGTCCGTGAGGTTCGTGTACTTTTGGCTGGGATAGGTTTTGATGTCGCCCTTGCGTTGGGGTATGCCGTCCACCACTGTGTAGAGTGCTAAACGCGTATTGGTGCCGCCGATGTCGCCCGCGAGTAACATGGTGTTACCTTTATGATTGCTGATGCCGGATAGTGAAGGCGGAGTATAGCGAATTTTGTGTTACTGTGGGTTAAAAGTTCTGCTGAACTGCACAAGATTGTGCTAAAGTGCGCTGCAATTTAGAAAGTGGTTAAGAAAGGGCCAAGGAGAACTCTGGTGACCACATTGATTATTGAAGATAAGTTAGCCTCACAATTAAATGAGGTAGCACTTGGCAATTAGCAAGCAATTTGAAATTTGAAACCATCTATAGTACATTGTCCCCTTATGTGGTTGGAGTTGACTAGGAGAATTGCGTATGGCTCGGATGAGCCCATTCGTAATGGTCATTCTTTTGTTTGTTGGAGTGAATGTGGAGGCAGCCCAAAACAATCCCCAAATAATAACCCTCCAGTCAGTATTCCTAACAGTGAAACCCTCTCTATCACTTCAAGGCAAACAGGCACTGAGTACCAAATTTTGGTTGCGCTTCCTGAAGGTTACGCTGATGGTGGCGAGAAAAAGCGTTATTCAGTTGTCTATCTACTTGATGCCAATTTCTACTTTGGAACGATTACCGAGTTTATTCGTGTCGAGAATCTGGTGCAGGAAATCTCTCCCCTCATCGTAGTCGGCATAGGCTATCCCGAAAACCCCTTAGATGGACGGGTGAACGATATGTTGTTGAACCCGGATAGCTTTTTGGGATTTGTGAGCGATGAATTGATTCCTCTGATTGATAAAACATATAGAACGAAAACCGATTCACCAGATCGTGCGCTTATGGGTCATTCGTTGGGCGGGCAGTTTGTATTATATACACTCTTCAAGCGCCCTGAACTATTCAGGCGCTACGTAGCCGCAAGTCCCAGTAGCCCTAATTGGGGAGACATCCCGCCACTAGAAACCAAGTTCGCACAGGAGAACACAACGCTTCAGGCCAGTCTGTTTATGTCTGCCGGTGAAAACGAATTGGCATTATCACCAATCCGAGAAATGTTCACGACCATAGAAGACCGAAATTATGATGGGCTTGAGATCACTTTCATGCTCATCCCGGCCGCATCGCATGGCTCAAGCTCCATCCCTGCCTTCACCTATGGTTTGCGCTACGTGTATGACGCGACGACAACACCAATGTAAAAAACCTACAGTTAGACACTGTCCATCTCACCCCACCCGCTCCAGAATGTGCGCCACGACGGTTGCGCCTGTGCCGCCAATGTTCTGCGTCATACCGATGCGGGCGTCTTTCACCTGATTTTCACCTGCTTCGCCGCGCAGTTGGGTCATCAGATCAACCAGTTCGTAAACGCCAGTAGCCCCCACCGGATGTCCACGTCCTTTCAGGCCACCCATCGTGCTAATCGGCAGCCGCCCGCCAATGGCGAACTCGCCATCGACCGCCTGATAGGGCGCGCGTCCTTTTTCAGCAAAACCCGCGCCCTCAAGGCTCAGCGCTGACATGATGGAAAAAGCATCGTGTACTTCAAAGAAATCTATATCTTGAGGAGTCAGCTTGGCAAGTTCGTAGGCTTTCCGGGCGCTATTCACTGCCGCATCCAGCCCCAAAATATTCTTGCGGTCGGCCAGAGCCAGCGTATCGGTAGCCGAAGCGCTGGCCATGACGCGCACAATGGGCTTGCCGGACTCCTTCGCCATGTCTAGCGGGCACAGGATGAGCGCAGCTGCACCATCGCAAATGGGTGAACTGTCATAGAGGTTAATGGGATCAGCCACCATCGGCGCGCGGTCATAAATAGCCTGATTAATGGCTTTGCGGAACATGGCGTTGGGATTGTTGACCGCGTTCTTGTGGGCGTTGATACTGAATGCGCCAAACGGTTTATGTGGCACTTTGTACTCGTGCATGTAGCGGCGCATGATGAGCGCGTTGAGTGCCACGAACGACGCGCCGTGTGCGCCCTCGTAGTCAGCGTCGGCAGCAGTCGCCAATGCCGCAGTGATTTCGCCTGTGGTATCGTCGGTCATCTTTTCTACACCGCACACTGCCACCACATCCACCATGCCGCTCGCAACCGCCCGCACGGCTGTCTGGAAGGCCATGCCACCGGAAGCGCAGGCCGCTTCGACAGTAGCCGCTTCGATGCCTCGCCAGCCAGTATAGTCTGCTACCAGCGTCGCCAAATGGGCCTGATTGCTCAGCCGTGCCGACAGCATATTGGCGACAAATAACGCGTCCGGTTTTTGGATTCCAGCATCGTCCGCCGCCTGCTTCAGAGCACTTGCGCCCAGTTCACGTAAGCTCAAATCCCATAATTCACCAATCGGTGTTTGTCCGACACCAATCACCGCTACTTCACGCATCAATTCACTCCTGTGCCAGTTTTCACAAATGGAACTTTACTTTAGCATATACTCACTTTCAAAACCTAGCACAAAGGCGTTGATAGCTCTCAGAGACGGTACAATGAGGTTACGGAACTGTAATGCTGCCGTGATGGAGGCGTAACCGCCTGAGCATAGGATGAAAAAGGGCACCTGTCACCAGTGGAAGTTATTACAATGATATGTAGAACGACATAGATGGTAGTGGGCTGCGCGTCTCTGGCAGCGGCGATCGTTTACATGTCAGATGAAATACCGGTCTGTCAAAAGTTTTAATGCTGTGGAAAACATGATGAAACGAAGGCTCAACCTGAGGTTTCCGACTTCGATACGCTGGCGACTGCCGCTGAGTTACGCGCTCATCGCCCTGCTGGCGACCCTATCGTTGGGGACGGTACTGCTTACCACCCTGCGCGGTTACTATGCCCAGCGTGAATATGAACGACTGGCAGAAAATGCTAATGTCATCAGCCGTGTGCTGACTGAAATGTACGCTGCCAAGCTTTCTACCGAGCAGATGGAAACCCAACTGCATAATTTATCGTTTATTTCGCAGTCGCGTGTGCAGGTTTTGGACGACAAGCTGAACGTGGTACTGGATACAGGCGATGCTACCCAGCCCCACACGATTGCACTGGGTTATGATTTCCGCCCGCAAGACATTTTCACACGCATCGTAGACAAAAATCCGTTGGTCGGTCCGGTGCTGGATACGGTGTATGCCCCGCCGCGCTGGGTGGGGACAATTGACATTACCGGCTCGTTTAAGCCGGAAAATGATCTCAGCTTGCTGCCTTTGCGTGAGAATGGTCTGAACGGCGAAACCCGAAAGCAGTTCTTTATCGGGGTGGCGGGAACGCCATTTGGGTTTGGTCTCAACAAGGAACGGATCATATCAGTTGACCAATTCTCCGACCAAACAGTACGCCAGCCGATAATGGACGACCAGCACAAACTGGTGGGTTATGTGAAACTGCTGGAAGGTCCGGCGCTGGGCACCGAGATTTTTAACGGGGTCGTTCGGGCTCTGCTCAGCGCGGGGGCAGTAGCGATTGTGCTAGCGGCGACGGTGGGCTGGTTCATGAGCCGCCAGATCAGCCAGCCGCTGCTGGCACTGGCCGACATGACCGGGCACATGGCAGAAGGTAATCTGGCAGTGCGGGTCAGGATGGAGCGGCAAGATGAATTCGGGCTGCTGGCGCGTTCGTTCAACCACATGGCAGGCAGGCTGGAAAACACGGTTACCACCCTGCGCCGCTTTGTAGCGGATGCTGCACATGAACTGCATACCCCGATCACAGCGCTACACGCTAATCTCGAATTGGCAGCCACCGAACCCGACCACAATGCCAGCCAACAATTTGTGCTGAAGGCACAGGAGCAACTGCGGCGCTTAGAGGCGCTGACCAGCAGTCTGCTTGATTTGAGCAGGCTGGAAGGCGGGGACTCTTCGCAGGAACGCAGCCGGGTGGATGTGACAGTTCTTATTCGTGAAGTGAGTGAAGTGTATGCGTCGCGCGCCGAGCAGATGGGATTGTTATTTGAATTTGATGTTCCTGACATGCCGGTGGTGGTCAGCGCCAACGAAGCGCAACTGCGGCGGGTGGTGGGCAATCTGCTGGACAACGCGGTGAAGTTCACGCCCGAAAACGGGAAAGTATGCATCGGGCTGGCGCGACAGGGAACACAGGTTAACTTATGGGTACAGGATAACGGCATCGGCATTCCAGCGGAGGATTTGCCGCTGCTTTTCAACCGCTTCCGGCGGGGGCGCAATGCGGCAGCGTATCCCGGCAGCGGGCTCGGACTGGCTATTATTAAGGCGATTGTGGAACGGCACGGCGGGCAGATCAGCGCCGAACCGCTGACGCAGGGGACGCGCTTCCTGCTGCAATTACCAGCTGGAACATAAATCAGTACCGAGTACTGAGTGCCGCGTATTCAGTATATAGCTGTTCGTGAAGTGATTGGTGACAGGCGATGGCTGATCGCCAACTGCTAATTGCCTGTATAGGATTTGCATTGTGAACAATTCAACCTCGATATTATTGATTGAAGATGATCCGGCAGTGGCACGGGGTTTGGAAGCCGGGCTACGCCGCGAAGGTTACGCGGTGACGTGGAAGGACAGCGGCAGCGCGGGTATGAACTACGCCCGTGATATGAACCCGCACTTGATCGTGCTGGATGTGCGGCTGCCGGACGGTTCCGGCTTTGATTTCTGCCGTCAGATGCGCCAGCTTGGTTTGTCACAGCCGATCCTCATGCTGACGGTGCAGAACGAGGAAATGGACAAAGTGCTGGGATTGGAAATGGGGGCGGATGACTACGTTACCAAACCCTACGGTCTCCGCGAACTGCTTTCGCGGGTGCGGGCGCTGCTGCGGCGGGCTTATGGTGAACTATCTAACGCTGATGCCAATCTGTTGTACGTGGCTGATCTGGTGGTAGACCGCGGGCGGGGGCAGGTGTGGCGCGGCAGCCAACTCCTCAACCTGACACCGACGGAATTCCGGTTGATGATTTACCTCGCACAACATAACGGACAGGCGCTGACCCGCAGTCAAATTTTGGACGCGGTGTGGGGCTATGACGCCGATGTGGACAGCGAACGCACGGTGAATGTCCATATCCGCCGTTTGCGGGAAAAAGTAGAGTTAGACCCCGGCAACCCCTCGCTCATTCTGACTGTGCCGGGCATCGGCTACCGGTTCGCGGGATGAGGCAAGCGATTAGTCAACAGTCTTAAGTCCACAGTCGAAGGTCAAATAACATTACGGAAGATTACGAGTATTGCGGAAAATGCGGCAATTTCTGCACATGCGGCACGGATTTTTGTGCAATTACCGCAATTTGGGTTGATTGGTGGCGGCGGCGGCGTTAGTTTTGTTGTTGCTGTTGGTGCTGCTGCGACGATGATAAGCATTCGCGCTAGAGGCTCAAGCCTCTAGCTGAGCAAACAAAGGCTGCTGAAGCAGACTGGTAGATTTTTGGCCCTTGATTACGATACCACAATTAGTAGGTAGGAGGGTGACCATTTGGCCGACCATTTGGTCACTCTTTGCACGGACTGGCACAACCCATTTTGAGGGAGCGCGATTGTTAAGAAGGTTGGCAGGGAGTAGGAAAATGGTTTGGGGTGGTTTGTAAAAGCAAACGGTTAGCCTTGTAGGCAGACAGAGGTGAAACGCGCTACAGGTGCTTCACACAAACAAATTAAGACCTTTGGATAAAGCGGACAGGGCACGCCCTGTTCCTACGAAAATATGCAACGGAATTTATTCATTTACACTTAGAGACCTGTCCAATAATTCCCAACTTACGTCACTTGCCGTACCCCATCGGGTCCAAAACCAGATGCCACAAAGGAAGCAAGTAAATCCCATGAAGGAGTTGGAAGGTCACGATGATCGAGAAAATAATTCTCGGACACGTCTAAGAGCCTTTAGCTGTGCAAACCAAGGCTGTTGGAGCAGGCAGTTACATTCCTCATCTATCTGATTCCGTAAATTCAACCTATTCTAAAGATGTACCTCTTAACCTGTACATCAGTGGTTTATTGACACAGGCGCGTTACAATTAGGGGTAATTACGTTATCTTGTCATGACTACGCTCAACGGAGAATCAACCATGTCTGAACCGACTGTTATCACCCAACCGGATGACACCGTAATTTATGATGACATACGTCACTTAATCGCTACTTATCCACCGCTGGTGGCAGACCGCAGCGCCATTCAGGTGACGGTTGAAAACGGGGCGGTGGTGGTTAGCGGGCATGTGATGAGCGCCAACACCCGCCGTTTCTTTTTGAACGAGCTGGAGCGCGTGCCGGGAATCAGCAGTGTCAATGCAGAAGGACTGTACGACGATACCAGTGTACGTCTTGACGTAAGCCGTTTGCTGCCACCGGGCTTACAGGCCAATGTGCGCCACGGCGTGGTCATCCTTTCCGGCGAACACCCTATTGACCAGCCGATTGAAGCAGTGGCCGACCAAATTCTGGCGCTGCCGGGCGTGGCGAAGGTGGTGAGCAGTTTCGGCGGGTAGGCAGATTCCAGAGGCTCAAGCCTCCAGCTACAGAAATAAAGCCCGCTGATCATGTGATGTGGTTGTTTCGCTGTCAGAGGACGAGCGCGTCTCAATATTACCGTTGGTGATTTTCTGATCGAAGCAGGTATCAAGAGGACGCCGTACACCGTTCGCCACATCCGAGTTTTGCCTGTGCCACAATCGGCGTTATAGTCGGTGTAGTTCACCCTTTAAACGTTGTGGAAGGCGTATAGATGGCTGAAGGACACGTTGACGCAGCGGGGGAATTTGAGCAGAATCTTGCCTGGACTCGCCGCCACATGGTTCTGACTCGCACTCAAAGTGACCTGTTCCCGGATTTGACGGGCGTGCGTTTGGCGGTCTCAGCCCACCTTGACATCAAAGGCGTCGCAGTCTATGAGACGCTGCTGCAACGTGGCTGCGCATTGTTCCTGACCACCTGCAATCCGCTCACCGTGCGGAATAACGTCGTATTCTATCTGGTAAACAAGGGGGCCGAAGCGCACGCCTGGCATGGTATGAGCGCCGCCGATCAAGCTGAGGCGATGCAGCTTGTGATTGCGTGGCAGCCGACTCACCTGTGCGAGATGGGGGCTGATATCACGGCTGCGATCCTTGAGCAGCGTCAATCCAGTCCGGTCAAAGCCAGCCTCGAAGCCACCGGATCAGGCATCTCGCGCATTAATAAGCTGTGTGCGGAGGGGGCGACGCTCGGTTATCCTATCTTCAATTGGGATGATCTGCCCATTAAAGAGGGTTTGCACAACCGCTATCTGGTAGGACTCAGTACGTGGCACACCTTCACTGAGCGCACACACTTGAGCCTTCACCGCAAACAGGTTCTCGTGATCGGCTATGGGCTGGTGGGGCAAGGCGTAGCCGAGTCAGCCCGTGCTTATGGCGGCAGTGTAAGTATCGCGGAGCGCGACCCGGCGCGACTGCTAGAAGCGCGTTATGCAGGCTATGCGGTAGGCGCGCTGGACGACCTGCTGCCGCGCGCCGATGTGATCGTGACGGCCACAGGCGCCCGACATGTGCTGAATAGACAGCACTTTCCGCGACTCAAAGACGGCTGTTTCCTGATCAATGTCGGACACGTCGCTGACGAAATCGAGGTCGAGGCACTCAACCCACGACAGCAGGCCATCCCCTTTGTCGAGGAAGTCACGGTAAATGGCCGCACGGTCAATCTGTTTGCGGGCGGTTCGATGGCGAATCTGGTCGCCGGATGGGGCGACACACTCAACGCCTTCGATGTGACGCTGGCGACGATGGCAGCAGGCCTGCGCTACATCTTCACGGCAGAGGCGCAAAACTGCCCACCCAAGCTGCATCCGCTGCCGCGTCAGGCATGGGAAGCGGTGGCGGCACAGGCGGCGCAGGTCAATTGATATGGCGATAGTCCTTTAACTGTCGCCACGAAGCGCTGCGGGTCCTCTTAATTGAGGGATAATCCTCTTACTATTTTGTCGAGCCTTATTTTCCCCGCATCATATTTATTTCCGTCCAGCTAGTTTTTGGGATAACACTCATGAAAACTCTAACCGAGTCCACACCGCGACCGACTTTAGGCATTCTGCACCCCGGCGAAATGGGGCTTTCGATTGCCGCATCCGCCCAAAACAGCGGGTACAGCGTCTATTGGATTGCAGCAGGGCGCAGCCCGCAAACAGCGGAACGGGCAAAGCGCATCGGGCTGATTGACGCGGGTTCACTGGCGGCGTTGTGCGAAGCCTGTTCTGTGATTGCCAGTGTATGTCCGCCGCATGCGGCTGAGGATGTGGCGCGCAGTGTGGCTAACTTAGGTTTCAGCGGGCTGTATGTGGATATGAATGCTATTGCGCCACAGCGGGCTATACGCATTGCCAAGGTTGTGACAGCGCAGGGTGCAATGTTTGTGGACGGCGGGATTATCGGCGGGCCAGCGTGGAACGCACACAGCACATGGTTGTATCTTTCAGGGCCGGAGGCGCAGGCCGCTGCCGACTGCTTTGCTGCCGGGCCGCTGGAAACAGCGGTGATCGGGTCGGAGGTGGGCAAAGCGTCGGCGCTCAAGATGTGTTATGCCGCCCTGACCAAAGGGACAACTGCCCTGCTGTGCGGGGTGCTGGCAGCGGCTGAGGCGCTGGAGGTGCGGGCAGATTTGGAGGGGCAGTGGGCGCGAGAAGACAGCGCACAGCCTGATAAGAATATCCAGCGGGCGCGGCAGGTCACGGCCAAAGCATGGCGCTTTGCGGGGGAAATGGATGAAATAGCCGCCACCTTCGACGATGCCGGGCTGCCGGATGGTTTTCATCGCGCGGCGGGTGAGCTTTACCAGCGCATGGCGGGATTCAAGGACGCCGCCAGCCTTCCCCCATTGGAGGCAGTGCTGGCAGCGCTGTTACAGAATGTGGAGGACGGCAAGCCTGCGTAAATACGCGGACATACGGTTGACATCAGGTCTTGAGGAAATCCTCGCGGAGCGGAGTAAAGGTATCGACCAAGCGGACGCTGGGCGTGAGTAACTGGATGCCGTGCGGCAGATTGGGCTGGACGGCAATCATGTCGCCGGGGCGGAGGTGATGAGCAACGCCATCAATGAAGAAATTGACTTCGCCATCGGCCACGTAGGTGATTTGCTCGTGGGGATGGCTGTGGGGCGGGTCAGGCTGGGCGCTGGGGCCGCCCGTAAACTCGATGACGACCATCATCAGGTTATCGGTATGGGCGAGATAGCGGGCGCGTCCGGGCGCCATGGGGGTGCGGGGAGCGGTGGCGTGCAGTACGGGTGACATGATTACTCCTCAATCGAAATAGATAGAACTGCATGAAATGGTTACAGAACGAGCCGTTATAGTTTTGGATTCGGGTCTTCGGTGTTGTCACCGCCGGACTGCAAGAGCATGCGCATGGTGGAGGCGGCGCGGCGGAAGACGACTGCTTCCTGATAGTCGGGGTCGGCAAACCACGCTTCGGCCTGCTGCTGGCTGGGAAATTCCAATATCACCAAGCGATCTTTGTATTCCTCGCCTTCCAGCGTGACGACCTGCTCACCGCGCGTCAGGAATTTGCCGCCATACTTTTTGACGATGGGCGGGGTGCGGTCGGTGTATTTGCGGTAGGTTTCGGGATCGTGAATAGACATCATCGCGAGCACATAAGCGGTCATTTTTCTTTCCTTCCAAATTGAGTATTCATTTCCTTGCCAAGATTATAGACAGGCAGCTGTGACTCGGTCTACTTGGCGAGATTGCGAGTGGAGAGCACAGTGACAGTGCATTGTTACAGCCCAAGGAATTGCTGCACAGCCTTCACCGCTTCCCCTACGCCGTCCTCTGTCTCAATTTTCTTGCCCAGTTCCTGCGCCCGTTCGCGCATGGCTTGATTGCTCGTCGCTTCAATGATGGCAGCGGCCAGATTATCGGCGGTCAGCTTCTTGCGGGGGATTGGCTTTGTGCCTACCCCAAGCTCCACTACCCGTCTGCCCCAATACGGCTGGTCGCCGTTGTGCGGCACAATAGTGGTCGGTACGCCCGCCCGCAAGCCGGAGGCCGTCGTGCCCGAACCGCCGTGATGCACCACCGCTGCCATTCTGGGGAACAGCCAGCTATGCGGCGCGTATTTCAATATGTGAATATTGGATGGTAAGTTATCCGCAGCCAGCCTCGCCCAGCCGGTCAAAATCACCGCCCGCTTACCCGTCTTGTGTACGGCGTCAATAATCATTCGCGTAGTCGCCTGCGGTTTGCTATCCGGCATACTGCCAAAGCCGATGTAAACGGGCGGATCGCCCGCCGCGAGGAAGTCACTCAAATCCTGCGGCGGCTGCCAGTTGGGGTCGTCGTCAAACAAGTAGCCTGTGACCTGAAACTGTTTACCCCAATCCGCCGGACGCTGAACCACATGTTTGCTGACGGTGGTCAGGGCGGGTGTGGCGGCCAGCATGTCACGATAGGCTGCAAAATTACTCTTGGGCAGTCCCAGATGTTTGGTGACAATTTCATTGCGCGGCCCGCCAACTACCGACCATGTGATGCGCTCTAGCATGGTGTAGGTCATGCGGTTGTACCACTGCGGGAAGGGAAACCACTGCGGCGCGGGCGGCATGGCCGTCGCAAATTCGCGGGTGGGATTGATAGGGGCGGGGTTGATGAGAATAGTCTTGAGTTTGTTGGCATGCAGCACATCAAATAGGAGTGCCGCGCCAAATTCGACAGTCATCAGCACATCGGAGTAGCGGGTGGCTTCCAACACTTCCAGCCCCATCTCAGTAAAAATGGGATTTAGAAGGCTACGTGCTATTTGTAGCTGCTTTAGAGGATTAGCATCCATCATGGATGCGTTCTCTTGGCAAGGTGTTCACATCGGTTGTGGAGTGGGGAAAAGCCTAAATCTCGTGCGCGCACCCACTGTTCACTTAACCCCGTGAGGCCACCACCTGCACCTCATGGCCCGCCTTTTGCAGCGCCATCCCCAGCACGACATGCGGACGGATGTCGCCCCATGATCCGTACACAAATATGGTGAAGTGCATCGCTCACCTCCCGCATGTGTTGACGATGGGGCATTATAGACCGACAGATGGACAATGACGAAAAATGGGGGCGGTCTCTGAATCGTATTCAGATAATGGTCATAGATCGTCACTCAAGTGTGATGAACTTCAGCGTTCAATTATGTGCCTACCCATTAGCGGCGTGCAGGCTGAAGTACTGGTTAGTTGCGTGAACGAGGGGAATAGTTAATGCTATTTTCCTCCGATTTATTTATCCTGCCCACGGGTAGGTGGGGTGGCAGGCGGTGGCTATTTCCACCAATTCTTCGATGGTATGAATGCCGCGTCGTTCTTTGATGAGCGCCACGCCGATATTCAGCGCAAGACTGGCGGCAATGGAACGGTCATCTACATTTTCGATGCCGCGAATATCCTCCACACCCGCCAAGCCGATAATGCGGCGCATCATCTTACACGCGCCCATGCCCGCCGTATCTTGAAGGACATTCAACATATATCGCTGCTGGTAGGCTTTGGGCATGTTAATGGTATCTACTTGTCCCCACACAGGCTGGAATTCACGCACGAATACATGCCACAGGCGGATGACGGAGCCGGTCAGGTATTTACGGAAGGCCGCCCGTTTGTCGGGGTCTTTGGTGCGGACTTCGTGTGAAGCGTAGCTCAGGAACAGATTGCCGATGACCGCGCCAATGTCAAAACCCATCGGGGCGTAGAACGCGAACTCCGGATCAATCACATAGGTGTCAGTCTGGTTGATCATGATGCTGCCGGTGTGCAGGTCGCCATGTACCAATGCCTGCGCATGCGTCATGAACTTTTCTTTCATCTCCGCCACTTCGACGCGCAGTGCTTCATCCGCTTGCAGCGCCAATACCTGCGGTTCGATCTCTTTGTGGAAGGGGTTGCGCTCGGTGTAGCGATAGGGTTCGGTGAAGACCAAATCTTCCGTGATCTTGCACAGTTCAGGATTGATGAAGCGGGCGACTTCCATTTTCTTGGCCCGGTAATCCAGCACCAGATCGGAGGTGTTCGCCAGCGTGCGTGCTAGGAAAAGGCCGATGTGATCGGCGAAGTGCGGATACTGGATGCCCTGAACCAAGCCTTTACGCATGATGATGTGCTTGTTCAGGTTCTGCATGGCAGTCAGGTACATATCGGGGTCGTAGAAGTAGACCTTCGGGGTATGCTGTGGCACTAACCGCGCTTCGATTTCTAGGGCCTGCGCTTCGATGCGGGCGCGGTCAGGTGGCAGCGGCCAACTTTCTACGATCCGCACATAAGGCAGCGCCTGCTTGAGTACCACCGTGCGCTCCGGGTCAGCTTTGGCCCAGACCTTAAATACCATATTGAGGTTGCCGTCCCCAACCTCCGCTGACTCCAGTTCTTCACCGGCATGGAAGATGGACGCCAGTTCAGGCCGCGACTGCGCATAGGCGATAACGGTCTCGGTAGTGAGTGTTTGGTAGCGGGGTGAAATATCGCCAAACATGATTACACCGTCTTATCACGATCACTCTTGCCGGAGAACAGGAGGTTGATAACAAGAGCAACCACCAGTACGACGCCAGTGATGAAGTTTTTGAGGTAAATATCAATCCACGGCATGTTATCCAGACCATTACGGAGTGTGCCATAAATCAGCAAACCGATGACGGTTTGGGGGATGCCACCGCGCCCGCCTGTGAGCGCTGTACCGCCCAGCACCACTGCGCCGATGGTATTGATGAGAAAGTCATCCACGCCCTGCGGCTGGGCACTGCCCAAACGACCCATGCTTACCAAGCCAGCTAACCCGGCGGTGAAACCGCAAATGGTCAGCACAGCCATGATAATGACATCAGTATTGACGCCCACCAACCGCGCGGCGGATTTGTTCGCGCCGGTCATATAGACGTAGCGCCCGAAACGGGTATAACGCAGCACGACATGGCCAAGTGCCAGCGTAAGCGCGCCGACTAAAACGATGACCGGGAAGCCACCTTCGCCGCCGATGCGGGCTGTGCCGAGAAAGTCGGGGATGGCCGGGATTTCGGTGAGGGTGCGGCCCTTACTAACGAAGGTGTTTAGACCGCCCGCCATGAGCGACATGGCGAGCGTCATCATGAAGGTCGGTATCCTGAAACGGGTACTGGCAATACCACTGATTAACCCCAACAGCGTCGCTGCCCCCAGCGCCACCAGCGTAGGAATAGGTTCTTCAGATTTGGAGGTCAGACTCAACTGCGCTGCAATCATGCCCGCCAAGCCTGCTACAGCGGCAATGCTCAGGTCAATTTCCCCTGTGAGCAGCACGAAGGTCATGCCCGTGCCGAAAATGGCGAGAGTCGAAATTTGAATGAGGATATTGCTCAGGTTGCGTTCGCGCAGAAACGACGGCGACGACAGGCCGAAAAACAGGCCGAGCGCGATGAGCGTCCACAGAGGAGCAAGGACGGTAAAGCGCCGCAGCCAGACCTGGGACTGCGTTTGTTTGATGACACGCCCGGAGGCAGCACTAAGTTGGGGGTTATTGGATTGGGTAGTCATAAGAGCCTTATCAAAATGTCTTTATTGAGATCTTTATTTGGCAGTTCTGAAACAATTTTGCCGCGCGACATCACAAAAATGCGGTCACAGACATCCAGCACGGTTTCGGGTTCGGTGGCGACCACCAATACGCCGTAACCCTGTGTGCGGAGTTCTTGCAATATATTCAACACTTCGCGCTTCGCGCCCACGTCCATGCCGCGCGTGGGTTCGCTCATGATGAAAACTTTAGGCGGGAAGGCCAACCAGCGGGCGATGACTACTTTCTGCTGGTTACCGCCGCTGAGCTGCCCCACAGGATTATAAGGATCAGTCGGCTGGACATTCACGCGTTTAATGGCGGGTTCAGCGATTTCCACTTCTTTGCTGGCCTGCACCACCATGCCGCCGATACGCGGCAGATGCGGCAGCGTTACATTGCGGTATATAGCTTCTGCCATGAGCAGCGTTTTGCGGCGTGACTCGGTGGCATAGGCAAGGCCATTTTTGATGGCAAAGGCCGCCGAAAATTTCAGCGGGAACTTGAGTCCGTCCACTTCGATGCTGCCTGAATCAAAGCGGTACATGCCGAATAGGGCGCGCGCCAGATCGAAGTGGCCCGCACCGATTGCGCCATACAAACCGACAATTTCACCGCGCCCGATAGATATGGAGACATCCTTGAAGACATCGGCAGTCAGGTTGTTGATGTGCATCAACGGCTGTCCACTGCTGGCAGCAGCCACCGGGGCGGTGGCGGTCTTCATTTCGCGCCCCAAAATAAGGGAAATTAATTCATCTACACTGGTAGATTGCTTTTCCAGTGTGTCAATTTTGCGCCCGTCGCGCAGCACGGTGATGCGGTCTGCCACGCGCATGACTTCTTCCAGAAAGTGCGAAATATAAATCACACTGCGTTTACTCTGGCGTAAGCTGTTGACAAATTCAAGGAGGCGTTCGGTTTCGGCGGGGGACAGCGCCGAGGTTGGCTCGTCCATAATGAGCACCTGCGCGCCGGACATCATGACCCGCAGCACTTCGACCACCTGCTGCGTACCCAGCGGGTAGGCACCGAGTGGGCGGTTGACATCAATTTCGGGAAAACCGAGCTGCGCCAGTTCATCTCTGGCGGTAGAGGTCATGCGCTTCCAGTCGATCATGCCCCAGCGGTTGACCAGATGCCGCCCTAAGAAGAGATTTTCAGTTACCGTTAGTTCAGGCATGACGCTCAACTCTTGATGGATCATGCCGATACCGCGGTGCAGGGCATCACCGGGAGATTGGAGTTGAAGGGATTGGCCGCGGAAGGTGTACTGCCCTTCGTATTCGGTATATACACCGGAAAGTATCCGCATCAGGGTGGATTTGCCGGCGCCGTTTTCACCGACGAGGGCATGGGTTTCCCCTTCGCGTAGATCGAAATCTACCTGATTGAGCGCCTGTAAGTTGAGGAATCGTTTGGAAATATTCTTGAGTTCAATAACGGATGAGGCTGTCATAAATAATCAATTTCGCTTAAAGAAACGTTCTGTGTATTTCGGCCTGCTGTATCCGGGCAGTAGATAGCGATTGCAATAGACCGAACCTTTGAAATTTATGTGGGGCATATTATGGAAAATAAACGGAGGTTATGCAAACTCCGGTGGCATGACATTTCTGCGTCCCACATGGGCGACAGAACAAAGGGTTTCATCCCCTTGTTCATATTGCAAATTCGGTGTCTTACACAGAAGGGGACAGGGCATGCCCTGTCCCTATATTATTTTGCGTAAGACCGATATAGATTAGAACAAGAACTGATCTTGCAGCCACAGTTGGCTGGGGATCGAGCTCATACCGTAGTTGACCAGTTTCCACGGTTCTTCTGCGAACTCGGGGTTGGCATCAATCGCGCCGGTAACAGCCGGGCCGTCGGCGAGAATGAAGAACGGAATGTTCGCACGGCCTTCTCCAGACCGTTGACGGCGGCATAGGCACCAGCGATGACGGCCCACGCATGGATACGGCAGGAGGGGTTGCGGACGGTGGCGGACAGACGTCCGTCAGCGACGGCTTCCAAGGCGAAGGGCATGGCGTCGATACCGGCCACCAGAATTTCATGGTCGGGGCCAAAGTTTTCGATAGCCTGACGGGCAGCCAGCGCCATATCGTCGTTGTCGGCGAAGACAGCGTTCAGGTCAGGGGTGCGGTTGAGGACGCTTTCAGTGATCTGGGCAGCTTTGTTGATGTCCCAGTCAGCCAATTGATTGTCAACCACTTCGATGTCGGGGAACTGAGCAACGGCGTTCAGGAAGCCCTGACCACGCGCCTGTGCGCCGGTGTGACCGGCCTGACCACCGAGGCGCAGGATTTTACCCTTGCCGCCCATCTGGCCGATGATGACATTCATAACCGAGGAAGCCATGAACACATTGTCAGGGGCGATGAACGACAGCACACCCATTTCTTTCTGCTTTTCAAACGGTGCCAAGAGGGTGTCCATGCCGATGACCGGCACGCCGGCATCAATCAGGGTCTGGAGAGGTTCGACCAGCGCATCAATCTGGTTGGCCTGAACCGCGACGAAGTCCCAGTCGCCGGGGCTGGCTGCGATCTGGTCAAACTTGTTACGCTGGGCATCGGGGTTGAGTTCACCATCGAACCAGGTGACTTCTACGCCGAACAATTCACCGAACTTCATAGCGGTGTCGGCACCCTGCGCGCACCAACTGGCTTGCAGACCGGCATTGGACATGGCCGCGCGAATGGGGGCGCCCTGAGCGGCGGCACGCTGCATGACGAAGGGGAGCATATTCGCGCCGAAGATGCCGGCACCAACTGCACTACCCTTCAAAAAATCACGACGGCTAAAACTTTTTTTCGCAGACATTGCAAATCCTTTCTAAAGCAAACTATTGATTGTAAATTGTCTAACAGAGGGTAAAAAATTACGCGCTCGACACCTCTGCAAAACGCAATGTGTGAACGTTCACTTAGAGAGTATCCACTTTTCCAAAATGCGTCAAGAAGTTTGTAATATTTAATGCTACTCGATCTCTCCGGTGTGAACTTGTTGTGCGATCTTCTGGAACGCTCCATGTGTTTTCTGTCGCTGGACTTCCCGCTGTTCAGCATCGAATAAGTTCCACGAGTCGTTATCTATCAGCGTTAATAACCGCAGCAATGGCAAGACATCACCGACCACGAACCTCTGTATTTCGGCTTCGGTTAGCGGTGCAACGGTGGGATAGTCTGGGTCACTATCAATCGACAGATGCAAAAGAATAGGCTTAATGACCAAGCTGGCCGGACTCTGGTCGCTAAACAGGCGGTCAATTCCGGCTGTGATTGCTGGCAGTTGGCGGTTGTCCTGAATATATTCTTCGTGTCCTTCGTGAAAAACGATGGCGTTATGCGTCAGCTGCGCCCAGTCCTCCAGCCCGCCAGTATCGGGCTGATTTATGGGAAAACCTAATGTGGGCAGTGCTTTGCCTGCTAGCGCTGCGGAGCGGAAGCCATGAACGTAATCATGCTTGCCCCGAACTGCTTCTTTGGCAATATCGTGAAAAAGCACAATCCATTCCATCAAGTGTTTGAATGTGGTGGAGATGTGAGCGTATTCAGGGTGGTCATACAATGCCACAAACACACTGGTGACGTGGATCAGTGTTTGCTGGTCGGCAAAGGTCGCCATGTGGTTCCAGCCCGGTGCTACCTTCTCAATTGTCTCCATCATTGCAGGGGTATAAAATGCGCGCACTCGCCGGATAAAAGTCGGCCAATCTGCCAATGTTCCAGCCTGATAGTCACTTCGTGCTTGTAGTGCGAATGCTACCAATTGGGGGAGGTACGCTCCAAGTTGTGGAACGGGAGCCATAATGCATCCTCGTAGACTATGTCTGTCTCAAGGATACCCAGAATGCCAAAATATGCCACACGAGTGGACATGTTGATAGATTGTATGGAATAGTTTTTTAGGCAGCGGAGGGCATCTGTATCCAGAAGATCGAGCCGCCTTCCGGTGGACATTCTACGCCTGTGTCCCCACCCTGTAAATTGACTACGTGTTTGACGATCCACAGTCCCAACCCGGTGCTGTTTTCACCGTCGGTGGGACGGGTACTCAGCTTGCCGAACTGCGTGAACAATTTGTCACGTTCGCTTTCCGGGATACCCGGTCCCTGATCGGCCACGCACACATAAATCTGCCCAAATTCTTGCGTCGTCCAAATGCGAACGATGGTGTTAAAGGGGCTGTATTTTATGGCGTTGCTGATCAAGTTACCGAGTGCCTGAGCGAAACGCGATGGATCGGCCATAATACGACCGGAACAGTCTTGCATTTCCAATGTGATTTCTTTGCGGGCTGCATGAACTTGATATTGCTTGATGAGGTTGCCGACGATGGTTTGAATCGGAACAGACACCAGTGTCATATCCAACTGTGTATTGTAGAGCGAAGCGGTGTCCAAAAAGTCTTCGATGACTGTTTGCATGGTATCGGTAGAAGCATCAAGCGCGTCCAGCCATGCTGGCGCATTGGGAATATCCAGTTTCTGTTTACGCAGCAGCGACGACACCATGCTGATGTTCTGCAACGGACCTTTGAGATCGTGAGAGGCGATGCGCATCAGGTGATTTTTCATTTCCTGTGCAGCTTGCAGTTCAAGCATGGCCTGTTTGCGTTCATCTTGCAGCTTCTTGAGGGTTATCTGGGTGTGAACGCGGGCGAGGGCAACTTCCGGGTCAATGGGTTTAATGATGTAGTCATTCGCCCCCCGTTCAAGCCCTGCGGAAATATCTTTGGAGTCGTTGAGCGCGGAAATCAAAATGACAGGCATCTCCGCATAATCCGCGTTAGCCCGTATTTTTTGCAGAACTTGATAACCGGAAAGCCCCGGCATCATGATGTCCAGTAGCACCAGATCAAAGGACATTTGTGCCAGCATATCCAAAGCACTTTGCCCATTTGGCGCGCAGATTACGCGGTAGTAGCGTTGAAGCAGTCGTTGTAGTAGGAGTAGATTGGATGATTCGTCATCTACTGCCAGAATGGTGGGGAGTTGTGCAGCGTTCATGGTTCATCTGATCTTTAGATAGCAGTCATTATCGCACTTTCGATTATACGAGGAGGTGATACCTGAGGTGTGTAAAGGTTTCAGGGGTTAAGGTTGTGTCAACGCTTGAATTTGCAAACTGATTTGCAAGTTCCACTTGGTCATTGATTGGAACGCGCATTAATGCTACGGTGCTGCAATGCTTGCAAAGATAGGCAGTGTGGGAATTAGATAATGTTGCGAACAAGATTTCATTATGCCTTTGTCGTGGTAGTTGTCACCTTTTGCGCCCTGTTGATTTCCGCCGGGGTGCGTACTGCCCCCAGCGTCATTATTCGACCACTGGAAGCGGAGTTCGCTTGGAGCCGTGCCAGTATTTCGCTGGCAGTAGCGGTGAGTTTATTCGCTTTTGGTTTTGGTGCGCCGCTGGGAGGCAGTTTGATCGACCGCTTTGGCACACGCCGGGTCATGATCGGTGGATTGGCATTGATCGCCACTGGCCTGCTACCGCTGCTAGGGTTGACCGAGCTGTGGCAGCTCCATATCTTCTGGGGATTAGTGGTTGGCATCGGAACAGGGGCAGTGGCCGGTACACTGGGGGCAACGGTTGCGCCACGCTGGTTCAACCAGCATCGCGGGTTGGTCATCGGCTTGTTCGGCGCGGCCTCAGCCGCAGGTCAACTCATTTTTGTACCGTCCTTGCTGGCAGTCACCACATCCGAAAATTGGTGGGTGGGGATGTGGCGGAGCGCGGTGGGTACGGCATCCAGCCATTTGACGGTGCTGCAAGTAGCACCTGCCGCCTTTGGCTGGCGCACGGTCTTTTTTGTGCTGGTGATGGCCGTCCTTGTGGCACTGCTTGCGGCTGTGTTGTTGATGCGGGATAGGCCGGAAGATGTGGGCACGAAGCCCGTGGGTGAAGCACTGGCAACCAATGCCCGCAGCGATGTGCGTTTTACGGCGCTCAGCGACGCGGTACGGACACGCGACTTTTGGCTGTTGGCCGGCAGTTTCTTTGTGTGTGGCTATACCACCAACGGCCTGATCGGAACGCACCTGCTGCCGCATACGCTGGAACATGGCTTTGTTGAAGGCGAAATCGCCGGTGCGCTGGCGGTCATGGGTGTGCTGAATATATTCGGTACCTTGACCTCTGGTTGGTTGAGTGAACGTTTTGATAACCGCAAACTACTGGCAGCTTATTATGGATTCCGCGCCCTGTCTTTGGCAGCGCTGCCCTTCATTCTGGAAATGCGGGGGATGCTGCTATTTGCCATCGTCTACGGGCTGGACTGGGTGGCGACCGTGCCGCCCACCATTAACCTGACCGGACAGCGTTTTGGGCGTGCTTCACTAGGGACAATTTATGGTTGGATTTATTGCTCGCACATGATCGGGGCTGGTGTTGCGTCTTATGCTGGAGGTTTCTTCCGTGATCTGCTGGGTGATTACCATTTGATCTTCATCTCCGCAGCGGTGATGGGTATGATCGCAGTCACGCTGTCCTTGACGATTTCCTCGCCTGTCAAGATGCGAAAGCTGGCAGAAGCTGCTAGTCTTCCTGCGACACCCTAATATGATTTGAATATGATCCGATATAAGCGAGAATACTATGCTGATTGAAGCCGTGATCTTTGATATGGAAGGTGTCCTGATGGACTCTGAAGGGTATTGGACGATTGCGCGCGAAGGCTTCGCCCGTGACATCGGCAAGACGTGGACGATGGAAGACCAGCGGGCCGCGATGGGGCGCAACACGGTGGAATGGGCGCGCGTCATGCAGCAGCGGTTGCACCTCGATATGACCGAGGATGCCATTATAGACGATGTGATTCGCCGCGTACTTGAGCAGTATGACGAACGGCTGCCCGTTCGCGCTGGCGCTATGGAAGCGGTGCGGCGCATGGCGGGGCATTACAAAGTCGCATTGGCTTCCGGTTCGCCCACACGGGTGATTGACTATTCGATGCAGCACACTGGCTTGGACCGTGTGTTTCAAGCGATTGTGTACGGCGACACCATCTCCAACGGCAAGCCCGCGCCGGATATTTATATAGAGGCGCTGCGTCGGTTGGGCGTGAATGCCGAAAACGCCGTCGGCATCGAAGACTCTTCCAATGGTGTGCGGGCGCTGCACAACGCGGGTATGCACGTTATTGCCGCGCCCAGTGAAGGCTTCGGCCTGCCGCCTGATGTGGTGGCGCTGGCTGACCGCGTTATTGACCATCTGGATGAGGTAACGGAAGAGATGGTTGGGGGGCTTGCCGGATAGTACAACCTGACGATCACGACCTTCTTGCTTTAGCGGTAAAATGGGGCGGGGCGAGATGAAGCAAGGAGAAGCTCGTGATGACCCATAAACAAGGACGTGGCAGACAATACGGCTTCTTGCTTATTGGTATGATCGGCCTCATCGTGGTGGTTGCACTGGTCATATTAAGCACCATGCAGTCTGGTGCACCGCCATCCAATAATACTGAATCGACAACTGGCGCTGCGCCCACAAGCGGAGCGATGCCGACCCAATCTACCATATCCACGTCTGTTCCGTCAGCTACGTCAACCAGCCAACCGACAGCTACAGCTCAATTGCCTGCCACTCCCACTTTGGATTTGCTCAGCACCAAGAGCGGCGGTGGTCAGGATACAACATCGACCCAAACAACACCGGGGCAGCCAGAATCAACTGTTGTGTATATCCCGCCTGTTCAACCGTCACTTGAAGTCGCGGCTGTGCCCGTTAAGATCGTTTCTGAGTCGGGAGTAGCCATCGGTGACGGCACACTGCGGGTATTCGCGCCCGGTAAAGTCGAGTACCCGCAAACCGCGCGGGTTGAACTCGAACTGCGGCTGGATAACCGTTATATCACGCCAACGCCTTTTGGCGCGCAGGTGACGATCATTCCGCTAACACCAGTGACAGCCACCCCGCTGCCCGGTCAACCTACGCCTACGCCGCGTCTGCCCATTCACGAGACACAGGGTATACAGGTGTTCCAGCGTATGGGCGCATCACTGTTGTGCCTGCCAGAGAGCTTTGCTGGCTGCGACCTCACAATAGACCCCACTTTGCCCGTTTGATTGATGTGAAAGGCGCTAGTTGGTCATGGATTGTGCGACCTGCCGGCGCAACACAGGCGTTGCAAGACCTGCGCCTGACGCTGTGGACGCTGAAGCGTGTCAATGATGGGCCAGAGCAGGCGGATGTGGTCTGGGAACATCCCTTCCAGATCGAGATCACACCCGTAGCCACTGGCCTAAGTCCGTTTGTCCTTATTTCTATCGGGATTGCCATTCTGGCGGCATTCGGCGCAGTCTTTTACAATCAGTTTCGATCCTCCAAGCGTTCTGCCACCCGCCGCTCAAAACCAACCGCCTTCATCAGCTACCGCCGCCAGTCGGGATGGAGTACCGCCCGCACCATTCACGATAGACTGACAGCGTTAGGAGCGGATGTCTTTTTAGATGTGGACGATATTAACGAAGGTCGTTTTGAAGACATTATCAAGAAAGCGATTGAAACCCGTGAGTATTTTATTCTGGTGCTGGCGCCGGACACGATTGCTTCAGAGTGGGTGCTGAAAGAAGCTACGTATGCCCTACAGCACAATCGCAAAATTATCCCAGTTCTAGTGGAAGGATTCAATCTAGCTGACCATCCACTGCCGCCGGAGTTGGCAGGTATTCAGAGTCATAACGCCATCACCCTCACGCCCGAATATTTCAACGCAGGGATGGAACGGTTGGCGACGTTCGTGGGCCTGTGATTGCAAATCACGACCTACTGACATCAAACATAGACCGGCGGGATGGTAGCGCGTGCAAAACAATAGGACCGTCACGAAAGATTTTAGTCATATTCAACAATAAAATATTCGAAATTCATGACATTTAGCCTATTGAATAGCATGTTATGCTCTCGCTAAAATAGCCAAAAAAAAGAAATATTATTATTAATAGGTGTAATTGTGCCAATTACCACATCGTGGGATAACGCTGACAGGACCATCATCCGCTACCTATTGGATGGCCGATGGACAATTCAGGATGTATTCCAAGCAGTTGAACAAGTCAATGGAATGCTGAAAGACGTCTCCTATCCGGTGGATTTTATCGGTGAGTATACGCTGTCTTCTTATTTTGTAGTGGGCGATTTTACCAGCGTCTTCCGCCGTCTCGAAACCATTTTGGTGAAGCAGAACCGTTTTCCAAGTTATGCGGTGGCCATCAATGCGCCAGCTTTTGCCCGCAATATCGTCAAAATTATGGATCGTATTGCGCCGGACATCACCAGCAACATCTTTTTCGTTTCGTCAAATGAAGAAGCCTGTGCTTTATTGGCAAAAAAGCGCGATCGTGAGGTCTGCAACAACGTTACCGGCCAACCACAAGTGGACGCAGCAGCATCCTAGTTAAGGTCTTGCTATAAATACAAGAGGCGGGAACGGGTTTCCCGCCTCTCAATCACTTATTGCAGGGCGCTCCCCGCCGAAATCACCAGCCCGCGCTCGGCAGCCACTTTCTTGGCATAACCATCGGCGCGATAGGCCGCCAGTGGTTCGGGGTTGATGCCCTTCTCGGTGCGTATCTGCATCAGCAGCGGGCGCACATCGGTATCAAACGCATCCACCATCACCTGCTGCGCGCCCAGCACATCGCCCGCCAGTTGCAGCTCGTGCAGCCGCTTATAGTCCACAATCAGCGCCCGTGCGTAGGCCGTTTGGCAGTTGAGTACACTAAGCAGCATGGCTTCCAGCTTGGGTTCGATGTTGTGGCTCTGGTCAATCATGTAGGCTACGTTCTCGGCGCGGTCCCCTGCCTGTACCAACTCGGTGAAAATCTCAAATAGTTCATAGGGATTGTTCGTACCCACGATCAGGTCATCATCCGCATAGCGGCGGGCGTTGAAGTGGAAGCCACCCAGACGCCGTTCGTCCAACAAAAATGACACGATATGGGCGATATTCGTGCCCTGCGCGTGGTGACCGGTATCCACCAGCACCTGTGCCTGCGCCCCGCACTTCAGCGCCATTGCGTAGGCCATGCCCCAGTCTGCCAGATCGGTGTGATAAAAAGCGGGTTCAAAGAACTTATACTCGATCAACATGCGGCTGCCAGCGGGCAGATATTTGTAGGTTTCCATCAACGCACTTTCCATGCGCCGTTTGCGGTCACGGATGCTGTCCTGACCGGCATAATTCGTGCCGTCGGCGAACCACAGACTCAGCAGTTTGCTATCCACCTTTTCCATGATTTCGCAGCATTCGACCATGTGCGCCAGCGCCTCTTCACGAACGGAGGGCGAGGGGTTGGTGACGCTGCCTAGCCGGTAGCTGTCATCTTGAAATAAATTGGGATTGACCGCACCGATGGCGATACCCTTGTCTTTGGCGTATTGACCGAGCGCCGCATAATCGTCCACCTTGTCCCACGGAATGTGTACAGCCAGCGAGGGGGAGACACCGCTCAGCTTGTGAATATAGGCCGCGTCGTCAATTTTCTCCCAAATGTTGCGGGCAGCACCTTCCCATGCAAACACCTTGAAGCGCGTGCCGCCGTTGCCGTAACCCCATGAAGGCGTTTCGATGTGTTGAGCCTTTAGTTTGTTCTTGACTTGCTCAACATTGATGCCTTTGGCGGTGAGTTTGTCGGCAAGACGTTGATAATCGGCTGTAAAATCCATTTTTTCCCTTTCCGGCAAAAGTTCGATACAATGAACTTATAATTATTTTCGTTAGCTTTCAGTTTAACCATAGCCGAAAACGCCGTCAAATAATGAACAATTCACTTTTTTTGGAAGAGCGCCGTCATCTTATTCTTGAAGATCTAAAACAAAATGGTCGGGTCAGTGTCAAAATACTGAGTGACAAACTGGGTGTGAGTGAAGTCACCATCCGGCAGGATTTGCGGGCGCTGGAGGAAGAGGGGGTGCTGGAACGCACGTATGGGGGCGCGATGCTGCGATCCGCCTCATCCACCTCGGCTGAATTGTCCTTCGATATTCGGCGGCGTAAGCATAAAGCGGAAAAAGATGCCATCGGACGGGCAGCTGCGGCACTGGTGCGCGATGGCTATGGGATCGCCCTCGATGGCAGCACCACGTCCTTTGCCATGACGCCCTACCTGAAACCCTCCGATGGGCTGACCATCGTGACCAACAGCCTGATGATCGCCCAGCAGTTCTTGGACTCGCCGCGCATCCGCATCCTGATGCCTGCTGGCAGGCTGCGGCAGGACTCAATCTCGCTGGTTGGCAGCCCGGAAACGTTGGCCGACATTAACCTCAATCTGGGATTCTTTGGCGTGCGCGGTCTGGCGTTTGCGGCAGGTATCACCGAACTCAGCCCTGAAGAAGCCGATATGAAACGGGCCATGATGAAGTTGTGCTACGCCAATGTGGTGCTGGCCGACTCCAGCAAATGGGGTTTGGTTTCCCCTTATACCTTTGCCGAAGCGCGCGACATTAGCCGTATCATCACGGCCTCCGGTTGCCCGCCGGAAGAAGTCGAAAAATTCCGCGCGTTGAGTGTACAGGTGGATGTGATCGACGGCTGAGCGCGCGCCACAGGGCCGCCCCGAACATGAGTAAAACATTAAATCGGTACCATTGTCCCGCTGTTACATTTGTACTAAATATATTGTCGCGTCCTCTCTCTATAATCGAGCTGTCCGATGAGTAGGGAAAGGAAAATCTCATGAGTCGGAAAAATATGACCGTTGTGGGAATGCTTGTCTGTTTGTTGTTCGCCGCCGTTCCGGCAATGGCGCAGTCCTCCACGCCCGAACCGGCACCTGAAGTGCCACTGCTGACGGCCAGCACTGAATTGTTTGCCGAAGCAAACTTTTTGGTGAACGTTCGCAGCGGCCCCAGCACCAAGTACACTGTACTCGGTAAAGTGCATATCGGTGATGCGCTGGACATCAGCGGGCGTTTAGCCAACAACACATGGCTGCGTGTCAATTTCAATGGACATGAAGGTTGGGTCTCTGCCAATTTGTTTGCCGTCAATGGCGAACTGGGCACAGCCCCGGAAGCCGAAGCAGGTCCGAATGCTGAACTACGCCAGTCCGCCACGCAAACCGTGGTGACGAAGTTGAATACTATAGTCGTCATCCCGCGCGGCAATACTAACCTGCGTACCACGCCGACCACTGATGCGGATGTGCTGGTGATCGTCCCGTTCAACACCGAACTGACGGTGACGGGGCGCACGGCTAACAACAATTGGGTGCGTGTGACCTTCAACGACCAGACAGGCTGGATTTCCGCTGGTGTGCTGTTTTTCGCACAGGGCAACATTGCCAATGCACCGATCATAGACGAGAACGGCAATGTGGTTGAGCCAACCAGCCAACCCGCGCCGCAGCCGACCTCCGCACCGAGCGCCTAGTCTGCGCTACTCGTTCCATCCAACTGAATATTTGTATCAAGGACACAGTTTTGGCTGTGTCCTTTTGTTTGGCACGCTGAACTTACCATCTAATCACCTGTTGCCTTCACGCCGCGTGTACTTAAACTCAAATCTTACAGGTTGCACATCATTTCTACACAGGTTAACGCTATCCTAGGGATAATTACACAGTTCCATACAGAGTATGGCGGAACGAAAGGAGAAGATGATGCGCGGGCGAGGTGGATTTGGTGGGGGACATGGTTATCGGGGATATCGCCGTCCCATGCGATGGTATCCGTATCCAATGTTCTGGGGACCGGGCAGATTCTTCTTCACGCCCTGGATTTTCGGACTGGGTGGCTTTATTCTGCTGATCGTCCTATTTGGTTTCCTGCGCTAGCCATTCCCATCGGAACAACTAGCAGTTGGGTCAACAGGGACAAAAATCCCTCCTTCGTTACTGAAGGAGGGAGAAAAGTTGTTGTAGTGATCGGGGTGCCAGCTCTCACGCACCTGCATTCCACGTATCGAGTAGATGCTGCACAAAGGTCGCCCCATCGGGCTTAGTCGCCAGCATGATAATCGGCCCATTGCCAACTGCCTTGGTGCGCCCGTAGTCTGCTCCTTCCCTGTCCACCACCGTTAACTTACGCTCGGTCAGGGTGACGATGCTGGGGTCTGCCAGCACCGCAGCGGCTAACGGGTCCCAGAAGAAATAGTATCCCGACTTGATAAAGTCGAGGCTGTTGTTATTTAGGGCGGTGAATACAAATTGAGCTTCCGGTGTCTTCTGGTCAGCTTCCAACTGCTTCAGGAAGTCCATCGTAACCGGCACATCATTGCTGGCGTCCAGCGCAACTAGGGTGATTGGCGCGCCTGATTCAAACACGATGCGTGCCGCTGGCGGATCGCAGTAAATATTCCATTCAGCTAAATTGTTTGTTGCGCTCACCCCTGAACCCGGGACGTCGACTGCCCCGCCCATAATGGTGATTCGCTCAATCTTGTCAACCAGCGCCGGTTTTTTGATGAAGGCCTGTGCGATATTGGTCAGCGGCCCCAGCGCCAGCACCTCAATCTTATCCGCTGCTGCCTCTACCGTTGACGTGAACAGAGCCACAGCATCTATCTCTGCTGGTTTGCCCCCTGCTGGCAAATTGAATACTTTGATGCTCTGCAGCGATGTGCGGAACTCTGCCGGAACTGGATTTTCGCCACCTTTAAGTGGAGTATCTTTCCAGCAGCTTACCGGTATATCAGCATAACCAGCCAGCGCCACTAATCCCAGTGCAGTCTCAACCCCCGCATCACAGTACGACCAGCCCGTGCCAGTAACAGTGATCGCCTTAACAGCGAAATCCGGATTGTTGAATACGTACAGAATCGCCATAAAATCGTCAGTGGTCATATCCGTGTCAATGATGACCGGGCGCGGTTCTGCCGCCGCCGCAGGTACGGTGAAAATCATGAGACTTAGTAGACATACTATCAATATGAAACGAGTCAATTTTTTACCCATAATTCATTTTTCCTTCTGTAAATTTTGGAGGCACACATATGCCCCCATTGGGTTCAACTCCTTATTAGTCAAATAGTCTCAGCAGCGAGCAATTGCACACTAAACCAATGCCCATCGCCAATCGTAGCTTCGGCAGCACTGGTCGTCCTAGTGACAGGTGTCACCATATACGTGCAAGAACATAATTGAGATCGGATTTTGAATGCGTCACGGCACATCAAGCGGAATGAATCGCGAATAATGGGACAAGCCCTTTCTAGACCGGTTGTGTCCTTTTCACGTATTTTACGCGCCTTCGGTCAGATCCCGCACCACCCCCGCCAGTGCCGCTATCCCCTGTGTGATGGCCTCCGGTTGGGCATAGCTGAAGCTCAGGCGGATGTGCCGCGTGTGCGGGTCGCCCTCCGCAAAGAAGCTGTGACCGGGCGCGATCAGCACCCCTGCCGCTTTGGCTCGTGCTGCCAGCCACCCGCCGTCCACCGCTTGAGGCAGAGTCAACCACACAAAGTAACCCCCGTTTGGCTTCGTCCATGTCACATCTGGCGGCATGTGCGCCGCTAGAGCAACCAGCATGGCATCCCGCCGTTCGCCGTAGAGTTCCCGCAGTCCGTCTATGTGTGCTTCCCACAATCCCTGTTGGCAGTACTCTGTCACCAATGACGCCACCAGCGGATTCGCCCCGCCGCCCATCTGCAGGCTGCCCGAATTGATACAGGTTTGAATGACGCCTTCGGCTGCCACGATCCAACCCAACCGCAGTCCGGGCGCGAGCGTCTTGGAAAAACTGCCCACACTGACAACGCCCACCCCGCCCGCCAGCGCGTAATAACTGGGCGGCGGCTTTTTATCGAAGCTGATGTCGCGGTAGACATCGTCTTCCACAATCAGCACGCCATACTGCTGGCACAAATCAATCACCGCCTGCCGCCGTTCCAATGAAGCGGTTATGCCGCCGGGATTGTGAAAGGTGGGAATGGTGTAAAAGACAGAAGGCAGCGCCTGTTCGCGATGCAGGCGTTCCAGTAGTGCCCGCAGCGGTTCGATCATGGGACCGTCATCATCTATTGCGACAGAGACGAGGCGTAGATGCTGGTCACGGAACACCTGCAGCACATCGCGGTAGGTGGGCGCTTCTACCAGCACCACACCGGTGCGGTGGGCATACAGCCGTGCGATCATGTCGACTGCCCCTGTTGACCCCGCCGTAATCATTACATTTTGGGGGGCGACGAGGATACCTTCCGTGCGGCTCACTTTGTCCGCCAAGTAGGTGATGAGTTCAGGCACGCCTTGTTCGTCGCCATATTGCAGCGCCTGATGGGCGCGTGGCAGCGCGAGGGCGCGGGCACCGGCTTGCTGTAAACTGTCCCACGGCAGTGCTTCCACCGCCGGGTTGCCCATGGCTAGTGCGACGGTATCGCTGGTCGCGCCCTGTGGAAGAAAGCTCGGTTCCATAATGATGTGTTCCCTCGATTGGTCTTCAAAGCTGACTGTGAATGATTACCATCTTTGGCGGATGGCGTAAAGTGCCACCCGAACTTTGTAATTTGTCTGTATCGTACTTCACTGTCAGTGATTGACTACCGGCTATCAACTACGAGCCACCTTAACGCTGCGGTAATCCTTTTGCAAGATGTTGCAAGTATCCTGTAATATCAGGGGAGAGTATCGAGTCTAAAGGAAGTATAGGTGTGATGGGAATGAAGGTATGCCAGCTTCGACTAACGTTTTTGTTAAGCAGAAGATAGACCGTTACGAACTCCAACAACCCCTCGGTGTAGGCGGTATGGCGCGGGTATTTGTTGGCTGGGACTCCGTGCTGGAACGCCCCGTTGCCATCAAATTCTTGCACGATCATCTGGCTGACGATGCCACCTTCATGGAACGCTTCCAGCGCGAAGCCAAACTGGTCGCCACTCTCAACCATCCCAACATCATCCAAATATACGACTACAACATTCACAACACCGCCGATGGCCGCATGTCCCCCTACATGGTCATGCCCTACATCACCGGCAAGACGCTTAAAGAACTATTGACCGAAACCTGCGCCCGTTCCGAACGGTTAAGCCGCGAACGCATCCTCGCCATCATGCTCGACCTGATCTCCGCCCTGCACTACGCCCACAATCACGGCATGATCCACCGTGATGTGAAGCCTAGCAACATCTTGTTCGATGAGCATGACCACGCCATATTGATGGACTTCGGCATCGCCCGCCTGAAAGAAGTGTCCCAACTCACACAGGAAGGGGCAGCCGTCGGCACGCCCACCTATATGTCGCCGGAGCAGGCTGCGGGCGGTGTGGTGGATAGCCGCACCGACCTGTACGCGCTGGGCGTCATCCTCTACGAGATGCTGGCAGGTAGGCCGCCGTTTGACGATGAAAGTATGGTAGCGGTCATACTCAGTCACTTGAATACGCCTGTGCCCGATATCACCCAGTTTGACCCCAACATCTCGCCTGAACTGGAGGCGGTAGTCAACAAGGCGCTGGCGAAAAAACCGGATGACCGTTACCAGACCGCCTATGAAATGGCCGATGATTTACGGCTCGCACTGGCTTCACCGGCGCAGTCCTCCAACATCACACCCGGCTTTGTCCGCGCTGCCCAACCTATGATCGTCCAAAGTCAGGCCGCCCCACTCGCCCTTCCCGTAAAGCGTCCGGCGCTCAACCGCTGGGCGGTAGGAGCATCCGCCGTTGTACTGCTTGCTCTGGTCGCGGTCTTCGTGCTGCGTAATCCTTTGGGCGGCACGGCGGATACCTCGCAGGCTCATGAAAGCGGCGTCAGCAGCATGACAGAGGAAGAAGGTGCACCATTTTTGAGCAGCTTTGCGCCGGACGACGCCACCAACAAGCTGTGGCAGCAAACCAGTGACGGTAACATTTTGCGCCAGATCACGCCCGACGGCTTCTATCACTTTGAAAATCGAATGCCCTCTACGGCTGAAACCGCACTTTACAGCCCTACCGAAAAGTACCGCAACGGCTTGATTACACTCGAAGCCACGTTGGAGGATTCGAGTTCAAGTGCCAGTGGTTACGGCATTGTTTTCCGCTACCGTGATGCGATGAATTACAACGTCTTTGCAGTGGATGGCAATGGCCGCTTCAGTCTGTGGGCGCTGGCTGACGGCGTGTGGACGGAACTGCGCGGGCAGGATGAGAAGTGGACTGAAAACCAGTACGTCAATCCGATTGGCGAGCGCAATCAACTGGCTGTCACATTTACCGAAAATCATCTCGTGGGCTACGTCAATCAAGAGCAGGTGGTGGATGTCCACGTAGATACCAGCAGCGTCATGGAGGGCAGCATCGGGGTGTATCTAGCCAGCACCGCCAGCGGCCCGGCCAGCGTCCTCATCGACACCTATCAGGTGGGCGGGCAGGTGCCCTCCATGACCGACGATTCTCATTAGAACCTGAAACGCTGTATCCGTACGCTTGCCTACAACCTATCGCGGACGATGTCCAACATTTGCCGGATAGCAACCGTGATGACTTCAGGCTGTTCGCGCTGAACAAAATGCCCACTGCTTTCCACCAGAATGTGGGTCGCGTTCGAGGTTTGCTGCATCAATTCGTGGTGCATCTCACTCCACAGTCTTTGTAACCGCGCTGCGGTGGGCTGCGCGGCTGGTTGTGGTGGTACATCATGGAGATAAGCGCCCGCCGTTAGCACCAGCATAGGCAGGTCGCCCAGCGTGTCGATGGCGCGCGCCTCTGCTTGGCTCGCCACAAAGTCAACACCCTCGCTATTCTTGGCGGGGTCGCGCCAATCCGTCGTCCAGAAGTTGCGGAACTGTGTCAACCCCGCTGGCTCACCGGGGAACGGGCGATAAAACTTCGGCCCGATCCGCTCAAATTGATCCTCGTGCATCGGATCAACCAGCACCAGTCCGGCCACGTCGTGTGGATGCTGGTGCGCGTACAGCCGCACGATCAACCCACCCAGCGAATGTCCAACCAGCACGACCGGGCGCGGGATGCCTGCTGCGCTGAGCAGCGCGTGCAGGTCATTCGTCAAATCCTGTATTGAGCGCGGCTTAGGGGCGGGGTCGCTTTGCCCGCGGTTGGCACGGTCATAGCGGCATACAGCAGTCATTTGTTTGACTGCCTCGAAGATCGGTTCCCACTCCGCCGCCTCAGCGCCCAACCCTGTTTCAAAAACAACGGTTGGCGTGCCGCTGCCCCCATGTGTCAGGCTGAGCCGCCGTCCAGTGCTGTCAACCTGAACGAATTCCATATGCGCTACACGGCTTCCAGAAATGCCGTAACATGCGGCTGCGTTTCGTCCCAGTGCGTTTCATGAAACCCGTGGTCATCATACGGCAGTTTGACCGTCGTCAGTTTGCGTGCATGTTCACGTACGAACGCCGCATCCTCGTCCCGCGTAGCACCGCTCTGCCCGAATTCACCGTACATCAGCAGGACAGGACAGGTGATGGTATCGAGCGCCTCGCCAAAGTCGAAATTTTCCGCGATGCGGTTGTCCAGCGCCGTCTTGACCGTGCCGGGCGACAGGCTGTGAATCTGCGTTGCCATGCCTTTTAACATCTGGTCACTCGCTTCGGGGTTAGTGGCGCGGCAGGCTTCGACGACCTGTTCGTATGTCGGGCCTGTGCTGATCGTGTTATAAACCCAGTTGAACCACCACGACGCGCCGGGGAAGACACTAACCGGCAGTTCACGCGCTGCCAAAGGTGGGTCGAGCAAAATCACGCCCCGTGCGCCGTCCCCCAGCGCCGCTCCCACCCCAATCGCCGTCATCGCGCCCAGCGAGTGCCCGACGACGACAGGCCGATCATCAAGTTCGCGCTTGATGAAGGAAACAATATCCTCCACATAATCGCCTATCCGGTAATGGCGTTCATCCCGCGCGTGGCTCGATTTACCGTGTCCTCGCAGGTCAATCGCGTACTCACGCCATGTGCTGCCATAAGTGGGGATGAAATTCACCTGCCACGCTTGACGCATTCCCGTCAGCCCGTGCAGCAGGATCATCGGCGCGCCGTTTCCGTCGCCTTCGTCGTAACTCAGTGTGATGTCACCGGCTTGAAATGTCTTTTCTGTCAAAGTCATAATAATTGTCCCCGTAATAAGTACTCATCTGCTGATATGCCTAACACCTCGGTGATATGTTGAATACTTCTAGTTTGGGTTAAATCCAACCAGCAATTAAGTTGTGAGTGCCGCTCCATCTCGTATGGCCGCTTCGAGTATATCAATGTTTATGTTTTTTAGCGTTTTGAACTTAATGCAATACCCTGTGACGCCTGCCTTACCGAGTTTTTCCCCATAGGTTTGGGCTAAGTATTGCTTATCTTTAATCCCAAGGATATAGACCGAGATTCCGGTTGTGTTTGCGCTCAAACCAATTTGATAGAATTCTCTGTTTTTTCCATCGGCGTATTCTATGGTTCGAAGTCCATAGCCTATATTGGGGTTAGAAACGGTTCTATTTTCACTGTCTTTACCATCCAAAAACCATAATTTGCATGCGGGCATGACGCCTAGAATGAGGCTGTGCAGCGTCCGCATATCACTACTTTTGGGTTCAGGTTGGCTGCTAATATACGTTTCGATTTGTTCTTGTACATTCATGAGTTGTTGTTGGTTATCCATCTTGCGGCACCTTTCGCTGCATCATCGAGAATTTCAACCTTATATTTCTTAACCCGCCTGTTGTATCGTGCGCCGTGTTTTCACACTTAGCATAATCACACATCAATACGCCCGAATGCGTGCAGTGTCTGCAATTTGCCCAGAGTCATATTGCCGCTCCATTCGCGTTCCGCCTGCGCCCATGCCTCAGGCCACTGTTCGCCCCATGACCAGTTGGGCATCCAGCCGCCATTTTCATCCTGAGAGTCAATGACAAAATCGAGATTCTGCTCGATTGCCTCGCGCATATCGTCGGCAAACGGTGACTCCGGTGTGGAGGCGACCCACAGCGGTTGCAGTCCATAGGAGTGCCAGCTTGCAGGATCGCGCTGCACAAGGCTTTCAACTCCCGCTTTGAGTTTGTCCAACATCTTAGATCGAATATCTTGCGCCAGACTTTTCGTTTCCCACAGGCGGATATAGCACAGCAGATCATGCATTTCCATCTTAACCGGCTGCTCGAATAGATACTCGATGACCGACTCAGTCATCTGCTCGCGCATCGCAGCGGGGAAGTGTTCTGGATAGCTGTTCAAGTATCCGGCAATCTCCACCCGCGGGTTGACCATACTCTTATACAGGTCGCCGCTGGTTGTCCACCACGGCGCATGCGGCGCATCATCAACATTCTGAGGAATAATCGGCCAGTTCAAATGACTTGCGTCATAAGTATTCAGCAGATAACGGCAGGCATTGCTTACCAGTGCATGATCGCCCGGCGTTCCCAGTTCACGGAAAATCTGAAATGCCAGCGTCGTGGCGATGACTGACGAATCCGCCAGCCGGACATCGGCTTCTAAACCGTGCCCGAACCCGCCGTCGTCATTCTGGAAAGCCTCCAACGCGGCCAGAACCTCTGCCGTGCTGCCGTCCTCAAAATGATATGCATATCGCGCCAGTTCCAGTGGCCGCGCCACGCGCTTCAGATAACCTACAGCCTTTTCATATGCGGATTGTGTCAGTCGTTTCATGATACCTCCTCCCTCTATGGGTAATAGTCATACGGGACGTAGTGAAAATGTGCTTTCATCATTTACTTTGCAACCACTATCATTGGATTGGTAATGGTTATATGGTAAGTAGGGACAGAGCGTGCCCTGTCCGAGTTCTAAATTCGCCCCATGACTTACTTTGCAACCACTACCATTGAGTTTTTGAACAAAAATTCTAATTCGGATTATAGTCTGTGGTCATGATGAGCGCAAGTGTTCTATGTGGCTTTTGCTTGCCTTACAGCGGCCATTAGAGTCCTAGTGGACGGGCGTACCCGGGAGTTTTGCGGAAACAAAAACAGCCTCCCGCTATGGGAAGCTGTTTGTAAGAGCCAGAATGACTAATCCTATGTTTCGTAGCAGAACCAGAGTGAGCTAGGAGCGGAAGCGTAGCCTCTTGAGTTCAGCGTGGTGACATAGGCATAGAGTGGATTAACCAGCGTACTACACATGGCCTGTGCCGATGAACTATTAGATGATTCGACAATGTATTCTTTTGAGGAAGGATAGCCCGTACCCGAACAATCCGGCGTCGTAAACGAGGTGTAATTGGAACCGGATGTGCCGTTGTAGTATATGCTGCCGATGCGTACTGCCCGCAGGACAGGGCCACTTATGTAGCTGTAGCACCCGGCCAGATTGTTGGTCACTTCCGGCTTGGGCGGTAGCAAACTGGCAGGGTCGCACCAGTCGGGGAAAGCGTAGTTACTGTACCACCCGCCGGCATCTTCCCAATGCTGCAAGTACCACCCACAAATCCATTTCCACTCGTTGTCGCATTTGCCAGCCATGTCGCCCCCATTTTCGCAGGCGTTTCCGTCGTCTTGCGCGCCCACCAGCGACAGAGAACCGAACAGTACAACTACCAGTATCAAGATAACTAATCGTGTCTGTTTCATGTCACACCTTTTTCTCGTAGCAAAGAATTGATTATGAATTGGCGTAATCTCATCCCTTTATGTATTATCAATTAATTTACAGATTCGGATTCATTGAGATTATGAAAATTTGGCGGACATGAATTGTAGTAAGTGCGATGCTGAACGCTGCCACGCTGGATGTAAGGAGTCCTTCCCTACATCCAGCGTGTGCGTAGTCTGCGCCTTAACGGCAATCCCACAAATTCGTCGTTGGTGTTGTGGCGGCTGTATAGGTTGGAGAAATGGTTAAACACAGCGCATCTGCTTCTGTTTTAGTGGCCGCCCATGCGATACTGTCATACCCGGCGATGGTTATTGAACATGTGTTATCATAGTAGGCTGCGGCACTGGCTTCGACTGCGCTGCCGTTGGTTTTCATGTAATAACCCTTGAACCACGGGAAGCAGCCTGCTTGTGCAATCGTGGTAACGGTTGTTGTCGTGGTTGTCGCACTTTGTTCGTCGGATGGCTTGGGTGGCAGTACGCTCTGCGGGTTACACCAATCCGGGATTTCATACGTCCCCTTCCAACCGCCAGCGTCTTCCCACTGCTGCAAATACCAACCGCACGTCCATTCCCACTCTGACCCGCAGCGACCATCCAGCAGACCGCCATCACAGGCGTTCTCGTTGGTGTCTTGTGGGGTGGATTGGCTGCTTTCATTGCACCAATCAGGAATAGTCAATCCGCTGCTTTCGCCGCCTGCTGCCTCCCAGTGCGCCATAAAGCTGGCACACAAACGCGCCAATTCCGGGTTACAACTGCTGTCTCCGCAGGTGCTGCTGTTGTCGTCTTGCGCCCCCACCGCTGAAAACGAAATGACCAGCAGAATTGCTACAAGCAGGAGAATTGAACGTGACGTTTTCATATTGTACATATCCTGTATATTGATAAAGTGTTAAATTAACCGGTAGAATAATTGCCTCATTTATTATCTACGGTTTATTTGGCCTGAATTATTGAGAGTTATGAAAAATTTATATAGTTCTGTGATTGCTAGTGTTCCTGTTCGCCCTGCCTCACCCGCATTTAAAAGAGAGGCAGCAGCGGCAAAATCTCAATGAGCAGTCACGACATAGTTTGAATTTACAAACCGCCTCAAACTATTTTCCAACCACTCACCAACCTTCTTAACAATTCTGCTCCCTCAAAATGGTTAGTGCCACCGCCCTCAAAGAGCGACCAAATGTTCGGCCAAATGTTCGCCCGTTTGACGAACGAATGTGCTAATGTGTTATCAGTCGTCAGTCAAAAGTTATCAGTCCAATCTTGAGTGGTCGGCGCACAGCGTCGTGGATAGTTCATCTATCAGCCACAAATGCATACTGGATGCTGGTATCTGGGAACTGGCAGCTCCCTTCACAACCACCACGGAGAAGTAGACCACCGCGCTCACGGGCGAACGGTTGGGGAAACAAGTGGCGCACATGACTGCCCGCCCCTGCACCATTGATAGGGATAACGCGTGTGGACGGACTGAGGCAGGTCAATTCTCGCTGTCAGCCATCGGCTTTCAGCTTTTGGCTTTGTATCTGGCTGATAGCCGACAGCCGAAAGCTGTTTGCCAACTTTCACAGGAGCAACACATGCTCACAACCCTCAAAGCTCTCGACGCCGCAGAAGGGCGCGTGGGCGGCTACCTCGTCGTATGGGGTGGCCCGCAGCAGCGCGACTTGCAGGGCGAATATTTTACGCAGGACACCGAGCTAGGGCTGGACTGGTACGACCAGCGCCCGGTGCTGTATCACCACGGACTGGACGGCAATCTCAAGGCCGCCGTTATCGGGGTGATTGACAAACTCAGAACCGACGCCAACGGCCTGTGGGCGGAGGCACAGTTAGACTTACGCCAGCGCTATGTTCGTACCGTTTTGAAGCTGGTGCAGAAGGGCATACTCGGCTGGTCATCCGGCAGCTTGCCGCATCTGGTCGAGGTTGCACAGGACGGCCACATCAAACGCTGGCCCATCGTCGAAGGCAGCCTCACCCCCACCCCCGCCGAACCGCGCCGCACCGATGTTCATACCATCAAGAGCGCCTACGCCGCGTTGGGTTTGGATACCGCCCGTCTCAATATGGAAACCGTAGGGACGCCATTCTTGGCGTCCGTTTCCCCCAAAATGTCATCAACACCCGTTATGTCGTCGCCGCCGCCGACGACTTCGCCGACACAAAAATTCATACACGGAGACACACATATGACCGACAACACCTATCTCAACGATACTACTGAACAGGAACAGCCCGCCCGCAAACGCCTGCCCGTCGCCAGCCGCGAGGAGGCCGTCAAAAGCCGCATTACCGTCACCAGCCCCTACGACAACCTCGACGCGCTCGACATGCTGCACGGCTACGTCCTGCTGCGCTCCAGCAAGAGCTTTCAGGGCGTCAGCCAGACCTACGCCAACGCGCTGGCCCACAAAGTCGGCAAAGCGGGCATGACCGCCATCAAAGCCGACGAACTGACCTACAGCACGCAGGCTGGCTTCGGTGACGAATGGGTTCCCGACCTGTGGAGCGCCCAAATCTGGCAGCGCGCCCGCGTCGAAAACGCCATCCTGCCGCTCTTCCGCAGCATCGAAATGCCTAGCAATCCCTTCGAACTGCCCATCGAAGGCACAGACCCCACCGTCTATTTCGTGCCGGAAACCAAGAACGAAGCCGACCTGACCATCGCCGGCAGCGCAAACCCCATCCCCGATAGCAAAATCGGGTCGGGCAAGGTGCAGCTCAACGCCCAGAAGCTGGCGCTGCGCGTCGGCTTCAGCGCCGAGCTGGTGGAAGACAGCATCGTGCCTGTGCTCAACATCTACCGTGAGCAGGCCATGAAGTCCATCCTCACCAGCATTGATAATGTCATCCTCAACGGCGACACCGCCACCAGCGGCAACGTCAACAAAAATGGTGGCACGCCCGCCGCCACGGATCGCTACATGGCCTTCAACGGCCTGCGTAAACTAGCGCTCGTCACCAATGCCGACACCCCGCCCAACCGCGTGGATGCCGGTGCAGCCATGACGCTGGCGCTGCTGCGACAGGCGCGCTTCACCATGGCTCCCCAGTACAGCGCCCGCCCCACCGACTTAGCCTGGATTGTGGATGGCAGCGCGGCTTATCCCAAGCTGCTGGCGCTCTCTGAATTCCTGACGATGGAGAAGGCCGGGGCGCTGGCAACCGCCCAGACCGGACAGATCGGTTTTGCCGACGGTGCGCCGGTCATCGTCAGCGCCGAAATGCCGCTGAGTGACGGGGCGAACGGCAAGGTCAACTTCACCACCCCCGCCAACAACACCAAAGGCACGGCGCTGTGCGTCTACCGTCCCGGTTGGTTCGTGGGCTACCGCCGCCGCATCGCCGTCAGCGTGGACTACATCCCGTTCTACGACAGCTACCAGCTCACCGCCACCGTGCGTCTGGCGTTAGTGAATTTTGATACGGATGTGACAACAGCGCTATACAACATCTAACGCAGGGAATAGAGGCGCAGCCTGTTACAGGTTGCGCCTTTCCACTCATTTTCTAGCAATATTTGTACCATTGGCGCACATTTGTTCATTTCCCGAAACGAACTTCTGTGCTACCCTCTTGTACAACATTACAAGATTCCAACATTTTTCCATAGATTGTGCGGGACAATCATGTATACCAGAGAGCAAAAACTTCAAGCCGTTATTGACGACATTCAAAAAAAGTGGGGAGATAAAGCCATTCGTAAAGCCCGTGCTGTATCTCCAGTTAATGATAATCTACCAACAGGCTTTCCATCACTGGATGCCCTTATCGGTGGGGGAGTAGAAAGAGGTTGTCTCACTGAAATCATCGGCTTACCCACTTCCGGCATGACGACCCTTGCCCTCAAGGTCATGGCAAGCGCCCAGCAGGAAGGGGATGGGGTCGTTTTATTTGATCTGGCCGCCGCTTTTGACCCGGCCGCCGCCACCTTCTGTGGAGTGGATATTGCCAATATACTCTTGTTACGCGATGACGTTGACAGCTTAATTTCGATGCTGTCAGATGTCGTGGGGAGTGCTATCCCCGGTCTTGTGGTGGTGAACACGTTTCCTCGCTTGTCAGGTAAAGAGCAGTTCCAGCTATCTGAAGCAATAAAACGACTGATGCCACTTCTCATTGTTACGCGCTGTGCTTTGTTACTTCTCAGCTTACCCGCATCAGGCCGCTCGTTCGTAAGCCAATACGCTTCACTTCGACTAAACCCTCGTTTTGACCGTTGGTTTTTCGCAAATGGGGATGTGTCCGGCTTTCAATCGGTTATCACCATCCTCAAGTATAAAGGTGAGAATGAAGGTCGTAGGGTAGCTGTGCCTATCCTGTTTGACGATAAAAGCGGGGGAGTGGACACATGATTGCCTGCATCCTCATTCCTGATATTATTTCGGCCTGTTCTCCTGAAGCTAAACCACTCATTCTGGTCAGTAACAAGGGTATCGTTCGGGCTGCTTCATTAAGCCTCGCACACAAGGGGGTACGGGTTGGGATGCGAACCCAAGCAGCTCATGCCCTGTGTCCAGAAGCGACGGTTATGCCCTTTGATGACCAACCCTATCGAGAGTTGGTGGAGACTGTCGCGGATAGTTTGCTCATCTTCAGCAGCAAAGTTGAACTGCCTGTCGGCTTCTGGCGGCCTCAGAGAAAACCACTACTGTCTATTCATCCCTCTGGCGCAATTTTTTATGTGGATTTGGGAAAACTGCGAAAGACAGAGGCGGCGCAGCTTGTACATGAAATGAGTGCCTTGCTTCTTGCGACCTTTCATGTTCCGTGTTGTGTGGGTCTAGCCAGCAACAAATTCACCGCATCTGTAGCCGTTCGCTTGGCGCAGCCCAATAATCCCAAACTGGTACAGCGCGGTTTTGAAGGCCGTTTTCTTGCCCGCCATTCCATTAATTTGCTGCCACTGGATAAAGAAATCAATCGTCGGCTGCATCAATTGGGTATCTCGACCATCGGTCAATTTGCCACCCTACCAGCCGATGCCGTGTTCAACCAGTTCGGCAAGCAAGGGCGCTTCCTGCATATGCTGGCAACAGGAGAAGACACATGCCCTGTTAGCACTCGTATCCCTAAAGCCAAAGAACACCTCACCAGAGTATTTGATGGGGCAATAGAAGATAAGCAAGTGCTTCAGTCGGCGCTTGAGGGGATGGGCTGCGAACTTGCAAAACGATTAGCTGAAAAGAACCTCACCACCCAACTGCTGGAATTGACATTCGCTACAGACGACAAACACACACTTAAAACCAAACGGGTGCTGCATGAGCCAACTGCTCACGGCAAGCTGCTTGGACGAACGCTGCTGCGTCTGTTGGAACAGCTTAAATGTGAGGCTGGTGTCACGGAGGTGCGTGTCATGGCCGATAACCTTGCAACCCCTGTCATGCGCCAGCTTGATTTATTCGGCACGGCGACCCTCAATGACAATCGCCTGAGTGACTTGCTGGAAAAGCTAACCATGCGCTTTGGCAACGAAAGTCTCTATTCGGTGGTCACAGCCGAACCTGACCACTGGCTGCCAGAATACCGCTATGTCATCGAACCTATCGAGGAAGAAGTCGCATGAGTTACTTCTGGCCGGATGGCTACCCCCTTGCTGTTCAAGCTGACCACGAAGGACTTCCGCTATGTTTGGCGTGGGATTGGTGTCCGGGTCTTCATTCCATTTGGATGATTGCCGATGAGTGGTCGGTAGATGATTTGTGGTGGGTAGAGCGCAAGAGCCGCGACTATTACAAAGTGGTGACGGAAAGCGGGCAAGCCCTCGTCATTTTTCAGGATGTCCTGACCCAAAACTGGTTTGTTCAGTGGATGTTTGACTAATGCTGCCCTATGCCGAACTGCACGCTCACTCCTGCTACAGCCTGCTAGATGGCGCGGACACACCACTCGACTTGGTGCGGCGGGCGGCAGAGATAGGGCTGTCGGCTCTGGCGCTCACCGACCATGATGCGGTGTATGGTGTTATTCCTTTCATTCATGCTGCTAAAAAGTATGGCGTTCAACCCATTCTTGGGACTGAAATCACGCTGGACAATGGTTCACACCTCACTCTTTTAGTCGAAACTGAACAGGGCTGGCACAACCTGTGTTATTTAATAAGCTGTGCCCGGCACAACGCCCCAAAGGGCTATGCGATTCTGCCACTTTCGGAATTGGAAATGCACACGAAGGGCCTCATTGCTCTCTCTGGCTGTCGTAAAGGGGAAATTAGCCGCGCAACTCAAGCGGAGAAATATCAAGAGGCACTCAAGGCCGCTCAGAAATATTTGTCATGGTTTGGGGCAGGCAATTTCTGGATAGAGCTACAGTACCACTACCTGCCCCATGAGAAGCGGCTGGTACGCGATCTGGTGACGTTAGCGACCTATCTCAATATTGGGTACGTAGCAACCAACAATGTGCATTATGCCCGTCCTGACAGGCGGGAGTTGCAAGATGTTATGGTGTGTGTGCGGAATAAGACCACGATTGACGCTGCCCGCCGCGTGCGCCGTCCCAACAGTGAGTATTACCTGAAGTCCCAGCAAACAATGTTTCAGTTGTTCCGAGACTACCCTGAAGCTGTCAGTAACACACTGTGGATTGTAGAGCGTTGCCAGTTTGAACTGCATTACGGTCTACAAGATTTACCTGCTCACAAAACGCCTGATCAGTCTTCTGCCGATCAGCACCTACGCTATTTGTGTCTGAAGACGCTTGGCAACCTGCATCGGGCAGACAAGCAACAAGCGGCGGACTTGCTACGGCATGAGTTGGCGGTTATTCGTCAGGCTGGACTATCCAATTACTTTTTGATTGTGGCGGATATGGTGCGCTTTGCCCGTGATAACAGTATTTTGTGTCAGGGACGGGGAAGTGCCGCTAATTCGCTCGTGGCCTACCTCTTGGGTATCAGCCCCATAGACCCCCTGACTCATAATTTGGTATTTGAACGCTTTTTATCTGAAGAACGGGTATCTGTTCCTGACATTGATATTGACTTTCAGGCAGACCGCCGTGAGGAAGTCATACAATACATCTACAAAAAATATGGCGCGGCGCATACCGCAATGGCCGCAACCTTCATCACCTATCGCTCCCGTTTGGCAATTCGGGATGTGGGCAAAGCCCTCGGTTTACCACCGATCATGCTTGAGGATGCAGCATTAGCGGTTGATCGGGGCGACAGTATACCTCTGACCTCAGACTATGCTAAACGACTGGCAGATTTATGTGACCAGATTGAAGGGCTGCCCCGTCACTTGGGTATCCACAATGGCGGCATGGTCATCACAGGTTCGCCTTTAAGTGAACGCCTCCCAACTGAGCCTGCAACTATGCCAGATCGGGTGGTTGTGCAATGGGATAAGGACATGCTGGAAACAGCAGGCATGGTCAAGATTGATGTTCTAGGGCTGCGTATGCTCTCGGCCATTGGCGAGGCAGTAACACTTGTGGGAAAGCAAACCGGAAATGCACCCAACTTGAGGAGATTGTCATTTGATGACCCTGCTCTATTTGCCATGATGACCAAAGCGGATACGATTGGCGTATTTCAGGTCGAAAGTCGGGCGCAAGCCCAAACACTTCCACGCTTGAAACCTAAGAATATCAATGATGTCATTGTGAGCATTTCCCTGATTAGACCGGGACCTGTTCAAGGGAATATGGTTCATCCTTATCTCAATCGGCGCAGTGGTATTGAACCTGTGCACTATTATCATCCCAACTTGGAAGCAGCACTTGAGGAAACGCTTGGGGTTATTTTGTTTCAAGAGCAGGTGTTGAAAGTTAGCCGTGACTTAGCGGGTTTCAGTGCTGGACAGGGGGAACTGCTGCGCCGGGCATTGGGCGGCAAACGGCCTGCCAAAGAAATTGAAAAGTTGCGTGACTCTTTTTTAGAGGGGGCGCAACATAATGATGTATCAATTGAAATTGCCGAACAGGTCTTTGACAGCCTGAAAGCCTTTGGCGGTTACAGCTTTCCCAAGAGCCATGCGGCGGCCTTTGCCGTATTGGTCTATCAATCGGCATGGCTCAAACACTACTGGCCTGCCCACTTCACGGCTGCACTTCTAAATAACCAACCGATGGGTTTCTGGACACCGGCTGTACTGGTCAATGATGCCCGACGGCATGACATTGGCCTCAAGCGCATTGATATTAATCGCAGTTTGGGAGATTGCATCGTTGAACAAGATAGCATCCGCATTGGATTGAGTTATATCTCTGGCATGGGGAATAGTGCCATAGATAAGCTTGTAAAAGCACGCCAAGATGGGGCGTTTCGCAGCCTCCTAGATTTTTGTAAACGGGTAAAATTACCGCGTAAAATTACGGAAAAACTCATTCTGGTAGGTGCGTTTGACGAGTGGGGGATAGAACGGCGAAAACTCCTGTGGGAGCTGGGAAAGATTGGCGATTATGACGGCGGGCTGAGCCTGATTTTCCCTGACGACCATATGAAGCTGTCACCACTCTCTGAAGTTGAGCTGCTTGCCCTTGAAACTCAGATCATGGGACTTACAACAGGCAAGCACATCATGTCATTCTTTGAAGAGTGGATGCGGAAAAAGCGTGTGCTAGGTAGTCGTGAGTTGGAAACTGCAAAAGATGGTCAAATGATTCGGGTAGCTGGGGAGACGGTTATGCACCAAGCCCCGCCGACTGCCAAGGGCTTTCATTTTATCACTTTAGAGGACAAAAACGGTATGATGAACGTCATTGTCCGTCCCAGTGTCTACAAGCAATTCAGGCATGTCCTTCGGCATTCGCCTTTGTTGTTAGCAAGCGGGAAATTGCAACGGGAGGGGGATGTAATCAATGTGCTGTGTGAAAGCGCGACCATACTTCCCCAGTTGAGAAAATGAAACAGCCTTGTAAATTGCGCGTCACCCCTACCGCATGAAATCCGGGATCAACTCCGTCACCGCCGTCTGGAAAGCCGTCATCTCGGCGGGCGCGGTCAGTAGGTACTGCTGCGCCAGTGCCAGATCTTTATTCAGTGTCGAATTCACCGCGTTGAAGAAGTTGTCGAAGAACGAGATCAGCCGGTCAGTCGCGGGCTGCACGCAGGCCGGGTAGCTGGCCTTGTCCGCTTCCAAGCTGCTCTTCAGCGAACGCAGTGTCCGCAGCAGGGTTTCCATATCCGCCGGTGTCGTCCGCGTTGGGTTAAAGCCCTGCAAACCGCCCGTGTAGTAGGTGTAATAATCGCGCAGGTAAATCTGCTCGATAAACCAGCGCTGTGCCGGGCACTCCCCGCTGGAGAAGTTCTTCACGGCCTCCACCCAGCTCACATTAATCGGCACTTCCAGCTTGTCCAGCTCGTCCGAAACCTTCTCCGCCGAATCCAGCGCCTTCATGAACTGCCGTAGCCGGTCTTGTTCCGTGCTGGTCGTCACCAGCAGGTTGTAATAGGCGTCGAAGTCATCCGCTGTTTGCAGTGCTGCCGCCCGCGCGGCTTCGGCGCACGGTGGGGTCTGCGCCAGTTCAAAGGTGGTGCGCTTCACCTTCAGGTCAGCCCGTCCGGTCTGCGCCTTCTGCACAGCGGGTACGGCCAACAAATTCTTGCGCGTGCTGATCACATTCGGAATATCCAGCGGTTCATTCACGCCGTCCATGAACACCTTGCCGTTGGCGTCCCACCATTCCTGCGCTGTACAGGGGATGGGCGTGGGTGTTTCGGTGGGGGGCACAGGCGTGGGGATGAGCGCCGCAATATTGACGGTGCCTCCGCCGCTGCCCGGTACGCCGATAGCGAACGAGATCAACACGCCGATAATCGTCAGCAGCAAACCGCCGCCGATGCCAATGCCCAGAATGTGACCAATATCTTTGCCGATAGAGCCGGATTTCATAGCTTACTGTCCCGGTGATTATGCAGATGAATTACAGTTCTAGTGTAATTATGTTCCGGGGATGGCGCAATGCGGGCTAAAGGTTTGGTAGAATGCCATTCTGTTCTGCGAATCTGTGGGACGTTGACAATCTAAACGGAGGCCATCTCAACCATGCGTCTAGCCATCCTATCGGACATTCACGGGAACATCGTCGCTCTCGATGCGGTGCTGGCGGATATTGCATCAACTGGTGGCGTAGACGCCTACTGGATACTGGGCGATCTGGTGGATGCGGGCCCCGCCCCCGTTGCCGTGCTGGAACGCCTTCACCAGCTACCATCCGTCCAGTTCATTCGCGGCAATACCGACCGCTATGTGGTGACCGACAGCCCCAACCGCTTCACCCACCCCCACGATGCCCCCCGCTTCGATATTGAAGCGGCGGGTTCCATCGGCTGGACGCAGGGCGTTGTGACGCAGGGTGGGTGGTTTGAATGGATGCTCCAACTTATGGAACTGCCCACCGATCTGCACCTACAGCTGCCGGACGGAACAACAGTCACTGGCATCCACGCCGCCCCCGGACGCGATACCGGACTGGGCATTCACACCGCGCTGTACGAACATGAACTACCGCTGGTCATCGGCGACTGCACTTCCGACCTCATCTTTGGCGGTCACCACCACATGTTCCTCGATGTCACCATTGGCCGCCAGCGTATCATCAATGTCGGCAGCGTCAGCCTCCACTACCCGCCCGATCTGCGCGCCAGCTATGTTATCCTGCATGCCGAGGAAAACGGCCATCATGTCGAACATCGGTTGGTTGACTATGACCACGCGCTCGTCATTGAGCAGGTACGCCAACTCCGCCATCCCGCTGCGGCTTACATCATCCCACTGCTCACCGGACAGGCCAGGCCATCCGGCCGCAGCTATATTGAAAGGCATTTGAATTTGCTGCGCCAGAACCGTCCATCCGCCAGCTGATTAGGCCTTCACCTTTTCCCGCAGTCCGTGCCGTTCCAGCGCGGCATTCAGGATCGCCCCTACCAGCCGGTCATGATCCCAGTTCATCGCCAGTCCTTGCAGGCACAGGTCGCTGAAGCCGGGTGTCAGGCCGGGCAGGGGATTAATTTCCAGAATGTACGGCTTGTCGTTGTCGCTGGCGTCCAGTCGGAAGTCCACTCGCGCCACATCGGAGCAGCCAATCGCGCGGAAGGTTTCCGCCCCCAGCCGCAGCAGTTCGTCGCGCTGAGCATCACTCAGCGGAGCGGGGCAGTGATAAATATAATCTTCCAGCACGCCGTTGGTTTTCATGTCGTTGGTGTACACGCCCGAATGCCCATTGCCGTAAGCCGCGTGATCCAGTTCCAGGATCGGCATGAACGTCAGGTTGGGCAGATTGCCTACCATACCCACTAGGATTTCGCGCCCTTTGATGTAGCGTTCTACCAGTATCGGCTGCTTATACCGTGCGATATGCCCCGCCACCCGTTCACGCAGTTCCGCCACCGTCCGCACGATGCTGTCTGCCCCCACACCCATGCTCGTCCCTTCTGCGTTGGGTTTGACGAACAGCGCGTAACGCAGGTCACCACCGTTCAGAAATTCCGGATTGATCGGTTCGTCCCCGCGCTCAAAAATCTGGAATTCCGCTGTTGGCAGTCCCGCATCGCGCAAAATGCGTTTCGTCATGGCCTTGTCCAGCGCCAGCGCCAGCGAAAGCATCCGGCTGCCGCTGTACGGAATTTGCAGCATTTCCAGAATCGCCGGAATTTGCGCCTCGCGCGCATCACCGAAGTGGCTTTCCGCCATGTTGAAGCACAGGTCAGGCTTATATTCCCGCAGCCGCTCGATCAGGTGGTACGGCGGTAAAATCGTCGCTTCAAAAAACTCCGCCTCATGTCCCATCTTCTGGAACACCTTGGCGATAGCCTCCATCGTCTTCGGGCTGTCCAGATCATCCCACCGGTCAGATGGCATGCCGGTATAAATCGGCGCATTCATTTTCAAGTTAGCCAGCACTGCGATACGCATGATAAGTGTCTCCTTGACACACAGTTATTGAACCCGTTCTTTTCCAACTAACCTTTCTCCACTCCCCTCTCCATCAAATGGAGAGGGGCCGGGGGTGAGGTTTTCAAGAGCAGGTTCTATCGAATAGTCACATCTACGATTAACCGGGTTTAGACCCGTTCTGTTTGTTTAATCCATTGGCAGAATTGGCAATGTGTTGTGCTGTGCCATTGCTGCCATTTGTGCCCTGCTCATTGACTGGCACATCATTACCGTTATTGTCTGAACGTTCTGGCAACTGGTCACTGGTGACTGGTAACTCCCGTTCATGATATGGCACCCACTTGCTGGCGTCGCTGTTCAAACGGTGCTGTTCCGCGCCGCGCTTGTGCAGGTCGTCAAATCCCTGCGGTTTGATCGCCATGCCGTCGCCTGCCAGCAACCCCGCCACGCCGCTCTGCCCGGGTTCGCTCCGGCGCGGTGCTTCGCGGTCTAAATGCTCGATCATGCCGGAGTCGTAATCCGTCGGTTCTTCGTAGGTGGCGATGTAACCTTCATAATTCCGCAGCACCACCCGTCCCGGCGCTTGGCTGATCAAATACTGCGGCATCACCGGAATCTTGCCGCCGCCCCCCGGTGCATCCACCACGTAGGTCGGCACAGCATACCCGCTGGTATGCCCGCGCATCCCTTCGATAATCTCGATGCCCTTCGCCACTGTTGTGCGGAAGTGTCCCGCGCCCTTCACCAGATCGCACTGGTACAGGTAATACGGACGCACGCGGTTCTTCACCAGCTTGTGCGCCAGTTCGCGCTGGATGTTGATGCTGTCGTTGATGCCCGCCAGCAGCACCGTCTGGTTGCCGATGGGGAAACCGGAGTCCGCCAGTTTTGCCAGTGCCCGGCTCAGTTCCGGCGTGATCTCTTTAGGATGGTTGACATGGATATTCAACCATACCGGATGGTACTGCCGCAGCATGTTGCAGAACTCATCGGTGATGCGCTGTGGCAGGAACACCGGCACGCGGCTGCCGATGCGGATAATCTCGATATGCTCAATCGCCCGCAAATTGCTGACGATATATTCCAGCGTCTTAGGAGCCAGTGTCAGCGGGTCGCCGCCGCTGATCAGCACATCGCGCACTTGCGGCGTCTTCCGCAGATAATCCAACTGCGCTTCAAAATCCGTCTTGCTGAAGTTCTCATGCGGACTGCCCACAATGCGGCTGCGTGTGCAGTAGCGGCAGTAGCTGGCGCACTGCGTCGTAATCAGCATCAGCACCCGGTCAGGGTAGCGGTGCACCAGACCCGGAACGGGGCTGTGCGCGTCTTCCGCCAGACTGTCTTCCATCATGCCTTCAAAGGCTTGCAGTTCCCGCCCCAGCGGGATCACCTGCCGTCGGATCGGGCAGTGCGGATCATCGGGGTCAATCAAGCTGGCGAAGTACGGAATGACATCCACGCGGAATTTGTTTTCCGCCGTCAATCCTTCGACTTCTTCATCAGTTAAATTGATAATCTGTGACAGGTCTTCCAGACTGTTCAAACGGTTTGCCAACTGCCAGCGCCAATCGTCCCACTGTTCATCGGGAACACCGGCCCACAGCGCCGCGCGCGGGCTGCCTTGCAGGACTGTCTTTTTGGCCGCCGCAATCGGTAAAGAATCATCACTTATAGAATGTGATTCTCGATTGTTTATAGACCCGGGCTCTTCATCAGTAGGGGATAACAAATCAGAAGGGGATGTCGCGGTTAAAGTCGTCGCGGGACTGCGGTTATTCATGTCGGGTCGCCGCCCTCCAAATAAAAAACTGTGTGCCAGTTTTTAGCGTAGCAACATAAGTTGCTTATGTTGATTATAGTGGTGTTCAATATCCCGTCAACATATAAAAAACTTTTCAACGTTTAATAGATGTATGATGATGAGATAGCGTGTGAGGTATATTGGTTTTTGATGAGGGATTGTAGTGACGAGTGAAGCAAATTTTAAACATGATCAACGGTCAAAAAAGTACTGGGAAATATTCCTTTTCATACTGCGCTGGTGGTTCATCTATAGCATAATCGGCACGATCATTTTCCTATACTCGCTCATTCCGTTTGCCCCTCATTTCTGCCGCATTTGTGGTCCCAGAGGCAATCTTGAATTCGGAAATTTGATTTGGACTATATTCTTAAGTATCGGGCTCGGCGGCTTGATAGGAGGAGGCGTAGGACTGTTACTCGGTGGTATTCATGCAATAGTGGTCGGGTTTTGGGTCTACTATCCCGTAGCAGATATCGTATCGTTTCGCCGACAAGTCATCTTGTCAAATATCGCTCTGCCAACAGGCTTGATGATTTTCGCAATGATCGTTCTTCTTCCATCGGTGAGAAACATACCTGATCTGCTCACAGTTTTCTACAGTCCTATGATTGCTTACACTATCACCTTAATCATAGGTCTGCTCGTCTCCCGCAAATTCCTCCGCTGGTGGCTTCAGGACACCGCCACCCCCAACCCCTGAACTCGCGCCAGCGCCGCCTCCAACGGCAGTTCACCAATGGGCAGCGGTTCAGCCAGCGTATCCAGATCAACCCCCTGCTGCGCTGCTTCCAACACCGCGATCATCCGGTTCAGAATACGGGCTTGGTCATCCCCGCTGTAGCGATCAAAGTTCAGCGGCAGACGGGCGTAGTCCACAAATCGCCGCGCATAACGGGTTTCATTTAGACTCTTGTTGTATGCTTCGCCAAAATCAAAAGCCAGCACATCATCAGCATTCAATGGAATATCTACAATGGGAATAGGAACATCGACATCCAGTTGATAGGGATATGCCAATCCCTCAATAAATATAGGGCGCGGATCTACCACGACTATCCGATAAGGATGAACATAAGGAATGCGATCAAATGTCGGCGGTGACTCGTTTAGATAGTCAACTTCAACAAAAACAATACCGCTGTGGAGCAGCTTCAAACGTTTCTTGCGATATTCATTGGCGTTCTGTCCGCCCATTTTGTTCGATGGCGAGAGCAGTTCAATCCAAGCCACTGGTTCGCCTTCATCTCGTTTTCCCATTGCAAACTCGTATATTCCAATGGCCCGGTATTCAGACACCTCATCTTCCAGCGTCATGATGTCAGGAATTGCAAATGCCTCCACATTTCCTATTAGCCGGCTAAAGGGTTTTGCTCGCCGCTCTGGAAATGTGTCATAGAGGGTTACATCCGACTCAGGTTTTCCTGCTGGCTCACCAAATCGCCGAATCTGTAGGGATTGCTCAATATCGGCTACATACCCATCAGGAAGATGGGCTTCCATCAATCTCATCAAATCGGCAATATGATTCGTATGAAAACTATCCCAGCCGCCTTCCGACTGCCAAAAGCTGTGCAGATGAGCATTAATCCCGCGATACTGGTTCTTAATGGGGTTGACTGGTTTCATCCTGCGAACCTCAAACTATTTCCTCTTCATTGTAGCACGAGCCAGCAGCGAATATTCAGTTCCGCACAGACTGAATCTGAAGAATTTGCAGTAATTTCCGCAATAAAAAAGGGATGCCTTCGCACCCCTTCACGGTCACTATACAACCAGCCAACTTACCGCTGCCCATATCTAATTGGGCATATGCTCCATCAACCAGCGCAGCGCTTCTTTGCGGTCAGCAAACATCGACCAGTGAATGCGTGATGTACCCGACCGCTTTTCCTTAATCGCCAGCAGTTCGCTTTCCATCCGCGCCAGATCAATACTGCCTTGCGGCATGACGAACGCCACATACCGTTCCATGTCGCCTCGCAGATTATAGAGTGCTTGAAAATCCTCGTGCATATGGGCGTCCAGCGCCGCCCGCCCACTCTTATGTAAATCATGCAGCAGGAAGCAGGGTTGGTTAGTCGTCCATTCCAGCAGCGTTTGTTTCACGGCTTCTGCCCACCGGTTCACCGTGACTTCATGACCGTTCTCAACCACAAAAATATTCAGCAGGCCGTTAGTTGATTTTTCTTTGACCACACCCGGCGCGACACGATCAATAACAAATGGATTCAGGTCAGTAAGTTCCATCATTCACCCCCTGTAGTAGATTTTGTCTGGAGTGGCGGCTTGTGTGTCTTCAACCAAGCCCGCACAAAAACACCCGTCACAGGAGACAATCTGCGGAAAAAACTACATAAACGAACGGTATTAGTGTCCTACCGATATCTGAGATAACCATGAACAAAAGATAAGATACGTGTCAAAATTGCCGGACTATCGTGTATTCACATCCACCTTTGCATCGGACTTGAGAAGAAATTGCGCGAAATTGAAGAATCTGCGGAATTTCCCGCAATAAAAAAGGGGATGTCGCAGCATCCCCAATCTAATATCTTCGATCTTTTATCTATTGCGGCACTGCCCACTGCGGTTCGCCCATATCCGCAATACAGCTACCGTCCGGTTCCTGCGCAGGATCATCCAGAAACGCTTGCATAATGCTGCGTGAGCAGTCATTCATGTCAATCACACCATGCCCGCCGCCGGGGAACACATAAAAGAAACTGTTTGGTAAATTGCTGGCTGCGCTCTCTGCCCACTTGGCGGGTGTAATCGGGTCGAATTCCCCCGCCGCCACCAGTGTGGGAATATCGCTCACCACTGGCTCGGCTTCAATCGGGTCAGCCGCCTGAACGTCCCAAATTTGGCAGTCGCTAAAGGTACTCTGGATAGCGTTCATGCTGTTTTGCGCCAGCGGTGCGGGTTCAGTCGGAACATTGTCCAGCGCCGTCGTTTCATCCAAAAACGCCACTTCCTCTTGGCATTCCACTGAAAAATTCATGCCTTCACTGTCGCTCACGTCCTCGTCCTGCCGTGGACGAAAACCCGGTTCTAGTGGATTACCCGACTCCAGATTATCCAGCGCCTCGTAATTGCCATTTGCTACTTCATTGATGACCCACGGCACTAGAGGAATGCTGTCGCTGGAATACATCACTTGAAATAGGCGGTCAATGAGTTCATCACCTGTCATGCTTTTATCAACGCCGTTGCCCGTGTCCGCATCCAGTCCCACATATTCGGCGGGCGTCGCGTTGAGCTGTTCGACGGTGTTGTAGAAGGTTTGCTCAAGATCGGGGTATGCCGCGCTGCAATCGGCATCAGCCGCACATGCCTCGAATAACCTACCAAATACATCTGCGGTATTCGCGCCATACTCTTCCCACGAATTCGCTTCCGGTGGATACACCGAGTCAATAATGACGCTGCGGACACCTTCGGGATGGTCACGCATCACCGTCAGTGCCAACCGTGTGCCGTAAGAGATGCCGTACAGATTCCACTCGTCGTAACCCAGCGCCACTCGCAAATCGGCTACGTCAGCCGCGTTTTCAGCACTGTTATACGCTTGTAGATTAACGCCTTCGCTGACCAGCCGGTCGTGGCAGGCTTGTGTGGCGTCGTCCTCGCTGTTTTCGACCTCCGGGCAGTTGAGGCTGGGCTGTGAATATCCGGTGCCGCGCTGGTCGAGAAGGATAAGATCACGGTCTTGCAAATAGCTGATGTCCATCCAGCCGCTTACGTCGCCCACCGCATTACTGCCCGGCCCACCTGCCAGATAAATCACCGGGTCAGCCTTCACATCATCCCCCGGCGCATACAGCACCGCGAAGGCCAATTGAATGGTCGGGCTGTTCGGGTCGCTGCGGTCTTCTGGCACGATCAAATAACCACAGTTGAGGTTATCACCCTCCACCACACCGTCCGGCAGTTCCATCCAGCAGTCTGTTTGTTCGACTTGTGGCACCGTATCCTGCGCCAAAACAGGCGCGGCCACGAGCAGCGCCATCAACAAAAAGAGGCCATATTTGAAACGCATTGTAAATCCTTTAATAATGCTGGTTTTAAATCCATAATGATGGAACATATAAATGCACGCATCACTTCAGCTCATCCTATACCGTTTAGGGTTTAAAAACATTAACCCACTACGCTTATTGTATAGGTTGTAGGGGGTGGCAGTGATAAACTCGTTTCGATGTCGCCACGCGCTCTACCCCTCAGCCGTCGCCTCTGGCGTCGTAGCCGGTTCGTCTGTCGCCGCTGATGCTGCCGCTTCTTCGGTCATAACCGGTTCATCTGTCTTCATCGCTTCCGGTGTTTTCGCGGGTGTCAGTTCTTCTGTCGCAGCCACTTCTGGCGTCTTCGCGGGCGCTGGTTCGTCGGTAGCCGCCGGTTCTTCCGTCGCTGCCGGAACAGCCCCGCCCGGCGTGACCGTAGGCAGCAAATCATAGCGAATGAGATAATTGAACACGCCCAACAGACTGGTAATCAACCACAGGGTAATCGTCAGCCGCATGAACGGCTTAGCGCTCAAGAACCAATATTGCCGTAGTTCGTCTTTACTTGCGCCGCGCTTCTTGGCCGCCGCCACCTGCGCATCTTCTCGCAGCATCCTGTAAATCACATACGTCGCCAGCACCTGCGCCACCAACCCCAGAATGCCGTGAATAGTTGGCATCAAATAGCGTGGGTTGGTCGGTTGCTTGCTGATGTTGTCCACCACGTCAAAGCGATACGCCACAATCATTAAAAAGATAATCAGCAGCCAGTTAAAAACGGTGATGGCGATCATCGTCATTTTGTGATGCGGGCGGTGTTTGCCCCGCCGAGCGAACACAAACCCCGCGATCATGCCCGGCACGATCAGCAGGACATAAGCCAGCAGCGTCAGGTCAGCCAATAAACTAGCGCCTGTGCCGAGGAAACCCTGCGGCTCAAGATAAACATTCATGCGGCAAACTCCGGTGTGATGTGTAGGGGACAATCCATGTGTCGTCCCGCCTGTGCTGCAAACAGCATAGCATAACTATTCGATCTGTACTGATAAGACTACGTCTCCCCGCCGCCTTCTGGATTTTTCGTCGCACTGATTGTGTCATCCACCATTCGGAACGATAATCAATATGCCAATGTTGTAGGGGCTTGACGTTGGCAAGCCCAATCCAAGATGAGGAGGCCGTCTCATGCGAACCCGCGCGCTACTGACCGTTATTGTCATGCTGCTAATGGGCGCAATCACTGTCGCTGCTCAAACCACCACCGAAGACCTGTGCTACCAGAAAGGCGGGAACTGGAACGCCGACACCCTAAAATGCACCGCAGAAGCGGGCGTAAAAGTCAGCGTGGAATACCCGTTGGAACTGGCCCCTTTCACCACCGCCGACCAGATCGTCAGCCAGTGGCTTGGGCAGCAGCAGCAGGACTTCATCAGTTCCTATACCTTTGTGCCGGAAGTGCCCAGTTACGCCAACTCCTGGGACATGAACATCAGCTACCAGTGGTTCAGTCATGGCAGCGATACCATTAGCCTCCTGTTCTCCAACAGCTTCTATACCGGTGGCGCACACCCTAACATGGATTACCACAGCTTCACCTTCAATCAGGCCGACCAGCACCAGATGACACTGGCCGAAGTCTTCCGTGACAGTCAAATCCCGTGGGACAGTGTCTGGAACTTTGTGCGGGATGATCTAAGAGCCAAATTAGGCGGCGAAGCGGCTGATATGACGTGGATTGAGCAGGGCAGCGGCACGAATCCGGATAATTATCAGAATTGGGTTATCACCGAAACCTCGCTCATATTTTACTTCCCGCCCTATCAGGTGACGGCCTACGCGGGCGGCCCGCAGCAGGTGGAAATTCCCTTCACAGCCCTTCACATGCTGCTCGCCCCACAGTTTGAGGCGTAAAAAATGCGGAAGTGGGGTATGGCCGCGCTGTGCCCCGACCTTTAGCACCCCGCCTGCTGAACTTGTGCTATTCTTGCATGTATGCGCCGCTTACCCCTTCTTACGCACATCCTACTGCGCCCGTTCCGGTTCGCCTTTCTTGGCTTGCTGGTCGCGGTGGGCGCTTTCTTCTCACTTCAACCGGATTCCACTGACTCGGCTGAACCGGAAACATCACTCCTGGAACTGGATGCGCTGCTCCCGCAGCGCCAACCCATCTATACGTACATCAGGCGTTTGCCCGGCCTGCTTATCTTGGGCATCCTCGGCTTTTTATTCCTGCAAGAAATAAGTGGTGGTTGGTTCAAGAACCAATTTATCATCAGCCTGTCCATCCATCTTCAGTTCATGCTGCTGCTGGCAGTTTTGGTCGTCTTCGCGGCGGGGTTAAATGGGCAGCGCCGCCTCGCGTTTGACCGTGCTGGCTTTGTGGCTTTCGTTCGCCGCCATCGCTATACCCTGTTTCCGCTGCTGCTGGTGACACTGCTGGCCTTCTTCCTTCGCTTCTGGCACTTGGACGATGCTGCCCGCTTCCTCATCAACGAGAACTTGGGTATACCCGCTGTTTACAGCATACGCCGGGGAGAACCACTAGGTTTGTTCGCCCCCTATACCCATGTAGCACCCTTTCCCTATATTTATCCCTACTTGCAAACTGTCGCGCAAGATTGGATGGGTAGGGGGTTGCTCAGTTTGCGAGCGGTTAGTGCCTTGTTCGGTACGTTGACCGTTCCGGCACTGTTTTTCTTAGCGTATGAGTTGTTTGATCGCCCCACGGCATGGTTCGCGGCGCTGTTGCTGGCGGTTTTCCCGCCGCACCTTCAGTTCAGCCGCATCGGTCTAAATCCCGTCGTCGCCCCTTTTTTCGGAACACTGGCGCTGGCTTTTGTGGTGCGTGCGCTGCGCCACGAAGGTCGCGCCGATTATGTGTTAGCCGGTGTTCTGCTCGGCTTGACCCACTACTTTTATGATGGCGACGGGCTGTTCTTCACACTGTTAGCAATCGCTTGGATCGCTCTTGCCGTTGTGTTGGAACAGTCTTCTGAAGCTGCTTCGCTCCTCACCACCGATCTGCTCGGCAAGCTGCGTCGAGGTATCCTCGTCCGCCAATCTCATTTGCTAACGGCACTGGTTGGTTTGCTGGTCATCGCCATGCCCGTCTATTACACCCGTGTTGGCTTGGGTTTGCCGCTCACGCCCGCCCCCGGCGTCAACCAGAATGTATTACCCGGTTTGTTCTGGCCCGGCGTATCACTACTGGATACACTCTCGGCCTATCTCAGCGATCAACTTCTATCTGTGCTGCCGTTCTTTGCGGGCAGCGGCCTCTCCTATGTCGGCAGCATTCCGTTTGTTACGCCGCTGTTCATTCTTTTATTCCTTTTGGGTGCGGGAACAGCCCTTCGCCGCTGGCGTCAGTCCGTGTACCTGCTGCCGTTGTTGTGGCTGTTTGGCGGTCTGATCAGCGGTGTCGTTGTCGTGCTGCCTGCGCTGGTGCTGCTTGCCGCGCTTGGCCTGAATACTGCTGTCACCTTCCTACTGCGCCGAACGAGCATGCGGCGGCTTGCGCTTATGTTGGTGGTCGCGCTGCTGGCTGTGACGCAAATCAACGACTTCTTCAACCAATTTCTACCGCTTTACAATACCGCTTTCCGCGCCGAAGATCTTGCCCCGGATGGCTATGACGCTGCGTGGCGTTCACTCGATTTCCCCGTAGGTACGCAAATCCGCATCATCAGCGATCCGCAGTTTGACCGTGTTAAAGCGGGCGATCTCATCTCCGCTTTCCGCACAGGTTTACGTGTCGATACCATTCTGCCCAAGCAGTTGACGGGCGACTACCTCCTGAACTTGGCCTGTAATGTTGACCATGCCTTCTTCTTGCAATCTAGCGATGCCGCTTCCCTGCGCGCCATTCGTCGCTATTTCCGGCTGCTCTCGCCACAGCCTTCACCCTATGCCGATATTGCACCGGATGAGCAGTTTGTGCTCTATTACGCCCCCTACACGCCCGAAGAACCGTCCATATTCAATCGCCGTTGCAGCATTACCGATCCGGTGGGGTAACGTGATGTTCATGCTTCATCTCGTCATCCTCACCAAAGTTAACGTCCCTGCCTGCCAACATCGGCTACCATAAATCGTATGGAGAAGCAGTCTACTACCCACTCTTTCCCAATCGCGCCATCTTCCGTGCCGGATGCACAGGGTAGACGTCCTGCGCCCCGCCTTCCGGCGCTAACCACCATTGGCATACTCTTCCTCACGGCGTTGTGTGCGGTCGGGGCAGCGTTGTTTCAAGATGCTTTTGACCTCACCAGTCTCTTGTGGTTTTTCGGTCTGCTCATCCTTGCGCTGTTGATGATCCTCGTACCGGTTCGCCACCAGCTCCCCGCGCTGCTGTTTGCTCCTTTTCGCGTCCTCGTCAATTTCTATGCAGCGGATACCACATTTGCCTCACAGGGTTCACCGCAGCGGCGCATCATGCTGGCATCCTATGGTCTTTCGCTGGCAATGATCGTTGGCCTGCTGCTGACTATTTACGTCATGACCATCTCCAAACTGGTGGGCGTGGTGCTGCTGCTGGCTGGGTTGGGTTTTGTATACTTCGTAGCCTATCCAACGCTCGACCCGTTGATCCTGTTTCGGCGCTACGTGGCCTACCTCCGCGCTGCTCCCGCAGCCGAGTCCGTTGCGCTGCCCGCCGTCCGCTGGTGGTTGGGTGCGGTTGAATGGGCGGTTATTCTCGCTGTCACCTTGTTGGTCACGCAGCCTTTCCAGACTTCTGACCCCACCACGCAGCTTTCCGGCAACGAGTCCGAATGGCTCACCAGCTCGGCCTACACTGCCGCCTTCAACCTGCGCCAGTATGGCCGCATCCCCCTCTGGCAGCCGGATCTCGAATCCGGTGAGCCATTTGTAGAAAATCCTTTTGCCTTCATCTTCAATCCGGTCACCGGTATGCCCGCTTTGATCTGGGGCGCGGCCATAGGGCTGCGCGTCAGCGTCATCCTCAGCATTCTATTAGTCGGTCTGGGCGGCTGGTTCTTGGGGTATGTGCTGGGTATGAAGACACTTGGACGGCTGCTGCTGGCACTGCTCCTCATGGGTAAAGGCAACATGCACGCTATGTTGAGCAGTGGCTATTTTCAATTAGCCGTTAGTCAGGTTTACATGCCGTGGGTCATCGGCGGCACGTTGGCCATCATCCGCCTGCCACGCCAACGCTGGCCTATCGTACTAACAGCGGTGTTCACCACCTTACTCTTTTTTACAGGCAATCTGTGGTATGTTCTGCCCACCGTCGTCGGCGCGGTCTGTGTCGCCCTGCCAATGATCGTCAATGTCCGTCGTCGTTCTGTCAACACTTTTGCCCTCAAACGTTTAGTCTGGGCCGCGCTGTTGGCTGGTGGATTGTCTGCTGTCGCGCTGCTGCCCATCGCTATTCACTTTGACCGTATCGGCAAACACCCCCCTGAATTTGAAGCAGGTTGGGTCGTTCCATTAGAAGATGTGATACCGCTCTACTTCGATGGTTCCAACCAGCGTGAGATCAACATCTTTTTTCCTGCCACCCGGTTGCATTGGCAGCGTCCGGTTCTCGACGAAGATGAGTTCTACTACAGTTTTGTCACGCCCGCGTGGTTTGTGCTGCTGTTGCTGCTTGTGCCGCTGTATTGCCCTGCCGGACATTGGGGACGGCGGTTCTGGTTCGTCGCACTGGGCTTGGCTGTTCTGGCGACCATCTGGGGTGCGGGCGGCAACCCGCTCTTTGTACAAATGTACCGCACCATACCCGGTCTGGGCCAGTGGCGCTTTGTGGGGCGTGCGCTGGCGATTGCCACCTTCTGGATAGCGGTGCTGGTTGCCCTGCGTGCCGACAGTTTGTGGAACATAATCTTCCGTACCGATTGGCTTAAGCTGGGCGTCAACCGCACTCTTACCCGTGTCACGCCGCCCTTGCTGGGTGCAGGTCTGCTCGTGGCAGGTGGAGTAGCTGGCTTGCAGGTCAATGACCAGTGGGACAAACTGGACAACATCGTTCGCCCACTTGTCCAGCAAACGCATAATTGCATCTCGTGGTTGCGTCAGACCCATCCCGATGCGCCGCTTGCCGTGTGGCAGTTGGATTATCGCTACATCACCACCTACCTCATCAACCATATTCGCACATGGGATGTGCAGGCCGACTTTGAGATGCTCCCGCTGCCCACAACCGTCGGTCAGCCTGACCTTAATCTCAACGTACTCTATCCCGAATACGGCTATATCAACGTCATGGAAGAACGCTTCATCATGCTCAATTCGGGCTTCGAGCCGGTGGATGACAGCCCTTTGATTGAAAGCATCGTCCCCTGCCTCTACCGCAATCCTCACGCCATTCCCTATGCCTACACCGTTTCCCGCAGCGACCTAATGCGCCTGCAAATGAGCGAAATCGTTGATAAGCTCCAAGTCTCGCCCCATCTCTTTACCCCCGTCACCCTGTTGCAGCGTCAGCCGGATGCCATTACTCTCAGGGTAGAAGGACTGCGGCAGGGCAGTCAGGTTTTGGGGGTTCAGGAACGCGCCTATCCCGGCTGGCGTGTGACCATCAATGGGAAACCGGCGCGCATGGAGTCGGTTGGCGGGCAAATCGGGGTATCACTACCCTTAGGAGATGATCCGCTTATAATCCAGTTCGAGTACCGCCCGCCGCTCGTCATGATTGGCGGCCTCATCACAATCGCAACCAGCGCCTTTTGCGCGGGCTATCTCCTGTACGGAGGGCGTAAACGTCAAATATGAATGACGACGGCAGCAAAGTCATTCTCTTTAGATTATGGTTTACACAAATCACAGCAGCATAGGTGGTTGCTTTTTCTGATGTGCTCTCAACAGCAGTTCTGTTAACGCCAGTCATGTTCAATTTTGTGCTATTCTGAAAACTATGCGTCACTCATCCCCACCTAACCCCCGCTGGCGCTGGTTCGTCCTGCTTTCCAGCTTCACAGCCTTCATTGGTACGGTTGCCTATCTATTCCGTGACCGTCCGCCTGTTTCTGCACCTGCCGCCTCCTTGACACCTGTAGCTGATGACAGTGTAGTCGCTTCGCAGCCCGCCGCTGCGCCAGTCGGAACCGTTAAATCCGCACCCAATTCGCTGTTGTTATTGGCCTTATTGGGTGGCGTTGTGTTGTGCGGGTTGGGCTTGGTCATGATACAAGATGCCGCCCCTGATCTTGCCGGTCTATTGTTCGCCGTCATGCTAGTCGTGGCTTCCGTGCTGCTGGTCATCAATTATCGTCGCGAAATCATCACCGCCATCTTGTCGCCCTTCCGGGTGATGACCCGCTTTTATGGCCTCCATTGGAATGATCAGCACCGCGCCGATGTCCTGTCGGTAATCATGTCACTGTTGGTCACAGGTGTCCTGTTGCTGGTGCTGCTGCTCTGGCCTGTATCCTCACTTTTGGCGGGTATTTTGCTGGTCGTCGTGCTGGCGATAGTGTTCTTCACCAGACGCACCGCCCTCCGTCCGCTGCTGCTCTTGCGCCGCTTTTTGTCGTACCTCATCCATGCCCCGCAGCCCGAAGCTGTACCCCTGCCTGCGCTGTCGCGCTGGACTGTAGCCGCTGAGTGGGCGGTGATAGTTCTATTCGCGCTCTTGGTCACCCGCATGTACCAGTCCTCCGATCCCGCAGTTGAGCTGTCCGGTCATGAGTCCGAATGGATTACCAGTTCAGCCTATGCCGCCTCGGCTGGGTTGCGCCAGTACGGACGAATCCCGCTCTGGCAGCCCTATCTTGAACAGGGTGAACCTCTCGTCGAAAATCCGGTGGGTTTCATCTTTAGTCCCGTTGCAATTATCCCCAGTTTACTGGTGGGCGCGCCTGTCGGCCTAAGGATCAGTGTCATCATCCACGTTGTGCTGGCGGGTATGGGCGGCTGGTTTCTGGCTCGTACACTTGGCTTGGGGACTGTTGGACGGCTCTTATTGGCTTTGCTCCTTATCGGCAAAGGCAATATGTTTTCCATGCTTGGCAAAGGCTACTTCCAACTGGCGCTCAGTCAGGTTTATCTCCCGTGGATTATCGCCGGAATTGTGGGCATCTTGCGCTTCCCCCGCAGCCGCTGGCCCGTAATCATGACCGCCCTCAGTGCCGTGCTGGTCTTTGTCACCGGTAATGTTTGGTATATCCTGCCTACCATCGTCGGTGCCGCTTATATTGGGCTGCCGTATATCATTCTCAACGGGCAGCGCTGGATTGATTGGGGTGTACTGCGGCGGCTGTTTATGTCGGCTGTCCTAACCGTTGGTTTGGGCGCGGTCATGGTGATACCGGTGCTGCTCCATTTCGACCGCATCGGCAAGCATCCCGGAGAAAGAGAAGCGGGTTGGTCGGTTCCCATCAGTGATGTCGTGCCGCTCTATTTCGATGGTAATACCAATCGTCCCATCAATATCTACTTTCCCGCTCTCCAGATCAACTGGCGACGACCGGTTTACACTGAATCCGAGTTCTATTACAGTTTCGTCACGCCCGATTGGTACGTTCTCCTGCTGCTGCTCATTCCTTTTTACCGCCCCTCTGTTCGTTGGGAACGGCGCTTGTGGCTCGTGGCACTCCTCCTCATCATCTTTGCGACTATTTGGGGAGCGGGCGGCAATCCGTTTTACATCTGGCTTTACCGCACCTTTCCCTTTATCGCTCAATGGCGCTTTGTCGGGCGGGCGCTGGCTGTGGCTTCGTTCTGGATAGCCGTACTGGTCGCTCTCCGCGCCGATAGCTTGTGGAACATTGCCTTCCAGACCGATTGGCTGCGCCTCGGCATCCTGCGCCCGCTGGCCCGTGCGCTGCCCTATGTCTTGGGCGCTGCCTTGCTGGGGGGTGGTGCGCTGGCAGCTATTCAGGTCAATTACCAGTGGGACAAACTTGAGCATAACATCCGCACCATTCAGCACACAGCGGATACCTGTCTTACATGGCTCAGGGATACCTATCCCGATCAGCCGTTGTCCGTCTGGCAGTTGGATTACCGCCACATGACGACCTTTTTCAACAACCGCGTGCGTAGTTGGGATATCCAGTCCGATTTTGAAATGACGGCGCTGCCCTCTACCATCGGCCAGCCTGATCTGGACCTAAATAATCCCTATCCGCAGTTCGCCTTCATCTATGACCGCCGTGACCACCGGACGCTGGTCAACTTGGGCTATCATCCGGTCATGGAAAGTCCGGTGTTTGATGCACCCTATCACTGCATTTTCCAACGTGACGACTACATTCCGTACGCCTACACCGCTCCTTTTGGCAAACTGACCGAAATGGTGATGCCCTATCCCACCGAAAAACTAGCCGTACCGCCGGATACCTTCACCCCCGTCACCCTGCTAGAACGCCAACCGGACGCTATCACGGTATACACCGATGCGCCCCGCAGTCGGATGACGTTGTTGGCGGTGCAGGAACGTGCCTATCCCGGTTGGGAGGCTACCGTCAATGGTCAGCCTGCGATTGTGCAGTCGGTAGGTGGTCAAATCGGGGTCTTTCTCCCATTGGGTGACGAGCCGCAAACCGTCACCTTTATCTACCGCCCGCCGTTGGTCATCGTGGGCGGCATCATCACCATCGTAACCAGCCTCTTGTGCATCACCTATTTATGGCGCGGTAGTCTATGGCATTGGCGTCGCAAACCATCCGCTTCTAGCAAATAAAAAAGAGCGCAGCCCTGCCACGCCTCTCAACAACTAATCCTTACCTGCGTTCGATCCCGGATGATTTTCTTTACATCTCATAACCATTTTTCGCTCAGTTCCCCCTCTCCATTCGATGGAGAGGGGGAAGGGGGTGAGGTTAAGTTCGCTCTATCATCCCGGCTTGCCCACAAATCCGAAGCGGCTCACGTCCATGCCTTGTTCGTATTTGCTGCCATCCGGTAGGTCGCGCCTGTCAGATCAGCGTCACGGATGCTGGTATCGCCGACTTTGGCCTCGGTCATATTGACGTTTCGCAGCTTGGCGTCCCGCAGGTTCGCGCCGCGCAGGTCACCCCATGCCAGATTGACATCACTCAGGTCAGCATCCCGCAGGTTGGCATCCCGTAAGTTGGCGCCTTCCATATTCGCCTGATTGAGCTTAGCGTCATGCAGGTTCGCGCCGTTCAGGTTTGCTCCCTGCAAATTGCCTTCGGTAAGGTCAGCATCTTCTAGGTTAGCATCGTTGAAATTCGTGCCCTGCATGTTTGCCCCGGTCAGTGTGGCATCTTCCAATTCCGCCCCGTTGAAGTTCGCTCCCTGCATCATGGCGTGTGTCAGATCAGCCTCATGCAAAACTGCATCATTGAAGTTCGCGCCTTGTAGGTTGGCCTGCACCAGCGACGCCTCTTCCAGGTTCGCGCCACTCAGGTTTACGCCTTCCATCTGGCACTCCACCAACTGCGCTTCCTGCAAATTGGCATCGTGCAGGTTCGCCCCGTGCAGCACAGCTTGATTTAAGCTCGCTTCTTGCAGGTTCGCCCCTTGCAGATTTGTTCCCGAAAGATCGCAGCCCACCAACTCGGCCTCTTGTAAGTTGGCATCTTGCAGATTAGCCGCCTGTAAATTGGCTTGATTCATCACCGCATCTTGCAGGTTGGCATCTTGCAGGTTGGCTGCTGATAAATCTGCGCCCACCAATTCGGCTTCTTGCAGATTGGCGTCCTGCAACCGAGCGCCGGACAACCGGGCTTGGTTCAACCGCGCCCCTTCCAGATTAGCTGACCGGAAATCTTTGCCGCTCAGGTCTTGCCCACTCAGGTTGACGCCTTCCAAGTCGGCATCTTCCAATGTGCCTTCCGGCGAGGTGATGACGATCTTGCGCTTGCGCTTGGACTTTTCGCGGCTGTTCCACCGTCCCCAGTCGCCCATGTCCAGATCAATATCCATATCCACGTCAATTCCGCTCAACGTGCGCTTGAGGATGTCGCGTGTAGACATCAGAATACGATCTCGCAGTTCGCGCCCCAAATCCTTCAGTTCTTCCATATCCGGCGCTTCAGGTGGAACAGGGGGGTGCGGAGGACGTGGGGGCGGCGGTGCATGATGGTGTTCGCCGTGTTCCATAAACACACCTATGCGCGGGCCGTCCGGGCGGATAAGTCCTTCCAGATACGGTACCAGCTGGCTGGCCGCCAGATGCACCTGCGCTACTTTTTGTACGTCGTCCGCCTCGTCACCTATATCCAGTGCCAGCGCCTCAGTGACATACGTATCCTCCGGCAGCAGCGCGGCCACTCGCCCGTGTAGGTTGCGGTAGCTCTTCACCGCCATGTTGCCCGTGCCGTTGAACGTTTCGCTCTCGTACGCCCGTTCAACCATATTCGCTAGTGTTTTGAGCGGTGGCATCAACTGCCGCAGCGCCCGTCTCTCTTCATCATTCATGTTTGTTACTCCTGACTTGAAACCCTGTAATCTCTGTGTATCTGCGCGAAGCCTCCCCGCAGGGGGCTGTAGTTAAGTATTGATTTCTTGTAGCACGCTGTAGTTGGCGTGCGGAACCTGGCTTTCGCCCCGTTCCTTCAGCCGTTTCCCGCTGGCAATCATCCAATTCCCTACTGCCGAAAGCAGTCGGTCTCCTGCCTGTCGCTGCCCGGTCTGTGCGACCCGTGCCAGCCGTTCGTATTCAGCTTCGCGCAGCAGGTGTTCGCGCCGCTGATCAGCTTTTTGTGCCGCGTCACGGTATATATTCATACCACACCTCCATCCTCATCTGTAGCTTCCCTATCGGTGTTTATCGTTTCGACATCATTCCCGACCAGTAGCGGGGATAAACACACATCTGAAATCATCGTCCAGTCATCCAACAGTGATTCCACCATTGCTTCACTTAATCGCCGTTGATACTGCTCGTCTGTTTGCTCCATCTCACAATACCGGCTCTCCATTGCCCAGCTCCTGCTTTGTCTCAGTTTGGCTGTGTGACTCAACGGCTGAACTAGAATTGAGTTCTGCATCCAGCCACGCCAGTGTTTCAGCGCTCACCAGTTGCCGCAGTGTTTTCTTGGCATAAAACAACCGTGATTTCACCGTACCGATGCTGGTGTCCATCGCCTCAGCGATTTCGTGGTACGCCAGCCCTTCTTCCGCGTACAAGATCAACGTCTGCCGCTGCTGCTCCGGCAGCTTATTCATCGCGGTTTCCACTTCCAGCCGCATCATCAACCAGTGTGTCACTTCTTCCGGTTGGCCGTCTGCCAGTCCTTCGTGCAGCGAAGCCCACATCTCCACTGGTTCATCATCCAGCGACAAATACTCGTAACGCCGTCGCTTTCGTAACAGGTCATAGCAGCGGTTGCGGACAATGCGGAACAAGTACGGGCGCAGCTTGTCCACAGGCTGGATGCGCTCCAGATTCAGGTACAGCGCGATCATCGAGTCTTGCACCACATCATCTTCTTCCGGGTGCGTGCCGATCAACCGCCACACGAAGCGCCGGATAGAGCCGTCGAGGCGCGTTTGCAGTTCGGCAAAGGCTTCCATATCGCCTGCCTGTGCCTGCTGCAGCAGTTCCGCTTCTGTTGGCTGTCCATCCATGCAGTGCTGTCTCCTGTATCTACTCTCCTGTACGGATGAATCTTGAAATCTGTTCAAAACTGGTAAAAACTCGCAGATTTGAGGGAGAAATTGCTAGATACGATATTCCCGTATTGATATGCCGAATGGGGTAACTTACGTTAAAATAATCTCATTATCCGCCCGAAAGAAGATATTTTATGTCCACAAACTCACCCACCATCCCCGCCGCTGACTATCCCGCCCGCTGGCGCAGCGTCCAAACCCTAATGGCGCAGCGCAACCTTGATTTGCTGGTCGCTTATGCCGATGACCGCGCCGTCTTCGGTCCGGCTCACGCCCGCTGGCTGGCGAATCTGCCTGTCCACTTCGAGCCGGTGTGCATTCTGATCTCCCGCCAAGGTGATCCGGTGCTGCTCTGCGGCCCGGAAAGTGACGAATACGCCCGCCTCGCCGGACGCATCCCCGATGTCCGCGTACTGCGCGAATTCACCCATCCTGATGAGGATTATCCCTACTCGAAAATTCAAGGCTTGTCGGAAGTCGCTGCCGAAGCGGTGGCTGATCTGTCCAATGTGCGTCGTGTGGGACTAGCCGGACGTGGGCTGATGAGTGCCGACCTGTGGGCAGCTTTCAAAGAGGCGCTCCCGCAGGCCGAGTGGATTGATGTCGAAAACGCTGTCTGCGACATCCGCGCTCAAAAGTCAGCCGCCGAAATCGCGGTTATTCGCTATGCCTATCAGATCGCCGAAGCCGGTATTCAGGCCGCTGTCGAAGCCATCCACCCCGGCGTGACTGAGCGTGAAGTTGCCGCCGAAATTGAAAGCGCCATGCGCCGCATGGGAGCGGAAGGCACAGGTATTGATACCATCGTCGCCTCCGGCCCCAACTCGCGCCCTATCCTCGCCCGTTCCACCTTCCGCGCCATCCAATCCGGTGAAATCGTCCTGCTCACCGTTGCCCCGCGTTACGAAGGCTATCACGCCGCCATTGGTCGCCCTGTGCTGGTCGGCGATGTTCCGGTGGAAATTCGCCGCGCGCTGGATGTAGCCTGCCAGGCGCAGGAAGCCTGTTTCGCCGCCATGATGCCCGGCATGGAGGGGCGGCAGGTTGAAGCTGTCGGACGCCGTATTGTCGAAGAGGCTGGATTAGGCCAATATGTGCTCTATTCCGCTGTCCACAGCGTTGGTGTCATTGAGTTTGAACCGCCCATCTTCGGGCCGAGCAGCGCCTCTATGTTGCTGCCCGATATGGTTATCTCGGTGGATATTCCACTATTCAACACGCCGTGGGGCGGCTTGCGCGTCGAAGATGGCTTCCTGCTCACTGAAACCGGAGCCGAACGCCTCAACCACACGCCTTTCCTGCTTACCCGCGAATAAGGCTGCCAACCCTCTCAATTACGAGGTAGTCATCATAGGGTATGCGGTGATCTTATTCATACATGCAAGATATGGGGATTTGTAGGGACGAGGCATGCCTCGTCCGCGTTCGCTGTTCTCCCGCATCACGCACACTGCCAACCCCTACCATTTACACCTAGCTCAAATGTGCTATCATAAACATATAACCTGAGCACATTACTATGACCAAACAACCCGTTACCATCGAAACCCTTCGCCACATCGCGCTGGCCTTTCCCGGCATGGAAGAGTATCCCTGTTGGTACGGCAAGCCCGCCTTCCGTGTTCGCGGTAACACTTTGGCGCGTGTCCGGAAAGATGGCGAGTCGCTCGTCATCCGCATCAACGACCCCATTGAGCGCGACTTCTTGCTCGAAAACGAACCCGATGTCTACTACGCCAATGCCGATATTGACCATCCCTATGTTTTTGTCCGCCTCGCCACCATCTCGCCGGATGAACTTCAGCGCATCTTTGAGAACGCATGGCGTGCTGCCGCCCCCAAGCGCCTCATTGCCGAGTACGACAACCAGCCCTGAAGCTTCAAATGCACAAAAAAGGGGTGTGCCTGTGCTGCATTTGCCGCTTGTTGTGCATATAGAAGCAGTAGAGGAGGTTAGCGCGTAAGCGCGTATATCCTCCCGCCTGTTATCTTGAATGTATAGCTGATAGCCGAAAGCCGACCGCTGTTAGCTCCCTCCGCAACCCACCGCCCATTTTCCCGTAGTAACAGGTACAACCCTTTGGAGGTGAATCGAGATGCAGCTTACTTGTCCCAATTGCGGCACGCACGTTCCGGCAGACAAAGTCAACATTCAGCAGATGGTCGCCGTCTGCCCTTCTTGTGATTCGGTCTTCAAGTTTGAGCCACCGCAGGAAAAAATCAAACGCCGCAAAGTCAAACCGCCGCCACAACTGATCGTGCCGGAAACCGACGGCGATACGCATCTGGCTTTCCGCACCAACTTCCGTCTTGATCGCAGCGAAAACTTCATCTCATACACCATACTCAGCCTGTCCTTCACGGTCATTACTGTGCTCATGCTGACCAAATTTCAGGCCAGCAACACAACTGGCGTAATCGTGACGGGTGTTTTCGCCCTCATCTCATTGCTGCTGTACTACGGTCTAGCGTTGATGGCTTACAACAAAACCCACATTGAGATGGACGATACGCGCATCACAGTATCCCGTAAGCCGCTCCCCAACCCCTTCAACCATACGCAGGACATTGGCTTGGCTGGCGTGGTCGCCATCCGCTGTGAAGAAACCCCCATATCAAAAGAAAAAGGCTTTGATACACCCCGCAATAACGTCTGGGCCGAAACCGAGGATGCCCGCCGCAAAATGATCGTCACCGATGTCACCGAAGACTACGCGCTGTTCATCACCCAGTACCTCAATGAACATCTCGAACTGGCTGATGATGTGGACGTGACTCATTTAACTGACAACGAAGCTGCCGCTGACCATGAGCAGCTATCGAATTCGCTTGTCCAAACTAGGACTTTGGAACAGTAATGATCTGTCGAGTGGAAGAGTAACTTTCAGAAATCCTAGATGAGCATACGTTGAAGGAACTAACTGTTATCGAAATTCTTTGAGCTTGAATTTCAATATTAACGAGTACCTGTGGATAAATTAAAACAAAGACTGTCAATTTGTTGGGGCGCGGCATGCCTCGCCCGCCTGAAAATCATTCGCAGTCTATTTGATTTGCCCACTACTGCCGCATCAGATTATGTTGGTTGTAATAATTAGGTACAAGGCAGCGTGAAGTCTCCCTCGCCCCCTACCGCCTGATCTCCAACGTCCCATAACTCACCGTCAGCCCGAAAAAATCCGTCAGCAGGTGCAGTGGCTTGCGGTGATTGTCCGATCCCAGCCGCAAATTAACGAAGGTCGCCGTCGGCAGCGTTTGATCTTCCGGATGCTTCAAATGGGCATACACCCGCCACTGGTGTTCCCGGCAGTCGAGCAAGTGAATTTCAAACAAAAGGGCATCATCCGACAGGTTGAGCCCGTGGGTGCAACTGAGCTTCATCTCGCCACCCCAACCGCTCAACTCGATTGATTTCACCTGAAACACACCCGGTTGTTGTACACCCAGTATTTCGCTCAGCTTAATCTTATCCACGCTGTCCCCCTCGTTTACCCCTAGAGCATTCTAACACGCACACTTTTTATGCCACAACCACCGCCAAAGGAGGCCACCATGTAAAGCTAATTTCCTAACAGTCAACTGAAACAAATAGGTATGATGTAGGGGCGAAGCATGTTTCGCCCGCACGAACAAAACGACAATCATCACTTACTTTGCGGCCACCGTCACATCACGTATTGAACCCGGCACACGAAAGGACTTCCCATGTACACCATTTCTACCCTCTATCAACTGCGCGACCATCTCGGCCTCGCCGCCAGCGATACGTCAGGCGATACCCGCTTGCTCAACGCTCTGCAAGCCGCTGCCAGCCAGATCGAACGCGCTGCCGGACGCCGCTTCTGTCCGCGCCGCGCCGCCCTCCAGCATAACTACACCAGCAGCCTGGAATTGCTTTTAGATGATGATTTACTGGAGCTTGTCAGCCTCACCAATGGTGACGGAACTGCAATAAACCTGAATGATGTCATCCCCGTGCCGGACGAAGCACCTTTCAGCTTTCTACGCCTGACAGGCAGCAGTGCCTTCATCTGGAGTATCTCGCCCCTTCAGGCGGTCACGGTGACGGGTATTTGGGGCTGGCATGACCGCCCCGCAGACATGTGGCGCGATAGCGGCGACACAGTGCAGAATAACCCTTTGAGCAGCAGCGCCACCACCCTCACCGTAACCGATGCCGATTGGGCCGACGGCGAAGGGCAGTCCCCTCGCTTTCAAGTCGGTCACTTGCTCAAGATCGACAGCGAATACCTGCGCGTCACCGCTGTCAACACGTCCACCAATATCCTCACCGTCCTGCGCGCTGTCAATGGCACAACCGCCGCCAGCCACACCCTCAACACCCCCATCTACACCTATCAGCCGCCCGCCGAGCTCAACGCCCTTGCCCTGCGTTGGGCAGCGTGGTTGTACAAAGAGCCAGACACAGCCGCTTTCGCCAATGCTGCTGCTGTCCTCACCGACGCACTCACACCACTGCGGCGGGTCGGCGTAAAAATCTGAATGTGGTCTATGGAGTTGGAGAAAGTGGGTGTATCGAGGAACTTTCAATTATCCGCAATACATTCGGCAGCGTAGGGGGCTGACGGTGGCAAACCTACCACTATCCTTCCACCCCGCGTCTTTCCTTCAGCAGTTCACGTGCTTCATCAATGGTGTAAGCAAAGCAGATATTATTGGCCGCCCGGTTTAAGCTCACCGTTTGCAGCAGTTGTAGCAGGGAGCGGAAAATGATATTCCCTCCCACAACCACCACCAATCCGATATTGCCGGGTGCGGTTTGGAAGGCTCGCGCAAAGTAGGTCAGCGCGTTTCCCCGTGGCAGCATACCAGCCCCGCGCGAGTCCGAAATGATATGCACCGTGTAGTCTACTGAATTCAAGAGGTTGTCAATCTCAACTTTGGCGTGGCTGTAATCATCCCACGTCCACCCAGCCTCGTATGTCACCAAAATCGTGTTGTGATGGTCGCTGTTCCACTGGACTTTGATCGCCAAAGAGCACCTCCTCATCTTTTTTTGATGTTAGCACGGCTTCCTTCAATCTGAATCGTAAGGCCAGCACCTAGCCCTTTAGTACTACGCGCTCATGTTTCAATAAGGAGTGTCTTATGACGTTTCGCGCCGCACTCAGTGCGCTTGCCAGTTTATCCGTCCCCGGCGTCGTCCACAACTACGATATCGACGCTGTTCCGGATGACCTCAACCGTCCCCAGCTTCCCGCGCTGCTCACCTTGCCGGTGCTGCCTGCCGAAACACGCTTGTCCGCCGAAGCCGGGCAGGGCTTTCGTACCGTTGCCTTCAGCGCTGGCCCGCGCACCGCCACTTACACCGTGACCCATTTGCTGCTGCTTGCGCCCTCTGCTGCGGCCAATGGTCAGCGCAGCCACCTTCCCGATCTCGTTGACCTCATGGACGCCTACTTCGCCGCTCTGTCTGCCGATGTCACGCTTGGCAATAACTTGCTTGAACCTGCCCATGTGACCGTCCAACCCGGCTCGTTCACCTACGGTCACGCCGCCTATCACGGCTGTGCCTTCCGCCATACATGGCTCATTCAGATTTAACCACTCGGTACTCGGCACTCATGACTCGGTACTATTGAAGGAGTTTCTATGTCTCCACCCACCTATACCGTTGCCATTGATTTCAATGATGACGGTGACTTTACGGATACGGGCGAAGCGCTCACCGCTGACCTGCTGCATATGTCATGGCGGCTGGGCGTGGCGCAGCCCTACGACACACTGGCCGCACCCGTCACCGCCCGCCTCACCCTACGAAATCCCCACCGCGCTTACTCTCCTGAATACAGCGCCGCCAACCTCAAGCCCGGCGTTCCCCTCCGCATCCAGTCCAATGATGGCCTCACCACCCGCACCCATTTCACGGGCTTTATTCAGCGGGTTGAACCCCAAACTGGCACGCAGGGTGAACGCTTGGCTGTCATCCACGCCGCTGGCCCGGAACACTGGCTCACTCAGCACCGCATCCGTCTACCACCGCAGGTCAATGCCCGCGCTGATACCATCATCGCCGCTGTTCTCGGCTCGTCACCTCTCCGTCAAACTCCTATCGGTGGCTATTGGCTGCTGGATATTGCAGGGCACGCCGAGTTAGGTACCAACACCCGTCTCGGTGGCAGCTATCCCGCTGCGTTGGAAACCGGTAAGTCTACCTTCGCCTACGCCGCCGATACGTGGGGCAGCGGCCTGACCGCGCTGACCGCCATTCAGCAAATCGTGGAAAGCGAACGTGGCCGCTTTTATGTGGATCGTTTTGGGCAACTGATCTTTTACAACCGCCATCACACTGTACTCACCACTGCCTCCGTCGCCACGTTCACCGATGACATGGACGGTGCGTTCTATGATTACGGCTCGCACGTCGCCAACCACATTACTGTGCCCATCACGCCACGCACGCTCGGTGCACCCGCCAGCATCCTCTGGCAGCTCTCCGCGCCACAAAAAGTCGAACCCGGCGAAGCAGGCGTCCGCCGTCTGACCGCCCCCTACCGCGACTCGTCTGACCGTCCCATCGGTGCGGTTCAGGTCATTTCACCGCAAGCTGGCGTTGACTTCAGTGCCAATACTCATGCTGACGGCTCTGGCGCGGATTACACTTCACAGGTGGTGATGAATGTCGTCGAGGCAGGCGCGTCCGCTGCGCTGCTCGAATTCCGCAACAATTCTGTGGTCACAATCTATATTCAGACGGGCGCGCAGGTTCGGGGCACACCGCTTGTGTTGGGTGATCCAGCCATCGTTGAACTCACAGACTTGCCCAGTCTCAATCTTTACGGCCCCCATCAACTGCATCTCGAGACGCCCGACCTCGGCACGCTCGAAGAAGCGGAAAACATGGCGCGGTTTGAACTTGTCCGCCGTAAAGACCCCCGCGGCCACATCCACAGCCTGCGCCTCAGTGGTACGCTGCACCTTGCCCAACTGCTCACCCGCACCCTCTTTGACCGCATCACTGTCCACGAAAGTCAGACCAACCACACCGCTGACTACTTCATCATCGCCGAAGAGCATGAAGTTGATCTCGCTGGTGCGCGCCATCACACCCGCTGGCTGCTCGAACCCGCTTCCTCCAGTGCCTTCTGGATACTCGACACCAGCCACCTCGACCAAACCACTATCCTTGCCTACTGACGCAAATAGGGCCGTCTATTGGGTATCCGATGCTGTTGGCAGGCTAATTTTCGGGGCTTTTCTCATCCTCGCTGTAAACGGTTTAGGAGACGACCCGTTTGAAGGGTGCTGTTTTTCTCCCTTAAGTACGCCTTTTACTCCCCCTCTCCATCGCAAGTGCGAAGCCTCCCTGCGGGATGGAGAGGGGGCGGGGGGTGAGGTTCAAAGCCATCTACCATCTATCTTCTTCCACATGCACCGAAAGGAACACACCATGACCGCCGTCTGGACGTTACCCCATACTTGGTCAACTGGCGAACTCGCCACCGCCGCGTTACTTAACCAACACCTGCGTGATAATCTCGACTGGCTCAAAGCACCGCCCGTCGCCGTTTATACACCGACCGCCAACGCCTCCACCACCTCCACCAGCTTTGTGAGTACGGGCTGGCAGGTCACCCTCAACAGCGCCGGAGGCGGCTTCTTCTGTTGGGTGCGAACTGTTCAGCTCGCCAGCACTGGCAGCTACGGGCAGTACGATATTGAGGTTGATGGCGTTCGGCAGGGCGCGGCCTATGCGTGGGGCCTGGGATTGTCCTATCAAGTCAGCGGAGGCGGCTATCAATTGCTGACCTTCAACCACTATGTGCCGCCGCTTTCTGCTGGATCACATACGTTTAAGCTCATGTTTTCGGTTTCGGGTACAGGCTCTGTCGCGTTACAGGCCACCGCCCCCCGTTCCGAATTTGGCGTAAGGGAGATATAAACCCATGAAAGACATCACCGTCGAAAAAATCACCACTGTCAACCTCGTGGCGCTGGATGCTGCCCTCCGCTCGGCGCTGGGCGCATTCCTCATCGGCGTCACCCATACCGCTAACGCCGTCACCGTCCACACAACCGATGACACCTCGGTGGATACAATCAACAAGGTCAAGACCATCGTTGAATCCCACGATCCCGCCCAACTCACGCCCGACCAGCAAGCCGAAATCCTCGCGCAGGCCAAGCTTGAACAGGCTCGCACTGACTACGCCGCCACCGAACTTGATCTCAAGGTTTTTGCAGGCAAGGATGCCTTACTGGAACAGCTAGCGCAGAAGGTGG
>JAWKPB010000017.1:0-1560 GCA_041390885.1 Anaerolineae bacterium | reverse complement strand
ATCAGGCTCTAATAATAGATATGCTAACAGTGCCCGTACCTTCTGCGAACGAAAACCCGACAATAGGATGCCGTCTAATTGAAGTTCTAGTGAACCAAAGCCAGTAATTGAAAGATGTGCCATCGCGTTTTCTCTCGCACGGGTTACCTCGCTCCGTTTTCGCAACCACGTATGCGTTTTTATGCTCCGCTTTCGCTCCGCTGAATTGCTATTATAGCAGTGTCAGCCCAATAGACATAGCGACTGATCGATCCAGGATCTAGCATGCTTCCGTAAAGCAGCTCCCTACCCGCAGGATTGGCCTACAATCAAGTAAACACGAAAGGATACAATCATGTTAGTCAATCGAAGAACATTTATTACAAAACACGGCACAGCAGAACAAGCTATCGAGCACTTAAAAACAGAAGCAACAACCATGAGTTGGCCACATGCACTACGCTTTTATACCTCGAATCTCGGCGAATTCAGTCGCATTGCATTTGAAGCAGAATTCGATACGCTTGCCCAGTATGAAGAATTTTGGAACGAATGGGCGACGCGTTCTACGACAGGTAAATTTTTCGAACAATGGCATGAGTTAACGGAAATCGGCGGATCAAACGAAATTTGGGGAATAGAAGAGTTTGTTCGTTAGGATAGCAGAACAAGCTGTGAGCTAGCTGATGCACAAATGACTTCTTGCTAAGGCGCAAAGCTCACCAAGAGATACGACAATCGGTATCGTGAGCTTTGCGCCTTAGGCGAAATTTGGCGAATTGCAGCTAATAACGACCATGAAAACTGTTCTGGGGGTGGTGTTACTATGAGCGTAGAGAAACCAGTATTTTTATCCTTTCTATTGCGACTATGGTCGGAACCGCATAACGGCGGGCACATATGGCGAGCCTCATTAGAAAGCGTCCAAACAGGAGAAATTCAAAAATTCGCGACTGTCACCCATTATATCGAATATCTCGAAAGCACATTGAAACGTGAGGGTATAGAAGCAGGGGAATAACGCATGTATATCACGCAAGGCCTCAAAAGAGCCATACAGGTCAACGCCAATGGCATCGCAACCATTGATGGGGACCAAATATATACCTGGAAACAATTTGGCGTGCGAGTGGCTAAACTGGCCGCTGCCTTACAACAACTTGGGTTGTGTAAAGATAGCCGCGTTGCCATTTTGTCAATGAATGGGAGTCACTATTTAGAAACATATTACGCCGTTCCGTGGGCAGATGGCATTCTTGTGCCTCTGAACATACGACTAGCACCTACTGAACTACGCTACATGTTGAATGACGGCGGCGTCGAATATCTGATCATTGATGACGCATTCCGGGAAATGCTCCCAACCCTTATTGCAGGAACCAACTCTCTCAAGCAGATTCTCTATGTGGGAACAGGGGAAGTACCCCAAGGGGCGATTCCCTATGAAGAAGCAATCAGCAATGCAAGTCCCGCATGTGATGCGGAACGAGGCGGCAATCAAGTTGCAGGAATCTTTTATACAGGCGGTACAACCGGCACGCCCAAGGGTGTGATGCTTTCCCATGACAACATCATGAGCAA
>JAWKPB010000016.1:0-1624 GCA_041390885.1 Anaerolineae bacterium | reverse complement strand
TCACAGCTTCAGCAGAAATCTTGCACCGAGCGACGCCAGCGGCGCCGCATTGCTATGGCCCTCGCTGGAATTGCCATCAGGCGCTGTGCGTCGTTCAGCGAGGACCAGTTCTCCAGCCCGACCAGCGAGCCGATCAGGTTCATGGCGCCGGCCGCATCTTGGGCGCTGGCCTGCGCATAGGCGCCCGCACCGCGCTGGAGGAGACCACATCAACCTTGCCCGCATAACAGCAGGTGGTATTGCCGAAGAGAAGTTTTCTACCGCACGTAGCTTTTATTTTATTAGTTTACTACTCTCCATTTTTTGAGCAATATCTTGCGCAATTGCTTTAGAGAGGCTGGTGTTTGCCGTTCCCTTATATTTCCAGACCAGTTTCCTGGTTTGTGTATCTTGAATACCAGCTGTCAAACTGACTGTAGTTGATGATCCATACGATTGGTATGAGTTCATAGAAATCAACAACACGTGAGAATATTGCGTCATAACGCTCTTGATATTCAGATTGACGTTCGGAAACGCCGCTACACTCAACCCTTTATGCTTGAAAATATCAACTAGATCGCTTGCAATTTTTAGATTGCGATTAGCCAATGTGTGGGGCACTTCGTCAGTGTACCTGTATACGATAGCCAAGGATGTTATCTCATGAGTCTTGGAGATGGAGGTGGGAGAATCTTGCAATGTCTGTGCTGTGCTTGTCACCTTTGTGGCGCAACCCGATAGAAGGATGAGGGAGAAAGCGACAGCACCCACTAGGTATTTCTTCATAGAGACTCCTTTTTCTGATTCGAAGAAATGATGTAATGCCATTCAATCCCGAGCATTTCTTTCGGGACCGGCGGAATCAACAATAAATATCGTTATTTGCTTTACTTGAAAACTTGTCTCAGGGACGTTTGAAGGCTTTGTCTATGAGTTGCTCCAGATCACCCTGACGGGTACGATCCACCTCAATCACTATATCCATGAAAGATCTTGGCAAAACGATGGCGTGATCAAAATCACTGACCCTCAAACCTTCAGTGGTTCTTTGGTTGTGCTTTCTGGCGATATTTGGCTCATTAAAATTAACCGCAAACCACTCCACGCCACTCTGCTTAACACCCGGATTGTTCAAGAACCCAACACTGGCATCAAATGCATAGTAGTCAATTCCTTGAAGCATCGATCCATAATAGGTTTGCAGATACATGGCTGCAATCGGCCAAGCCACTACATCGCCCTTCATGCCATCCAGACCGACGTGGTTGCCGGGGAAAGGCATGAATACTTTTCCTCTATTTTGTTCTCTTCTAATTTTTAAAGACTCATTCCATTCAGTATGAGATTTTGTAATCAAGATACTGCTTGGCAATCGAACAGCCTGAAAATAGTTATCAACAAATCCTGGATCCTTAGGCAGCTTGACATCACTCTTGATGTAAACCTCGAAACGCAAACTCAACTGCCCCCCGCAGGCATTCGGATTCCCCCCAAAGCCGCAATTGACCTCGTCGGTATCCCGATGCAGCTTGAATGCCACCGCTTCGGCGCCTTTGAGCTCCGTACTGACGAACGCTTCGGGCATGCAATAGCGTTCGGCAAACGCCGGAGTGACCGTCCACAGGAATGTGTCCTTGGTGAA
>JAWKPB010000015.1:0-5243 GCA_041390885.1 Anaerolineae bacterium | reverse complement strand
GCAGTAGCGATAACGTTCCGCCAAATCCCATAGACTTGCAATCATGCTCGATAGATATTTGCTCTTGGCGGCGTCATATATCACGAAGTGGAAACTGCGGTTCAGATGGGTAAATTCGCCGTAATCATGCCTTTCTAACAATTTGTAAATCTTATAGTGCAAATCGTCGAGTCGTTCAATATCATTCGCAGTCAGATTTGGGGCAGCATGGTATCCGACCTGTCGCTCGAGCATACCGCGCGCAAAGTGTAAATCTTCCATATCATAGATTGAGATATTGGTAACGAATGCTCCACGCCGTGGGATGATCTGGACGAACCCCTCGCCTTCAAGCTTTTTCAGCGCCTCACGCACTGGGACTAGACTAGTTTGCAAATCACCGGCAAGCTAATTTTGGTCAATACGCCGTCAGGGAGGGAATATCGCCTCCAATATGACCGCGCGGATGCGCTCTTGTGCAATACTGGAAATTGTCTTTTTGTCGTTTTCAATCGGTTGAATACGCTTGTTATCCATATTAACTCAGCAGTTCTCATCGGCAGTTTTCGGTATGAAATAATCATACTAGACTATTTTACGTCACACCCTCTGAGACATTCTGATTCCCTTGAATTCGGCGACCATCACCATCACTCTACTTTTTAATCGGGGATTTGCCCACGTTTGTATAGGCTTCCGGCGGGTACTGATTGGTATCTTTGTAAATAATCCAACGGCATGGATCGTTGGCATTGGTGGGGTACTCCACCATTCGCATGGGATAACCAAGTCCTTCTATTGGCAAAATTTGGTTAACGACAGCACAATGGGCGCAATAAGCACAAACGCCATTTTGCTGCCACGTCCAATCAAAAGAACCTTCAATATTCGCGAAGTTATATGGCGCTCCCAACCTTGAACCGCTCCCCATCATAGGATCCCCGCGCCGCATGCGTCCGCCGGAACCACAAGCATCGAAGCTCATTACCCAGCGGTCTGGTTCATCTGCAATTTGTATTACGCCAGCTCGATCCTGACCGGTAAAGTGCCCCCGCATTCCTTCTACTGTCAGCTGCAATGACTCTTCCTGTGTCATGTCTTTCAAATTGGAATAGCGTACTGATACCCAAGGCTCTTCAGTCACGCGCAACACGTCGGTCAGCGAGTCTTCACCCCACTGGTTTACGAAAACTGTCAATAAAGACCAGGCCCAATCTGCGACAATGTCGTGAATAAGTTGTGCTTCAGCCAGATAACTTTCAAGTAAGTGAGTAAAGGAGTGCAAATCACTGATTTTAATGGCCCGGTTGATCGCGCTACGCCATTCGTTACGCCGGGCTGTCTGTGCCTCTGGCGTGTCCAACGACACTAGATAGCGCTTCTCATCTTCAATAATATGAATACTCCAATGCAACCCGTCAACACGGATTTGAGCGTTAGCTCCATCAGTGATGACCTGGGCAACTGGATTATTTTTCAAACCAGCAGTAGTACCAACCCAACCAGCCATGCTTACTTGCAACACACTCTGAAGTGTGCTATTAGGCTCCTGTTTCAAGTAATGCTGAACCATGTACCAGTTCCAGACGAAATAGATGTTCTGAACGGCACCATGTTCATTCAGATAATAATCCAGCCACTGTTCGGCAGCAGCAGCATCATATGACTTAATTGCAGCTTCGATGAAAGGGCGCGTAGGCTTACCCAATGCTTCAGGACTATCCTGACGAATGAGACGGTTGATAAGTGGTGAAAACTTCAGATTGCTCATCTTGATTACTCCCAATAACTTAACAAATGGAGACAACCGACTAACCAACCAGATAACCATGATCAATATGCAAAGTGTGACCAATCACGAATTTAGCTTCTTCATATGCCAACTAGGTTAGGTTCATCCTGTCTTCCTAAGTCACGTCTGACGAAGGGCTCATTACCAGCTGAGTTCACCGCACCATGAACCTGTCTGAGTTCATCAATGGTATAATTTGCGGTTGCAATCATTTGGCTTGCTTCCTCGCTGTCACTTTGAAGGATCCTGCGGTTCCGTTGGGATACAGAGCGACCATCTCAAACTCGGACAAAATTATTATCGCGACTGAATTCAGGAGTAGCCATATAAATAAGGGGTTGGCATACCAACCCCTGTCTTACGAAAAATCTACACAGCTCCGTGCTATATCAGAGCGCTTTTTCCAGTCCAACGATCATCTCGTCAACTGCTTGTTCAACTGTCGCATCACCCACCAATACCTTTTGATAGGCTGGCAATACCACATTTTGTGACCATTCCGCGTAACCAACAAACGTCTCACGTACCCGTCCGATCTTAAGCGAGTCAAACGCTGCTGTATAAAGTTTGTTGCCAGTGACGCGCGGATCATCCGCAATGATTGAGGAAGCCGGGAAATAACCCGTCTTTTCAAGGAAGGCTAAAGCCGGGTCGGCTTCGCCCCAGAAGCTCACCCAATCCCAAGCTGCTTCCAAGTTATCGGCGTTCGAGACACCGTTATATTGATAGCTGAGGAAGCTAATCGTGTTGGCAGGGCCCTTTGGCAAAACGGCGGTCATAACCTTGTCGCCAAGGGTGGTGCTGAGGTCAGTCAATGAACCTGTATGGTGGAAAACCATCGCTGTTTGTCCGACCTTAAAGGCTTCCATAATGCCGCTAAAGGAATCACTGGGTGCGCTGGGAGGCACAACCTTGTGAACAGTGAAGAGTTCCGACCAGAACTTAATGGCCTCGATAGCTTTGGCTTTGTCGATTGCGGCTTTGCCATCCACAACAATGGGCGAACCAAATGCCTCAATCATGCCAATGATGTAGCCTTGCCCACCACCACCCCCGCGCAGCCCAAAGCCATAACGGTTTTTAGCGGGATCCGTTAACTTGATGGCCGCATCTTGAAACTCTTCGAAAGTCGTTGGGGATTTATCAATTCCCGCTTCTTGAAAATAATCGACGCGGTAATACATCCAATCTATGAACGAAAAAGCCGGAACACCATAAATCTTGTCATCGGCTGTAATCCCATCCCATGAATTTTCCGGGAAATCTTTCTTTAGATCCCAATTATTGATTTTATCGGTGAGATCAACCAGACTTTCCATACCGTTCATATCAGGGAAGCGTTCGGCAGCGACCATCGTAGTACTTGGCAGTGAATTGGCAGCAACTGCCGCAGTGTACTTCGCCATAAAATCGGCGTTAGGTATATTCTCCTGAGTCAGTTTAATGTCTGGATATTTTTCTGCGAACAGCGCCATAACAGCTTCCAAACCCTGGAACTCTTGTTCGCTGGTGAAGTGATGCCAGTAATTAATATCACCAGCAGCTTGCGCGCGTGCTAATGCGGGCAGGAGGTTTGCAAACGCAAGACTGGCACCACCCGCGGCCGCGGCTTTGAGAAAAGAACGTCGACTAAACTTATTTTGGGACTGCATGAACATATCTCCTTCATAAATTTCTATTGCATGTATTGCAATATATGAACAAATGAATAGCCGCCAGTTACCCTTTCATGGCACCAGCAGTAATTCCACGAATAATGGATCGCTGAACAATTGCGAAAAATATGATGATCGGAATGATGCTGATGATGCCACCTGCACTGAACGTACCCCAAGGTAACTGGAATTCACCGATCATTAACTGCAATCCAACCGGCCACGTGCGCGACCCTTGACTAGTCGTAAGCATCAATGCAAACAAGAACTCGTTCCAAGACGCAATCCCGATAAAAACAGCGGTCGCTACTAGGCCCGAACGAGCCAACGGCAGCGCAATCCGTATCAATGCGCCCAAACGGGTACAGCCATCGATTCGAGCTGATTCTTCCAAATCAATCGGAATAGCATCAAAAAAACCTTTCATCATCCACACGCAGAATGGGAGCAGAAATGTGGTGTATGCCAGTGACAAGCCAAACCGGGTATCCAGTAAACTCAAGCGTCGCATTATCACAAACAATGGAACGATCATCAGCACCACTGGAAACATCCGGATTACAAGGTAAAACTGCAAAATCCAATTTCGTCCGAAAAATTGATATCGTGAAAGACTGTAAGCAGCCAGCGTACCGATTGTCATACAGGTCAATAGCGTAAACAGAGTCACAACGGCACTATTGAGAATAAGTGTTGGAAATCCGGAGCGATTCCAGATTGCGACATAATTGTCAAAGGTGATACTCTGCGGAATATACTGAAGATCGGTTGTGATAATATCATTTTCGACTTTGAGGGATGTTAGCAGTGTCCAAATAATCGGGAACAAGGCGAAGAGAACTACAGAGCCGATGACAATGTAGGTCACAATATCCAGCAGCCGTTCGGTCTTGCGTTGGTCTTGGAACATACTTAGCTACTCCTTGGCAACACCAGATACCCGGATATAAATCACCGAGAACACCATCAAAATGATGAGCATGACCACAGATAGTGCCCCTGCATAACCGAAGTCAAAACTTTGATATGCAGTCTGGAATGCATACGACGACAGCAATTCTGTGGCATGTCCTGGCCCGCCGTCAGTCAGGATCACAATAAGATCAGGCGAGTTGACCATACCGATCACACGTAGCACGACGACCGCTACAATGATGGGTCGCAGCAGCGGTAAGGTAATATGTAGAAATTGTCGCCATCGCGTTGCGCCATCCACCGCCGCCGCTTCATAAAGATCGTCAGGAATACCCTGTAAGCCGGCCAGCAGCAGCAGCGCAAAAAAAGGGAAACCCTGCCACAGCGCCACCAGTAATGCTGCCGGAAATGCTGTATTGGGATCAGCAAACCACGCCTTATAACTTTGTATGATCCCTAGTTTAACCATAATGTCGTTCAGCACACCCAACCGCGAATCGAGCAACAATACCCACATATTGCCTGCCACAACTGAAGGCAAAAACCACGGTATCAGCACCAATGTGCGCGCGAGTTGCATGCCCCGCAGTTTACGGTTCAAAGCCAGTGCTGTCACCATGCCCAAGGTGAACTGACTAGTGATTCCAAACACAACCCACCACAAGGTATTTACTGTGGCTTTCAAAAAGACGGTATCTTGGAAAAGCTCCGCGTAATGCTCCAGACCGATAAATCCGCTTAGTTTGGGGCGGTTCAGGCGCATTTCCTGAAAGCTCAGTAGTACCCCGGAAAAAATGGGGTACATGACAATGACCAGAACAAGGATGAGGCTTGGGGCAATCAGAAGATATGCCCAATAATGCCGTTCCGAAAGTGCTGCGAGGTAATGGAATGGATTGAGC
>JAWKPB010000014.1:0-5696 GCA_041390885.1 Anaerolineae bacterium | reverse complement strand
GCCGTTATTGCCGGCGGCGGACGAAAAAGCATACAGAATTTCACTCAAGCCATGCGGCCCATTATTGGCGCGACTGGATAATCCGGCGACCGTGACACTCGCCAGCGCGGAAAACAATAAGATGCAGGCACTTGGCAGCAATACTGCAATGATGGCCAATTTGATTTCGCGCGCTTCGATCTTCTTGCCGAGATACTCCGGTGTGCGACCAACCATCAGTCCGGCGATGAATACCGTCAGGATGACGAAGATCAACATGCCGTATAAACCTGCGCCGACACCACCAAAAATCACCTCACCCAGCATGATATTGAGCAGAGCAATGCCTCCTGCCAACGGTGAAAAACTGCTGTGCATAGCATTCACAGAGCCGTTTGAGGCAGCAGTAGTTGCAGCGCCCCACAAAATGCTGTTGGCGATGCCGAACCGTGTTTCCTTGCCTTCCATCACTCGGGCTGCGCCATAAACCGGGTTGATGCTGTATTCGCTGGCAAGCATCACTCCCAACCCAACACATAGCAGGATCAACATCGCGATAAAGATCACCCAACCCTGCCGTTTATTGCTAACCATGATCCCATAGGTGTAGGTCAGGGCAGCAGGGATGAGAAGAATCGAAAGCATCTGCAAAAAATCACTCAGCGGTGTCGGATTCTCATACGGATGGGTGCTGTTGGTATTGAAAAAGCCGCCACCATTCGTGCCAAGCTGCTTGATGGCAATCTGGGAGGCTGCTGGTCCTTGCGGGATTACCTGTGTTTTGCCAGAAACGGTTGTGGCTTCAGCATAACCATTGAAGTTTTGCACCACACCTTGGCTGACCAGAATCAGTGCCAGAATAAAACACAGTGGCAGGAACACATAAAGTACACAGCGCACTAAATCCACCCAGAAGCTGCCAATCGTGGCGGCAGATTTCCGCATTAAGCCGCGTGTCAGGGCAATCAAGACCGCCACGCCAGTGGCAGCGCTGACAAAGTTTTGGACACTCAAACCGACCATCTGTGTCAGGTAACTCATGGTCGTTTCGCCACCATAGGCTTGCCAGTTGGTGTTGGTCATGAAACTGGTGGCAGTGTTAAATGCGAGGACCGGCTCGACATTTCCTAGATGGGCAGGATTGAGCGGCAGACTACCCTGCAAGCGTTGTAGGGTGAACAATACCAGAAACCCAAGCAGATTAAATGCCACCACCGCCAATGCATATTGTTTCCAGTGCTGTTCTTCAGCCGGGTTGACGCCTGAGACATGGTAAATGGCCCCCTCAACCGGGCGCAGTAAAGGTGTCAGCAGCGTTCGCTCACCGCTAAATACCTTTGCCATGTAGCCACCCAGCAGCGGTACACAGGCCACTAACACAGCAAAATAAATAATGATCTGCAATAGTTCCAGCGCACTCATACGCTAAAACCTTTCCGGAGTAAACCAATGAGTAAATCAAATAGACAAGAAGTAGAAGCGAAATCATAATGGCAATAAGAAGCTCACCATTCATATGCGATACCTCCGCATTGTGATGAGCTTTATTTTCAGGTTTTGTTGATCAAATAAGGGTCAAAAATCTTAAGATCTACATCAAGAAACCATAAATAAAGGCTCATTAACATTCTGCATAATGCTAGAGAACTACCACAAATGAAAGCCAGGCGTATTGATTGGGAACTCTAGTGCCGCACCGATTTAGAATCGTCCGGGTGGTAGCTGACTACGTTATCCATATTCAGGGGCCGTGGAACTAGCCCACAAATACGGTCCAAAAAAATTGGTGTGGGATTAGATCCAGTGAATATTTATGAAAATACTGTTTTTCTATAATTACTACTTAATTCAAATCGACCAGCCAACTGAGCGGGTTAACGAGCCGTGGCAGACCAATTTCACCCAGTCGAAGGTAATCAGTTGGGGGTGGTATTAACTGTGCACCGTGCTGGATGACTTCTCACGCTACATTGTTATCTGGCGACTAGCTCCCACCATGACCAGTGCCGATGTCAAAGCTACCCTAGATCAGGCGGTTGAGCGAACCGGAATTGCCCACATCAAAGTCGAACATTGTCCACGGCAGCTGAGCGATAACGGCTCGGCGTTTGTCTCCGACGAACTGGCGCACTATCTGGCGATGCATCACCTGCCCCATGTGCGCGATGCGCCGTATCATCCCCAAACTCCGAGCAAAATCGAGCGCTATCATCACTCCATGAAATCCATCGTCAATCTGGAGAACTTCTACTTTCCTTGGGAGCTGCAACACACCATTGCCAGTTTCGTGGATTACTACAATCATCATCGCCATTACGAATCGCTTGGCAACGTCACCCCAGCCGATATGTACCTTGGACGCGCACAGGTGGTACAAACACGAGGCGAACGCATTAAACAGCAGACCCTGCTTGCCAGACGGCAGAAGTCTTTGTCGCCCGGTATTCACAGGATGTAAACTGGTAGAAAGTCTCTCCTATTCTCAGCACTCATCTGTCCAATACATTTGACGACATACACCGCTACACCAGCGAAGAATTGTCGATTTTAAGATCAAGGGTTCGGCAGAGCCTTTTTTGGTGTTTCGCGCTGCCCTCTATGAGGATAATTTGGGCTAGGAAATGAAAAACCGCTTCAACAGCGGCGTTTCAAGCGAGTTATCGTACTGTAGTCCCAACGGGACTCGACATCATCCGATTACCATTGCTAGAAATTATAGTATGGTTACTGACCCAACATGGATTCAAACACACTTCAACGTACGACCGCAACGAGTCAATTCGAATACGCGTTGCTAGGGGTGAGCATGCTTCTGACTTAGCACGCGAGTTTGGTATTTCCCTTCAAAGAGTGTATCAGATTGTCCAAAGACTCTAGATCCAGTTGGAAGTAGTTCGCTCCTCGTCATGTACACTCAGCGGTTTGGACTTTGTCCATCATGGCGGCGTTCCTAATTGATTTCGCTAATATATTCAGACAACGTACGCGAAATCAAAAGCTCGGCCCTCTGAATATGACCAAGAAACAACCACTTTTTGATTCGTTACCGATTTTCATATAATCCACTGAACTTCGTTTCAAGATAGCTCAGATACGGCTGAACATGTAGCCCTGCACCTGTTGTGCGTTTGAGCAGTTCATCGGCGCTATATGCCCGACCGTGCCGGTAGACATTTGCCTGCAACCAGCCTAGCAGCGGCATATAATCCCCCTTCCGTAATGATTCATCCAGCCCATCTACCTGCTGATGTGCTGCTTCAAGGAATTGGGCAGACATTACATTTCCCACTGTATAACCCGGAAACGAGCCAAATCCACCACCCGACCAGTGTACATCTTGCAGCACACCTTGACTGTCGTTAGGAGGTGTCACGCCCAGATATTCACCCATCTTGACATTCCATACGTCCGGTAAATCAGCCACTTTGAGGCTGCCATCTAATAAACCCATCTCGATCTCTACCCGCAGCATAATGTGCAGATTATACGTTACCTCATCGGCCTCAACGCGGATCAGGCTTGGCCGCACCCGGTTTACTGAACGGTACATTAAATCTGGACTGGCCTCTGACATCTGCTCAGGAAAGATGCTCCGCAAGCGGTCAAAATGCACCTCCCAGAAGTCACGACTGCGTCCAACTTGGTTTTCCCATAATCGCGACTGCGATTCGTGTGCGCCATAGCTGGTTCCACCCACCGGATACTGGCCCAAAAAGTCCGTAGTCAGCGCCGTCCGGGTCAAAGCCGGATCAACACCTTGTTCGTACAATGCATGGCCCGTTTCGTGTAGTGTCCCAAACAGCGCCATCGGCAGATAATTCAGGTTGTAACGTGTCGTTATCCGCACATCATTGCGCGTGAATGAAATCTCAAACGGATGCGGCGCAATATCCAAGCGACCTCGCTGAACATCGTAGCCTATTTTCTTTGCCATCTCCAAACCGAATTGCTTCTGTTTATCAAGCGGGTATTCATATCGCCATAAATCTTTTTCAAGCGGCTTATCGTTCGCCACAATACGCTTGAGCAGCGGCAGCAAACCCGCCTTCAACTCATCAAACAATACCTTCAGTGAAGCGGCTGTTACGCTGGGCTCGTATTCAAACACCAGCGCATCAAACGGATGCCCCTCGTAGCCCACCGCGTCCGCCTGCTGTTTGCACAAATCAAGCATTTGTTGCAGAAATGGCCGCAAAGCTCGCGAAATAATTCATTCTGCTTAGCCTCTGCCCATACCTGTTCAGATAACGGAGCAAGGGTGGCCTTCTTCCAGGTCAGTTCGACTGGAATTCGCTTCACCAGTTTGTAATACTGCCGGGTTTGTTGCACTGCCCGTACGGTACAGATCCTGATCTTCGCCCGCAATTTCTGTCTCGGCCTCATCCAATAATCGCGCTGTCATGTCGCTAACAAAGTATTCCTGTGCAATGCGTGAGAGGGTAGCCAATTGGTTACCGCGTCTGCGCCCGCCCGGAGGCATATTTGTTCGTGCGTCCCACTTCAACACCGAAATCGAGTTCAATATGTCATTCAACGCTGCGATATGTTGCTCAAATTTTTCATATCCGACCATGAGTCAATTCCTTTTTGCTGTTATGTCAATCATCTAGTCGCCTATGCAGGTTGTATTGGCTTAATTTCCGGTAGCAGCACAGGACCTTCGTTCAAAGGACTTTCTAACTCGTCATGTTGTGGTCTATTCCGGAAAATCAGGAACACGCAAAGGGCAGTAATCGCCACCCCAACGGCCACCACCTGCATAATCAAACTGAAACCGTGCATTGCCTGCAAATAGCCGCTGATGGCGGTTGCGCTAAACCAACCAATGTTCCATACCACTAGCCCAATACCACTTGCCATATTGTGTGCTTGCGGAGGCAGCGTAGACATTACCAGCGGCTGAAACAGCGGTTGCATGGTATTTCGGGCTGAGGTTGCAATCACATAAGCGATGATGCTGATACCCAGTGTCGGCGCAATACTTAGAGCCAAAAATGCTGCGGCGGCTACCATAAGTGTGATAAATAAAGCCTGTGCCCGCCCATAGCGATTGGCGAGTAAAGGGTTCACCAGCGGTACGATGCCCATACCGATCCAGCCTACGCCCAATATCGTTCCAACGATCTCGTCGCCGATATGAAACGTATTGCGGAAAAACAGATTGTAAAATGGGAAAGTTAGACCACCCGTGAAGCCAAAGAATAACATGGGAAGCGCGAACACCAGCAGCAAGCGCCACGGCATGTGAACAGGCTGACCAGCCAAAATCCTGCGCTTAACCACCCCGACGCCCATATCCTTTACGAATATCAATGGCAGCAAACTGGCGAGCATGACAACCAGACCTACACTGAGCGCCGCTGCATAAGCCGTTGGGGTTTGAGTGGCTGAAACACCTCCACTTGCTTGAAGTGGAATATGTGTGGCCAAAACGCCGGGCAAGTAGCCACCAACATAACTTCCTACCGCCGTTGCTATCATGGTCACAGTGTTGTGAAACGAAAAAAGAACTGGTTGTTCATCTCGTTTCCCTAACCCACCCATGAATGGGTTGATCGCTACTTGTTGCGCGCCGTAAAACACACCCAGCATGAACCGACTTAATCCCAGCATGGGCAACACGGGCCACGCCAGTGGAATAAATAGGGCTACTCCCATGCCAACTGTCGCATATTTTATGACGCGGTAAGCGCCGAAACGGTTGGCGATTAGTCCGG
>JAWKPB010000013.1:0-17885 GCA_041390885.1 Anaerolineae bacterium | reverse complement strand
TGGCGCTTTAAATCAGGTCGGGAATAGAGCAAGTCTTCCCTGCTCACCCAATTGGTTGGAATGCGTTTTGGTTCTGTCTCTGCCATAATTCAACCCCTTCACTCATCAAACATATCAAGCAGATTATCCAAATCTTCCATATCTGCATAGATGCCATCGTCGTCGGTCAAATCAGCCAGCATGTCAAATAACTTACCGCGTTCGCTCTGAGAGTCTTGGTTACTGTAAGGTGCAATCTCATCGCGGCGCTCTTTCAATAATGCCTCGACCTCCTCTTTGGTCAATTCTATCTCGTCGATCTCCGGGTTGGACATACTCACATACCAGAACCACTCCTGTGTCAACCAACGTTCCCGATACTCGTGAAAGCCGAGTCCCCAGAACGTAATCCGGTGTCGATCTGTATCGACCGTGCGGCTGGTGGTCACAAACAAAAACTCGCCATAGGTGTTGGCTGACACTTCCATCTTATGCACAATAGTCTCGATGTCCTGCACCAGTGTTCTGAACCGCTCATCGCTGATACGATCAAACAGGCGTTCGTGTTCGGTCAAGCCATACACATCTTCCGGTTTAGGTCGTTCTGCGCTCATAGATCAATCTTTAGGTGGGTCTTGGGCTGCCAGATACCCCATCAACAACGCATCCAGCAAGGGGCTTTCTGCATCCATACCTTCGCTTTCTTCCATGCTCTTATGGGGACGCACATCCTGTATCTTGCCGTCGTCATCGCGGATGATCTCCAGCAGCATCAGCTTATATTCCCGCTTCGGCACATCAATCTGATTTATCACCAGCACCTCGACCCGCTCCGGGTCTTTGGATGGTGGTGTCTGGGCTGGTCTGTCTTCAGTTGCCACACTTAGCCAGCCTTCGGTGACCAGCACCATCTGTTGCAACTTCCCGACATCCTGCCGCTTTGCCATTGTAAAACCCATTCTCGCCATTTCTTGTGCCCGCTCTTCATGGGTAGAAGGCATATCTTCGACGAGGATCATATCCGTTCGTCGATCCCCTTCGATAATCACTACTGGCAGATGCCGTCCGGTTTTGAGCAGAAATTCTCGCGCTATCCGGGTAATACGCGCCATTGTCAGTGGTTCGCGCTGTTGTCGTTCGGCTTGGGTTGTCTGTTCCATGCGCTCCTTGCGATGCTTATCTAGCAATTGTTGCAGCGTCTGTGGTTCGTAATACAAATCGCGTTCAATCGGCAATCCCATTGCCCCTCGCACGCTTTGCAGTTCAGACAACGAAAAGTACCCCAACTCCACTTCAAATCCCGCCACCAACCCAAAGAAACGATCCTCACCATCAAACTCGCTGGCATACCATGTCCAGTTGCTATCCGGCGTGAAATATTTGACTGGAGCGATTGCTTCTAATCCAATCTTTTCATTGGCATAGAGTTCGGGGAGTTGTTCTCGAATCTCATCGGTCATCAACCGATGTCCGGGATGCACTGGCTGCTGCCACTGTTCAAAATCAAGCACCTCAATATCGCTGATTTGTCGCGATTGATCGTCGTACTTCACCAGCAAGAATTCGTGGGGAGTCTGTCCGACTAGCACCAAACCGTTTGTCTCATGTTTGCTGACTTCATAGCCAACCGCCTCAGCGATTTTCTTTGCTCTCTCATAGGCCTCGTCACGAGTATCTGCCAACGGCAAGTCCATCTCGCCGAATAAATGGATAATCCCCTGCTGTTCGGGATTGTCACTCTCCCATATCGGTCTCGTCACACCTGATGGGAACTCAACCATTGGTAATTTCTGATCTTTGAAGGTGGGATGACCGGGAGCCAGATGGTCGCCGATCAAAAAGTGTAAGCCTTCGATGGGGCTGGCATCAAACGGGGTTGGTTGTTCTGCTGCACCACGACATGGATTCAGGAAGCATAGCACACTGCTGGACCGATGCAACCAAGCGCGCAATTAGTTATCCTTATCCCCCGCCCTTTCGCATCAACTTCCAGCGGCGACTACAGCCTTGATCTCATTCCAGATATTTTCATACACATTCAGTTCTGACATTGCGTTCAATGCGGCGAATATCCTCACCAGTGAGTCAGCTTTCGGTGTATACCCTCCGGCAACTGGTTGATGTGGTCTTGAGTCGCGTGACTTTTTATCTGAAGCGGTGGCAGAGTAGAGTCCAGTGGCTGTTTCTAGATTTAGGCTGGTCAAGCAAATGCCAGCGCCTCACGCAGCCACCCACCCCACTCACCAGACAGCACAAGTTCTCAACATCAGCAACCAGCATTGTCGCTTGATGCTTCTGGAAGCTGCTGCCAGTAGGTGTCTATATTGTCCTTGAGGTGTAACAGGGATTGGGCATCCGATGGTTCGTGTTCCGTCATGCCCGGACAGCATAGCAAAAATCATTGCGAATGATCAAGCGGCTTGGCGGCGACGAAAACATGGACTGTACTGGTTGGTGTTGAGCGCGAAACCCATCGTTACATCTTGCTTTTGCGTCCATTGGGTTGGGCGAAGATAAATGACATGCTCATCCCGCAGAGCGGGATGAGCGGCACGTTGTTGCTTGCCCAACATCTGTGCCGATTTGAATAGCTGCTTGAATTCTCCTCTGGACAATCCGCCGTGACTGCATCCACATATTGCGTAAGTGATTGTGAAACTGGCTCTTGATAACGTTGGGCTCATCCAGATAGTGGTCATTTGTTCTCAATCGCTTTCACCAGCGTATGATACGCCTTCAGCTTTTTATCATCCGATTGTTCGGCTGGTGGTGGTTTGATTTGACTAGCTGCTTCAGCCATGTCAGTAGTTTCCAGTCGTTCTGCCTTCGTCATGTCACTAGCCGTCTCCGATGATCTGCCAAACATAAAGGTTGGTGAGCGATTCCGCTTCGAGTTGTATATCAAGCAGTTTCTCTTCTTCAGTTCGAGGGTCTTCGATAAGAGTAACAATGGTATGGTGAGCTGATCTCATCATTCTGACGGCACGAACGCCAAACTGTGCGATTTCGAATTTGATTGAACATCTCAATCTGCGGTTGTTCGCGTTGATTATCTAGGCGTCTTTGGCTACTACTGCGGGTATCGACGAACGTATCAGTGAAATGGTTATCTCGCTGAAGCGGTATTTCGCAAGCATGGCAACAGGTTAACAGAGTTGATCAAGACGGTCAATGAGGATATTTGATACAAAACATTAGGAGGAAAAACCAGTAGAACAATCACTGGTCAGTTATCGGCGGGAAAGGGCGAACACAACCTGAACTTCTTATGATACACCTCATCGAAGGAACAAATAGTTGGAATTTGTAAAGCACTATCGCCAGCATTCGTACAGTCAATACAACTGGTACCCTTCTTGTCCTGTGCGATAAACAACTTTACAGCTTCATCGTGAATGGTTTCCGATGCCACATGGATCATTGGTAGTTTGAGATCGCTGATTTTCTGGAGAAAATTTCGAGCCGTCATTTGCTCCCGCCCGGATGACTGACTCACAGTAGCAGTTTACCCACTGATACAGTAAGGTCAGAATGCCAGTTTCAGCGGAATTTCGTTTAAACAACGTAAACGCGGTTTTATAATGGGGATCGCCGGAAGGAACAGCCGCCACACCAAACATCGCTGTCAATCAGACCGCATTCGTTGCTCAATCCTTCCCCGATTGCCACTCTCGCCAAGCGCCATTTTCACCATACAGAATTTCGTCATCACTCATACCATCATATCGAGGGTTAGATGGAACATTTCTTCTGCTATTGCCCGCAACGCAAACAGCTCCTTTATACATCGCTTTCATCCGCTGCCCCTTGCTTTACGACCATTTGCTTCACGCCCTCTTCTATCACACCGATATGGTCACGCTGGTGTTTGTGGGCAAACAGCTTGATGAGTCAATAAGCTGGGTCTAATCGTAATGGTTGTTCGGGTCAGTTTCATAGGATATGGGTATTACATCATACGCATTTTGTGAAGTCAAATGCGCCTAACCAACTTCACCCTATTCAAAGACAGCCCTTCATCGTCACGAGACTATGAAACGTATTGAAGCAAGATATGGTGCAAGCTATCCGGGCAAAGCTGTCCACCATCTCTGGTAAATCAGGCAAACATCGCGTAAAGCAAAGCTGGTTGCAGGTGAATGACAATTTTTACCTCGATATGCAACGATCTATTAAGTATTACGCAGCTTTGCTCGAAAATGACCGTAAACCAGTACATTTTTTATACGGAGGTGTTTGTAATGCTATCAGAAAATCTAACAAGGCCATTTCGTTTGGGTTGTCCGAGAAGCGGCGTAAAAAGTGTTTGAGGTTTCCGGGTATAGAGAGGAATTTGTAGTCTGTGGCTGGTCGCTGAAATAAGACTATCTAGTGCATCGACATTGTGGGTTGTGATTGACTTTATCATGATTGCACAGCCCATTCAACGTTCTGGGTAGTTTCGATCGTAATCAGGAAATCGGCTAATATTTAGCGGCTGATGCTTGTTTTTGCTTGTTGGCATGCACCCTAATGATTGCGCCAAAACGTAGTATGTGACCCCTAATTCATCTTGATGCGACATTGAGCCATTGGTGGGCATCTGAAACTGCGTATCAGATCGACAATTATCGAGGTATCGACTAGTCCCACTACCACTTATGCTCTTCCTGCATGGCGTGCTTTTTATTACAACCCACTCAGCTCCATTTGCCAATCTCTTCGTTCACCAACCGCTAACTCACACCTGTTTTAAGGTGTTTCTCGACAATCTGCTTGCCAGTCAGTGGTTTTCTGGGCTTACAACTCAATCAACTCTCAGTCCATGCTTCCGCTTCCTCTAGTCTGGTCAGCTTGGATTACGGCATAACCGTAGTTGTTGAGTAACCCATAACAAGATCATCAACAGATTTTTTGGTCTGCTGGGAAAGCTCTGCAAGTTTTTGGGCTGTTTGTTGGTCGATCTCTAGTTGGGTCATGTTGACTGTCCTATCCATAGGAAGTCATTATACCAGATCAAGCCTTTTTTGAGGTTATTTTAATCGTGGGGTAATGAGACCCACACGGCGCTGGAGCGCCGCAGGTTAAGACTGAAAATGGGTGTTGTACGTCATGCGTTCAAAATAATTGTTAGTTTTAAGTCGGGAAGCATTGATAAATAAGGAATACCCCTAAATTCAAATTAGGCCAGTATCTCTCGTACAAGAATTTTAATAGAAATCAATCGTTGAGTTGACTAACAACTCAACTTATATTATTCTGTGGATAGGAGGTCACTAATATGACATTTGACAACTATTGAAAGAACAAAGACGAAACGCTGGTATATCGCAAAGAGAATTACAAAACGTGTATTAATGTCGATTTTTCCTAGCATCAAAGCAAAATAGAGAATGACCATCTCCCCACCCTCCGCAAATACAATTGTAGCAATTTGTGAAGTCTTGAAATTCCTTCTGAAGTGTTGTCGGCAGCAGGAAAATCCCTTGATGATATTCAAAACTGCTAGAGAGCAGTACCAAAGAATTTCTTTCGCCAGCACAACAACTGAATCTGTCTGAAGACGAGCGGATAACATGCGTCAGTCTCTACAGAGTTTGCGAGGAGATGACCATTGCGACATCCCAACAGATGTCAATGTCATTTGAATGCGAAAGCTATCGCAAAAGAAGAATATGACGCATCAGACATCACATGGTCATACAGCAGGAGTATTCCTTCAATCGTCGTAACTTTAAAAATACTACAATCAACACTACGGAAGTCATAAGAGCAAATCAAAGGTAGAGTTACAGCAACCCCGCCTCACTTTCTAAAAGCCTGCAACCCCGATATATCTATGTTATGACAAACTGCACTGAGCAATTCAGAATTTATTTAACTATCACACCCTGCAAAATTCTTGGGATATAGATCTACTGTAAACCGAAGTTCACTGGTGGTGAAGCTGATCGTCAATATTCAAGGTTCAAATTATTGATGAAACAACTGATTCAGCAGAGCATCGCACTATCGATGGAACACGCTATCGGCCCTCGATGTGAATCGCTTTACGATGAGGTACAACAGAACTCTTTGGCAACTGCTTTGATACACATTTGCCCAAAGCCCAAATTTTGATGAATTTAGAAGGATGGGATCGTTACAAGCAAATCACTTGTAGAACATTCATTCAATTTAGTAGATTTGTTGCCCCGTCGGATACGCGGACAGCTTGACCTTGCATATCAACTTGGTGATGAAATCATAATGCCGATTGGAAGTTTGGTTCAGAAGATGACATTGGGCAAGATAGCTTACAACTGGCGACATACGCTTTTTGTGGGCTATTCACGAATTTGATTGTCTGATCAATGATATCTTCGATTATATAAAGCCTATCTTCGTATTCTGATCAAGCAAAGGAATTTACTTAACTGCGGAACTGTTCCGGCGCAACTGCAAAAGTAGGCATATCCAAGATGCTGAACGCATGGCGCAGTACTGTTACTATGGCAGTCAAGTAACCCAATGCCTTTACTCCTTGTCTTCATCAAACATCTGTAACTTATGTCAATATCAAGGTCTGGCGCTGAGCTTGAAACCAACATCCGTATTGTCTCCCCGGTACACGTCTATATGTCCGTATCCGCAAGGCAAAAGATTTCAGGAAGTAACCTGACACCTGACATAGTTTCGAAGGCATGTGGCAGTTTAATTTTATCGTGGTATCGTGGCTACACTGATCCTACGACAAGAATTTTCACCATCGCAAATGATCGCCCCATTGATAATTTGAGTTCGAAGAAAGTGATTGGGCAGTCGAGGTTAAAGACGCGGGCTAGAAACACGGATGGACTTTGCCGACGAAGATAATGCACAGACGTTATTTGCAACTCCTAGTATTAAAACGTTTGTAGGGTTAATTCAGCGACCTGCACGATCTGTGGATATCGGTGGTCACGGAGTATGGTATGAACCTCAACCATTCATGTTTGCGCACGGTATCGACGCTTATTATAGGCGCTATGAATTATGAACCTTTTGACCGAAGATGTAGGTGTGGGTATCATTATTGACATAGGAACGGCATTTTTTCACAGCAAATCACTCGACTACTTTTTCGATAGAAGTCAAAATGATGCAGAGCAGGAAAGACGCTGTGATGAGTTTTATGAATTAACGCAACGGCAACAAGGTAGCCAAGGGACATTATTATACAAGATTGGTAATCGTCGGATGACTTGTTATTTCAAGGATGCACCTGCTGGACTCACTTGTGCAACATCAGGCGAAATGCGGATTAATAACGTAAGTTATCCCTCATTGTATGACTACTACAAGGCGAAATATCCTTAGCACAGACATCTGCCACCCCAATGACATGGCTGTGAGAGTAGCGTTCAACATAGGTGGTTATGATGTACTCAGCTGCAAATTCGTGACCAAGAATTATGAATGAGATGCTTCCTCCGTCATTAAACAATATTGACAAGATTTCGCCCGAATACCGCAAGCAAGATATTGAGGTATTTTGGGAGCGGCTTGGTGGTTATCCACTTGGCTTTGGTTTACCGGGAATGAAGAGGGGATTCTGGCGACCACCAGAATATATGATGGAGCGTTTTGCTTTACCGGAATTAACATTTGGCAGTATGGCGGTTCAAAGTCCCCCCGATGAGCAATCAGCAGAAGCATATCGAAACCACTATAGAACTCGTTTACAGATGCTCCGTGAACACGGATGCAATTATGTTTCTCCACTCACAGCAAGAGACATCCATATTGCATATCCCAAAGGAGTGAATCATAAAGCTGTAGAGAGGTTTGCGGACGCTTTGGTTTCTGACTTGTCCGACTTCACAAAAAAGCCGATTGCAGCAACCCCACCCATCGAATATTCATCAATTGAAGATGCTATCAGCAAATTACATGCTCAATCAGCCCAGATGGTTGTGTTCATCATGAACAATGAACGTACTGCCTATCATGATATTGCCTACAAACAAAAGTGGCGGGTCAAACACATCACGCAAAAGGTATTCTGTGATAAATATCAAAACGAATCTCGATGGGGTCGAAAAAAGGGTTTTGTAACCATGAATGCCTTAGATGTACTGCAATTAATGGATGCAGTCCCATATTCGACACAGCAATTTGGACAGTATCAAGCCCAGCTTGTTATTGATGTTGGTCACAACCGCCGTCAATTTGCATTATCCTTGAGTCTGATTAGTAGCAAAGGTGTACAGCCACTTCGTGAAAAGACCAGAGTCTATGAGAAAGGCGACCATCAACATGACACCATCAACCCATCAATCCTGAAAGACTGTATTGTTGAACTGATTGAGTCCGTTATGGGAAGACGTGTTCCACCAATTGAATCATTGTTGATACTTCGGGATGGCGAATTTCGTGAACTTCAAAATGGCAGATATAAAGAAGTCAAGGGAGTCAATGATGCAATGGATGTCTTGCAGAAGCGTCAGTTGATTGCTGCCAATGCCACCATCCATCTAGTTGATTATCGCAAGTCAACAAACAAAACTGTTCGACTTTGGGAACTCACGGAAGACGGAAATGTAGAGAATCCGTTGGAAGGAATAGCGGTTTATTTGAACAGCAAAAAGTCTGTCCTAACAACCACAGGTATATCTACATTAAGGCAAGGAACTGCCCAACCTGTGACATTAACACGCAATGGTCAGTGTCCTGATATACGCCTACCAACACAATCCGTATTTGAAGGCGCACAATTCAACTGGTCAAGTCCCCAAGTCGCTCAAAGTCATACATTGGGTATAAAATGCTGACAGTGAGTTGAAGGCGTCAAGCTCAAAAATTAGGCAACCACGACATTAAGCCTCTGCTTGGGGAAAAACATGAAAAGCGATTGGTTAAATACATCAAGTTTAGATTTCTCTATCGGTGCTTTGTCTCTTGCAATCAATGTCCTTTCGATTGACTATAATTAAAGGCAAAAGATATTAAAAACCTATGTCCACAGACAAAGTGGAAAAATCGCAACAACTGCTAGATTTCGCCGAGCGAAATCAAAGTAACCATTCATCAGCATGAAGACCAACCTGATATGCCTGCGCAGTACAGAGCCCACATCGACCAATTGGCTCAATTTTGCAACGTATGGACAGGATAAACAAATTACTATCAGCTACCAATTGATGAAGTAGTAAGCCTCTTAAAGAGTGAAACCCCGACATCCCCAGCTCGTTAAGTATTTGGAACAACTCGAACAAATCCTTAAACAACAGTCTGATTCGACTCAGGATATGAAATATCTAAGATGCTAGAGTTACTCAAAGCAGAATATCTTCAATTACAACTTGATATTGAATCACTCAGAACGCGACTTATGACCGCGACGCAAATACCGTCTGAGGGACAACGCAATTATCAAGCATTGATACATTTATTGAATGAATTTCTTTCGGATGTAGATGATTATCAGTATGCGTTGCTTTTGGCTGAAGGAACTGAATTGTTTCCGACATTGTATCAAACTTGGAGCAATTCAAGAAAAAAGTTGAAACGATTGAGTATCTTACAATCTCACCGTACTCAGGGCTAGAAGTGACAAACTTACTCTAAATCTCACAAACTGGCTTCACAGCTCACATGGCAAAACTCAACAATGCTATGCGTCGGTGGCGGATGGACAGTGGGAATATACTATGAAGATTTGACAGTCTATTATGTACCAACCATCGAACAAAACGGTTGATTCATATGCCGCACTATTATTTCACGAATTTGGTCATATTTTTTATCTGTATCATCGACCAGAGATGAAGGCGTTGATACGTGAGTTTCAGAAGAAGGTTATCGACTATCTTAATTTCGGACGGCAACGGAACAGTAGTTACAATGACAGAATTGCTGAGATTACGACAGACCATCGCAAACACATGGCTTCACTGGATGATTGAACTGTATTGTGATGCAGTAGGCTTTACTATCGGCGGTGAAAGCTATTTACTCGCTTTTGCGTGGTATTTGAGGCATTTTACAGAATCAGACTTTCATCTCAATCAAGATGAAATGTCATTACGCTCACATCCCTTGAGTTGGTTGCGTATTCAATTTCTTGCACTTCGTGCCAAAAACAATGGTTTTGAAAAAAATGCCGAACAAGTATTATCCCAATGGCAATCCATTGCCGATGCTCTCAACATTGTAGAAGACTATTATGGTTACTATAACCATGCGCTTGATGATGTACTTATGGAATTACTCGATTGCATGGTCACAGAAGTAAGCCCTATCGAATACAGCACCTTCCTTGATGATACCAACTGCACAGCTTACAACAATCCAATTAAACTACTTGATGTCGCATGGAAGAAATACCTTGAATCACCGTTGGAATATCCAACATGGGAAGCCGAAGCAATACAAAAGTATCTCAACAAATGATTACAATATCACTCCCACAACTGTTCAGCTCATTGCCTAACCGCTGCCAATGTGATCTTGAAATCCCTACTCCTCATTTGCTTTATTAGTTTTGTTTGAGTTTGCTATCGCTCATGATTTCCCCCAAATTATCAGGAGGAGTTGTCTTGCCAAAACAACATCTGACAAACCTGTACTATATCTCTAAATATTCCTAGGCAACCAGCAACTTGATGCCCTTTCCCCGATATGTGACTAAGCCGCTTTGTGTGTGGATTGCTTTAGTCGCTCTATTACCCACATACGAATAAGGGTGGTAGCTCCTACACCTTTTTGGGCTGCTCTAGAGCGCAGTATGTTGAGGGTCGTGGTATCAAATCTGACGGTAATTCCTGATGAGAGATTCTTGGCAAACTTCACTTTCATAGGTTTCATCTCATGGAGATAGTCGGTGAAGTCGTGATTATCCCAAAACTCCGCCAACTCTTCGCGGGTTTCTAAGTCTGGCAGTTTGGTTTTACGCTGCTTTGTCATGTGCTCCTTTCTCGGCGGTGTAGTGTCGCCGTTCTTTTCTGCTTGATGATCGAGCGGTGACTGGATAATACACCCCCTCTTGCAGCTCTGGGTCTAGCACGACTGAGATAAACCTGTTGGCTGTAGTTAAGCCTGCAACCATCAAGCGTCCCTTCTTTGCATCTAACACCACCACCTCACCCTGACAAACCTCCTCCACCTCTTCCTGTGTTACCTGGTGTCGAGCAATATGGGCAACGTTCCAGTTATCCCAAATTAGTTTTTTAACAACAACCATTACAAGAATTGTAACATTTTGTAACGCAAAATCAATCAATAGAGGGGCATTGTTATGGGTCAATCTTCAATCTTCCTTCGGGTTCTCCATGTCGCCTTTTCCACATTGCACGACTTAGCAACTTGAGGGACTGTCATTTAGGGAGGTTGTATATTTTCGAGTTTCTGAGGTGGAAAATATGAGGTTCGGCCTATAATTCCACTATCGCAGCTGGCCTATAGTTCACCAGCTTTAACGTGGTCTGACAAAAAACATGAAGAAAAGCGCAATCGCCAATACAGTTAGGCCAAAGGCAAGAGCAATAACTTCGATAGGTGCTAAAGTCATTCTGTCCCCCTTTTGAGTGTATATGCCGCTCTCCAACATACGGCATAAATTAATAATCCTAGAACCACAAGCCACAGTTTTTGTTACTTACTAACACCTGACTAGGGACATGGCAGCTAATGCTCCATAGCCTGCATTCATCAAGTGTTTGGCTGCAAAGTTCCGTTGACCTTTGTCAGGATTAAATCGGGGTTTTCTTGTCGGTGGCTTCGGTTCAGCCTTTGCCATTGCAGGTGTATCTTATCACACATCAAAATCCGAAATCTGGGGGAACGGTTGGTTTACGGCGGAGTAAAAATCGCCTATAAACCCAGTATCGACCCACTTGATTCTTTAGTGGCGAGATGCTTGTAGGCGCGATTGCTCAGACGTGCCACCCACGCGAAACCCGCATCAAACTGTCTGTACAATATTTTTATCAAATCAAACTCGAGTATCCTATAGATAGCATACCCATGAGCAGCCTCACAAAAGGCTCAAGAGATGGGTGTTGCGGGCACGAACCACTCGGACACCTCCTGACTGATTGTTATCAGTCCACCTGAAGGAGGTGAAGCCGGATGTGTGTTGACACACAACATTACGGAGTGTTGTGGGGGGATTGTTTGGAGATTTTGATCCATCATCCGCACGATATATCGTATGTCGCGCTGATTATGGCAATCTACTTCAACAAATATCCTTACGCAATACCTCGCCGTTTAATGAAGTTGGTTGCATGGATCATTAAACGGAAACAGCCCCGTAAAGAGGCTGTTGAAAAATGAGTTCAGGAGGTGTCCCTCCATCGTGCCGCAGTATATCTCACCAAATATTACAAATCAACTTCAGCCACCCCCACCGGGTTGGATCAACACCTTCATCTCATCGCTCTGGACAGTCTGCCAGATCGGGGCTTCAAACACCATTAGTGGATTTGCTTTGACTTCCTCTTGCCGTATCTGGTCATGGGTGGTCAACCAGTACACATCGGCACTCCCCGCCCGCTGGATGCTCTCCTTCAAATTGGCAAGTCGTTTCTGTGAACTGGTCATCACCAGAATCATCAAACTCCGCGACTGGTATCGCTCCATATAGCGTCCACTGACGATGTATTCGTGGTAAATCTCAAATTGGCTTCTGACTTGAGACAGCGGCTCGGTGCCAGTGTCGGCTTCGACAAAAAATCGGGCTTTGCCCAGTGGCGTATTCAGGGCAAAGTACCAGTCGGGCAATATCGGTTTGGCTTTGCTGTTGTTGCCCACGTAGACCTTATCTGGTTTGGCTCTAAACCGTTTCTCATCCACCCACTCGACGATTTCATAGTCTCCGCTCTCACGCACCGCCCGGAGGATGGCAACTCGCAGGTCATTGAGAAAACGGATGTGTTGGAGTGTCCGGTAGTCAAGCACCTGCTTGTTGGCATAGCGCATATCCTCGGCAGTGTAACCATAATTGGCAGCCAGCGCCTCCGCCCCCAGATCGAGGATGGTGTAGATGGTGGTGCTGGTGGGCGCGTCAATGTCCACCTGTGGGATCTGGTCGCGACGCAGATACTGGTGATCAAACAAACCCCGCAGCCGCTTGTAGGCCGGTGATTTCGACCCAAAAAAGGCCGTGAGGATTTGTTCCGGCGTCAGCGCCTGACAATCATTGACCGCCCGGATAATCTCCACATCTCTGGGTTGCAGCCGAAATGGATCCCGATGATCGCGATCCGCCCGGCGCGTGCTGGGCTTGCGTTGTTTCTTCGCCAATTGTTATTCGTCCTCATCGGCTTCAAATCGGGTCAGTCCGGTGGTTTCGGGTGGTTTGACATACATCTCACCGTCATACCGATTGTCAATAAAGGCTTCAATCTCGGCAGCGGTCAACAAGCCTAAATTCCGCCTAGATGCCGCTATCACCGCCTTCCTGTCTACTCCGTTTTCGCGACCCTGTTGAGACAATGGCGCATACGTCTCGACCACAAAGGGCGACACATCCTTGCCATCGACCACCGTTTTGACCACCGCCTGCCCTACCCCGAACTTGACAATTTCCTCCGGTGACACTTCCGGCTTGTAGAACCTGGCAATCTGCCCAGCATCCTCCTGATCACTCTTGAAGCTAATCCGGGTGCTCACGTTCTTGTTGATTTCGGCTTGAGTTGCGCTGTCAAATTGGCGCACATACTGGCTGGCTAAGGTCACCGCCAGGCCATACTTGCGGGCTTCTGAGAACATATCTTGCAGCGGGCTGGTGATAAACCGACGGGCATCGTCAATGAACAAATGGTATCGCGGTGGCTCATTGGCATCATCATCAATGCCGCCCAACCCGATGCTATGCAGGAAAAAGTTGGCAAAAAAGATGGCGCCTAAATTACCGACCTCATTGGCAACTTTGGCGCCCGACAGGTCAATCAGCACCATCTTCTTGCCCGCGATGATCGACTTATAATCAATCGTTTTTGGATGACACGACATCAACTCCAGATGACCTGTCCCCAGAAAGGCCGTCAACCGATGCAGAATGGGCGCAGTCCGATCTTTGATTTCCGAAGGTGACAGGTTCTCAAAATCGCGCCAATAATTCCGGGTGGTGCGGGGCAATCTTGAATCACCGCTTTTGAGTTTATTGAGCAAATTGGCTCTAAAGGTTCGATTATTGACCAACTCCTGAATATCCAGTGGCGTGGCTTGCGGGTCGTTCAGCAATAGTTCAAGGATGGCTCGGAAGGTCGTCTCCATTCGGCTCTCGCTCCATGAGCTGGCATAGATGGATTTAAGCACCCACAACATGGTATGAAACACCACCTCTTTATCCACCCCATCTGGCACTCGCAAGGGATTGAGGGGATGGGATAGTCCTCATCTGCCACTTTTAAATACACCACATCATCTACCCGGCTGGGCGGGATACTTTGCTGCAAGATTTTATCCACCAGCGACCCGTGCGGATCAATCACCCCTACCCCATCGCCGGTCATGATGTGATGGTGAATCAGATTGTGCATCAAGGTCGATTTGCCCATGCCGGTCATGCCGCTGATATAGGTATGGTACCGTCTATCGGGCAGACTCAGCGCCACCGGTTGTTCCTCAACTAAGCCAAATGGGATTGTGTTTTTGCCTCGGTAAAGCTTGACCGCTTCCAACCCGGCATCGGACCAGCGAATGCCTTTGGGCACCACTTCAAAAAACCTTTGTGGGGCAAATGCCTGAGCTGGCAACCTCGGCAGCAGTCAGGGTGAAATCGTAAAATGGGCCTGTGAATTCAGGTTGTTTCTTACCTTTCTGCTGGTGAGCCATAGCCATCGCTTCATGCCAGTTGGCATAGAGCCAGACTGGATGGTTTTCGCTCTGAAGTTGTGCATCCGTAATCTCGACAATTTCGTCCATGCCGTCGATAGCCTGAAGCGGACTGTCTCCCGACAAATTCATCACCTGCTTTGCCACTGTCGGCAAGATAGACAACCGCTCTTTCTCCGGGCTGTCCATATACAACCCGATGCTGGCATGTGCCAGTTTTTGGGCGAGTTTGGTCTGGTAGATTTGGGACTCTTTCTCAGGAAAGCGTGGGACAAATTGTTTTTCAAGTTGCTTGTTTGCCCACCAGATACGGCCTTTAGTCAGCGCCTTGCCAAATCCCCAACCCACAATCCTGAAAGACTGCTCCAACGCATTGGCCTGCCAAAATGACTTGCCGCTGGGTATCTGAATGCGTGGTATTTCCACAACCTCTTCAATTTCACGCCGACTCATGTTCAGGAGCGGGAAAACCTGCTCCGCACTCATCTGGTACACCTGTGTAAACGTTACCGTCAGAGCTAACTCCTCGTCCGGCAAGAGTTGCGGGATGGCCTGGATGATTAACGTCAGCGGGTCTGAAGATTTAAACGCCCCGACTGAAATATATGGGTCAAAGAAATTTTTGTTTTGTGTCCGCTGAAGCACCATTGACCGCCGATAGAAGGGAAATGTCACCTCTCTGTATATCTCAGTGGTATTGGTGACGGTAGCCGCCGGATACAGCGCCGTTGCCAGGGTTATAAGCTCCGGTTCAATCTGCTTTGAGATGGGATGAACAAATTGAATTTGCCAGGTGATTCCAGACCGCCGCGCCACAATACTCAGGGCTGCCATATCGTCCCCAACCACATCAAAAATCCGTTGCATAAATGCCAGCGCGTTTTGCGGCACCCATTCAGTTTGTCGAGGCAGCCTGATCTCAAACCAGCTACTGACCTGTTCTTCCGGTTCGGTTTCACCTTCGCCTTCTACGGCTGTTGCGGCTTCATCGGCACTGGCCTCAGTCGTGTTTTGAGCGGGTTCTGGGGAATCCGCTGCTACAGCTTTATCATGTGTCGTTGCCTCTATCGTATCGGATGGCGTAGCCGTCAACGCTAGAACACTCTGCGCTGTCTGACCTCTAATATTGTCACGGATGGTTCGCCATGTCACAAAAGCCAACAACAAAGACAGTCCGCCGCCGCCCCTAATGCTCCAGCGAAATTGGGGAAATAAATACACCTCTGTAGAGTTGGTGAATAGCCATATCCACACAGTTACCACCACCCCAATAACACCAAAACACACCATAATGGCAAACAGGAGTTCGCTCATGAGATCACGGTTGTGTTTGTCAAATACTGCTGGATAGAACAAATCAGGTTTTGCCGTTAACCCCACTGCCAGAAATGAAAACAACCCGAACCCTGCCCCAAACAACAACACAGCGTTGGGAATATAATCAAACATCACATATAAATCTATGAGCGCAATCGCCGCAAAAAATACACCCCACCACAACGGATTGTAGACGTACTGGTCAAGCTGTACCTTGAGCCATTCCCACACCTGCATGACGACACCCCCTCACACTCACATTTTTGATAAGAGGGAATATACCTAAACCTCATTTTTTCCGCTAATAGGGTCAGGAAGGCGATTCCGTACTTTGTTCCGTACTTTTTATGTGCAAATCTCATATATAGTTGACTATTTAGAGGTCAGAATAGTTTTTTAAGGATCAAAAGTGGGATTGGATTGCCAGACGCCGATGGCGCAATTTCGGGGCTATATAGGATAGGAGGTGGCTGGTCGGGGCTTTGGATTGGATGGTTTGGGTGAATGGGAGGCGGATAGGGTGTGGGATAGATAGGGTTGTTCGTTCCATTTTATTAGTATATTGAGTCTGGCGACGCCGGATCGCCGTCGTGATTTTTCCCAGTGTTCATCAACGAGAATTCTTGGCTTATTTGAGCATATGTCGCAGGTCAGGTGCGCTCTCCCCTACTTACCCATGTGTCACGGATGAAAGTTGAAAGTCTGTCTGGTATATTGTGTCGAAGCTGAAGATTGCCGGGATGTCCAACGCCTTCATCACGGTCACATTTGACATATCGACAAAGCTGGTTTTGGCTCTATCTTGCTGGCGAAATAGTTGCGATGTTTGGGTGTGTATGTCTGGCGTGATGGTGATCATCAAGAAATCATCGACCAATGTTAGGAAGTTTTTGGCGTAGTCAAGCGAGAAGCGATAACTCAGGGTGCTGGCGGTTTCGGTGATGACGTAGTTGGTCGTGCCCATGACCGTCTGCTGGTTTATCAGGCGCTGGAAGATCGTCCGGGCTTGTGGGTGGTGGGCATCGTGTTCGACCATCAGGCCAATAAAAGCATCGCTATCGACCAGCACCTCATACTCAACCATTCACCTCCTGATGTGTTTGGTCATAGGCTTCGCCATAAACGATCTGGTCGATCTTTTCAGCAGCGTCGGTCACGTTATCTTTAATCATACCGGTCATCTTTTGCAGCGCCGTGTACATCTTCGCCACATCGCGCTTGGAGACCGCCTGCTCAATGACCCGCCTGTCGGTGATGGGAACAATCAGGGCTTTAGGCGTCCCCTTGCGCCGGATGATATATCGCTTTTGCTGGTCAAACACCGCATCCAAAACGCTGCCGGGTTTACCCCGTAAGTCCATCATTTCCAGGGGTTCGAAGGTGAGGTTGTGTTGCTGAGGCATAAAATCAGGTTGTTGTCATAATGCGTTGAATTGTAGCAGTTGCGGCGGGGCAAGTAAACTAGCTAAACATATTGTGATAGTTGACTTATATATATTAATTGATATAATATACATATATTAACATTATTCTTTAAAAAGTTAAGGGCACGCTGCTCCTCAAGTAGAAAAACGTGCCCTAACCATTATCAATTTCTTGGCAGACCATAGCTTCCACTACGGTCTGGAAATATCATGAAGTATAACAAATCGAATAAACTCCCGACAGCAGTCCCTGCCCACCAGCTAATGACCGCTGCGCTTCGAGAGCAACTCCCCGCACTCTATGCCAATGAGAACATCGGCCTAGAGGCGCTGGCACTAGTCAAGTATTTTACGCCTGACTCTGGCTGGACATGGTATGTCAGT
>JAWKPB010000012.1:0-50139 GCA_041390885.1 Anaerolineae bacterium | reverse complement strand
TGATACTTGTAAAGTGGTAATTACTACAATCCAGCGGTTGTATTCGATGTTAAGAGGCGAGGCAGAGTTTGACCCGGAGCAGGAAGAGATTTCACTATTTGACCAGCCGGTTAACCCGAATGCACGACCGAAAGAAGTAGCCTACAACTCACGAATACCCATTGAATATTTCGATGTGATTGTGACCGATGAATGCCACCGGTCGATTTATAACCTGTGGCGGCAGGTACTGGAATATTTTGATGCATTCTTGATCGGGATGACTGCGACACCATCCAAGCAGACCTTTGGATTTTTTAAAGAAAATCTGGTGATGGAATACAACCGACAGCGAGCTGAGCTGGATGGTGTGAATGTTGGCGGGCAGGTGTATGTTATCCGAACGCAGATTACGAGTGATGGGAGCACAATTCCAACGGGTTTTCATGTGCCAAAACGGGACAGAAAAACACGCGAACAATGGATGGAGGCTCTGGACGAAGAATTTGTTTATACAGGACAGCAGCTTGACCAAGCAGTTGAGAATCCGAATCAAATTCGACTGGTGATCCGGACTTTCCGAGAACGGCTATTTACCGAGATTTTTCCTGAGCGGCATATCGTCCCTAAGACGCTGATTTTTGCGAAGGATGACAGCCACGCGGAAGCGATTGTCCGGATTGTACGAGAGGAATTTAATCAAGGGAATGACTTTTGCCAGAAGATTACGTACCGGGTAGATGGGAAGCCGGATGATTTAATCAGCGCGTTCCGCAATAACTATGATCCACGTATCGCAGTAACCGTGGATATGATCGCGACGGGAACGGATATCAAGCCGCTGGAGATTCTACTTTTTATGCGGATGGTGCGGTCATCACAGTTGTTCGAACAGATGCAGGGTAGGGGCGTGCGGGTGATTGCACCGACTGATTTACAGGTGGTGACAAGTGACGCGACGACGAAAGATCGCTTTGTGATTATTGATGCCGTGGGTGTGGTGGATGTCCCGAAACTGGAGCTGCCTACGCTGGAGCGTGAACCGACTGTAGGGTTTGCAAAGCTGCTGGATAACCTAGCAGCAGGGGACGAGAGAGACGATACATTTATCACGCTGGCGAAGCGGATTTCGCGGCTGAGAGGCAAGCTGACGAGCCGAGATGAAGCAGAATTGGAGAAGGCGAGCGGTGGTTTTCGCCTGACGGACATTGCCCATATTTTGTTGGATGCGACTGAACTGGACCAACACATCAAAGCGGCGAAGGAGACGACCCAAAGCCAAGATCCACCTCAAGAAGCAGTGAGCCGGGCTGAAATTCAACTTAAGCAGCAGGCAGCGGATTTATTGAATCCGATGGTGCGGAAGCTGCTGAAGGAGATACAGGCACGCGACTCGGTTATTATTGATGAGATCAATATTGATACACTGCAAGAAGCCAAGTTCCAAGATGGGGAGAAGGCCGCGAAGGTGGTGGAGAGCTTCCGCGAGTTTATTGAACGGAACCGAGATGAGATTACCGCTCTACGGATTCTGTACAGCATCCCGTATAAGCAGCAGCGATTGGAGTGGACGCATATTAAAGAGCTGGCTGAGCGGCTGCAGCAACCCCCTTTGAACCTGACAGCGGAGAAGGTGTGGACAGCCTATGCGCGGGTAGAACCGGAGCGGGTGCGGATGGGGCAGACGAAGCGTTTGCTTACGGATTTGATCGCGCTGGTGCGGCACGGGGCAGGGCTGGATGAGGAGCTGGTGCCGTTTCAGGAACAGGTGAGGACCCGATACGGGCAGTGGCTGGAAAGCCAAGCCCAAGCTGGCCGGATTTTTGATGCTGAACAGAAAGCGTGGCTAGACGCTATAGCCGAACATATCGGTGTGAACCTGACGATTGAACTGGATGATTTCAATGATGGACAGTTTTTTGAACAGGGCGGGGTGAACCGTGTGATCTCCTTATTTGGGGATGTGGGGCAGGTACGGGTGCTGCTGGACGACCTGAATACAGCGCTGGCTGCATAGGATTTAAACCCTCTCTAAATTCCTCCACGCAAAATGAGGAGGAAGTAGAACCTGGTGATGGATGCGGTCTTAGTATCTATCCAGAAACCCCACCCCCCGACCCCCTCCCCGTATACAGGGAGGGGGAGATGAGGCTGATAGAAGCGGTTTACGGTTAGTATAATGAGGGTGAGTGAAGGAGCAGGGATGATGACGGTACAAGAAATTATCCGCGAGGTGCGGGGCTTGCCGATAGAGGAGCGCAAACGGTTGATTAAGGCGCTGGTAGATATTGTGAATGAACCGGAAGAGCAACCCAAAAAGCGCAGCATATTAGAATTTGTCGGATTGGGGGCGGAAATTTGGGAAGGCGTAGACGCTCAGGAGTACGTCAACCAACTACGCAGTGAGTGGGATCACCGTCCATGAAGATCAGCCAGGCGCTGGCGGGTGTACAGGTACTGGGAGTGGATACTTCCCCATTTATTTATCTGGTTGAGAAACATCCAGTATATGAAGGGCGGGTAGTATCGATCTTCCAGGAGGTTAACAGTGGAGCTATACAGGCAGTGACTTCGATGTTGACATTGACCGAAGTGTTGACGATGCCGCTGGCGAAAAAACAGCCTCATTATGTACGAGAGTATCGCGAGATGCTGCTCAACACACAGTCGATTGTTGCGGTGAAAATCGACCAGCAGATAGCGGAACGAGCGGCTGAGCTGCGGGCGCGTTATGGACTGAAGACGCCGGATGCGATGCAGGTAGCGACGTGTCTTGAAATGAATTGTGATGCTTTGGTTACGAATGATCTGGGTCTGAAACGGGTGAGTGAATTACGGGTGCTGGTGTTGGATGAATTGGAAGTTGATTGAACGTTAGCAACCTCCACATTTTTGATCAAAATTGATGATTAAGATGGGTGATGTTTTGTGGCAATATTGCCGCCGAGATGACGGGCGGGAATGAGGGAGTGTGGCGCTGAATTGACAGCATTGGCGGGCGGGAATGAGGGAGCGTGGCGCTGCAATGACGCCAGTGCAGCGGATGGCTCGCTCATGGCTGCCGCGTCGTCGTTTTGGGATCTTGAAGGCGGGAGCAGGGGAGCAAGCCGCCGAAAATGCAATTCCAGTATATTGAGATGTGGGATTGAGTTGGTTGGGCAGTAAAAGCCATTGATTATCCCTGATGCAATAGGATGCGGATGAGACAGTGCCGCAGCCCTACAGATTAATCCTATGGTAGTGGTTGCAAAGTAAGTAGTGATTGTTCTTATTCATACGGGCGAAGCATGCTTCGCCCCTACTAACACCACCGTTTATTTATATGGTGATCATTTCATCACGTACCAATTGACCACTACTGTACCTAATTATAGCACAGAAATTCTATTTTTGGTAGTTTGAGTTTACAAACCTACGGGTTTTGAGGCAGATGAGGCATCGATGGAACCAACGCAGCTTGATTTATTTGATGGCGATGACGGTGAAGCGGGAAAAGTAGGTGGTGAGGAGCTTCCGCCAGCGTGGTTGTGGACAAAATTGGATGAAGTATCTGCGATAAATCCTCGAATGATGTGGGCAGATACTTTTAGGGATGATATGCAGGTTTCTTTTGTTCCTATGGCGGCCGTAGATGATGTATCAGGAAGTATTTCGACCCTAGAAACAAGACCAATTAATGAAGTTTGGAAGGGTTATACACGTTTTGTTGATAACGATGTCCTATTTGCAAAAATCACCCCATGTATGGAAAACGGGAAAGCTGCAATTGCCCATGATTTGAAAAATGGTTTGGGATTTGGCTCAACCGAATTCCATGTTATACGAGCAACAGAAGCAATATTACCTGAGTGGATTTATTACTATATTAGGCAGCAAAGCTTTAGAGATAACGCAACTGCTTCAATGACAGGTACAGCAGGCCAACTTCGTGTACCTAGTAAATATTTATTTGGAGTCGCAATTCCGATTGCTCCACTAAGCGAACAAAAGCGGATTGTGGAGGCGATTGAGGCGCAGTTCACGCGGTTGGATGCGGGGGTGGCGGCGCTGAAGCGGTTACAGGCGAATCTGAAGCGGTACAAGGCAGCGGTGCTGAAGGCGGCGTGTGAGGGGCGGCTGGTGGAGCAAGACGCGAACGATGAACCGGCGAGCGCGCTGCTGGAACGGATTTTGGAGGAGCGGCGGGAGAAGTGGGAAGCGGAACAGCGGGCGAAGGGGAAAGATCCGCGTAAGATGACCTATGACGAGCCTGCCGCGCCGGATGTGGAGGGTTTGCCGGAACTGCCGGAGGGGTGGGTGTACGTGTCTTTGGATCAAATTGGCGAGCTTGCTAGAGGTAAATCAAAGCATCGTCCGCGAAATGCGGATTTTCTTTATGACGGGCCGTACCCATTTGTTCAAACAGGAGACATTCGCCATGCAAATGGCATATTAAAAACATATTCGCAAACGTATAGTGAAGCTGGACTAGCACAAAGCCGCCTTTGGCCTGAAGGGACGCTTTGCATAACGATTGCGGCCAACATAGCTGAAACAGCTATTCTTGGCTTCTCAGCTTGCTTCCCGGACAGTATTGTAGGTTTTATTCCTATTGACGACTCTGCAGATATTCGATTCTTAGAGTATTTTATTCGTTCTGCAAAAAACCATATTGAACAGTATGCCCCAGCAACTGCACAAAAGAATATTAACCTTGATACTCTTCAGAAACTTGCTATTCCTTATCCCTCATTGAATGAACAGAGGCAAATCGCCAATGAAGTCGAAAGAGGTTTATCGATTATCGACGATTTAAACGAAACTGTAAGAGCAGGGTTGAAACGCGCTGAGCGGCTGCGGCAGGCGATTTTGCGGGAGGCGTTCGCGGGACGGTTGGTGGCGCAAGATCCGGCGGACGAAGCGGCAGAGGCGCTGCTAGCGCGGATACGGGCGGCGCGGGCAGCCTCCACTCAGGCGACGGGGAAGGGGAAGCGGGGGAGGGGCAAAAATGGCAAAAAGTGATAACGATCCTGAAGTAAAACTCTATCCTCTGATCATAGAGAAATTATTACCTCCAGAGAATGGTTCAACGCTGGTTTTATCGAACGTCTTTCTAGGGGATGAACAGTCTGAAAATCGCGGTAACGAAACGGGCAGTTATTACATACCCAAGCAACTCTTTCCTTCCTATTGCGAACTCATTAATTTGCCGCAAGATCCCATAGGTTTTTTGTATCAATTCATTCAAATTGTGTACTCGCGTAAGCCTCAAAACTTGTTTTTTATCAGTCCATGGGGGCGGATAAGGCCTGACGGTATATTCCCAGACCGACAGGTTTGGTATGAGAAAGATCGCCAGCGAAATCTCGACAATCACTATAGCGAACAACAAGATTTTTTAGAGGTACTCAAGGATGAAAGACTAACTGATTCAGTGGAAGATACTATCCCCCTTGACACTATCCATAAACTACTACTTCAATTTGATCCGATCATTGAGCGGCTTGATTTTTGTGAGCTTATTTTATTGATTGCTCAAAAGGTGTTGCCAAATAGCTCAATAGGAACATTGGTTCCCCAAAATATTCTGACTAATGATAGGTCAATTATCGTGCGCCAAAGTTTGCTGGAGGATAAGCGAGCCAAATTTATACTCGAACAAGACCATGCGATAGACCTAATCGGAATACCCGGAATTTTCCGGCAATTTCGAGCTTGCACAGTATTGATTATGCCATCCAATACCTCTTCGATTGCGTTTTTTAAGACTGAAGAAGGTGGTGATATAACCCGTGCGATTCGAAACCTCATAAGACTTAAAAACGGTAACAAAGTTGTAGAGAATGGTTTTTGGCTAGAAGGTGAAGTCTCTTCAGAAGATCCCCTTACTTACGATTATTTGAACCCAGAGGGCTTAAAGACCTTCGAGGATTTTAGTAACAGCCTTGGGGGAACCAGGAAACTGACTGATCTGGTTGATTTTGTGGGCACCTACCAATATGCCATTTTTAAAAGTGGTGTAATTGAAACCGAGGAAGATTATGACTTTCATGTACCTGAAGGCTATGCAGGGATACTTGACGCAAAAGGATTGTCGGTTACAGGTGACATTGATATACGATCAATTCATAAATCCATCCTTATTGATTACATTAGGAAAGACTCTTTAATCCGTAAGGGTGATATCCTGATTCGACAAATTAACAATTTTGAGCAACAAGAAACTCTATTTGTAGCCATAGTAGATGACTTACCCTCTCCGCTTATTGCATCTAACTCCATCATCGTATTAAGACCTAAAGCTGGGGTTGCTCCTACCCAGCTAAAACTCTTGATATCTTTCTTAAAAGGAAGGCATACCCTAGAGCGAATAAAGGCTCATGGTTCTCGTTTTCATCTAAGCCGATCCATTCTGGAACGATTTAGTGTACCTGAACCGGATTTGGCGATCAGTGAAGCCATTGAGTCTCTAGACGCAGCAGAAAAAGCACACATTGATTGGATAAAGGAATTGAGCCAAGTTCGGGACGAGATTTTTTCTATCCCTGATAGTCGCGAAAAGCGTCTACGGCTGCTTTCAGAAACGCGACGTGTGCGCCAGAAATATGCGGCGGCCAATACGGTTGATGACTTTGCAAGTCGCGTACGGCGTTATTTTCCTCACCCCATTGCTTACCGTTGGACGATGATTGAAACCAGAGAGCGTGACTACGAAGGATACAAACACATTCTGGAGTGCACGGAAGTTACAATTGCTTACCTGGCTTCAATCGGAATTTTGTTAGCCAAGAAGTACGGTAAGGTCATCACAGTTGTCAGAGATGAAGCGACCAAGTTAGGACGAAATAACACCCATGGAAAAACCTTCGGATATTGGATCAAAGTATTGGAGGACGTGCGATCACTCTTGAGGGATGCTGATCAATCAATCCCGTTTTACGAAATAACCCGATTTCCCAAGACATTTGCCGATGACCAACTGGGGCTCAATGCTGAAAGGGCTATTAGTTATTTAACGAAAAGCAGAAACAGCGATGCCCATTTCCAAGGGCCGAAAGGATTTGAAGTCCAAAGTGTGTATCAAGAGGCCTACGACAAGCTGCAACTGGTACTGCAAGGAGCTGAGTTCTTAACAGAGTATCCACTGATTTATATCGAGAAAACTCGCCTCGACACACTAACGAATTTGACTCATTACCAATATCGCGAGTTGATGGGGGATCAACATCTCGTTCCTATTCACAATAAAGTCTCAACAAGAACAGATCTTGAAGCTGAAAGTTTGTATCTTCAAGATCGAGAAGGTGAATTACATTGCCTCAGACCTATGTTGCTCTCCAGAGCCGCAGCGAAAGAAAATAGGCGAGCTACGTTTTATCTAAATCAGTATTCTCCGCAAGAAAATACGTGCACCTTGAGGAGCCTTGAACTTGGTGACACCGTTTTTGATCTCGATGTTAGCCAATACGTACAGAGTGGTTTAATTACACCGGAGCAAAAAACTCATGACTAACAATGCAGCGCAACTGGTGCAAAAGCTGTGGAATTACTGCAACGTGCTGCGGGACGACGGCATGAGCTACGGCGATTATGTGGAGCAACTGACGTATCTGCTGTTTTTGAAGATGGATGAAGAACGTCTATTGATGGCCGAGCAGACAGGGCGGGAGTATGCGACGCGCATTCCGCCAGAATACCGGTGGAGCAGTCTGGTGAAGCTGGACGGGGTGGAGCTGGAGAACCACTACCGCGAGCTGCTGCGGGGGCTGGGGCAGGGAACGGGGCTGATTCCGGTGATCTTCCGCAAGGCGCAGAACAAGGTACAGGACCCGGCCAAGCTGAAGCGGCTGGTTGACCTGATTGATGCCGAAACGTGGACGGGTTTGAACGTGGATGTGAAGGGCGAGATTTACGAAGGGCTGCTGGAGAAGAACGCGCAGGATACGAAGTCGGGGGCAGGGCAATATTTTACGCCGCGCCCGCTGATTCAGGCGATTGTGCAGGTGATGCAGCCGCCATTCGGGCAAACGATTCATGATCCGGCATGCGGGACGGGCGGCTTTTTACTAGCGGCGTATGAGTGGATCAGCGAACAAAATCCGCAGCTTGACCGCGACCAACGACGGCAACTGCGGCATGATATGCTTTCGGGCACGGAGATTGTGGATAACACGGCGCGGCTGTGTGTGATGAATTTGTATCTACATAACATCGCAGCAGACGGGGATGAGAGTCCAATCGAGGTCGGTGACAGCCTTAAAGCTGACCCGGGCACACGGTACAAGATGGTGCTAACGAATCCGCCGTTCGGGAAGCAGAGCAGTGTGCAGATTATCGGCGAAGATGGGAATACGAGCCGCGAGAAACAGAGCATTGAGCGCAGTGATTTCTGGACTTCGACAAGCAACAAGCAGTTGAATTTCATCCAGCACATCCGGACGATTCTGGACATCAACGGACAAGCAGCGGTGGTGGTGCCGGATAATGTGTTGTTTGAAGGCGGGGCAGGGGAAGTTATCCGGCGGAGGCTGCTGAAGCAGTGCGATGTGCATACGTTACTGCGGCTGCCGACGGGGATTTTCTATGCGCAGGGTGTGAAGGCGAATGTGTTGTTTTTTGACAAGCGGACAGAGGGGCCGACCGCAAACACTAAACGGCTGTGGATTTATGACCTGCGGACGAATATGAAATTCACGCTGAAACAGAATCCGCTGCAATATGGCGATCTGGCGGATTTTATCACCTGCTACCATGCGGAGAACCGTCACGAACGAGCGGCGACGTGGTCGGAAGAAAACCCGGATGGGCGGTGGCGGGTGTTCACCTATGACGAGCTGGTGGCGCGGGATAAGGTGAGCCTTGATATTTTTTGGCTGAAGGACGAGAGCCTTGAGGATAATGCGAACCTCCCAGCACCGGAGGTGATCGCGGCAGAGATTATGGATGATTTGAAGGCCGCGCTGGAACAGTTCGCAGCGATTGCGGGGGATTTGGGTGTAGAGGAAGGTTGATAATATTATCGGGGAAGGTGACTATTCGGCAGCTTAAGGGGGATATATGGCAAAGAAGGTAAGTGGAATCGGGGCAATCGAATTCATTCCTGTACGAGATGCCTTTCCCCATGAAGCACATCACTTCACGACGTGGCTGGAGGGCAATATTCAGGTGCTGTCAGAAGCGCTGGGTTTACCATTGTTAGTCGAAGCGCGTGAAGTGCCGGTGGGGAGTTTTCGTGCTGATTTGGTTTGCCTCGATGGGCAAAACAATCGCATTATCATCGAAAATCAGTTGGAACGTACGGATCACGATCATCTGGGCAAGATGATGACGTATATGATCCACCTAAAGGCGAATACAGCAATATGGATTACGCCTGAGCCACGTATCGAACATCAAACGGTCATTGAACACTTCAACCGGGTAAAACCAGCGGGGATGGCTTTTTATCTGGTTAAGGTAAATGCAATCCGAATTGATGATTCACGTCCTGCCCCGATGTTTACGGTGATCTCACATCCAGACGATCAATCAATCAGCGTACAGGATGGCGATAATGGAGGGAAATCTCAGACATCCGGTTTGCCACCTGTATGGTGTGTTTTTCCGAGACGAGATGAAGAGACTTACCGTTTGTTTTTGAAGAAGAAAGTTATCGGTATTGGTTTTTCTGATATGGGAGATTTGAGCAAGCTGCCGCCAACCCGTGAAGCATTCAGGAAGGCGTGGACAAAGGGATTGTTGCCTAAGTTCCGAAGATCAAACGAGCGGACTATCAATGCGATGTATTCGATGGTTTATCGTTTTGTGCATGAGGTGGCGATTGGTGATTTGGTCATTTATCCACCCACGTGGTACGAGCGAACTATCCATGTGGGCAAAATTACTGGAGACTACCAATATGACCCTAACCAACCACAGGGATATGTGGATTTACGAGCGGTTAAATGGACAATGAGCATTCCACGTGAGTCGTTCACCGAATCGGCGCTAAAGGGAATCAACGTGCCACTCGCTTTGTTTAAGGTGCAAAATGACACATTTTTGGCCGAGCTGGAGGGCAAGCTAGATGGACATCGGTAAGTTGGAAATTGTGCCACTGCGCGAAGCATTCCGACATGAAGCGCATAACTTCACAACGTGGTTGGAGAACAATATTGAGGCGCTGTCCGAGCGCATTGGTATTGAGCTGACAGTGCTGGAGCGCGAGAAGGCCGTCGGCTCATTTACGGTCGATTTGTTTTGCGAAGATGATGATGGCAACACGGTCATCGTTGAGAACCAGCTTGAACGAACAGATCATGACCATCTGGGTAAGTTATTGACCTATATGGTGAATTTGGACGCAAAGACGGCCATATGGGTTGCAACTGAAGTGCGTCAGGAACATATGCGGGTTATTGATTGGTTGAATGAGGCGACTGGAGCCGATACAGGATTTTATTTCGTAAAAGTTGAGGCGATCCGGATTGGCGATTCGCCTTATGCGCCGTTATTCACTGTGCTAGCAGGACCCGACGAGCAGACACGCGAAATTGGCGAGCAGAAGAAGGAGTTTGCAGAACGGCATATATTGCGCGAACAATTCTGGACACAGTTGCTAGAACGCAGCAAAGATAGAACCCTATTAACCGCTAATCGCTCTGCATCGCGCGATCATTGGTTGAGTGTTGCAGCTGGGCGGTCAGGCGTAAATTACAATTACTTAATTCTAAAAGACGGAGCTGGGATTGATTTATATATCGACGTGGGCGATCACGACAAAAACAAAAACATCTTTGACCGACTACATGAACAACGTGAAGCAATAGAGGCTGAATTCGGAGAACCACTCGATTGGCGCCGACTTGATGATAAACGGGCAAGCCGGATTGTAAGAAGTTATGTCGGAGAGGGCAGTTTACACGAGCAGGAACGATGGCATGGCCTACAAGATTTAATGATCAACGCCATGATCCGGTTCGACAAAGTTTTCCGTAAGCGTATTCGGGATGTGGCGGGGTAGGGGGCGTACAACGCGATATCGAAGATAGGAAGCCGTCACTACTGACGGCTTCTTTTTTACGAAAGACGTGATAGATCAAATCCGTTCTAGGCTAGTACCGAAATATTCCCTTCTTTGGGCATAACAGATTTCCAGTATTGGTGAAAATGTTTGCTCATCGCAAACAACGCCCAGTTCCCGTCGGGAGTTTCCGTGGCGCTGGTGTACGGAAAACCGTTCTTCTCCAATAATACTTTTAGTTCATTTGCCTTTTGCTGATTGCCACATCCTACTGCTACAGCAATTTTCTGATCACGCACTGCACTTGACCATCCGCCAACTGAATAGCAGTGATTTTTCTTGAATCCATCAGTTAGTTTGTCATCATGCAGAAATATGATTGTTGGGCATTGTGACTCGAGAATGGCTCTCTTGAATAGCTGATTATAATAGTCTCCTACATGTGGTCCCGGAAATTCACTGTCCAAGGGCACCTCAAGTCCCGAAGCTGCCATGAAGATCAATCCGTTCTCATGATATTGTTTTACAAAGTGCTCCTTGATCTCCGAAACAACCTGTTGTTCCTCATCCGACAACGAGCGCTGATAAGTAGGTGGAGACAGAACGGGCAACTGGAGAAGATTCTTTCCAAAAGTCGCTCCGAATGGACGTTTGACTGGACCTACCGGATATTGGACAAAATGAAGTTGACCGAATTCCTTAAAAGCGCCAGCAGCCAGATAGTTGTTGGTCTCAATATTAATCTTCCACCGTTGGAGCCAATTGTCATTGATTTCCAGGTGATCAATTATTTCCTCAACAACAAAGGCTGTAGCTGAACCAGATTCGATGAACATGTTCTGGATTGAGGAATTCAATATGCGACCTAAATAGCCAGTCACGAAGTATCTTGCGATAGCTCGTTTTAGATCCGGAGCAATGATATGGTAACGATAGGCTAGTGCCCACTGGGCCGTCGCTTCTCCTGAGCTAAGAAAATCGACATTGGGGGCACGACCCAATGCAGCTTGAAAAACCTCAATTTCAACGTTGGTCGAACGGCTAATGTCGAGGAGGATTTGGTCGCCAATCTCCGAGCCCGGCAATATCCCATTTGCTAATGTCTCAATGAGTTCGACCGGAATGCCCGAATCATCTGCGAATTGTTCGTATGAAACCCCCATCGAGTCCAGTGAATCCTTTAGAAGCCTAGCAAAACGTTTTGAGTGCTGGATCTCTGTAGCAGCGTCTTTCTCAGGCGTATTGACCTCAGATTCATTGATATGTTTCAGAACCGTGTTAAGAAACAGATCTTTCATCCCAGAAGGAAGATGAACCATCGCATCAGGATTGACAATTTGATTGTTCATTATTTCCCTCCTCTTGTACTTCGATTTTTTGAGATTTGTTTGCTGCCATGAGTCCGCTTGTCCACCCTAGAGCCTCGAACTCCCTCCTAATGGCCTTCCGTGTCCGCTGTAAAACTTTTTTCACACTATCTTCTGATCGATTGAAATGCTGTGCTAACTGTTTTACCGTCCAGTTCTCTAGGTGGTGTAACATGACAAATGTGGCTCCATCGGCCCGGATTTTCTTTGACTGGATCAAACGCATGAATATAAAGGAGAACATCTCGTCCTGAGCAATTTCATCAAATGAAGGTTGGTTCTCATCAACGGTTGTCAGATACTCCTCATCAAACTCAATGTATGAAAGACTACGGAATTCCTGACGCATTGTCTCGTAGGTTTTGTTCATAGCTATACCAAACAACCAACGATAAAAGCTGCCACGTCCACGCCATTCAAAAGTATGCACTTTCTCAATAGCTGTAATCCAACTGTTTTGAAGAATGACTGTAATGAATTGAGCGTTGACCATCTGCCACGGCACAACACCTTTATTGCTAAGGCCATTTATCCAATGCTCGATATCAATAGCGATCTGTTCGCCATATTGATCCACAATTAGTGTCCAAAAACGTTTACGATTATCTCGAATTAGATCCTGAGCAATTTCTTGAAAGAAAAACGGGCAATCACAATATTGGTTCTTATCTGCAAAGTGGGTGCAACAATCCTCCTGATTTGGGCTTAACCATGTCATTTACAAATCTCCTTGGCTCGGTGCTCTGGTTAGCTTCGAAATACAACAACATGCACACTGACACCACATCTATTCCGATTGGCACCTCCCTTCAAAACGTAAAAGACGCAATCAAGTCTGCGATAAGGCCAAATAAGCAGCGAAGAATGAAGGAAACGCCAGAGCGAACGACCGAAAACACCAAGAGAACGAGAGCAATCTCAATCACGCTCAAGAAGAGATACGTAGAATACTGCTCTATAGAATAATGTAGTTCACCGCGTGTTTGGGGTCAAATTTCTATTTTTGTAGCTTTACACACCCTATTTTCACCCCTTATGTCCTCATTTCTGCTTGCGATTATCATCATCTGATAGGGGGATATATCCGACTGGTGTCAGGAGGCCACAATGATAGATTTACAGAGCAGTCATATTATCGCTTTTTTGTTGGGTATGGTTGTTATGGCACTTATCAATCGCCCTCGATATCACCGCTAAATGCCATAGTTCAGCACTCGCTGTGTCATGAGGAGGTGTCATGGATATTTTAAGTACCCTATCGCAGCTTCAAGAACTCGGGAAATCTGACGTGGCTTTCATATTGGGTGTTCTTTGCATCATATTGGCCATCATCAAACGATTTGGTCGGTTTGTAGAATTATCTGCAGCGCGTTCGTTTGTGCTGGCCATATTTGGACTGTGTCTTGTGGTTTTTAGCTTCCTAGTCGCTGTGAACAATCGTCTCCAGTAGCACTTCTATGCCGCTATTCTGGGGGTGGTGATATTGATGACATGAAGTCATTGGCGTATTCAATTTCGGCTTGAATGCCTCCGATTACCATTTCCGGATAAGTTTGCTCAAATTGCGTAAATTCATTTGGTAGCAATAGCACTAGTTATTCGGGACAAATCTGTACCCAATCAATAGAAGCATTAAAAGAGCTAGATCCACAAAAGTGCCTAGCTCTTTTAAGCAACTGTCTATCTTCTATTTAGATAACCCAACATTAACGTGCCCTTGTGCCAAAGCCGTTCCTCCTTTTCCATCGCTAATATGATAGGTGAACGTAACGGTTCCAGTGAAACTCGCATCAGGAATGAATTGGATTGTCTGGTCTGGATTGATCTGGACAATCCCACTAGAGGCACTGCTTACTTCAATCACGGCAAGAGGATCTCCGTTTGGATCACTATCATTTGCAAGGACATCCATTGTTAGTGGCACCGCATCAATCGTCTCTCCAACATCATCTGTAGCGATCGGTGGAAGATTATTGGATTGGGCCTGAAGAACGATATTGGAATTGTTATTGGATGGGTTCGGGTCAGGTTGATCCGATAAGACACCAACCGTATTGTTGATTGAGCCTGTAGTCGTTACTACAGCGTTGATCTGAACTGTTATAACGCCATTTCCTGCCAGCGTCCCCATCTGACAGGTGACAGTATTGTCACACACACCCTGTACGGGAATTACGCTCTGGATAGCTAACCCTGGTGGCACATTGTCGGTCAACACGACGTTGGTTGCATTACTCGATGACAGGTTAGTAACGGTCACCATATAGGCAACCGTTTCGCCAAGTGTCGCAGACGCTGGTGCGGTAACAGTGACGCTCAGGTCGGGCTGTGGCATAGGCGGAATGACATTGACAGGGATAGCGTAATCGGCATATGCGCCGTCCCGATCCTGTATACGCCCCTGAGCGTTGAAGCTGCCAAGTTGGTTGTAAGCGCAGGCATAGGTAGATGCTGTTGAATTGACTGCTTCATAGACACCATCCCCGGTGCAATCAAAACTGTAACTGAAACCAGCACTGGTATCGCCCAGACCAGGGTCAACGGGATTGATGAAAGCTAACACCCCACTTCCATTAATCGTCACATCTCCCGTCTGATTGATGAAAGAAGCCATAGGTGCGACGTTGTTGACGACAAGTTGGAAGGTTTGCGAGGTTACGCCACCGTAATTGTCGTCCGCCGTGATTGTCACCATTTGGCTCTCACTCGGTCCATCGCTGGTCTGGAATGACCAATTGAATGTACCGTCGGGGTTCAGGGTGACATTTCCGGCAGAAGCACTCAATATCAGCGTATGACCGTCGGGATCATTTGCCGTCCCCACATTCATTGCCACATCACCTTCGTTGACTGTCACAAGTGCCAAGGGAATGGTAACTAGCGGCGGTTGATTGGTTACGGTGATAGCCGCTGTATAGTCGGTTGCTCCGCCATCTTTGTCCTTGATGCGTCCAGCTGCCGTATAGCTGCCCACCTGGTTATAGGGGCAGGGGAAGCTGTCAGCGGTACTGTCGGTCAGTTCGAAGCTACCATCATTGGTGCAATCATAGGAGTAGAGGAAGCCCGCCGTCGCATCCACTGGGCTGCTATCGGCCGGACTCGTGAACTCAAGCGGAGCGCTGAAGCCCACACTCACCGGGTTCACCTGCGGTGCAAACATTGCGCTTGGCGGCACATTATCGACCGTCAAATCAAAGGCTTCACTGACGACGCCTCTATGCCCGTCATCGGCAGTGATGGTCACAGTCTGACGCTCGCTTGGCCCATCCGTCGTCGGGTACGTCCACACAAACGTGCCGTCGGGGTTCAGGGTAATGCTACCGATAGATGACGTCAGCGTGATCGTGTTGCCATCGGCATCTGTGACTAAACCCGTCAGGATCGCGCTTATGCCTTCATCAACCTCAACAGATTGCGCGTCTAGTGTCAGTACAGGCTCGGTATTCACGATGACCAGCACGTTGTAGTCCGTAAAGCCGCCGTCCTTATCTTTCACGCGACCCGATGCGGAGTAATCGCCTGCTGTTGAATATTCACACGCTAACGACGAGTTGCTGCTGTCCACTACCTCGAAAACTCCATCGCCAGTGCAGTCGAACGAGTACAGGAAGCCCGCAGATGTATCGGCGCTGCTCAGATCGAACACATTCGAGAAGGCGAGGGTCGAGTTTGATCCCGGATGCAGATAATCTGGAGTGGCTATTAGGGTTCCCGTAGGTGCGATATTCTCGACGATCAAATCAAAGCTGACCTCGGAGCAATCATTTCCGCCGAATTCCGAATCGCAAGCGGAAACGGTCACGAGTTGACTCTGAATGGGCCCATCATCCGGTGTATAGTGCCACTCCCACGTTCCATCGTTGTGGTCAGCAACTGTTCCTATGGACGCGGTATATGTTGCTGCGTTGCTGATGCGTCCTAGCATCACTGCTGGTGAACCTTCCGACACCATCACACTAGGCTGCTGGGTATCCATGACGATGATCTTGCTGCACCAGACCCCCCAAGCATCGCCCGGTCCTAAGGTGTAGACTGAACCATCCTCGTTGCGGATGAAATTGCCATCAGCATCCAGCACTTCGATTTGAATGTCGATAAACAGCGCGCCAATCGCTCCGGGATACAGCGGTATCTTGAAGTATTTCCAGTCCCACAAGCCGGGGTAATTGACATTCAGGCTGAAATCATCCGGGCCTTTATGGTCAACCGGGTAAAAGCCGCCATCAATCACTTCTCGGCTGTCTGGCCCTGCGATACCCGTGACATATTGGGCAATGACCTGGCCGCGCAATTGTTGATCAGTCAACCCGATAACGCTGATCGGCACACTTTGGGGGTCGAGCGAGCACAAAGCATAGCTTGGTGCAGGGGTGATGAGTTTGAGGCGGACTTCGACTTCAGTCGTATAGTCGGTATAGCCACCATCTTTGTCTTCAATACGCCCTGTCGCCGTATAGATACCCATCTTGGGGTAAGTGCAATCGAACGATGGATCAGCGCCTTGTACCACCTCCCAGATGCCATCGCTTTCACAGTCCACGCTGTATAGGAAACCAGCAGCCGTATCCACCGGGCTGGGATCGACAGCATCTGAAATTAAGACAGTGGCCGGATCAGTGGCTTTGACAATGCCTGAAGTGTTCGCAAAGATCGCCGTCGGCGCGATATTGTTGACGGTGAGGTCGAAAGCACGATTAGCAGTTACTGGATGACCGTCTGAGGCTGAAATAACGACGAGTTGGCTATCTGCCGGACCATCGGTTGAAGGGAACTCCCAGGTATAGGTCGAATCGGGATTCTGGGTGATTGTGCCGATGGAAGCGGCAACAGTAAATGGATCGCCTTCAGGATCAGTTATGTTAAAAGTAGCCGTCGCTGTATCGCCTTCGTTGATGGTCTGATCTTCTAACATATCGATGACTGGAAGGTGGTTATCGAAATAGACCGGGACTCCTGGATCGACGATCGTTCCGTTTAGCTCACCGTCGTGATCGCCCCACCACCCATCTTCTAGACGAAGTTCGATATGATTATTGAATACATTTGCTCCTGTGAAAAACCCACTATCGAATGAAAACAATTTCCATGTTCCAGTGTCAGGATCAATCTTATAATAAGCATCGGCATTCACTCCGTCAGGGAGAAGTAGTTCTACTCTTGCAGCTTCACCCCGGCCTAACCCGTTAACTTCAAAGCTGAATACCCCAACAGGAACATTAAGCCCGACAATTGGAACATCCCTTTGCAAAGACGCGACGCTAGAAAGTGTTCCCCGATTACTCGGCTCGTTACAGGAACCCACACAGAGCGTGACATATCGGTCATCCACGGCATTTGGTAAGGAGGCCACATTGGACTGTAAAGCATCAGCTGTACCGTCCTGGTTTCCATCGCCATTCTGGGGAGCTGCATTCTCGATGCGATCACTTATGCCGTCATTGTCGGTATCGGGTTCATGGGTAATGCCCAAAACTGATACTGCATGTTCAATTACGAAGGAAGGCTTTGAGTCTTTGTCCTCAAGAATGGAACTCAAGACATAGGTTAATGTTCCCGTGTTCGGATCAAAATATTGGCTTCCGATCCAAACTCCAGCATTGTAAATTTCATTATCACCGTCTTCTCGTGGATAGTGTAGATTCCAACCATTCAGAATTACATAGGCCTGATCGTAATTAAGGTTAGAGATGGTATATGTTTCAGTATGGATTCCTTTCCATGTAGGAAAATCGCTGATACAGCCACCAGAGCCACAAGGATGCTCTGGGCGAACGTTAAGCGGTGTTGGCGAAGGTTGAATTGATAGATTACCACTTTTGAAATCAATGCTCGATCCTCGAATGATAGAGAAACGACTACTAAAGTTAAACGGAGGATCGTCGTTCTTATCCTTGAAAATGCCTGATGACTGAAAAGGTGTGTCAAGTACCCAAAATGTGAAGACGTGTGTCTACGACAGCTTGAGCAGCAAAAACAGCGGGTGGCATCTTGAGAACAGTGTGAATGCGCCGGTGATTGTAGTAGCGGATGTGCTGGTAAACTGCAGCCAACATCTCACCCGCCGTCTCGAAACGATTAATGTCTCCGAACTCCTGCTTGAAACGACCAAAGAAGGATTCGATATGGCCGTTCTGCCAAGGTGAAGCGACATCGCTGACGGAAATGCGAACGCCTCGCTGTTGTAGATAATCGGTACAGCGCTGAGCCATGAATTCGGTTCCTTGATCGGAATGGAAAATCGTTGGGGGAGGTTGGGTTGCCAATGCCTGCTTCAGGATTTCCAGCACAAGCTGGCTGTCATGGCGCTTGCCGATGCGGGCAGCGACGACTTGTCGGGTAGCCCGATCTTCAATCGTTGCCAGATACCAGATCGTGCCACGATAGACCAGGCGACTCACATCGCTGCACCAGACCTGATGGGGACTGGTAAGGCTTATGCCCTTGAGCAGATTGTGATAGGTGTGGTGGGGCGTGGAAACGGTGCTGTAGTGCAGGGTGTGCCGTCTGGGTGGACGCAGGTTGAACTGGGCCATCACCCGTTGGGCACGCTTGTGGTTGATGCCCAGATGCAGCGCCACCCGTCGATGACCATAGGCGGGGTGCTCCCGGTGAACCGCTTCGATCTCCTGTTTCAGTGCCTGATCTTTGACCGGTTGCTTCAAGCGGCGGTAGATGTTCTTGCGCTTGATCCCCAGCGCTGCCGCACAGACCGTCTTGATCCGGGCACGACGGACTATCTCGACTTTTTTTGCAGGTGCATATCCAGTGTCAGCTCGCCAATGAGCCGCTTGAGTTCTTCGTTCTCCCGCTTCAATTTGTTGTAGTCCAGCACCGACACTACTCCCTCACCACTGTCCTGTCGCAGCCAGGCATAGATCGTTTTCGTGCTGACCGCATACTGCTCGGCCAGCTCCGCCACGCGCTCCCCCGCCTGTACCTTACGGATGATTTCTTCCTTGATCGCTTTGCTCACTCGATGCCCCATTCGATACCCCATTTCCATCCATTTTATCTCAGACTGTTGTCTTATTTTATGGGGTACCAATCAGTGTGAGATTATAGAGTAACTGGAACACTTCTTGATCATCGCCACGATCCACTAAGTGAAAATCGAAACCCAGTGGCAAAATTGCTTCACTAGAACCTCCTAAGACACTGATATTTGGAACAATTACTAATTGACTGCCGTTGTTCTCTGATGTTCCACTAGCCTGTTGCTCTGGATCAACTTCTAAGTCGACTAAATTATCGTTCCAAGTCACAGGGGTATAAAAATAGCAAAACCGGAATGGGTCGTCACCATTCTTATCGCGCAGCTGAGCTGATGCGTTCCACAAAATTTGTCCGTTCTGGACATGAATATCTCGGAGTGAAACTTCAAGTGTATTTACCTCATGGTCAATGTCATCACTGTTTAGATAAGTTGCAAACCATCCGTTTAAAAATACGGTACCGTTGGTATGCTTAGTTGGAATTCTCCAATGACCCTCTGAAATAGTTTGATTCTGGGGATCAAGTACACTTATACACTCTACATTGGAACCATAAGGCAAAACTCTCCAATGAACCAAATCTTCAAACACTCTAGGTCTAATGCTAGCTGCCCAGTTTTTATCGGATGACAGCCATTCCAGTAGCCCCGGAACATCCGTTTGCCCTGAATTGATTCCAACGATCTGATTATTTTGGTTTAGAATGGGACCTCCACTCTGACCGTGGAAAAAATCCATCTTGACATTCAGCCAGCCAAAATCTGCTATCTCTATATCTCCCGTATCAGTCCACATAGTTGGATATGGCATTTTATCACCTGGATATCCAGTGGTTGAGTACTGCACACCAGCGGGATAACTTCGAGCTGTAACTGAAATTGCCAATGGGGTAATTGTGTTAGGTACATCTCTATCTAGTTCTAGAACTGCATAGTCAAAACCTCGATCTTGAAATGGATCCATAAAAATTGGCCCAGCTATGCTGTTTAAATACCCCACCAGATGTGTAGTTTTCCATTCATCTGGCACAAATGTCTTGACTGCGTTGTAGCTACCATAAGGCTCGGTACCTCCATTTTTGGCAGGAAAAACAACTATGTTTGTATTTGTCTGGTTGTCGTTAATAACACAATGACCTGCTGTCAAAACATGGCGTGGAGTTATTAAAGTTCCACTGCATTCCCACAAATTCCCTTGTATCCAAACAATTGCCTGATAGGGTGCAATAGTCGTGTCTGAAATTTGCGTTCGATTATCGTCACCAAGAATTAATTGCGCGTTCACACCGGATTCAGGCTCCGGCGAGTTCTCAAACGTTATGGTTGGAACAGGAGTTGGAGTAATTGATGTTGAATCAATAACAAAATGGACAATTCCTCGGTCTAGTTTTAATGAAAGCCTATAGGCCAATTCAAGGGCCGCAATCCCTGTAACTTGCGGCGCGGCAAAGGATGTGCCGCTTTCGTTGTGATATTCCCCATCTGCGCGAGTCAGGAGAATGTTTTGCCCCGGCGCCCACAAATCAATGCCCGCGCCGTGTGCGCTGAAAGAACTCTCGCTCAAGTCCGAGTTCACCGACCCCACTGCGATGACCGGCTCGTAAGCGGCGGGATAGAGGATTTGGTCGCTGGCGGTATTGCCCGCGGCGGCAACAATCATGACACCTTTTGCGATAGCATAGTCAACTGCGTCACGCAGCAGTTGCGAGTCATTCGCTCCGCCCAGCGACAGGTTGATTATGTCCACCCCGTTATTAGCAGCCGTAATGATAGCTTTGGCAACGTTGGAGTAACTGCCAACACCATTTTGGTCTAAAACACGAATGGGCAAAATCATCACGTTGGGTGCAATACCGGCGATACCAATACCGTTGTCAATATTGGCGGCAATTACGCCTGATACACCGCAACCATGATCGAATTCGTCATTGGGGTCATTGTCGCCATCCACCAAGTCCATACCGGGGAGGCTTCGCCCAACCAAATCAGGATGATTTGCGCAGATGCCACTGTCAATGACAGCTACAATAACTTTTTGGGCATCTGGGGGTAGTGACTGCCAGGCATCCAATACGCCGGTTTCTCGATAGCCCCACTGTTGCTCGAAATAGGGATCGCTGGTTGGCACATTATAGGCTGCAGCCCGCACGATATAATCAGGTTCACTCACTACGCTGGCAGGCAAAAGATTCGCCAATGCCGAGGTATCAGCGAAAGTCACAACCATCGCATTCAGCTCATCCAAACTTTCTTTGATGGTGCCACCAGCGGAAGCAATAATCGCAGCGCGCTGTGCAGATGTAGTTGTCGAATTGAAGCGAACTATAACTTGATTTGGAATTGTTTCATCATTGCGCGATATCTCTGTGGGCGCTGAGACAGTTGATAGGGTAGGGGAGTCTGCAATGTTAGAGATAGCAACTGCTAGAGGAGGTACAGAAGTGGTGTTTGTGGTTTGTGGTGACGCTGTACCTTCACTTAGCAGCACAGGGTCTGATCTGCTGCTGTTATCATCCGCATTGTCAGATGTAATTGGCAGTTTAGCAATTTGACTGTCCACAACTGCCGGTTGACTATTGCTATCTTCCGAAGCAGCGGTTGGTAAAACTGCGATTGTGGGCAATACCGATGTGTCTGTTGAACCTGAAATACGCAACAGAGAAAAAAGAACGGCTATTACCACGATGTTTGAAATTGCCAAGCCTATCAAGATTTGTGTCTTATGTCGTCGCTGGATCATCATGAGTTCCTATTCTTCCAAGTTGGATTGACATTCATTTCTGTTTCAGTTTTTTGCACGAACATCTTGCCTGGGAAGGAGCTAAATAGTGCCTAGTTCCTAGCCCCACCAATTGGCTGTTAACGTGTTATCACGTGTCTTTGATTTCATTGGTTCACCAAACTGCCACTAGAGACCTTGACTAGGTCGGGTCAAATAACGAGTGTTCATGGCAATCCTCCAAATTGCCTATGCGGTTTTGTGCTATGGACAATTTCCCTTGCCTAGAGGATTAGGGAAGCTTTGCTGGTTGTCAGTCTTGTTGGACTCCGACACTACATTCTCAGGATCTACAGTAATCTGAAGACTGTGTAGTTCGTTGTAGTAGGTTGAGATTGTCATTTGAAGTTGAATTCTGGGCGTGGTTTGTCCCGGTTCCAATGCTGGAATGGTTTCGTACGCCTCTTCCTGGAGGCTACCATCGCCAACATAGCGGTCTTCGATGTGAATTTTTGACATTGGGGAAGCTACGGTCCCCTGGTTTGTAACGGTCACAAATGTGTCCAGCGGTTTACCGCAAATCGCATCAGGCATACTCGAGAAGTTAAAAGAGAATTTCACATCAGAAATGACAAGATTGGCTGCGCTCGTTGGCGTGTTGGTCGTTAACTGAGGTGCAGGAAAGTCCTGAAATTGTTGTTGGGTATTCGTTGGAATGTCTGTTACCTGCGTAACCGCAACCAGAGTTGGATCACCAGTCATCCAACCTGTACGTCGATTTCCCTCGCTATCGACGAAGGTAATCAGATACCATTCTGGTGACGTATATGGATAGCGGGCGAGAATTTCGAACGTTTCATCATGTTGGGCCCGATATAGTTCTGGATAGTTTCCAGGACCCGAACGAATGCGAACAAACCCATCATGAATAACCCTAACAGTGTTTACCGTTGGAACTATGACTTGCGTTGTTGGCTGTGCAGCAATTGACGAGTGTCGTAAGATAGGAATTTGAAACGATGGAGAATTTTCTGCCTGTCCGAACTTAATCGTGACATGGTCACTTGCCCCATAATTCGTAATAGGCGAAAAGTCAACCGTTACTGAATTGTCGCTAGCTATTACATTGAGCGGCAAATCTGCAAAAGCTGCCGTCACTACTCCTGCGTTGGCGAGAAAGTTTGCACCTTCAACGGTTGCACAGTGAACAAACGCGGGAATCGTGCAACCAAATTCAGGAACCTCGTCGTTAGAAATCACGAGAGGTAGTGGTGATACATTCCAGAAACGTGGTGCCACTTCCTGCTCATGATATGCTTTTGCGCCGTTAACAGACACCATGACAATTGCTCGAAATGGCGCGATCACTAGCAAAAATGGAAGTAGCGACGCTACAAATGTGCCGGCCATAAATGTTTGTATGAAACGGCGCGTTGGCCCAGGTTTGGGGAGTCGATGAGAAAGTAAACCGGTGCCCCAAGACTTAAACGCAATGAACAAAAAAATCACGCCTAAAACGACACCGGCAACGGTGATAACTCTATCGGTGGTCAAATCGATAACGTAGGTGACTTTATTGAATACAGTCACTACACTGTGATCAAAATCAGCAATGATCCGACGGACTTCTTGCAACAACTGCATCACACCGGTGGTGGCTTGTTGAATTCGTGCTTTTACTTCAGCTGAAATTTTGTCAGTAACATCCATGACCACGCCGCCCGCTGTGGTCACAATACCCCGGACCTCGTTTCCAAACACCCCGATCGTAAAACGTGCCTGATCGCCAATTGTCTCTGCTAACCTTTGGCTTTCCGTACTGACTGTCTGAATGATGCCCAATACATAATGGTTAAGATCTTCCGTGTATTGTTCGACCCAACCCAACTTTGCGGTTACTCTGTCGTCAAGATCAGCAATACGCAGCCCTGCATATTGGTTGACCTCGCCCAGGAGTGAACTGAGTTCTTGTTGCGCCTGTAATAAGGTCGCTCTGGTCTCTCCACCAACGTTGTCAATTACGGAGTTGATATTTCTCCCTGTCACATTGAGTGCGCGGATTACCGAGTCGTCAACTTTTACGGTGGCATCGAGTGATACAGTGGCATTTGCGTCAGCTGAGATACATCCAACGGGTAGTCCAACAATGGCCGAGGCGGCGCACTCCCACCCACCTGCAAATGTCTTGTCAACGGATAAAGTCATAAGCAAGATCACAATGACCCCTGAAATAGGAAGTTGTTGCCATCGTTTGCTGAATAGCATTTAAGATCCTTTCGACTTACAAAATATTCGCTGTGAGCAATATGGCTATGCAAAGCGCCCACCCTCACTCAGCGCATTGTTTCGCGCTTACAATCGCATAGAGGGAGAGAAAGCAAAATTCTCTACAAATTACATGTGCGCTTCTGGCAGATCCACGAATACCTTGATTCGTGAATAAAACAGCCTGCTCACACGATGATGAGAAGGCTGTTTTGATTGGGTGGGTTGATAACGTTATCGGGGTAAAAAAGAGGGGGTTGACGGGGGTAAATAGATGACTAAAATACAGTTTATAGTCAATTACATACTTTCTAAACTATGCCCACTTCAGACCTCACCACTCCCGAAAATCCAACCGCGCTTGCTGCTCTTACGCCGCATGAAATCGCGCAGGCTAACTTCACCGTCCTGCGCCGCGCTGGCCGCAAAGCCTCCACCGTCCACCAGTACACCCGCACCGAGAAACTCTGGCAGGCCTTTTGTGCAGCCCACAACCTCAACCCCGCTGCTTTCGAAGTGGTCTACGTTGACCGCTTCTTCCAGTCGCTGCACGACCAGTACAGCCGCGTCACTCTCCAGAACATGCTCTCCCACCTGCGTAAACTCGTCGAAGCCATCGCCGCCAGTTCCGACGACACCGCTGCCTTGTATGTCCGCCAGCTGCAGGCGCTCAAGCAGTACCGCATCGACCCATCGTGGGGCGGCAGCAACAGCCGCAAACGCGGTGGCAAACGCATCGACACCACCACCGTCTGGGCGGCCATCCATGCCGATGCCCCTACCCCACTCATGAAACTGCGCAACGCCGCCTTTTACGCCCTGCTGTTCTTCGCCGGTCTGCGCCGCGAGGAGCTGCGCCAGTTGAAGTGGGAGCATGTCGACTTCGGAGGCTCGGTCATCCGCGTCATGGGCGGCAAGAAACGCGCCAGAAACGAATATGATGAAGTGCCCATGCTGGGAGACTTGAAGGCCATTCTCAAGCGCTGGCAGGCGGCGCAAGGCGCAGGCCGCGTCTACGTCATGTGCGCCATCCGCAAAGGCGGGCACTTAGGGGCTGACCGTCCGCTGGCCTCCGGGGCGGTCTACGAACTGATGCGCCCGTGGGATGCCATCCCCCACGATGCCCGCCACACGCTGGTGACCAACCTGCTCGACAAGCAGGTGCCCGTCCACACTGCGCAGAAGATCGCCCGCCACCGCCGCGGCGAAACCACCCTGCACTACGCCCACTCGCTCGAAGCTGAAGAACTGGCCAAAACCGTCCCCAATCCCTATGGATAACTAACACAAATTCACGTGGTGTTCCAGAACATCATTTTATTTTGTAGAGAATTTTGCCTTCTGGTCCTCTATGCGATTGTAAGCGCGAAACACATTTAGCAGAGCGCAGGAGGACAACATGGACACCAAATACACACTGAAACTCATTGACATTCGCTGCAATAGCGCGCGCAAATTAGGCGGAGACACCATCTCCATCCTGATAGCGGGACAAAAAATGTGGGTAAACCCGGATATTCAATTCCACCCTCAGCACATTCACTATGTAAACTTCGAGGATGGAAGCATACGTACTAAGGATGGAGCTGAAGCCATTCTGCGGCCTGCCTTGACCTGCCCCAGTATTCAGGTCGACTCTTTGCCAGCAGTGTTGAAGCTTGAAACCAGAACCTTCCTAAAATTCAGCGAAACAATTGGTCGAGTGATCATAACCCCAATCTGCACTCAATCAAAAGTTGTACACCAGCGCATTGTAATGGATGGTGCTGACTATTGCATCTCATACGCTCTATTATGCAATTCGTGAAACACTCGGAATTGTTACAAATGCAGCATTGATAGACTGTTAAAGCTAATGACATAAATGTCGCTGAGGAGGATCCTAATGAAGAGAGAACCTAACCCCAATTTCTATCGGGTGCGCTACACGTTACCGCCTCTAAATCCTAGGTCACATGACAAAGAACTGTTTCAAGATGCCACCCACTTTGTGTTGCTGGCTGGGATGCTTACAGTGTTGGTCGCGACAATGGGTGTTTTAGGACTTATCCCGTTTCTCGTTGTGATGTTAATTTGCCGTCGCTGGATCTATGACATTGTCCACTCGGCATAAACTGCTTGTCAGCGTCTCGTGAATCTGCATTTACGTCCGTATAAACACAGGCTTTGCCAATATAGCCAATCTGAACCTGTATCTTGGAATGACAATGACCTCATTACGATTCGAGGCCTTAGCCTATGCTTTCATATCGAGGATGCATCTCCACATGCCCAATAACTCACTTAGCATACCCTTTCAGGACGCGTTATATTTTGAGTGTCATTATCCGTCAATATTATACAAATGGCTCTTTTCCCAATCCGTTACTCTACTAGTCAAATCCGGTGATAGATAAATGGACGATTCAACACGCATGCCAGAAACAGGAACCATTCCCTCAACCGTTGATGCCAAACAAATTCATGTCGTTCCCCGTTTTGATGTGCTGCGGCTCGGCACATCTGAAAGCATCGAAATTGTTGCCTCACCGAATGGCGAGCAGTCTGTTTACTTACAAATAGACCGCACTCCGGATGATATTGATGTCGCCTTTTCCAGTTCGCAGCTTAATCTCCAATCCGGCACCGGACAGGTTACCATCAATGCCAAGCGTGAAAAACGCTTTGCTCACCTTATGGGTGGAGTTTTCCAGCTTCCCTATCATGTATGGTCATCGGACGGCAAAATAGGCGAAGGCACATTCACTCTTAAAGTGCCGCCTGTTTACGCTATATTTGCAATTCCTGCAGTGCTTCTTGTAGGCCTTGTTGTGTTGTTCATCGTCCCTCGCCTCTTGAGTACACCTTCACAGTCTACAGTCATTTCCACAGCCACTTCAGACATAACTGATGTGCCAACTATCGGATCGGAAACTGTCGTCACTCAACCCGTCACCGATCCCCCGCCAGCTAGTGCGCCCACCAACACCGAATCACCTGTCTCACCCATTCCCCCTTCGTTAGTTACCTCGACCATCCCTGAACAATCAACTGCTTCACCCACTGCCTGTGTCAAGACCTGCAACTTGCATCCGGATTGGACTTATCAAACCGTACCAGATGGAACAACGCCCGCCAAAATGTTTGGTGTAAATCAATGGGCGGAAGTTCTACGTGTCAATTGCATAGCATCCGACAAAGAATTTTATTCTGGTACAAAGGTCTGTGGCCCGCCACAATAATTTCATCAGCTAATAAGGGATATTTGTAGAGAAAATAGACAGCTTTGCCTCTATCTATCTAGATACAGGCTCACATTCATCGTACCGAGGGAGGCAACATGTCTGACGGCAGTGAAACCCTACGCCATGATTCTCCAACAGCCAATGAACTGCTGCTCATACCGCGCTTCAAAACGCTGCGTCCCGGACGTGCCGAAAGCATTGCCATTCTCAACCGCAGCGCTGCACAAAAGATTGTCACACTAGATAGCGAAGCGCCTCAAGATATTGTCTCTCTCTCCTTCGATCCTGAGACCATCACAGTCCCGCCCAACCAACAAGTCGAGACTGAAATCCGTGCTATGCGTGTCAGCGCCCTCGCCTACCCCGAAGGCCGCACCTTTGATGCTTACCTGCGTGCCTATGCCTCTGATGGAACACAAGGCGCTACTACTATCACCATTGAACTGCGCCCACGTTATGAATGGTTAGCATCGCTGCTGCTGCTGTTCGGTTGTGCCGGTGCTGCACTGGTTGGTCTGCTGCTCCTTACTCTATCACGTCCAGCACCATCACCAACAGCTACAGCCCCAATGGTGGTCGTTATAGCTTCGCCCACTATCATACCTTCGCCCCTTATCACAATGACGACACCGCCGCCTACTGTTGTAACACCAACATTCACCCCGTCACCTACTGTTGTCCCACAGCAGTCCTGTGAAGACAAAGGTTGGCATCGCTATACCGTTGAAGCGGGTGATACCCTAAGTGGTGTGCTGCAGCCCCCCACTACACAAATGCTGGAAGAAGCCGCCGCTTTCAACAATCTACCCTCAGACAATCACATTACTGAGGGTCAGGAACTCTGCCTGTCCCAAGTCTACAAAGCCAAATTCGTTAGCCTCACCATTGATGCCTCACCTATTTGCGGTGTGCCCTTCAATGCCTACGTGACTATCAAAAACATCGGCACAATAACCTGGAACAAAACTGCTCATATAACCAGTTTTGCCAACGGAGCACAGGTATTTGCACAAGACTATCCCGTCTCTATTCCGATTGGTCAACCTGTCACCATTCCACTGAGTATTTCAATGACCAATGGCTACAACCAAAATCAGAATCTCACTCTATCAGCTCAGGTTACCGGACAGGCAGAACAGAAACTTTCATCAGGATTCTTCCTAAACTGTCCGCAGGTTCAAGCCGATTTCAATTTCAATGTGACTAACGTCACTCAAAGAGTCTATCTAACATATTGGTACCTGTTGGACACACAATTCGAAAACCTGTCTTCTCCGGAAGCATCGACTTTTGAATGGAATATCAGTTCAACATGGACAGCCTACAATCCCGATGGAGTAATTCTTGATACCACGCAGGGGCAGACAATACAGCCCACAAATGTACCTGATACTGCTGATTATCCTGTGATTATTCCACTTGCCCTACCATTTCATGACCGCGTGCCACAACTAGCACTGTATTTTGACAAGTGGCTCTCTATTGTGCGAATACGAACAACCATATCATTGACGGCTAAAGCGGCCGGAGGAATTTCCGATACTTGCGTTAAGGTTTATGACATGACTTTCAATCCGTATGGTGGCGGGCCGTTCGCCCCTGGATTCTCAAAAGTTTCAGAAGACTGCTCCAAATAACATATATATTATGATCACCATTCAAATTGAGACAGCATCATGAGTGAACAGAACACATCCCACATCCAATTGAACACCCTGCTGCTCACACCGCAATTCAAAGCACTGCGACCGGGTCAGATGGGTCGTCTCTCCATCATCAATCGTGGTTCGCAAACCGAATTAGTGACCCTGCGCGCTGAAGCGCCTGCCGACATTGTCTCGTTGACCTTTCACGAGCCAACAATCACTGTTCGCCCCGGCCAACAGGTGGAAGTTGAAGTGCGCGTCAACCGGGCTGGCTATTGGGTGCATCCTGCCGGGAAAGCCTTCACCGTTCCTGTTCACGTGGATACTGCAAGGGCCAACACCACCGTCACCGATATCACCATTGAGCTGCGCCCCCGTTATGAATGGTTGTCACCGCTGCTGTTCCTGCTGTGTGCGGCGACAACCTTCTTTGCCCTGCCTGCCCTACTCGCGCCCCCAGCACAGCCCACTCCGACCTCGTCAGCTACCTATGTCCCCACTTTGATTCCAACACCGTCGGTGACACCTACCCCGACTTTCACGCCGTCGCCCACTTTCACGCCATCACCGACGTTGACACCTTCCCCAACGCCTTGCGATAGTTTCCAATGCTACTGTGAGGCACAAGGGGGTATTGTCCATACCGTCCGTCCCGGTGATTGGTGGGGCTATATTTTCCAGTCTCCTGACCCCTATACAGATCAACGAGTATTGCGTTCCGCTGAAGCCAGCGGTGTTGACATACACAACCCTCTCCAGATCGATCAGCAGCTGTGTTTGCTAGACATAGATCACGATGATATTCCCCGACCCAATGACGACCAGCAAATCCAAATACACATTAGCACACTGACAGCTGCCCTCTCCATTGATGGCGGCATAACGCCCATTTGTGGACAGCCCTTCAATGCCACAGTCATACTGACCAATACCGGGCGCGCTGCACAGGCTGCCGGGACACTCAACTTCCGCGATCTGCACCCCGCGTCCGGCAGTGAACGAAGCGATATGTCCGCTCCCTTCCCGGCTCTCAATCCGGGGCAGCAGTCACAACCCATCCATTTTACAGGCGTCATGACCGACATCTACTACAACGAGGAACACAAGATCCAAGCCATGGTCGGTGAGCAGGTTATTGGTGAACTGTCTTATGTTTTGCAGCAGGAAAATTGCAATCCACAGCCTATTGTTACATGCATATATACTTATGGCACTGGAGAAATTAACTTCAAATATCAAGCTAGTTTGCCAAATGCAAAAGGCTTTAGTTGGCAATACTCTTACAGTCCAAATTTCGCTTACTTTCCTGGAGGTAGTGGCAATTTAACTGGTGATGTATTGCAGTTTCCTTTGTACTATTACACCTACCAATGGAACATTGCTGTCTCAGTAAGTGTTACGAAGTCAGATGGCAACTTAGTTACTTGGCAAGATAATTACACAGTAACTTCAAATGCAGCTTCTGATTTGGCTGACCACTGTATTCTTCAACAATGAGTGGATTTGCCAATATATATGAAACTTGCAATCAACAAAGAAAGTTAGTTTGATGTCACTCGACAACAACCAAAATCTAATCGACCTTGGCGGCAAAAGCTTTGATAACTATCTGCTCTTGGAGAAAATTAGCAAAGGTGCTTTTGGTGAGGTTTATCTCGCCCGCAATCTCAAGATGACTGACCAGTTTGTGGCCATCAAATTTATCCGCTCTACCCACCAGCAGTCGATTGATGCCGAACTAACCGCACTCCAATCGGTTAAAGATCGTAATATAGTTCAATTCCACACCCCAATCTCGCCCCATGAGTTAAAAACGGGTGGATATCAGTATGTCGGCATTGTCATGGAATTTTTGGGCGGTGGTAGTTTATCAGACGCGCTCAAGAAAGCCGGTCGCAAACTCGACTTTTCGGTCATTCATCAAGGCATGTCAGAAATAGCCAAAGCCCTGCGCGAAGTGCATGGTCGCAACTTTTGGCACCGCGACCTCAAACCTAGCAACATACTGCTTCAGCCTACAGTGAACAGCATGCCTGCCTTCGTTCTGGCTGACTTTGGCATCACCAAACTCCTTGAACGTCCGGAAGTTGTGACCAATTTCCAGCCTGGCACATATCGGTATATGGCACCCGAACTATGGCGTGAAAACCCCTATCAGACAGTGCCGGACAAACGTACGGATATTTACGCATTGGGCGTCATTCTATATGAGTTGGTAACCGGTCAGCACTTATTTACCGTCAAAGACAAAAGTAGTTCCAAAGAATGGGCAGATCAGCATCTGTATGGCAAACGCACCCGCCCGTCCCAAGTCTCTGGTGCTGAAGATACACCTCTCGAGCTTGAAAACCTTATCTTCCATGCCATCGAACAAAATCCACAAAATCGATTTCAAAACATGGGTGAGTTCATTAAAGCCCTGGAAGCCCTTCCCACCTTCCCTACCAATCCAGACCGCATGAACGCCGCTGAATTTGGAGAACTCGCCCGTCGCATCGAAACCGAAACCCTATCCCGCTGGCAGCCAAAATACAGCTATAAAATTCGGGTCTCGTCCCCGGACAAACCAACTAGATCTGACGAGTATTTCGGGGACATAACCGTCGGCACAGCGCCAGACGCCGACTTGCAATTGACTGACGCGCCGTCCATCGCCTCACAGCAACTCAAGCTCACTCCAGAATCTGCTGCTCTCATGGTCACCAATCTGGCAGAAAGCGCATTTGAGATCACATTGGGAGATACCGCCCTCCAACCAAACTCCCCAACACAGTGGCCGCAAGGTGATTTTCTGTATCTACCGGATGGCTATGATCTACTATTGGAAAATGTTCCCCACTTAGTCCCCGTACTGCCACCTAACGCCGAAGCCATTGTCCCCGTGGGGGTTGAAGAACTTAAGCGCGTACTCGCACAACGTAGTTTTGGCATTCAGGTAGACCCCGGTTTGGTGGACTTGAGCAAAGATGTATTCCGCGTCTGGATCACCCCCGAAGATACTCCACCGTTGGCCTACACTGCTTCAATATCCGCCACCGACGGCTTACAAGAATCATGGTTCGTTGTCGGTGCAGAACAGACTATACGCGCTGGCGAACGCCAGGCAATTGACATTGCCGTTCGTATCCCACCGGGTACGGTTGTTCAAGATAGGAAGCACCAACTTACTGTAACTGTTTTCCCTGTAACCAAGGTTATGCCTCCCGCCTCTATTATTGTGCCGGTCATTGTTCCTCAAAAAGAATCGTTTAACATCGATATCCAGCCCAAAGGCAGTGGCAACCTGCGCCGTCCTCAAACCGTGACGCCCAAACTCAATATTCACAACACCGGCAACATACCGGTTGAATACGACATTACAACGTCTGCCTCAGATAATTTTTCTGTGACTGTCCATACACCCAAAGTGCTGGTCATGCCCGGCCAAATCACTCAGGTTCCCATCAAAATCGTGTCTAAAGGGCGCGGCAGTATCGTTGAATCGGTTTCAGCTGTTGTACGGGCCCCTTCCGGACAGGAAAAAACCGACAGCTATACCTATCATTACATTCCGCGCACCAACCCGCTTGTCAGCAATGTGCTGCGTTGGTTCTTCTTCATTCTACTGATCGCTGCCGCAATCATGGTCATCAAACCCGAACTCTTTGCTCATACCTTTCTAATGGATTTTGCCAACCAAGTCAGTAATTTTATAGATGACTTTATCAGACACATTCGAGATTTAGTTAACCCATGATCAAGGAGATGTTACTATGAATACATCACTCTATCGCTTTGAAATCCAGTTGTCGGCCAATGATAGGTCCCATGTTCCGTATCCCATAACCCAGCCGCGTTTCGTCATCGGCAACACGCATAACGCTGATTTGCATCTTGACGATCAGGATCTCTATGCTGTTGTCACTGTCAATTCCAATGATCGTGTCAATATACGTATAGGCAAGAATGGCATAGTTCAAACATGGGAACCTGATTCAATAGTTAAAATTGGCGGCTACGAATTCCGCTTGCTCAGGCTAAAAGTAGATACTTCAGATGAACCACCAACTGAAGAACCAGCCCCTCTTAAGCCAACACCGCCACCGCCACCGCCACCTAGCTTTCCTCTACAAGGGCGCGTCACGCTATCGTGGGCGGACACAGTGAACATGGAAACCACCCAAGAGCGGTTAATCCAGAAGCAGGCATATTCCATCGGAAAGGCTCTGGACAATGATCTGGTCCTTGAAGACCGTGATCACATATCCCCTCATCACGCCATCCTTCATTTTCGCGGACATGGCATCATCCTGGAAAATCAAAGTGAGTTCGGAACTGAAGTAGAGTCAAGGATTGATGGCAACCACTTACTAAGTGATTCATCACCTGCCATGCTTGTCAATAACGACCAATTTTATATCGGACCTTACCAATTTGTGTTGCACGTCTTCGAACCCGGTACGGATGATTAGCCGCTAAAGACAACGATTTCATAAGCATCGCAGTAAAAAGCTTTTTGTAGAGAATATCGCCATGATGGCCTCCAAGTGTGTAGAGCAATGTGCTCACATTGTCTATAGCTGGAGAACTAATCATGAACGGAGAAATCATTCTCGTATTTTTGCTGATCACACTCGGCACCACTTATGTCGTATGGGCTACCAGTCGGCCCAAACACCTCAAACAAAGTACCATTTATAAACGTGTATCTACCGCCAACTATTCCAAATCCAGCCAACCCAGTCTACATATAACACCTCGCACCAAAGAGGAGGAAATTTACGGAAAATTGCTGAGTATGAACCTCGGAGATCGTGCCAAAGTTGAAAGGCTGATTGACTACGAGCGTAAACGCTTTCCATCAGCTACCCGTCTGGAATTAGTAGAACGTGCTTATGATAGGCAAGACGGGGACAGTGCACGCTATCGATAAACATGTGCCCAGGCAATTCTTGCCAAGGCATTCAGATTACACCACACCAATTTGAGACTGGTGCCTCAACTGATGAAGAAATCAAAAGGCTGTCCATAATTGATTGACAGCCTTTTGATGTTCGTTCTCAAATGGCATCAGTGTGCAAAGACTTGCAGCGAACTGACCCGATCATTTCCGATCGCGTAATTGGTCAAATCCCAGGCGCTGGCCACGTGTTTTTCGCAAACCCCGCCAAAGTTCCTATGCTCACACAAGATCACTTCTGCGTGGTTAACCATCAACGACGAGGCAACATCATTGTATGATCCGGTGTTGAGCGGTGTGCTGAGATCAGAATAATAATAGGGATCATTTGCCGTACCACTGGCGTAGAATTTCGCACAAACGCCGCCGAACATCACATCGCTAAATAATGTGATTTCGCCGCTGTTAGGGATGCATTCCCATTGCTGAACAACAATCGACGTAATACGATCAACCAAATTCACATTTCGACTCTTGTAGAACTCCTCGCAGTCCCCGTAGAAATTCTTGTCCACGCACGCGACAGCAAAGGTGTCCTTACCTAAGAGCACCGACCGGATTTGATCATTGATGCCTTTTCCGACATTTTTGATCGTTTTTATGTCATATACGACACACCGACCTGTGAAGTCATAACCCGTAAAAACGGTGAGCTGATGACGCCCCGGAGAGCATACCGATTGCGCTTCGGCTTGCATCTGCGGCATCATCGCCAAAATAGCACTTAGCATAACGACGTAACACAATACCCGTTTCATGTTCGATCCTCCTGTATTTATAAGGTTGCTTATCTCTGAAGCATCGCTTCAAACACATAGAGGCAGAATTGGTCACTTTATCGACATTTTGGTGGTTGAGGCTGATAACGTTATCACGCTCACTGCTAATCGGACCCAGCACCCGGATTACCCGCCATCGCCACAGCAAAAAATCTACACTGGGCTCACTTCATGGAAGCCTAGCCGTTAACCACAACCATTCTGATCGAAGTTGGTTTCAAAACTCTATTTTGAGCGGGAACCTTTACGAGCTGCTGCACCGGCATTTGTTCCACTCGACTCTGCACTTACAGTTCTTCCTAGAAAGATGTGGAGTACACTGACATCTTCTTGAAGCGCATCTGCAACGGCTTGCAACAATTGGTCATCCAATTCACTCGCTGGCAGGACGCCATCCAAAATAGCATCGACAAGTTCGTCGTCTATGCCAAGCAAACTAGCCAATTGTGACAGTTCAATACTCGCCTGAGCCAGTGCTGTTCGTAAGTAATGACCAAATCGGACTTCATTGCTAGGATGCGATTTTTCGAGTCTGACATCATGCAAAATCTTGTCCATCGCTTGCGTAATTTCTTCTGGTGTTTTATGGGTTGCCATCGTGTTTTGTACCCTTATTCATTATCTAGAAACTGCTTGAGCAGTGGTTCGAATTTGTCATTTTTGATACGCGAAATCGTTTGTGTGATGGTTGATACTTTCTGATTTAGTATCTGGCCTATATGCCGTGGCTTCAACTCATACAACAACTCAAATGAAACCTTTTTGCGCTTCATCAAATCAGGATGATCCAGCATGTATTTGATTGCTCTTGTCCAGGTCAACATAATTCGATTCTGATGTACTGGCTGCAAACGCTGCATCAAAATATCTAGCGCTTCTGACCACGCCAGTGACATTATTTCTTGGTGCTTGTCCGTAATATCATCGAAGGTTTTGTTCATAGCTTGAGTGTGTGGTTCAAGGTCTGGCTCTAACTCAGGAGGGTCTGTCATAATATTATCAAGCTCTTCGTCAGGTATTGGGTCATCATCCAGAGGCATGTTCCGAATATAATTCACACCGATGACCTTTACATAACGATAAACGCCATCAAAAGTATCGGCCTGAACGTTCGCGCGATTCCGAATGCCCTTTTTCCAAGCGTAAAGCGCTATCTCTGAAGCGTGATTAACGGACAAATTTCTTTTACGCAGACTTCTCTCCATATCCTGCTCTAATAGATTCCAATAGCTCACAGCAAATCTCCTCCACTGGGGCTCATAGACGTGTGGGTCGTCGGATTTCATATCTTCGACCCATTGTTTTTCCCAACTATTGTCGGTCATGGTGTTGTTTACCCATTTCCCTTTTGTCCATTAGAGATCGATCAGGTCATTTTATCTACAAATTCGGTTGTTTGCTTAACTCCCCTATCAATTTGTAGAGGATTTTTTGTCCAGCCCCTCTACACAGTTGTAAGCGCGAAAACACCTTTAGTTGAGCGCAGGAGGACAACATGAACACAGATACCGCCATGTACTGCCGTCATCATCGTCGCCGGGAAACAGGTTTGACATGTCGCAAGTGTGGCAAGCCAATTTGCCCAGAATGTGCCCGCTCGCGCCCGCGTATTTACATCGGTTACTGGTGCAAGGATTGTGATGCCAGGCTGCCGGGAATACCAAAACTACCGCGTGGCAGATCTCAACAGACTGTGACATGGAAATTTGATGTTGTTGGCTCACTCATCGGGACTGTGCTCCTAACGGCTGGGGCAGCTGTGGGTGGCCCCATAGGAGTGGTCATCGGGATTGGTTTGTGGTGGTTCATCATGTCGTTGCGACGCTAAGGCATGGTGCCGGCTAAAGGCAGATCAAAAGCTTCCAACAGCGGGTTAAGGGCACATCATCCTTTCCTGCTTGGAGGGATATCAATCGTTAGAGAAGAAAGGAGATCTATGGAGGGAAAGTGTACCAACCTTACTTCGCGGATGTTTCGGTGAATTTAGTTAAGGAGACATGTATGGTCACAATATCGATTGGTTCAATCATTAGCGGGATTGCATCAGCAATCGGTTCAGCAGTTGGTGGCGTTGCCGATGCTGCTCAAAGCGTAAGTAATAACTTGTCTACATCCAGCACTGGCCTGCCGACAGATAACGGTATGTCCAGCATCTCATCCATGAGTTCTCTTACGGACAATAGCATGTCGTCGATCAGTTCTCCGACGGACAGCGGCATAGGTGGTTCGGGAGTTTCGGGCTCGCCATTCTAACTGGGATATTCGTCCTATGAAGCCTCAGTGGCTCAATACCGCGAATATTGAGCCACTGAGACACAGGTGTCCTCGCAACGTGAACGTGAAGGAGATCATAGCCATGAATGGCTACAAAAGCAGAGTAATCCAATTAGGATTCGTGATCGTATCTAGTACGCTGTTTGCTACCTCATCATTGAGGGCGACAGATGTGGGTGGAGGTTTAGGAAATCCCAAAGATCCTGGTGACGACAATGCCTGCTATGCAGGGGGATCAAAACAAGGCCAGTGCCACACAGAATGGGACTGGAATGCCGGTTGGTACCGCATTCGGGTTGAGCGGGGAGACATGAGCTATAACGATGTTCCCGATCAATATAAAGGTGGCGTTCCGCAGCCTTTCGTCCCAACGGCTCAACCACATACCGCTTTAGGCAATGTGGGCAATAACCCAACGCCTTCACCTACAACCCCAACCACGCCACCGCAAGTCCCGCCGGGGAATCCACCGCCTGTAATTGTGCCTCCGGTGGCTGTCTCAGATATTTTCCCCGCTCAAACACCTTTTGGCGGAAATTGCATCATTAGCGGTAATGTGCTCGACAACGATTTTGTTTCTGAGGGCACTTCACTATTTGGAACCGTAGGAAACACAGTCATTGATCCAATAGGCGGCTTTACAGCTATCTTGAACCCGGGGGAATCGCCATTGGGTTTATATACGCTACAAAATTCCGCTGGATCGAGTACCGCTACCGTATCCATATCGTGCTTACCAGACTCGGTCACCTTTCCATAGACCATTGCACATCAGTATCTGGAAAACATAGAAGGACAATGAGGGCTTGTTAGATGGTTGGGCTAACAAGTCCTTTTCATTCTTAGAAGACTACTTTCTTAAAAAACAAATCACATATGGAAATCGAGTTGTACGCCGTATCTGATAATATTATCGGGGAGCGGTGATACCGCGAGCGGAACACAAGCCTCTCATAGCAGGATCAAGGGCATTGAAGCACCCACAGATAACCACAAAATATGTGGACCGCCCTACCCTGCCTAGCGCCTACACCTACGAACGTTTGCTACACCCCATAACGTTACAGAGTTGTGTTTCACGGGCATATGCCCATAAAGGCTATCATCGTCTGATAGAGGGGTGCGAAAAGGACTTGTTCTCTCCATAACGGGATAACTGCGCTTAACAATGACGACAGGTTTTTCCATATGACGTGTGCCTTTATAGAGCAGTAGGCACGACGCTGTGACTGACAGTGCAAAGATCAACAAACCCATGATAGCCACCTCACGATTGCTGAGCGAGTCCTTCATCTTACTACAGCGCCAGAATGCCCCTTTACGCGGTGTATGCTACGGACTGAACATATTTTGACGGAATGACGGGAGTGGTACTGTTTTCACGCGGCGGCACGGGGAAAAAGGATTCATCCCCACCTCCCCCACCGCGCGACCTCTCCACATCCCGGTACAGAACCGACATGCAACAGCCGAGAGCTGAGCGAGAACCACGGCGTACAGGGACTATATGGAACCTGTTATTAACATGGCGATAATGTGCTGGGAAGCTGTCCGTAGAAATAAAGGCGCACCGACTGTCGAAACAATCAGAACTCCTTTAATGTCGTAGGATCGCCACCGCCAGCCACGACGGTTTTAGGTGCGACCCAGAGAGAGACCATTCACTGTGTTGTGGACAGTTTTGCAGACCTTCAATGGCCTGCACCAATAGTAAAGGAAGAATCATGATCGTACATTTGCAAGCTGAAGAACCAACCGTCAATCGTGGCCTTACTTTCCGCGACCATGCTCTAGCCCATGAACTGCTCGACGGTAAGATAGGGATTGAGTTTGGCGCAGCAAGTCACAATCCTTTTCATCTGGTCGGTAGTGTCAACGTCGCGCCGGAAGAAGGTGATGCGTTCTATAAGGGCGAACAGATTCGCATGAACGGCCAGTACGCCAAAGTGGACTTCTACGGTGAGGCTGATAACGTTATCAGCATGTTTGGCATTAACTCTCAGGACTATGTAATTTCCAGCCACGTACTGGAACATCTTCCCAACCCATTCAAAGCCTTTATTGAGTGGCATGGGGTTCTGCGCGACGGTGGCTACGTGTTCATGATCGTGCCGCAGCGCAATGCGTTGGAGGCCGATGCAGGCCGCGAGCTGACGACCTACGCTGAGTTGGCGGAAGTGCATGATAAAGGTTAGACGGTGGACGACTTGGAGCGCATCAAGCCGGAGATTGAACGCCGCGCTCATTATTGGGTGTTCACGGCGCAGAGCTTGAAGAACATCATCCATGATTTCTGCGAGGATTACCGGATGGACTGGACGTTAGTCGCCGAAGAAAACCCGGATAAGAAGGTTGGGAACGGATAATGTTATCGAAATCACCACCAAAGGGCGCATATCCCCCTGCCCCATCAGAGGCCGCAGGGCGTGATGGCGTGCGTGGCTAGCACGCTGATAATATTATCGCGCAACCCTACCGGTGGCACAGGCACGCTCTGCTCGGTACTGAATTCACCCCACAGCAGCCGGTGAGCATAGGCATAAACAGCCTGCGCAGTGGACGGTGAGTCGTAGCGCCCCAGATACAGGCGTTTGTGCTGATAGCGCAGACGCACTTCCCATTTGCCCGCTCGCCAGTTGACGCCTTTCATCCCACTGGACGAATTGACCTGAACGCCTTTAGCGGCTTGATTCTGACTGCGGGTGGCGAGACGCAGATTGGCGCGGCGGTTATCCAGCCGGTCACGTGAAATGTGATCGACCTGATACCCTGCAGGTAGCAGGCCGCCCTGCACCCGTTCCATGATGACACGGTGCATGAAGAGACGTTTGCGCTGGCCGGTCCGGTCGGTGTAGTAGTGCACCGCGTAACCGCCGGCAAAGCACCAGCGGCCTATAGCACACAGAGCTGGATAATCGGCATCATCGACGCGGGCAGCACGGCCCTGAGTAAGGGGAATGGTTTTCATGGGGATTGTCCTTCGAGGAGTTAAATTGCGGGGAAACGAGAAACGGAGATGAGTGGTTCTGATTTTAGGTGGGAGGAGTTGTTGAACGAGTATGACTATTTGGAAGCCAAAAACCACTCAACTAAATCAACATTGTTCTTGACCATATCAGTGATGTCATGCTCTGTAGGGCGCAAACGAACTGCTTTATTGCCCAGCAATTTCTGCCATTCCAGTGCCGCTTTATCGCCAGCCTCGTCTGCATCAAAGGCCAGTATTACCTTTTGTGCCAGATCGATTTGAACTACCGATCGTGCTAGTTTGGCTCCCGACACACCACCGGTTGCCACGGCAGCTATAGCTGGGAATGCTGAACTCAATCTGGATTTTAATAATAGCGCATCAAATTCTCCTTCTGTCATAAAAACAGTACCCTGAAAAGGTATTGAATTTGCCTGATAGAGACCATTTGCTCCCCCAGCCGGTTGTTTATAGCGCTGCTGCTTTTCCCTCGTCGGAATCCGAATGTTAATGCGCCAAATCCTGTTATCAATCCACCACGGGATAATGATTCCCCGAGGAAGCCAAACGGAACGCTGCCCCCATTGAGCCGCATGATCTTGGGGGTTGTAACCAAGACGCGCCAACCGAATGTCAGTGTCTGTCAAATAACGCTCATCCAAAAGATACTGATAGGCACGACATCCATTCGCAGAATACAAAGTATCGGTAGCACGGTCACAAAATTCAACTGCGGCTAGCTGCCATTCAGGATCATTCAGTGCAGGGCAATTCGAATTGACATTAGGCAGATTAAGTTCGCGAAGGTGTCTGGTGTTATGCAACTGTGCATCGAAATTGAAGAGTGCTTGTTTTTGATCTAAATCCAAAATTTGGAGTGCATCTTTGAATCCGATACCGTCACGAAGGCGAATATACTGAATAGCGTCTCCGCTACGCTTACATTGTCTGCACCAGAAACGAGGTGTTGTGTCATTTGGCCAAACCCGGAAACGATCCTCTCCACCGCAAAATGGACAGGGACCAGCATACTCACCTCTATGAGTTGATGATACTTTTTTGAGATGTGTATCTCGTTCTATGATTACCAAGAGATTAATGTGAGAAGTGTTTACCATCATCATTACTCCGTACCCCACCTCTCTTCCCCCACCCCATACCTAAAGGTATATGGGGTGGGGGTGCGGATGAGGCAATTTCACACAAGAGCCTACCTGCCCCACTGAAATTGGGATCATGCAGTGATTACAGTGGTGCCTTCTTCAGTGATGAGGTAAGGCTCACCTTTTTTGCTCTGCTTGATATAGCCACTACGCTTGAGTCTTGAGAGAACACGATCCAATGTGGAGGATGGAATCCCTGTGCTATCTTGAACGCGCCTGTGGAGTGGACCCCCAAAAGTGGAATCGAGAAAAAAGGCGATACACTGAAAAAAGGGAGACACGACAATGGCCAGAATGAATCGAAAGTACGACAAAGCGTTCAAGCTAGAAGCCATTCGGTTATATGAAACGAAGTGGCAAAAGTGTGAGCCAGATTGAGACGGAACTGGGGATCACGACAGGCTTGTTGAACAAGTGGCGGGTGCGGCATCGGAATGAGGGGCCAGCGGGCTTTGTAGGCAGCGGACAACAAACGGAAATCGAAGCAGAAGTGAGACGACTGAAGCGCGAGAATGAAATTCTGAGGCAGGAGCGCGACATTTTAAAAGCCATGCAGGTGTTTGCCAAGGACGGGCATTGAAATATGCCTTCATTGCCCAGCATCAAGGCGAATACGAGGTGAAGATTATGTGTCGTGTATTGAGCATCAGCCTCAGCAGCTATTATCAATGGCGAAAACGACCTTTGAGTACACGCGCACAGGAAAATGAGCAGTTGGCAGCCCAGGATTCAGCAAATCTACACGGACAATCGTCGCTTGTATGGTTCTCGACGGGTAACGGCTGCCTTGCACCAGCAAGGATGGACATGCAATCGCAAACGGGTATCTCGGCTTATGCGGTTGCACAACCTACGCGGATGTGAACGCCGTAAGCGACGGATCGTGACCACCCGCACGGACGCTGACCACCCGGTTGTTGCTAATCTGCTTCAGCAAGATTTTACGGCGACCCGGCCTAACCAAACGTGGTTAGCCGATATCCTTACATCCCGACCCATGAAGGCTTCCTGTACCTCGCTAGTCTGGAAGACATGTTTTCGCGCAAGATCGTGGGTTGGGCCATGGACGAGCATATGGAGAAGACCTTGGTTGAGCAGGCTTTGCACATGGCGCTCACCAACCGATCTTCAATCACTGAATTGGTGCATCATTCGGATCGTGGCAGTCAGTTCACCAGCTTCACTTATGGCTGTCTTTTTGCAAAAACATGGCATCATTCCCAGCATGAGTGGCGTAGGCAATTGTTATGACAACGCCATGAAGGAAAGTTTCTTTGCTACCCTCAAGACCGAGTGTGTCACTGGCCTTTTTGATACCCGCGCCCAGGCACGTACCGCCATCTTTGAATACATTGAGGTATTCTATAATAGGCAGCGCTTACATTCGTCTCTTGGTTACCTTAGTCCGCTGCAATTCGAGCAGCACTTCTATACTCTTCACTGACTACACTTTTTGGGGACCACTCCACCTGTAAGCTGCCCCTATTGTGGTGTAGATAGGTAATGCCAACATCTCTAACACCTTACGATCTGTATCCTTTAGTTTGACATCTGGTTTCATTGCTCTTTCTGTATCGTTGCGCGGTTCCAAGACAACACTTTCACCGTATTTGACCATGACGTATTGTAGAGTCTCGAATGGAGTTCCATCTTTGAGTTTGCTGGAGCTGATCGTAATTATGTCATCGTCGTTCTTAATCTCAATCATTGAATCGCAGCCGCCACGCAGAGCACTACTGCCACGTTCATTTGCTCCACTTTTTCCGGTATGGTGTACGAGCAGAATAGATGCTCCTGTTGCATCGCGGATACGGTCACAAGCATTTATTGCCATCCCCATATCGCGCGCACTGTTTTCGTCGCCTCCAATCATGCAGCGAGCCAATGTGTCAAATATGATTAGCTCTGCATTTTGCGGCCGGGCCAATGTGATGAAATCCTCCACTTCATCCTCGTCAAGAAGATTCACGCTGTGGATATAGAATTTCAAGTTGGGATTTGCTGTTTCTCCATACTTTTTCTCCCAGGCATCAATCCGTATCACATTACCGGATGCTCCTTCTACACAAACGTAAATCACAGGCGAGCGCTTTGCCATCGACAGGGCGAGGTCCAGCACAAACAGTGATTTCCCACTGCCGGGTGGGCCATGAACTTCAACCAGAGACCGTTTAGGTATCATGCCGGGTATGATCCATTCAAGTGGGGGCAAATTTTTCAGTTCATCAACTGTTAACATGTGGCGTGAGGATACAGCCGGAGCAAGGTGTTTCAGATCAGGGTAGAGTTCAAGTAACTTCGTCCAAGATTGGCGTGCAGCATCTGGTCCACCAGCAGTATGGCTGTTGTGCAATATACGAAGTGTTTCATGGTATTGACCGCTGGCAGTCGGATCAGGTGCTTGCATTTCAGGACAATTCATTACATCAGTGATGTAGCTACGGGCATAGCTTTCAAATGCGCTTGGCATATTTGTTGCCATGATTATCAACTTTCTAGCCTATCGGCTGAATGGTTTTTATCAATGATTTTGGGCTGCGCGCAGTTGAGAATTACGAGGTTATATGCTACAATTACGTGTAATACGTAATTGAGAATGATACTCAATCTCAACTGCGTGTTAAACGAATGATGCCCGTTTAATAGCTTGGCGGCTTAACGGGCGTTTTTATTGTTACGCACGATCACACAAGTCAGTGTGGTGGCGCTCGTTCGGTATTCATTCCCTACTCCCTCTACTCAAAATCATCTCCAGTTCGCCAGCCTGCTCAGATCTACAACGTAAAATGGATTGTCTTGTGGGTCCTGGTATATTCGATATGCCTTTCCAAGGTGATTGACCACCGCCGTGGTGGTTTTCAAGCCAAGATAGGCTTGAACGCTCTCAAAGGTGTGATGATGGGCCTGATATAAATGGCGGGCATAGGTATGGCGTAAATCCAGCGGTTTCAGGATAATCGCTTGATCATAATGCACCATTGGATAATGGGTCAGTATCCGGGTAATGGTTCGCACATTTACCCGCTCATTTCGGATCATGTTCCCGCTTTTGTATAACCCTCTGAATACAGCGCCATCGTCAATATGGGCGGCCTTCAGCCACGTACTTATTACTTTATCTACCCAGCGCACATCGTGTTCGTAGGGAATCCATCGTTCCACACAACCGGGCTGATTGGGCACCTGTACACCACGCTTACGATCCTCATGTTCACCAAAGTCCTTGACATCCAATGCACAGACCTCAGCTTCCCGTAGTCCCGTTGCCAGGATGAGGGACACAATGGCGAAATCTCTCAATTCCAGAAGTGATTCGACAGGAAAGCTATTGACCCAGCGGCTTATTTCTTCCGCAGTGAGATACAGATTGCGAGAAGGTTTCGATGCAACGCGAACAGAAGCGCGTTTAGACTCTAAAGCCGCCCTTACCTGCCCTATCTTCGCCTCCAGATGTAACTGACGTTTCTGTTCCCCAAAGGATGGGTCTATTCGGGTGGACAGCTCAGCTCTTAGCTCCCCTGACTCGATTATCTTTCCGATCCACCCCCGGATCGACGAGATATGCGCTTTAATGGTGTTAGGCGCAAAACCCTCCTGCCTTAAATAGTCAACATAGGCGGAGAAAAGAGAATCTGTCATCTGGATGTTATTTTGAGAACACCAGAGTAAGAATCGCTCAACTCGGCTCCTAGCGTCCTTGTTAAGGAGGTTCTTTTGCTCGTTTTGCGCGATGTGCTGTAGTACTTCAATCATATATTGTGTGCCGTATTAAAGGTTATAAGACATGATATCACAAATTCAAGTACCTGTGCAATGGCCAATTTCCGTTTTCGCAAAAAAAGAAGTACTCACACGCCAAGTACCTGACACAGGACGCACAACTGCGTATAGTCACAATCATTTTGCAACTGCAAAATGTATCTCGCGAAAATGTCGACTACCCGGCCATGGAGACACTCACAAACTGGCTGATCGCATCAGCCATCTGGTTAAAATGCTGCACTTCGTCCTTGAACCGTGCCCGTTCATCCGGGCGGGTCTGGCCGTAGCTTTTGGTGGGTTCAAAGACCCCGCGTCCGTGCCGGTCTACGCCACGCCACAGATAGCGCTCGCTGCACCCGTGTTGGGCGACATACCGCTTGATCTGCTTGCCCTCGTGAAAGTATAGCTTCTCGAATTCTCGACCAAAAAAGAAAGTAGGCTGTCCTGATCGCTCAGGACGGGAATACCCACCGGAGGCTTGGTCAAGTAGTCGGTTCACGAGTGTGGCAACCTTGCGGTTCTGCCCTCGCTTCGGGTGTTGTCGGATCGGGGTCGTGGTATAGGTGTTAGCGATCCGCCACCGGTAGCGGATCACCTGCTGGTAGCGCCCTGCCCTTCTCACGGTAGCCAGGTACGGCTGGGCGTGTTCCGGTATCCATGTCGCCAGCTCCTCCTGAGTGGCTTCATACTGGGCGTAGTTCTCGCGGATGGTGAGGACGGCAGCCAGCCGCTTCTTCTCCCAGCGCCGTAACGTGTCCTGCGAGCGGTGAAACAAGACAGACAGCACTGCCCGGCTGATGGTCGGGGCTTCGCGGTAACTCATCCATCCGGCATACACTGCGGCTGCAAAGGCTTCGTGGCTATGCGAAACCTCTACGTACATATCTCGCCCACCGGGCCGGTTGGTGCTAACCAGATCGGGATTGATGTCGAGTGCCTGTTTGACGAGTGCTGGTGCGACGGTACGGGGTGAGTTGATATAGAGTGTGTTGGTACCGGGATCAATCCGCCAGAAAAGCCCGGCGCCGTTTCGCAGCAGTCGGGAATAGTGGTCACGGGTGATCATCACTCCAAACCCCTCTAGGGCTTCGTGTAAGGCGTTTTTGGAGACTTTTCCTGATCCCCCTTCTCGTCGTACCAATTCCCGCGCAATCGCCCACAAACGGAATTCTGGAGCTTTTTTGAGGGCAATGGATAAGCGGGCACTCTCCACATCCATCCGGATCGGTTCGGCCTGTATTGGGACAACCGGTTGAGACTGGATAATCTGGGCAGCAACCCGCTGGATCGGGGATGGTGCTAAGAGGCGGAGGGCCGCATCCCGCTCATCTGAGACGGGGGTTTCGGTCCTGATCTTGTTGGCATAGAGAACACGATCTGCATCACTGCCGTGACGGGCGACCAGCCGGGCAATTATTAGGGCACGGTTATGCCGGTTAGGTTCTAGGTTTTGCCAAAGACATTCAAGATCATGCTCAGCCTGTGTTGCCACGTCCAAAGGTCACTTTCTTCGCCTTGAAGAAGGTGACTTAAGACAATTGTTAATGCCTTCTCACTTGCCAGATGACCAATTCGGGGTACAATCAGAAGTGACGAAAGGGGACAATTATGTCCCTTCATAAAAGCCTAAGCCCCTTCTGGGGCGATCTCTAGTACAGACACCCGTTGATTTCTCACGTCAGGCGGGTGTTTGTCATTTATAGATCTATCCAAATATATAACCTTACCAATTGATGTAAGGTATTTAGTGATTTTCAGTTTCCGCTAGTAACGAACTCCCCTACTCTACTACTTGTTTCCATTCTCATGGCTGGTTACGCTCAGGCGAGCTTTCAGCATACCAATTTCCTGGTTAAGGTCATCAATCTTCTGTTGCGCCTTAACGAGTTGCTCATCCGCCCGTTCCCTCAAAGCCTTCTCCTGAGCCGCTGTCAGGCGTAATTCATTACGCTCCTGAAGAGCAGTCTCCAACTGACTAGTAAGTTTAGTAATCTGTCCCCGCAAACTAGCAAGTTGTGTATCCGATTCTACCTGGACTGATAATCGGGACTGTGGAAGTTCTCCACGTTGCCCCGTTTTCAGTTGTAGATGGGCGTTATCATATGTCCCACCGCGATCTTTGACCTCATGCACCAACGCAAATACAGCCATATCTGCGTCTGAAAAGTTCCGTTGCTGCCCCTTTTCAGGCGTGGCGCTGGGCGAAAGATATTCAGAGAACTCTGCCGTCCAGATACGTACGGTCTGTCTTGATATGCCGAATATGTCGCATACATCTTTTGTCTGGTACATGGACATACAATAACACAGTGCCGCAAGCTTGTACAAGCTTGCGGAGGAATGCCATTTAATACACAGGTATTTACTTTGACGCATAGTGCGCTATAATGACGCATAGTGACATCGGCTTATAGTGCCAATGAGGTGTAAGATGGCAAAGAGTAGAAAATCTTCCCACAAGCCCACGCGCTTCCGACTGCGCTTCACTTTCTGGCTGGATATGCACAAATCGGATGAACATGAGCTGGCAGAAACCATCGACGACCTCAAGACCCGAAAGCTCTTTGCCAAAAGTGTCAGGGATGGAATCACATTAGTGGTCAGCTTGATGGAGGGGCGACTGGACGTTTTGTTTTCCATGTACCCTTGGGTGCGGGAAGAGTTTGAGAAACGTGCTGGCATGCGAAGTGCTGAAGCCCTTGAAGCACAACTCAACCGGATTGAACAGTTGATGGGGCAGGGGATCACGCTTCCAGTAGATATGAAGGTACAACCAAGTGGGGCAGGGCCAAAGCCACTCAAGGCACCATCATTCGCTCTGCCACGCTTTGATGATGACGATGAACTAGATACCCTGATCATCAACAAGAGTACATCCACTAACGCTGCACTCAATTTCGTCAATAACATGAAGAACTTGCAGCAGTAATAACGCGAAAGTCCCGCGGTGGAGCGCAGGACTTTCAAAACCAACCCCACGGAGGAGGGTTTTCTATGGCCGATTATACCGCGAGTGTCGATGCAGGAAACGGTGGCACCAACGCCGTCATTGCCCAGGGGAAGAGTTACAAGAGCTTCTATACCCCTAGTGTGCGGGCTGCCGCCACGGGCGACAGTCTGGGGCTAGGAACAGCCTGGGAATTAGATTACGACTATGTGGATTGGGGTGGTCACCGCTATGTGGTCGGGGATGATGTGGTTCGCGTCACCCGTCGCCAGCTTGAACACCACATTGGAGCCAATCGTTACGGCAACGAAATGCACCAATTTCTGGTGGCCAATGCCTTAGCCCGGCTGGGGATTAAGTCAGGGACTATTGATCTCACTCTATTTGCTCCTCCGGGTATGTATAACGACCTCAAAGCCTTTATACACGACCGTTTCTCACAGCGCGGTGGCAAGGTCGAGCTTAGCCTCAAGTCCGACAAGAAACCGCGCAAATTCCAATACGAGAGTGTCACCGTCTGGCCGGAAGGCATCGGCGCTGCCGCCTGCTTCGTGCTGGATGATACAGGCGATATTGTTCCGTCAGATATCCTCGATGGGGAAGTGGTCGTAATCGACTTGGGAGCGCATACCCTCGATGCTTTGCAGCTCACCAACGGTAACTTCAACCCCGAAAGCTTGCAGCACGCAACTTGGGAAGCAGGCGGCGTCCACATCCACATCCGCGAACCCATGCTGCGCACCGTCAAGAAGCAGATCGGTGATGACGCGACTAACCTAACAGTCGATGATATTGACCGTATTATCCGTTTGGGCAGTGTCAGTGGAGATTACATCCTCAGTGTTGCGGGAAAAGAAGCCGATCTCAAGCCACTGCTGGACAAGTATTCAGAACGGTATGCCGAATGGATCGCCAACAACATTGCCGACGGTGTCTTCGACGGTTTCCGCGGCATTCGCTCGGTCATCCTCGTGGGTGGTGGGGCAGGTCTGGTTGAGCCATTCCTCAAGCGTCAAAGCTGGTATGGAGACAAGATACTGGATCGTACCAAGCACAAAACCACTCGTGACTTGCATCCTGTGGATATGAATGCAGTAGGGGGACTACGCTTCGCGCTACACCGGCTAAAGGGGTAGGGGCGCGACGATTTGATAACGTTATCAAATCTGCCACTTTATTCCTCGTTTAGTTCTACAGCCAGCAGCTCGGCTTGTTCTAGCACCAGATCGGGGGCTTTATCCTGTTAATCCGGCGGATTGTTGCACCATATCTCCGCAACATGTATTTGGCAGAAATTTGTTTAATAGGAATTCAAGTTATACTACTTATATCCATTACTATTATGCTTATTGAAGCCCAATATTTGTTATGCCCAATACCCCTGAAAATCAAGCGCGGCAAGAAATAGACCAATTACTGAACGCTGCTGGCTGGATCATCCAAGATCAAGAAAACATGCAACTGGGCGCAGGTTTGGGAGTTGTGGTGCGAGAGTACCGCTTAACAACAGGGCCTGCTGATTATTTGCTTTTTGTTAACCGCAAAGTGGTTGGCGTGATTGAGGCAAAAAAGGATGGCGAAACCCTAAGCGGTTACGAGAAACAGTCTCAGCGCTACAGTGAAGGGCTCCAACCACACCTACAAGCACCTATCAAACCCTTGCCTTTCCTATACCAGAGCACCAGTAATGAAATTCAATTTACGAATGGACTCGATCCTGTGCCCCGCAGCCGGCGAGTGTTTGCGTTTCACCGCCCTGAGATGCTGGCTGAGTGGATTGAGCAAGAGCGCGAAACCCTGCGATGGCGGTTTCAAAATCGTTACCTACCGCTCATTCCTGACAAATTATGGTCTGCACAGGTAGAGGCTATCAACAATCTGGAAACGTCATTGGGGCAGGGTAGAGAACGTGCTCTTATCCAGATGGCTACGGGTAGTGGCAAGACCTTTACCGCAGTGAATTATATCTACCGGATGTTGAGCCAAGCGAAGGCTAAGCGTGTACTGTTTCTGGTTGATCGAAACAACCTGAGCAAACAGACACTAACCGAATTCCAGAACTTTACGACGCCTGACGATGGGCGAAAGTTCACGGAGATTTACAATGTACAACGGCTGACTTCGAATGCGTTGGA
>JAWKPB010000011.1:0-55040 GCA_041390885.1 Anaerolineae bacterium | reverse complement strand
GTTTATAGCGAATGTGCTAGGAAATTATGGTGGTGTTCTTCTTACAGATAGTCTCGAACAATCCATCAGATTTGTGAATGATTATGCGCCTGAGCATCTTGAAATTCTAACTTCAGAGCCCTTTGTCGTGCTGAATCGTATACAAAACGCTGGCGAAATCCTATTAGGGCAACTTACGCCTATACCGCTTGCAAACTACTGTTTGGGATTGAATGCGATTCTGCCTACCGGTGGTTTCGCCCGAAGTTTCTCTTCGGTAAGTGTGCATGACTTTCTTAAACACAGTGGGGTAGGGTATGTTTCACGTGAAGGTTATGGACGATTGCAACAAACTACCACTACACTAGCAGATTACGAAGATTTCCCCGCACATGCTATGGCAATACGGAAGAGAAATCAGATTTTGGGTATATGAGTACTGACATTTTACAGACAATCCAGCACTTACAGTTTCAGAATAAAGAGCAAGCTGAAGTATTGCTTTTGACTTTTTTGCGAGATATTTATGAGCCAAGTATACGAAGCGTTGAACTTCGTCCGAGTGCACTATCCCTTAATTCCTTTAATGGTTATTTGCAGCTTGGGAATGGCACACGGCAATTCTTTAAGTCACACAGCGAATCCGACACTATCATCAATGAGTATTACAATACTGGTTTGTTAATTGATGCCGGATATCCAATTATTCAGCCCGTATTTGGTTCAACCGAAGTCGGGAAGCAGCTTTTGGTCTACAATATCGTTGATAGCCCATCAGTTTTTGATGTGTCCTGGCAAATCGAAAATGGTAACGAGGTTTTGGCAAATCGGTTACAAAGTGTACAAGAACAATCTGACAAAGAGTTACTGACTATTTATCTCAATACCGTCCAACCACAATCGGCAGGCGATGCAGCGAAATCGCCAATTCATCAACTTTTCTATCACCGGTTAACTGGAGGACGATTGCAGCGATTTTATGGTCATAATCGAGTTAATACTGGGTGGTTAACAAAAATTGAAGGAACGACTCGATCAATTGACGACATATGGAATAAGCAATGGGAGATAAATGGTCAAAAATATGACGATTCACTAAATTCAGTAATTCAACGTGCTATTAAGATTCTAAGCCCTGTCCAATCGGATATTTCCGTAATTGGTCATGGGGATGCGCACAATGGTAATGTGTTTCTTAATTATGGTCATAACAATGATTCTATGACATATTTTGATCCTGCTTTTGCAGGACGCCACTCGCCGCTATTGGATTTAGCCAAACCTTTATTTCACAATGTATTTGCTATGTGGATGTATTTCCCTGATATTATGCGAAACGTTTTCAAATAGAGGTATCGCAAAAACAATACTTTAGTTGTCAAACACGACTATGTGTTACACCCTATTCGCTCAATGTTTTTGAAAAGCAAGATTGAAAATGTGCTGGCACCTCTCTTACATGAACTAAACGAACAAGGATATCTGCGTAAGAATTGGCGGGAATATTTGAAATTGGCGTTATTTTGTTGCCCCTTACTTACATTGAATCTAAGCGACGCCTCACGTTTTACTCCTGAAATCGCCACTTTGGGGCTCGTTTGCTCGATAGAAATGGGAGCAGAAAGTTATGCGGTCCGAAGCACCATTGATCGCATTCTAGATTCGATCGAAAGTTCAATTTGACTTAATCAGTGATATCTAACGCCTTCACAAGATTTTGATAGGATGGAGATTCCTCCAGAAAGACGTATCTCACTGGACTTGCAATAGTTTGGGTTCCCCCAATTGACCGTACATATTCTATTGCAGATAACAAATTACGAGATTCTATTATTATGGTTAGTGTGAACCACGCGTTCCTGTCATAACTTTTTTTTACATCGGTGTAAATAGGCGATATTGTCGGTCCCTGCAATCCAAATGTTATAGGATTTGATGCTAACATTCCTCCTATTTCCTCTGCATTTACACCTTGAATATTAGCAACCAATTGATAATAGTTCTTACCTCGTTGGGCCGCATCTATGTATTCTAACAAAATGCGTACCGTGGCACGCAATTCCGAGTCAGTTTGCAGTGCCTGTTTATTGCCAATTAGGCAAGCTTGTGATTTAAGTAAAGTGCCATCTGATAAGATTCTTAGATTATTCTCCCGCAATGTTGTGCCGGTTTGAGTAAGATCAATGATTATGTCAGCATAGCCCAGTGCGGGAGCGGCCTCAATCGCGCCATCAGCTTTTACAAGAGTAAAGTAATAAATATTGTGCTGATATAGAAATCTGCGAGCTAAAGTTGGGTACTTCGTCCCAATTCGAATGTTCCGATGCTTGTGATCCCTAAACTCCAATGTAACGTCAGCTAAATCCGCCATACAATCGACGTCAACCCACATATCAGGTACAGCAACGACTAAGCTGCAATGACCATATCCTAGCTTGTCGCTGATGATAATGACATTTTCTCTTGGAGTTTCTGCTACGATGTCTAGCCCTGTAATACCCAATTGGGCGCTGCCATCTGCGACTTTATACAGAACATCAGTGGCGCGCTGAAATAGGACCATTAACGACGGAATGGTTGAAATTGAGCCAATATATTGACGCTGATTCGGCTTATCAATGGGAAGACCACAATCACGCATAAAGCTCAATGTTGGATCGGCAATTGCTCCCTTACTGGGAAGTATTATCGCGAATGGTTTGTTGGTCATATTTTTAGAAGATGAATTAGTGTTTCAAGTTGTGAAATTGGATACTGTTGATTGCGGAATTTGATCGTTGTTTCATTTTCGACTATCATAGTCATTTGTTCGTTATCGGCAGATGGAACCGTACTTATTTGAAGGTGAATATCTAAATCACGTAATCTCTGGCTCAAGCTAATGGCTATGTCGAGGTATTCAGCATTTGTTACCATCACGTTATATACTGTCTGCTCTGAGGTTGGGGTAGAGATGGTCTTACGCAACATGTCTCCGTAGTATGAGAAACCTACTGCAGGAATGTTTGATTTACTACCAAGCAGGTGTGCAAATTCATCGTAACGCCCCCCCCCGCCTATACTCTCACGATCAACAATCAATTCGAACACCGTTCCAGTATAATAGTCCCATTTTCTCGTTAGGTCAGGGTTTATTTTTATTTTATCGGCAGGTATTTTGTATGCATTGAGTAAATCGAGTGTTTTTCCCCATTCCTTTATTAACACACCTGTGGATTTTGCTCTCGTAGGAAGTGCATGCAATAATTCAGGAAGAACATTTTCAACGGCACCCTGAATTTGGCACCATTCTTCCAAGAAATCTAGTGCATCTAAAATAGTTGAACGCAACGAATTTCTGGCTCGTTTTTCGCGTAGACGCCGAGCTATATCGCTCGCGGAACGGTTCGTTACCATCCACTGGTTATTGATCGGTTCAGATATTATTTGTGCGATGTTTAGGGTGTAATCATCATCAAATGACTCCGATGGTGCTCTATCGAAAAGCATACTAATGATCGAGTCGCGAACATAGTTTTTACCTAATTCCAAGTTCCTTAGATTGGGAATTTGTTGGGAGAGAAAACGTATGATATAGGGATCAAATCCAAACGAGGATAATATATGGCGCGTCAAGCCGGCATGTCCAATTGCAATCTCCCAGTTGTGAATTCCGATTTCAGAGAGACCCAAAGCGGACATCGCGATAATTTCAGCTTCTGGAACCGCACCTTCCATTCCAATAACTTCGGCTCCTATTGCTAGTTGTTGATAATCTGATACTGGTTCGGTTGGATTATTGTCAGTGAATATATCACCACTGAATTGCCACCTGGTAACTACTTGGTGACTATTATCTGAAATAAAACGGTGAATGGCTGCTGCAGTGAATTCAGGTCGAAGTGCTAGAAGCCGTCCGCCCCTTTCAAATGTAAACAGATTATTTACAATTTGATCACCTGCTTTTACCAAGAAAATATCTGCCTCAACAATTAATGGCAGCGTATTCTCGGTATAACCATATTTGAGCATATGGTTATGTAATGATGCTATGAGCCAATTCAAATGGGTTCGAGGCAATTCGTTCAGTAATTTCCCCATTTAGATTCATCCTGTTGATTCATATTCATTCATCATAGCTGGCATTAAAGTAATGGCAAGAGTGAGCTGTTTGGTTATGGACACACAAAATTAGAATTGGCAACGTTTTGACTAAATTCGGTAGCCTGCTCATTCAATTCAGGCGCAACTGTAGCACCCCGTATTGCTAGGTCGTTTTAGGGATTGGGAAATGAATTACCTCGCAGCTTGCTGCGGGGTAGCTAATCAGTCGTACAGACGTAGTTGTTGGCTGTGCAGTTGAGTATACTCGTGTTCACGCCCTTGATTTTTAACGTAGCTACGAATGGTAGTTTCTGTACCATGTTGTCCAACTGTACTGACATAGTATCCATCTCTCCAGAATTCACCGCCCCACAGTTGCTTCTTTACCACTGGAACTCGTGCAAAGATTTCACGCGCGGTCAGGCTCTTGATGATTTGCACGATCCGAGTTGGACTATAGCTTGGCACCGACTGAACCAGAAAATGCACATGATCCCGATCTGTACCAATTTCTACAAATACCATGTCATTGCGTTGTGCAATATCCAGGCACACCGCTTTCAAAATCTGATCCACTTCTTCATTGAAGATGATTCTTCTGTATTTGGCGGGACAGACGATATGGTATAGCAAGATCGATACGTTATGTCTTTTGCGAACAAGTTTGCTCATCCTTGCTATCTTAGCCAGCCTGCTGGGCTTCAGCAATACTTCCAGACGCGGCAAGCCGCGAGGTATTCGACCCGACTAGGAATAAATTGCGGCAAGTCGCGTTGCAATCTATACTTAGTATTGAGGAGCACATTTCGCTCTTTTAATTTATACTATTTAAGTAGTTTGTCCATTTCGAAGTATGTTAACCACTTGGCTATGTTAAGGCCGGGCGACTGGCAATAGGAGAACAAAATGAAAGTTAAGCCTAAAATACTCTTATCCATCCTGCTAGTTTTGTTTTGCTTTGGCGTTGTTTCACCTGGGTTCGCTGCGCCTTCAGAACAAGCTCAATTCGCATCTCCCAAGCTACTTGTTAATACCAGCTTTCTGAATATTCGGACGGGACCAGGGGTGCAGTATAGTGTACTCATGACAGTTGTGGGAGGAACCGAACTACCTGTTATAGGTAGATCGAAAGATAATGTTTGGTATCAGGTCTCAACTGTAGTTGGAGTTGGATGGGTTAATGTCGAATTCACCGCACGGCGGGGCAGCTTCGACAACGTTCCAGTAGTAACCCTAGCTGACATTATCGCCGGTCTGAATGAACCTACAGCTGATACATTAGGCTTAAGTGGTCAAGGCGGCGGCACTGTAGAGGGTGTCACAAATTCTGTAACGAGTCCTGTCTTAGGAAATTCCATTCGGTTTGTATTGGATAATGGACGTCCCATTACAGTTCGTCCCGGAGAGCGTTTTCGGGCATTCATTCGGGTAGAAGCGGTGAATTTGCGGACGCAGCCTGCAGAGAATGCTGAAGCAATTGGGACTCTATTTCGAGACGATTCAGCGGATTATACAGTTGTTGGCAGTTCAACCGACAAAAATGGCACGCCATGGGTTGCCTTAGATGTTGCAGATGTTGGTATTGGTTGGGTTGAAGGCTCGAAATTATCAATGAGGCTATCCAGAGTTTCGGGTGATGTAATTGTGATAATTGCGAATTCAATTGCGATGCGAAGCGCACCGGGGGGCAGTGGTGATAACCTGCCAGTTCTTAACGAGGGCCAAGAAGGGTATGTGGCTAATATCAGTGGCGATGGGAAGTTCATTCTTTTTGAACTTGGTGATGGTACTCGCGGCTGGGTTCCATTTGATGCAACCAAGGGTCGTACTGGTACCCCAACAGACCTAATTGATTTGAGTCTGGTTCCCACAGGTATAGCAGGCACGGGCTCTGACACAACATCATCGACAAACCAGACCCAATTCGGCTTGGATATTCCTCATATTGTCATAAACACAGGTTTCTTGAATTTAAGGAGCGGACCAGGTGCCCAATTTAGTATCGTTGATACATTGCCCGGTGGCACGGAATTGCCAGTTCTGGGTATTGCTTCAGACGGCGTATGGTTCTTGGTTGAGAGCTCATTGGGGCAGGGCTGGGTAAATATCGATTTTGTAGTATTTCGAGGCAGTATTAATGCAGTGCCGGTAATTAACACCCGGTAAGTTAAACACGCCTCTTTGAATGTCAATCATAATTAAAAGAAGGTGTTGAACGTGTTCAACACCTTCTGATTCTACGTAGGCTCGTTTCTCGTCCGTACATAATTCTGAAATAAAGGAGGGGAAACTATAATTCTGTTCCCGTGAATTTGTAGTAGCTGTTTGCTTTGCAAGAGGGCGAAAACTTGCTGTATTTCAGGGTTGGTTGAGTTCATTTTAGGGCGTGCTGCACTTAAATCAATCAGCAATTGTTGCTCTTTAGACTCAAGCTCGCCCATATTGTCGCACACTCTGTTCGCACTGCTCGGCGACTTGCCAATGTAGAGGCAAGTTCTTCGCCACGTGTCATCACCGTATTTGCATTCAAATCGCCTAACGATTCTAATGATCGAAAACCTGCGCGAAGCAAGCCGGCATAACGACCTGTTGCCCATAGTATGAAATCAAGAGCATAAGGTTCATAATAATGATTGCTGCGCTCACCCAAATCTTTAAGCATTTTGCGCGCGTCAGTTTCATTATATGGTCCAATGTAGATGACATTATCATTAAAGAGTTCAACAAATGGCTCAATATCTAGAGCGTTTATCCCTAACTTTTCAATAAGTAAATCGAGAGGGGAACGTGTGAAGGTTAAGAAGGATAAGGTCCGCTTGTTTGCGTCGCGCAAGCCTCGGAGTGCCAAGAAGAATTTTACAGGCATGTGCTTGAGCATTTCCTCAAATTCATCGAACATTAATACGATTTGAATTCCTTGTCGCATAAAAATCTCAAGCCCAAGCTCGAAATATCTTAAGCCCATGTAAGCATAAAGGGGATTATTACCATCTTGCAGTGCTTGGTAAGTGTCATAAAATAGTTGAGTGTCTTCTGGTGGGAGTTCAGCAAAAGGATAAAAAGATAAAAACATGCGATGCATCATCAGCTCGTAGCCAGTCCAACAACGAATTGCTTCCGCGTCAGTGGCGTTCAAATTGGGCAACGCTCCAAGCAGATTGGGGTCGATTATGATCGCCTTAAATTGTTTGCCGCCCAAAACGTCCTTCATGTAAAAATCTTGCACAGACGCATTTGATAGATGTTGAAGAAGGTTTGATTTACCGACACTTCCGACACCCACAAGAGAACATGATTCCGCAGCCCGCCATCGCTGCATTACGTAGCCTACTTCTTGCTGACGAAATTCTAGTGCCTGAGATCGTTGACGCCGGTCTATCATAAGTCTTCCTTGTTGTGCATTTTATAACAAAGCAATTATACACAACACAATATAGATTTATTACTCATGATAAGGTCAATTATCACAGAGTAAAAGTGTGAACACACATATGCACATTACAGTCTTGTAACAAGTTAATATCTTTAGTGGATCAGGCTATAATCCACTTCATCCTTGTAGTTTGTGGAATTTACCGTACATTGAACACCCAGGCGAAAATAACAGTCGCAATTAGCTCTCATGTAATCGACTGTTTATTTGCTCAACACTTAATAAATGATCTAGCACGTCGTAATTTCAATATTAGGATAAAAAGCCTTTCACAACTCTTTGATGACAACGTAACTTGCCTCATTGCTATCATACGGCCTGAGTATTTAGCAAACCCCCGATGCACTAAAGATATTGAAACTGCTAACAAAATTGGTTGCCCGGTTATTTCTGTCCTGCGGCACCCAATCGACATTTCAGATTGGCCGTTACATATTACACTGCATAGCATTCTAGATTTTATTGAAGTTGTGGCTAAACCCGAAGAGTATCATTCACAATTAGCCACTCTTGACGACCTAATTCATACCATTTCTCGAAGCAGCATAATTAGGCCAATTCAGACCCCGATAAAACTGCTCTCAAATGAGCACGGAAACCCGAAAAATAGTTGGGTCGCAAACAAACGTTTTATCTTAACGAACCCCATTAACTCAACCTATCAAAATAGCTCACTCACCGAACCCGAATCACAAGTGTATATCGGGATAGAGGCAGTGAGAGAAATCCACGAGAGTTTCATTCTTGTGGGGGGCGCAGGCACGGGAAAAACGTCAATAATGAAGAGCATTGCTCAGGCGATCCTGACTGCCTATTCACGTGACCCCAATTCTTCCCCCCTACCCTTCTTTCTGAGTGCAAGCACTTGGCATAAAAGCATGACTATACCCGAATGGATGGAAGTCTACTGGCCATTTGAAAGTAGTCCTTTGCCTAGCATTTCATCAGGTGGGATTTATGTATTGATTGATGGTGTCACAGAGGTCTATGAAAATTCCCTAGCATTTACAGAGATACTAATAAATTGGTTAAACAGCAACGCCGCCGCCCGAGTAATTCTAAGTTGCCGAGAAACAGGTATGTTTGCTTTTAATGATATGGAGTTGCCGATTGTTCGAATACAAAGCCCCAGATCACAAGACTTAGTGGTTCTCAAAACGGCTCTTCAATCCCACCATATCGAACTTACCAGTCAATTGCTCTATTATTTTTCAAAGCATCCCGATCTGTTGAGTTTACTTGAAGAGAGCAATTGCCTTGATTGCTTGCACCCCAATGAACTCTTGCCATCTATTATGATCGAAACACTAGTATATAAGATGATGAGCGACATCACGCCGCATCAGCCAAAACTTAGCAAAGGTCTATCTTCTTTGGCGTGTTTTATTGCTCAAAATGAGAACGTGTATGTTCCATATGCCCAAGCTTTAGACATACTGGGTGATGTGACTTCATTTCAACAAGCGATTGACGCAAAACTAATAACTATTGCTAATTGCCAAGTTCGATTCACCCATTACCTTTTTGAGGCGTATTTTACTGCTTTGGGTATTGAGTTTAATACCATTTTAGCTCAAATACCTCCACCTAGCTTTGTTGGCAACGTCCGACAGGAAACTTTCTGGGATGAGATTGTGAAATTATATTCGCAATTATACCAAGATCCTGATCACTTTCTCCACAGGGTTTCAAAAATTAATCCATTTCTCGCGATAGATTGTGTCATCGCTGGAGCACGCGTTAATCACTTCACTTACGCGCAGTTACTGAATGCTATTGCAACAGCAATGATAGTTTATGGCGATAAACGAGTCGACTTAGCGCGACAGTTAAGCTTCATTGATAGTAGTTCTGCCAAGTCTCTCACAATGGAAATAATTCGTGATACTAACTGGTTGGCAAACACAGAAGTTGTAAAGCTAATAAATGAAGTTGCCTCTTCTCCCCTTGGGGGATTAGTTGAAGCGCTAAGTTCACCATGTGACGGTAACGGTTCTGAAGTAGCTTACGTATTAAAGATGCTAGCTGATGAAGCATTTTTCACCCTTTATTATCTACACAGCGACGCAAAGGCAAATACACGAAAACGCGTAGCATGGGCACTTGGTGAGCTAAATGAGCACGCTACAATTCCGATATTAAGGAAAATGACCACTGACATCGACATAGGTGTAGCAAATCAAGCGCACGCCTCAATTGCGAAGATAGAAAATAATATTCTCGCGAAGGCTCAAATTGTAGATATTGACTGTTCATTTGAAGAACAGTTAGGTAGTAATAAAGTTGACAATCAAAGTGACCATTCCCTTCGGACTCGAATCCCTAAGAGGCGAAACATGTTTAACCGAATCAGTCATACTCTTTACTCATTACGAAAACCTAAGCGAAAAGATTCATCGGATATTGTAAAGTCGCGTTTATTAGAAGCGTTAGGCAAAACGGTAACAGATCAAAGCCACTCAATTCAAAAAAGAAATCTACCCGTAGACATTCTCAACAACAACGATTCAAACGAATATCTTCGTGATTCGCAATTCGAAATTAATCGCCAAATTTTGAGACTCCGCAACGGGCAGTGGAATGAGCGTGAAAGCGCATCAAGAAGCATCAGGGAGCAAGCAAAGTCACTTAAAGGCACAAACAACAGTACCATGCTTGTAGAACTACTATCCCTTCTTTCTGACAATGATTGGCTGGTTCGATGGACAGCTATTGAAGCATTCGCTTGGCTTGAGCCCAAAAACAATACTATCCTTGGGAGAATAAAGTCAACACTTCGAGATCCAAATTGGAAAGTTCGTGTTGCGACAATCCACGCCCTAATCAAAATTATCGGTCATGACGCCATTGCTCCTTTGTCATCTATGGTAAGTGATAGGAATCCTATTGTTCGGGAGGCCGCGCTTGAAGCAATGGGAACAATGGCGAGCAAAGATACAATTTCCATTCTCGCACACGCAATTACCGACGATGAGGAGTTCGTTCGTCTTGCCGCAGTCACAGCACTCGACAACATAAATCATATCGTTACTGTAGATCCATTATTGTTGGCATTGCATGATCCCAGTACGCATGTGAGGTGGGCAGCGGCAAACGCTCTGATAGATGTGGCAACTGTGGACACTATCCCCTATTTGAAAAAGTCTTTAGAGGACAGAAATGGTCCATATTGGGAACAGAAGCGAATTTGTGATGTGATCAAAGAGATCTTAGATAAGCTTGATACAGGAAATATCCACCACAATATCGTGTGACCAGTGTATACTTAAATATTTAGTGAGTTGGGTGGCAATTCAAACAACAAGTAGGTGGGTATAACTTCTCATGAGGATATTTGTAAGCTACGCGCGAGTTGACAAACCATTTTGCATTCAAATAGTAGATACCCTTGATGTACACGAAACGTGGTATGACCAACGACTATATGCAGGACAGAATTGGTGGAAAGAAATATTGCGGAGACTGGATTGGTGTGAAAGTTTCATTTATTTATTGTCGCCAGATTCAATTGCATCCGAATATTGCCGAAAAGAATTTGAGTTAGCACAAAGCTTAGGCAAACACATTGTTCCAGTAGTAATCCGTGAAGAGACCACTCTCCCCGATAATTTAAAGGCTGTTCAGTACATAGATTTGACTGGTGGAATAACACCAGAAACAGTGAAAGCGCTCCTCAATTCAATTTACATTGCGGAACGACGCAAACAACCAGCCCTAACTGTATCAGCAATTGGTTCAGAAAAAATCACTCCGCCGGTAGCTAACCCCGCAAATGTAATCAGTATTGCCGCGGCTGCCATGGAAAATGGGCAATTTGATCAGGCCGTATTTCTTCTAAAGCAAGCAAAGGAAAACGGCTTCACATCGAGATTCATAAATCTTGATGCATTATTAGCTGAAGCAGAAACAGCTCTAGATCGACTGGCATATCTGCGTGAAGCTGAGCGCGAATATAAACAGATTGCTGAATTAGTAAAACACAATCGAACCAGGAAATTAGGGCTGGAAGCATTCGAAGCATTTCGACATGACTTCCCCGACTATGACCCCGAACACATCGGACAGCTTCTTCAAAAACCTGAATCTGACAACAGACTAACACCCCTGGCTGCAACAAATACAGCTACTATAATCTCAACAAGTAACTTTGTCTTGCCACTGCTGGAATGGTGTGTGGTCCCAAGGGGCACAGTTATGACCGAGACTCCTGAGATAGAACAGAAAACCGCATTACAAAAAGTGCAAGTAGATGCCTTTAGTATCAGCAAATATCCTGTAACACACAGTCAATATCAGGTATTTTGTGAAGACCCAAAAGGATATGCAAATACAAAATGGTGGGAATTCTCACCTGAAGCCTTCAACTGGCGGACTAACAATATAGAACCAAAACCCGGGAGATTTAAAGGAGATGAACGTCCTCGCGAAATGGTTAATTGGTACGATGCGGTAGCATATTGTCGCTGGTTGAGCGATAAACTAAATATGCAAGTTACGCTACCGTCCGCTCTTGAATGGCAACGTGCAGCTCGAGGTGATGACAATCGCATTTATCCGTGGGGAAATACATTTGACAAGAATCGCTGCAACACAAGGGAAAGTGAGATCAAAATGACCTCTCTTGTAATGCGATATACTAATGGTATTAGCCCATTCAATGTATATGATATGGCTGGAAATGTGTGGGAATGGTGTCTGAATGCGAAACCCAAATTATCTGGTAATATGGGTCCACACACAAACAATAATTCGGTGGATATAGCGATAGCAGGTGAGCGAGCGGTATTTGGCGGTTCTTTCGTCAGTGCCTACCAGCGATCACAAATTTCCTTTCATTACTACTTAGATCCGTTATGTTACCATGCAACAATAGGATTTCGACTAGTTCAAAAAGTGTAGTGGACTTCGGGGCTAGGAATCTGACGATTTTGATAAATCCGCCGACGAGTGAAGAGCTTTACATGGGTACATCTGGGAACACGACACATACTCGCCCCAACTTGCATTATATACTACTAAACAAAAACAGTTTATTGGTTACGCATAACCTACTCACTTCTAATATCGATGAACCCAAATAGCATCCGAAGATCGAGCCGGGTGGTGTGTGTTGATGCTATCTGCAAGTCTTGTTAGACGATGAAGTAGTAAGTAACTATATCGTGAACACTGTCGCCTTCAGGTACGAAGAGATAGCAGTCTAGCGTTTAACTCAACACGATTGGTTGGCCCTAAACCTTTAGACCTTGATTATTACGATGGTAAATAACGAAGAGTGGAAGAAAATACAGATCTTTCTGCACAGTTGTCGGCAAGCGAAAGTTGGGTCGCATGGAAATATCGGCGCATTGTGGAAGCGCTACTCTGGATTTATGCAGCGGCGTACAATGGCGCTTAGTGCCCAAAGAATATGGGAACTGGAACAGCATCTACAAACGCTATTCCCGTTGGAATGACGCATGGGTGTGGGATCAAATGATGCAATACTTTGCTGCTGATACGGATATGGAGAACGTGCAGATTGACAGCACGATTGATTGTGCGGACGCAGCTGTGCGCAGCCTGAACAAAAAAAGTGACGAGCCGGAGGATTAGGCATTGGGTCGCAGTCACGCCGGGTTTAGCAGCAAAATTCATGTGACGGTAGATGCTGTGGGCAATCCCTTGCGGGTACGTTTGACGGCTGGGCAACGCCATGATAGCCCACAGGCGCAATCCTTGTTGGAAGGTTACGCGTGCAACAATGTGATTGCAGATTGCGGTTATGCGGCAGAAAGCCTTCATGACTGGACTATTCAGTAGGGAGCCACACCGGTCATTCTCGCTCACCAATGGCGCAAGTACCCTCGCGAATATGATATCTGGCTCTATCTTGAGCGCCATTTGGTAGGGTGTTTAATCAACAAGATCAAGCATTTTCGTCGTGTTTTCTCACCGTTTTGACAAATTAGCTCGGCGCTTCTTAAATTGCGCCCATCTTGCCAGTGTTCTCATCTGGCTTCGCTGATATGTCGACTCAACCAATGGTTTTAGAACAATCGGCAATGGCGTGGGCACGATCTGATGAGTGGGCTGTTGCAGCAGGCAATCGGCCACAAGCATTTGACCCATTTCTCACAGACAAAAAGCACCTGTTCGGCCAGTCCTAGCACATTATCGATGTGAGCAGGTGGAAATGTATCACCCGTGTAAGGAGTTGTTCCAACCAGCGCAAAAGTCCGAAAGCCCGTTTGATGCCACAAGATTACCCGTTCCAGATACACGTTCTGCGCTACCGCTTTGGTTAAGGCTGAACACGTGTCCCAGGTCTCGGATACCCCTTTTCACCAGGGCTTTTGCAAAGTAGGGGAATAGAAGAAGAGAGACAACCGTAGTAACGTTGAGTTGACCAAAACCGACCTTAAAACGGAGTGTCTCAAGATGAAGCATAACACATTCAGCGGCATGAAACCGGGCAGGAGTGAGGAAAAGCTGTTTTCGGTAGACAATCTTATGGCAGCGTTGCACCACATCAGCGACCCACGCCAAGCACGAGGGGTACGCTATTGAACTTGCCCCGATTCAGTGGAGGAAAACCTAAGAGACAGGTAGACTGAATCGAGGAGCAGAGGATCATGATTAGCGAACGCAGAAAGTACACGGAAGAATTCAAGCGGGAAGCCGTGCGGCTGATGGAAAGTAGCGGCAAATCCATCGCTGAGATTGCGCGTGATCTGGGGATCAACGACAACAATCTGTATCGCTGGCGCAATCTGTATGGTCGGCAGGAGCAGCCAAGAGCCAATGGCAATCAATCCGAGATGGAAGCGGAACTGAAACAGTTGCGGCGCGAAGTGGAAGTGCTGCGGGCGGAGCGCGACATTTTAAAAAAGGCTATGAGCATTGTCAGCCGGAGCCAGCCATGAGCTACCCAATCATCGAGGTGAACCGCGAGATGGGCAGTGTCGAGACGCTGTGTGGCGCTTTGGGCGTATCGGTGAGCGGCTACTACGCCTGGTGTAGACGGCAACCGAGCCAGCGCCAACAGCAGGATGGCGATCTACTGGGGTATATTCGGGCAGCATATCAGGCAGGACGGGGCTTGTACGGTAGCCCGCGTATTCACGCTGTATTGCATCAACAGGGTGTAGGCTGCTCCCGCAAGCGCGTCGCTCGCCTGATGCGCCAGCACGGGATTTACTCGCGCCGTCGTTCCAAACGCCGAGTGCGCACCACCGATAGTCGCACAATCGCCCGGTTGCGCCCAACCTGCTCAAGCGTGATTTCACGGCTGACGCACCGAACGAGAAATGGGTGGGCGACATCGTGGGTATCTGGACCGATGAAGGATGGTTGTATTTGGCAGCGCTACTGGATACCTGTTCACGTTTCATCGTCGGCTGGGCGATGAGCATCTACCGCGATGAAGGGCTGGTGACGGATGCTTTAGGCATGGCGCTGGCACAGCGCAACTTGCCAGAAACATCGGAACTGATCCATCATACGGATCGCGGCAGCCAGTACACAGCAGATGACTATCTGGCGTTGTTGAAGACCCATGACATCCAGGTGAGCATGAGTGGCAAGCGCAACCCGTATGACAACGCCATGATGGAGAGCTTTTTCAGCACGCTGCGAGCGGAACTGACTGATCTGGAACGCTTTGCCACCCGCCAGGCTGCCCGAACGGCTGTGTTTGAGTTCATTGAGGTGTTTTACAATCGTCAGCGGTTACATTCGTCGCTGGGCTATCGCAGCCCGGTCGCGTTTGAAACTGCCTATTTATCCTGAACGTGTCTCTTATTCACCCTCCACCAAAACGGGTCAAGACCACATTGCGACGCGAGGAGTTTGGACATACTCCCTTCAGGCGCAAAGATCCCCGCTCAGTTTGTTCTCTCTATTTCAGAGTCGCATTTGACATGAAAGAATGCGCAGCCTTGACCCACTTTTATTGGAATGATAAAATTACGAACTCTGCCCCATTCGTCTAGAGGCCTAGGACGTAGCCCTCTCAAGGCTAAAACAGGAGTTCGAATCTCCTATGGGGCACAAAATTTACGGCGAGCGTAGCCAAGCATTAGGAATTTATTTTATCGTACTCGCTACCCTCAAATCCTCTTCGATCCATTAAGGAAAGGGCATGAGATCAACCAAGGACGCTTAGTTCGCGCTGTTTTCGGTTTATATAATTCAACTTGTGATGTCAGATTATCAAGCCAATGTCAGACCGTATTCAATACTGTCAACTAACGCTAACCAACTAGCTTGAATTATATTAGTCCCTGCTCCCACCGTACTCCACCTTGCGTAGCCATTCTGGGTATCGATTAACACACGCGTAGTAGCAGCGGTGCCATTATTACTATCAGGAATTCTCACCTTGTAATCTGCCAACCGAAAAGAAGCGAGTTGGGGATAACGGTGTATAAGTGCTTTCCGTAAGGCAAGATCCAACGCGTTGACTGGACCGTTTCCGTCAGCCGCAGTGTGAACAAAATCCCCATCAACCTCAATTTTCACCATTGCTTGCGACAACGAATTCCCCTGATTTTCGGACACCAAAACCGTAAAGTCAATTAGGGTAAAAATAGGTTTGTAATCCGGTTTTGCTCGATGCAAGCGAATCGCAACTGATGCTTCTGCTCCTTCAAAAACAAAGCCATCATGCTCTTGCTGTTTAATTTCTTCTAGCACCTTTATGGCTTCGTCACGCGACACAGACATTCCAAATTCATCAGCTTTACTTAACAAATTGCCCTGCCCCGACAAATCAGAGACAAGAATACGCATTTCATTTCCTACAAGATTTGGGTCAATGTGTTGATAACTGTTTACATTGCGCCGAATCGCCGCGACATGAATCCCCCCCTTGTGTGCAAATGCGCTTTTGCCAACATAAGCAAGATGATTGTCGGGAGCAAGATTGGCTATTTCAGCAATAGTGCGTGAAACTAGCGTGATATTTTCGAGGTTGCCTTGGCTAGGGAGACACCTATACCCCATTTTTAGTTCTAAGTCTGGGATAATGCTACATAAATTCGCATTACCACATCGCTCGCCATAACCATTTACTGTACCTTGAACCTGCACGACACCAGCATGAACTGCTGCCAGTGAATTTGCTACTGCTAACTCACCATCATTATGGGTGTGTATACCCAAGTTAATATTTGGAAAACTCTTCTTTACCAACTCAACAAATTGAGATACTTCCCAAGGCATCGAACCGCCGTTGGTATCACAAAGTACCACTACATCGGCACCCCCGCCTATAGCCGCATCAACTGTTTCAAGCGCATATTCAAGATCAAGTTTAACGCCGTCAAAGAAGTGTTCAGCATCATAAATCACTTCCTTGTCTAGGCTCTTTAGATAGGCAATGCTATCATGGATCATACGCAAATTTTCTTGTGCAGTGGTTTGTAAAACGTCCGTTACATGAAGCATCGATGTTTTCCCAACAACAGTTACCACTGGCGTATGGGCTTCCACTAGAGCAACGATATTAGGATCAGTAACTGGATCGTTGTTTTTGCGACACGTTGATCCAAATGCAGCAATTCTCGCATATTTCAAATCAAGAGCTTGGATAGCCTCAAAGTAAGCAGCATCTTTAGGATTTGAGCCGGGCCATCCACCTTCAATGTACTCAACCCCAAGATTATCCAACAAACGCGTTACTTTCAGTTTATCGGCTAAGGATAGTGAGATACCTTCGCGCTGGGTGCCATCGCGTAGCGTTGTATCATAAATCGCAATTTTCTTCACACGTGGTCCTCATTTATACATTTGTCGTGTTCACACGTCCAGCTATCGCTGATTCATATGTTGATATTTCTTGGTCAAGTTTGAGCAAAAAACCAAGTTGGTCAACCCCATCTAGCAGACAATATCGAGAAAACGGATCGATAGGAAACTTGACTGAACGCCCATCTGGCAAAATGATAACTTGATCTTCTAGATCCACACTCATAGTCATTGAAGGATCTTCTTGTGCCAGACTAATCAATTGTGCATGCGTTTCATCATCGACAACAATAGGCAATAGGCCATTTTTCAGAGCATTTCCATTGAAAATGTCTGCAAAATATGTGCTAATTATCGCCTTAAATCCCGCACCTTTCAGCGCCCAGGGAGCATGTTCACGTGAACTACCGCAGCCAAAATTGTGCCCACTCAATTAGTATTTGTGCACCCTGATGTTCGGGTTGATTGAGGGGGAACTCCGGTTTTGGGATCCATCTGGAGCATAACGCCAATCCGCGAAACAAGCTTGACCAAGGCCGTTCTTGTCGGTGACCTTTAAGTAGCGTGCAGGGATAATTTGATCAGTGTCAATATCATTGATAGGCAATGCCACCACTTTACCGGCAAATTTGTTGATTGGGTCCATCAATTCACCATCTCTCGCGGATCAGAAATCACACCATTGACAGCTGTTGCAACTGCAGTTAACGGACTGGCAAGAAATGTTCGTCCGCCTTTCCCTTGTCGCCCCTCAAAATTACGATTGCTTGTACTCACAGCATATTGTCCGGGTTGAAGCTGGTCACCATTCATAGCGATACACATTGAACAACCCGCTTCACGCCATTCGGCACCAGCTTCTTTGAAAATATTATCAAGCCCCTCAGATTCAGCCTGCTTTTTAACCTGTTGCGATCCCGGCACAACCATCATTCTTACATTTGACGCCACCTTGCGCCCCTTAATAAGATTTGCAGCTTCTCGCAAGTCAGTGATCCGACTATTCGTACAACTTCCTACAAATACCACGTCTATAGGCTTGCCCAATAACTTTTGACCAGGTCGCAAATTCATATACTTCAGTGCTTTGTCGAGTGCAATTTTCTGACTCACATCACTTAGACGATCCGGGTCAGGAACATTGTCAATGATTGACATACCCATCCCTGGGTTTGTTCCGTATGTGATCATTGGAGTTAATTGATCCGCGTCTAGTGTAACTTCGTTATCAAACGTTGCGCCTTCATCACTTGGTAACTGTCTCCAACCAGTTACTGATGCGTCCCAATCCGATCCCTTTGGCGCAAATGGACGCCCGTTCATGTACTCAAAAGTTGTGTCGTCGGGGGCGACCATACCAGCGCGAGCACCGCCTTCAATTGACATATTGCAAATAGTCATTCGGCCTTCCATGCTCAAATTTCGCAATGCACTGCCCATATATTCCAGTACATACCCTGTACCACCACCAATACCGATTTTCGCGATCAGAGCAAGGATGATATCCTTAGCTGTCACTGCATTATGAAGCAAGCCGTTGACTCTGACCGCCATAGTCTTAGGCTTGTTCTGAAGCAGGCACTGGGTAGCAAGTACATGTGCAACTTCACTAGTACCAATTCCAAACGCCAACGCCCCAAATGCACCGTGTGTACTTGTGTGGCTGTCTCCACATACTATTGTCATCCCTGGTTGGGTAAGACCTTGTTCTGGGCCGATCACATGGACAATACCTTGATTAACTGTTCCTAAGTCATATAGCGGAATCCCAAAATCAGCACAATTTTTTCGCATCACATCTAATTGTGCTGCCGCCATAGTATCCAAAACCGGGATAATCCCTTGTTCATTCCGGGGGGTGGTTGGCGTACTGTGATCCATTGTTGCAATTGTGCGATCAGGCCGACGCACATTCAGTCCATTTTCGCGAAGTTGCGTAAAAGCTTGGGGAGAAGTCACTTCATGGACCAAATGTAAGTCGATATATAGCACAGCCGGTGTATTAGCCGACTGCGATTTAACAATATGGTTCTCCCAAACTTTCTCAAACAAAGTCCGTGGTTTGACAACTTGAGTTTGAACGCTCATCCTATCCTTCCAATATTTACGAGTTAGAGTTTGATTTCATTAGAACGAACAATATCGCCCTGCCCGCGTCTCTATTTTCGATCAGATAAAGCTTGGACATTGACTGAAGCTATGTCACCCTCAGGAAGGTGGCCACCAATCCCTAAAACCGCTATCATCCGATTCAACGCAGCAAGATAAGCCTTCACGCTCGCAACGATGATGTCATTATCGGCACCGTAGCCCCCAAATGACTTTTTGTTTTCGTTTTGAGGGGCTATACGAACAGTAACTTCACCGAGTGCATCAATGCCTTCTGTGATGCTATGGACACTATATTCGACTAGGGTGTTGGGTGCCTTAACGATGCCATCTATTGCACGAAAACACGCGTCCACAGGTCCCGTACCTACTGCTGCGTGGATAACCTCATCTCCAGTCGGATTACGTACTTTCGCTGTGGCAGTAGGCATACCCATCGTACCGCACGTCACCTGAATATCAACGAGGCTAAAAATCTCTTCTGGGCCATGAAACTCATCTGCGATTAAGGCCTCTAAATCAGCGTCAGTAACAGTCTTCTTAGCGTCAGCCAAATCTTTGAACCGGGCAAATACTTGGTTTAAGGCATCGCCCTCGATTTTATAACCAAGTTCCTCAAGACGCGTTTTAAGTGCATGTCGACCACTGTGTTTGCCCAACACCAAGCGACTCTGCGACAACCCTACGGTCTCTGGTGTCATGATTTCAAAGGTGCTGGAATGCTTCAACATACCATCTTGATGTATACCAGCCTCATGAGCGAATGCATTTGCTCCAACAATTGCCTTATTGGGTTGAACATGCATTCCTGTATAGTTACTGACCAAACGACTGGTTTTCATAATTTCTTGCGTATTAATGTTCGTTCGGAGGCCGTAGGAACCAGACCGTGTGTGAATTGCCATCACAACTTCTTCCAAGCTTGTGTTACCGGCACGTTCGCCAATGCCATTTATTGTAACTTCTACCTGCCGTGCACCCGCAATTACACCCGCTAGAGTATTGGCAGTTGCAAGTCCGAGATCATTATGACAGTGAACGGACCAGATAATTCCACTTCCCGGTCCTCCGCCCGGAGTCTCAGCGATCAGGTTGCTGATAAACTCACCCCATTCTTCTGGCGTGACATAACCGACAGTATCCGGGATATTGAGAGTGGTGGCGCCACATTCAATTGCTAATGCGCATGCCTCGACAAGGTATTGCAAATCAGCTCGCCCTGCGTCCATAGGGCTGAATTCAACATCAGAACACAAGCTGCGAGCTAATGTCACACCATCGCGCACAATCTTTAGGCCATCTTGACGACTGATACCGCTGATATGCTTTAGATGTATATCTGACATACCAAGAAAGGTATGGATCCGTGGTTTTGCAGCGTCCTTAACACCTTCCCAACACGTGATAATATCTTTTTCCCGTGCCCGCGCCAAACCACAAATAATCGGGCCGTCCGTAGTACCAACCTCACGTGCAATTCGCTGAACTGCTGCTAAATCATCTGGCGATGCAGCTGGAAAACCAGCCTCAATAATGTCAACACCTAAACGCGCGAGTTGGCGGGCAATCTCAAGCTTTTCCGCACTGCTCAGAGTTGCCCCAGGGCTTTGCTCACCATCACGCAGAGTTGTATCAAAAACTCGAACAAAGTTTGATTCTGTTTGTGCTACCATGACGGGATAATCCTTTCCTTTTGGCGATCTAAAATGCGGTGGATAAGTTTTTTTGTAAGACCACTAAGACCATCTTCCGGCATTAGACCACCCCCTTTCGCAGCACACACAAGGCAAGTTCCATATAGATCTACTAATCCTGTTTAATGCGCTTCGCGTTCAAGAAAGGCATCATATCCCGCAAATCTGCACCAATTTTCTCAATTAGCAAATCATGTTCACGCTGCCGACGGGGAGCGAAATTTGGACGATTGTTTTTATTTTCATCAATCCATTCGCGAGCGAATGTGCCATCTTGGATACGATGCAAAACGCCGTCAAATTCCTCTTTTACCATATTTTCTACCTGGTCACCCACAACATAACCGCCGTACTCAGCGGTATCACTGACACTGTACCACATGTAACTGAGGCCACCTTGGTACAGTAAGTCAACAATGAGTTTTAGTTCATGCATACATTCGAAATATGCCACCTCGGGCTGATAACCAGCTTTGACAAGAGTCTCAAACGCTGCACGTATAAGACCAGTTACACCGCCACATAAAATGGTTTGTTCGCCAAAGAGATCCGTTTCCGTTTCCTCTTTGAATGTTGTTTCAATTACCCCTGCACGGGTACAACCTATTGCTTTAGCATAGGCTAAACCTAATGACTTTGCCTGGCCCGTAGCGTCCTGATACACCGCCAAAAGTCCCGGGGTTCCGCCACCGTCCTTGAAAACTTCGCGAACACGATGACCGGGAGCTTTAGGCGCGACCATCGCTACATCAACATTTGCCGGTGGCTTTATAGTGCCATAATGGATATTAAAACCGTGAGCGAACATCAACATACTGCCAGCTTTGAGATTTGGGGCAATTTCTGCAGCATATATTTCCGCCTGTTTAGTATCAGGAATCAGAATCATCACAATATCAGCGTTTTTTGTGGCATCAGCTACTGAAAGCACCTCTAAACCATCCGAAGTCACTTTAGTTGCGCTCTTGCTACCACTATGCAAGCCAACAATTACTTTTAAGCCACTGTCATGTGCGTTTAAAGCATGGGCATGCCCTTGACTACCGTAGCCAATAATAGCCACAGTCTTTCCCTTTAGAAGAGAAAGGTCAGCATCTTTGTCGTAATACATTGTTGCCATTTCGTCTATGTCTCCATCTGTTTGTAGGGCACGCGCCCAATTTAGTAAATTGAAGTTCGAATTGTAACGTGCTTTTTCAGTTTTTTCTCGCCCGGAACAGTGCTGCTTGAATATTGAAACTATGATCTAGCTGAACATTCATCACATTGCGGACTTCGTGTGGTGCTTGATCAAATAACATCTTGATCATTGCAATATTCGGTTCAGGTGTCGCTATGCGATCAACCCATGACTGAAATTCTAGGGGAATTTCCCAGTTATGTATCACTTCCGAAACAAATCCTGTGTTGCTGAGCAACGTAGTCCATTGCATAACAGTGTGATCGCGCACGTGAGACACATCGCGGAGTAGTTCAACAGTCTGCAAGAACGTATCAAGTACAGGGTCTGATGGCGAAACAGTATCACTTAATACGAAATATCCGTTAGGCTTTAAAACTCTAGCGAATTCCGCCAGGGCAGCTTGTGGATGCGGCCAATGATGAGCACTGAGACGCGATACAACAAGATCAAATGAAGCGTCTTCAAAAGGAAGGTTTTCAACGTCGCCAACCTTTGCTTCGATATTGTGAATGTTTTTGTCTAGTGCCAGTCGGTTAACCTGTTCCAGCATATTTTGAGTCAGATCGTATGCTATTACTTGTGCCACATGAGGCGCGAAAGCAAAAGAGGCATGCCCTGCCCCACACCCAGCGTCAAGAACACGTTGGGTGTCCGTCAACTCCACAGCACTAAGCATAAGATCAAGGTCAACTCCAGCGGCGTGAACAGGACTTACACTGTAATTGAACGCCACATGTCCAAACTGTCGTTGGACCGTATCTTTCACGTAACCCATTATGTGGTTTACCTAAACTCCATAGACTTGGTAACCATTAGAATTAGCAATAGGCACATTCATTATAGGCTCATAATCACTGTCGAGAATACGAATGCCTCGCCCCATCGCTACGACACCGGTCCGTACCATTTCCAAAATACCAATTGGTTTTAATTCGTTAATCAGTGCTTCTACAATATCTTCGGTTGCTGCAATTTCCAGAATTGCTACTTTGGGACCAATATCTACGATGCGAGCAGGATAGCGATCACAGATCAGCGTAACACCATTTCTAGATTCAACATCGTCTGTTCGGACTTTGATTAGTGCTAAGTCCCGGCTCACATATGGTTCATCCGATATCAATTTGACATCTAGAACATTTACCAACTTAAAAAGATGTGCAGCGATACGTTTTCCGTTGGTCTTTTCAGCGTCGACAACGATGGTCATTCGGGAGATATTTGGATTCTGCGTTCTCCCCACGGTCAAACTATCGATATTGAAGTTGCGACGGCGCATCAAGCTAGCAACTCTGTTTAAGACACCAGGTTTGTTCTCAACTAATGCTACAAGGATTTGTTTGGTTGTTGTAGTCATGATTTGGCCTCATCAGGTTTGGGGCGACGGATCATATCGTGAAGATCAGCGCCAGCCGGCACCATTGGATAAACTATTTCCTCTTTTTCGATAACATATTCGATCAAAACGGGTCCATCGTGTTTATGTGCAAAATTCACTGATTCCTCTATTTGATCACGTGAAGTCACACGCATCGCCGGTATACCATATGCTTCAGCGAGCTTAACAAAATCGGGACTAAACATTGGTGTCGACTGATAACGTTCTTCATAAAAGAACTCTTGCCACTGACGTACCATACCGAGAAATGCATTGTTGAGGATGGCAATATTGACTTTGATATTTTCCTGCTTCGCTGTTGCTAACTCGCACAGAGTCATTTGAAATCCACCATCTCCCACAATTGCCCAAATATCATCGTCAGGCCTGCCAAATTTCGCGCCAATCGCGGCAGGTAGACCAAAACCCATTGTCCCCAGCCCACCGCTTGTAATCATCGTGGATGGGCGTTGATGAGGATAGTATTGCGCCTCAAGCATTTGATGTTGTCCAACATCACTTACGGTAACTGCATTACCGCCAGTGAATTTCCAAAGATCATTAATGACCTGAGCTCCTAATAACTTACCCCCGCTATCTCGCTGCAAAATATCGCGCTCATTACCGTCTTCTTGCCAGTCACGTATGCGAGCCATCCACTCCGCATGTTGTTGCTGTTCTATAGCCGGTAGTAGTTGATTCAGAACCGTCAACAAATCTCCCGCTACACCAATATCTACTCGAACATTCTTATTAATTTCGGACGGGTCAATATCAATGTGGATCTTTTTCGAGTTTGGTGAGTAAGTCTTTAGATTTCCCGTAACACGGTCATCGAAGCGCATACCAAGTGCAATGAGCAAATCGGATTCTTGAATTGCATAATTACATGCTGCCGCCCCATGCATGCCCATCATGCCAATCGTCAGAGGGTGACTTTCAGGCATTGCGCCTTTGCCCAATAGCGTAAGTGTCACGGGAATCTGTGCACGTTCCGAAAATTCCTGTAGTGCCTGAGATGCCCCCGCCATAACGACACCATGACCCGCCAAAATGACTGGTTTTCGGGCATTGTGTATAAGCTCGAGCGCCTGTGTCACTTGTTCTTGAGTAGCCGAGTTTGGTGGGCGGTAGCCGCGCATGACGATTTCATTTTCAGGATAAAGGAACTCGGTTCTCTCGTTTTGAACATCTTTAGGTATGTCAATTAGGACTGGCCCGGGACGCCCGGTTCTCGCAATATGAAATGCCTCCTTAATGACATATGCAAGCTCGCGAATATCAGAAACTAGATAATTGTGTTTGGTAACCGGCAACGTGATGCCAGTTATATCAGTCTCTTGGAACGCGTCAGAACCAATAGCTCCCCTTGGTACTTGCCCAGTAATACAAACTATTGGTGAAGAGTCCATCATAGCAGTAGCGATTCCGGTTACAAGATTAGTTGCCCCTGGTCCACTTGTAGCAATAGCCACACCAACCCTTCCTGTTGCTCGTGCATAGCCATCGGCCATGTGAGAAGCACCCTGTTCATGACGCACCAACACGTGACGAATTTGAGGATATTTGGTCATAGCGTCGTATGTGGGCAAAATTGCACCACCGGGATAACCAAAAATAACTTCAACGCCTTCACGCAGGAGACATTCCATCACAATCTCTGAGCCGCTTAACAACATCGTACACTCTCCTTAGTTTTTTGCGCCCTCGTATGATCACTTTTGCTCTTGGGGGCGTCTCTAATGCATTCAATTAGTCACCACTAGTGGACTGAACAGCGTGAACCTGTGTTAACCAACCGTAGCGATCTTCTTTTTCACCGGAAGTAATCGCGAAAAATTCGTCTTGGACGGCTTTGGTTATCGGGCCACGCTTACCCTGTCCAACTTTGATCCGGTCAACCGAACGCACTGGTGTTACTTCAGCCGCCGTGCCAGTAAAAAACATTTCGTCTGCAATGTACAGCATATCCCGTGAAATGGTTTCGTATCGTACTTCTATGCCCATATCCCTTAAGAGCGTAAGAACGGTATCGCGGGTAATACCCATTAATATTGATGAACCAATTCCTGGGGTATAAACAACACCGTCTAAAATAACAAATAAATTCTCTCCCGCGCCTTCACTGACATTTCCAGCATAATCAAGTGCTATGCCTTCATTAAAACCGTTATCATGTGCTTCCATGCTGATAAATTGGCTGTTAACGTACTGTCCGCCAATTTTGGCGAGCGAAGCAAATGTATCTGGTGCAATTCGCCTCCAGGAACTAACTTGCACATCTACGCCTTGCTCAATAGCTTCCGGTCCCAAATACCGCCCCCACTCCATAGTAATAATCACTACGTCAGTGGGATTTTGCCGCCCCTCTACACCCAACTTGTTGGAACCACGAAAAACTAAGGGGCGAATGTAGCAAGAGTCGTGACCGTTACGCCGGATAGTCTCCAAAATAGCATCATTAATTTGCACATCCGTGTAAGGGACATCTATTCGAGCGATTTTTGCCGAGTTAAGTAGTCGTCGAGTATGGGGCTGCAGACGAAATACAGCCGGTCCTTGCGATGTTGAATATGCGCGAACACCCTCAAAGATACTAGACCCATAGTGCAAAGCATGTGTAGTAACATGAACTGTCGCATCTTCCCAAGCAATTAACTCACCATTTTTCCATATATATTCAGCGGGCATTCTGGTTTCTCCAAATTCGTAAAAAGGATGCATTGTTTCTAAGTCAATCATGTAAATCCGAAAACAAAAAACCCCCGGCTTGGGGGCTTTTATGTTCACAATTCTTTGCTCTCTAGTTAGCGCCCAAGCCGTTATAACCCGCCAGTAAGGACGAGTACAATAATAAGGCTAATAAGGCTGACAACAACTACAGTGAAAGTTCTGGATGTCATTATTTCAACTAACTCTACACACTATTGATAGATAGATTAACGAGCTTCACCAATCTTGTCAACCCCTCTGAGCGGATCTACGGAAAGAGCTTGCGAAGTTCGTGTATATTACATAGTGAATATCAGGCAAGCTGCACACCTTGATGTGATTGTTGCCATTTCTTTGCTACTTCAATTTGTTCCGTTACGGCTTCAGGTGCAGTTCCCCCGGTAACTTTTCGTCGAGCAACAGATGCTGTAAAGTCAAAAATCGATTGCACGTCGTTTTCAAACAGCTCCGAAAATTCCTTAAGCGAGACAAGCGAAATCTCTGATAATGTCTTGTTCGATTCATCAGCAAATCGAACAATCTGCCCGACCACATGATGTGAATCGCGGAACGGCATACCTTTCTGAACCAAATAATCTGCTAGATCGGTTGCCAATAATTCCTCACTTAAGGCGTCTCTCATTTTTTTGGGATTCAGCTTTAATGTTTTGATTATGGCGGAAACAATAGGCAAAATGAGCAAAACAGTATCTACAGAGTCAAACACCACTTCTTTATCTTCTTGCAGATCCTTGTTATAGGTGCTGGGAATTCCTTTGAGTGTTGCCAGAAAACCAGCGAGATTGCCTATCAAGCGTCCTGTTTTTCCACGTGTCAACTCCATTGGATCGGCATTACGCTTTTGCGGCATTAAGCTTGAGCCTGTGCTATAGCGATCGTTAAGTGTAATATAACCAAATTGAGGATTGCTATAGATGATGACATCCTCCGCAAGCCTGCTCAGGTGCGTTCCCATCAATGAAAGCACAAATAACAGTTCAGCTACAAAGTCACGATCACTTACACCATCTAGGCTATTTGGTGTCGCATCAAGGAAGCCCAATTCAAACGCCAACTGTCCCCGGTCAAGATTTAAAGGTGTTCCAGCTAGGGCTCCCGAACCGAGTGGAGAAATTGCAGTCCTCTGATAAGTCCCTGCAAACGGTCCCGGTCGCGCGCTAACATCCAAAAACTCATCAGCCAATGAGCGGCTGTAATAGGTTGAGCAGGTTGCAGATGGGTGTAACCGGGCATTAGGGTATGCACATGCCGTTCAGCTTGCTCAACAAGTGCATATTGGACATCAGAAAGCAATTTATCAATCTGTTCGGCAGTATCCATTACCCATAGGCGGAAGTCAGTTGCCACCTGATCGTTACGACTGCGTCCGGTATGGAGTTTACCCCAATACTTCCCACCAATTCAGTCAAACGGCGTTCCACGGCAGTATGAATATCTTCGTCCCCTATTTTAAGTTCAAAATTATGAGACTCAAATTCATTTAGAATTGCCTGGAGGCCGTTTACTATCGTTTCGACCTCGTCATCATTGATTATGCCTACTTTACGAATTGCTTTCGCATATGCGATACTTCCAGCGATATCTTGTTTATAGAGTCGCTTATCAAAGTGAATACTATCATTCAACGCTTTCAAGGCGATGTCGCCCTGTTCAGCGAAACGCCCACCCCATAATCCCATGCTATCCACCTGACTTCTGGTAACGACTTTTACCCGTACGCTGAATTTCTAATTGGGCATCAACCTTTAGAGGTAGACCAAAAAGCCGTATAAAGCCTTCGGCATCTTTTTGGTTATATACATTTTCCTCGCCGAAAGACGCGTAATCTTGTCGGTATAAGCTGAAATCACTTTTACGTCCAGCAAGAATAATATTTCCCTTATAGAGTTTGAGCCTTACAGTGCCTGTTACTTGATCTTGAGTAACATCAACAAATGCATCCAGTGCCTCACGAAGACGGGTGTACCATTGACCGTTATAAACTAATTCTGCGTATTTAAGGGCGAGATGATCCTTATATTGGAGGCTATATTTATCTAGACAAATGGCTTCGAGAAAAATATGCGCTTTGTGAAGGAGTGTACCAGCGGGGGTTTCATATACACCATGACTTTTCATGCCAACCAAACGATTTTCGACAATATCGGTTCTACCAATACCATGTTTTCCAGCTAATTTATTGAGTTGAGTAAAGAGATCAACAGGTGCTAGATTTTCCCCATCTAAACTTACAGGAACGCCGTGTTCAAATCCAATTTCAACGTATTGTGGGGTGTCAGGAGCAGTTTCAGGACTTGCCGAAATCTGATACATATCTTCTTCAGGTTCGTTCCAGGGATCCTCTAATAGGCCACCTTCATGGCTTAGATGAAAAAGATTGCGATCACGACTGTAGATCTTTTTCTCTGTAGCGGTTACAGGGACGTTAAATTCAGCAGCATATGCCAAAGCATCTTCTCGACTACGTATTTCCCAATCCCGCCAGGGCGCAATAATCTTGAGCTTGGGATTAAGCGCCATTATAGTCAACTCAAAGCGTACTTGATCATTTCCCTTTCCAGTTGCTCCATGTGCAATAGCATCTGCATTCTCAAGCTCGGCCACTTCTACCAAGTGCTTCGCAATGAGGGGGCGCGCAAACGAGGTACCAAGTAAATATTCTCGCTCGTAGACTGCTCCAGCCTTGAGTGTTGGGAAAACAAAATCAGTCAAAAATTCCTCTCGGAGATCACGGATATGTAACTTGCTAGCCCCACTCTTAATAGCCTTTTCTTCTAGACCGGTCAATTCCTCTTCTTGCCCCAAATCGGCACAGAAGCAAATGACCTCAACACCCTTATAGTTGTTCTTTAACCAAGGGACAATTACTGACGTATCAAGGCCCCCACTGTAAGCCAAAACTACTTTCTTGATCCCGTGATTATCTGACATGTAAGCCTCACCTAATAAAAACCCGGCATTACTTCCGGGTAAATAACGAATCTAGTACATGAGAATAACGCGCTGGCGAAGATTTCGTCAAGAGTAGTTGATGTTAAACAACAGCATATTATCTAAGCAATTTTATCAACCGCGCCAAAACCTAGTGCCTAATGAAACATCTTTCTGAAGACGCTCGTAATAGAGCCAAAATCCTCAATGAGAAACATTGTTTTTACTGTCTTCGACAATGGAAAGTAACATCTCATTTTGACGGCACAAGTGTGGCATCTTCGTCCCGGGCGATGCGAACACCTTCTTGGATATCTACCCGGGTCAACAAGTATCCTCCAATAATAAAGAATGCGATTAGTGTGAGAATCGCGGGACGACTATTGCCAAATATGGCAACAGCAGCCGCAAATAGCAATGGACCAACGATGGCCGAAAACTTTTCCATTACACCAAACAAGCCAAAAAACTCGCCGCTCTTAATGGCAGGGGACATTGAAGAAAACAAACTACGACTCAGGGATTGGCTGCCACCTTGTACAATGGCGACCATCCATGCTAAGAACCAATATTCAATTGTCGAATTGAGAACAAATCCCCAAATGGAAATAACTGTATATACAACCAGCGCGAGCAAAATACTGCGCCGAGTATCTAAGCTTTGTGCCAGTTTGCTGAAAAACCGTTTCCCCAAAAGTAGCGCTAGTACGGCAGCAATTCCTTGAATAGCGAGCAGTATCCCAATTATCAGGGGGAGATTGCTCTGGCGAATGGGCGGCAAAACGCGTATTTGAGCAATTGACATTATGGTATCAGTGCTATCTGAGGCCTTTTCACCACTGTTAATTAGAGTAATGAAATGCTCACCCGGCTGGTCAGCTTGAAACTTCACAGTCTCTCCATAGCGAACATTTGGACTGTAGCCGTCAACCGTAATGGGGATACCATCTTTTGCAAGCAATGGTTTTCCATCAATTTCAACTCGCCAAATCCCATGATCCGGTCCGCTTCTATATGAAATTTCTACCTGCTGGCCATTAAAGGGTAAATCAAGCCTCGCGCCAGAAGTGTTACTATCGAAATAGGTGGTATCAGTTGGGCTGTTGAGTTCAGTCGCTGAAATTATTGAGGTTAACCACTCGCCGCTTGGAATAATCGACGAGTCACTCGCTGAATATGCTCCCTCACCAACGGCTGTTGCGCTTGAGGTATAAGAAGGTGACGGTGTACCAACCACTGACATCGGCAACATCGCCGCTCCCACTAAACCAGCAACAGGCAGTGCAAAAAGATTAATAATAATGAAAGCAAAATAAATGGGACGCCGTTTTTCTTCTTTAGAAGGTAAGCGGCCAAATATTAGACTGAAGGGTATACCAACAAATTGCACTAAAAGGAGCGCCAAAACTAATTCGATGGTGCCAAATCCAAGTTCAGCCCCGTAAATTGCAGCAATGCCAATAATTGTACCTATAGCATCGTTATAGATAAGGAAGGCAACAAGAAATTTAAATAACTCGCCGTACCGTTGAAGATCTTTCATGGTAGCAACTAGTCGTTTCACACTGACACCAAGTACTGACTCTCTATGCTGCAATTTTGCACTAGCGGATGGAGGTTCGGGAATACGGCGAAACAGAGGAATAGAGAAAATCGCCCACCATAAAGCCACGCTAACAAATGAAAGTCGTGCCCCCCATGTGCCCGGCAAGACCAGTATCATCACGACATTAACAGCTAGCAATAACCCACCACCAAGATAACCCATTGCATAACCACGAGCAGATACCGCGTCTTGATCCTCGGGCTTCGCGACGTGTGGAAGTAGAGAATCGTAGAATGATATAGAGCCATTAAAGCCAATCCGACCCAGTACGGCTAGTACTGCCGCTAGAACCCAATCGCCGGTTCCAACCAAGACAAGCAGCGCGGTGGCAACAACACCTATTCCAGCAAAAATTGCCAAGAAACGTTTTTTGCCACGTATTACATCTGATACGGTGCCTAAGACGGGTGACATTAGTGCAGCTATGAAGAGTGATATACTTAGGCTCAAGCTCCAATATTGGGTTGCAATGGCTCTACTAGGCAGATTTGCTCCAGCTACGTCACTAAAATAAACAGGTAATACCGCAGCAAGAACTGTCGTCACGAAAGCTGAATTTGCCCAGTCGTAAAGTGTCCAGGCCCGAATTCGGCGTTTGTATTCAACTGAATCTATATTTTCAAAGTGAGCACTGGCAACCATCATTCACCCTTGTATCTATAAACACTAATCTGATCGTTGGCATCTGCCGATAATACCCTTAAGCAAGAAACAAAACGAACCTTAATTGATAAGTCCAAATATGATCACAAACTCATTCGGAATATGGGCTCGTTTATCTGAAGGTTGCTTGAAGTCCTAGCGTCCTAATCCCACTCCTCTATTCGAGTGGTGATTATGGTATCAAGTTGTTATATTCATTCAGGTCGCTGAGCGCAATCTAGGAGAAATATTTAATGAGTATTCTCGGCGTTGATATTGGTGGTTCTGGAATAAAGGGCGCACCAGTAGATATTGAAAAAGGCACGTTATTGACAGAACGATTTCGTATTCCAACTCCTTCCCCATCCAAACCAGATGCCGTAGCTGACGTAGTTAAAGAAATTGCAAGGTACTTTGATTGGAAGGGTCCCATTGGTTGTACGATGCCATCTGTTGTTCTCCATGGTGTGGTAGGTAGTGCCGCCAATATTGATCAGGAGTGGATAGGAACAGACGCTCAAAAACTATTCCTGAAGAAAACTAAGTGCCCTAATCGCGTATTAAACGACGCGGATGCGGCAGGAATTGCTGAAATGCAATTTGGTGCTGGGCGCGGTCGTCAAGGTGTTGTTATTGTACTCACTCTTGGAACAGGGATTGGAAGCGCCATTTTTAATGATGGGGTGCTTTTGCCCAACACTGAGCTTGGACATCTCGAAATTCGCGGAAAAGATGCAGAAATGCGAGCGTCTGACCGTGTGAGACAAGGCAAAAATCTAGACTGGGAAAAATGGGGCGAGCGCGTCAATGAATATGTTAGCCGTGTAGAATTCCTTTTCTCACCCGACCTGTTTATCATTGGTGGTGGAGTTAGCAAAAAAGCGGAAAAGTTCTTGCCCTATTTGCACACCCGTGCCGCTGTTGTCCCAGCGCAACTTCTCAATGATGCCGGAATAGTGGGTGCTGCAATGGCCGCAGCAGAACTGATCTAGACTGATTTTCAATTATGGATATGACAAAACTAAAGCAACAGGCCGCTGAAAAAGCGGTTGAGTTTATTGAATCTGGTATGGTAGTTGGTCTTGGTCATGGTAGCACAGCGATATGGGCAACTAGACGTATAGCCCAACTGCTTGACGAGGGACAACTGACGAATATCTTGGGCATTCCTTGTTCAGCGATAGTTGAAAAAGAAGCTCAATCACTCAAAATTCCATTAACAACCTTAGAAGATAACCCCACAATTGACATAACAATCGATGGTGCCGATGAGGTTGATCCCCACCTAGATTTGATAAAAGGAGGCGGTGGAGCCCTATTACGGGAGAAAATCGTAGCGCAAGCAAGCAAACGCGAAGTTATTGTCGTTGATGAATCTAAAGTAGTATCACATTTGGGCACAAACTGGGCGATCCCAGTAGAAGTAGTTCCTTTTGGTTATGGATCTCAAGTGAAGTATCTTGAGGCACTAGGCGCAACCGTGACAGTGCGACTAAATCCGGATGGCACTAGATTCTATACCGATCAAAACAACCTCATTTGTGATTGCCAATTTGGGATTATTTCTGACCCGGCGAGATTAGCAGAGAAAATCAGGGTGCGGACAGGTATTGTCGAACACGGGTTATTTATTGGACTGGCAAACGATTTAATTGTTGCAAGCGCCAATGGAATTCAGCACTTACACCGTTAAGATATCGGATTGAAAGGGAGATTCAAATGAGATTTGCAATGATCGGTCTCGGACGTATGGGTGGGAACATGGTAAAACGGCTGCTCCGTGGCGGTCATGAGGTAGTTGTTTGGAATCGCAGTCCTGAGCCCGCAAATGAGGCGGTCAAAGCAGGAGCCATTGGTTCAACCTCAATTGATGATCTCATTGGCAAATTGGATACCCCACGTACGGTTTGGGTCATGCTGCCGGCCGGCGATGTCACTGAAAATATGCTTGTCAGCTTAAGTGAAAAGTTATCACCGGGCGACATTGTAATTGACGGCGGAAACAGCAACTATAAAGAGACGATGCGTCGTAGTGCGATGTTGAAAGCAAAAGGTTTGCACTTTATTGACGTTGGGACTAGTGGTGGTGTTTGGGGACTTAGTGAAGGTTATAGCATGATGGTCGGTGGTGAAGATGATGCTGTAAGTCAGATTCGCCCCCTACTTGAAACGCTTGCCCCTACCCCAACAACCGGTTGGGGGCACGTCGGGCCAAGCGGTAGCGGACATTTTGTAAAAATGGTCCATAACGGGATTGAGTATGGCATGATGCAGGCATATGCCGAAGGTTTTGAAATCATGCGGGCTAAAAAGGAATTTGATCTGGATCTCTATCAAATTTCAGAGCTCTGGCGTTTTGGAAGTGTCGTGCGTTCATGGCTACTCGATTTGACAGCTGCCGCCCTAAAAGAGAATCCAAATATGGAAGGAATTAAGGGCTGGGTTGCCGACTCTGGTGAAGGGCGATGGACTGTATTCGAAGCAATTGATGAAGATGTACCAGCACCTGTTATTACCCTTGCACTGATGATGCGCTTTGTAAGCCGTCAAGAAGATAACTTTGCGGCAAAGATTCTGGCAGCGATGCGAAATCAATTCGGTGGTCACGCAATTAAGAAGGAGTAGAAATCGTGTCACAAGATAGCAGTAATACGGGCGCGACCATCGTCATTTTTGGTGCATCAGGTGACTTGACCCAACGAAAGCTGATACCCGCACTCTACAACCTTTTCCGTAAGAAACGACTGCCTGACAGATTTAATATTGTAGGCGTTTCAAGGACCGCTTACAGCCACGAGGATTTTCGTACAGAGATGAAGCAAGGGGTAAAAGAATTCTCTGGGGAAACTTTTCGAGATGAGTACTGGAATTCATTTGCTGAACACATTTGGTATGTCGCAGGCGATGCGTCTAAGGTACAACAACTAGACGAAGTGAGAAAGTTTCTAGAATCCAAAGAAAATGGAACTAGCAATCGCTTATATTATCTTTCCGTCGCTCCAACGCTTTACCCCGTGATTATCAATAATTTAGGCGAACTCAATATGAATGGCGAAAACGGAAGTTGGCGTCGAATCATAATTGAAAAGCCTTTTGGCACTGACCTGGAGACAGCGCTCGACCTAAACAAAATCGTCCACCACAACTTCGATGAAAATCAAGTCTATAGAATTGATCATTACCTCGGTAAAGAGACAGCTCAAAATATATTGTTCTTGCGGTTCGCAAACACAATATTTGAGCCAGTCTGGAATCGCAATTATGTGGAATATATTCAGATAACTGTTGCCGAGCAAGTTGATGTGGGGCATCGGGCCGCGTATTATGACCAAGCTGGTGTGGTGCGCGATATGTTTCAGAACCACATCCTGCAACTTCTAGCATTAGTAACGATGGAACCGCCAAGCGGTTTCAATGCAACATCACTACGCAATGAGAAAGTTAAATTACTAAGTGCTATACCGCCAATTGAACTCCAAAACACAGTGCGCGCGCAGTATGCTGACTATCTGCAAACCGATGGCGTGATGAAGAATTCACAAACCCCGACATATGCGGCAATGAAATTGTATATAGAGAATTGGAGATGGCAAGGCGTGCCGTTTTATTTGCGATCCGGAAAGGCACTCCGAGCCAAAACTAGTCAAATACGGGTCCGCTTCCAACGCCCGCCGGGCGTGATCTTTAACACCATCAGTGATGAATCTTGTACACCTAACACGCTCACAATCTGCATTCAACCTGATGAAGGCATCCACCTTAATTTCCAGGCAAAGTTACCCGACTCAAATCACGACACACGTGAAGTAGATATGGAATTTAATTACGCGAAGGCATTTGGTGAGCAAGAGATTCCCGAAGCTTATGAGCGGCTGCTCTTGGATGCATTAAATGGCGACCCTTCCCTATTTACTAGAAGCGATGAGATTGAAGCTTTATGGAAGATAATCGACCCACTATTAAGTGGATGGGAAACTGGAGACGCTCCTGCCGTGACGACTTATGCTCATGGTAGCTGGGGACCAACTGCAGCTGATGAACTATTGCGAAAAGACAACCACAAATGGCATCTTGGTTGCATCCCAAATGGTGGAACATGAGTGAGATACTGATTTTGCCGGATAGTCTCTCGGTTGCGGTTCGCGCTGCACACATGCTCGTAAAATCAGCAAGCGAAAAACTCGCAAGAGCAGGAAATTTCAGTTTGGTGCTTTCAGGAGGGTCTACCCCCAGAATATTATATGAACTGTTAGCGAGTAGTGAGTATCGGGATGAACTGAACTGGGAAGCAATTCATGTATTTTGGGGTGATGAACGCTGCGTGCCTCCTGATAGTTCGGACAGCAATTATCGAATGGCAAAAGACACTCTACTCGATCACGTTGGGCTTATCCCCTCAAACATCCATAGAATTAAGGGGGAGAATCTCCCCCAAGATGCTAGTATCGAATATGAAACACTACTTCATCAACATTATGCCGAATATGGAGCTTTTGACTTGGTTTTGTTGGGGATGGGGGAAGATGGTCACACGGCGTCATTATTTCCGCACTCAAGTGCCCTAAAGGAACATAAACGTTGGGCGGTAAGCAACGAAGTAGATAACAAGCTACCATGGCGAATTACTCTCACCGCAGAAGTAATTAATATGGCAGGAAACATTATGTTCCTAGTCGCGGGAGAAACTAAAGCCGACTCTTTATATCGCGTCTTAAGAGGCAATTACGATCCAGATAACTTGCCCGCTCAGTTAATAAACCCAACTAAGGGAAGTTAACATGGCTCGTTGACGCGGCAGCCGGCAAGCAACTGCAAACACTATGACAATTAATATCGCTAACTGAGGCGTTAGCTTTCACGATAGGCAATCACAACAACCCGATTGCTATATGCTTGGGTCGCAGAATCATATGAGCTAGCCTCGCACGTGATCAAAGTGAGACGATCGTCTCCCATTGGATAGATCACACTCATATCATATTCGTTGACAACACGCACTTCACTTACAACATAGGTGCGCTCTTGATTACCATCCGTGACATAGATCTGGTCACCATTTGAAAGCCGATCAATGTGGGCAAATATACCTCCACGCCCATTTGGCATCACTGAATGCCCTGCCAATACCATATTGCCGGGACTCGCAAACCAGGAAGTTTCTTCGAGGAAACCAACTCGCTTTTCCCAAGGATCAATTGCCCACGAGTCATTTTGTAAGGGAAAATTGACGATATTAGAGACCAAATTCAGAGTTGGAATTTTTATTGTCGGTCGATTACTTGCCAAAGTTGGGCTTGTCACCATAACTAGGCAAAATACGACAAATGCGAGTACCGTTAACCCGAAACTATGAACTTTGATCACATATCACCTCATTAATTGGCGAAGAGTTTACAAATTTCATATTAAACGAAAAATAATCAATTAATCGTTAAGGAATTGTGTAGAACAAAATAGACTCTTTGCCTACTTGCTAGCTGAGAGTCCATTGGATCGAAAGTGAGTGATTGCGGGATCAGATGTTACGAGCTGGATTCCATAAGTAGAAGTTTCTCCAACTCGACACCATGCCTATTATGAAGAATCTCGGAAACACGTCTAACTTCTTCAACTCGTGTATCCTCTGGCCAATCAAGTACTTCTGCAAGTATTCGAGAGATTTCATCAAGCAGTTGGCCAGTTACACGTCCAAGCATTGCCAATAGAGAGCGTCGGAACAATAGGTCATCTAGGTGTATTATTTTTTCGTGTTGAACGAGGTATATTATCTCGCGACAAGAATATTCATTGTGAGAGCTTAATTCATTGTCTGGCGCTGCAGCACAGAACATTGCTACCTCAGTTGCCGTTGTACCATAACGTTCAAACAGTTGCAATAAGCGCGCTTTTGGAAGACTGGTTTGCGACTCCAAATTTTCTAGCCATGTTTGCCGAGCAGGATCAGTAGCTGGATAGGCTTTACCACCACCAATAGGAAGTAATTTTGTGGAAACTTTACGCGCCATATTCAATCGTTTTAGAACATTATCGGTTGCTTGTTCAGAAAACGCACGGAATGTAGTCCACTTACCACCCACAAGTGACAAAACTGGAAAGTTGCGTTTGCTGTCGGCCTCGATGATACGGATACTGTGATCGCGGCTGATGGCACCCGTACGTGAACTATCACTAGACGGTAGAGGGCGAACACCACAAAAACGAAAGACAATATGTGAGCGATCTATGTTGATCTTGGGAAATACAAAGCTAACCAGATCGATCATGTAGTCCACTTCATCTTCCGTACATACAACCTCTGGATTATCAACCCTAATATCGGTTGTCCCAATAATCACCTTGTCCAAAAGGGCGAAAATAAGACAAATGCGTCCATCATTGTTTTCGAAAAACATTTCGTGGCCGATTAGTGCACGATGTAGTTCTGGATGATCGACTATTATATGGGAACCTTTCGTCCCGCCAATGAAATGAGTTTGTTTTCCCAATGAATCGTTTGTGGTGTCAATCCAAGGACCGGCGGCATTAATGACTATCTTAGGTTTGATGGTCAGCACTTCATCTGTCGTCTCGTCGCGTAAGGAGACATTGTCGCCGCCAGCAGAAACGAGACTAACGTAATTTAACGCCCGGGCTGATGTTGAAGCTGCTTCCGCATCGAGCACCATTTCGAGGCAAATCCGCTCCGGATATGGCATCCAGGCGTCATAATAGGTGGCAGTACAAACAATCTCGTGGTTCAACATCGGGCGTAGCTTTAAAGATTCTTGTCTCGATATCAGTCGATGTGTAGGCAATCCTTGCTGACCACGCGTAAACCAATCATACAGCATAAGACCCAGCTTAATGACGAGAGCCCCACGTTCCGATGGTTTGTCTCGCAGATTGAGAAATTTGAGTGGGGCGTTTAGAAAGCCCGAAAGCCAGCCATAAATAGGAATTGTGGTCGGAAGAGGCTTGGCATAGTGAGGTGCGTTGTGAAGCATCCTATTTCGTTCAGTAAGCGCTTCTCTCACCAGACGAAATTCACCATTCTCAAGGTAGCGAATGCCACCGTGCAGCATATGAGAAGATGCCGCGCTAGCACCACTGCAAAAATCAGATCGATCAACTAAAAGGACATCAACGCCCTGTAATGCTAGATCACGAAATGTACCAATTCCATTCACACCGCCACCAACTATTAATACTGAAATTTCAGGGTGTTTGCGCAGGTTTGCAATGATTTCATTTCGATTCATAATTGAGATTCCCATTCACGTAAATTAGCTCTCGATATTTGACCGCGTTCTTTTGACCGCATTTTTCCAGCCCTCATATAAACTGTCACGAGTTTCTAGTGACATCTTTGGCTCAAAAGTCTTTTCAATGCTCCATTGACGAGTAATGTCATCTTGTGAAGACCAGAAACCGACGGCAAGGCCAGCTAAGTATGCAGCACCTAATGCGGTTGTCTCTGTCACCGTTGGGCGGTGAACTGGAACGCCCAAAATATCCGCTTGAAACTGCATCAAAAAGTTATTCCGTACCGCTCCACCATCAACTCGTAGCGTGGTTATAGCGACTCCTGAATCCGCCTGCATTGCCTCAAGTACGTCGCGTGTTTGATAAGCGATACTCTCTAATGTGGCTCGAACGATGTGGTCACGTCCACTGCCGCGCGTCAGGCCGACGATTGTCCCACGTGCATCTTGGTCCCAATATGGCGCCCCTAATCCGACGAAAGCAGGTACAACATAAACTCCGCCTGTATTGGGGATGCTGGTTGCGATAGCTTCTGTCTGAGAAGCAGACGGTATCAATTTCATTTCGTCGCGTAACCACTGGATTGCTGCTCCAGCAATAAACACACTGCCCTCAAGGGCATATTGGGGCAGCTCACTACCGATTTTCCAACCCGTTGTTGTTAGTAGATTATTTCTAGAACTGTGGGCCGACGTTCCTGTATTCATCAGCATGAAGCAGCCGGTTCCATAGGTGTTCTTGACCATACCGCGGTTCCAACACGTTTGCCCGAAAGTCGCAGCTTGTTGATCCCCCGCTATTCCTGCAATCGTTATGGAACTTCCAAAGAGGCTTTCCGATGTTTGGCCGTAACTCATGCTGCTTGGCATGACATGTGGCAGAATTGAGGAAGGAATGTTGAGTTTCTTTAAGATGGTTTCTGACCACTTATGCTGATGAATATCATACAACATGGTTCGACTTGCATTGCTGACGTCAGTGATATGAAGTTTTCCGGCGGTCATTCTCCATACAAGAAAGCTATCAACCGTACCGAAGGCGAGTTTCCCCGCTTCTGCCTTTTGGCGTGCACTGGGTATGTGGTCTAATATCCATGCGATTTTTGTAGCTGAAAAATATGCATCAGTTATCAGTCCGCTTGTTTCGCGGATTACACTGTCAAATCCTTCAGCCTTAAGCTGATCACATAATGGTGCAGTTCGTCTATCTTGCCATACGATAGCATTGCAAACTGGCTCCCCTGTTTCGCGGTCCCATAACAATGTTGTTTCACGTTGATTGGTGACGCCGATAGCGGCAATATCTTTAGCAGCAACGCCCGCAGTAGCAAGTACTTGGTTAGCTACGTGCAATTGGGAACTCCAGATTGCTTCAGGATCATGCTCAACCCATCCGGGTTGGGGATAGATTTGTGGAAACTCTTGTTGAGCCATGTCAACAATTTGCCCTGCTTGATTAAACAGAACTGCACGTGACGATGTTGTGCCTTGGTCTAAGGCAAGAATGAATTGATTCATATAACACTACTTCATGAATGAAAAGTGACGTTTACTGAATTGTGAAATTGTACCTCAAAATAGTCCTACTACTTTCCTTCTGAATCAAGATCCACGCTTTCGGCTGCTGGATGAGAAGGCAGTCCCGGCATTGTTCTCATATCACCGCAGAGTGGATAGATGAATCCGGCACCAACCGATGCTCGTACTTCGCGAATCGGTATTCTAAAGCCGGAAGGAGCCCCCTTAATGGTAGGGTCAGCTGTGAAACTTAAATGTGTTTTCGCCATACAAATAGGCAAATCACTAAATCCATTTTTCTCATATGTAGCGATCTGTTTGTTTGCTTCCGGTGTGTAGTCAACTCCATTAGCGCGGTAAATCTCCGTGGCGATTGTTTCAATTTTGCGTTTGATGGGCCAATCAGATGGATAAAGCAACTTGAAGTCGTTGGGTTGGTTACAAGCAGTTACAACCATTTCGGCAAGTTCAATTGCGCCGTTACCACCCTCTGCCCAATGGCGTGCCTCTGAAACACCAATAGCGCCTGCCGCTAGGGCCAATTCTCGAATTGCTGCGATTTCGGCGGGTGTATCGCTCGAAAAAGCATTGATGGCGACAACCGGATTTACTCCAAATTTTCGCATATTTTCTAGATGTCGCACCATGTTGGCCGCGCCGATTTCCACGTCAGCTACATTTTCGCTTGTTAGTGCAGGGTCGAGAGGTTGACCAGCGACAATTTTGTACTTACCGGTATGCGCTTTTAGCGCCCTTACAGTTACAACTAATACCGCAGCGTTGGGTCTTAGTCCAGATGTACGGCATTTGATGTTAAAGAATTTCTCAGCGCCGATGTCTGCGCCAAAGCCGGACTCTGTTAGCACATATTCTGAGCACTTTATAGCAATCATATCCGCCAACACTGATGAATTACCGTGGGCGATGTTCGCGAAAGGACCGCAGTGCACTATTGCAGGTGTGTTTTCAAGTGTTTGCATGAGAGTTGGTTTTATTGCGTCGCGGAGCAAAACAGTTGCCGCACCTGTAGCTTTTAGGTCGTTTACGGTAATCGGCGTCTTGTCGGTGCTGTATGCTACGATCATTTGACCGATGCGTTTATGTAGATCTTCAAGTGAATTGGTAAGAGCAAGTATCGCCATAATTTCTGAGGCGACTGTGATGTCAAACCCGGTTTGGCGTGGTATGCCGTCCGCCTTTTCACCGAGTCCGATAATTACGTTCCGTAGTGCTCGATCGTTAAGATCAAGTACGCGACGCCATACGATTTTGTGGGGGTCTATGTTGAGTTGATTGCCGTGGTATAAGTGGTTGTCAAGCATGGCTGCGATGAGATTGTGAGCTGCGGTTATTGCGTGGATATCACCTGTTAAGTGTAGGTTGAAATTTTCCATGGGAATGACTTGACTATAGCCACCGCCGGCAGCTCCCCCTTTTATTCCGAAGGTCGGGCCTTGAGATGGTTGTCGCAGTGTTATGGTAGCTTTTTTTCCTATTTTGTTCATTGCTTGCCCTAGGCCGACTGTAGTTGTTGACTTCCCTTCCCCTAGTGGTGTGGGTGTTATTGCTGTGACATCAATGTAAAAGCCGTTTGGGTTCTTGTTGAGCCTATTGAGTGTCTCTAGGCTGATTTTAGCCATGTATTTTCCATAGAGTTCGATGTCACTACTTGGATCTAGTCCTAGTTCCTCGGCGATTAGGTTGATGTGAATTGGGGTTGCCTTTTGCGCAATTTCGATATCGGAAGGAATCATGTTGATATTTCTCCAATGGGTCTTTTTTGTTAATGACTACGCGAAGTAATTAATCTTCATTGCTTTGTTAAAATTTCATTGATCCAGTTTAATTCACAACCTTGAACTGCCCCCATGATTAAGTTCACTGATTTTGTTGGTAATGTTGCCCTTTTTAATAAAAATAAGCATACCCTACCCTCTCAGAAGTTTTTTGCTACATATACCGTTACTAGTATCTAAGAGATTTGGCAAATACCACTATTCGTGTATACAATCTCCGTTTACTGTTTTTGCCTCAATATGATTGGGGTACATTTATTGTATATGCTCTGATTGCGGAGCATAAAATTTAGCCTTCCAAGGAGTTCATGTATGAGATCAATTTTGCGCCTAGCCCCTCCAGTTATCGCAGTACTTTTAGTACTCGGACTAGTGTTCCCGGTATTCGCTCAAGATCCGATGATGACGGAAGTGGCTTGCGGCGGTGATTACTCTGGAAACATCAAATCAATCGAAGCAAGTGATAAATATACCGTTAAGTTTACATTCTGTACCCCTGATCCGGCCTTTCCATCAAAAGCCGCCTTCACGGCTTTCGCCATTCACTCAGCTGACCAGTTGAATTCCACTGGTGGTGGTGGAGATGAACTGCTGAATAATCCAATTGGAACCGGCCCATATAAACTAGCCAACTGGGACCGCGGAAATGAAATGGTTTTCGCCACTAATGAAAACTATTGGGGAGAAGCTCCTAAGGAACCGACAGCTATCCTTCGTTGGAATGCCGAGGCCGCAGCGCGCTGGAATGAACTTCAAGCCGGAACTATTGATGGTTTTGACAATCCGGGCGCCGGAGATTTTGCCGTTATTGAGTCAAATCCCGACTTCAAGTTATACCCCCGTTTGTCACAGAACGTGTTTTATCTGGGTATCAACAATACGGTTCCGCCATTTGACAACATAAAAGTTCGCCAGGCTATCTCCTACGGTGTTGATAAACAACGTATCGTAGATAACTTTTACCCGCCGGCTTCTACGGTTGCCGACCAATTCATGCCTCCCAGCATTTTCGGATATACTCCGGATTCAAACGTCGTACCTTATGATATTGAAAAGGCAAAGGCGTTGATGGCCGAGTCGGGGGTTGAACTTCCCATCAAAACCACTCTCAGCTATCGTGATGTTGTTCGTGGTTATTTGCCACAACCGGGTGTTGTTGCTCAAGATTTGCAGGCTCAACTCGCAGCGATAGGGATTGAGGTTGAAATCACAGTTATGGAATCGGGAGCATTCCTTGATGCCGCAACTGCAGGAAATCTGTCACTTCACCTGTTAGGCTGGGGCGCAGACTATCCGGATGCGACAAACTTCCTCGACTTCCATTTTGGTGCGGGTTCTAGTGACCAGTTTGGTAGCAAAGATCCTGCCCTTACCGCACTGCTGACAGAAGCCGCTCAGCTTTCTGACCCGGCGGCCCGCCTCGAAATTTATAAGCAGGCGAACAATGAAATCGCAGATTTCGTACCCATGGTTCCAATTGCTCATGGCGGTAGTGCAACAGCTTTCAAGGCTTCCATTGCTGGTGGATATTCTGGCTCGTTTGCAGGTGAACAATTCCGCGTAATGGAAGACCCTTCGGATGATAATGTCATCTTCATGCAGAACGCCGAACCCATTAGCTTGTATTGCAATGATGAAAGCGATGGCGAAACATTCCGCGCCTGTGAACAAATTAATGAATCGCTGCTTGGTTTTGAATTGGGCGGCGGCACCGTTGTTCCCGCCTTGGCAACAGAATGGACCGCAAGTGACGATTTGCTAACTTGGACATTCAAGCTCCGCGAGGGCGTAAAATTCTCTGATGGATCCGATTTTGACTCTGAGGATGTGTATGTAAGCTGGATGGCAATGTGGGATGCAGCGAGTCCACTGCACAAGGGTCGTGTAGGTGAGTTCACCTACTTTACGTCTCTGTTTGGTGGTTTCTTGAACGCTCCGCCCGCATAGACTGACCATCGATCTTGTAAAACAGTAAGAGGAGGGTCGTTCAAACGGCCCTCCTCTACATTTAACAACGCAAACAAATCTATGACAACTTTTATCTTACGCCGCATTGTTTTGGCAGTCCCCGTCTTACTCGGGATACTCCTGGTGACATTCATACTTGGACGATCTATACCGGGTGATCCCTGCAAGGCGATGCTAGGAGAAAAGGCAACTGCCGAAGTCTGCGACGCTTTCAGTGAGCGTCACGGATTGAATGAACCCATACTCACACAATTTGCAATTTACATTACGAATGTGGTTCGGGGTGATTTAGGTGAATCGTTCCGATTTGGTGGGCCAGTAACGGACTTGCTGGTGGAGCGACTGCCAGTTACAGTTGAATTAGCAATCACTGCGCTAATCTTCGCCGTCATTGTTGGTATCCCAATGGGTATCGTTTCGGCATATCGTTACAATTCCAAGTTAGATTTGGTGACGATGGTCGGCGCCAATGTTGGTGTTTCGATGCCAGTATTTTGGCTTGGGTTGATGTTAGCGTTCATATTTGGCGTATTACTGAAAGATACACCCTTCTCTCTTCCTCCTTCTGGCAGATTATCGCCCGGGGTGACCTACGCGCCATTTTACCTAACTTGGGGCCTCGCTAGCAGCGAAAACGCAGCAAGCGGTTTATTGATTTTCCTTTCTCGGCTAAACATACTAAATTCAATTCTGACGCTCAATGGAACGCAATTTGTGGATACTATGCGTCATCTCCTTCTGCCCGCAATGGCGGTAGGCACCATCCCATTGTCGATTGTCGCACGTATGACCCGATCGAGCGTTTTGGAGGTCCTCAACCAAGATTACGTCCGAACGGCGCGGGCAAAAGGATTATCAGAATATCGAGTGGTCATCCGCCACGCAGTTAGCAATGCATTACTACCAGTTGTCACCATAATCGGGCTGAATTTTGGTGGTCTTATTGCTGGCGCAGTTCTGACAGAAACCATATTTGGTTTTGCAGGAATTGGAAAAACATTGTTTGAAGGCATAACTGCTCGTGATTATTCTTTGGTCCAGGGTGTTACCTTAGTAACCGCAATAGCATTTGTTGTGATTAACTTGCTTGTTGATGTTTTGTATGGTTATCTTGACCCACGTATTAGGCTGAATTAAGCAGAGGTTGCTGATTTATGGCGAGCATCGGAACAGCGGTCGCATCATTACGCACCAGCGAACAACATTCAAAAGTCAAATCAATCCCGCTAGGTCGCGCCGCAATAATTGTCTTCTTCATTTCGTTGCTTTTACGTGCCCTCCTGATCGGCATTCTCTCACTTCTAGGATTGCTTGGATCAACTAACCCCATCATTGCAACAATAAGTGCACCCTTCAATCTACTGAATGGCCTCAACTTTCTCGTAGCCATTCCAGCGGCGCTGGCAATTTATGTATGGGCCCAACGAACGGAAGAAGCCAGCATTTTCCTTGAAACCATGAATAATTTACTTCGCAATCGTTCCGCAATCGGTGGCGTGGTGCTGATAGGAATATTGCTTATTGCAGGCGATTTCGCCCCTGCAATCGCTACTCACGACCCAATATTATCTATGATAGGTCAACCCGGAGAAACAGGCCGTTTGCCTGCCAAGCCCCCCTGTATTCCGGCATTTGGTTGCACTGACACGCTTCACTTAATGGGTCTCGATTTAAATGCACGCGACCTCTTTAGTAGGCTGGTTTTTGGTGCGCAGACATCGCTCCGTGTTGGCATCGCAAGCGTAATGTTCTCCATCATAATAGGAAGCACATTAGGGCTAATTTCCGGTTACGCAGGTAGTTGGACTGATAATCTCATCATGAGATTTATGGACGTTCTGCTCGCCTTTCCATCATTGTTGTTGGCGATCACCATCGTAACGATCAAAGGTCCAGGAATTGAGAATGCGCTCCTAGCTATAGCTATAGTTTCTATCCCAGTTTATGCGCGGCTGATTCGTGCCAGTGTTTTAGCCGTAAAAGAATACGAATTTGTAACCGCAGAACGTGCTCTCGGTGCTTCCGCAATCCGCATTATTTTCGCCCAAATTTTACCAAACACATTGACACCTCTGATCGTACAAGGTGCGTTGGGAATTGGAGGGGCAGTTCTAGAAACGGCTTCCCTCTCATTTCTTGGTCTCGGTGCACAACCGCCTTTACCCGAATGGGGACAGATGCTAAGTGAAGGACGAAACTACGTCTTCACTGCTCCACATCTCGTATTCTTTCCCGGACTTGCAATCATGCTAACAGTATTAGGTTTTAATCTTTTGGGTGATGGTTTACGAGATGCGTTGGACCCGCGCCTGAATCGCAACTAGTTATTCGACAAGAGTTTTGACTAATAACCTAATCCGACAATCAAGTATAGATAACATCGACCATTAAGTTTCACTACTATTTTCGAAGTTGGTTTATGTCATCACGTAAACGTCTTACTGCTGCGGTGGGGTTGTCGGAAAAGATGATAGAGCGAGACGAGCTAATCATTAAGCCCTTTTTCTCTTGATTGAGGCCGCCCTCCACCACTTTCTTTAATGCGCCGCTTTGTGAACCAACGCCCTGAGCCAATATGGTCATCCGGTCTACTATTGCACGTGCCTGCTGGACTTCAGGTGGATAAGTAGCCGTAATCAATATCACACAATTATCATTGACATTCCATTCATCGTGCACTCTTTGTGCAACATGCTGCCACAATGGCTTGCCATCAATCTCAATGTCCTGGAATTCTTTCCCACCTGGATTAGAAGTGCGGCACAAAATAATGGAAGCTCTATCCACACGATCAAGAAACGGCTGAGCAGCCTGTTTGCCCGGATAAGGCTGAATAGTGACTGCATCGAATCCAAGCCAGTCAAAGACGGCTTCAACATACCCGATATTTGTAGATCCTGCATCTCCTCGTCGAGCATCACAAATTGTGAAAATTGAGGGATGACGCTCCTGCAAATAATCTATCGTCATTTTTAGTTCGGCTAGGCCACGATCACCCCGCGCTTCATAAAACGCCATATTAGGTTTGTAAGCACTCACATAGTGATGGGTTTCTTCAATTATCCAACGATTGAAGGCAAATTGAGGAAAGGGATCATCTCGGAATTGGCGTGGAATATATTTCAAATCACTATCCAACCCGACGCAAATTAATGAGTTAGCCTGTGCCACGCGAGCATCATATTTTTCCAATGCATTCATTAGTCAATTACACCAATTTTACTGTTAGGTTCAAAGTGACTAGATCATAACAGAAAAGCCTTATTCAAGCAGTAATTCGCCTGCCCGTTAACAAACCAGATTATTTCCGTTTGTCGAAATATCAGACTGAGGCATCTACACATGCCATGTTACAATAACCTCGTCAATATCATCTCAACTCTATTCTAGTTCTGTAAAGTGAAATACCTTCGATGACCGAATCATCTGTGCATGATACTTTTACCAGTCCATTTAGCTGGCGTTATGGAACAAAGGCAATGAGGCTCATTTGGTCTGAAACCTATAAGCGAAAACTATGGCGTCGGGTATGGCTTGCACTAGCCGAAGCTGAACAAGCCGCCGGATTAGTAATGCCGGAACAAGTAGAAGATTTACGTGCGCATGTTAATGACATCAATATTGATCGTGCACTTGAAATTGAATCTTCAATTCACCATGATTTAATGGCGGAACTGAAAACATACGCCGAACAGTGCCCGCTGGGCGGGGGTATCATCCACTTAGGTGCAACGAGCATGGATATTGAGGACAATGCTGAGGCACTTCGGATACGTGAAGGGCTCCATCTTATCCTCGAAGAAATGAAGCAGGTTCTTCAGTTGCTTGTATGTCGTATATACGAACAGGCTGAGCATGTGTGCATGGCGTTCACACACCTTCAACCAGCAGAACCAACAACTATTGGATACAGACTCGCCGGTTACGCACAAGATCTTTTGGCCGATTTCGAAGCAATCACACGAATAAAAACTGGAATACGAGGCAAAGGGTTTAAGGGTGCAGTCGGAACATCGGCATCTTATTCGCAACTTCTGAAAACAAATGCTAGTTCGCCAGATGCGTTAGAGCAACAAATTATGAAGTCCCTTGATTTAGAGGCATTCACTATCGCGACCCAAACTTATCCGCGCCGACAAGACTGGGAGGTGTTGAACGGCTTGGCAGGATTGGCAATGTCAATATATCGAATTGCCTTTGACCTACGAATATTACAATCTCCTCCATTTGGTGAATGGTCCGAACCATTTGGCGCATCTCAAGTAGGTTCTTCAGCCATGCCCTTCAAAAGAAATCCGATAAATGCTGAAAATATGAATAGCCTCGCACGTTATCTAGCAGCACTACCTCACATCGCGTGGGACAATGCCGCACATAATTTATTGGAGCGAACACTTGATGACTCGGCAAATAGGCGGATCATAATTCCAGAGGCATTTCTGGCGGCGAGTGAACTGCTGATAAGATTGAAACGCATCGTCAAAGATAGCAGTTTCAACGAACAGGCAATAAAACATAATCTCGAAACGTATGGTTTGTTTGCAGCAACTGAACGCCTTCTCATGGAAGCGACGCGAAGAGGTGGTAATCGCCAAGAACTACATGAACTTATCCGCAAACACTGTTTGACGGCTTGGAATTTCATCAAAAACGGTTCTAGCAATCCGCTGGCCGAATTACTCAGAAATGATGAAGTCATCGCAAAACTGCTATCAGACAACGAAATAGGCGAACTACTTCAGGCTACAACATATGTTGGCGATGCCCCTAAACGGGCGTATGAGATGGCGAAACAAATCGAAAATCGATTGAAGTTTTAAATGAATGGTATTCTAGAGGCATTATCAGATTATGAATCGGTCTTGTCACCACCAGACCATGTCCCAAAATCATTATTTCCGTTTACCGACGGTGGCGGGGGTGTGGCTATCTTGATCGGCCTGCCAGAAGTTACAGTGGCAGCCGATTCAATTTGTTTGACTTCCGCTGCTGTTTCGTCCAGCGTAGTCTTCAAAGGATTCGTTACAGGTGCTACTGCCTTTTGAACCTGTTTGTTGATTTCACGATTTAGATTTCCCCTTGTGGGGATTTCTTTAGGAAGTTGAACATCAAGGCCAGCTTCATCAAATTCTTTTTGAACATAGTTCATAGTTTCCGACCACATAGCCCGTGCTTTGGCCGTGTAGCGCCCCAAAATATAGGCCCATTGGATCATACGCTTCGGACCTGCCACAACCAGCATAATTATGAAAATAGCAACAAATTCAGCGCCACCTACCCCAAATATTTCCATGTTCTTTATTTACCTGCAAAATTACATTCAAATCTGATGTTTGAAAATCGCCTACGAGTCAGGCCAACATCCTACACATTATATGCCACAATCGCTACACTATCAAAGATACTCATCAAGCTGCGGCCTTCAATATCGCTTCCATTTCCTGAGTAGTGAGCTTTATTGGGTTGCCCTGCATAGAGCTAGCAACAGTGGCTTTCTCGATGAGCATTTGATACTCCGAGTCTTCGATGCCGTAAGTTGAAAGTCCTGGAACCAGTAACGACTCCATCAGCTCCCGTATCCAGACAACTCCGTCATGTGGTTCTGCGACCGCATTGCCCGTCAAAAGTCGCGCAACAACCGCAAATCGATCTAGATAGTCACTATCGGGCATTCGTTCGCGAATGGCACGAATGTTTGCTTCCATCACAAATGGCAAAAGTCGCGCACAAATGGCCCCATGGGGCGCTGCATACATGCCGCCGAACGGACCAGCAAAACCATGTACCGCTCCCAATTTTGCGTTCGACAATGCAATTCCGCCATAAAGGCTGACCAATGACATACTCTCCCTAGCATCCTTATCTTCGGGATTTTCATAAGCTCGCCGCAAAGCCCAACTAGCACGTAAGATACCATCCCGGCACAAAGCATCTGTAAGCGGATTAGCCTTATTAGAAACAAATGGTTCAATCACCTGTGTAAGAGCATCAAGACCACTATATGCAGTCACAGATTGCGGTGATGAATAGGTGAGCTGTGGGTCGATAAGCGCAATGCGTGCCAACATGAGTGGACTTCGGAGACTTACTTTTACCCGGTGTTCTGCAGAGAAAAGCACAGCATTGCTTGTTACTTCAGATCCCGTACCTGATGTAGTAGGTACAGCAATATAGGGAGCAGATAAATTAGTAATCGGCCGTCCGTTCCCTATCACTTCAAGATAATCCAAGGGATCACCCAGATTTGTCATTAATGCGGCAATTGCTTTGGCGGAATCAAGTGAACTACCTCCACCAAACCCAATTACCATGTCGCAATCGTTATCGGAGGCTTGTCGTCGTCCATCTCGGACAAGTTCGACAGTTGGCTCACCCGAAACGGAAAAAGTAATCGCCTCAACATTGTGTGCCTTCAAAATTTCGAGTAGTTGGGTCGCTCGACTAGCATTCTGTCCCGTGACAACAAATGCCCGTCGGCCAAAAGTAGAAGCTGCCGCCCCTAATTCCGTAAGCCTGCCCGAACCAAAAATGATTTTAGGTGATAGAACAAAGTCAAAGCGCATGAATTATGCCCGCCCCCACTCGTCTTCACTTGGGAACACATTCGTATACCGAATTCCTTGGCGTGGCTCAGCCATCATATCGGTCACAGTATCTCGCCATTTGAAATAATGTGGAGTTTCACGATGCGACTGTTGAGCATCTTGATCTTTAAAAACCTCGATCAATGTAAAATGCGTTGGGTCATCTGATTGCTGGATCACATCAAACCGAATAACTCCGGGTTCCTTAACACTATTTTGAGCATTTTCTTTTGTCGCCGCCACAAATTCATCAATATTATCAGCTTTGACATGAATATGTACCAACATCACAATCATCATGACGCTCCATCACTATTAATCAGACACAGTTCATAAGTCTTCAAGGCCCTTCGTGACCAGTTTTACACAGCTATCAATCAACATGGCAGAGTGGTCCGACTTGTTTTAACTCCAGATTTGCTATAATTGCAATTGGAACATTTGCAGTCTCCCGCTATTGCGTCGGATAGAACATCCCAAAATAAGAAGGGTGACAATGACTACCCCAAATAAACGGATTGTTACATATCTTATTGCACGTTTACAAGACAAAAGTCGCGACATTCGATTAAAGTCGATTGCCGAATTATCTCTAATTCCCGACGAAGATGCACTTAATGCGCTTAAGATCATCGTTGAGAAAGACACCGACACTGATGTCCGAAAAGCAGCTTTGGAAGCTGCTAGGCAAATTTTCATCAAAATTAAAGAACAAGAGTCCAAGCATCCCTAAAATAGGATAGCCTGAGACCATCCCACTTCTGAATTTATCACGCCGAACAAAGAGCACTCAGGCGCTCCGAAATCTGTTGTAAACTCGCACTCAAGTCCTTCAATTTCATCCGCTCACGCTCAACTATTTCAGGCTTAGCACGGTTTACAAACTGATCATTCTCAAGCATGGCGTTTGTCCGTGCAATTTGTTCCTGCAATTTAGACTGCTCTTTGTTCAGACGATCGCATTCAGCAGCGATATCGACCATTCCCGCCAACGGCAGGTAAAAAGTAACATCGCTAACCACGATTGATGCAACATCAGTCGGAGTGGACATTGTTGCATCTATTATCGTGATGCTTGGCACGTTACAGAGGCGAGCAAAGATATAGGAATACTTTTCAATGACGGCCCGGTGATCGCCCGGAGCAACTGAACCAGAGATTTTGCGAGCAGGATCAACCCCATATTCGAGTCGCACATTACGAACACCACGCACAAGTTCCATCATGATAGTCATATCCACTTCGGCTTGATCATCCAGGTAATCAGCATGGGCTTGAGGCCACGAAGAAATAATAAGGGGTCGCGCTCGACCGGGAATAAATCCCCATAACTCTTCTGTCACAAATGGCATGAAGGGATGTAACAACCGCAAGCATGTATTGAGGACGTGCAATAATACCTGTTGGGTACTGGACTTGCTCTCATCATCTCCCTCATACAAAGGATGTTTGCTGATCTCAATATACCAGTCCGCAAATTCGCCCCACAGAAAATCGTATATTTGCCGCCCTGCTTCTCCATATAGATTTGTATCAAAAAGATGCTGGACACTTGCGATCACTCGTGTCAAACGACTCATGATCCATCGCGAAGGCAAATCAAGCTTTTCACGAGGTGGAAGTGAGGGTTGTATATCGTTTTGCAAATTGCTGAGGACAAAATTTGCAGCCTGCCAGATCTTGTTCACAAAACGCCAATTGGCCTCTATTTTCTCGGAGTCGAGATTGATATCATTACCTGGGGTGCCACTTGTCACCAGTGTAAACCGCAGTGGGTCCGCCCCATATTTGTCAATCAATTCTAGCGGATCAATAGTGTTTCCAAGCGTTTTGCTGATCTTGCGTCCGTACTTATCACGTATTAGGCCATGCAAATATACTGTGTTGAACGGCGCTTGATCCGTAAACCACAAACCAAGCATAATCATTCGAGCCACCCAGAAAAACAAAATGTCATACCCTGTTTCCATTACTGCTGTGGGATAAAATCGCTTCAGGTCTGGTGTTTCATCCGGCCAACCTAGCGTACTAAAGGGCCAAAGTCCGCTGCTAAACCAAGTGTCGAGCACATCTTCCTCTGGTGTCCAGCCACTACCCTTTGGCGGAACTTTGCCGACATAGATTTCACCAGTCGCACTAATCCACGCAGGTATGCGATGACCCCACCACAATTGTCGACTAATACACCAATCTTCAATATTTTCTAGCCAGTGATAGTATATTTTCTCAAATCGTTCTGGAACAATCTTGATGCTCCCATCACGTACAGCGGCCACTGCCCTCTCGGCTAATGGCTTGATTTTCAAGAACCATTGAGTGCTTATAAGGGGCTCGATAACTTCACCACCCCGCTGGCTGCGTGGGATAATATGCGTATGATCCACAACCCGCAGCGTAAGTCCGAGAGCAGACATATCACCCCATAACTTTTCACGGCATACAAACCGATCCAGACCGGCGTATGGTCCAGCATCACTATTCATTGTCGCGTCGCGGTTCATAACATTTATTAACAGCAAGTTGTGCCGTTGTGCGATTTCATAGTCATTAAAGTCATGGGCTGGAGTGATTTTGAGTGCGCCCGTGCCAAACTCGCGATCAACATATTCATCAGCAATTACAGGTATCGCCCGATTCAAAACAGGAACATACGCTGTCTTGCCAATAAGATGACAATAACGGTCGTCTTTCGGGTGAACACAAACGGCCGTATCGCCTAGAATGGTTTCTGGACGAGTAGTAGCAACCGGGATAAATTCTTCGCCTTCTATGGGGTAATTGAAATAATATAACTTGCCCTGTTCCTCCTCGCGATCAACTTCTAAATCGGATACGGCTGTTTGAAGTCCGGGACTCCAATTGACTAACCGTGGTCCGCGATAAATCAAACCTTGCTCGTATAGCTTGATAAAGACTTCTTGAACAGCATTCGATAATCCGTCATCGAGAGTAAATCGCTCGCGATCCCAATCACAACTTGCACCTAAGCGACGGAGTTGCCGGGTAATCGTTCCGCCATACTTTTCTTTCCATGCCCATGTGCGCGCAAGAAATTCCTCGCGTCCAATTTCAAGACGATTTGTGCCTTCATCTTGAAGCATCTTTTCAATCTGCAATTGTGTCGCAATTCCTGCATGATCGGTACCCGGAACCCAAAGTGCTGCTTTACCCCGCATCCGTTCATAGCGGATCATCAAGTCTTCAAGGGAGGAAAATAGAGCATGTCCAGTGTGCAGCGCACCGGTCACATTGGGCGGCGGCATGCTCACAACAAACGTTTCAGCATCAGCCGGAGCTATTTCAGGTTTGAACCAACCATTTTGTTCCCACCAAGAATAAAGCCGACTTTCAGCCTCTTTGAAATCAAACGTTTTTGAAATCTTCTTTGTCATGTGAACTTGCCCTTTCAAGTAAAACAAAAATGCCTCTCGCCCAAATTCAAGGACGAAAGGCATCTGCTTCCGCGGTACCACCTTGGTTCTTTAACCCCAAAACTGGGTCAAAGCACTTAATTCGCTATGACGGGCGTTCCCGTTCTGGCTTACTTTGTCTTTCAACCAGACTACTCCAGAGTGACATTCAGTTAAGGGATACGAATAGGCTTCCAGCCTTTGGCCTATACTCTCTAACGCATTGCCTCTAACTTACTTATTCTCTTTCAACGTATTTAGAATTTGAGATATTGTATCATGCTGCAAAATTCTCGGTCAATAGGAACATCGGCAAAAGTACAATGTACCTGCCTGTCATATTTGATCTATCTTCGCTCACTGCCATTGAACATATTTTTACCTCGCCTGTGTTAAGGCATTGACAAAAATTGAACATTTGTGCTAAATTGTCTTGGGTAGTGGTTGCAAAGTAAGTGGTGGATAGAAATAATCTCCCGCATGATCGAAGAGACTATCACCTACTCATGTCGATCATGCGGGAGTCGCAATATTATACGCAATGGACGGAATAAATGCGGCACTGAGCAGTACCATTGCAAAGATTGTGGAGCCTACCGCGTGATACGACCACACGAGAAATACAGTGCAGAAAGCAAAGCGACCATACTCCGAGCCTATCGGGAACGGATGAGCTTGCGCGGCATCCAAAGAGTGTTCGGGGTGTGGCGCAAAACGGTGCTGCGCTGGTTAGAGGCTTGGGTGGCACAGTTACCGAGCCTCGTCGAAACACTTTTGCCTGCTCAAGCAGATGATGTACTGGAATTGGACGAAATGGTCAGTTTTGTGAGCGAGAAATGGTTCAAGCGTTGGTTGTGGACGGCGCAATGTCGGCGCACTCGTCAGATTGTGGCTTACGCCATCGGTGACCGTTCGCAAGACACTTGCCGATTGCTGTGGCAAGCCATTCCCAGCGGTTATCGTTCATTCTCCCTGTTCACCGATCACTGGCAGGCTTATGAACTCGTTTTGCCACCCGAACAA
>JAWKPB010000010.1:0-56803 GCA_041390885.1 Anaerolineae bacterium | reverse complement strand
GATGATAGATGCGGCAAAGGCAGCGGGCTGCGTGGTGATCGTCACCGGTGCGGATATGACTGACCATGCCGAAGCCTATCTCGAACGCGGCGCGGACTTTGTGTTGGTGGGCGAAGGTGATGAAACACTGGGGGAGCTGGTCGCGTATCTCGACCACAACACAAAGGTTGATGAGGGTGAACTCTACCAAATTCAGGGCGTGGCCTACAAACATGACCGGCGCGTGGTGAAAACGCCTGCCCGCCCCGTCATCCGTGATTTGAACGCCTTACCTTTCCCCGCGTGGGAATTGGTTGACCGGGGAAAATACCGCACCGTCTGGATGGAGCATCACGGCTACTATTCCATGAACTTGGTGACGACGCGCGGTTGCCCGTTCCATTGCAATTGGTGCGCTAAACCGATCTGGGGGCAGAAGTACAATGTTCGCAGTGCCGCCAATGTGGTCGAGGAAATGGCGTGGCTAAAAGAAAACTTCCAACCCGATCACATCTGGTTCATGGATGACATCATGGGAATTCAGGACAAGTGGATTGAGGAATTCGCCGACCTGCTCGATGCGCGCAATATTCATATCCCCTTCAAGAGTTTGAATCGGGTGGATTTGCTGCTGCGAGGCAAAACCATCCCGGCACTGGCACGGGCGGGTGCGAAGATCGTCTGGGTGGGCGCGGAAAGCGGCTCACAAAAGATTCTGGACGCTATGGACAAAGGCACACAGGTCGAGCAGATTTACGAGGCAACCAAGCAGCTTCACGCGCACGGGGTAAAAGTTGCATTCTTCCTGCAATTCGGCTACCCGGGCGAAACCCGCGACGATATTGAACTGACGCTCAAAATGGTGCGCGACCTCATGCCAGATGACATCGGTATCAGCGTGAGTTATCCCTTGCCCGGCACGCCATTTTACGAGAACGTCAAGCACGAACTCGGCACGAAAGTGAACTGGGATGACAGCGCCGACTTAGCCATGCTTTACAAGGGGCCGTTTGCCACCGAATTCTACCGGCAGCTTCATACGGTGGTGCATAAAGACTATCGTTCCCGCAAGACATGGGGCGAAATCAAATCGTTGCTGCGTAACCCGGCCAATTTACGCGCCGGATTAATCAAACAGACGGCTTCGATGATTTATCACCGCCTCACGCTTGGCAGCGCCGTTGCCAAACTCGACACGCTGGCAAAGCTGCCTCACGAGCCAACGCGGATGAGTAATGTGGTGATGAACGGGTAGATGAAAAGATTACGAGGCCGCATAAAAGGTTGCGTTTTAATATTGATGATTCCTTTGATCCCGTATTTGCTGAACATGATTGCCTTAATTAGAAGTGACATCATCAATCGAGCAAAATGGGCAGAACAAGATATTCACAATTATGAGATCACACTGAGCCATCAGTGGGGTTCGATGCACGGGGAAACAACGATAACTTTCAACCAAGATAAGCGGATAGGCTATGTAGGCGACTCTACTTTTGACACCGTCAACACTGTAGACGACTTATTTGTCAATCCGGTCGGTTGTGGCTTACTATTTCCAATTGGACGGTGTGGTGTTGAGTATGACGCGACATACGGATTTCCCAAAAAAGTTGCAACGGCCTGTCCAATGATTGAATGTTACACAGAAACTCGTGTGATCAATTTTTATCCTATCGAGTAATTATGTAGGTGCTTTATTGCTGCAACAATCAATAACTAATCTTCGGGAGACAGATAACTCTTTGCGATCACATCTGTAAAGTCGATTCTTATCGCCGTTCCAACTCCAGCCAAAAGTGATCACCGAGGTATTTGAACGGCCAGTGCGGCGCGGTGAGCTTTTCGAGTGCGAGGAGCGGGCGGGCTAACCACGGACGTGCACCCACTGGCTTGTAGAGGTCGCTGGGCGGCAAAAATACTCCCAACCCCCATAGTAACTTCCGCTGAAATCCCGCTCCCAAATCCCTTTGTATCCGCCCCGGCGTCGGGTAATAAACAGGAAAATAGTTGCTGTCGAGGTGCGCGACGGTACTGCCGCGCAAGCGGCGAGTCGCATTACGGAAATCCGCGTGCAGTGCAAACCACAAAATTTCCCACGGACACCATGGCCCGATTATCCCCAACCCCACCTTGCCGCCCGGACGGATAGCTGCTGTTAGTTGTGAACCAATATCATGCCAGTCGCCAACGCAGTTGAGTGGGCCGTAATTGGAGTACGCGCCGTCGAATTGTGAGTCCAACTGCCAGTGCGCCGCTTCATTGAAATCGAGCCGGCGCACTTCAATCATATGCGCTAATCCAGCCTCTTGCGCCTTGCGCTGCGTTTCATCAATCATGGCTTGGCTGCCGTCCGTAGCCAGCACCCGAACACCGCGTCGCGCCAGCCACAGTGCGTCCTCCCCGGTCCCACAGCCCAGCTCAATGACATGATCGCCGGCTTTGAATAGAATTCCCAATCGTTCCCATACGCGGGCGCGGAACCACAGGCTCAAATCGGTATTGGTAAATTCCACGTCATATCGTGCGCCAATATGGTCGAAGGCATCGGCAGAAGTCCCTACAAATTTTGATTGCCGATCCGATTGTCTATCTGTCATAGTGAAAGCTGTAATCCCATTTGGCTAAGCCAAGATTATGATTGTAACCTGTTGCATTCATTTCGCGTATGCAGAAACTTTGGAGTAGGATGAAACCACACTTTACACAAAAAAGTGCACCGGTTCTAATTACAAACACGATATGGCGAATTAATCGTTAACAAGTGTCAAACTCAGGTTTATTTGCATCATACTTATGCAGCGTGATCCTAAAAATGCAGCCAAGTAACTAAGAGCGAATAGTGGGATACCTAAATAACCAACAAATTAATAATCTCGATAAGCTGATCTCGAAATATGAACTGAATGATTTCAGGGATCAGATTTTGAGAATAGCAAAAACCTCTATCCAAATTACCCCTGCAGAACCGCATCATTACCAAGCTGTGGGCACAACACGAATCGGAGGTCGGCCTGACCTTCCAATGAATATAGAATGGCCTAGAATCCGTGACCTTTACTTGGTGTTTCTGGCCCAAATCAATCTATCCGAAATCCGTTTCGGAGATAAAACTAAAGCCGCTTTAACAGAAGCAACTCAATTGTCTCTCCTCAATCAAGGCGACTTGGTCAGAATTCCATATGAACACGAGCTTCTTCCAAAAACCGGGATGCTCTACTTCTTTCTAGGTAGCACAAAAAACTACCACAACATAGAGCATCGAGTTATCTACGTGCCTGAAATAAGGTTTAGCAAACTCGGCCCCCCACAAGCGCCTGACAAAGAAACCATGATCAAGACAGATCGTGGCGAGTGGTTCATGCCGTATTCGGTCAACTTACAACCTGCTATTAGTTTACCAATGTTTTTCTACCGGGAGTTTGAAAGCGAACTAGACGCGCAGGTATCGGAATACCAATACGAAAATTTTATGGAACTATGTGATAGTCTCAATAATTCCATGGGCTTTGACCTACCAGCAAGTCGACTGTTGGGATATCCGTATTCACCTGATGTGGATTGGCAGTTAGGAGATCATCTTCACATTGAATGGAAACTAAGCAGTTCAAAATTAAGAGGTGAGTTTCACCAGTGGTCCCTATTATTCGAACTCCATTCGCATGACGAGACAAATATGTACTGGGGCGATTGGGGTAAACTTGCCTTTATGATTCGCCACGATCATCTCGCACAAATGGACTTCAGTCATACCTTTCTAACAGGCTTCTCGCATTAAGGTATAACGTACATGAGCCAGCAACAAGCGCGTGATCACTTTGCCACGACTTATCTTGATCACATTACCAACACTTTGACTAGAAATGTTTTGTCATACGCAACATGTAAGGCGAGGTATTAACCATAAAATACGACTTCCTTGAAGGCTATGACCGAACTCCACGCTGGAGCTGATATGCAACACACCTTATCTCGCAATACCCTTATCTTACTCCTCAGCAACACAGGCAGTGCGGTCTTGTCATTTGTGTTGTCGGTAGCGATTGGGAGGGTGTTGGGAAAAGAAGGATTAGGCATTTATACAACGGCCTTGGCTTGGGTCTTTCCCCTGTCGTTAGCTGCGGAATTCGGATTGGGGACTTTGATTACCCGTGAAGCCGCAAGAAATCCTGCTCTTGAAAGGGACTACCTGCAGGTTGCCGCTCAAGCACGCCTTTGGTTTGGCGGGGGATTGACCGTCATATTGATCTTATGCGCTCCCCTTCTCAGTTCAGATCCTCTGGTCGTACGCGGTCTCCAAATCTCAGCACCGCTCATCCTTATTAATCCGCTATTTGGTAATTTCACTGCCATCTTCCGCGCGCGCCAGCAAATGTGGCCCATCCCGTGGCTAAACATTGGCATGTTAGCAGCACAAATTATCTTGACGATAACCATATTCCTGCTTGATGGTGATGTTCTCGCAGCGCTAATAGTCAACACCTTGACTTCGGCCGGGCAGTTGTGCGCCGCATGGTGGATATGGCGGCGCTGGTTCAATCCAAATACCAGAAATGATAAGGGAGAAAACGAACGCCATCTTCAACTGATAGTGACATTGAAACAAGCATGGCCGTTCGCAGCTGCCGCGATATTGGCAGCCATTCAGCTTCGCCTCGCACCTATAATGCTCGAACGGATGACAGATGCAGGCGATGTCGGCTATTATGCCGCAGCGACCCGTTTTGCCGAAGCCGGACGAACAGTCCCCAACGCATTGTTTGGGGCGCTTTTTCCGGCACTTGCCGTATTGGCCGCGCAGCCTGCATCGCTCAATCGGCAGATGCAAAAAATACTAATTGGCTTGGGTATCTTTGCTACCCTCCTTGGCATCGTATTCTGGTTTCTGGCGCGGCCCACACTTGGCTTTACCTATGGGCCAGACTTCATAGACGCAGCAGCGACCCTCCAACTCACGATGTGGGGCTTGCTGCCGGGTCTACTGCGTGCTGGCTTGACATTGTACTGGTATGCTAAAGGAAGAGAAACGCTAACGAACAAAGTGCTAGTGCTTATGCTTGGTTTGCAGCTTGGGTTTGGACTGTGGCTTATACCCATCTGGGGCGCGTTGGGGGCAGCGGCAGCAGTAGCCATAACAGAATTAGCGGGTATGATTCTTTTGATTTTGCCTTTGCGACATCAAGATAACCATGAAAACGTCTGATTTCAACTACCCTAGCTTTTTCACACCCAGGCGGCTAGACCTTTTTCTAGTGACTGCTCTATTCGTCGCCGGATTCGTGCTCCACTTTTTGATGCTCGCGCAAACTCAATTTGATGGCTTGTATGGACAAGATGCCTACGCCTATTACGATTTTGGGGAAAGTTTAAAGAATATTCTAAATGGAGGAAACCTAAGCGGATCATTTTTCTGGCCGTTAGGTTATCCCATTCTGCTGGCATTAGGCTTTAGCGTGTTTGGAGTATCAGCCAGCACCGCACAAATCATCAATATCACGTTGGGGTCTGCCCTGAGCCCACTTATTTTCATCTTGGCGCGTCAGCAATCCTTGGGCCGTTTAAGTTCAGTCATCAGCGCCATCGTCATGTTGATCTGTGGGCAGGCACTACAATCCGGAATCGTGGTCATGAGCGACATACCCGCGCTGTTTTGGGCAGTCTTGAGCGCAGTGATAGTTTTACGAGGCGCCAGTCAAATGACCTTGGATACTGAAGTCAAACACACTGGGTTTTCATCGCTGTCATATTTTATGATGGCCTCAGCACTTCTTGCATTGGCCTCCATAACACGGTGGCTTTATTTACTCCTTTTCATACCGTGGGGCATCTCAATGCTTTGGTCTGGAATGGGGCGAAGGCCCAGACAGATTGGTTGGGTTATTATCGCGGCTCTCATGGTTTTGCTGCCCCAATTGGCCTTTAGCCGTGCCACTTCGGCACCAACGTTCAATCACGCTTGGGTAGAAGGCTGGTCGCCATCGAACGCCATCTCAACCACCTTTGACAATATTGACGGCCACTTTGAATATCAACAGATCAACGCTATCTATTATGCTCAACCATTTTATGCAAAATACTACCTCTCACCACTCTTTGCACCGTTCCTTATCTTAGGCGCGCTGTGGTTGCTATTGCGTGGTGTAAGGATCGCACAACCTAACGTGAGGATCAAAATGGGTGCGGTGATGGCGCTGGGATGGATAGTTTTGCCTTACATTTTCTTAGCGGGTATTCCCTATCAAAACATTCGTTTCCCTCTAATTATGTTCCCGGAAGTAGCACTCATGATGGGAACTGGCTGGGAACTATTCACCCGGTGGGTCAAGCGATTACCTACATTGGTAGTTCGCCGTTTGGTTTTCATCGCACTATTTAGCGTTGCAATCGTTGGCGCTATGCAGACATTATCTACTGCCAGAGACACCATCGATCTTTTTATCACCAACCAGCAACGGGATAAAACAGTGGCTTCGTGGTTAGCGCATTACATTCCCAGTGAAGCCGTCGTCTATACCTTTGGATTAACCCTAACCCTCAAACACTACACTAAACTTGATGTCCATGAATTGTATTACGAGACACCCGCAACATTGCGTGCAAAGTGGCAGCATGGACAGAAGGAATATCTGCTCATTAATGTTTGGAATATTGAAGACCAGTGGATTGGGCGTGACCTACAGCTCAGTTATCATTGGCTGCGGGATGAGCGCGGGTTGACAAGACTTGGCAGAGTGGGATATTACACATTATTTCGCATTGGAGGATAGTCATGGCAGCATTGGATAACTATTTTGAGCGCAAGTCTGCGGCGATTGCCGAACGCCAGCGAGATTGGACAGTCAGCCCGGAAAAGGCCGTGGCCACGGTCAAAGCACAGTCAAAGGTAGCCGGCATCACTGGCGCGCGCCCTATCCAGATGGGCGACTACACCATTATCACTGATTCCGGGCCGGGTTTGGCCGGACACACCCTCGGCCCCACGTCGCCTGAACTCTTGTTGGGTGCGCTGGCAAGCTGTTTGGTTCACACGTATCTTATACAGGCGACGTTGCAAAAGATTCCCCTCGACGATGTACAAATCAATATCAGCGGAACATTGGACTACAAGAGCGTAGTTGGAATGAGCGTGGATCAAATACCCGCCATTCGTGATATTGAGTACGAGGCAAAAGTTGAAAGTCCTGCCCCGGCCGAAACCATCGCCAAATTGCATGAAATAGTAGAAGTGAGCTGCCCTGTCTTGAACACGCTGCGCCACCCCACCAACATCAGACGTGTCATGGAATAATGCACGTTGGCATACTCCTTCCCGGTTTTAGCAGCGACGAGAATGACTGGGCAATTCCGGTTCAACTGACCCTGGTGCGCGAAATGGCTCACATTGACGATGTAAGAGTCATTACACTGCGCTATCCCCACCGCCGCAATAGCTACTCGATCTACGGAGCCACTGTACATGCGTTGGGAGGAGCCCAAGTGCGAGGCGTGAAAAGGCTAAAGTTGTGGAGCGATGCGTTCCAAAAGATTCGGAACTTACATCGTCAGCGGCCTTTTGACGTACTACACGCCATGTGGGCCGACGAAACAGGGCTGATTGCTGCTTGGTCAGGTAAATGGCTGGGCATCCCAGTCGTTGTATCTATTGCCGGCGGCGAACTAGTCGGATTTCACGATATCAATTATGGACTTCAACGCAGTGCATTCAGCCGATGGGTTGTCAATCAGGCTCTGACCCAAGCAGATTGCGTCATCCCCGCCTGTTCGTACACAGCAAAACTAATTACTAAGATTGGATGCGAAGTTCCACCAGAGAATATACGTACCATTGCGTTAGGCGTAGATACTACAGTTCTTGAGCCTCAGCCGCCGAATAAAAGTACAGGCGATAAAACTGATCTCATTCATGTCGCATCGCTCGTCGGTGTTAAGGATCAACAGACCCTCCTACGGGCAGTAGCGCGGTTGGACGCGGCCGTCACACTTACATTGGTTGGCAGCGGACCAGAAGAGGCGCGCCTAAAGGAGCTTGCAAACCAGTTGGACTTAGCCAACCGTATTCGTTTCATCGGTGCGGTGCACCATTCCGAAATGCCGCACTACTACCTCGATGCAGCAATTCATGTTTTGACTTCTCGGCATGAAGGGCTGGGAATGGTGACATTGGAGGCGGCGGCTTGCGGCCTGCCAACAGTAGGCACGGCGGTGGGGCTGTTGCCCGATCATAATGAACTAGGCATCACCGTTCCGGTAGGGGACGACGCCGCGCTGGCATCGGCGATCAGCAATCTACTACGTAATGACGAACACAGACGCGCACTTGGCAACTCAGCTCGCGATCTCGTTCAATCCCGATTCACGATCCAACACACGCTTCGACAGTTCCGTAAGCTCTACCAAGATCTAATGCAGCAGCGCACCCGGCGCAAATCCTAGACGGTTTTCCACCACACCCCGGTACATTCCGGGAGGATAATCCAGTTGCGCCGGACAACTTCATCCGCCAGTTCATCACCGAAGAAGAATCGAGTAAGTTCTTCAGCTTCGGTCAACGACTCGAATTGGTAATCTGTGCGAATATTCGTCGCGTTAAAGCCATGCTCTTTTTCGAGCCATGTGTAAAAATCGGCCAGTCCTTGCGTTGGCGGTTGCGCCGTTTCGCGGCCAGTTCCCATCGTCTCAAACATGACCACTGTACCGCCCGGTCGCAAAACCCGTGTCATTTCCCCTAATGCTTTGCCTATTGCTTCGCGCCATGTATCCGGATACCAACCACAATAATGACCAAAACTCCACCCCTGTATAGACAAATCGGCAACGCCGTCGTCAACGGGCAGTGACCGATTATCTGCCACTTCGGCACGCCAGTTAGTCAATCCAGACTGGTTCAATTTGGCGATGGCGACATCCAGCATGTGCGCCGAACCATCAAAGGCGTGCAGGCTTTTCACTAGCGGCGCCAGCATTAGGGTGAGTCGGCCTGTACCAGCGCCCATTTCGACGACATCCGCTCCGGAAAGGGGGTGAATAGTGTGTAGGGTCTTGAGGATATTGCCTTCGTAATCTTCGCGCACAACCAATGCTTCGTATTGGTCGGCATGACTAGCATAGATAGTCTGAAAATGGTCGGGCATGCGATTTTCCTATCCCCATATGAGAATACAAAGAATAAAAAAGGGACACAATCGTGCGCCTTCTTGGGTGATCTAGCTAAACACCTTAATCTGGTCAAGCAGCTTGCCTTGATCAACTTCCGGATGTTTGTCGAGCTGTGCTTTAAAAATGTTCATGTACTCGACGATTTCAGGCTTGGTATAAGCTTCGAAGCGCAGCGTGATAGCCGGTTGTGTATTGCTGGCGCGTACCATGCCCCATCCGCTCTTAAAGGATGCACGCACACCATCAAGGGTTATAACCTCATACTGTTTCGCCAGAACATCTGAAATTTCCTGAATGATTCCGAATTTCACCGCATCCGGCGCGGAGAGAATGATTTCAGGAGTGGCAAAGAGTTTCGGAATGTCTTCAAAAAGTTCGGCCACAGTTTTACTAGACTTGGAAATAATCTCCAGTGTCTTGAGCGCAATCAACGGTGCATCGTCAAAACCATAATAATTTTCGCCCGTGAAGAGATGACCGCTTACCTCGCCACCGAGTGGTGAGCCGATTTCGTGCATCTTCTTCTTCATTAGGCTGTGGCCGGTCTTCCACATCACTGGCACACCGCCGTACTTGCGGATTTCATCCGGAAGTGCCTGCGAGGCTTTAACATCAAAGACAATAGAAGCGCCCGGTTGGCGGCTGAGCAGATCGCGCGCTAACAGCGCTAACAAACGGTCAGCGGCAATGTGATGTCCGTGATTATCAATGAAACCGCAGCGATCCGAATCTCCATCGAAACCAAGACCGAGATCAGCGCCAACTTCGACGACTTTGGCTTCGAGGTCTTTGGTGGTTTCGGGGTCTTCAGGGTTTGGCAGATGGTTAGGATAAGACCCGTCAGATTCGAGATACAGGCCGATAACCTCAATGCCAAGTTTTTCAAGCACCGGAGGAATATAGGTTCCACTCAGTCCATTTCCCGCATCCAGCACCACCTTCAACGGACGCGCAATCTTGACCTTCGAACCAATGGTTTCCATATGCTTATGGATCATCTGAAGATCGGTGGAGATTTCACCTTGCCCTGTTGCAAATCCATTAGTTTGAATTATCTTCAGCAATGCTTGAATTTGGTCGTCCGCCAACGCGAGTGCACCATAAGCCATTTTGATGCCGTTATATCGGGTATCAAGGTGACTGCCCGTAATCATGACGCCAGCGGCTTTACCAGAGTAGCTGGCAGAAGCGAAGTACAACGTAGGGGTCAGTACAGCACCAATGTCGGTTACGTTCATGCCGGTTGATGCCAAACCTTCCATCATGCCCTGCTTTATACCGGGCGAAGATGCACGGTTGTCACATCCGACAAATACCCGTTCCGTCCCAAACTGCTGAGGGAGGTAAGTACCTAGAGCCTGCCCAACGAGCCGCGCTAGGTCAGGCGAGATTTGTGGATTTTCGCCATTCACTGTGCCGCGAATATCATACTTGCGGAAAATCGAGGTATCAACTTGTGGCATTTATCAGCTCCTTTGATGTGATAGTTACAGGTGGCAATGAATAATAATCAATGACTTATGTTTCAACACATTGTCAATCTTTCACTCGTCAACTTTAGGCATTTCACGTGTTGAACGCTGAATGAAATCTTGTGCCAGACGGCGATACAAATCTCGGCAGGCATCTTGCAGCGTAGCGCCCTGCCCTAACAACTTTACCGCATTATTGGTCGTTAGGCCTGCCTGAAATCGCAGTTCGGGAATTTCAACCGGTTCATAAATAAGCGAGAATCCATGGGTTGACACACGACACCAAAATAGCATCCAAGGTATAGTTCAATATTGTACGTGTGTCACTATCGAGCCACTCATGATCAGCATAATTAATAGGCGTCGAATGAGGGCTTCACGCGACCAAAAATGACATGTTTTCATCAACCTGACGCCAAAGATCACGGAGTGCATCAGGCAGCGAAGATTTACCACCAACTTGTTCACTATTCTGTCCCCAAGTCGCTGCTGCCTGCCAGTGGATATTCCCGGCTTCTGGAACAGCCTGTACCGTCAAGGTGGTGTCTAGACGGTATTGGCCGCGTATGTAGCCCATTGTGGCTTCCCAAGCCAATAAACCGGTAGATGGACGGGACGGCAGAGGGCGTGAACGGAGTGTTTCAGGCACTTTGTGGCCTCCCATAAAAAGCGTGAGCAAGAAAACGATCAACGTGATATTGCACAAGCTGTGAACCAATTCCATACGGTACAGCGTCGAAACCATGACGCGCCCACGGGAGTCGGAGGAGTACATAACAGCTATTTGTAGAAGCGAAGCGCTCCCTGAGCATGTCGCCATGAATATTGGGGACAAGTGTGTCCATGCCACCCTCAATAACGAGCAGCGGTGGCAAATCATCGCGCACCCAATCAAGCGGGTTAGCATCAGTGTATTCAGCGGGTAAATCTTCCCATCGACCACCAATCAATTCAACAATTGGCGAATCGGACGCCAGCGATTCCCATTTCATATTGGCCGGACCATAGAAGGAAATTACCGCCTGTACTTGCTCAGCCTCTTCAGCGCGGAAAGCAGCCATGAGCGCAAGATGTGCACCAGCCGAACGACCTAAAAGTGCTATTCGCGTCTTATCGATCTGATACGCTTCAGCATGACTTTTCACCCACCGTACAGCCGCATGAATATCACGCAATTGAGCAGGCCATTGAGACTGCGGCGACAAACGATACTGAATATCAAACACCACATACCCCAAACTCGCGAGATAACGATTATTCCACACAAAGTAATCGCTTTTATCGCCGTTCCGCCAACCACCACCATGCACGACAATAACCGCAGGATATGATGTTCCCACTGCTGGTGGTTCAACTGGCTGATAAACATCTAACTTGAGAGATTTGCCATCCGGGCAAGCATACGGGATATCAGTGGTTATATGGGCATGAACTTCGCGATGTCGCTCACCAAATGCATGACGCCATGACCAAACAGAAGGTTGCAGACGGCGACGAATTATTGGTGGAATCTGCGTTTCATAATCTCTACCCAGCCCGGCGCGCATTGCCGATGCCATATCCTCAGCTACCGCCCGATGCACGACAAACGGTTTCAAAGACACAGCAGTGCCAAATATTCCAGAAAGAACTCCCAACCACGAACGAGGTCTTGTAATCGTACCTGCAATGATCGCTACCACCCCAACAGCAGCCGATACCCACGATAGTTCATTAATAACAATTTGGAGTGGGCGCAGCACGTTATCTTCGTCTCGGCTGATGAGAAGCAGTCCGGTGGCGGCTGAAAACAACCCGAGCGAAGGTGAGAGCAGACGGCGCATTATTGCCAGATGTCCTCATTACCTGAACGCTGAGCAATTGCGTTCAGCAAGCCAAACTCGATTTGCGAAAATTCTTGTTCAAGAGTGATATAGTGCAAACCATGCAAATGGTAAGGCAACTTCGGTATATCCTTGCTTAACAGTGGGACGATTATTTTGCGCTCCGCGAGTGCGTAGCTCACCTCCCGTTCTACTTCATCAGATGTGCTGGCTTCCGGTGTCCAAATAACAATCAAATGAGTCGAGTCGTCCAGTGCCTGCTGAATCATTTTGCGCCACGTCGCGCCGGCTTTTATTTTGGCATCATAAAAATTCGGTACACCATTCGCAGTGAGTAATTCCGAAAGTTTACGAGCAATATCCTGTTGCCGGTGAGAGTATGCAATAAAGACTCTGGCAGTTGGAATTGAGGCAAGAATATTCACTCGATTGTGTACAATCTTCGGCGGAGAAGCGGGAATGATGTGCGACTTTTCAGACTGAAGAACTTTATCTATCTCATCTACAATCTGACTTATTGCCTCATCAGGTGGTAGCGACGACACATCAACGAAGCTGTATCGAAGCAAATTAATTGGCGGTTCTGCAGCCGCCTCAATAACCACAGGTAATATCGTAAGGTTACGGGATTGCGCGTATACGATTTCGGTGGCTGCTCCCACCGATTTTCTTGTGAAAGGAGAAACGAGTACCACAAAAACAGTAGCGTTCTCAATTGCTTTCTGAACATGCGCTAGTTGATCTTCTCTGCTCAATTTCGGCGGAATACTGTCAACAAATGCCCATACTTCAATCCCAGCCTTCCGAAGCTTTTCCGCAAAAACACGGGCAGTATCTTCATTTTGGATTGGATAGCTTATGAATAGTCGCGCACCGGAATTCGTCATCGTTTACTCGCCCACAGTCATCTCTTTGCCATCCACCAACGCCGCGAACTTCAAGCCGGAATGATCTATTGAATCCACGCGTACCTGTGTTCCAGCGGGAGGATTGACCTTGAGCAAAAAGTCAGCCAGCGGTTCACGAACAAAACGGCGTATGATGCGCCGTAGCGGGCGCGCACCATATTCTGGTTCATCATTCTGCGCCAGCATCCATTCAACAGCAGCGTCGGTAAACTCCAACGACAGCCCTCGTTCAGCGGCCATCTTGCCTTCCTTCTTCAAAAGGAGCAATAAAATGCCGTGCAGGTCTTCGGCTGAAAGTGCATTGAACATAATGACTTCATCAAGACGGTTGAGGAACTCGGGTCGGAACCATGTCCGAACTTCTTCCATCGCCTCTTCCCGAATTTCCTCTGTAATCACAGGCACAGCCAACGATTCAGAACCCAGATTACTGGTTAGGATAACCACTGTTTCGCTAAACTGGGTCACATTACCCCGCCCATCTGTCAAACGACCTTCTTCAATTACCTGCAAGAGAATGTCCATGATGCGCGGGTGAGCTTTCTCGACTTCATCGAACAGCACGATAATATACGGTTGCTGGCGCACCCGTTCCGTAAGCTGTCCGCCTGCTTCACTATCCACATAACCGCTCGGCGAACCGATGAGGCGGTTGAGCGCACTCTCGTCTTTGAACTCACTCATATCCAGCGGGAGCATAGCGTCTTCACTACCGAACATGAACTCCGCCAAAGCCTTTGCTAGTTCGGTTTTGCCAACGCCCGTTGGTCCAAGGAACAAAAATGTGCCTATCGGTCGCTTGGCATCTTTAAGTCCGACGCGCGCTGTCTTGATTGCCCGGCTGACCGCCAACACAGCTTCATCCTGCCCGATAAGACGTTCTTTGAGATGTTCTACCATACTGGCATAACGCAGGCGTTCGTCTTCGCCTAGCTTATTGACAGGCACGCCCGTCATTTGACTGGCTGCTAGCGTAACGTCTTCCGCGTCAAGTGTCGTATCAACTGAGCCTGTTCGGTCATTCTTGAATGGCAGTTGGCTCTGCTGGCTCATACTCACCAATGCAGCCGTGCGATGCAGGAGTTGTTCAGCACTCCGCGGTAACGGCGTGGCACTAAGGTAGCGTTTGGCAAGGCGGGCAGCCAATCCAAGCGCGTCTTCAGCCACCTGAAGCTTATAATCGGCCTCCAGGTGCGGTTTGAGGATTTTCAGAATCTCGATTGTTTCTTCAACCGTTGGCTCTGGGACACGAATAATCTGGCTATTTTCAGCTATGGCGCTAACCGGTAGCAAACGTTCCTTATAGTCCAACTCGCTAGACGTTCCAATAATTACAGGATCATCCGACAAGAACGCCTTTTGTATCAACGGCGTGGCTTTGCTAAATTCAGCTTTAATCGGGCCACCGAAGAAGCGATGCAAATGGGGAATAAATAAGATGCCGCCGGAAGCTTGACTAAGGCCTGCTCGAACAGCTTTCTGGTCGCTATCAAGTAGTGCTGTCTCGTCAATTTGAACAAGATTCTTGAGCCCAACTGGCCCTTTGCCTTCAGACATCAAAAGCGCCAGACTATAGGCCAATGTGCGTTTTCCTACACCATCTGGCCCAATCAAAATAACATGGCGGTTAACGGCTTGCGCCAGCACGTTAACGATGTCCCGTAGCAAATCTTCGCGGAAATAAACGGCGCGAAGTTTGCCTGCTTTGGACTGCGCCACAACATCCTGTGTGGTACCGTCAGTTTTCATCCGTACTTGGCTGTTGTCCATACGAATATCGGCAATAGCCTTGGGCGTTATTCCCGGTTGGCGCAGTAACCCGCTCGTCGGCATCGCAGGCTCAGCCATGATAGTCAACAAATGATCAGTATCCACGCGCACCTCATCCTGTGAGTTCGCTAGGCTGAGAGCATCGTCGATTAGGATAATACTTTGTTTAGAAAGCGGAACCTGCCGGTTACCTTTTGCAACAAAGTCCAAATTACCGTTAGGGTCACCTCGCCCTTCAACCGCTAAATGAACTTGCCTGTCCAACTTCTCAAGATCAACTGCACGCGACGTTTTGAAAACATCAAGCAAGCGTGCGGCAGCTGTGTCGGGATGGCGTAGCAGCCCCAGTAGCAATAATTCGGGCGTGAGCGTCGGTTTACGGTACTGATCCTTGAGTGCGACGGCGTCATTCATGACAGCATCAAGGTCTTTGGAAAGCAGATCGGGGTTTAACGTTCCCATAATTTCATCCTGTAGTGTGCGTCGCCTTTCTTAAATTAACCTGAAAGCCACTATGAAACAAGCACATAAAGCGTTGATGAATAGCGTTTGGCGATGCGTGATTATGGTATATTTACGACCTTGCAAGTGATTAGCAGAAATTATAAAACGCAAACATGCATAAATCTATCCGTAAGCCAAGTCCACCGCACCTACCGCTGCCTACAAAGCAAATACTTCTTCCAAATCGTGGACTTACACAAACAATTACTGTCTTTGGCGCAGTTCTCTTAATATTAATTGTCCTACTCACTACGAGTACTTTCGTGCAGTCCCAGTCCACGTGTAATGGGGACATTGGCAGTATTGAACGGAGCATGTACCGCAGCGAAATCGCTCAAACGAACATATATTATTCAGTCTATACTCCCCCCTGCTACGATATCACGAGACAGTACCCTGCTCTATATCTGTTTCATGGATCAAACGAAGATGATGGGCAGTGGGGACGGCTAGGCATCCAAAACATTCTTGATGAGGGGATTTCAAACGGAACACTACCGCCCATGATTGTAGTGATGCCGTTTGGCGAATGGATCGCGAACAAGAACCAATTCGAATCAATATCTTGGGAGAATGTTTTCCTAAAAGAACTGATGCCACTCGTCGAAGGCCAATATCGGGTTGATGCGCGTCGTGAAGCACGGGCCATAGGGGGCATCTCGCGCGGCGGCTTCTGGGCCTTTGAATTAGCCTTCCGCCATCCTGATTTGTTCGGTTCGGTTGGCGGACACAGTGCCTATTTTGCAGAAGGCAATGCGCCTCCGGACTTTGACCCGTTAAAACTGGCACAGAATGCCCCAAATCTGGATACGCTGCGTATTTGGCTAGATCGGGGCAAAGATGATTATGCAAAACCCGGTCTGGATTTAATGAACGAGAGGCTAACTGATCGAGGTATCTCACATGCCTATACGATATATGCAGAAGGACAGCACAATAATGACTATTGGCGGCAGCACGTCAGCGAATATCTTTATTTCTATGCCACTCCCTGGCAGTCGAGTCATCAATTATTGTTGCCCACACCTTTTGCCCTTGTGACGAACACGCCTAACGTTCCCCTTCCACAATCCACGCAAGCCGAAAGTACAACAGTTGATGAAGGTTGGATGTTGTTTGTTCCCACAGTAGCCTTTTCCAGCCTTCAGACCTCAATCACCGCAGAAGCGTTAACAGCTGTTCGAACTGGACAGCCCGTGCCAAAACTGCTGTTGGACATCACTACAGTGAATGATTTACATCTACTTGGCATTTCAATTGATCCGGCAATCCAGATTGTGCCGGACGATGCCCTACTCAATATGTTGTGGCGCGACGGCTCTTTGTTTACTCTGTTGGGATTCGACAGGTTAACGCCGCGCTATCGCGTTTTAAAGATAAACGATGTTCATCCATTAGACTTTGAGCCGGGTGTCTATCCCTTTCAATTTAGGTCGAGCACTGCCAACTATTATCCAGACCATCTCACGCGCTTGGCAATGTCCGGTGTAACAGCGATGACACGCCTTACACGCAAAGCACTCGACGAAAAGGGAATCGACTGGGCCGCCAGTGGCATCAAATCGTATGTTGATCGAGCGGATTACTTCCACACCAGCAATGAAGTGTCATTTTCTCCCGGTTGCCCGCAGTTTGATGTGCAGCCACTCGGTCAATTCTGTTCTAAAGAAGAGCATTTTGATCTACTCAGCTTTTTGGGTCTAGATATCGTCGAACTCACGGGAAATCACAACAACGATTTTGGAACCGATAATTACCTCAAGACACTTGAATGGTATCGCGAACATGGCGTCCGAACGGTGGGCGGTGGCGAAAATACCGAAATAGCACGACAACCACTCATCCTAGAAAACCACGGAAATCGGATAGCGATGGTCGCTTGTAACTGGGTCGGGCCATATTACGCGCTCGCTGGCGACGATTCGCCCGGCGCTGCTTCCTGTAACTGGGATTGGTTCAGGGCCGCACTGCCGACCCTTGCGGCAGAAAATGATCTACTTATCGTAAGTGTGCAGTATTTAGAGATTGAAGACTATCGCCCTTCGGCGCAACAAATATCAGACTTTCAAGGATTGGCCGATTTAGGCGCAGATATTGTAATTGGCACGCAAGCCCACAAACCCCAAATCATGTCGTTCTACAACAGTAGGGCCGGTACGGAGTCATTCATTCACTACGGTTTAGGCAATTTATTCTTTGACCAGCCGTTTTGGGGAAACAGTCGCTTCTTCATGGATGAGTTTTTTATCTACGAAGGGCGTTTGCTGACCGTTGATCTATTTACAGGCATAATTGATGACCTAGCCCGCCCCCGTCCGATGACCGCCGACGAGCAATTGAATTTCTTGGCCTTCCTGTTTCACTCGCAGGGCGCGTTCTGAAAGCAACAAAAACTTCTAGGACAGCACTTCAAGCCAAATCCAAACACGTTTCCACCAAACTTTATATTGACATATATGAACTTCTGTGCTATAATACCCTCATAATGTTAGGCTAGTTCATGCTATCAGGTCTACCCCTCCCCATCCTTAAGAATGGGGTAGTGACGCATTCTATCTCATTACAAAATGTCCGACATTGACGATATTGACGCCGTTTCCAACATTTCCACACTATCCTTCTAATTCTAACTTTCTGAAATCTATGGATTATTCCTTGGCGGCATACCGCCACCACTGCCGCCGATCAGCCATTTTCAAGACGGAAATCCGGGAATAGCTATAGACAACTTACCACGTGCAGGCAGTTTGCCAAACAGCACCTTACACACTGCCGGCAAGGCAAACGGAAGTGGACTGTACGTTACCACGTAACCGGCAACCTGTGGATAAACTGTCCAGTCGTAGGGTGACCACAAAGCAACGGCCACTGTCTTTTCAGAAGGCAATGAATTGACTAAGGTTTGTTGTCGCGGATCATCTTCTGCATTCTGTGTAAAAACGATCACGATATCAGCACGAATAGCTGCATCCTTCGCCCAACTTATTTCCTCATCTTGGGGTGATTGAGACACCCCAACCCAATGGATTGCAGGATCATATCCTGAACATTCTCGCATAATCCGGGGTTGGCTCGCCGGGTAAACCACAGCAATGGATTTATCCGTACTTAGGGGGATGAAATGCTGGCTGTCAAGCGCAACGGTTATTCCAGCTTCAAACAGATCATTCACTAGTCGTTCGTGTTGGTCAAGTTTTATATCACTGGTTGATTGATTAGAAGCAACGGGCATCCAATCCAGTATGTGATAACGTGCTTTTGCTGCCAAAATGCGCTGAACGGATTGATTAATCCGATCTTCTGGTATGCGCCCTTCTTCAACAGCTTTTACGACCGCCTGTATAGCCTGAATTTGAGACTGAGGACTGATATGTGCGGCAATGACCAGATCAACACCTGCTTTAATAGCACGCACAACTGCCTCAGAATACGAATAGGCGGTATCAATTGCATCCATATCGAGCGCGTCAGTCATAATAAGGCCGTCATAACCCATTTCGCCGCGCAATATTCCTTCGATAATATTGGACGATAGCGATGCGGGTAGATCTTCTTGTGGTTCAAGTGCTGGATACCAGATATGAGCAACCATGATGGCAGCGACACCTGCACTTACCGCAGCTCGGAACGGAGCAAGTTCAACAGCCTCAAGACGTGAACGATCGAGCGAAATCACAGGTAACGAAGTGTGAGTCGTCGCTGCTATCGCCATGCCCCGGAAAATGTTTGGCCGTAGCCATTACTCCTTGTTCCTGCATTCCCATTATGAACGCGCCAACGATGGGGCTAACCATTATAGGGTCACTCCCAAACGAACGGCGCACAATGATAGGATTACGCGGATTGGTCTCTAAATCTGCGATTGGAGCCAAATCCATATTTATGCCAACCGCCTTCAATTCCTCGGCCATCGCAGCACCTACCTGCTGGGCAAGCGTAACATCCTGAGTAGCAGTGATCAGCGCAGGCGTTGGAAACGTTGTGAATCCGTCTCTGAGATGGGAAATCGGACCACCTTCTTGATCAACAGCAACAAATAGTGGCAGACCGCCCGCATCAATAATCGTTTGCTGATAGGCATTTACAAGTTTAGCTACTGCTTCCGGGTTGGAGATATTGTCACCCAGCAGAACAACACCACCCGGTTGATAGCGCGTGAGAAAGTCTGTGCCGAGTTCGGTAAGTATACTGCCATCAAGGTTAACTACGAACATCTGTGCGACGCGCTGCTGCGTGAGGTCAGGAAGCAGGTCAGATTGTGCGATTAAAGGTTGTTGAACTGAGGTAACACCGCTATAAAAACACAAAGACTTATTCGAGTAAGTCTTTGTGAGTCATTTCATTATGAAGTGCCGGATATAAAACGCCGAGGAATATTATTGACCGGTTTCACTCAAGCGATACCCAATCCCACGTACGTTGACGATTAAATCAGCATCCTTGCCCGTTTGCTTAAGTTTGCGACGCAAATTGCTAACATGGGGGCGAATTACTTCCTGAGCTTCGGCTTCGTCTACTGCATATCCCCGTACTTCACGAACCAACTCATGGCAGGATACAACCCGTCCACGATGTGCAGCTAAGTAAAGAAGCAAGTCAAATTCGGTTGGGGTTAGGTCAATGGGCTGATCACCTACAGAAATTTGATAGCGGCCCGGATAGATGGTCAGCGGTCCGAGCGTCATATTAGTGTTAATCGGCTCGACCGGGGCAGTACTTTCATAACGTACTTCGGGAGCCGTATGTGACGTTCCATTATCATAAACAGCGTTGATCGCTTCGACATCCGCATGAGTTAGCTCAAACACATTGCTGCGGATAGCGTCAAGCAATGCGCGCCGACGCTTCAAATTTCGGGCACGTTCAACCCCGCGAGCAACACTTTGACGAATATCCTGACTGGAGCTGGGCTTGATCAGATAATCATGAGCGCCAAGCCGAAGGCTTTCAACAGCTGTACCGAGACTGGCAAATCCGGTCATCAAAATAACAATAGCATCAGCAGAAATGTCTTTAATGCGCTTCAACAATTCAACGCCAGTAACACCCGGCATACGAATATCGGTCAAAATGACTTCATATTCGCGTTTGGCAATCAAATCAAGGGCTTCTTCACCACTTGCTGCTTCATCAACTTGATAACCTATACGTTGGAGAGTTTTGCTAACTGAATAACGGATTGCCCCTTCGTCATCAACCACGAGGACATGGGCGGCGTCAGTAGTGGTGTCCATTTTGCCAACCTTCATAGCATTTACTATTCGCTTATTTTGTCTTAAGGATACTGTTTTTAATTGACTTACGCAACCTTCAATCCTATTGACAAATACATCTTCACAAGAAATTGAGAGAAAATTCATAAATTTATAAGAAATCGAAAATAGATAAGATGGGAAGAATTGTCATTAGGCACAAATTCTTCCCCAATTATCCATTTTGAGTTTACGTAGATTGCAGCAATCTTGCCATTGACACACAATACTGGAACATTGTCACGTTGGCTAAGTGGAATTTTCCGGTTGACCATCCATCGAGAAAGTTTTTGGGTATGCCCTCCCAAGCCGGGCGGTGAAAATCGATCGCCGGAATAACGGTTACGGAGTGTAAGAATAGCATCAGGGGCGACCGCAATCACATCATCGGGTTTATCCACGATAGGGTTCAGGCTAGATTCAAATACCTTAGCACCAAACTTTGTAATTCCGGGTACGATGACTTGAATTGTTTCTTCAGCACGCTCAGAAGATTCTCTGATAAATTGGTCCGAAGTCGTCCGTTCAACAATCAACCGTTCATATTCAACACGAAGTTGATAATCATTACCAAGAAGCGACACAGCCCGGTTCAGTCCTCGGCATCCTAGTTCAATCGCATCAACAATGTGGCTATAATGGACATTTTCAGAGATCCCCAATTGGTCAAGTATCCAGAGCAGTATCCGTCGTTGCATAGCAGGATGCAATCGGTGAAATCCGGTACGGCTAAATGCAGCGCTATGCTCAGTCAAGATCAAGTCAAGAGAACCTATCAATTCATGAAGCTGTAATCGTAGAAAATCTTCGTCTTGTGCTGCGGACTCGGCTACGCGGTTTAGGGCTTGGCTTACACGTGGGTTATGTTGGGCAAGCTGTGGCAACAATTTCAACCGCACAGCATTTCGCAGTAAATCGGAGTCATTATTAGTCGAGTCTTCGCGAGCCACGAGGCCATGTTCAGCACAATACGCTAGAATTTGACGGCGTGTGATATTTAGCATCGGGCGCACCAATACCAAATCCGTGTTGTACGGTACAGGCGATTGCATAGACATCCCGGCAAGGCCATGCAAACCCGTTCCACGCAGCAATCGCATCAACACAGTTTCCGCTTGGTCATCAGCATGATGTGCGACAGCAACTCGGCTAGATCCCACGCGGAGCGCCGTTTCCGCTAGAAAATCATAACGTGCCCGGCGAGCAGCAGCCTCAATACTTAAGCTTTGGTCCTTTGCCAACTTACGTACATCGAAGTGACCTACAGTAACCGGAACCTCCCATAATTTGCACATGTCTTCCACATACTGAACGTCAGCGGCGCCCTCCTCTCCGCGCAACAAATGATTAAGCGTTCCAACATGAATTCGAAAGCGCATTCGTACTGTTAATTGACAACACACATGTAAGAGTGCCAGCGAATCTGCGCCACCAGAAACGCCAATTAGCACAGTCGTATCAGGCGGAAAAAGCTGGTATTTTTGGAGATTTTGTCGAACAATCTCAATCATCAAGCCAGTGCCACGGGGTAGAAAATGGAAGGTTGTAATAGCATCATTATAGTATAGGTTTAGGGCAAGAGGATATCTTTGTATTCAAGTAACAGCGTGTTATAATGCCGCGCGCTACTGCGTGTAGTGAGGAGTCTTTTTGTGCAGAGTCCGTTCGATTTTCTTCTCGGCCTATTTTCTCTGGACATTGGCATTGACCTCGGAACAGCGAACACCCTTGTCAGTGTGCGCGGCAAAGGCATTGTCATCAATGAACCATCGTTTGTGGCGTTGGAAAAAAAGACCCGTCGGCCAATTGAGGTTGGCGCACGGGCTAAAGAGATGTGGGGAAAAAACCCCAAAGATATTCTGGTCGTCCGTCCTTTGCGAGACGGTGTAATCAGCGAATTTGAAGTTACTGAGGCAATGCTCAATCATCTGATTAGCAAAGCTCATGAACAATCTTGGGTTCCGCTTCCCCGCCCCCGTGTCGTTGTTGGCATTCCTAGCGGCGTGACTGAGGTCGAAAAACGCGCTGTTTTTGATGCTGCTATCAGCGCCGGCGCACGGGAAGCCTATCTCATCGAAGAACCCGTTGCTGCGGCAATTGGTGCAGGGCTACCAGTACAGGAAACCCGTGGCAGTATGGTAGTTGACATTGGTGGCGGCACGACAGAAGTCGCCATTTTTTCATTGGGCGGCATTGTGATTAGCCGTTCAATCCGTGTGGCAGGCGATGAAATGGATGAGGATATTGTGCAATATATGCGCACCAAGCACAATTTGCTCATTGGTGAACCAATGGCTGAACGCATCAAGACCGATATTGGCTCGGCATATCCTTTACCTCAAGAACGCACCATGCTAGTCAAGGGCAGGAACTTAATGACGGGTTTGCCGGGAACTGTTGAGGTGAGTTCCATTGAAATCCGCGAGGCAGTAGCAGGATCGGTCAACATTATTGTTGATACGATAAAAGATGCATTGGATGACACTCCCCCTGAATTAGTTGCTGATCTCATGGAAAGTGGGATTTGTATGGCGGGAGGCAGCAGCCAACTCAAAGGTTTGACGGACCGCGTAGCAGATGAAGTCAACATTCGGGCATGGCTGGCAGAAGACCCTATGACGTGTGTTGCCCGTGGAGCAGGCCGTGTTTTGGAAGATTATAACAACCTACGCCGTCTACTTGTGGGCCTCGAACGAGGCAGTACTAAACACTAAGCTATTCGGAGTGTAATTCAATGGCTACGCACGGGGTGAAATCTCCATGCTACCCGTATTCACAAACCCTAATCCATTTCACAGATTGATTTCCCACCCTCATACTGGTCAAGATTCTGATATAATGCTCCCCTCTAATAGCCTACTTGAGGCATAATCTGTGCGAAATTGGCGTTCAAATCGCATACTCTTTTTCATAGTCAGTTTAATTATCTGTGCTGGATTGATAGGTGCCAGTTCTGCTGGATTGCTAGCCCCGCTGCAGGACATCATAACGCCTCCGCTAAACTTCATAACTGGATTATTCAATAGAACCACACAAGACACGCTAAATACACTGAACACCGATACGGATGTAGCGTCGCTACAACGACGAGTAGCGGAGCTAGAAACCGCAATCAACAATTATCAATCAGAATTAGTAACACTCCGTGAAGTTGCCAGTGACTACCAGCGGTTATCTGAATTACTAAATTACACATCCCAGAGCCAAGACCGTGAATATGTAACCGCTGATGTCATTAGCAACGCGGATCCAAACACCCCACTGCGAACCATTGCTATTAACAAAGGAACACGGGATGGAATTACGGTGGGAATGCCTGTAGTGACCCAATTGGGATTAGTTGGACGTGTCCTCAACGTCAGTGCAAATGCCGCACGCGTATTGCTGATCACTGACACATCAAGTGCTATTAGCGGGCGATTGTTGACAACCCGCGATGAAGGCAGCGTTATCGGACAAGCAAACGGCAACTTGTTAATGGAGTTTATTCCATTAGCCGCCAATGTACAGGAAGGCGATATCGTAAACACATCTGGATTAGGTGGCAACCTACCACCTAACATAGTGATCGGTCAGGTAACCAGTGTGAGACAACGAGAGTTTGAGTTATTTCAGTCGGCTATTATTCGAAGTTTGAACAACTTCGATACATTAGAAATAGTCTTGGTCATTACGAATTTCCAGCCCGCAGACCTTTCATCGTTCGAACAGAGCGCATCTTCACCCGGAAACGGTGGCTAGATTTTGGACAGCTTCCTAAGTGTGCCAATATTAGTATTTGCTGCGGTAGTTCAGGTTACAATACTCCCTCAATTCAGTATTTTGGGTGGCCACCCCGATCTCGTGTTTCTAATCACTGTTTCGTGGGCACTAAACAGCACGTTAGAACAAGGTGTATTGTGGTCTTTTGTGGGGGGCATTTGCAAAGATTTGCTTTCAGCCGCCCCACTTGGTAGTTCGGTACCGGGAGTGCTTATCGTCGTATTTGTAATACATGCAATCAGGCAGCAACTCTATAGCGTCGGCTTGCTCACTCTAATATGGGTTAGCGTATTGGGAACCCTATTTCAGCAATTGCTCATTTTGATCATACTTTTGGTAAGTGGCTTTCAGCCCGCCTTCGCCAATCGTCTGGGATACAGTGTACTGGTTGATCAATTCACTTATTTTGTTCTACCGACGACAGTCTACAATTTACTAACAATTATCCCAGTTTATTGGGTTATACGAATAATACAACATCGAATTAGGAGTGACCAACGCATGGCACGTCGCAATTGAAATCAGATTCAATAACTGACCAAAGCGTTATCTTCAATTGTTAGGCTTTTGTGGTGTATTTGCAAACACCAATGGGAGTAATGAAATGGACAGACGTTTATTACCATTTCAGGGGTGGCGACTAACGTTCTTTCGAGCGGTGATGATTGCTATCTTTGTTCTATTCTCAATCCGCATGTACGATTTGCAAGTTGCTAGTTATTCCACTTACCAAGCAGCCGCAGAAGAAAACCGTCTGAACCAACTGCCACTAGCAGCTGATCGTGGTGTAATTTTCGATCGGTATGATCGCCCATTAGCACGGAATGTACCTGCATTTAATGTAACGATTGTGCCAGCAGCATTACCCGACGATACCAAACAAGTACATGACATTAATAACCGTATCTCCGCACTAGTGGACGTACCGCCAACGGCTGCGATCGCAGCCGTTGGCGGCAGGCGTACTCGTAGTATCGAGGAAATGGTAAATACGGGTAGAGGAATTGCACCTTTTCGTGAGGTTGTTATAGCACGTGACGTAGATTTTCATGTCGCCCTTCAGTTAAGAGAGGAAAACTTGTCTTTGCCTGGTGTTGATGTAAAAGCCGCGCCAGTACGCGAATATCCTACCGGAGAACTAACGTCCCATATTATCGGGTATATGGCCCCTATCCCACCTGAAGAAGCACAGTCATTGATTGAACAAGGCTATGACCCAGCATTTGACCGAATTGGCGTTGACGGAATTGAAGCGTTTCTCAATGATGAACTGGCTGGAAAACGTGGATCGTTATTGAGGGAGATTGATGTTGCAGGTGCAACAATAAAAGAGCTAGAAAGAATTGAGCCATTACCAGGAGAAAATGTACGACTAACAATTGATAGTGATTTACAACAGGCAGCCGAGAATGCGCTCAAAGATAGAATCGCCCTGCTCAATTCAACTTACAATCGCTTGGTTAGCCAGCAGGGTGTTGTCATCGCCATGAATCCGCAAAACGGCCAGATTCTTTCAATGGTCAGTTATCCCGGTTATGACAACAGCCGTTTCGCCCGCACTATTGATGTAACGTATTACGAAGAGGTGGCCAACGATCCATTGCGCCCACTCGTAAATAATGCTACCCGTTCACTTTATCCGCCTGGATCAGTTTGGAAACTCATTACCGCGTCAGGAGTTTTGCAGGAAGGTGTTATCGCGCCTCAAAGTGCCCTGTTTGATCCAGGCAGTATAGTTGTCGAGAACAAATATGCGCCAAATGACCCAGCAGCCTCACAAACTTTCGTTTGCTGGAAACGTGATGGACATGGTTCCATCAATATTTGGGGCGCAATTGCCCAGAGCTGCAATGTGTACTTTTATCAAGTCGGTGGTGGAAATCCTGATGTTTCCGAATTGACTTTACGACGTGGAGGATTGGGAATTGATGATCTATTCCGATATGCCACAGCGTATGGTATAGGAAGTGAACTGGGAGTTGAGCTTCCCGGTGAAAATCGCGGTCGTATGCCTGACCCAACTTGGAAACGCTTGCGTTATGGCGAAAACTGGTCTACAGGCGATACATATAATGCAGCATTGGGCCAAGGTTATGTAAACGTTACGCCGCTGCAACTGGTAAATATGGCAGCAACCGTAGCGAACGGCGGCACTTTATACCAGCCTACTATTATTGAGAGCTTTCTTGATCCTGAAGGAAATGTAGTAAAGCCTTTTACACCGCAGGTCCTTCGCAATGTCGATCTAGCCGATGTAAATGGGACACTAACGCTTTTGCTGGTCGAAGATATGATTATGAAGGGACCAGATAGCCTGGATTGCATGTGCGAAAATGAGAGTGACAACCCATACTACAAATCTGTACGCTGCGATCCCGCCGGTTATCGCAACACAGTGGATCTAAGTCCTCTGGGCGACGGCTCTGAAATTAGAGAATATAAGGTGCACATACCTGATAACTATGTGTTTAATGCACGATTATGTTATCCACCGCGTTTTGATGATAAGTACCGTCCTGCATTTGTTAGCCAAGCAAACTTGCAGATCATTCAGGAGGGAATGAGAAGCGCCGTGACAATCGGTACAGCTCAGAAAGCAAACCTCCCCTATGTGGAAGTCGCCGGCAAAACCGGTACGGCTCAATATTGTGACAACATTGCCAACGGTTTAGGATTATGTAAATTCGGTAGTTGGCCCGCACACGCGTGGTTCGTAGCGTTTGCCCCATACGAGAATCCGGAGATAGTTGTGGCTGGTTTCATCTACAACGGGACAGAAGGATCATTATGGGCACTCCCCGTTGTACGCGATGTGCTAGAGGCTTATTACAGACTCAAAAATGAACGCGCAGGAATTCCGCCACCACCTGCAGTCGAAGCAATTGGCGCACCACCTGGTCCTTCAGCGCCCGATGCTCTGGCAACACCGGTTACTGGAGGTTGAGTTGGCACAGAAACTTCTTCCTCTTGAGTTGAGAAATCTGGTAAAACAGATTTTGCCAGCGTTGCTATCTGGATTGATTTCATTGACAGCATTTGTAATTGTTGGACACACGCCAATTTCCCGAGCTTTGGGTATGGCAGTAACGATAGCCATCATGACCATATTCCTCAAACAATTTGGAGCCGGGTTGGCAATCGCGGGAGCCTTAGCGTTGGCATTCAGTCAGGCATTTTGGTCACAGACCGGAGGTCTTGAAATCGCAACTTCTGCGTTCACAGGCTTAATCCTCTTGGGAGTTATGTTCATCATTGCAGTCCGGGTCTGGTTAGGTGGCACTCCCTCCAGACAACTTGTCATTGGAATCATATTCATCGCAATTTTATTCTGGGCACTAGTCGGCGCTCCTCGCAGTTTGCGTGTTACAACCATCCTCAGTTCTGGATTACTTCTGCAATTGGTTGACATTTTGATGAGCGCACATCCTCGTCCAGAGAATCCAACCAGTCCTCAACCCACGACACAGAATCTAACCGTCCTTCTATTGTTGTTAACCACTGGAATACTGAATAATCCACTGTTCATTTTGCTGTTCCCGGCTGTAGTCGTCGGCCTTATTCTTAGCGCCATTGAATTGCCTCGCTGGTGGTGGGCAGTCCTAATAATTGTAGTAATCATTGGTATTAGAGGCGTCATCATTCAATATTTGGATACGGGATGGTGGTTGTATCCAGCAGACCAAGCAGAGGCACTTAAGATACGTGTACCATATGTCATGGCAGATGGATGGAAACATGCCTCCCGTTGGCTCTACATGATTGACTTACTTCGAAATCAATTTACTGAAGTCGGATTGGCATTAGGCGTATTAGGATTAGCTCGCCTCTCGCGATGGTATCCCGAAGTTGGGAGCGTGACACTCGTGGCTTTCGCATCCTATGCACTTTTCGGACTGGTGTATTTCGGAACAGACAGCACAATTTTACTCTTACCCATGTTGATGATTCTTATTCTCTGGATGACCTATGCCGTCTACGCACTCAGTCATTGGTTACAAAAGAGCGTATCTGCCAGTTCAACCATCAAATGGGTTACAACAGCAGGATTCATGCTATTACCTGGGGTATTATTCCTTCGGATTGCTGGGCTTGATAGCGTAGGATAAAAAAACAGGTATAGTTAATCTAATTATCTATAGATAAACATTTTCTCAACTCTTCGGGGTGGTAGCAATTTTCATGCAAGAACAAACGGTGGCAATTAAGGGAATCAAAGACGGATTGCTTATAGCCCTCAGCCCTACAGAAGAATGGCAATCAATAACTACTGATCTTGCCGCGCGTATAGACCAACAAAGTGCTTTTTTTGCCGGAGCGCGCATCACAATAGATGTAGGTGAGCGCCCCGTACCAAAACATGAGTTAAGTTCATTGAAGGCATTACTTGAACGGCGTGGATTAAGTCTATGGGCAGTACTGAGCGACAGCGCAACAACAGTAGATGCCGCGCAGGCATTGGATATAAAGACTACTACACCTGTTCCCATCCCGGGGCGCGAGGACGCCGACGACTCAGAGTTTAATCCTGAAGAAGATGGTACGCCGGGCGTAATGATTAAGCGAACACTCCGATCTGGTCGCACGGTCAATAGTTCCGGGCACGTCGTGGTGCTCGGAGATGTAAATCCAGGTGCCGAGATTATTGCTGCAGGAGACATAATCGTGTGGGGAAGACTGCGCGGGATCGTCCACGCCGGGGCAGACGGAGACGAAGATGCTATTGTATGTGCGTTAGATATGACACCAATGCAACTTCGTATTGCGAAATATATCACTACGTCGCCAGTGGACAAGCGTCGCAATCCCAAACCGGAAATGGCATCCGTTCGCAAAGGACAAATAGTAGTAGAGCCATGGACGTATTGAAAGGAACATGAGGTCATATGGGGGCTAAAGTCGTAACAGTCACATCCGGAAAAGGTGGTGTGGGCAAAACCACTACCACCGCCAATTTAGGTATCGCATTGGCGCGGATGGGGAAAAGAGTAGTTGTGATCGATGCAGACATCGGATTGCGCAACCTTGACATTGTGATGGGATTAGAAAATCGCATCGTGTATGACATGGTAGATGTAATTGAGGGGCGATGCCAATTACGACAAGCGATGATCAAGCATAAGCAATTTCCTGATCTTTTTCTCATTCCAGCCGCACAAACCCGCGATAAGACGGCTGTTAGCCCTACAGATATGATTCAAACAGCAGACAAACTTCGGACGGAGTTTGATTTCATCATCATTGACTCTCCTGCTGGCATTGAACGCGGTTTTCGAAACGCCATCGCCCCTGCTGATGAAGTTCTAATTGTTACAAATCCTGAAGTTTCGGCAGTGCGTGACGCTGATCGTATTATCGGTTTACTCGAAGCCAATAACAAGGGACCAGGCAAACTCATTCTGAATAGAGTAAAGGCCGAAATGATTAAGCGCGGTGAAATGATGTCACCGGATGATGTTACTGACATCCTTGCGATAAAGATAATTGGCATTGTACCAGAAGATGAGGGTGTAATCCCTTCATCAAATAGTGGAAATCCTATTACCCTTAACGAGAATTCCCGCGCGGGGCAAGCGTTTCGTAACATAGCACGACGTCTTAGTGGTGAAGAGGTGCCCTTCATGCAACTTAACGAAACTGGCGGTTTTATGCAACGTATTGCGCGACTATTTTCAGGTGGTCAGTCCGAATAGAGAGGGGGAATTTTCCCATGACCGGATTATTGGAACGCTTACTCGGGCGATCTCCTGCAAAAGGCAGTGGCACCACGGCCAAAGAACGTTTGCAGTTTATTTTGGTCCATGACCGAATTAATCTGCCTCCCGAACGTCTTCAAGCGATGAAAGCGGAAATATTGGAAGTCATTTCCAAATATGTAGCCGTCGAAAGAGATGACGTGGACATTTTCTTGGAGCAACGAAATCGAGATAGTCTCATAAAAGCGGAGATACCGTTTTCGGGCGTTAATACGCAAGATGAGGCTCGCAATCGAATGTTGACAGCATCAAACTCAGACGATGACAGCCTAGATGACGGATGAATTATAATGTTAAATTGGGCGTCTTTCGTAAAAAACTGAGAAAGTTCCATGAATAGAAATATTGGTTTCTGGCACCAATTTGACTACGTATTGTTCGGCACCACTCTAGTCCTCATCATATTCGGTATTCTAATGATTCGTAGCGCCACGCTTGGAGCCATTGACACAGATCTCATTAGTCGTGTTCCTGACCAAATACGATACGCTATTATTGGTTTGGTCCTGGTATTTGTGCTGGCCGCAGTAGATTATCGTCTACTAGGCGGTATGCATATCTGGTTATACATTGTGATGGTAGGACTGCTCATTCTGGTGCGCTTCTTGGGTGTAGAGGGCGACGCGGGTTCCCAACGGTGGATTAACGTAGGGATTAGAATTCAACCATCCGAAATCGGTAAAATCCTGATCATTGTCACCTTAGGTCATCACCTCACCCAAAACTATGATAAGTTAGGCAATCTAAGAGCAGTTGGACTATCGCTCATCCACATGTCCCTTCCGACAGGGCTCATTTTTCTCCAGCCCAATTTGGGAACAACAATTGTATTCATGGTCATTTGGCTGGCGATGATTTGGGGCGCCGGTCTGCGCCTCAAACACATTGGCTTGTTTGTAGCTATATTACTCATTGCAGCACCGATTATCTGGTCTCAAATGAAGGATTATCAACGATCACGCATTACAACTTTTATCACCCCGGAAAGCGATCCTGACGCCTTCTACAATATTCTCCAATCGCGCATTGCAGTGGGTTCCGGTGGGTTGGTGGGTAAAGGGTATGCTAACGGAACCCAAAGTCAACTCCGCTTCTTACGAGTACGACACACCGATTTTATTTTTAGTGTGATCGCTGAAGAGTTCGGATTTGTAGGCGGCGCCGCCGTGATGATTCTTATTGGAATTGTTATCTGGCGTATTCTGCTAGGGGCTCAAATGGCAGCAGACCCATTAGGCAGTTTAATATGCTATGGGGTAGCCGCCATTATTTTCTTCCAAACTGTGGTTTCAATTGGCATGAACTTAAATATGCTGCCTGTTACAGGACTCACGTTGCCATTCATAAGTTCTGGTGGAACCTCACTCCTTTCCATGTTGGCTGGTATCGGCTTGGCACAAAGCGTCATAATACGCCGCCGCCGAATCTAGCCCCTTAGTCAACTCTATATATCCTCAGTAAATTGTTGTATAATTAATACCCATTTCGTGCATGATTGAGGAGACTATGGTGCCCCATTCAAGTATGCGCCCTGTGCGTGTTCGATTCGCACCGAGCCCAACTGGTTCACTCCATATAGGTGGATTACGAACAGCACTTTTCAACTGGTTGTTCGCCCGCCATCAAGGTGGAAAATTTATCCTTCGAATAGAGGATACCGACCAGAAACGCTTCGACCCAACAGCGTTGACCACCCTGACAGAAGCGTTACGCTGGGCTGGGTTGCAGTGGGATGAGGGGCCAGAGGTGGGCGGAGAATTCGGCCCATATGTCCAATCGGAACGGCTTGAACATTATCAGAAATGGGCAAACTGGCTGGTCGAAAACGAAAAAGCTTATAAGTGCTTTTGTACACCTGAGCGACTTAAACAGGTAAACGAAGATAAAGAAGTACGCGGTGAGCCAAAAGGTTATGATCGCAACTGCCGAAATTTGTCGGCTGAAGAAGCTGCCAGCAAGGAAGCAAATGGCGAATCATATGTCATCCGTTTTAAGATGCCGCTGGATGGGAAAACCGTAGTTACTGACGCGGTTCGAGGTGAGGTTTCGTTTGATAATGCAACCCAGCAGGACCTTGTTTTGCTGAAGTCAGATGGTTTTCCGACATATCATTTGGCACACGTGGTGGATGACTACCTCATGCAAATTTCTCATGTCATGCGGGCAATTGAATGGTTTCCATCGTACCCTTTCCATGTTCAATTGTGGGTAGCCTTTGGTTGGGAAATACCGATTTATGCCCATTTGCCAATTATGCTCAACCCGGACGGGTCAAAGATGAGCAAGCGCAATCCGCCAATCGACAAACATGGAAATCCCATTCCAGTAATGGTGCATGACTATATACCAAACGGTTATTTACCTGAGGCAATGACTAATTTTCTAGCAAATATTGGCTGGAATTTTGGTGACGACCGCGAATTCTTTACGATGCAGGAAGCCGTAGAGCGATTTGATCTTACAAGGATCAACCCTGCAAACAGCCGGTATCCCGCAGAAAAGCTGGACTGGCTAAACGGGCAACATATAATGGCATTGTCAACGAACGAACTGGCTGTTCGTTTAAAGCCATATATCGAGAGGGCCGGATTGGCGGTAAAGGACGACTTACTTGCTAGAGTAACACCATTGGTGCAGGAGCGCATTAAGCGACTTGATAAAGTTGTTGAGATTGCAGGTTTTTTCTTCCGGGATGAGTTCCAACCGCCGACTGCGGAAATGCTGCCTCAAAAAAAGATGTCAGCAGAACAGACAAAATCTGCATTGGAACAATCACACCGCCTGATTTCGGAGTTGTCTGATTTCAACACCCAAGTTTTACACGAGGCTATGGAAAAACTGGCTCAAGAATTGAAGTTGAGTAACGGACAGTTATTCGGTGTAATACGAGTTGCCGTCACGGGACAACAAGTATCCACTCCCCTGTTTGAGACACTGGATATTCTAGGCCGCGAATCAGCCTTAACACGCATCCAACTAGCGTTGGACATTCTCTCAAAAAAAAGTGAGCAGGTCATACTTCAGCCTTGAAATCACCATCTGAGCCTGTTAAGATTCTTCCACTATCTATTGGGGGATAGTTCAACGGCAGAACAACAGGTTCTGGCCCTGTCGATCTTGGTTCGAATCCAGGTCCCCCAGCACACATGGAGCCAATTCGAACATTGCTCCTGAAAACAAGCGGAGAATACACCGCTTGTTTTTGTTTCCGACTTTTTACCTTCATGAGGATTCGCCTTGCGTATCTCACCAGTTAGGTCTTGAAGGTACGCAAACGGAGACCTCAACTCCAACCTTATTTTTCCCTCGTCATTCACTATCACCCGTTCAACCACTTGACGAAGCAATTCTTTTTGATCGCTACGTTGCAAACTATTATACAGCAGTCCGATTTTTGCAATAATCTCAAGGGCTACATCAAGATTGTTGATGTGTACTTCTCGCTCTTGATCGAGCATATCCAGACTTCGACGTAACTGGATTCGGCGATCTTGCCATTCAGTCCAAAGATTTTCCCAGATCGAGTCACTAATCTTTCCCGATGCAAACAACCTCGCCATGCGAGATTCCTCGTCATCGACGGCTTTCAATGCCGCCTCAAGCTGTACTCGTTCATCAGGCCGTAAATGGCCCAATTGTTCAGCGAGTTCATAAGTGTAGCTAGCGCGAATTATAGGAATAAGCTCAGGATCCAGTTGAATACGTTCAAGTTCGAACGGAATTTGGCCGTCAATGTCACTACACAGAAAACTAACCCCACCTGCACCTGAAACTCGATAATACGGTGTACCGCCCCTTGGGCGACCGGCATTGGATGTTGAACCTGTAAGCCTAATTAATGGACTTCCGTTGCGATTGCCGTAAAAAACTAGACCTTTTAGGAGATAATCCTGTTTGCGACGGACACGGCGATGCTGATTACGGCGCGCTAATATTTCAAGACCCAGTTCAAATTCTTCTGTTGTGACAATAGGATCCCAATTGCCGCGAATCGTCTTAGGCGGGATATTATTCGATTTGCTGATTACCCAGCCTGCGTATGCCCAATTATGAAAGGTGTTAGAGAGTGTGCTGACATTTGGTGTACGCTTCCCACCACTTTTGATTTCAACGAACGGCTGTCCACTAGCGCGACGATAGCCGCGTGAGTGCAATACCTCCGCTATCTCTTCCAACGTCAAACGGTCTTCAAGCAATAGATCCCAAGCGTAGCGCCACATCTTTGCGCGTTCAGGATCTTGCTCAATCCAAGTTATTTTGCGACCTTGCTGCTTTTTTGCGTCAGGCGCTGTTTTCGCCTCGGTGTTAACATATCCATCAGGTGCTCGCCCACAAAATCCTCCGGCACCCCGTTTGGCTTTCAAACCACCTTTTACTCTTATACCTAGAAGCACTGACTCGCGCCTGGCCAAAGTGAATGATAGCGCGACAAGCACACGATCATCTGGATCGATTGGGTCGAGATCAGGGGAATTGGCAAAGCGTACAGCTACACCAAATTCATGCAATTCATCGATTGCACGCAAAGCTTCTGTATCGTTTCTCCCAAAACGGTCTGCTCGCTCCACAATAACATGTGAGAATTTGCCTGCTCGCGCGTCCGACAATAATCGTTGATAATCTTTCCGTTCAGGCGTCTTACCAGTGAGTACATCTATATATTCATCAACCACGGGCAGGTCAGACCGTTGAAGCACATTCTCCTGAATTACATAGCGCTGTCTAGCTCGTGACATTTCCGGTTTTTGATTTTCATCACTGCTGGTGCGTAGATAGACTGCCCAACCTGGCTGAGGCGCTGCAATTGGCTTGGGCTTGCGTGTGGTCGCCATGAATGTGAACGTTCCTCTGTGCGTTACGGCTGATATAATTTCATGACGATACTACAGGTTTTGCATCTCGTGTTTTTTCACTCGCTTCATCAGTTATTTTCGGGTTGATGATTGTTGCTTCAGTGCCCTTAAAAAGTAATTCGGCAACAACAAGCACTCGTTTTACCATGTCCTCTTTTTGTCGAATTGAAGCTGCTTCGAATTGATCCTTTGACATTTTGCGTTCGCTCCCAAGAGTAATGAGGCGCTATATAGGTAGCGGCCCTGGTTATTCAGTCTTTTTCAGCGTAACGGATATTCATGGATGGTAATGTCCTACAACTGACATTCTATACGGTCAAAAGATGTCATTTCAGTAGGCAAAATAGGACATAAGGGGAAGAAAGGAGAATCGATCTATGGCAAAGGAAATAATCGGACTAATATCCCATTTTTGTTGTTATGCGGTTTGTTATACTGCCTTCCAATCATTCGCTGCTACATCATTGAGGGGCAAATTCTATTATGCGTTGGCAGTATGTGCGGTCGGTCGTGGAGGACTTAAGATACGATTTTCGGCAGTTCGAGATCGAGAACTTTGTTCATCATCTGGAGGCACAGCGAGCACGTTCTATCCTGTGTACACCCTATAATTTTCGGCCTGACGTAACTGGAGTATGGATACCGGCTGAAACAGCAGACTACATTTTTTATAGCCGTTATACGCACCCCGTTCATCAAATCCACATTGTGCTGCACGAAATCGCCCATATGCTCCTCAAACACGAGCATATGAAGATTAGTGAAGTCTTGCCTGCTGATACAGATATCTTTCATCTCACGCGCGATGTGGGCTTCATGAATTCTTCTTCCATTCAAGACGATCAGCAAGAGCAGGAAGCGGAAGCCTTCGTTTATCTCATTCAGCAGCAGCTCGTCGCGGCTCGGCGTTTTGACCAACTCACGCGCGCCATTACTTCTATTAAGGGACTAGATCGATTCACGGACACGCTAGGCTGGATGGGATAAGCCGCTACCGTGAATTTAGTTACCATCCTCCTCCTGGTTATCTCTTGGAGTTTGTTCGGTTTGCGTCTCGTCTACGCGATCTGGCATCGCCGTCTGGGCGCGGTATTTTCGCGCCGTATCTGGATTCAGGTGTTCTTATGTCTCATAGCTTTCACGCTGTTCGGAGAACAGGCCGAGCAGATTGTGGATCATGTATTCCTCGGAAGGCCGATTACACTCTACGTGAAATCGGTCGCTCTGCTTGGCATGGTGCAGTTATATGAACAGACCCTGCTAACAATCAACGTGGCATTTGAAAGTTATTCAATCCTTCGCTGGTTAGGGTTTGGAACCATCTTGTTCCTGACGCTGCTTTTCCCGCTATATTTCATATATCCTTGGATGCCGCTCTCGAACTTTCGTCTAGAGATGATTGCGCTGCGCGATACCGTGATATGTGTCTTTATCACCTTCTCGTTTCTACCCAACGTTTGGTCTTTCTGGAAACAGGAAGAAATCGCGTTCATGAAACTCAAGCACGCCGCCTCAATGGTATGCTGCGCCAGCTATCTGGTCGCTTCAGTTGGCAGTATTGCAGCAGGCATTCTCGTTCTCGCTGATCGCCCCAATCGTGTGGATGCGCTCATTCAGACGTTTCGTCCTGCCATGTATCTGGTGGCAGTGAGTTTCCTGTTGATGCTATTGCCGCAGCGTCGCCCTAGAATATTCAGTTATCCAGCGCGATTACTGATTTATTGGCGGCTCAAGCGAATTGAGTATCGGGTTCGAAATCTGGGAGCTATGCACAACCCGGATCTTCAGACCAGATGGATCATATTGAATCCTGAGCAACTGGAATTAGCGATTTACCGGTCCCTGATTTTTATCTTGGACTGTCATCCTTTTATTCGCGTGAGCAAGGAAGGCGAAGCGCTGTACCTCGCGATACACGAGCTTGCCCATTCCCCCAATTCTTATCCTGATTTAGTGAATGAGATTATCAAACTGAAATGAATGATATTCGCCCAACTTACCAAAACCGAATTGCCACAGCCATAAGCCTGCTCTTCCATCCGGCAGTCGTCGGCGTGCCTACACTGCTGGCAATCCTCAATGAGATGAGTTTCACTGAAATACTGGGCTGGACAGTTCTAATTCTGGGAATATTGCTTATTCCCAATGTTATTCTGCAACTTATCTTGCAACGCCGAGGACGCTTCATATATCAACGGGATACGCGCAAACCACTGTATATCGTCGGTTGGCTTAGCGTGCTCATCTGTCTTGTGATATTGATTTTCCTAAACGCCCCGCGGGTTCTAGTGGCTTGCCTAATCGCACTACTCGTATGGATTCCGGCACAACTCATCATTAACCAGGTGTTGACCAAGATTTCGATCCATACAGCTGTGATTTCGGGTTGCCTCACTGGACTGCTGGTGCTGGGCAAATTGGATACGCCGTTCCTCAAAGTTCTTGCAGTGATCATCCTAATTTCGACGGCCTGGGCGCGCATGGAAACAAAGAATCACACACTGCCTCAAGTGGCGCTTGGTGCGCTGGTGGGAAGCTTACCAGTTTTAATCGTCTTTCCGTTGGTACTGAGCTAAACAGCTTGTTTGCTGTTGAGCCACTGGAGAATCACCAGGACATTGGCCTGCCCACGCAGCGAGAGCTGCTGGGAAGCACGGGTGATTTGTAGAATCGTCGGAGAACTCCGTTGGACTGTTCGACGTGCCAAGTAGTTCAGGCACGCTTCTTTGGTGCGGCAGGCAAAGTAATCCAAAGAGATTTGAAAAAAGTCGCAGAGACCACGTAGGGTATTCAGACGTGGATCAGGCGCTTCACCATCTAGGATATTGGCAAGGGCCTGCGTCGAGATACCCGCTGCTTGAGCGACTTCTCGCAAGGTATGATGTTGCTGCTGTTCGCTCCACTCCAACAGAAGACGGATTTGTTGGGCGACCGAGATACTCTGGTCAGCCTGTGGCATTTGGGTCATCCTGATCTTCCAATCCGGGCAGCGGCGGCAGATCAATGCCTTCCTTGCGCAGCCGTTCAGCGGCTTGTACCCACTGGATCACTTTGAGTACATCCTGCTGCGCCTGCGGCGATAAGCTCGTGGCGCGGAAAGAAATCTCATTCAGCGCTGGTGAAACGGTCTCTTGCCCTTCAGCCAAGATAGCATAGCATTCCTCCCTGCTGTGCGTTTCGAAATAACGTAGAGGAACATTGAAGAAGCGACATAATTCGCGCAAGGTACTCAACTGTGGATTTTTGATCCGTCCAGATCGCAGTTGGCTCAGAGTCGCTAGACTCACATCAAGCCGGTCGCTGACTTCCTGAAGGGTATAGGGTCGTCCCTCCGGATGCTGTACCTCGTCAAATAAGATTTGTATCTGCTCAGCCACAGATAAATAATCCATCTTCACCTTCGCCGATTATAGTTTATTAAAATCGTTTGACTATTGTACCAAGTTCTCTATAATTGTGGTGTTGTGGATAACAATTCAGATTACGAGAAGAGGCGTATTTCATATTTCCTATTGATGACAAGTTGGGTGGAAAAAGTGTCCATCCTACTTGCACAACAACCTTATCTGCCACCAGACTGCTTATTATAGAGTGGGAAAAGAGTTTGACAAATGCAGACTATCGAAATTGTTGTTGTCGACCGTCATGATTTGAGCCGTTATGGGATTTCGACCCTACTGTCCCGATCTCCCGGAATGATGCATGTTCTGGGAGTATTTGCCGATGTACAAAGCGCCGAACGCCAGTTGTTCGAGCACCGCGCCCATATCTTTTTGCTGGATGACAATCTACCCCATTCTCTAAGCATTGAGGAGATTATCAAACGCCTTCATGAGCAGCATCCGGGTCTGAACATCGTCGTTCTGGGTAACAAACTGAACCCTCGTTACATCACACGGCTTCTGGATTATGGCGCGCGCGGCTTCATCTACAAACAAGATAACATGGAAGACATTCTTATTCCGGCTATCAAGGTTGTCCGCAATGGAAACCCCTATTTGTCCCCTCGAGCAGCCGCCCTATTTTACGCCAACCGTCCTTTGCAGCGCGATGACGGCTTGAACAACAGTGACTTATCCGTGCTGCATCTAATGGAGCAGGGTTACAACCCACAGGAAATTGCTGGACAGTTGGATTTAACACCTCGCAGTATTTACCGCATATATGGACGGCTGCGGCAGTCTTTAAATGTGCGGACGAATGAACAAATTGTGGATGCAGCGCGCAAAAAGGGTCTGCTTGATGAAGTCACGTAAATTGGTTTTACCAGCCAATCATTTAGAGGGAAAGTGATGACCGTTTCGATCATGCTCGCCGATGAAGCGGATTTGGTGCTAAAGGGTATCCAAAGCATACTCCAAGACTGCCCGAAGTTTGACATCGTCCACAGCACCCGAAGCGCTGAAGATTTGTTGGACGCAGCCCAACGCTATCAGCCAGAAATTATCCTTTTCAATGAGCGTCTGGATCCCCTGATAGATGTGCTAGCGCTTGTTGAGCAGCTCAAACAGGCTGCACCGAATGCCCATTTCATTGTAATAGGTGGACAGGTGGATGGTTTGCTGGTGCGTGACTTGTTCGCCTGTGGAGTCTCAGGCTATCTCTTCAGCGGCGATGATTTGTGTAACTGCCTGATTGCGACGCTAACAACGGTGCTGAACAATCGTCCTTATCTCTCGCCAACAGCCAATGCAGAATATCTGGTGGCGATGCAATCCTCGACGCGGAATTGGAAGCTGGACTCGGAAGCTCGCGCAGTGCTACGCCTGATGGCGCGTGGTCTCCACGTCAACGACATCGCTGCACAAATGGCCGTGCCAGTTCGCCGTATTTACTGGGTGCGGCAGAAACTCCGCAAGCGGTTCGGCGCAAATACCAACGAACATCTCGTCAGTATGGCGGTGTCGGAAGGCTTTGCTCAAAGCGACTGCTGAAATTTTACCAATCAGTTTGTTAAAACTGGCAACTCAAAACTGTAATCCTTCACAGGTCTGACATGTCACATTTGTTACGCTGATGTTTGGCGGCAACGGCTGTGGAGGAATTGAATGCGGCGCTTGTTGTTGGTTATGGTTGCACTCTGCCTGCTGACATGGGGCACGGCATTATATTTGCTGCTCATGCCGAAAGCGCATTCAACGGCGTTTTTACCGACTCGGATGGTACTGCCGAGCGTTACCCCCTCACATATACCGTCTCGTACCCCAACTGCTACGTCCAGCCCGACCGCAACACCAACTTCGACCTTCACCCGAACCGCGACACTGACGGCGACCTTTACACCTACATCAACAGCGACGTTAGCAACACGAGTTGTTGAAATCAACGCGGTCATGCCCGGTGTCTTTGTGCCACCGACACTCACCCCTTTCCCGATGGGTCTGATCCTATTGCCCGCGCCGCCTTATCCGGCTGAGCCGCTGCCGGATGCCACCAACCAACCGCCACCTTATGAGGGTTGGTATAGCTTTGAATCCGATAATCCCAATGTGCTGTATTCCACGCCGTGGGAGTCGCGGCTGAATACCTTTGCCAGCCGCGGCGAATACCACCGCAGCGAAAACGTTCAGAGTTACCTCCACTTTTCCTTCGACGGTGAAGGGTTACGCATCCGTTATGTCGCGGCGCGGAATATGGGCATCTTTCAGGTGGTGGTGGATGGCACAGTGATCGATACGGTGGATGCTTATGCCCCGGAACTCACCTTTCCCGGTACACGGGTGTATTTTGTTGGCCGGGGAAATCACGTCCTGGAGCTGCGCAGCGCACAGCAGCGCAATCCGCGAAGTGAGGGTTATGTGCTGGCGCTGGATGCCATTCAGGTCTTTCGCGGCACAGCCAACACCCTGATTATCCCACCGCCTGCCCAGACAAACACGCCCACACCGCAGCCCAAGCCCGCTGTCGGTATCGAATTGGTCGCCGCGCCGCCCACGATGCAGCCGACCCTGACTCCTAATCCACCTGCATTGGTCACGATCTCGGTGGTCATTGCCTACGACGAGAACAGCAACCGAGCGGTTGATCCGGCAGAAGGCGTAGCAGGCATCTCGGTGCGGGTGGTGGAAGTCGGAACCAATCGGGTCGTGAGCCAAGCGTTCACCGACAGCACCGGCTTTGCCCAGATGGCGATCCTAACTTCGACCCAGACGCGGGTCGTCGTGCCCTATTTCAGCAAAGTGTGGGATGTGCGTCGCAGCAGTCGCGGCGGGAATGTCAGCTTTACCTTACTGCTCACACCCGGTAACCAACCCGGTCTGATTCCTTAAATGTAATGAGGCATACATCATGCGCCATGAATTGAGTTTTGAAACCGTGCGGCGGACGATGCTGGTGCGTTCAATCTATCTCTTATTTGTGCCGGTCTTTCTCTTGTTCGCCGTGCTGGCCTGTGTGGGAACCGTGCTGCGTGATGGGGCGCTTTACATCTGCCCATCGCCGATCCCCGCGACTGCCGCGCCAACCGTTCTGCCGGGTACACCGCTGCCGCCACCGACGGCGCTACCACCGACACCGTTTGTCATCACACCACCACAAGATTTCTATCTCGGTGATGCCATATTTGTGGGAGCCGAAGGCGCTCTAGTTCGGGTGCGCTTGCGATTGCAACCGGTTCGCAGTTATCCAGCCTCATCTGCTGGTGGACAACCGCGCCGCATCTACGCCTGGTCATTGGAAGTCAAGAACGCTGGAACTCAAAACTACGAAATCTTTCCGTCGGTGCAGCTGTATTTAAGCACCGTGACGACTGCATCTGGTGAAAGTACGGGTGTTTGGGGATCAACCCAAGCGGCGGCAGATGAAGCTCATCTGACTATTGATGACAACTTCTACACCCTCACTCCCGGCGAAACGCGCACGTTTCGCTTCGCGGCTTATGCGCCAACGGGCAGCGCACGGCGCTTCACATTCACCCTCGATCCGACGGTCACACAGGGCAGTCCCGTGATTACTTGGATCAATCAGACCAATCCTTCCTGCACAGGCGATATCGCGGGCTAGAGAAAGGCACAGCAGTATATGGATATCCTCGGCGGCCTGCGGGTTGCGATAGATACCTTCTGGTACAACCTGATTCTGAGCTTAGCTGGTTTGCAGTGGAGCCTGCTGCGCGGCTTCATCATGATGGGTTATACCATCGAGCTGATTAACCGATGGTTGGCGGCGAACGCCTTTGCCCCGCTGATCCAGTTCACCAACAACAGCTTGCAGATAGCTGTCAGTCTGGCGTTTGTTATAGCTTTACTTGTGCTGGGCATCACCTATCTGCTGGCTGCTTTCGTCCGTCTGGATGTAGTCAACCCGCGCAGCGCCATCCTGTGGTATATCGCCGGATGGTTGTTCTTCAGCATCGGGCCATCCCTGTATCAAGGAATGAACGACCTGCGGATGACAATTGCTGAAGGTTTCTATGCCAGCGCTTTGCAAGGGCTACAAAGCAGCGCGGGCGGAACCTTCAATTCACTTGATCAGGTGAAAAGTACCGATCTGGACATCGGGCCGCTGTGCGACCATCTGGAAGTATATTTACCGGGAGCTACCGCGCCGGGGCGGATTGATGGCCTGGATGTCGCGCTGGCCTATCTGCGCGCCGATGGCCCAGATGTGATGGGTTATCCACATCCGATGTATTCACCCGGTTGTCCAGCACATCTACTCAATCCTCTCACTGGTGCTTACATCAGTTCAGTTCCACAAGAATGGTTCTTTAACGGTTCCTACTTTGATGCCGCTCAGTCGCCGATGAACTTCGACCAGATGGATGATGCGGCGCGGGCAGCGTCTATCAGTCTGGCTTCATCCTCGCAGGGACGGCTGCTGACTGCTTGGCCGCTGGTGTTGTTCGGCGTGATTGAGCAGTTGGTCTACCTGCTGATTACCATCGCGCAGGGCATTACCTTCATCTCCTTCGCTATCGCCATTCTGTTCGCTTTCTTCAGACGTACCGAAGTGATCGCCCAATCTATTGTGAACCAGTGGATCGAACTGATCGTGCAGACCGTCATCATCGCCCTGATTCAGTCTTTAGTCGTGGCCTTGTTCTTAGCAGGAACCACCAGTGCCAGTGGCATGGTGGTGCTGGGCATCGGGTTAATCTGTCTAGTGTTTATGGTCATCACCTTTTGGTCAGGCGTGAAAGCCGTCTGGAACAGCTTTAACCGCTTGTTCAACGCCTTCGGACAGGCATCCGGTGGCACGATTGTCAGTCCGGGAAGCGCAGCTGCGACAACCGCAGCGGTTGGTATGGCCGCTGCGACCGGTATGGTCAGTGTGGGTTCCAGCGCGCTAGCCGGGATGAGTGCTTACAACAATGGTGCGACGCTGTCGCAGTCGGCGGGTTTGGCCTTCGGCGGCTTCTCCTCCTTGAGCGGCGCAGCTCGCGCACTCACCCATCTTCCCGGCGTGAGGGATACCGAACTGGGCGAGGCCGCTGAACAATTCACCGAAGGGGCGATGACGCGCCAGGTGGCGCGCAATGTACCGCTGGTGGGTCGGGTGACCGGCCCCATGATTGGCGCAATGCTGCTGACCGACCGCGACCCCGAACATGCCGAGGTTGACGATCAGGGACGGATGCTGTCGCGTCCCATGCTCGTCCCGGCAGTCGGTGAGATGTTGGAATCCTGGACAGTGCCCAAAGGAGCTAAGCATCAAGAGCATGACAATGCCGCTGATGAATGGGAGTGGTTCGAGGATGAGAACGGCGAGATGGTCTCCGCTTTCAGGCCGCTTCAACCCCGCCGAATGGGCACGTTCACACCGGTCGCGCCGGTCGAACCTTCCACCGGAAGCTCTGAGGCAAACGCAGTTGAAATGCAACGGGACAAAGAACGCAGCGATTATGCTGCCGAGATGAACGAAGAAGAACTGGAACAGCACGTCTCCGAGCAGGTGCAGAGCAATCGTTCAAATGCTGGCAGTGAAACAGGTGAGATGACTCGGCTGGGACAGATTGCCGCCGCTTTGGAGAAAAGCGCGGAAGCCCTTCAGCGAGCAGCGCAGATGCAGCTGATGCTCGGTCAGCTTCAGGTGAGCGGAGGTGGAAATGTTGCCGGTGTCCTGGGCGATACCATCCGGGTGACCCAAAATGAACGCGCTCAGAACGGAGAACCGTTGATCGGCGGTATGGACAATATCGCTCTCGCCGACCGGATGGCGCGAGTCATGGGGATAACCCCAACAGCGGATGGAGAGCCGCCTGTCAAAGAGAATCTGCCTCGCTTTGGCCTGTTCGCCGATCAAGCGCTGCGCATGGGGGTTTCTGGTGACCAAGCTGAGCAGGTCGTGCGTGAAGTCAAGGGTTCACCTGATGGCCGTTTGACCGAGTCCACCCGCGCCACCCTCATTGACCAGCTGCAATCTCAACAGGGTGTTTCTTATGATACCGCCCAGGGGGAAGTCAACCGGTTGGAGCACAGCACCCGGATGCTGCCCGATGAGATCACGGCTTTTGGCATCATGCGCGTGTCTCCCTCGCCAACTATTCAACCGCCGGTTGTGGTCGAACCACAGATCGCCGTGACGGTTTCAGTGCCGCAGACGAACCAGCCTACTGCTTACGATGATGCCTCACGCGATCAGGCTGCATTGGATGGCAGCGGCAGTGTTGTAGGAGAATAAATCGAGTTGGATACCCTCAGCTACCAACCCATTGACCATCTGCGTAAGCTATCGCTCAACGAATTACAGGCGCTGTGGGAACTGGTTCCCACCGACCGCCAGCGTGCCTACAAAGCGGCCTATGACCGTGAAGTGCGCTCAGCAGGCGCAGTCGGGTCAGATGCGCTGGAACGGCAGGTCGCGGCTGAACTCTTGAAGCGTTATGGGGAGGCTGCCTTAGTGCCGGTGGGTGCGCGTTGGGCGCGTACACCCGGTCGCGTTCAGGAAGCGGCCAGCCAGAATGTCGCCCTCGATGCGCCGGAAGATGAACTGAAATCAGCGTCAAATAAACCCTCGACCAAGGTTGTGCTGGTTCTGGGGCTGTTGACACTAGCGGGTATGGGCTTCCTCGTCACTCATTTGGTGGGCGGTGGAAAATCCAGCGCCGTTGCGGTCACGCCTCATGCCAGTCTGACGCCGACACCGCGCGTCAGTCCCACGCCAACCCCGCTGGCACTCGAAGATCAGGATGCGGTGATTCAAGGTGGTGACAGCGCACGCGAAGCCGCCTATCCGGTCAGCCTGCAAATCACGATGAACGATGATACAGCCCCGCGTGTCTGGGTGGTGCAGCGCCGCAAGGTACAGGCATCCGAGTGGAATTTCGATCCCAATCCTGACACCGCTTCCTTTGTCAGTGGAATGTCGGTTCGTCCGGTCATCGGCATCCCCTGGTCGGAAGAGAATGCAGATTTCTTCGGTCAAATCAGCGCGGGGACGAGCTTTCTGCTCACCATGAATACCGGCGCGGAACTCCGTTTTGTCTTTGACGATAAACGGCAGGTGCGGCGCAGTGAAACCAGCATCTTTCGTCAGGTCAGTCCCGGATTGGCACTGCTGCTGATTGGGGAACGCGACAGCGAGGGAAATCCAACGGCAGTGCGCACACTGGTAACTGCTATCTACCCGCCAGAGCAGGAACTGTCCCGCGACGGGTTGGCTTTAGGAACAAGTGGGAGTATGCAGGAGGGGAAGATTGGCGATCAGTTGTCGCTGGGGAAGGCTTCAATTACACTCCACAATACGCAGACGTTGACCGATGCGCCCAATCTCCCTGCCGGAATGCAGTACCTACTGCTGGACTTCGAGGTGGCAGCAGGCGAGGATATACTCGACACCACCCACTGGCAAATTGAGTTTATGGATTCAACCGGACAGGTGTACCCTGCCAGCAGTGATGCGCTTACCTATACCAACTATGATGCCTTGCCAGCCGAAATTCCGGCGCTGTCGTCGCTCTCATCCTCGGCTGGTTATCTCATACCCCAAAATGTATCCAGCGGACGCTGGCTGGTAGCCGACAACACAGGAAACAGTTTGGCATTCAGCTTGTCGTGGAATGAGCCAAACCCGTCTGCCAACTATGAAGGTGTGGACGTGCGATTGGTCAGCGTGACCTACAGCGAAGGACAAATAACCACTCGACTACGCATCTATAACGGTCAATCTGAGACGCTGCACTTCACCCAGGATGACATCTGGCTAGCGCTGGGCTTCGCACCAGAACCGCCGGGACCACGTAATCCGGCAGAAGGATTGACCCCGTTCGACCTACTGCCTGAGCAAGCAATTGACCTGACCCTAGTCTGGCACTGGGATAGCGAACCTTACGCTAGCATGGGTGTGGGAGAGTATAAGTTCTCTATTCAACTAACGCGCGGCTAGCGGCGAACAAAAGAGAATAGGCTGGTATTGATCTTCAGCCCATTGTGTTGATGGTTCGTATGCCATTCTGGAATGGAACAGGCTCAGCCTGGTCGTGTTCCAGAAGCAAGGTAGAAGAAACCCATCCAGAATGACTTCCTCTGCCCCTCAATCAAATGCTGCTCCATCGTCTGCCAGACCATCTTCCATGGACGACGTTGGATCACATCATTCGTGATTCCCCATGAGGACAAGAAAAACAGCCCATATCGCAGCCACACAGGCAAGCCATCCGGCCATACCATGTCCAGCACGACCCATTTCCGTCCAGGCGATAAAGCTTTAGAGCCGTTCTGAATGACCCGCGCACTGTCTGGAATAAAGGAGAGGGCAAAGACGGAGATAATGCCATCTATACGCTCTGGGAAAGTGTACTGAGCGGCATCGCTCTGCACCAATTCAACATTCGTCCAGCCATGTTCGGTAATACGCTGCCGAGCCTGATCGAGCATGGCATCTGTCAGGTCAACGCCAATGATCTTGCCCTCTGAGCCGACAACTTCCTGCAACAGCATGAAATTGAGTCCAGTGCCGCAGCCTATATCAACTACAAGATCGCCGCGTTTCAAGTTCAGAGTGCGAACTGCTTCCTTCCGCCAGGATTCCAACCCACTGATACCGCTTGTGTCATAAGTTTTCGCTCGCTTACGATAAATGTCAATCATTTGTCCTTGATTATCAGGCTGATTACTCACTAAACGATGCCTCCTCTACGTGATCGGTCTTAAGGGGATTTACCAAGTCAGTAGCGAATTCTGGAGCCGGGTATAGAACAACATTCAGCGTCGCACCCGTAATTAACTGCTTATAAATCTTTGCCATGCGATGTGGAGGATACGGCATATCATGATCTAACCACCACTCGATCAGTAATAGCATCGAGCCTGCGATATGATGGGCGGCAACTTGGGGTGGAATAATGCCTCTCGTCGCGGAACGCAACGGTTTGCAAGTTCTCAGGACGTTAGCAGCAAGCGTCTCTTTGATCCGCTTGCGGACGGATGTAGCGCCTGGACTATTTAACAAAATCCCATAGAGAACGCAGTTCTCCTGTGCGTGTTTGAAAATGAGATAGCCCTCCGCATCCTGTAGGCTGGGTTCGCGTGTAAAGACTTCGATTTCCTGAACCACTTGTTCGAGCTTCTGGGTCAATAACTCGTCCTTATCGCGGTAGTGGCGATAAAACGTAGCATGAGCCAGATCGGCACAGTCGGTAATGTCTTTGATGGTGATTGCATCATATCCCTTGTCTAAAATCAAAGCGACCAGAGCATCACCTAGCTGCTGCCGAGTTTTTCTTACCCTTCGGTCTATTTTTTCCATTATCCTCACCTACGTTTTGAGACACCTGTCCATTAAGCTGTAGCGTTCGCTGACTGCTCATTGACCACGCGCCATGTCACTTTATGATATGGATTGTCCATTTTGAGACAAAGTATATCATAACTGGAGGTGCTGCAATGGCATTAACAAACGTGCGTGATAGAGAAAAAATCGCCGTATCGACGGAGAAAATTAACGTTTACCCGGTGGGAAGTGAGCGTTTTGATCTCATCGCTGCGCTGCTGTCGCTTTGGATAGTTGCAGGATTGTATCTGGACGGTTCTGCCCATCATCATATTCCCGACTCCATCGAAACGTTCTTCACACCCTGGCACGCCGTTCTCTATCTGGGATTTTTTGTCAGCGCCGGACTGCTGCTTACAACCCAGTTCCGTAACGTATCAAAGGGTTATAGCTGGACACACGCACTGCCAAAGGGTTACATGACATCGCTTGTCGGGGCTGTCATTTTCTTTTTTTCCGGGGGCGGTGACTTTCTCTGGCACACCATTTTTGGCTTTGAAGTCGGGTTGGAAGCCCTGGTCAGTCCGACGCATCTCTCACTCGCAGTTGGGGGGATATTGATTATTTCCGGCCCGCTGCGTGCCGCAATGCATCGCACTGATGGGCAGCCAATGGAAGGCTGGGGCAAACTGCTGCCTGCTGTCCTATCCCTGCTGGGCATATTGTCGGTTCTGACTTTCTTCACAGGTGATTTTTCCATCATTACCTATCCAAACTTCATGGTGAGCCGTCCGATGGCCGACAACACCTTTTATTATGACATTCAGGCGCTTGCCAGCGTGTTGATCCCCACTGCCCTGTTAATGGGAGTGCTGCTGTTCGCTATACGGCGCTGGCGGTTACCCACTGGCAGCATAACCCTCATTTTGGTCGGAAATGGCTTGCTCATGACGTGGTTTCATCTGAAAGAAGTCTATTTGTACCCTCAGGTTCTCTTTGGAGTTCTATTCGCTGGCATCGCCGCCGATGTGCTCTATGGATTGCTCAAACCTTCAGCCGCACGGGTACGTGCGCTGCGGCTATTTGCCTTCGCTGTACCAGCCATTCTTTTTGCGCTGTTCTTTGGTGTCTTAATCACTACAGCGGGAATATGGTGGTCAGTGCATCTCTGGACAGGCTCAGTGTTCCTGGCGGGCGTTGTCGGACTGCTGCTCAGTTTTCTCACCCATCCGCCCGCCGATTTGGAATCATTGTCATCTTAAGGAGCTGAGTCTATGACCACCGTTGCAATACTCAAACAACACGCGCCTCCCGGCCCTCCGCCCGTTGGCAACAACCCGCTTGCCCAACTCCGCTTCGGACTGCATGTGACCGGCGATCCACTAAATGTCATGTTGGGCTGGTTCAAGGAGTATGGGGACATCGTTCACCTTCAGTTTGGTGAGGCAGCACACGTTTATTTTCTCGCTCACCCTGACCAATTTCATACGGTATTGGTAGAAAAAGCCGATCAATTCCACAAAGCAGGCAGCTATAAGGATGAAAGACGCGGTCTGGCACGCATTCTGGGCAATGGGCTGGTGACAAGCGACGGGGACTACTGGCGGCGACAGAGAAAACTCATTCAACCCGCTTTTCATGCTCGCCGCATCGAAGCCTATGCCGATGAGATGGTCAGGCTTACCCTGCGTATGTTGCAATCGTGGCAAGCTGGCAGCATGGTCGATGTAAACAATATGATGATGCGGCTGACCTTAGCTGTCGTTGCCAAAACCATCCTCGATACCGACATCAATGCCGATGCGGAAAAGATTGCCGAAGCGGTAACGGTCTTTCAGCGCCTCGCATTCGGGGTGGATATCTTCCCGCTGTGGCTGCCAACACCGTCGCACCTCAAACAGCGGCGGGTCGAGAAAGCCATGAATGATGTCGTCGCCGCCTTGATTACCCAACGGCGCAAAGTCGTTGAAGATCGCGGGGATTTACTCTCGATGCTGCTGGGCAGCGTGGACGAAGCGGGTCAGGGGATGACGGATCAACAAATCCGGGATGAGATTGTCACCCTATTCCTGGCAGGACATGAGACCACCGCCAATGCCCTGAGCTGGACATGGTATCTGCTGGCTCAACACCCGGACGTAGAGCAAAAACTGCACGAGGAACTAGACAGCGTGCTGCAAGGCAGACCACCGGCACTGACTGATCTGAAGCACCTGCCATATGCCGAACAAGTGCTGCAAGAAGCCATGCGCTTGTATCCGCCCGTGTGGAATATGAGCCGTCAGGCGCTTACGGATGTCGAAATCGGCGGGTACATCATCCCAAAAGGCAGCGAGGTCAATCTCAACACCTATGCCATGCACCATGATCCCCGCTGGTGGGAGGAACCAGAACGTTATATCCCGGAGCGTTTTAATCCCGACAGACAGGGCAGTGTTCCCAAAATGGCTTACCTGCCGTTCAGCACGGGACCGCGTGTCTGTATTGGTAACAGCTTTGCCATGATGGAAGCGCAGCTCATTCTGGCGGCGACTGCCAGCCAGTATCGTCTGCGGATGGCAGAAGGACAGCCGCCCGTTCAGATGGAACCCCTTATCGCTCTGCGTCCTCGTGGAGGTCTGCACATGAAGGTGCAAGAAAGGTAATTCTAACTGGAATACTGGGTTGGCAGCGGTGAATTTGTCGTGGTCAGCGGTAACCGCGCGAGAGCAGGTGCTTTGCGCCTGCCTCGAAGCCTTCCGGCCCCGGCACATGAAACTCGAACGCATCAGCCAGTCGGGTGGTCGTGTTGAAGGCGAAGCAGACCGCCAGAGCATCCTCGATTTGTTCATTCGAAACACCGGCGGCCAGCACTTCCCGCATGTCGTTCACATCGACGGTATGTTCGCGGGTCAGCTTGCCCAACATTCGTAGAGTCGCTCGCAGCGGCTCCTCAATCGGAGCGGTCTCCAGGTCAGAAAGCACCGCAGACACTCGCGTTTCGTCCTGATACGCCTTTACTGCGACGGCGGTGTGCGCTTTGATGCAAAATTCGCACTCATTCATCTTCGCCACATACGCTGCCATCAGCTCCCGATCACCTACCGACCACTCAGAAGGCCCGCGCATTGCTTCCTGCGTAAGCTCGCCCATCGGCGTGCCGTAAAAATCGGGTCGGTAAAAGACCAGTTTGGCTGCGTCGGGTAATGGTTGACCGGATACTAACCGGATGAACGCAAACAGCATTTTCGTACCCAAACGGTAACCGCTGTTGAGAATCTCAAGACGCATGGTTACTCCTTCCCAGGCACAGCGTCGAGGGCTGCAAGCGCGGTTTCATATTGCCGCGTGGCCTGTCCTACCGCAGCACACACAACCAGTTCAAAAATTTGATCCTCACTGAAACCCGCTGCTTTTGTCGCAGTGATGTCTGCGTCGGTGACTTTGTAAGCGTGTTTGGCGACCTTGTTAATCAGGGTAGTGAGGGGCGCAGCAAGCCCAGCGTTGTCGAAGGCGGCGCGGCGTTGGGCGCGAGGCGCAGTGCCGTCGCCTTCAAGAATCCGTTTGAGTAATGCTTTGTGAGCCGTGCGTTTCTTGTCCTCAGTCAGCATTTGATCTTCCTTTTCGTACACTAGATATTGACAGGAATGGGTTAAGTTTCATGCTTTTCAACCTTTACCACCGTCCCCCACCCTATTTTGAAAAAACTACAGCTTACTCATTTCAAATGTATGTTAGCCATTTGAATTATAGAGAGAAACTGAAATGACGTATTGTAAAAAAGGGAAGTCCTACCGTTGATGGAATGCTCGGCTAAATTCTGTGGCGAGTGCAGCATATTTTTGCGGTGTATAGCCGGTAAATCGCTTAAATTCTTTGATGAAATGAGCTTGGTCATAATAGTAAATATAGAGATTGTCGTTTAGGTACGCTGCCGCATGTTCTTGTGCCAATAACTGATAAATATTTTGAAACCGCAGGATACCGGCCAGCGACTTAGGAGATAAACCGACATGCTCCTTAAAAAGCATATCCAGATAGCGTTTGCTATAACCCGTTTCCGCCGCTAGTTCCTGTATCCGCATCATCCCGCTGGATTGTATAAGGATGTCAATGGTGTGATCCAGGAGCGAGTAATTTTCCATGTTCTCATGAAGCAGGTGCAGGAAAGTGTTTTGAAGAAAGGCTATCTTCTCATCCGGGTCTTCGACATCCCCTAACTGATTTTGAAGCCTCACCCCCCACGCGCCGAATAAATCTTCAAAGCTATAAATTCGATCTGTGATTTCATACATGCTCAAATTGAAAAAATGGTAAAGCCCTTTGGGTGTCAATTCGACGCCGATAGTTCCTGTCTCGCTTGTTGGTGAACAGATTGTCCTTGGATTCGTCTGAATTCCCGTCAAGAATACTAAGCGTTCTTTCGTATACACCGGGCTGCCCTCTATAGCGACAGACAAAGGGTTTTTATAAGGGATAATGATTTTTGCTCTCCCGTCTGGCACGACGATCCTGCTGTCGTTCATGGGTATCCCGGAGCTGCTCTCAAAAACCCAGAATGAATCAATATAGGGTGCGAGCTGTTTGTGAGGTTTTGTGAACGACACTTTCATGTCTTTTATCCTGTAAAATTGTTCGCCTGTGTTTAACATACCTTACTTTATTAACCAGCGATGCGCTGTAAGACTTATGACCTGAAGCGCATCATGGCTACCTTGATCCAATCCTTTTTCGAAATCACCTTCAATTTGCGCCATCTGATTGGTAATGTGGGCGAAACAGATAACAGCCTTGCCCTTTACTTGAGCAAAGGCGTAGAGCGCAGCGGCCTCCATTTCGACACCTAGAATGCCCTCAGACCGGGCATATTTGATGGACTCTTCGGTTTCGCGGAAAGGAGCATCCGTTGTCCACGTCGCTCCGCGCAGCACCCGAACTGATGCCTCTGCAAAAGCACCTTCAAAACGGGTGAGCAGCATTGGGTTAAGGTGGCTGTAGGCGGCAGGTGGCAGATAGTGGTAGCTAGTGCCTTCATCCCGAAGCGCCCGTTCAATCAACACAAAATAGGGTGGCTGTCCCATCGGTACGACTTGTCCAGCAGAGGTCATGCTGAGGAGCAGTTGGCAGCCGGATACAAACAACTCCTCTGCTACCAGCACGGCAAATGAAGCACCAACGACATGCGGGATGATCCCGTATTCAATCCCGCTATAGGTAAACACATACAACTTCGTGTGATAACATGCCCAGTGCGGGTGAACGACTGCCTGCCCTGTCGCAATCAAATGTGCGGCGATGTCGCCGTCCGGGTCGAGGATACAGACTGTTGGGATACTGCCTTCGGTGATGGCTTTCTGCCGCCGCGCCTCGCGCAGCAAGTTTTCAGCCGTAAAAACGGAGGATGCATCGTAAATTTTGTTTTCCAGAATGGGGGGCTGCATTGACGGCTCCGGTTAGTGTGTTTCCGATGAAGTTGATTCGACTGCCGGTTCTAAATGCGGGACAGGTTTTGATCCTGATTGTCTATTTTTGAAGGCGGTTTCCGGCAGCAGGAAGAAGGTGATAGCGCCAGAAACAGCGGTGAGCGCAGCGATGACCAGTACCGCCAGTTGAATGGTAAACAGGTCAGCCAGCAAACCGCCCACTAACGCACCAAAAGCATAACCGCTGTCACGCCAGAGGCGATAAACCCCCAGCGCGGAAGCTCGCCATGTCGGATGTGCCAGATCACTGATCGCCGCCAGCAGGGTTGGGTAGACCATCCCCGTTCCCAGTCCCATGACTACGGTAGCCAGCAGCCACGTCGATGTATCCGCGCCGAAAACAAACAAGGCAATCCCCAGCGATTGTACCCACAAACCGCCGGTTATCAGTGGCTTGCGTCCGATGCGATCACTGAGCGGCCCAGTGATAAGCTGGCTGATGCCCCATACCCCAAGATAAGTGCCGCCGACAGCAGCAGCCTGTCCGACTGAAATACCTGCACTCACCGCCAGCAGTGGGAGTAGACCCCAGATCACGACATCGTTGAGGTTATTGACCAAGCCGCCCTGCGACAGACTGAAAAACGCTTTGTCCTGCCAGCTTACGCGCCGAAAAATCGTCCAGAACGAGAGCTTTTCCCCTGTCTCATGATGTTGAGCGGCTTCCTGAAGGGCGTAGCCACGTGTCTCACGGACAAAGAAAAACGACAGGATTAATCCACTCGTGGCAAAAACGATACCTAGATAGAACGGATAAGGGCGCAGTGCAGTTTGAACGGCAATCCAACCAGCTGTAGCTGTGGAAAGCGCCATCGCCAAATAACCCGCAAATTCATTCAAGCCGGTTGCGCGTCCACGTCCTGCTGGGCCGACTAAATCCACTTTCATAATGACTGCCGATGACCAACACAACCCCTGATTAATGCCCAGCAGGATGTTGGCGAAGACAATCCAACCCCAGGTTGGTGCCAGGATGATAAGGATGGGGACGGGTAAACCAAACAGCCACCCCGCCACTAGCAGGGGTTTGCGCCCGATTCGATCCGCGTTACGTCCAGCAAACAAGTTCGCCAGCGCCTTGACGATACCGAAACTGATAATGAAAGTCAGAGTAACACTGACTGATGTGAGTGCAAACTCGGCGTCGGCAATAAGTGGGACAATTGTGCGTTCCAACCCTAGCATCGCGCCGACGAACGCATTGACGAAGATCAACAATGTGAACTGTCGCCAGTTGGCACGCAGTCCCAGCCGGATAGTTTCAGTATTCATGATTTCCTTCCAATACTGCGATACGTATGCATGAATCAGCGCGTGGCGATTAGACCGAAGTGATAGGGACAGCAGAGCTGCAAATTGACTGGTTCAATGTTCTGAAAACCAGCTTCTTCCAGCCATGCCTGACACTGTTTTGGTCGTGGACGGATAGCGAGGGATGGACCGCGCGGCGTCGGGATGTCACTGCGCCAGTGCATGACAAAAAGCATTCCCCTGTCATGCAGTACCCGGTGGGCTTCTTGCAACAACGCGACGGGATGTTCCAGATGCAGCAGGTTGAAAATCAGCGCGTGATCCTGTGTCTCGCTTGCCAATCCGCTCCCATGAGCAACAAAATCTCTTATCTCGGCTTGCACGTTGGACAATCCCAGAGCCTCTGTCTTCTGCCGTACACACTCTACCATCAGCGGCTCAATATCCAGTGCGGTGACGACCCCGTGTGAACGCAGCGCGGCTGGCAGGGTGAAGGTTCCGTAGCCGCAGCCAAATTCAACCAGATGTCCTTCTAACCCACTCGTACTGAACAGTATTTCCATCGTCGCATCCGTATCGAAGAAGCTCTCCCAGTAGGCTTCGTCAGGCATACCACTTTCACGCGCCTTCATACAACCCTCTGGTTATAAGACCTGTTTCTCAACATGTAAGACCTTTGCTTTGAGGCATACTGCGAACTCAAATGACAAACAATCCAGATTGTAAGAGCGGGCTATCATCCAGCCGTTTCACCAATTTGTATACCGAGGTTAGCCCGTCGCATAGTAGCGAATTCTGGCGGTGCCGGAGTCTGATCTTTCTGAACAAAGGCGATGAATGCATCTCGATCTGTATGTCGCAGCGCCGGATTGAATCGCCGTTCAAAGCCAATCGTTGAACTGGGCTTGCCGCTCATCGCCCGTCCACAGATCGAACCTGCGAAGTGACTAGGATACACTTCTACCATATCGTCCAGTTTAAGGAGCTTACCGAATAGACTGTCATACAACTGCCCAGCGAACAAAGCCGTATTTGCATCCCCGTGTAGATCGGGTCGCCCCACGTCGCCGACAAACAAGGTGTCGCCTGTGAACACCAGCCAAGGCGCTTCGGCACGCACTTTATCACCGACGACCAGACTAACGCTGTCGGCGGAATGACCGGGGGTGTGCAACACTCGAATATAATCGTTGCCGAGTTCAACCACATCGCCATCGTGCAGAGGTGTAAATGGAAATCTCACCTGCGCCGATTCGTGCAAATAAATGTGGGCGTTAGTAGTAGCAGCAAGCTGTACTGCTCCAGAGTGATGATCGGCTTGAACATGCGTCTCGAAAATGGCAACAATGGGTGAGTTTGCTTGCCGTGCCACTTCCAGATAATCGGTGATGTGGTCAATGTGTGGATCTACCACTGCCAGTTTTGCTTTGCCAGTACAACCGAATACGTATGAAGCGCATCCAGTCTGGGGATGCAAAATTTGTCGGAAAATCATGATACTCTCCTCAAGGTTATTCGGTTTCGGTTGGTAAATGGGCGAGCTGCCAGTCGGGATAACCCTGCTGCATCCGCCGTGCCTGATAGCCCTTTGCGCTCAGTAATTCAACAGCTTCATCAGCAAAAACACAGTATGTGCCCCGGCAGTAGGCGACGATTTCCTGATCGTGCGGCAGTTCGTAAAGGCGCTCTTGGAGTTCATCGATTGGGATGGAGCGCGCTCCTGCGATATGCCCCTGTGCATATTCGAGTTCCGGACGCACGTCTAGGATGACCAGTCCTGGTTCACTCAGACGGGACAGTAGCTCGTTGAGAGTCACTGGTTCCATCGTTTTGCGCTCGGTCAGAAAGGTATTGACGATGCGTTCCACTTCGGCAAGCTGGCGCTCACCAATTTCACGAATAAGCTGTATGAGTTGATAGATAGAGGGATCTGCCAGCCGGTAATATACCCGCAATCCTTCTTTGCGGGCGGTGACGAGATGCGCTTCCCGCAGTGCTTGCAGGTGCTGCGAAGTGTTGGCAGTGGATAATGTAGATTCTTTTGCCAATTCTTCGACGCTACGCTCCCCTTGTGCCAACAGGTCAACGATTTCCAGTCGATGAGCATTAGCAATTGCTTTAGCAATTCGGGCAAACTGCTCATTGATTTCAGTTTTGAAGGCGCGATGATCCATAAGTATACTCAAGTATTCAATTGATTTATTGAA
>JAWKPB010000009.1:0-63563 GCA_041390885.1 Anaerolineae bacterium | reverse complement strand
CCTCGAAATGGTTGGAAGCGGTGGCGAAGCGAAACGCCTCATTCAGCAAAACGGTATTCGACTCAATGAAAAACCCGTGACCGATGCCAACGCAACCATTACGCTTGAAATGCTTCCCGCTGTTTTGCAGGTCGGCAAGCGAAAGTTTGTGAAGTTGGTGTCAGAGTAACGAGCAGGATTATTGGAAAGAAGCCAATTGTAACCGAGGGTGATTCGCATGTATCACCCTCAATATCTTAGTTACCCAAACAAATTAACTAAGCTCAAGATGAACAATCCGACTAGCATAATTTGTTCAAACAAAATCGGGTTAATGTAATCAAGAGATTTGCGTCCCAACCACGCTCCAATCGGTATGATTGGTAGTGCCCACAATATGCTCAATAGTAGATGAATATCCAGCACTTTTGGATTAGTTAGAACGATGGGTAGTTTTACAAGATTCAGTATGCCAAATAGCAGCGATGTGGTTCCAATGAATACTGTTGGGTTCTCTATTTTTTGCAGAAGCATATATGCGGTATATGGTGGTGCTCCAACATTTGCCAACGCCGAACCAAAACCGGTCAACGTGCCAGCCAGCCAACCGTGCCAGTTTCTCGATTCATACTTGAGCGTAGTAAGTCTGCCACTGCTAACTTTATAGACGACCACCAGCAGGGTAAATGCTCCGATAACCCGCTTCAAGATCACGTTCTGATTTGAGTTTGCTAATCCAAATAAGACAAACGCGCCAACCGCTATTCCCAGCACTGACCACGGCAGAAGTTGCTTAATACGGGCAGAATCCCATTTCCGCCAATACAAACTTATAGCGATTACATCTCCTGCTAGAAGTGGAACGAGTACCAATCCGACCGCCTGTGATGGTGGGATTATCTGACTGAGAAGGGGGGTCAATATTGCAACAGGAATAGGGCCGCCCAAACCACCCTTCGAAAGACCAATGAAGAAACATGCCAGCGCGACTACCAGATGAAATTCCATGAACCTTTCACTTCACAAAAAAGCGCACGGGTTAAGTGCGCTTGCCATCAAAAAAAGAATTTCAGTTAATGACTAGCTGCGTGGTGCCCATGTGATAACTTCACGCACCTGCAAATCCGTGTGCCGTATTTTCATTGCTAGGTCTGCTGCGAGATTCCGCATCAGCCGGTATCCCAATTGCGGATACGTATCGCACAATAACATAAGCTTATTGCGCGGAATGGCCAGCAGGTGAGTGCCGGCCTGCGAACAACGTGCTGCCGCTGACCGCAACCCCTCATCTACTAGGGTAACCTCGCCGAATGATTGCCCACGTCGCAATGTTGCGATTGTGTATGACCCGCTGCCATCATCCGTCTTGCCTAACGTCGTAGGATTTACCTGAATTGCGACTTCGCCGTCAGCAATAATAAACAACTCGGTTCCCGGCGTATTCTCTTCAAATACCAGTTCGCCTGCTTCATACGTTTTTTCTGTGCAAATTGAAGCCACCAGTTCCAGTTGCGTGTTTGTGAGTTCGTAAAAAATATCTGCTTGTTTCAGGATAGTAATGAATGACATTGCGTACTCCTGTTTGCCTGCCCGAAATAGTCATGCATGATTTTGTAGTCGAATACTCGGATTGTAACATACTAGCATATATTGTGACACACCTTACTTTGTATACATTTACATCGATTTGTAGGCATAACAACCTTGAATAAACTCTTGTGAACCCTTATGATCTAAATAATGAAACAGAGGATGTAAAACAGATGTCACCATATAACGAAGAAATTCGCGCCGAACCGCTTCCCTATCAGATTTGGGGTGCTGACTTCATTGACGAGTCCTCCCGTGCACAAATGGACTCTGCCATGCGCTTGCCGGTTAGTGTCGCCGGAGCTCTCATGCCGGATGCCCATGTCGGATACGGACTGCCTATAGGCGGGGTTTTAGCAACTGAAAACTGTGTAATTCCCTACGCAGTAGGTGTCGATATCGCCTGCAGGGTGCGCTTTTCTGTATTTGATATTTCACCTATCGTGGTAAAGCAGAAGGTGGGTCAATTCAAAAATGCTTTAATTGAGCAGACTGTGTTTGGCGCAGGTGGAAAATGGGTCGGCAACCAGCGCGCGGAACATCCAGTTTTGGATGACGCTGATTGGAATTCGTCCAAATATGTTGCTTCGCTACGTGACACAGCCCACAATCAGCTCGGTACGAGTGGCAGTGGCAATCACTTTGTTGAATGGGGTACTTTCTCGCTCGAACACGATGACAAGACTTTGGGTCTAAAGGCTGGAGACTATTTGTCCTTGTTGTCCCATAGCGGTTCGCGCGGGGTAGGCTTCAAAATCGCCAATCACTATTCTGAAATCGCCCAACAATTGCATCCGAACCTCGACAAATCTGTGAAACACTTGGCGTGGTTGCCCCTTGAATGGCATGAAGGGCAAGAATATTGGATTGCAATGGAGTTGGCTGGTCGTTTTGCATCCGCCAACCATGAGATTATTCATCGTCGTGTTGCAAAAGCCGTTGGCCTAAAACCAATTGCTGTTGTTGAAAATCATCACAACTTCGCATGGAAAGAGATGATTCCTGCACCCAAAGGTTTTTCTGAATCTCAACGGTCTGTTATCGTCCATCGCAAAGGGGCGACACCCGCTGGACAAGGTGTGTTAGGGCTAATTCCGGGATCAATGGCTGATGCAGGATATGTTGTATATGGAAATGGCAAAGTTGAATCGTTAAACTCTGCTTCTCACGGAGCAGGTCGCGCTATGAGCCGTCGTGCGGCTCTCAAAAGCATCACCAAGACCGAGCGTGACCGCTATCTTAAAGCTCATGGTGTCACGCTCATTGGTGGCGGGCTTGACGAGTCGCCTCAAGCCTACAAGAATATTGAAGAAATTATGACCGCACAGGCCGATTTGGTTACAATACTTGGCAGATTTACACCGACCATGGTGCGGATGGATGGAACAGGAAGCAAGGCAGAAGACTAACCGATGGAAGATTTCACGATTGATGAATTGATATCAATTTGCATTTCACATCAGGTTTCAGATGGCGAATTGCTCGCTCAAGGGATCAACACGCCTCTTGTAATGGCAGGTTTCATTCTTGCCAAATGTACCCATGCCCCGAATGTGAAATTCACGTCTGCTATCGGTCAAAGCCTGGTGGAAGACTGGTCACCGCTAAGTGTGGGTCGTGTCGAGGACATGTGGTTGTCAAAGGCCCAGATGCATTTTGGCTTTGTGGCTGGGGCCGCTGATTTACTTCCCGCCTATCGGCTAAAGGAATTTTTCCGTCCCGCACAGGTTGACTCACAGGGAAATTTCAACAATGTCGCTTTCGGCAGTGACTACTTTCATCCTCGGATGCGACTGCCGGGTACAGGTGGAATCCCAGATGTCACTACATTTTCGAATGAGATTTTCTTGTATGTGCCGCGTCACTCTCGTGTTACCTTTGTGCCACAGCTTGACTATGTAAGCGGTTTAGGGCATACCCCAAACCGCAAACGGGGTAGGGGCGTTCAATATCTCATTTCTGATCTTGGGCAGTTTGACTGGGCAAATGGTCGGATGCGCTTAGTAAGTTTTCATCGTGGCGTAACTCTGGAATACATCCAAAAGAAAACTGGTTTCGAACTTGAAATCTCCCCAGATGTCCACGAAACGCAACCACCTACCGTTGAAGAATTGGATTTGCTTCGCCACAAAATTGATCCTCTAGGGGTTCGCAAACTCGAGACATTGGGCGGGAGCGCCCGTAAAGAGTTGCTCGCTCGCATATTGACCCAAGAAAGTGCCATGTGATGGTTACTGAAAGTTCACTTTCCAATCTTCAATGGTTATGAACCGACTGGACGGTGAATTCAAATAACCAATCTGCACACCTTCCAACCTGGGTTTGGTCGCATATACAAACAACGGATAATAGAGGGGAATAGCGATAGCCCGCCCGACGAAGTCCTGCTGAAATTGGCGATATCGGATAGCCCGGTTGAGGCCGTTGTAATCACTTCGCGCTCGTTCCAATTCTTCGGCAATTCGTCTGTCATCAACTCCCCCGTAATTTTTACCGTCCGGGTATTGGTCAGCATCCCAGAATTGATAAACATCCGGATCTGCACTGTTACCCATTGCAAGTTCAACCAATGATGCATCAAATGCGCTCGAATTTAGCCGTTCTTCGTAGCTGTTGCGATCCACTGTTTCGACGGACACTCCTATATTGAGTTGTGACCATTGCCCTGCAATCTCTTGTGCTAATGCCACTAACTTAGGATCATCAGGTGTAAGTATTTTGAAACTGAAGCGAGTTCCTACTGCTGATTCTGACGTGGTGTCACTACTTTTGTTCCAACGGGCCGTATCCAACAATTGTATTGCCGCTGCGACATCTACCCGTGGCCATACCACATCACCATCATATGCCCATGAACCGGGAAACAAAGGGCTGTCCGCTTGGACGGCTTCGCTTCCTAGCACCCGCTGAATTATTGGTGCACGGTCAAGTCCAATCTGGAGGGCCTGCCGTACACGCTGTTCTCGAAAAAACGCGGTTTGGTCACTAGCCCAATTGAAGATCAACGCCCCTAATGTTGGTTGGAATGCGGTGTGGACATTAACTCCGCTTAGGCTTAACAGCGTATTGTTTTCGGTACGGTCACGCCCTGCCAGTCCGTCAATTTCGCCGCTCTTCAATCCATCCAATGCTTCATCAAATACATCATATAAATGAAAACTTATGCGTTCAACTTCATAACCAGTGCCGCCTTCGACGCGCTGCCTGAAAACGGGCGCAGCTCTCAAGTCAACGACACGGACTTGACCGCTGTCATCGGTCCGGACAGCTTCTAATTGATATGGTCCGGTCCCGATAGGCGATAAGTTAATTGGATGGCTGGCAATCGTAGAGGCGGTTGTGCCACGCAGGGCGTGTTCAGGGAGGATGCCGACCGAAACTGCATCTAAAAATCGTCCTAATGGTTGCGTTAATCGGAAGCGAATGTGGTGATCATCCAGTTGTTGAACCTCAACAGTTTGCCAAAATTTTCCTAGTGCCGGATCACCGGGGAAGTCCGGAGATTGTAATAATCCAATTGTGTAGGTCACGTCCGCCGGTCCAAATGCGATTCCGTCTTGCCACAATATATCATCGCGCAGTTGAAAAATATAATCCAGACCATCCGTTGAGGTGACCCAACTCTTTGCTAGATTAGGTACTGGTTCCCCATATTGGTTGATGCGAGTTAGCCCTTCGAAGATCAGTGAGCTAATATCCCTGTCCACTGGGTTCAAATCAGCAAATAGGGGGTTGAGACGGCTGACGCCGCCGATCAGTCCCTCTCGATACGTTGGGATATTCGTCGGACTTTCCGCGGTGATCACCTGTGGCATCGCTGTCGGCAGTGATTCGACTGTTGGTTCAGGTGTTGTATCACCTGCAGCCTCTGTGGCAGTGCTTGTCGGAACAACGCCGCTTGGCATATCTGCAGTGTTTCGGCTGGTGAGGCTGAAACCGAACACTACTAATGCAGCCAGTAGCGCCAGTAGTTGCCATCGAAATCCTCGGAACATAATCCCGCCTTACCCGGATTGCTTATATCAAACAAACTCTTCTACCAAAATCACATTGGTTGCTGGAATTCATCTGCTTGTCGGGGAAATAGAGAGGCATCGTCTCAAAAAAATAATGGCTCCCTCCCCTTACGTAGAGAAGAGGGAGTTTGACAAGGCAATCGAATAGTCTTATTACTGATTTGCCACTACCGAGAGAATAGATATCGCGAGGAATGTAATCGCGAGACCAATTGTGATTTGGAATAAAGTCTTTTCAAGACCACGGCGCGTGCGAGCGATTCCACCACCCGCATCTCCACCCAGCAGACTACCTAATGCACCACCCTTAACCTGAAGCATAATCAGGATGATGAGAATAATCGAAATTACAATTGAAGCAATCTGCAAAGCGACCTGCATGATAAATACTCCTTGCACCACCTACAAAATTCGCCGCAGTATAGCATGAGCGGCTGGCCTTGCAAAGTCTCTCTAACGCGGATGATCGCCTGAATGATATACAGAAATTTGGATTAGGCCGCCTTGGCAATTGCTTCAGCTAGGTAATCCAGCGCACCTTGTAATTGAGGATCATGCACAGCATCTTGTTGGTCTTCTGGCCATTCGATGAGGATGTCCGGAGTAATGCCGTTCCCATGAATCCAACTTCCGTTTGGAGTTAGCCAGCGGGCTGTAGTCAGTCGAATGCCACCCTTGTTTACCAGTTCTTGCCACGACTGTACAGTACCTTTGCCAAATGTCGTGACGCCAATAATAGTGGCAGCTTTCTGATCCTGTAGTGCGCCAGCCACCAATTCCGCCGCACTCGCACTATTCTCATCTACCAATACGGTGATTGGGATGTCTAGATTGGCATAATTTCCATTGGCCGTGAAGTCTTGTTTGCGCCCATCGCCGAAGTCCTCGGACAAAAGAAGTCCATCTTTGACGAAAATACTGCCAATATCAATTGCACTGCTGAGCAAGCCGCCCGGATTTCCGCGTAAGTCGAAGATAAGGCCGTCGAGGTTTTGTGCGTCTATTTTCTTTATTGCATCGACAATTTGCTGATATGCCGTGACGCTAAATTCCCGCAATTTGATGTAGCCGATATCATTGTCCAGCACCTTGTACTCGACGTTTGCGACAGTAATCTTTGCTCGTGTAATGGTGAATTCTAGCAGTTCGTCATCTCGCTTCATGGTCAACACGACGATGGTGCCCTCTTTGCCCCTCACTTTTCCTACTAACTCAAACTGGCTGAGCGTGGACACATCTTCTCCGTTGACCTTCACGAAGATGTCACCGCGCTTGAGTCCTACCTTTTCGGCTGGAGAGCCATCCAATACGTTCACTATTGCCACGGATTTTGTAGCAAGATCAGTCTCAACTTCTGCGCCGATACCTTCAACTTCACCTGAAAGATCCTCGTTAAGCAAGGGAAAGGTTTCCGGATCCATATAGCCACTAAACTGATCACCTAATGAATCCATCATACCTTTTATAGCGCCGTTGACCAGAGTTTCTGGCGTAATGTCCTTTCGGTTGAGGTAGTTTGTTTGAATGAGATTGTAGACCTGCCAAAACGGTTCAAATGGTTTCTCTGTACCACTTGGTGCAGTCAAATCGCTTTGGGCCACAATGAGATTGTGTTGGTTCCCTAGGGCAAATCCTGCTACAAAGACGACCACAATGAGAACACTAACCGGTATAGATTTCATTGTTGCCCACCGGGCGCGTATTGCTTCCATAGAAACCACTCCAATTCATTTTGCTACATGTTATCATTATATCTGTTTGTTACATTAACTGGGTGAACAACCAATGAGTACGGTTTTACTGCAATTTGCTGACAATTCATGATGTCTGACATTAAAAAGACACGCCTATTCAAAATTGATTCTACCAAACCTGACAACGCGCTCATAAAAGTAGCTGCTGATGCGATTCGTTCAGGTCTGCTCGTTGCTTTCCCTACCGAAACTGTGTATGGCTTAGGCGCAAATGCCCACAGTGCAGAAGCAGTTGGCAAAATTTATGCGGCAAAGGAACGGCCATCCTCAGACCCAATCATTGTCCATATCTGCAATTTGGCGCAGTTGGAAGACGTTGCAGTAGAAATTCCAGACTTGGCTCGCAAATTGGCTAGTCAGTTTTGGCCCGGTCCGCTCACACTTGTACTTGTCCGTCATGCAAATGTTCCGTCTATCGTTTCTGCTGGCCTTGATACCGTTGCAGTGCGAATGCCTAGCCATCCAGTGGCGTTGGCACTAATTCAAGCTGCTAATTTGCCCATTGCTGCCCCAAGTGCCAATCGATTTGCACGCCCAAGTGCTACTACCGCCGACCATGTGCTAAACGATCTTCGGGATCGTGTGGACATAATTTTAGATGGTGGTTCCGCTACTATTGGGGTTGAGTCAACCATTCTTGACCTAACAGGGTCGCACCCTTTGGTATTACGTCCCGGTGGGGTGACTCTCGAGGCGCTTCGCTCCGTGGTTCCGGATGTTCAACTTCTGTCGAAGTATCTAGACGCGGATGATGCCGGTATCGTAGCCCCTGGAATGCTGCTCAAACATTACTCTCCGCGTGCAACCTTGTGTCTTTTCAGTGGTGACTTAAAAAATGTACTTAGTGCTATGCACGATTTTGCCATTCAAGAGATCTCAATGGGTAGGCGATTAGGACTACTGATTTCCATAACCGATCAGGGACATTTCGCCGATATCCCTGCTGAGTTCTTTATTCTCGGTCACGACCTAAATGAGATTAGTCATAACTTATTTGCTGGTATGCGAACGCTGGATGCCGCAGGTGTAGACAGCATCCTTGTCCATGACTTTGGTCGGTTTGGACTCGGCGCTGCTCTTTGGGATCGTTTATTACGTGCCTCTGAAGGGCGCCTAATCCGCTGTTAACACGCGAGGTAAAGCTGAAGCCGGATGTGTCCTGATTATTTCCTCTTGGCACTGCCGTCACGTGATGGCAGTGCCGAATAGGTTTTTGGGTATCGATGTAAGCGGATAGCTAGATCCCTATCCGTTGACCCACGTAGCATTTCATTCAGTGACAGTTATCGTCATTGTGGCAGTTACGCTGCCTCCCACGCCGTTCACAGTCAATGTCACTAGATACGTCCCCGGCGCAGTGAAGGTGTAAACCGGATTGGTTTCCGTACTGCTTCCCACACCATCACCAAAGTTCCAAGCATAGTCAGTCACATCTGTGGCCGTACTGACAAATTGAATCGCAAGTGGTGCCGCACCAGTTACCACATTTGCACTGATAGTCACCGTGGGTAACGGGGCCATTGTAGGTGCGGGGGTCGGTTCCACAGTTGGCATATCCGTGGGTTCGGGAGAAGTAGTTGGTACCAGTGTGGGTTCAGTTGTTGACACATCTGTAGGGAGCGGTTCCTCAGTTGGTGACAATGTAGGTTCAGTTGTCGGCATCTCGGTTGGATTTGGCACGTCTGTCGTAGCCATCAATTCAGTCGGCGTAGGCGATTGTGTCTCGGTGATAATTGCAGACGACGCGATGGGTTCGTTGGCCGGCGGAACTACCTGTTCTTGAATGGCGCCAATTTCTGGTAGATGATAGGAAACCACCAATCGGGGCGCGAATGTGGGGTTTCCGTCGTAACTTGTAAAGAATTTGCGTCCCCATTGGTATCCTATACCACGCACTATCACACTGAGACTGTTTCCACTCTGCCAATCGTCTCGTCCGATAATCTCCTGAATGACTGGGGAAATATCTTTGAACGAATGCCAACTATCGGGCGTCCACAAAACGTTACTGCGATCACTTACCCGCGAGCCAGTCAGTAGCCGTCGTGAGGGTGGGTTATGTTGGCCGAAGGACTGACTGCTGCCAGTAGCTTCTGCTGTGAATTCAATATTTACATTTATCCAACTTCCAGTAGACGAATAGACTTCAATGTAAGCTTCATCAATCACAGCATTCGGTGGAACTGTCACACCATTGAAGCGCAATCCTAGGTAATTATTGTTGGCCGAATTGCCATTCCCGATCCATGCGATTTGGTTTTTTGACTCGAAACGCGTTCCGTCCTCGTTAACATCATCAGTGGATTGGTTCACCTGGAGTATGACGGTATTCTCATTTGGCATACTAATAGGGTTTACAGTCACAATAACGGTTGCGCTATCATTGCCTCCAAAGGGGTCACTCACCACGTAGGCAAAGTTGTCCGTGCCAGTGAAGTTGTCGTTGGGTATGTAAGTAACATTATTGCCGCTATTGATGACACTACCGTTGGGAGGTTGCGTGACGCTGCTCACCATGAGCAAATCACCGTCAATGTCACTGTCGTTTGCTAGGATGTCAATGGTAACTGCTAGACCCTGATCTGTGATCCCACTATCACCATTGCCTACGGGCACGTCGTTGACCGGATTGACCGTGATTGTCACTGCCGCTGTGCCCATTCCCCCGTTGCCATCATTGACGGTGTAAGTGAAATTGTCTATCCCATTGAAGTTGGCATTGGGCGTATACGTCACGTTCACTCCGTTGCTGATGGCTGTGCCGTTGGCAGGTTGGGTCACACTCATGACACTCAGGGCATCGCCATCAATATCGGTATCATTCGCCAGCACGTCGATAGTTATAGAGATATCTTCATCAGTCTGCGATATGTCGTCGATTGCGTCTGGCGTACTCTAGGCTGGCGCTTCGACCACGACTTCAGCGAATAAATCAGTGAAGCCTCCATCCTTGTCTTCGATCCGTCCGCGTGCCGTAAAGATTCCAGCGGTACTGTAAGGACAATTGAAGCTTGCTGAAGAACTCTGGGACAGCATGAAGACGCCGGAGTTAGTGCAGTCATAAGAGTACAGGAAACCTGCATTCGTATCTGCTTGGCTGGGATCGCTTTGACCGCTGAAGGCAAACGTAACTGACCCCGGCACGGTTATTGTCCCTGTTGTATTGGAAAAGTCTGCTGTTGGCGATACGTTAAGCACGGTGAGCTCAAAGGTGCTACTGGTTGTTCCTCCCTGTCCGTCACTCACGACGATTGTGACCGTGACTGTCACCGGCCCATCGTCGGTCAAGAAACTCCACTCGTAACGTCCATTTCCTAGGTCATTCAAATTACCGGGTTGCACTTGAACGGCTAAGGCGTCGCCATCCACATCGGTTGCCATGAAAGGTCGTGTTGCACTGTCCCCCTCGCTTACCGCAATCGGATCAGTGCTGACGTCAATCGTTGGGTTATCGTTGACCGGGATGACGGTTACTATCACTGATGCCGTATCCACGCCGCCGTTTTCGCCATTGACAGTGTAGGTGAAGTTGTCTGTACCGTTGAAGTTCTCGTTGGGCGTGTAGGTCACGTCGTCCCCATTGTTGGTAACTGTACCATTGGCCGGTTGGGTCACACTCACTACACTTAAGATATCGCCGTCGACATCTGTGTCATTCGACAGCACGTCGATAGTAAAGGAGACATCTTCATCTGTCATTGACAGATCGTCGTTTGCGTCGGGAGTATTTTTGAACGGCGCTTCGACCACGACTTCGGCGAAATACTCAGTGAATCCGCCATCCTCGTCCTCGATCCGCCCGCGGGCTGTGTAGATGCCAGCTGTACTAAACGGACAATTGAAGCTGGCTGATGTACTCTGGGACAGCATGAATATGCCGGAGTTGTTGCAGTCATACGAATACAGGAAGCCTGCGTCCGTATCGGTTTGGCTGGGATCGCTCTGATTACTAAACGATAGTGTAGCCGCACCCGGCACCGTAATTGCACCTGTTACATTAGCGAAAACGGCTTCCGGCGCGACATTAAGTGCTGTGAGGTTGAAACCACCACTAGCCGTGCCTCCCTGTCCATCACTCACAGTAATCGTAATCGGGATCGTTGCTAAGCCGTCGTCTGCTATATAACTCCACTCATAACTACCGCCTCCTAAATCGTTTAAATTGCCGGGTTGTACTTGAACGGTTAAGATATCGTCATCCACATCAGTCGCTGTGAAGGATCGTATTGCATTGTCTCCCTCGTTCACCGTAATCGGATCAGTGCTGACGGTGAGAATTGGGCTGTCGTTGACCGGGATGACGGTTATTATCACTGCTGCCGTATCTACCCCGCCGTTGTTATCGTTGATTGTGTAAGTGAAGCTGTCTGTGCCGTTGAAGTTCGTGTTGGGGGCATAGGTCACATCGTCTCCGTTGTTGGTGACCGTGCCAGTAGTAGGCTGTGTAACGGACTCTATACTCAGGGTATCGCCGTCCACATCCGTATCGTTAGAAAGCACATCAATAATCACAGCGACGTCTTCATTGGTCTCCGCTATGTCGTCAATTGCTACTGGATCGTCATTGACCGGGTTAATGGTGACGTTGACAGTCGCAGTATCAATGCCTCCATTGCCATCACTAACCGTATAGGTGAAGCTGTCGACTCCGTTGAAATTGGCGTTGGGGATATAGGTCACTTCTGTACCGTTAATGATGGCGGTTCCGTTTGCCGGCTGGGTGACACTCGTTACACTTAAGGCATCCCCGTCCACATCCACATCGTTTACTAGAACCGCGATTGTCGCGTCTATATCTTCATCCGTGACGAGATCATCGTCGGTTGCAACCGGGCTACTGTTGGTGACTTCAATTAAACTGAATGAATAAGTGCCAAAATTTGTAACGGAGAAACCGGTTATGGTTAAGCTGTAGATTCCGGTCTGTGGCAGCGATATCTGCTGATCTAGATAGAATGTATCCAATAATATCGTGCCATCGGGCGCGGGTAGAATGACGCGAAACTGTCCATTATTGCCCAACAGCGCATCGAAGATCACAACCTGCCCGGCCAAACCATTAAAACGGTAGATGTCAACCGCGCCGGGTACTTCCAGATTACCTGCGCCAACATCTGGCACGCCATCTGACACCGTATCACCGATATTAATGATGAATTCTTGGGCAGTTGGCGGCACACTGAGCAGTTGGAACGAATAAATGCCAAAGTTTGTAATCAGGCTGCCCGCCACTTGCAGGCTGTAAACGCCTGTCTGCGGAAGCGTCACCTGCCGATCGACATAGAAGTCATTGAAAAGCTCGGTGCCATCAGGCGCGGTCAGAATGGTGCGAAACTGCCCATTATTACCCACCAGAGCGTCGAAGATCACAACCTGCCCGGCCAGACCATCAAAGCTGTAGATGTCGACCGAACCGGGTACTTCCAAATTGCCCGCGCCAAATTTTGGCACATTTACCGTTACGGTGTCACCAACGGTGATAGAGAAAATCTGCGGGGCTGGGACCTGCAAAAGACGGAAAGAATAAACTCCTGCACTCGTAATATTAAGCCCCTCAACCCTTAAGATATGCGTTCCTGATTCGGGCAGCCCACCTTTCAAGTCTACAAGAAAACCACTGAACACTTCGGCCCCACTTGGCGCGCTCAATATTACACGGGCCAACCCAGCAGAGCCGGAAAGCGTATCGAAAATTACACCCTGTCCGGCTACGCCACTAAAGGTATAAAGATCCACTGCCCCCGGCACTTCCAGATTGCCTGCACCGGTAGCCGGTAAACCATTCGAAACTGTGTCGCCAATGCTTACGCTAAATACTTGAGGCGGTGGCACGAGTAAAAGGCGGAAGGAATAAACGCCAGTTGTGCTCGCTTGGAATCCACGCACACTGAATGTATAAGTTCCGCTCACAGGCAGTGTAAGGCGGCGATCCAGATTGAACGAATCGACTAGGATCGCACCATTTGGCGCGACCAGTCGCCAGCCGAATACTCCATTGTTTCCAATTACCGAATCAAATATTGCTTCATCGCCGGCTGTGGCGTCGAACGTGTAGGTATCCTGCGCCCCAACTATCTCTATGTTCCCGGCCCCGGGGCCCGGAATGCCATCGGACACTGTATCGCCATAGGTAATCTGAAACTGGTCAGTTTGCGCGGCAAGTGGCAGCGTAAACACAAACATAATGAGACAATATACAATGATAGTTACTACGCGTTTTATCATAAGTCACCTTTTATAGCTTTGCCTCAGTGAAAAACTAGGTGTATCTTCACAATAGAGCAGTGTCGAGAAATCCTACGAGCGGACAACCGATTCTAGTGACATGATAAGGAATGGGTGTGATAAAATCGTGACAGCATCGTGACAAAGGGCATGTGATACATGCAAGTTTGATTGCAAAAATACCAAAGTAAAACTTGGCGAATTTCGACTAGATTCTCAGTTTGCGACTACGCCCTAAATGTGGGGATTAATGTATCCGTAGAGATATTGATACCAGACTGTGAAGTCTAGAACGTGATCAATAATTCGTATAGTCAAGCGACCAATAGTCTCGACATGACAAGTTATCCATATGGATTAAAGAGTAGCTTCGATCAAAAGAACGCTTAATTACAAATGATGTACCAACAACTTACCCTTTCTGAAGCAGCAGCCTTAGTCCAAGATGGTCAAACAATTGCATTAGGCGGTATGACCATTTATCGCCGCCCAACCGCATTTGTTCGCGCCTTGTTGCAGCGCAAACCGCGTCCTCGCGACTTAACTTTGCTATGTTTTACTGCTGGCTTCGAGTCAGATTTATTAGTTGGGGCAGGGTGTGTAGGAATCATTCGCTCCTGCTATTTTGGCCTTGAATCCTTTGGTTTTGCTCCCATGTTTACCGCTGCTGCTCAAGCAGGCAACATCCGAATAATGGAGGAAACCGAAGCTAGTCTTGCACTTGGAATTCGTGCTGGGATTTCTGGCGTTGGATTTATGCCATCTCGTGCGTGGATCGGTACGGAATTGCCCCGTTTACGTCAGGACGTAAAAACAATTATTGATCCTTATACTGCCGAAGAACTGATTGCTTTTCCCGCTATTCACTGTGACCATGCCATAATTCATGGCTTGGAGGGCGATTCACTTGGCAACGTTCGAATTAATAACAATGCCGGTGTTGATATTGAACTTGTCTATTTAAGCGATAAAGTGGTTTTCACTGTTGAGCGCTTGGTTGAGCGATGTGATCGATCAGTCGACTCTACACTAATTCCCTCTCCGGGTGCTGACTACATCGCCCACGCGCCACGTGGCGCGTGGCCCACCAGTTGCTATCCCGACTACCCATTGGCGGGGGCTGAATTTCTTCGCTACATTGATGCTTGTAATGCTGGTCAATTTGATAACTATCTTGACCAGTTTTTGGCGGATGGACACTGATGGCATAGAATATAATTGAAATTTTTGCTATAATTATTTCAACTTCATAACTGTACAGGGGAGTTCGCGTCATGCGGGCTGAGAGGGTGCGTAACGCCGCACCGACCCTTAACCTGATCCGGATCATACCGGCGTAGGGAGTGCCTGGCATAATGCCTCAAACAAACCACCCCTACTGAACAGGTAGCAGGTGGTTTTTTATTGGTATCAAACGGAAGTGAGCATTGTGATGAAACGAATATTATCTTGCATTTTTCTCATTCTTGCTTTTTCAGGGTTGACAATCGCTCAGGAGACTCCTGTCACCCTCAAGCTCCTCACACATGATTCATTCGCTGTCAGCGAGGATGTACTGAATGCATTCCAGACCTCTACCGGCATCACAGTCGAAGTAGTTCGCAGCGGCGACGCCGGCATTATGGTTAATCAGTCAATTCTGAGCAAAGACACACCGTTGGGTGACGTTATGTTCGGTGTTGACAACACCTTCCTTAGCCGTGCTCTCGATGCTGGGATCTTTGACGCCTATACGTCTCCCGCCGTTTCCGAAATCCCTGATCGATTCAAACTTGATGACGAAAATCGCGTCACTCCTGTAGATTATGGTGATGTATGTCTAAATTACGATGTAGCCTACTTTAGTCAACATGCCATACCTCTCCCGGCAACGCTTGCAGACCTGACAAAGCCAGAATATAAGAGCTTGCTCGTAGTTGAAAATCCGGCAACCTCTTCGCCCGGATTAGCGTTTGTGTTGTTGTCCATATCTGCGTTCGGTACTGAAGGCGATTATACCTATCTCGACTATTGGAAAGAATTGGTTGCCAATGATGTGTACATCGCTGACGACTGGTCGAATGCCTATTACACACAGTTTAGCGGTAGCATCGGTAGCGAAGGGACGCGCCCACTCGTTGTCAGCTATGCCAGCAGCCCGCCCGCAGAAGTATACTTTGCTGATCCTCAGCCTGAAACTGCCCCGACTGGTAGCATCACGACTGACGGCATGTGCTTTCGCCAAATTGAATTTGCAGGGATCTTGAAAGGCACATCACAACCCGAAGCGGCCCGTGATTTCATTGATTTTCTGTTAAGCAAGACATTTCAGGAAGATATGCCGCTGCAGATGTTTGTGTTCCCTGTGCTTCCCAAAGCGCAACTTCCCGAAGTTTTTGCGAAGTTCGCCGCTGTGCCTGCTAAACCCGTCGTAGTGGCTCCTTCGGACATTGATACCAATCGCGAGGAATGGTTACAACTATGGATGGAAACGGTCTTGCGCTAGGGAAGGTCGGGCGGCGCATGCTTATGCTCGCCCCGCTTTTGTTCCTTACCCTTTTTTTCCTATATCCGCTACTGTTCATTTTCACAGTCAGCCTCGCACCGCAAGGTCAGCTCGACCTCAGTAGTTTTGCGCGCGTTGTTACATCAAGTTACTATCGCGAGACGTTATGGTTTACACTTTATCAGGCACTTCTATCGACAGGCTTAACGGTTGGGCTGGCACTACCCGTAGCATATGTCTTTGCACGCTATCACTTTCCTGGCAAGTCCTTATTCCTGTCGTTATCAACCTTGCCTTTTGTGCTTCCTACAGTCGTGGTTGCCGCCGCCTTCACCGCTCTCATCGGGCCGCGCGGAATTCTGAATGCATCCCTAATGAGTGTGTTTTCATTGTCCGAACCGCCTATTCAGCTCGAACGCACGCTAGCCCTAATCGTGATTGTCACATTTTCTATAACTTTTCTATCGCCCTTAGAATCATCACAACGCAATGGATGAACCAGAATCCTCGCATTGAAGAAGCCGCTCGCATATTAGGTGCATCGGGTTGGCGCGTATGGTGGCACATTCGGTTGCCGTTGCTTCAACCAGCAATTGCTGCGGCAGCAGTACTGGTTTTTGTCTTCACATTTACTAGCTTTGGTGTTGTCCTCCTGCTGGGCGGGCCACGCTTTGCTACATTAGAAGTTGAAATTTACCGCCAGACTGCAAACTTGTTTAATCTTCCGGTGGCAGCGGCCTTGTCCCTCATCCAAATCGTCATCATGTTCACAATGATGCTCATCTACACCCGTTTGCAGAGTCGGATCACAGTAGGTTTGGTGAGCGCACAAGCCATTGGTCGTTCACCGTCTTCACTGGCTCAGCGTCTACTCGTTATCCTGACACTAAGTTTTATGGGAGTTATGTTGTTTGTGCCGCTTTTAGCATTGCTTGTAATGTCATTTACAGTTGGCGGCAATGGATTTAATGTTCAATATTTTCAACAATTGGGTGTTAACGCCCGCAACTCTGTCCTTTTTGTTCCGCCAGTGCAGGCTATTGGTAACTCCCTACTTTTCGCTGTATTGACTACTGTGTTGGCAGTCATTTTGGGTGTTTTGACTGCCTATATTGTTGCTCGGCGCGGACGTGGATGGTTTTCGTTTCTTGATCCATTGTTTGCGCTTCCGCTTGCGGTGAGTGCTGCCACGCTCGGTTTTGGCTATATTATTTCGTTTGACTCTCCGCCCCTGAATATCCGCTCCTCTCCCTTATTGATTCCTGTTGCGCATACCCTTGTCGCCATGCCATTTGTAGTGCGTAGTCTCTTGCCTGCTCTAAGATCAATCCCATCGAATCTTCAAGAGTCTGGCCGCATGCTGGGCGCTGAACCTGCACGCGTGTGGTGGTACATTGAATTTCCGCTCATTAGTCAGGCATTGCTGGTTGGGGCGACATTTGCTTTTACAGTAAGCATGGGTGAATTTGGCGCATCGCTCTTCATCGCTCGCCCCGATACACCGACTATTCCTATTGTCATATTTCGATTATTAGGCCAACCCGGCGTTTCTAATTATGGACAAGCACTTGCAATGAGTACCATCTTGATGGTCGTCTGCGCCGCTTGTTTTGTTCTCATCGAACGTCTGCGCGCTGTGGGAGTAGGGGAGTTCTAATGATTACGGTACTCAATATTCAGCACGCTTATCAAGATGTCCGGGTTTTACGTGGTATCAATCTTGACATTGTGTCAGGCGAAATCCTCTGCCTATTGGGGCCAAGCGGGTGTGGTAAAACAACATTGCTCCGCCTAATTGCTGGACTCGAACCCGTTTCACAGGGCGACATTTTGATCAATGGTCAGTCTGTTGTGTCGTTGCCTGTTCATCAGCGTGATTTTGGATTCATGTTTCAGGACTTTGCACTATTTCCCCACATGGATGTGGCAGCCAATATCGCCTTCGGACTAAAAATGCAGCACATTTCTACTCCCGAACAGAAGCAACGGGTGTTTGAAATGCTCAACCTGGTGAATCTGGATGGCTTCGAAAGACGAGACGTAGCGCAACTCTCTGGCGGCGAACGGCAGCGCGTTGCGTTGGCTCGCAGCCTTGCGCCCAGTCCTCGCTTGCTCATGCTGGATGAACCGCTGGGGTCGTTAGATGCCAGCCTGCGCAGTGAGTTAATTGTTGAGCTGCGTCAGATTATTAAGAAGATAGGTCTGACTGCAATTTATGTCACACATGATCAACGTGAAGCATTTGCGATTGCTGATCGCATCGCGCTTATGAACAATGGTCGCATTGAACAGCTTGCTATGCCGCAGACGCTGTATCAGCGTCCATCCACCGTGTTTGCGGCAAGTTTTTTGGGATTAGACAATATTTTACCTGTAATTAGTCAACATGGGGAAGTTATCGAAACACCTATTGGGAAGTTTTCCACCCTCGGCGATAATGCCCATTCAATTCTCTTGCATCCGGACGGCCTTCATTTCGCTCTAGAACCCACCGCCATCAGTCTTAATGTAGTCATTTCAGAAAGCGTTTATCAAGGCGAATACTACCGGATTCGTGTTCGTCACGACTCAGGTGTGATGTTGACTTTCAAACACACACCATCACTTGGTTCATTTCCAGCAGTGGGAACATCAATCGATCTGAATATCAGCCCGGGATCAGTCATCCCATTGGCTGGATGATCATTGAATCCGGGAACAAAAAGGCCGCTGATGGGCGGCCTTTCCAATACGTGAACCTATACATCCAGATTGCGAACACTCTTGGCATGTGTCTGGATGAACCTCCGGCGTGGTGGGACGCTACTGCCCATCAACATGTCAAAAACTCGATCGGCTTCTGCCGCATCTTCAATTGAAACCTGTAGCAATGTACGTGTATTTGGATCCATGGTGGTTTCCCACAATTGGTCGGGGTTCATTTCGCCCAGACCTTTATACCGTTGTACCCCTACCTTGTCCGGACTATCGAATCGTTTCAATGCTCGTGCCAGAATATCGGTTTCGCTCAAACCCGCCTGTGGGTAAATATATTCACTCTTTTTTCCACTCTTCAGCAAATAAATAGGTGGTTGGGCGATGTACAGATGCCCGTCTGCGATTAGCTGCTGCATATGACGGAAGAAAAATGTTAGGAGCAGGGTGCGAATATGGCTGCCATCTACATCCGCGTCTGTCATCAAAATGACTCGTCCGTACCGCAGGTTCTCAAGCGAAAAATCTTCACCGATGCCTGTACCCAGCGCCGAAATCAATGCTTTGATTTCGTTATTATCCAACACTTTATCCATGCGCGCCCGCTCGGTGTTTAGGATCTTGCCGCGCAGTGGTAGGATAGCTTGAAAGTGACGGTCACGACCTTGTTTGGCCGAACCCCCTGCCGAGTCACCTTCCACAATGTAAATCTCGGATTCTTCACCTTTTTGCGAACAATCCGCCAATTTCCCCGGCAGCGTCGTGCTCTCCAATAAGCTCGGCCCGCTGCGAATCAAATCGCGAGCCTTTTTGGCAGCTTCGCGCGCGCGCATACTGGTCATGCACTTGTCAACAATCTTACGTGCTTCACGGGGATTCAATTCCAGAAATTCATTAAACGCCTCAGTTACTACCTGTGAGACCGCGCCCTGTACTTCCGGATTGATTAGCTTCACCTTGGTCTGGCTCTCAAATGAAGGATCAGGGTGTTTAACACTGACAATTGCAGTGATTCCTTCCAAAGTGTCACTGCCAGAAAAGTTAGGCTCTTTGTCTTTCAGCAAGCCAGCCTTACGTGCATAACGGTTAATCACACCTGTGATTGCAGAACGCAAACCTGTTAGGTGCGTACCGCCGTCCGGCGTATTGATTGTATTCGCAAACGCCATTTCGATGACGTTCGCAGTATCGTTATATTGGAATGCAATCTCAATTCCAATTACGATTGACGCTTTACCCTCACGGGTGATTTCCACATCTTTTTCAACATATACGGGCTCGTGCAGTGGTTTTTTGCTACGGTTGAGGTAGCGTACATAGGAATACAAGCCACCCTCAAAATAGAAGGTTGTTTCATGGGGTAGGGGACGTGACCGTTCATCACGCAGAGAAATCGTAACTCGGCGCGTTACAAACGCCATTTCGCGGAACCGCTGCGCCAGCCATTCGAAGTTAAATTCATTTGGCTCCATCACGGTGAAATCAGGCTTAAACGTCTGCAGCGTTCCTGTAGATTCATCAGGGCGAAGTTTGCGAACCTTTTTGAGATTAGTCACAACTTTCCCATGCTTATATGTTTGTTCCCACATGTGGCCGTCCCGGAACACATTTGTTCGCATTTCGTCTGAGAGTGCGTTCACTGCGGAAACACCCACCCCATGCAAACCACCGCTAACCTTATAAGCACCGCTCCCGAATTTACCACCCATACCAATCTCGGTCATGACTCCTTCTACAGTCGGGCGGCCCGTGCTGGGATTAACTCCTACTGGAATTCCGCCCCCATTGTCCTGTACGGAAACCACAGCGTCGTCATACAAAGTCACCAGAATATGGTCACAGCGCCCTGCCAAAGCTTCGTCAACCGAATTATCTACGACTTCATAAATAAGATGATGCAGCGCTCTGGCGTCCGTTCCACCGACATACATACCCGGACGTTTCCGCACATGCTCCATTGGATTAAGCCGGACAATATCGGCGTCCATCTGCTGCCGGATTTGGACAGAATCTTGTTCCGCCATGACAACTCCTCACTTTATGTATCGAAGGTCACGAAATACAATTTTCTTAGTTGGATTTAAGGGGATTTTCCTTACTTAATTCACTCATTTATTCTACAACAAATGCCTATTTTTCTCAAGTACGTGTTACAATTAATTAATCGAACATCATATGAATTGCACTATCTAAAATTTGTGCAAAGAAAGAGATAAATGAGCGGAAAACCACTCATCCCGAAAAGCTCTAAAGATGGCATAAGCGAACGGATGAGCGGAATCGAGAAGGACAGTATGCAGGTTGGCATGATGGTCAAAAAGGAGTAAGCCGTGAATGGAAAGGACATCGCGAACTAGGCGCCGCAGGCCAAGGTGGACAGTTGGAGGCAGATAGCGCTTGAGGCGACGGGCAAACCAGATGAGCAAGTTGTGGGCGAGTTGATCGAGTAAAATCAGCATTTCTTGAGCCAGAACCGTGCGTTTGTTGCGCTTGGAAAGACCTAAATGCTGTTTGTCAACACATTGTGGGTTTCAATGCCGCCTGAGCGGTGGTCATAGGCGTAAATCATATGTAACAAGTTAGCTTGAGGATGATAGGCGGAAAAGCCTCTGAGTTCATGTAAGAGGCAGTCAGGGGCATTGGTGATGAGAACGCCATAATAGAAATGGTGCTAGTGGTGAATGCGGACGGCCGCTTGGCGGGGTGGGACGCGCATTGGGCATAGACTGAGACAGCCAAGCTACATCACGATCAGAACGCTGCGGGTCGGGTATCCAGTCAAATTCAGCCACTTCCTGTGCCAATTGGCGGGCACGATTGCCGGAAAACATCTTGACCAAGAGACAATAGTCGCGTTCTAACAACCAATTGACATCGGCATCCTGTCCACCCCCGCCATCCAATCGCAGTAGGATGCGTGAGCGTTGAGCCGTTTGCAGATTCAGCATAACTTCGCCATCTTCAACCAGTGGCTTACGCCACTGGCTAGTTGTTGAGTTCCAGCATACAACCGCTCACTCAAGATTTCATCATAGCGTGTGGCTAGAACCCGTCCCACTTGACGACCACGTTGGTGCGGATGGTCACTGAAATAGACTTTGGTGACTTACTCGCCTTGTCGCCCGGCCAGCAACCCGGTGAATTCGATGTCCAACACTTGATAGGCACGGCGGTAGTCATGGTGGCAGGCTCGACTATTTCAACTATGGCGCACATACAAGGTCAGCAACGCACTCCTCATTTGTTGGACGTTTTCTGCCGTACAGTGATCCAATGTCAGTCGGACATTGGATTGATCCGCGCACGCCTGTCGACCGAAAATCGCTTGTAATACGCGGTTGGGTCGCACCCGGCTATTGATCTCGACCAACCCCCGTCCACCACTGATGATATTCAGAAATGCGTCTTGTAGTTTCTCCAACGGACTGTGGTGGACTGTTTTTTGTTGAATATGCACCATCTGTCCGATAGTTTCCCATATTTTCATCCGTTTCATATGCTGCGCTAACAGAGTCATACTCGCTTGGTCTGTGGAAATGCTATACTGTTTCATACCAATGGTCTCCTGTTAAGATATTGTTTCGTCTACAACTTGCGGTATCTCCCTTTGACCATTGGTTTCCCTTATTTTCCTCCTTATTTGCACAAAATTTAGGGCGCTTGAAAAGATAGTTTTTGTTCTATGATAAATTGGCAAGAGAATTCTCTCAAAGGTAATGCAGATAACGTTCCCAACACGCAGTGATTCTATGTTAAATTACAGCGAAAACCTTACTCACTTTTGCCAGGTGGACTCGCTTTGACAAAGCGGCGGACATCACCGTGCCAACCGCGTCACCAATGGCGATTCAGCGGCCAAGAACCGGTTTCCCACCCGTGCAATGTTACATTGCAGCGGCAATTACCGAACTTCTTGGAAGCCAATTCGGCGGAATTTTCCGACAAAAAGTGTTTGTAATGCTGTGTAATACTCGGAAATCGAGGAATTTCAACTCGGTCAATTGGAACGAATCTTAATCTCGCGATAGGGTCCTATCAACAACGTTTGTTTCTTGTTTATTCCCAGCTTGACACTCCCTACGCCGCACTTTACAATCCCACGTAGTGCGCCCGTAGCTCAGGGGATAGAGCAGCGGTCTTCTAAACCGTTGGTCGGGGGTTCGAATCCCTCCGGGCGCGCCAAATTAAAAGCCCGCTGTCTAGGCGGGCTTTTTTATTAGGAGATAATTCGATTATATAATTCTGTGGTTTCTTCTTCAGGTGCCTTATTGTTTCGCTTTAGTTCATCCACCAAACGCTGATAATGGGCGGCAGCTTCGCTTCGACGACCGAGGTGGGCAAACAACTTCATGACTTCGCGGTGAATATCTTCGCGCGTACTATCTTCGCTCAGTACTCGCTGAAATAAACTTAACGCATGTTCGGGCCGATCATCCCCAAGTCGTATACGCGCCATCTCACTCAACGCTTCCAAATATCCAGCTCTAAAGTCCGCGCGTCGCTCCAAAATCCATTTGTCGGTGTGTCCCTGTAAGAATGGCCCGCGATATAAGTCAATCGCTTTTTGCCAACGAGTGATGCGATCATCGCTTGAAGTAGTGCGCGCATCCATGAGGATAGTCGCAAAATCAATCACATCGTACTGAATAACTAATTCCGGATTGATGCGGTAATACCCACCATCATGTACCAATACATCGAGGTCTAAGGCCTTATGTAAACGGCGTTTAGTGACATGGAAAACATTTACGGCCTGATCCATGTCCAGTTCCGGCCAAAATGCGATACATATTTCCGAACGAGTTATGATGGGACGTTCTAACGCGAAAAACAAGAGTAAGCGAGGTAAATGGCCTTCCCAATTTTCGATATATTTGCCGTTCATCAATACTTGGCCAGGTCCAAGGGCGAAAACTTCCAGTTTGTGTTTACCTTCTCGCTCCAGTTCATAGAAATCTTGCTTTATCATGTGCTCATCTTCTAGCAGCACAGCCAACTTCTGCGCAATGAGTGCCACCCATGATAAGCGAGGCAGGGTACGGCTATTGATAATCAGTTTGCAATTCTTCGGTATTCTATACACTAACCTCTCTACAAAGCGCTGAATGTCGTCTGCGGTATCACTACGATCATATTCGTCAAGAATTAAATAGAATAGCTGGTCGTTGACTTCACCAAGGTCTTTTGCAAAAGTGTCAACCAAAAGCTCAAAGTTATTAAATGCGTTTGGGGGTAAAATGTTAATATGTCGCCCAAAAGTCGGATGTTGATTAGCTAAATCATGTGTAATTCCTGCGATAAAGGAGCGTAAATCAATGTCGTCAGTCCCCATAGCATAATAAAGTACCTGCGGATCTGTTGAAGTGATTAGACGCGCTACAAGCAGCGAACGATAATGACTGCGCGGGTGTAACAATATCAAACGAGCATCTCTTGCTTGTTCTTGAAATGTCTGAAAAGGTAAATCGGTGAGCGAATTTAGGTTCATTCCATTTTCACTTTGGCGCTAATATCGAAGTAAAGTTCGTGAAAGTGTAACATAATTTAATAGAGATTCCTAACTCCACAGTAGTTTACTATTACGACTTCCGCTTTCCACACTGACTAGGAGGTTAATTTGCGTCGTCCGTTGCGCCCATTTGGGGTAACACTTGCAATACTTAGCAGCTTATTGCTGTTCACAATCTTGCCTCTCATGGAAATTGGCATTGTACTGCTTGTACGACTACGTTTTATGAGCGTTCAACTCATTGATGATGGCATTCAACCAGTCGCCATCGGTGGCGACTTTCTCGGTTTTTCTCCAATCTTAGGAGTTCTGCAAACTGTTTTTGCCGTTGCGTTCTTAATCATCGCTATTCTGGCATGGCGAGGCCGTCCTCCATATATTCGATTTGGAATGGTAATAGCCGTATTAGGATTGACATTATTTCGCTTTGCTATCATTATTGCACCCAAGCTTGTGTCAGGTAGTATTGAAAACGGAATTGACTCAGGCGCCTCAGTTTGGGATGCTCTCGGACTTGGTCAACTCCTCAGCGGTATTCCAATTTTGTTATATGTTGCTTGGTACATGAATAGAGCACCGGCTCGTGCATTCTACCGGGGATATTTTTTGTCTGATGAGGTTGACAAGTCTGTCGCTAGTTGAATTGGGTTGTTTGGGAAATTACAGGTAAGACTAAAACATCGAAATATTCTCACCATCAATGTTTTAGTCTGAAAGATGACATTACAAATACAAAGCGCCATCAAGAAGACTAAATCCTTTTATTTCTTGCCTGCCATTTCCATCTGAATAAGCTCGCGCCGCAAAGTCTTACCAACGGTTGATTTCGGTAATTCCGGGATAAAGCTAATCCGAGTTGGTATTTCATATCGCGCCAAATGACTCTGGCAATGGTCAATTATTTCTTTCTCGGTCACGGTTGCGTCGGGGCGAACGACAACCCATGCCTTCAGGGCCTCTTGACCTACTTTGTCGGCATCTGGATGTGGAATAGCGGCTACGCCAACTTCTAATACTGCCGGATGTAATCCTATCACCTTTTCAATTGTGTTTGGATATACGTTAAATCCACCGATCAAAGCCATGTCTTTTTTGCGATCCACTATATAGAAGTAGCCATCTTCATCCATCCGGGCAATATCGCCAGAATACACAAATGTCTTGCCATCTTTTGTTCGGAGTACATTTGCGGTTTCTGTTGGCATTCCATGATATCCCCGCATGATTTGGGGGCCGCTCATTATCAATTCTCCAATTTCACCAAAGGGAACTTCCGTCACGCCATCATCCAAACTAACAATCCGAACATCCATATCCGGTAGCGGCAATCCTATTGATCCCGTGCGGTTTTCGCCTCCAATTGGATTACAATGGCTTGCAGTTGGCATTTCACTCATTCCAAAACCTTCTCTTAACATCCCGCCACTCAAACGCTCAAACTCTTGTTTCGTAGCTGGGGGCAGAGGAGCTGATCCACTGACGCAGGCTCGGATCGAACTCAAATTTATGTTACCGGACTTAACATCCGGATGGTTATTTATCGCATTATATAGAGCAGGCACACCATGAAAAATTGTTGGCTTAAATACATTGATGTTGTCAAGCACATCGTTCAAATCGCGAGCGTTTGGAACAAGAACAATTTTCGCACCCACAACAATACTAAAATTTAGAACTGCAACCATTCCAAATGAGTGAAACAATGGTATCGCGCCTAGCAATACTTCTTGTGAATTCACTTTTTCGTTGCCAAACAACCAAGCGCGCATTTGCAGAGTATTGGCTACTAACCCTTTGTGGGTCGCCATGGCAGCTTTTGATACTCCGGTAGTTCCACCTGTATATTGGAAAAGTGCCAAGTCAGTTTCCGGTTCGAATGATACTTTGACAGATTTGCCTGCATGTTTAGCCAATATATCTTGGAACCAATAATCTCCGCTCGGAAGCGTATCAATTCTGTGGCCTTCTTTTTTTTCCTTCGCGAGCGTAAATAAGAATTTCGCTGTTCCCGGTAGATATTCTTTGACATTGGTGACAATGACAGTTTTCACTTTTGTTTTTGGCTGGATTTGTTTTATTGTCTTATAAAACAAACTCATTGTGATAACAATTTCCGCTTCACAATCATTTATTTGGAATTGCATTTTGTCCGATGGATACGTGGGGTTAGTGGCCGCGACCACCCCTCCTGCTTTAAGAACTCCATAATAGCTAATCACAAATGCTGCGATATTTGGCATCACGAGAGCAACGCAGGAACCTTTTTTAAGCCCCGCTTCCAATAGCCCTGATGCCAAAGCGTCCGATAATTTATCAAGTTCACTATAAGATAGAGTGCTGTTTACCCGGCCTAAAACTGGCAGGTGAGCACTGCTTACCAGTGCGATACTGTTAGGGGATGTCTTGCTGGCTTCTTCCAAAAAGCTTTGGACTGTTATATCAGGATATGGTTCAAGACTTTGCGGAGTATTTTTGTCATAAGATTTGTACCATGGTCGATTAGAGTAAGTAACCATAAAAATTCTCCAAGCTTTCTAAATAATGAGCTTTAGTCGCAATATTTAAGACCTAGTATAACGACATGTTTCTTCATGTCAAAATTTATGAGTTTTCCCATTTGCGCCACTCGTTCGGCAATCGTGCTACATGACCAGCATGAGTTATACAAATGTGATTGCTATGACCTTCTACTAAAAGAATGCCCTCTTGGTCAACTATTTCGTACGCAAATTTTATGCCCCGACTTTTCATTTCGGCGATCCAACATCGTATACTCAATTGTTGACCATAATAGGCGGGTTTTATATAGCGCGCGTTTATTTCGGACACAGTTAAGTAGTGCCCACCAGCCTCGAACTTAGCATAATCGCTGCCTCTTTGACGTGCGTAATTGCTGCGACCTTCTTCGAAATAGACGATGTGGCTTGCGTGATGCACTATGCCCATAGCGTCTGTTTCCGCGTAACGCACATATAGTCTTGTCTCTGCAATAAATTTTCCTGTTGGTGCCAATATTACCTTCTCCAATTTTGGACACTATCATACCATCACTTGATTATAGCCAACGAATGTTACCCTTACGGCATAGGACTGTACATGGCGTGTGCTATAATTGGACATATAGTGAGAGAGATTTTGATCCTCAGGAGGATCCTGTATGGATATAAATCAAGCCGCTCGCATGATTGAGTGGCTAGATGAAGAACGCAGACGGGATAAAGCGGTCATTGCTACGCTAGAAGAGAGACTTGCTCAACAGCAGGAAACTATATCCAGTCTAAATAAGCGTATCAATAGTATGGAGTCCGATCAAACGGTTCTCCGTACGCAAGTTACGCCTTCCGGTCGCGAGACCGACTTAATTGATCAAGTTCGAAAAGAGATGTCGCAATTAGTTGAAACTGTTGAGGCCAAGCGCCTGACTGCTGAGCGCGAAGCGGAACGTAGAATTGAGTTGGGTCGCGAAGGTACAAGTCGATCAATACGTGAATTAACCGAGAAGCTTGAGAAGTTAGAACGTCAAACCAGTACCTTGCCCGGCTATGAAGTTGAGCGCGAACGAGTTTCAGACTCCGTATCTTCACTACAACAACGGGTAGACGACTTGTTCAAAAAGATTGAAGAACCGGATCGCCGCTTGGCTTTTTTGGAGGAACAGCGGCGGCAAGATAGCCGCCGTGTATCTGAAGTCCAATCCGAGTTACCTGAGATACAAAAACAGGTTGATAGTATTCGCCCCAAACTAACGCTCTTGGAGGATCTAACGTTACGAATCGAGCGGCGTGTTCAAGATGTGCAGAACAGTGACCGGGAGAGACGTGACCAAATTCAACAATTCATTGATCAACAGACATTAGTCATCCAACAGCGCGACCAACAAATTGCAGATTTAATAAAGCGTTTTGGCGAACAAGACAGCATCATGCAACGTAATATTGAGCGATTTGAGACTTGGTCTGAAGCATACCGTGGCATGAAAAAGATTATTGATGACTTTGAGCGAATTGGTGATCGCCTAGAGCGTCGTATCAATGAAGTGGCTGAGATGCAGCGTCTCAGTGAAGAGCGGTTTCGGCAGGAATGGAACGACTGGACAGCGGACGATCAAAAGCGCTGGAAACAATTTACTATCTCCAACGATGAAGTATGGCGAAGCCATGATAAGGAGTTTGATCGTTTCGTGCAGAAAATCAGCGAATTGGAAGCAATGTTCCCGCCAATATCCGATAGTCTCAACAGAATTTGGAACCTCGAACGTGAGCGCGCACAGTTGTATCGCGAACGGTATCAATCACTTCTAATGGAATTCGACTCGGGTTCCAAAGTACCAGTGCCTAAGCCCGCTTCAGCTCCAAATGGGGCTGAGAATCCGCCCAAGTAATTAGAGCCTATGCGCGTATTTGGAACTGCTGGTCATGTCGATCATGGCAAATCAACTCTTATTCAGATGTTGACCGGTATTGATCCTGATCGTCTCACTGAAGAAAAAGCACGCGAGATGACGATTGATTTAGGTTTTGCTTGGATGGATTTACCTAGTGGCGAACAGATCGGATTTGTTGATGTTCCGGGCCATCGAGATTTTGTCGAGAATATGCTTGCTGGTGTGACAGGAGTCAATGCGGTTCTGCTAGTTGTGGCTGCAAATGAGGGTATTATGCCGCAGACTCGTGAACATTTGGCGATACTTGACTTAATAGAAGTTGAGTATGGTGTCGTTTGTCTCACGAAGATTGATCTTGTTGACGATGAAGATTGGCTCGAATTAATCGAACAAGATATAAGAATGACATTATCTGAAACCAAATTAACAGGAGCGAAAATTGTACGAGTTTCATCTCGTACCGGTTCTGGTATAGCTGAACTTTCCAAAGTATTGGCGAGTCTTTCTGAAGTGATGCCGCAGCCGTTGGACTTAGCTGCTCCTCGCTTGCCGATTGACCGTGTTTTTACCAAGAGCGGGTTTGGAACTATTGTGACAGGAACGCTTATAGGTGGTGCGTTGGAAGTTGGTAATGAAGTTGAGATATTACCTTCACGTATTCGCGCAAGGATACGCGGTTTGCAGAGTTTCAATAAGAAAGTTGATTTGGTTGGTCCAAGTCGTCGTGTCGCAGTAAATCTAGTTGGTGTCGAATATTCACAGTTAAAAAGGGGGGACGTCCTCTCATTTCCCGGTCTGTTACAGCCTACGCACCTTATCGACGTACATTTTCGCCATCTGGCTAATGCTTCTCGGCCATTGAAACACAATGATCAGATCAAATTCTTTGCTGGGAGCACTGAGGTAATCGGAAGTGTACGCGTCATATCTGAAGAGGAGTTGTTACCTGGTGATAATGGTTGGCTTCAAATTCGAACCGAATCTGATATTGCCGTAGCACAAGGTGATAAATACATATTGCGCCGTCCATCGCCATCTGAAACTATCGGCGGTGGGGTCATAATAAATCCTTATCCCCAGTTCCCCCATAAACGTTTTGATTTAGCAACGATTCAATCTTTAGAAACGCTCTTGCGCGGAAGCCTCATGGAGCGCGTAATTCAGTTGGCCAGTTGCAGAAATCCTATTAGCCGCAATGAACTTCAAATTCAACTCAGACACCCTGCTGCGGAAATTGATGAAGTCATAAGTTCAGCATTACAACAAGGCCTTCTCCTTGCCTTCCCAGATGATACTGTTATCTCAAATATCATGTATCAACAATTTGTTCAAAAAATGAATCGTGAGTTGCAAGCCTATCACGAGAAAAACCCTTTACGGGTTGGCATGGCACGTGAGGAGTTACGCACGCGCCTTGATCTCAAACAAGAAGTGTTTAGTGCTTTTGTTGGACAACAATCACACGTCATTACGCAAAATGGCTATGTGTATTTATCTGACCATGAAATTCGGTTCACTGAAAATCAGATTCAGGCAATTGGGGAGTTGCAAATGAAATTCACTTTGTCCCCATACTGTCCTCCATCTTTTGGTGAGGCCTCTCATATTGTCGGGGAAGATGTGTTGTATGCTTTGATAGAGCTGGGCGAAATTGTGAGAGTACAATCAGAAATGATATTTTGGGCCGCAATATATCGTGAGATACTAGAGGAATGTCTACGAATTATTGATGATTCTGGAAGTATAGCTGTAAATCAATTGAGAGATCATTTTGGTACAACGCGAAAGTATGCTATCGGCCTGTTAGAACACTTCGATAGCATAAATGTTACCCGCCGTGTTGGAGATGTGCGTATTCGCGGCACTTAAGAAAATTACCGATCGATATGATGGGCTTCCTGCATTTTATCAATTTCATCGGATAAATCGCTTACTCGCTCTATTTTTGCACCTAACTCTCGTAACTTGTCATCGACATGATCATAACCACGGTCAATTTGCCGGACATTTGAAATCCGGGTTTCGCCTTTAGCCGCTAATGCGGCTAGCAATATTGCCATTCCGGCTCGTATGTCAGGGCTAGTGATAGAACTTTGCCCTCTAAGCGTAGTGGGTCCCTGTACCAAAACGCGATGAGGGTCACACAGGATAATGCGTGCTCCCATTCGAATAAGTTTGTCTGTAAAAAAGAACCGACTCTCATACATCCAATCGTGAAATAATACTGAACCCGAACACTGCGTTGCAATTACCAAAGCAATGCTCATAAGGTCAGGCGGGAACGCTGGCCAGGGTTGCGCCTTAATTATGGGCATACGATTTCCGATGTCCGGTACAATGACTAGCGGCTGGAGGGAGGGAACAAATATGTCTTCACCTCTATTTTCCCACCAAACACCCAGACGTGCGAATGTCAATTCGACCATCTCAAGATATCGAGGATTAGCATCTTTTATAAGTAGTTCTCCCCCTGTCATTGCGGCCGCGCCTATGTAACTGCCAACCTCCATATAGTCCGCACCAACCTTTACCTCACCACCGTGGAGCTTTTCAACTCCTGATATATGAAGTTGGTTTGTACCTACGCCTTCAATTTGAGCGCCTAGGGTGTTAAGCATGATGCAAAGATCTTGTATGTGAGGCTCACTAGCTGCATTGCGAATAATAGTAGTTCCTTTTGCAAGAACTGCTGCCATAATTGTGTTTTCGGTGGCAGTCACACTCGACTCAATTAGAAGAATATTCGCTCCTACTAAACCTTCCGTCTCCATGACCAAGCGGTCTTTCTGAATTGTCACGCTTGCGCCTAATTTTTGCATTGCATTTGCATGTGTATCCAACCGACGTTCCCCAATACTGTCGCCACCCGGTACAGGAAGATGGATTTTTCGGTGCCTTGCGAGCATAGGACCGGCAAACACTATACTGGCTCGAACTCTTGAGGCGAGGATGGGGTCAATCTCACTTGTAACAATTTCTTTCGTTTGAATGTAAACTGTACGGTCATCTACCCAACGAACTTCAGACCCTAATTGGCGCATGATATCAATTATTGTTTGCACATCCCCAATATTGGGTACATTGTGAATAATCACCGGTTCCTCGGTTAGGAGGCAAGCTGGGATTATTTTCAATGCAGCATTTTTATTGCCACTTGCGCGAACCTCTCCTTTAAGTGGAATGCCCCCTTGAACGATGAACTGTTCCATGCCACTTCCTCCAAAAAATATGAAAGTAGTATTTTAGCGTCTGGCGTTACATTGACAAGACCCTGCGGCATCGTTATACTCTGCATATTGTTTAGGAGTTTTTAATGATTCTTCATCATCGTCAGTTCCTCGTATATTCCCTCCCTACGGTGTCGGGCTGACTGTATTATTTTTGATATCTTGCTTTAGCAAAAAGTCCCCGCGCTGTGCGGGGATTTTGTTTTCTGGTAAAGGAGTTCATATGCTAGCTGTCGTGGACTATGGGGCCGGTAATTTGCGAAGTGTGTTGCATGCCCTAAATTACCTCGGTGTAAAAGATGTTCGGGTTGCAAAAAATCCCCATGAGCTTCATGGTGCTGAAAGAATTATACTTCCAGGTGTCGGCGCGTTTGGTGCAGGAATGCAGCAGCTTGAGAAACAAGGATTAGTTCGGCCACTAATTGACGCCGCTCATAGTGGTATTCCTTGGTTAGGTGTTTGTGTTGGTATGCAGTTTCTTTTCGAAAGAAGTGACGAAATGGGTGAGCACCGGGGACTCGGTATTATTCCCGGCTACGTAACACGTTTTCCCCAAATGGGTGATCTCAAGATTCCTCATATGGGCTGGAACGAAGTCCGCCTACACCGACAGTCACAATTGACAAACGGTATCGAAGATGGAAGCTATGGTTATTTTGTCCATAGTTACCATTGCGTTCCATCTGATCCTTTAGCTATTGTTGCGATAGCTGATTACGGCATCTCAGTAACGGCAATTGTTCAACATAAGAATATTTATGGAGTTCAGTTTCACCCAGAAAAGAGCCAAACAATGGGTTTGAGGATATATGCCAATTTTCTGGAGACGGACGCATGAAAATCTACCCTTCCATTGATATTCATAATGGGAAAGTTGTTCGCCTTAGGGAAGGAGACCTTAATCGGCAAATCATATTTGATGATAACCCTGTTGATGCTGCTAAAAAGTGGATTGAACAAGGTGCAACATGGCTACATGTAGTGAACCTCGATGGAGCATTTGCCCACACAAATGACAATGGCCGAATACTTGGAGACATTGTTCAACTGGGGGCCAATATACAGTTTGCAGGCGGACTTCGTGATAGCGCGGCTATCGCCTCAGTACTTGAGCAAGGTGTTACACGTGTTATACTCGGCACTGTGGCTATTCAAGATCCCAAAGTGGTTTTCGAAGCCGTCAAAAAGTGGGGGGCGGAACGTGTGGGCATAGCTCTCGATTCACGAGACGGCAAATATGTTGCAACTCATGGGTGGCAGCAAAATTCCGCAGTTCCGACAATAGAATTAGGGCGAACAATGGCCGAGAACGGTGTACGCCACGCACTTTTTACCGACGTGAAACGCGACGGTATATTTCATGGAGTGAATATTTCGGCCACCGCCGACCTAGCACGCAATACAGGTTTGAATGTCATAGCATCAGGCGGAGTCGCGAGCCTACTGGATATTGAAAAAGCAAGAGAAACTGGAGTGATTGCCGGTGTTGTAATTGGCATGGCACTTTATGCAGGGCGGATAAATTTAACCGAGGCTATCAAGGTTGCAGAGGATAAAGATGTTAACTAAACGAATTATTCCCTGCATGGATGTCATGAATGGTCGTGTAGTAAAAGGCGTAAACTTTGTAAATCTGCGTGATGCCGGTGACCCTGTTGAACAAGCGGCAGTATATGATCGGGAAGGTGCTGATGAGTTGGTATTTCTTGACATTACCGCGTCTCACGAAAATCGAAACACAACATTGGATATGGTGAGAAGGGTAGCTGACAACATATTTATTCCGTTTTGTGTAGGCGGTGGGATTCGATCAGTGGAAGATATTCGCGCAACGCTCCTAGCAGGAGCGGATAAGGTTTCGATAAATAGCGCAGCGGTCAGAAATCCGGATTTGATCGATGAGGGTGCATGGGCATTTGGTAGTCAGTGTATTGTTGTCGCCATTGATCCCAAGATGATTGAAGGGAATTGGATCGTACACATAAATGGAGGACGGATTTCAACGGGAAAAGACGCAGTGCAATGGGCAAGGGAAGTTGAAGATCGTGGTGCTGGAGAGATATTGCTTACCTCTATGGGCTCTGACGGTACGAAAGCCGGCTATGATCTTGAATTGACTGAAACCATTGCGTCATCTGTTCAAATCCCGGTAATTGCATCTGGTGGCGCTGGCACCATGGAACATTTTTATGAGGCCTTAACTTACGGTAAGGCAGACGCCGCACTTGCCGCAACACTTTTTCACTACAGTGAAATTCGGATCACTGATCTGAAACATTATTTGGCTGCTAAAAATGTGCCTATGAGATTGCACGGATGGGAAGGATTATGATGATGCAGCTGCAAATTAAGTGGGACAACGATGGATTAGTCCCAACTATTGTACAAGATGCAAATACTTTACAAGTCCTTATGATGGCTTATATGAATAAGGAAGCATTGAACCGCACTCTCCAATTGGGTGAAACGGTGTTTTGGAGCCGAAGTCGCAAAGAACTTTGGCACAAAGGAGAAACCTCAGGCAATACACAAAAGGTGATAGATATTCAGATAGATTGTGATGGGGATACGCTTTTGGTATTGGTAGATCCAGCAGGGCCTGCGTGCCATACAGGAACTGTCACCTGTTTTTATCGCGATTTATCACAATTCGAGTGAAGAGGTATTTAACTGAATATGTTCTACGATCTGGAAGAAATAATACAAAATCGCAAAAAGTCTCCCAAAGAAGGAAGCTATACAAATAGCCTTTTCGACACGGGGATCAATAAGATTGTTCAAAAGGTTGGCGAAGAAGCCACGGAGGTAATTGTAGCGGCACTTGGACAGGGGCGCGAAGAGCAAATTGCCGAATTGTCGGATTTATTCTATCACACGCTTGTATTGATGACTGCGCTCGACATATCCCTTGACGATGTTAGTGCCGAATTACGTCGCCGTCATAAATGAGGACACGGTATTTTGAGCGTTATCTGGACGGTGTTCTGAATTCATTTAGATCAATTCTGGAACTCTATGGTACGGAAGTTTTTACCTAACGGGGGAAATCATGTTCATAACTCGGGAACATCTGGAGCAGGCCGAAGTAGGTATCCTTGCCCCGTACGCTTGTCTCAACCGAGATAGCAAAGGACGTCTACATCACGAACCTGAACCCAAATATCGCACATCTTTTCAAAGAGACCGTGATCGTATTGTACATTCTGCCGCATTCCGCCGCCTTGAATACAAAACCCAAGTGTTTGTGAATGATGAAGGTGACTATTTTCGGACACGTTTGACCCACACTTTAGAAGTTGCCCAGATTGGTCGTACGCTTGCTCGCGCACTCATGGTAAATGAGGATCTGGTTGAGGCAATCTGTCTCGCGCATGATCTCGGACACCCTCCGTTTGGTCATGCTGGTGAGAGCGTATTGAATCGGCTCACCCAAAACTGCGGCGGGTTTAACCATAATCATCAAAGTTATCGTGTTGTTACTCAACTTGAAGAGCGATATCCACTATGGCGTGGTCTGAATTTATGCCATGAAACATTAGAAGGTATCGCCAAGCACGAAACGGAATATGATTTGAGTAATGTCGCAGGCTATGATGCCGACTTAAGGGGAAGTGTTGAGGCACAAATTGCCAATGTATCCGATGAATTAGCCTACAACGCACATGATTTGGATGATGGCCTTCAAGCTGGCCTAATAGCTTTTGAGGACTTGAATCAACTTGAAATATGGCGCAGAGTGTGCGATCAGGCCAATTGGAAAGGGGAAGATGAAGGTCAGACAACACGACATATGTTGATTCGTGAACTCATTGGTTTGCAGGTTGATGATGTTTTGAAGGAAACTAGCCGACGACTTGAAGAAATTGATCCCAAATCGCTTTCAGATGTGCAGACTCATTCCTCGCAAATAGTTTCCCATAGCGAAGAGCTATCTGCCCTAAATCGCCAGCTAAAGGATTTTCTTTTCCAGAATATGTATTTTCAATTCCGAGTTATGCGAATGGCAACACGCGCAAAACGCTTTATTGAACAAATTTTCAGGAGCTATGTGGAAGAACCGCGCCAACTCCCCATTGAATTTCAGAAACAACTTGATGTAAAGAATTTGTATCGGGTAGTCGCTGATTATATTGCATCGATGACAGATAGGGGGGCATTATTGGAATACCGGAGACTATTCGACCCTTTGATGCGTCCATAATTGCCTGCAGCTAAAAAAGATTTGTATCTATTTCCAAAACTCCGTAGAATGAATTTAGTATCCATAGTTATTTGAATTAGAATGGACGACTGATGGCGAACAATAATGAGACGATTTTGAAAAATCGTTACCGACTAATTGCTCAACAGGGTTCGGGCGGTATGGCTGTTATCTATAAAGCGCAGGATACCGATTTAAGTCGAACCGTTGCCATCAAAATATTGCGCCCTAGTTTGACGGCGGACCCAGCATTTCTGACCCGTTTTCGTAACGAAGCACGAAGTGTCGCAAATTTGCAGCATCCCAATATTGTTACGGTATATGATGTTGGAAGTGATGGCCCAACTCAGTTTATTGTGATGGAGTTTGTGGATGGTCAGGATTTGAAGAAAATTATCAAGATTGAGGAATCTTCACTGTAGAACGTGCTTTGAAAATCCTTATCCAAATTTGCTCTGAATTGGTTTCGCACATCGAGCAGGTTTAGTTCACGCCGATGTGAAGCCACAGAACATATTGGTGACGAAAGGTGATATTGTAAAAGTTACAGATTTTGGTATTGCCCAAGCCTTTAGTGATACTCAGCCACCCGAAAAACAACAAGTAGTGTGGGGCAGTCCCCATTATTTTGCTCCTGAACAGGCACGAGGTGAAAAACCTACTCCAGCCTCTGACGTGTATGCAATTGGGATCGTCATGTTCGAAATGTTGACAGGGCGTTTACCATACGTTGGGGCTGATCAACAACAATTGGCGCTTGCACACATTCGAGATCGCATTCCCATGGTAACCGAATTTAACCCGGCAATTCCGGAATCTTTAGCGCAAATTGTTTACAAGGTTATGAGTAAAGAACCTGCGATGCGTTATCGTACTGCAGATCAATTAGGGCATGTATTAGAGAGTTATCGTGACCGCGGGCGCGAAATGACATCAGTAAGCTCTCCAGTAAATAAGCCCACAAACTTACCCCCTCAACCCCAATATCCGACACCTCCACCTCCGTCGCCCGCACCGTTACCTTTCGTTCCTAATCAACCACAGTCATCAGCGCCTTTGCCATTTTCGCAGCAACAATACCCAACTCATGAGCCTTCTCCTTTTCCTCTACCGCAACCGTTGCCGTTTACTCAGAATCAACCACCAACACCTGAAACACAAAAATATGATCTTGCTCCGCAAGCTCCGTCCTCAAACCCCTATAGTCGTCCACAGGTGAGTTCTCCGTACGGTAATTCACAACAAAGCGGATCTGACTACCAACAAGCGCTTCCTCCTCAGCCTTCTCAATGGGGAGTGGGAGGGAACAGCCAACCAATGTACCGCTTTGATCGAGACGTTGAGACACCGCCAGCTTTAGATGCTGTGACAATAACGTTAGCAGTCTTGGCATTCTTTGCTGTTTTGTGCCTGATCCCATTGTGGATTCAAGTTTATTTGTCGCGTTTTGCGGGAGGCTGATAAGGCTTGTCCGGTAAATGAAGGTGTCAAGATCAGAGACATACACTTGTTATCATCAAATGAGTGTACCAATGATTGATTTAGACACGTTCCTCATCATATGTAATTGTGGATGATTGCTATCAACAACACATTGAACCCGTGAAGCCAACCCGAGATCGTCCGCGTCAATTCAGCGGTAGCGAAGCACTGACAAAAGCCATCGTTAGTGGACGACGAACAGAAGTGAGTTGGCAATCGGAACGTGGCAGTTTGATTTATCTGCAACAGGGTTATTGGTCAAGATTTCCCTATTTGCCTCAACGAAGTGCATTTAATGAGCACAAGCGTAGGGGTATTGAATGAGATAAATGCCTTGCTATCTGAATTACTGCGGACCGGAGAAGAGCAATATGAATGTGTCGACGCGTTATCTATTTCAGCAGAAATGTTGGGTTAATATAACGTCAGTTTTGTTTAAGGAGAGCAAGTTCGTGAACGAAGTGCAGGTTCAAAGAAGGCTTCTAAGGTTGGTGACAATAAGCGATTAAGCCGCCCAACAGATTGACCATGAAGCCAACCAGACTGCGATGTCGAGAGTGCTCGATTTGTGAGATGTTCTTGAGTTGGTCATAGATCGTCTCAACAATAGCTCGTTTACGCAGGAAAAACTGATCCATCTCGTCTAGAACCTTGGCTTTCATATTGGCACGGACTTTGGTGACAAGCTCAACTGCATGGTTTTCCATAAGTTGCTCTGCCAAGGGCCGTGAAAGGTAGCCTTTGTCCCCAAACAATTTTCCCCACAAGCGATGCGCCAGCTTTGAAACTGGACGTCGATCATCGGTGTTACCTGGTGTTAGGCAACAACTGAGTAATTCACCACAATCATTAACGACCAGATGCAATTTGAACCCAAAAAACCAATCCACTGAGGTGCGTCCACGCTCAGCTATGCCCGCAAAGACCCGGTGTTGGCTGATCCGTCGGTTGTGGCACACGGCCAGAGCTGTCGAGTCGATAAATGCAATCCCACGACATTGCCCATAGCACTGGTGCAAATAGGCACTCAGGGCAACCAAAATCCGAGGTAACAGTTGCACAAAGCGGTTGTAGCTCAACAAAGTCGGAAACTCACTTATGAGTTGTTTTGCCACATACTCGGTGTAATAAGTCTTGAAATCTCGATAGCGCTTCTGATGAAAATGAACCACTACAGTCATCATTTCGCTCATGCTCATCTGACAGACGCGTAGGCGGTTCTGACCACTTTCGAGCAGCCCTTGACGCCAGATTGGTTCATATGTATTAGACAAGATTTCATCTAACACTAGTGACTTACCCGACGACATTTTCTGCTGTCTCGTCGGGATTGCTTAACACCCTGTCTGGCTGTTCAAAGAGCGTATCCAATTGCTTGGCCTGTGCCAAATGTTTGGTCTCACGGAAGGTCTGCAAAGGGGTACGCCCAAAGCAATACTTGCCGGCGTGAGTCCGCTCGCGATTGTACTGCTCAATCCACTCGTCCAAATCGGTCTGCAATTCCTCCAGTGTAGTATCGATTTTCTTGCGAAAGGCAATGGCATAAAACTCGTCCTGATTGGTGCGATGGAAGCGTTCGCAAGTGCCATTGGTTTGCGGATGACGCGCTTTGGTCTTGCTGTGGTCGATGGTCTCAATCGCCAGGTACAGTTGGTATTCATGGTGTTGCAGCGAACCACAGTATTCCGTGCCCCGATCCGTCAGGATACGCAGTAGGGGCACATCCTGCTGCTCGAAGAAGGGCAGCACGCGGTCATTGAGCAGGTCGGCAGCCACCAGCGCATTCTTACGGTCATACAGCTTGGTAAAGGCCACTTTGCTGTAGGTGTCGATGAAGGTCTGCTGGTAGATGCGGCCCACGCCCTTGATCGTGCCGACGTAGTAGGTATCCTGTGCGCCTAAGTAACCCGCATGCTCGGTTTCAATCTCGCCTTGGGACTCTTTCTCCTGTTTGCTTTTCTCCAGCGCCACGACCTGCGCCTCTGTCAGAATCAGGTTCTCCTCAGCCACCTTCTTCTCCAACGCGGTCAGACGCTTTCAAAACGTCTCCAACTGGTGGCGCAACCAGATCGAGCGCACGCCGCCCGGCGACACAAACACACCGCGTTTCTTCAGTTCGTTTGATACTCGGACTTGCCCGTAAGCGGGGTATTCGGTCGCCAGGCTCACGACAGCCGCTTCCACCGCCTCATCCACCCGGTTTTTGGAATTGGGTTTCTTGCGACTGATCTCTTGCAGTCCCGCCTCACCCTGTTCGTCGTACAGTTCCTTGAAGCGGTAAAAACTGTCGCGGGAATAGCCCATCACTTTGTACGCTTCGCTGACATTGCCTAAGCGTTCTGCCAGCTTTAGTAAGCCTAATTTTGTGGCGACAATCTTCTGTTCGTTGGTCATCTTGACACTCCCTTCTCCTCTTGAGTTTACTCAGAGTGTCAGATTAAGTCTCGTCTAGTTCATCAGCAGATGCGGTTGTCCGTGCTTTGCAACAGCACATCGCCTTTCTTGACGAGCAAATCCTTGAGTTGGAGCGGCAGATTCATGATCATCTTGAATGCTTTCCGCTCCTCAAACAACAGCGTGATTTACTCGATACCATTCCCGGTCTTGGCGAAACTACTATTGCCATCCTCTTAGCCGAAGTACCCGATATTCGCGCCTTTAACTCCGCCCCTCAGTTTGCGGCTTACGCGGGTGTTACCCCACGTCATTTTCGTTCGGGTACTTCCGTGCGTGGTCGCACCCGTATTTCCAAGTGTGGCAATGCAACTCTACGTGCGGCCCTCTACTTCCCGGCCATGGTCGCTTTACGTACATAACCCGCTGATTTGCTCTTTTGGTCAACGCTTGCGTGCTAATGGTCTGGCTGCTATAGCTGTTGTCATTGCTGCTATCCGTAAACTGCTTCACTTAATCTATGGTGTTCTTAAATCGGGTCGTCCTTTTGATCCCCATTATCTCATTCAAGCTTCTTCTGCTTGACTTTTAAGACGGTATCTGACGTTGGCTAGCGTCCCATCGTCAAATTGTTGAAACTGTGTTCGCCACTTTAACCCGTGTGTTTGACCTAAGTATCTGGGTGCACATTCTCGATGCCACAATTCACACGGACTACGGCTAAATTCGTTGGCTATCATCTCTACTTATGGATCAACTGCTGTGTTGAACGTCCTTCTAAAAGCCATGAGACGCTGATTTGTTAATTACCGAACAAGCCTTGATAGCCTCAGCATGAAAAATAAATTGCTGCTATACTGCCTAAGATGCAACTAAGATTGAGGCAGTGTAATGAGCATAAGACTCGTTAATCGAAGCGAACGCTTAACCGCAATTGAGCAAATGTTGTTTCGAAATACGCGGGGGCTTCGTGCTGTGGAAATTGCTCAAGCCTGTGGAGTTGATCGTCGTACAATCTACCGTGATCTAGAAATGCTAGAATCGCTTGGCTTGCCGGTAACCCAATCTGACGGAAAATTCTTGCTGAATCGTGACTATTACCTGGCATCTGTTCGAATAAATTTTAACGAAGCTGTTGCATTGTTTCTTGCTACTCGATCTTATACTCGAAATGCCACTCAACAGTATCCATACATCATATCTGCTATCAGTAAACTTTGTGCTGCGTTGCCAGAGCCACTTTCAACCCATGTTGATTACATCGCTGATTGGATGCGCGCCAACCCTGTAGATCGCAACCATGTTCAAATTTTAGAAACCGTTATTCGGGGATGGGTTGAGAAGCGCATAGTAAAACTTTGGATGAGTTCGACTCGCGATGGCGAAATACAGATTCGCGATTTCGCTGTATATTTTATAGAACCAACGATAATCGGCGACTTATGTGTTGTGGGTCGGGATTTCAGCAGCCTAAATATCAAAGTCTGCAAGCTCGAACATATCAAACGGATAAAACTCACTGAAACATATTATGAAATACCAGTTGATTTTGATCGTCGAAGTTATCTCGAAAATATGTGGGGTTTTGCAGACGAAGAAGGTAGAGATACTACGCGCATTACACTTGCATTTGCTCCGGAAGTTACCCCGCTTATTCGAGAACGTTTGTGGCACGCCTCTCAACGCATCGACATTCTACCTGACAAAAGATGTACTTTGAGCATTCACATTGGTGATTGGCGAGATCTTATACCGTGGTTGCGTTCTTGGGGAGCTCGCGTTGAAGTACTTGAGCCAAATACTTTGCGGCATGAACTTGCCTTTGACGCCATGCAAGTAGCTCAGTTGTATACTGCAGCAGTCAAATAACTTTACGGAAGAATTTAAGACTGTTTATCTGTCCCGATGTAAAGTCGAACAAGATATCTGGTGTATGCTGGGGCCGTTTCGCATCGATTACACGAATATCGAAATGCTCTTCCACATTTTGGTAATTACTGATCAATAAATTGCGCCGCTGGCCCGTGCTATAATGAGTTTGTACGGTCCAATGCAGGAGGATATCAATGCGAAACAAGTTCTTTTTGTCGCTAATAATCCTACTGCTTTTTATTGGTAATAAATTTACCACTCATGCACAGTCTCGTACTTTAGTTTGGAAGAGATGGGATGTGCAGATTTTTGACATTAATACGACAAGCAATAGGTATACTGTAACTGAAACTTACGACATCGACTTTACAGGGCGATTCAGTTTTGGTTCAGCAATCATTCCCAATCTAAATCTAGAACAAATCCTAGGTGTACAGGTTTTCGAGGATGAACTGCCTCTGCGTTCTAATTGTGACGGTCAAGTCGCTGGGACATTTTGTGCACAATTGACGTCAGATGGTTTGAATATTGTTTATTATTTCACTCAGCCGATTATTGATTCGAGCGGGCAATTCAAAATTCGCTATGATGTAATGGGCGCTTTAAGAATTTATGATGGTGGAGATCAATTGTGGTGGTCGGCGATCCCCGCAGAACATTTCGGATTCCCCATAAACGCCAGTACTATAACCGTGTCAATGCCGTCCGGATATGCGCCACGTGAGGGAATCGATCCAGTTGAAACTTATGGAGTGCCTGCGACATTGAGGGTCGCAGGTGGAAATATAGTAGCGGTGGCAGATCGTGTGCTGACGGGAGATGAGTCTTTTGAAATTCGTGTTCAATATCCACATGATCCAAATGCTAGAAAATCTGAATGGCAATCGGTGTTTGATCAACGGCGCGCTTTTTCAGAAAACACAAAACCTTTGATTGATCTTGGTGTAGTTGCTCTGTCTTTGTTGCTTGGGCTAGGTGGAATACTAAGTGTATACGCTCTATGGTACACAAAAGGGCGTGATCCGAAAATTGGTCCTGTACCAGCCTTTTTGACTGAACCTCCTACTGACTTACGTCCTGCGGTTGTAGGCACCCTTCTTGACGAGAAAGCTGATTTGCGGGATGTGATCGCTATCCTGATTGACTTAGCACGACGTGGTTATCTTGTGATGGAGGAAAATCAAACAGAAGGCTTGTTTGGAATAGGTCAGCGCAGTAATTTTGTGTTTAAACGGACTGATAAATCTCTAGATGACCTAGTAACATTCGAAAAACGCTTAATGACTTCTCTGTTCGCCACGAAATTGGAACGGACTCTAGAGTCTCTCGGTAATTCATTTTATGTTGTTGTACCGCTTTTGCAGAACGATCTTTATAAAGCGCTTGTCGAGCAACAATTATTTACAACTAGTCCACAGTCAACACGCACAATGTGGACCGGAATTAGCATTTTGTTACTCGTTGTTGCTGGGCTGTGTTTTTTCGCTGCCGAGAGCTTTGCCGCGGAACTTTCGGGTTCTTTATTTTGCTTGCCAATAGCAACGGGTATTGTTGGTTTTGCGGCCCTATTCGTTGGTCGGCATATGCCCGCTAAGACTCGTACTGGTACCGAGGTGGCGGCCAAGTGGAGGGCTTTTCGTGAGTATCTTATCCACCTTGAAAAGTATGCAAATGTTGATGATGTAGCGACGAGATTTGATGAGTATTTGGGCTATGCGATTGTTTTCGGAATAGATCGCATATGGGTACGACGATTTAGTCAGGTACGTTCAGCGCAGATCCCGCCCTGGTATTTCCCGACCTACCTTGGTGGTCCGTATCATGGCGGGTACGTAGCGGGTATGCCGCTTCATCGTCCGTCAATGGGAAGCACGATGCTTCCCGGCGAGTTAGCCAGCGCTCGCGTAGGTGGCGGCTCTCTAAATGATATGTCTCGTGGTTTATCAGGCGGGTTGGAAAATATCTCAAATGGATTGAGTACAATGCTGGAATCTGCGGGACGGATAATGACCAGTCAACCACAACCAAGTGGAAGCAGTGGGCGTTGGAGCAGTGGTGGACGAAGTTGGAGTGGTGGCGGTGGATTTCGTGGTGGAGGTAGCGGAGGTGGCAGCCGGGGCTTTGGTTAGCTCGTAGGCTGTGGATTGCAATTTATAGAAGAATTCGGTGAGGCATTGATGAACACTGGGCGTTTGGTTGGTATCATATTAATTGTAATCGGTTTTGGGATTGCGGTAATCGCGGGTCTCTGGTTGGCATTTAATGTTTCTGCAGGAGAACTTACGAGTGCCGCAGCTTTGCTTGGTGGGGGCATAGCATTTATTCCTGTAGCACTTCTTGCTGGTTTCGGTATTTATATGTTCGTTCAAGGCGGAAAAGAGGCTGAGGCCGAGTCTGAAATGCAGCAACAGCGCCAACTTTTAGACATTGTGAAGAGTAGAGGCGAAATAAAGGTAAGTGACTTGGCGCTTGAAATGAAAGTCAACGTTGATGCTGTGAAGAGTTTGGTGCATCAGCTTGTCGGGCTACAAGTATTTAGCGGCTACATAAATTGGGATAAAGGGATTTTGTACTCTTCAGATGCAAGCAATCTCCGCACACTAAATAAGTGTAAAAACTGTGGGGGAGATATCAATTTGGTGGGTAAAGGAGTTGTTACCTGCAAATTTTGCGGCACTGAGTATTTTTTACCATGAACAAGGGGACGAAGTCGGAGGCTTAAAACTACAACCTCCCTAAATATTGAGGGTTAATCAGTAGAAATTGCCACTAGAATCAGTATTGATGCAAAAATAGCAAATGAGGTTGGACAATGTCAGATCTGTACAATCAAATTATGAGTCAGCGTGGTTCGGTTGAAAGCTTGATGGCTCGGCTTCCTGGCTTTAGGGGATATTTAGATAATAAAGTGCGCCGTACTGCCGATCGATTGCTTAGAGATTACATTGCCGATGAATTGACCTTGAGAATAAATCGCCTCGTTGAAGTTGAAAAGCATATTTTGAATGACGGTGGTCTGAGCTTAATGAGCGTAACAGCCAGCGCCAAATCAAAGTTGCAGCATTTTCGTGACCAAGTTAAGACAGCTGCGCCGGGTTACTCGGGTCTGTTTGAACAGGTTAAACTGACTGCCGAAGATATGGAGCGCATCTATACTTTTGACGAAGCCATAATACGCTACGTTGATCAGTTTGATGATAGGTTGCACACGCTTGAAAACACCGTTACTGATAAGGGCGATATTAAGGCAGCAATTGCAGAACTGGATAAGTTAACAATTGAAGCGCAGGAAGCATTCTCCCTGCGAGATGATATTTTAACTCATCTTGGTAAATCGGTGTGATGTGGTTGATTTGACTATCACAACGGTTAAGTGAATAGAATTTGTAGGATTTACATCAAGGACATACGAGGAGAAAAGGAATGCCACGCATAATTGACGTTATTGACCATGTAAATGTTGCCACCGAAGAATTCGCTTGGCGTGAACCGCAAGAGGGTAGCGGTGATTTTCGAATGGGGTCACAGGTTATTGTAGGTGAAAGCCAAGCTGCTGTATTTGTTCGGGGCGGGCAGGCCCTTGATGTATTGAGAACCGGGCGCCACACACTATCAACCGCGAACCTACCGATCCTTGCTGGTATTATCGGATTAGCGACAAGTGGTCGAACGCCATTCACTGCGGATCTATATTTTGTAAATCTAAAGGACATGCCGCAGGTTGGATGGGGAACCAGTACGCCCATCGTGATGGAAACACCCGGCAAAGGACTGGGGGTTGTACTATTAATTACGCACGGTGTTATTGACATTGGCGTTGATGACCCGATGCTTTTTATAAAACAATATGCAGTTGGCCGTTCATCAGTCTCAATCGATGATATAAAGGACAGAGTTCAGGCAATGCTCTTAGGTGAAATTGCCGGACTAATTGGTATGTCTGGCGCTCAAAGTATCCCCGACGCGAATAAGATCCTAGGTGATCTCGAAGGCGCTATGTTAGCAAAAGTGAATGAAAAGTTCGCGGCGATGGGATTACGGATTAAAGCTTTTGAGTCAAACCCGTTTACTGCGAAGGATGTTCCGCTTGACGAACTACGTAATTATGTAAGTCTTGATGTTTGGGAACGTGTGCAACGCCTCAATATCGCTCAAATGGCCGCTCAAAATCCCGGTATGGGAGGAGCACTGGCCGGTGCTGGAGTTGGACTCGGTGTTGGACAGCAAATTGGCGCGGCCCTTAACCCGGAACAAGCCTCCCTTCAGCAACAAATGGCTCAGAATCAGCTCATGATGCAGCAGATGATGATGAATATGATGCAGCAAAACCAAGGCGGAAATGCTGGCGCTGCTCCATCTGATAACCCCCAGACCAAAGAGGAAATTCAAGCTCTCCTGGATAACCTAGATATGAAATTAGCTAAGGGAGAGATTTCGGAAGCAATCTACAATAAGCTGGTAGAAAAGTGGCAACAACGACTTGCTGGCATGTGACGTGCGCCTGATTATTTGACCTTAAGACAAGAGAGATATGCAAGGTTGTGTATCTCTTTCATTTGACCATGATCTCAGTAAGTAGTAGGCTGTCCCGTGCACCCACGGGAAGTCTGACATTCGTTGTGGGATCATAAAAACCTATTTCTACAGAATATGTTCCCTCAGGAACGTCATTAAGACTAAGCCTGTAAATATCTCTGTAGAGAGAGCCAATTTTCCAAATATCGCTACCCGTATGACCACCTTGAGGATATTGATCATCTTGCGTCCAAATTGGGGATCCTGTTGCTGGATTCACACTTCCAAGCATGTGAACAAATACCTTGAGCGGGCTAGTTGTAGTCTTCAAAGGGCGCCAATAGAGCCATATTGTCACGTCTTCGTGACTATTCATGAATATTTTGAAGTCAACAAGTTCTGCAATGTCTCCGAACCTTGCAATTTCTGCCGAGTCGATCTCGCTAGCTGGTATATCCCAAGATTTATATTGGCGAATGGCTATGTCTGCAATGTGCCCATCAAACGTAAGTTGCATATTTGAATCCAACCAGGCCTCAACTACGTTGGAATTGATCCACTCAGGATTAGGGTGACCAACGCGCCAAATCCCCACGGCTGTTGAAGTTACAACTTCGAGCTCCTTAACGATATTCTGTTGGGATTGTGTCGGATTTGCCGGTAAAGCAATATCAGATATTTGGGAACTTATTTTGTGAAAATAATATCCAAAAGCCGGATCGACGGTACTTTGAATAACAAGTTCTCCTTGACTAATATTGCGATGCAGGAATTGAACTACCGACGGCCAATCCTTTGACTTCGCGTACGTTTGACTAAAATAGTAATTGAATAGGCTGTAACTGCAGAATAATATCCATGTCCCTAAGAGCACGATGGACATAGAGCGTCCATATTTTGAGACATAACGTATCGCCACTGCGACTAACAAGATATATGCAGGTACGCTAGCTAGAATATATGGTAATCAAATATATGTACCCCTCAGCGAGACTAAACTCAGCAAGAAAGCAGGAACTATTGTCAGTGAACCAAGCAGAACCGCTTTACGGTTGCGCTGCCATATGACAAATAGCACGATCAAACTCAACAGTGCAACCACTAACCTGCTATTGTTAAAGTAGAGATCGGAAGGGTAGCACCAAAATTAAGCGTTGGAAGGATGACGGTAACTAATTGTGAGAGACTAGGTTGTGTAGATGTTACCTGCGTAACCTTCGCCACCAAAAAGCCCTCGTAATATGAAAAAAGATGTACCAGAGGTAATTACGACAATGCTTGCAACAAATATCCAGCCCCAAATAATACGCTTTTTCCCGCCATCGCGTAACGACTACAAAGACGCCGGGCAAAGCAGCTAAAGTAAAAAGTTCAGAATAGAATATATTTGCGGCTATAGCTGCAATTACTGTGTACAACACCCAAGCTTGTCGTTTTTCCAATCCAGTGCTATTATCCCAAGCCACACCGTTGCGGTGCTTACGCCCGCCCATATTGCATAATTCCGCATCTTGTGCGTGCCAAATTTCATATGGATGTAGCATAAATAGAAGAGCCGCAACGAGTCCTAGTCTCCACCCGCCTAATCGTTTTCCTAGGGCATACAAGGAGGCGATTCCAATAGTGTTGGCAATTGCGGGCAAATATCGCATGCCGAATTCTGAATCGCCGACCAGTAATCCCCACGCCCTAAATGCGACGTATGCTAAGAAGGGGTGCGGTTCAATTGCCGCGATTGTTGATAAAGATTTGGAAAGTGGAATTCCAGCCCAATACTGGATCGAAAATGCCTCATCACCACGTAGAGGCACAACTCCGAGATGATAAATGCGGAGAAAATAACCAACAAGAATAATTGCAACTAAACCGAACGGAACATAAGGCTTTACGCGATCCATTAAATAATTGTGGCTTCTTCCAAAGCATCTGCAACTTGTTCTGGATCAATAATTCCGCTCAGTTGTTTAGGTTCGGATTTACTCTTATCTCCCTTTTTCTTTCCTTGATCTACTGATTGATCTGTTATATGTTGCTGGGAAAGTTCGCGCATGTAATCACGAAGATTAGGCTCCCGAGTTTCGTCGGCATAAAGTACTGGTACTGCTGGATTATCAATTTCTAATCGCGCTCTGGGATCAACAAATACGATGAGAGGTTGTACATCAATATCCGGCATATCTTTTTCCAGTAATGCCTTAATATGTGCAGCAGCCTTTTGTGCTTCAGATGTTGGGTTTCCAACGTTGTCACGTCGGAAAAAGTGCCCCATGCCCGACAAAAAACCACCTCGTGTTTTCCATTGCTCACCACTATTACTGTAATTGCCATCCTGCCAACGGGTGGCAATGGCAAAAACACCTTGCGGCGCCACTAGAACATGTCGGGCAGGGAAGTGATAATAGCTATAAAATCTGCTCTTCTTGCTAAGACCTTTGCCCTTCGGGATTGCCTCTTTGGCCGTGGGCGACGCACCCATAGGTTCGTCATTCGAACAGATGTCAGTGTGCTAATAAGTCCAACAGGAAGTACAATCCAAGGGAGAATTACGGCAAGTGCAAGTGTTGTGCTATCTTTGGCTGTAATTTGGAGATTTGCAACCAAAAACCCCGCAATCAGGATGCCCATGCTAAAGAAAAACATTATGTTGGCGAGGCGACGATTGCGCGTGACGAGATCGGTGTTTGTAACAATACGCATCTACTGGATAATCCCTTTTGAATTTAGTCTTGTTAAAGTTACATTGTGCAGGCGAAATAATTTACTATTTCGCCTTGAACACATTTTGTTAACCCGGAACCATATAAGATATTCCGCCACTGCGATCAATCTCTGCACATATTCGGTTTCCTACGCGCATTGTAGGCAATATCTTGAATGACCGTGGTGATCCAGATGAAATGCCTATGATTGCCGTGTTGATATCATCAGGGTGGGTTTGGATACAATGCGTAACCGGAATGGGCAGAGGCGTTGTAATAGGCTGACCCTTATCATCATAAAATGTTATATCATAGTACAGTTGTTTTGTTTTGTAGCCCGTAGGGGCAGGCGGTGCATATCCGTTCCAGATAGCAGTGCAGCGCGGCTCGATTTTGCCCCCATAGCTAATTCCAACGTCCTCCGTGTCCCAATACAAGGTATCACATGCTGGAGGATAACCTCGAAGCGGACTTGCATCAACGTCCGCTGGCGCGGGTAACTGCACTGACCCTGCAATAGGGGTTCCTGAAATGGTGTTCACAGGAATGGTCGTGGGTATAGCTGCGCCACTGGCACTACTTATTTCTGCCGATATTCGCGCAATACCTTTAAGGTCAATACTCACAGGTGCCGTGCCATTTGATGGACCAAGTACTTGAGCCGTGTTTAATTTGCTCAAATCAAATCGACTGTTGCTGGTCCACGCCCAGTACGTGAGCACTGATGTTCCCGATTTGTCTGAAAGAAATTTGAAATTTACAGGGAGGTAGAAACCTACCCATACAACTGGCTGAGTAATAGTTATTGGAGTAGGGAAGGTGACAGTGAATACGCCAGCTTGATTAATTGTAGCTTGTGTTTGTCCAGCTAGTGTCGCATCGATTGGTGAGCCACCGTTTGCATCTTGATAGATAATGACATCAACTGGCGTACCTGCTACAGGCGTATCGACTGTAATACTCGCCTTGTCGATTGTGGCAGGAAAATTTAGGCCAAGAGGTGTCAAATCGAATCCGTTCATTACTAGGGTTTGTTCACCCGTTATGAACCAAGTAGTACTGCTATCGCCATTATTGTTGGACAGTACCTTCTCACCCGCGTTCACGAACATTGTTGGCAAACTCACAACAAGTGCTACCAACAAAGCAGCGAATGTGATTTTCATGTACGTACGCATTTTGAATCCTGTCCAGAGCAAGTGCAATGTGAGCTTTGCTCTCTAGTTGTGTATAATTCGCTGATTATTTTAGGGACAATTTCAGCAGTGGTCAAGCACCTCGATTATGACTAACCTCCATTTTCGCGTACTTTTCTCCTATTTGTTACTTGCATTTCTCATTTGGCTATTGGTCATGTTCGAATTTCGTCTTGACGATAGTTTTATCACTTATCGATACGCGCGCAACTTAGCCGATGGTCTGGGATTGGTCTACAACCCTGGTGACCAAATCCTTAGTACGACAGCTCCGCTATATGCAATCGCGCTGGCAGCTCTTAGTTTCGTAATACGTGATTTTCACGCCTTAGGTGGTCTGATCAGTACGATTTCAATTGGGTTAGGTGCTTGGTTTGTCTACAAATTGCTTCCAGAATACATGCCGTTTGTAGTTCGCTACTGGGCGGGGATTGTCTACCTGACGAGCAGCCTGTTGTGGCTCTCTTTGGGAATGGAAACTTCCATCTGGATCATGATGGTACTCGGAGCATTTTATGCCTCACAAGTAGAAAAGTGGAAGTTGGCCGGGCTGCTGATTGGGCTCTCCGTTCTTACTCGAGCTGATGCTGCGATTGCAGGAGGGATTATTGGCATTTCGGCTTTCCTTACGGCTTTGAATAGAATTTCAACGCGAGCCAATTGGCGGAAATCTATTTATGAGTTCGCGCTAGCTTCGATCATTCCAATTCTCTTGTTTCTGATCTATGCTGCCGTTTTTTACGGTTCACCACTTCCGGCCACCTTATCGGCTAAGAGTGCACAGGCAGTCTTAGGAATCAGTGGCTTGGGGTTAAACGTTGATATGTTGGGAGGGGTGAAACTAATACTGCGGAGCTTAATGGATCAGAGTTCACTTTACATTGTGATTGCTTTGCTGATACTCTTTGGCGTTGCCGGTCGTTCTTCAAATATCGTGAAGCAAATTGTGTTTTGGGGTGGTTTACACTTGTTGGCTTATGCTATGCTTCGTGTAGCGCCATATCGCTGGTACTATGCTCCTCTAATTCCGGGTGCCATATTGCTTGCCGCAAGCGGGTTATATTTTCTTCAACAGCGTATGTCGATGCGAGGGTTCCGCCATAGTTTCGCTGTGGTCGTATTAATTTCCATCTTTCCTCTTGTAGCACATGTGTCTTCAATCCTGAAAATCAAGCAATATTTGACCGCTGGCGGCCCCCCGAATGCGATGCTTCCAGTAATTGATTGGAAGGCATATCATGATACTGGGGAATGGCTCGCAGAGAATACATCTATTGACGCAACAGTTGGTGTAGCTGAAGTTGGACAACTTGGTTTCTTTGCACGTCGTTGGATGACGGATTATTTGGGACTTCTTCAACCTGATGTTTCTGCCATGCTTCGGCGCAGCGATTTATATAGCTGGTTAGTAGCATATGTCCCAGATTACTTGGTGTTCCAGCGATTTCGCGGCGCGGGTTTAGTCTTGTATAACCTGTATATTGAGAATGATCCTTGGTTTCGCGCAAATTATCACCCCACCATAAATTTTGATGACGCACGATACTATGCAGGTCCAGTAACTGTTTTCGAACGAATCGCGGCAAAATCTCAAACAGTGGATGAGCAAAGCGCAGACGTTGATTTTGAAATTTACATCTAAAAAGTCTTGCGTTAGACAGCACGGGTCTTCCTGCTTCTGGAGAATCAATACGCATCCGATTGGACTGGATAGTTCGTGGTGAGTTACCTCGAAATATCCACATTGCCGTTAAGGGTCTCAATATTTCAGGGCAAAATCCAGGCTATGATGGCGATTATGATACGTCAAATTGGGTCGGTGAGTTTTCGACATGGCACGGATTTGTTACTTTGAAGGGTGACACGGGCAAATATGATTTACTCGTTTCAGTCGGTCCAAAAGCCGGACCTTTTCAAGATGCCGTAATAGGAAGCATATCAATTGCGCGCTAGCAACTTGGTTGTTGTAAGGTGTGAGGCAAGTGTTTATAATCGCTGTTGGCTTGTCATTGTAGGGTACTAACCCATGGAAATTGTATTACTTGCGTTAGTGATGCTGTTAGGTTTAGGTGCATATTGGACGATGGTTGTTTTCCCAAAACAACGTGATTTCACGAAACGACAGAAGTATGTTCAATCCCTAGCAGCGGGGGACGAAGTTGTAACCTACGGTGGAATTATTGGTCGGGTTATGGAAATTGATGCAGATAAAGGTATCGCGTATGTCGAAGTGTCTGAGGGAATAGTTCTACGTATGGTAACGGCTGCTGTTGTACAATCCTACGATGCGGCAAAGTTTTCACTTGGCGATCGGGTAGATGCAGAAGGCAAACCTGATCACGGGTAATCAGGTCGATTTTACGCGAAATCAGTGTAGAGCTATCCACCCTAATTCATGAAAGGTTTTTTATGCAAGGCCATGGCCGCTGGCTCATTTTGATTGCGCTTCTCACAGCGTTTGCGCTTTGGGTAAGTGCACCGAATACGATTATTACAAATGTTGCTGAGTCGTGTTATGCCGTTGAAAATGCACCTCCGCAACCAGATCAGGGCATTCATATTGATACAAATGATGATTGTGCTGAAGAGTTTTCGCTTAATGTCAAACAGACTTTTGGTCTGGACATTATTGGTGGGTTACGGGTTCTGCTTCAGGCTGACCTACCTGCTGGATCGTTCCAGCTTGATGACTTGCGTAACGCATCGAATAATGTGTCGCGCCGTGTGAATGCCCTGGGGGTCGGCGAAGCCACCGTGCAAGTGCAGGGCAACAATCGTATTCTCGTAGAACTTCCGGGTGTAACGGATCCGAGACAGGCTGTTGATACTATCCAGAAAACGGCGCTTCTGGAATTTGTGGATTTCGCTAATGTTCCAAATTATACGCAGTATGTTGGACGCAAGATATTAACCGATGAACAGGTAAAGATTTTGCAGGCACGTGAATCTTCCACCGCTGACGGAAATGCGGAGGCCGCGGCTTCGCCTGAGGCAACAAGTGAACCGCAGGCTACTTCGACCCCGGTAACTACGGAAGAGCAAGGGCTGCCAAACCCCACAACTGGGCAACCATTCCATACTGTTATGACCGGGGCCGGTTTGCAAAGCTCTTCCGCTGGCACGGACCAAAGTGGTCGGTGGATAATTCGCTTTGAGCTTACGACTGACGGCGGTACAGTGTTCGGTCCTTTTACTGGTAGTGCTATCGGACAACCAATGGCAATAGTGTTAGATGGTATTGTGTTATCAGCTCCTACTATTCAAGCCCGCCTGGATACTGGAGGTACAATAACCGGCAATTTCACACAAGAGGAAGCCAAAACCCTGTTTGCAGCTACGTTCCGGAGCTTTGCCTATACCTCTCCGTGTGATTAGCAGTGAGACGGTTGGCGCAACGCTAGGGCAAGAATCGGTAAACCTAAGCATTCGTTCTGGTGTGATTGGCGTTTTCATCATTCTATCGTTTATGTTAATTAACTATCGAGTGCCAGGAATCGCTGCGAGTCTCGCATTGCTCGTATTCATTGTCCTAAACCTTGCGATTTTTAAGCTCATTCCAGTCACGTTAACACTACCGGCAATAGTAGGCTTTCTAATTTCTATCGGTACAGCCGTTGATGGTAACATCCTCATTTTCGAGCGTATGCGCGAGGAAATTCGTGCTGGTAAAGATGTCGATACCGCAGTTGATGAAGGTTTCACTCGCGCATGGACCTCAATACGTGACTCAAATCTTTCCACTATTATCATCAGCGGGGTGTTGTTTCTGTTTGGGCAAACACCTGGCGCGAGTGTAGTGAGTGGATTTGCGGTTACACTTGCCTTGGGTTTGTTCATTAACTTATTCACAGCCATTATCGTGACCCGGACCTTCTTACACGTAATTCTGGCATTGAGTCGTGGTGTGTTGAAAGAACGTGCTTGGCTAATGGGCGTTTAGGTCACTAGGAGAAAAATTATGTATAGTCTGGTTCAAAAACGGCGGCTATTTTACATTATCTCGTTAGCAATCATTATTCCCGGTTTAGTGATTATGGCATATTCACTGCTTTCTCGTGGAACTGCCTTCAAGCTCAGCATTGATTTTGAGGGAGGCAGCATTTATGAGCTGAAATTTACGGAAAGTGGGGCTGATGAGGCGAACATACGCAGCGTGTTTGGCAAGTATGGTGATGAAAACACAATCATTCAAATGTTGGGCGACTCTAGTGAGTATCGATGGTCAGTTCGAGCTTCCTTTCATGACGAAGCCGAGAAGCGCCAGATTCTGGCCGATCTAAACCAACTTGCCCCTCTCGATGCTGCTAATTCTCGCGATGAGAGTGTTTCTGCTACTGTAGGACGCGAAGTAACACAGGCAGCCTTTTTTGCGGTTATTGTGGCAACTGTTGTAGTCACATCGTTTATCATTCTAGCGTTTCGTCAAGTGCCGGACGCATTTAGATACGGTGTTTGCGCTATCATTGCAATGATACACGATGTGTTAATTGTCGCAGCTGTTCAATCGCTAATGGGGTTAGTCTTTAAGTGGGAAGTTGATGCACTATTTCTTACCGCGATGTTGATGGTGGTTGGATTTTCGGTACAGGACACGATCGTGATTTTTGACCGCATACGCGAAAACATTCCCCGCCATTTGGGCGAGCCGTATGAGACGATTGTTAATCGTAGTGTGTTGGAGACTATCCACCGTTCGTTGACAACGCAGATCAGCGTATTTTTTGTGATGATCGCTATTATGTTGTTCGGCGGCGCGAGCATTAAGCAGTTTGTTTTCATCCTGTTCTGTGGGTTAGTGACTGGTTCTTACTCGTCAATATTCATTGCGGTGCCACTGTTGGTGTCTTGGGAAAAGCGTGAGTTTCCATTCATTTTCGGTAAAAAACCGGAACTTGCTACTATTGAGGCATAAGTAATATGCGGGCGTTAGTGTTCGATGGTCGGCTTTGGTTGGATCGCCAATGTCCGCAGCCAATAATCAAGCTTGGTGAAAATCTACTAAGGATTCGGAAGGCGGGAATCTGTAACACTGATCTTGAGTTGGTTGCTGGGATGTACGGATTTTCCGGTGTTCTTGGACACGAATTTGTAGCCGACGTAGTGGAGGGTGCTGAAGAATTTGTAGGCAAGAGAGTCGTTGGTGAAATAAGCGTAGTATGTGGTCAGTGTGATTTTTGTCATCGAGGAATTCCGAGTCAATGTCGGAACCGTGATACTGTTGGCATCCGCCGTTATCCCGGTGCTTTCTCTGACTACCTTGTTCTGCCGTCCAGAAATCTACATATCGTGCCTGATTCCGTGACTGACAACGAGGCTGTGTTTGCTGAACCTTTGGCGGCGGCACTTCAGGTTACCGAGGCTATTCATATCTCACCGCGTAATCGTGTCATCGTATTGGGTATGGGCAAACTCGGGATGCTCATTGCACAGATATTGAAATTGACCGGGGCTGAAGTGGTTGGTGTAACAAAACGTGCTAAGCAAGTAGATCTTCTCGAAAAATGGGGCATTCAGCCAGCGGCGCGAGGTGATTTGTCCGACCAGAGTGCGCCTGTAATCGTGGATGTTACTGGGGACCCCAGTGGGTTTGCCGATGCACTAGCTCTAGTCGAGTCTCGTGGAACAGTAGTTCTGAAAAGCACTTATCATGGATTGCCCCAAACCGATCTAACGCAGATTGCCGTACGAGAAATCCGTGTTGTTGGTAGCCGCTGCGGTCCATTCGATGCCGCTCTTAGACTATTGAAACATAAACTTGTCGATGTTAACACACTGATTGAAGGTACATACTCAATCGAGGATTCACTTAGTGCTATGGAACATGCGGCTCAACAAGGAGCGTTGAAAATTCTGTTAGATTTTTGACCTCGACACAAAAACCTAATGAATTCTGGTAGCTTGAGGGATGGTAAAGGCAAAAATCGAACCAACGCCTTGTTCACTTTCTAGGGTAATTTGACCGCCATGTACTTCTACTATGTGGCGTGCGATTGCTAACCCCAGGCCCGTACCTTGGGTGAACCCCGCGGTATCCGCTACTCTGTAGAATTTTTCAAACATGTGTTTCTGGTGTTCTTTTGAAATACCATACCCAGTGTCTTGCACTGAAATTTGGATGTAGGGCTGATTTTCATGATTCTCTACTAACTGAGTGAATATGATAATGTGCCCGTTTTCCTTGTTGTATTTAATTCCATTGGTCAGTAGATTTAGAAGTACTTGTTTTATTTTTCCACGGTCAGCATTTGCTACCAATTCGTCCCGTTTTACTTCAATTGACACGCCTTTGTCATGTGCTTGTGGCAACACTACTTCAACGCTCTCCTCTATTAGTTTATTGACATCAAACCGCGCCAATTCCAAGCGCGTACGTCCGGACTCTAGTCGGGCAAGGTCAAGAAACTCACTCGTGAGTCTGCTTAAGCGCTCAGTTTCGCTGTGCATCGTTGTAATTATGTCGTAGCGGCGTTCATTCGGTAGGTCCGGACGAAGCAATAATACGGTACTTGCTTTTAGCGCTGCAAGCGGAGTGCGTAACTCATGCACCATTTCGGCTATAAAGTCACTCTGCTGAAACAGACGTGCATTTTCAATTGCAATCGCAGCTTGCCCAGCCAAAGTAGTTAGCGTGTCGATATCACTTTCATTCCAGTTTCCGCCATTAATCTTATTAATCCCCTCTAGGACACCAATTACCTTGGTATGTGTTCTAAGCGGAACGGCTAGAATACTACGGGTTTGAAATTCAATCGTGTCGTCGACACGATTGCTCCAAGTTGGTTCTTTCGTGACGTCATTGATAACACGAGGTTCGCCGTGAAGTGCAACCCAACCTGCAATTCCACTGCCCTTTGGGATAATGATTTCATCCATATCCTGAGGTTGGATATTGGATGCTATTTCGAATCTGAGATCCCCGGTGGCAGGGTCAATTAACATGATCGATGCTGCCTCAGTGTCAGTTAACTCCTTGGCAGCGGCGATAATTTTCTTCAGTAATGAGGCTAGGTCAAGCGTTGAATTAATTTGGTGGCTTAATTCAATTAAACGCTGATATCGGGCAATAACTGATACGGGATCACTATCATCAAACGCCACAGTCATCCAACGGCCTCCATGCAAGACATAATTTGTGGAAGTATTTCTGCGGCATCTCCATTGATGACCACAGTTGCTCTGCTATCAAAATACGTGGTCTCACGATTAATGATAATTATTTTCGCGTTATTTCTGCATGCAATAAGTGGTAACTCTGAGGCAGGTGCTACTTCCAAGGATGTCCCAATGATTAGCAAAACGTCAGATTTCCGTACTGCCTCTTTCGCCGCAATATACACATTGACAGGTAATTGTTCCCCAAACAAGATGACATTTGGTTTGAGTATCGCCTCACACTTCGTGCAATGAGGTACTTCTCGATTCTTTAAGAATTGACTAATTACTGGATTTGCATCATATACGGTGAAACAATGAATACAGGTTAGTTCTCGGATATGCCCGTGTAATTCATATACAATTTGGCTGCCAGCCCGAGTATGAAGCGTATCTAAGTTCTGGGTAACAATGCTATTCAATATTCCCCATGATTCTAGAGTTGCCAATGCAAGATGGGCCGCATTTGGCTTAGCATTAAGCATAATATCCAAGAAGGGATAAATCCACTCGTAGAAGGCGCTTGGATTTTGGCGGAAGCCATAGATACTTGCAACGGCAAGAGGATCGATATCCGACCACAAACCACTTTTGGGACTACGAAAATCTGGAATGCCAGATGGCGTGCTTATTCCCGCCCCCGTAAGTGCTACTCCAGAATGTGAATTTGCTAGCAGGGCAGCAGCTATCCTTATTTTATCATTTACCATAGTTATTAAATAAATTCTAGTAGTTTTATTGACTTACTTCTCCAACAGCCTGAGTCTTAATTCTAACACTCAAGTCATCTACGAGTTTAATTATTTGGGAAGAAATGGGTGTTCCCGGTTGTGAGATCACGACGGGAACTGCTGCGCGCATGGCCTGAAATACTTGATCATGAGATGCTGGTATGATCGCTCGTAATTCATGGCCTAAAGTATGTTCAATCTCATGCCAGGGTGTTTGCACACTTGACTGAACTCGATTTACTACTACCAAATTAATCCGTTCTTTATTTCGGCCATTTGCTTCGATTTCACTCAGTAATTCTTTTGCCATTGTTAGTGCAACGGGATTTGGTTCAACAACCAAAATAATATGATCCATTTCCTTGCTCAACCGCAATGTAACATTATTTAACCCTGCACCGAGATCTAAGATCACAGGAGTTCCAAGTGTCCTCAGTCCTCGAACGACCGTGGATGCCGTTTCTGGTGAATAGTTGATCTGAAATTCTTTGGTGCGAACCGATGACAAAAGAGTACGTAAGCCAGATTGATGGGTTACTAATTCGCCTTCAACTGAGGATGGTCGTATTTCTTCCGACGGTTTACTTAAAATGTTTGCCATTCCGCTTGGCTGGTTGAACCCAAGTAATAAGCCTAAGCTTCCGCAGCCTAACCTAAAATCCGCTAGAATCGAATTGTCTCCCTTTAAATTAAATGCTGCTGACATATTTAGGGCTATAGTTGAAGTACCGACTCCACCTTTTGCGCCAATGACCCCAATCGTCGTGCCGCGTTCAGGTTCTGGCTGCCGCTGGACTGTGGTCCGCGATAATACACTTTTTACCCTTGAAGCTAATTCGGCCGGGTGAGTAGGTTTTGTTAAATAATCATCCGCTCCCGCTTCAAAACCTGCGACTTTGTCATCAACAAGTGTTTTGGCAGTAAACATGATGATGGGTATAGAACGGGTCTCTGGATTTGCTCGTAGCCTACGACACACCTCGTAACCATCCATATCTGGCATCATTACGTCCAAAATGATGAGATTAGGGTGATCGCTATTTGCTTTTGATAATGCTTGATTACCTGCATTAGCTGCTACGACTTCGTACCCGTGCCGCTGGAGCATAAGCCCTATCAGCTTTAGACTGTCTAGATCATCATCAACGATGAGAATTTTCTCAGCCATGCTTATTTCTTCATTTGAGTGATATTAATTGAATTAAATCAGTCTAGCACGAAGTGATAGGTGGTGCAAGCAAACCTCTTAAGCGTGTGTGTTCCTAACAAGAGCAAATATACTGTCTTTCGAAAAGGATATTGGACCATAGAGATTCTCCGATGGCACATTGGAAGGGGAAACGATATATTGTCTCTATATTTCGATGAATGTCCAGAAAATTTACCATTTAGGCGCTGAGGTGATAGGCGGGAAGCTTGCTGAGAATCGCTGAATTGGCGCAATTGGCGGTGGGAAGCAGGCACGTAACCGCTGCAAATTCGCCATTGACGCGGCTGGTTCGGTTATTGCTGCCGATATGGCGCAAATGACAGAAAAGACACATGTAAAGCAGTAAGTGCAGCGGCAGACGTGGGGTGCCTATGCAACGGTTGCTGCAAATCACCCGGGTTGAGTTGTGGAATGTTTGATTGGTCAAACGGCCAGTGGTGATATGGCAATGCCCTACTCCCACCAAGACAAGGTAGTGGTCATAAAGTAAGTGATGAACGCATCCGCAAATTATGTTCGAGAATAAACCAGCGAGTGATGAGATCATGGTAGCGATCTTCTTTGGAAAAGGATAAGGTGCGCCGGGTGTAGCGACTATTCCATTGACGAAGAGTGGAGTGGTCCCCAAAAAGTGTAGTCAGTGAAGAGTATAGAAGTGCTGCTCGAATTGCAGCGGACTAAGGTAACCAAGAGACGAATGTAAGCGCTGCCTATTATAGAATACCTCAATGTATTCAAAGATGGCGGTACGTGCCTGGGCGCGGGTATCAAAAAGGCCAGTGACACACTCGGTCTTGAGGGTAGCAAAGAAACTTTCCTTCATGGCGTTGTCATAACAATTGCCTACGCCACTCATGCTGGGAATGATGCCATGTTTTTGCAAAAGACAGCCATAAGTGAAGCTGGTGAACTGACTGCCACGATCCGAATGATGCACCAATTCAGTGATTGAAGATCGGTTGGTGAGCGCCATGTGCAAAGCCTGCTCAACCAAGGTCTTCTCCATATGCTCGTCCATGGCCCAACCCACGATCTTGCGCGAAAACATGTCTTCCAGACTAGCGAGGTACAGGAAGCCTTCATGGGTCGGGATGTAAGTGATATCGGCTAACCACGTTTGGTTAGGCCGGGTCGCCGTAAAATCTTGCTGAAGCAGATTAGCAGCAACCGGGTGGTCAGCGTCCGTGCGGGTGGTCACGATCCGTCGCTTACGGCGTTCACATCCGCGTAGGTTGTGCAACCGCATAAGCCGAGATACCCGTTTGCGATTGCATGTCCATCCTTGCTGGTGCAAGGCAGCCGTTACCCGTCGAGAACCATACAAGCGACGATTGTCCGTGTAGATTTGCTGAATCTGGGCTGCCAACTGCTCATTTTCCTGTGCGCGTGTACTCAAAGGTCGTTTTCGCCATTGATAATAGCTGCTGAGGCTGATGCTCAATACACGACACATAATCTTCACCTCGTATTCGCCTTGATGCTGGGCAATGAAGGCATATTTCAATGCCCGTCCTTGGCAAACACCTGCATGGCTTTTTTTAAAATGTCGCGCTCCTGCCTCAGAATTTCATTCTCGCGCTTCAGTCGTCTCACTTCTGCTTCGATTTCCGTTTGTTGTCCGCTGCCTACAAAGCCCGCTGGCCCCTCATTCCGATGCCGCACCCGCCACTTGTTCAACAAGCCTGTCGTGATCCCCAGTTCCGTCTCAATCTGGCTCACACTTTTGCCACTCGTTTCATATAACCGAATGGCTTCTAGCTTGAACGCTTTGTCGTACTTTCGATTCATTCTGGCCATTGTCGTGTCTCCCTTTTTTCAGTGTATCGCCTTTTTCTCGATTCCACTTTTGGGGGTCCACTCCACTCATCTCTCAGAATCAAAAAGGCGGACGTGCATCCGCCTTCAAGTTGCATGCATGGTTGTGAGGTCAATTGGCATGTGGAGGAAAATACGCTTTTGCCGTAAATTTGGTTTCTACGGTAACATCCGCTTCCCTATCTGTATACTGTTCTGCCACCACTGCCTCTACAGCCGCCACACCCTGTGCTAGCGCCTCGTCGGTAAGCCGCCATGTCTGTGACCAAATTCGGTTACGCAGTTGGCTGATAAATACTGCCGGACTCCGACCATAGCGGTAGGTCAATTGTACTGACTTGCCTGAATGCCAGCCCAGCTCAGTCAAAAATTCTTCATTTTTCTCCCACCGGAGTCCAATGTCTGCGGCCTGTTGCTCAGGAATCGCTGTCCGCCACGCTTCCCACAGTGCCTTAAATACCTCGTCACGTTCTGACCAGCAGTGAACAACCGGCGCGCCCGGTTTCAGTATCCGTACTAATTCATCAATTACGCCGCGCCAGTTCGGGATGAGGTGGAATACATGCACCGCCACCACCGCGTCAAAACTGTGGTCAGGGTAGGGCAGTCGTGTTGCGTCCCCTTGCGCCAAATAGATTGGTTCACTGTTTTGCTTGGCCTTCAAGCGCAGCATCATGGGGCGCGATAAATCCATTCCATGATAGGCGTGGACATGCGGTGCTAGTGGCAGAGCAATCCGTCCTGTTCCCACGCCAATTTCCAGCACGCGGCTGGCAGCGGTCAGCTTACCTGCTGCGATAATAGTTTGTGCTGCTTCTGCATCAACCCCCGGCGGAAAGCCGCGTGTTTCGTCATAAAAGTGTGCTGCCCGGTCAAAGGCTACTGATTTGTTTGTAAGTGGATTTGTTTTGTTGCTTGAATTCATTATTGAACTTACTTCCTGCTTATGCGTTTCTTGTTTATCTGGGAATGTCCATATGAACTCCTCTTGCTCAATGAGTCCATTCAGTATACCTGGGTCTAGGAATGTGCTTAGAGCAAGATAGTAAAAGCTGTTGAGGAAATGAGTGCAATGATTATCCTCTCGGAATGTCCAGTCATAGATTGACCGAGATCGCTTGCCTATCATGTAGTATTGACCATACAGTACAAAAGGAGATCCGCGCTCTAACTCACCTTCCTCGGGTATTTGTAACGCGCCACAATTTCCCTTGAACGATTGATTGAATTCGTTCATGCGTTCCATAAACCACGTATTTTGTTCAATTGTCAAAACCGCGCTTTCTCGCGCAATCACCACATCTTCAAGCATGTTCGTGGGTAATTCAGCCCCAGACTTGATCGCATTCAATAACTCATGATTCCATGTAAGCCATGTTTCCGATTTTCTTGTTGAATAGACAGGCTCAATCCACTCTGCATAGCGTAACACCGGCTTTTCGCCATCGAATGTTAGTGAAAAAACATTAGGGTATCCCCAATAGGATGGAACGTTTACAAGTTGGTAAACGTTTGTCTGTGATGATTGGGTGATCTGCTCTTGAGTATACAAATCACCTGCACATCGAAAAATGTGCTTATAGAACTCAATAGTTGTAAACACTGGATTGGTATGTGGTTAATCGAACGAATTATTCAAGGTCGGCGCGTTCTTGCTCACAAAATCCTCACCCAACTTGTCTACCAGCTTCTTACGCAGCTTGGGCGTTTCCTCCGCCCATTTGTCCTGCAATTGTTCTTTACTCGCGCCGCGTGAATCCCCCGCATTGGTCAGCATGCCCCCTGCCACTGCCGGAGCGGTCAAAATCACCCGCTTTACTTCAGTGTGTCCGCAGTGTGGACAGGCCGAGGCCGTCTCATTGAACCCATGCCGGGCTTCAAACGGCTTCCCGCATTTTTCGCAGCGATAGTCATATAGGGGCATAAACTTCCTCCCAACGTATCTCTATCTTTATTGCTTGAATTGTATAACCCTTCCGCTGTGCTATCCCATTAGAACTGTCTTAATCTGGTAACTACTCCAGTCGTATCCTCGGATTCAGCACCGCGTACAGTATGTCCGCAGCTAGGTTCGCTACTGCAAAAAAGAATATCACCACCATCACAATCGCTTGCAACAGGAATAGATTTTTCTGCTTCACCGCGTCCACCAGCAGCGCCCCCAACCCCGGATAGTTATACACATTCTCGATCACCACCAACCCGCCGATCAGCCAACCAAAACTAATCGCAATCACGGTAATGGTGGGCAGCAGCGCATTCCGAAGCACATGCTTGAAGATAACGGTTCGCTGTGGCAGGCCTTTCAAGGTCGCTGTCCGCACATAGGGCTTTATCACTTCATCCACCACGCCCGCCCGTGTCAGCCGCGAAACATACCCCAGCAGCACAAAGGTGGCGGTGATGGCCGGGAGTATCAATTGCCGTATCCAG
>JAWKPB010000008.1:0-73396 GCA_041390885.1 Anaerolineae bacterium | reverse complement strand
CGGAATTTTGGAAAGACCAATTACCTTACCGCGCGGGATATAAGCCACGTGAGCGTGACCAACAAAGGGCAGCATGTGATGTTCGCACAGGCTATTGAACTCAATATCGCGCACGATCACCATGTCATCGTAGTCCACATCAAACAGTGCATTGTTAATGAGCTTGGCCGGATCAGTACGGTAACCAGTTAACAGCTCTTCATACATTTTCGCCACGCGGTGCGGTGTATTTAGGAGACCTTCCCGGCGTGGATCTTCTCCCACAGCTGTCAGAATATCTGTTGTAGCACGTTCAATAGTGTCGCGATCTACCGGGGGTAAGCCCAGTTCAAATACCTTCTGAAATGCTTCCGAATTCAGCTTGACTTCCATATCAGTGAGTTCATCTGCATTGTTGTGCATGTGATTGTCAAATGCATTTGCAAACATTGTGAACACCTTTTGTCTAAATCCCGTACAATCTGATTATAGGTGAAATCTGGATAGAAGTATCACAATTTCACCAAACCCTTAACTGCTTCCTATCTATCGCTTATAGTTGTCAATTGACTTATAACTATCAGTCCAAGTTCTACACAATTTGTTACAATGAACCCCAAGAAACAGGGAGAATGCCAATGGACATGATTGAAATTGACAACCTACGCTTGCGCTGCGTTATTGGCTTCAGCCCACATGAGCGTAAAGATAAACAGGATGTGGTTATTTCTCTCCGCATCCGCAGCAACATGCGCCAAGCCGGTGAGACTGATAATCCTGACGATACATTTAATTATCGCACCGTCACCAAAGTTATCATTGGACACGTCGAACAATCGAGTTATTACCTTGTCGAAAAGCTTGCGGCGGAGATTGCTCGGATCTGCGTTATTGAACACCATGCCGCTTGGGTACAGGTGCGTGTACACAAACCGGGTGCACTTCGTTTTGCCGACAGCGTTGGCGTAGTCATTGAGCGTACACCTGATGACTTCAAATAATACCTCCTCAATCGCTTACCTCTCGCTGGGATCGAATATTCAACCCGAACACAACTTGACGGCGGCCTTACAGTTACTGGCAACTAAATGCACGCTCTTAGCTGTTTCACACGCTTACCGTACACCACCGCAGGGCTTTACAAAACAGGACGATTTCCTCAATCTGGCGGTCAAGATCAGCACTGATGTACAACCTATTACGCTTAAAACTCAAGTACTGGATTGGATTGAGTGCGAGCTGAAACGTGTGCGCGACCCTAATAACAAGAATGCACCGCGCACTATCGATCTTGATATATCGTTGTGGAATGACGAAGTAATTGAGTTTGGAGAAAAACCGTGGCGTGTACCGGACCCAGATATTCTACGCTTTGCGCATGTTGTAGTGCCACTGGCTGAAATCGCCCCTGAATACCTCCACCCACTGGAAAGAGTGCTCCTTAAAACGATCATCGAACGCTTTTCGCAGACCCAATTTGACCGGTTTCGCTTGCCGTACGCCGTCTGAACGGTGGGAATACGCCCTTTAGCATAAGACGCAACGTGGTACAATCGCCTCGTTTGCGGAAGTGAATGTATGCTGATTTTTAACGCTTACCAACTCTTGCTTCTAAAGCACAGGAGTTTGTTATTTCATGAATTTTGCAGATTATGGACGCATTCTTATTCGGCGTGGATGGATCATTATCGTGCTAGCCCTGCTAGCCGCCGCCAGCGCTTACTACCTCAGTTCACAGCAGACCCGTGTTTATCGTTCGATTCAAACCGTTCTCATCCAACCGGCTCGCAGTGATTTCGGTCTGACCGAGTCCAGCAAAGCCCAACTAAACAGTTTGCGTCTGTATCTTGATAGTACCTTCATTGCCAAGAACGTTATTGACGCGCTACAACTTGACATGACACCAGAAGGCTTGAAAAGTGCGGTCAAAATTAGTGTAGACCAATTGACGCTCTCGCTCACCATCTCAGTAGATTTAACCGATGGCGAACTCGCCAACCGGGTAGCAAAAGCATGGGGCGAACAATTGGTACAGTTCCGCAATCAAGAAAATCAGAAGGTTCGACGAGAAGATCAAGTCAACGCTCTCCTGCAAGACAATCCCCGTTATGATCTGCTCGCGCCGCGTCCCATCATTAATGCGGCAGCGGGTGGTGTGCTGGGTGTGCTGCTAGGCGCAATAATTGTTATCATCCTTGAATATCTGGAAAGTAGCATTGTCCGCCGCCGCGAAGATATAGAGCGTGGCTTGGAAATTCCTGTACTGGCTGCTATCCCGGAAAATCAATAACTACAGAGTAAATAACATGCCGACTGCCCAATTAATCACTCTAACAGACCCACGTGCGGCGGCTGCTGAAGCCTACCGCGCGCTCCGCACAAATCTGATGTTCAGCAGTGTTGAAAATCCTATTCACACCCTGCTCGTAACGTCTACCGCACAAGCCGACGACAAAAGCATAGTGCTGGCAAATCTAGCTGTCACTTTCGCACAGGGTGGCAACAAGACCATTTTGGTAGACAGCGACCTGCGGAAGCCTACTCAACATGATATCTGGGGTATCAGTAACGAACGTGGACTAACCACAATGATGCTGGAAGATGCTGCCATGTCCACTCCTCCACTTAACAATACTGACATTGACGGCCTACAAATTCTGCCTTGCGGACCATTGCCGCCCAACCCCGCTGATGTCCTCAGCAGTCAGCGCATGAATGCTGTAATCGGCGTGCTCAAAGCCCGCGCCAATTACATATTGTTTGATGCACCGCCCGTGTTAGCCGCTACAGACGCTGCCCTACTTGCTACCAAGTTGGATGGCGTACTTTTAGTAATTCAAGCGGGACACACCCGCCGTGACCATACCGCACATGCCCGCGAGTCCCTTCAACGCATTCATGTACGGATTGTCGGTGCGGTTTTGAGTAATGCCCCCAAGGAAAATGTGGGTGGAGAATACGCATAGAACGTCACATGATTCAAGGTAACATCACTCGTGCGCACGACTGGAATCATCTCAACGAGCTTGTATTCCTCAATTCGTGGAATGAGAAATTAGAACGTTATCGGTCCCCATATGCCTTTCGTGGGCTGGCAAATGCCGCGTGGGGACTGGAAACCAGCTTGATGAGGCTCAACCACTCGACGAGCATGACACGTGATTTGGAACGGGTCATCCTGCGCCATTTCAAAAAATATGCTTATGACCAATCATCTCAGAATTATTCTGATTGGCAGTGGTTAGCACTGGCGCAACATCATGGCTTACCGACACGATTGCTCGATTGGACCTATTCGCCCTTCATAGCTATGCACTTCGCTACGGCCGAATTGGACAAATTTGATCTCGACGGAGCAATTTGGTGCATTGACCGCTCATTAGCCCGTGACCGCTATCTACCTGATGATTTGCGCGATATCGTTTACAGGGAATATGCGATTTCATTCACGATGGACATGTTGGAAGATTATGCTGCCGATCTTGTTGAGTTTGACGACAAGGTTGATATGGATAACCAACATACGTCTATGATTTTCTTCGATCCACCAACACTAGACTCGCGTATTGTTAATCAGTCAGCCTTTTTCTCGCTACTGTCTAGTCCAGTAGCCGATCTAGGAGAATGGCTCAGAGAACGCCCAGATATTTGGTTTAAAATCATTATTCCCGCAGAATTAAAGTGGGAAATTCGCGATAAGCTCGATCAGATGAATATCACCGAACGCATGTTATTCCCAGGATTAGATGGCCTCAGTAGTTGGTTGAAGCGTTACTACAGCCCTCGCAATCCAGATGAAAAATAAAATGTCTATTAGCCCGCTGCCACCTGACGAAAATTCGCGTATAGATTGGGAAAAGTTACCTCAAAATACGCCCTCATCTGATGCGCTGCCACCCGTTGATGCTGGTATCCGCTGGGTACGATGGTTACTCATCCTCACTGCCTTTATCATAATCTTTGGCCTCCTGCAAGGCGGGTCAGGGTAACATAATAGTATAAAGTCATTGTAGGGGTGCACACTGGCTAAGTGCTGCGCCCCTAGCTGTGCCTGATCTATAAGTAAAAGGGGATATTGATGAAGGGACTGATACTCAGCGGCGGCAAAGGTACGCGCTTGTATCCACTGACCTATACCAACGCCAAACAGCTCATACCAGTAGCTAACAAACCTGTTCTGGTCCGTGTAATCGAGTCGATCCGTGATGCCGGTGTCGAAGAAATAGGCATCATCATTGGTCAAACTGGACCGCAAATCAAAGAAGTCGTAGGCGACGGCAGCAAATACAACGTCAAAATCACTTACATTCCACAAGATAGCCCAGACGGACTAGCGCACGCCGTCAAAATTTCCCACCCTTTCCTCGGTGAAGATCGGTTCGTAATGTTCCTTGGTGATAATGTCATTCAAGGTGGCATCGGCAAACTCATCAGTGACTTTGCTCATAACGACTGGAACAGTCAAATTGTCTTGAAAGAAGTAGATAACCCTTCGTCCTATGGTGTCGCCAAGCTCCGTTCAGATGGCAGTATCGAACAGTTAATCGAAAAGCCCAAGGAGCCGCCCAGCAATCTGGCGCTGGTCGGCATCTACATGTTCGATCCCACTATTTGGGAAGCCGTCAACAGTATTAAACCGTCCAAACGGGGAGAATTGGAAATCACCGATGCCATCCAGTGGTTAGTGGATGCAGGTCGGCGGGTCTTCCCGCATATTCATAAAGGTTGGTGGATAGATACGGGCAAGCCAACCGATATGCTGGAAGCCAACAGCCTCGTATTGGAAGAACTTGTCCCGACTATCGCAGCCAATGCAATTATTGAAAATTCGCAAATTGACCGGCGTGTCACCGTCGAGCATGGCGCAAAGATCATCAACAGTGTGGTGCGCGGTCCGACTATCATCGGCGAGAATACCATCATCGAAAATAGCTATATTGGCCCCTTTACCAGCATCTACCACCATGTCACCATTCAAAATTGTGAAATCGAACGCAGCATCATCCTTGAGCACAGCAGCTTGAGTGACCTCGGTACCAGACTACAAGATAGTCTCATCGGGCGTCATGCTACCGTTCGCCATAATGACGAAAAGCCGCGCGCGCTCAAGATGAACATCGGCGACCACAGCAATTTGTGGGTCGTCTAACAACCGTTGGGTAAACGTGGGGGCGAACTGCTCATTCCCCGTTAACGTTTGTCATATTTTCCATTACTCTTAGTAAGAATTTCCATCTCCCAAATCCATTTTAGTCAAGTGAGAATCATGACCGAACCTATCATCACGCAACCTATCAAACTTATCGTCGTAGATTTGGATGGTACATTATTGACCTCCGATCATGAAATGACAGACAGAAGTGAACAAGCTCTAAAAGCCGCTATGGCAAATGGCGTCAAAGTGGTCATCGCAACTGGTAAAACCCACGCCGCGGCCACACACCTGATAAATCGCCTCGAACTATCCACCTTTGGCATCTACGTGCAAGGGACAGTTACATTTGCTAGAAATGGTTCAATTCATAGTCAAACGACGGTTTCGGCTGCAACAGCCCGGCAAGTCATCACATTTGCCGACGAGCGTGGATATGAACTAGCCATTTACAGTGGCAATCGCATCCTTGTCCGCAAATTAACACGCCGCATGGAAGAATTGACCACGCATTTCCATGAACCTACACCGGAGGTTATTGGCCCACTGCAAAATGTACTGGACGATGTTGTGGTCAATAAGGTCATTGCCTTTGCACCCCACGAACCACGCAAAATCGCCGCCCTGCGCTGGCATCTAAACACCCAGATTGGGGCCAATGCTCGTTTGCTTTCAGCGGGCATCAGCGATGAGATCGAAGTGTTGCCTTACAATGTTTCTAAAGGCTCTGCCTTGAAAATCCTCTTGAAGGAAATGGGCATAAAGTCCGATCAGGTTATGGCGCTGGGTGACGGAGAAAATGATGTTGAGATGCTGCAAATGGTTGGTTTAGGTGTGGCGATGGGAAATGCCAACACCCATGTTAAGTCCGTTGCCGACACAACCACCGCCAGCAACGATGATGAAGGCGTGGCCCAAGCAATTGAAAAATACGTCTTGAACACGCAGGCAAAACCTGAAGAGGATACTAGCAAGGTCGCTGCAAGTCTGTTGGGTTAAGAATAGTCCCGCATGGAAAGGCGGGGCAAGTCTGACCGACAATATCACAAGGAGTGTCAACTTTTATGAAAAATATTCTCGTTACAGGTGGGGCAGGTTTCATCGGCAGTTGTTTTGTCCGCCGCATGGTCAACCAGTACCCCGACTACACCATTGTCGCCTATGACAAAATGACCTACGCCGGTAACATGGATAATCTGCTGCCGGTGAGCAAAGCTGCCAATTTCAAATTTGTGCAGGGAGATATTGCCAACCGCGAAGATGTCATGAGTGCCTACATGACCTATGGCATTGACACCGTCGTTAATTTCGCCGCTGAGTCACATGTAGACCGCAGCATCCTGTCACCGGATGCCTTCATCAATTCCAATACTGTCGGCGTCCACATACTGCTTGAATCCGCGCAAAAACACGGTATTGAACGCTTCCTTCACGTTTCCACCGACGAAGTCTACGGCGATATTGAAGGCAATCATTTTTCATTGGAAGACGACCCCTTCAAGCCCAACAGTCCCTACTCCGCCAGCAAAGCTGGTGGCGACCTGATGGTACGTGCTTATCATGTCACTTACGGCATGAACACCGTTGTCACACGCGGCAGCAACACTTTCGGTCCCTACCAATATCCTGAAAAGTTGATGCCCTTTTTCATCAGCGAGGCAATTGATGACCGTCCCCTGCCAGTCTACGGCAACGGGATGCAGGTGCGCGATTGGCTGCATGTCGAAGATCATGCGGGGGGTATCCAGACCGTGTTGATGAAAGGCAAAGCGGGCGAAGCCTATAACATCGCGGGCGAAAATCAGCAAACCAATATAGATGTTATCCGCCTCATGCTCAGGCATCTCAATAAACCGGATACGCTACTCAAATATGTCCCTGACCGCGAAGGGCATGACCGCCGTTATGCGATGAACTGCGACAAGCTCAAGGCGCTTGGCTGGCAGCGCCAATTCAGCCCCGATACCTTCGATGCCGCCGTTGCAAGTACGGTCCGCTGGTACACAGAAAATGAATGGTGGTGGCGCAAAATCAAAACCGGTGAGTATCTGGAATACTACAAGCAACAGTACGCCACCCGTTTAGCTGCCGCCGCTCCCACCCCCAATTAGTCTATCCATTTTTCACATCTGAGGGCCGTACCGCATGTACGGCTCTTTATTTTGTCATCAGTTTGTAGATAAAACTTAATTGACTGCAATTGAAATTGAAAGGATTTTGATATATGGTCTAAACCCAATTGCTATAAGCAAATATCTAGTTTTCGGAAAGGAAGAATGCATGAGAGTAGCATCTATTTCGTATGTCGGTCTCTTGACCATGATGACTGTGTTAATTTTTCTATTTGGCCCGCACCCGGTAACCTCTCAATCTGAAACTGATACATGTCTACCTATCGTCCAACGAATTTTGGAAGAAGTTGGCAACCGCTGCGGCGACATGACTCGCAACAGCGCCTGTTATGGCAATTCATCTATTTCGGCAACATTTGTCGATACTGCATCCGATAATGTCTTCACCGAACCCGGAGACACAACTGAAGTAACCCGTCTGCAAAAGCTTGAAACCGCGCCTCTCAGCCCCGATTTCAACATCTGGGGTGTTTCGCTTATGAAACTGCAAGCCAGTATCCCCAATACAATTCCGGGACAAGGCGTAATATTTGTTTTGTATGGGGACGTGTCTTTGGAGAATGCTGTTCCAGACAACAATAATTTCTCTCCAATTGATGAACCCATTAGCGTAATCACCCGATCAGGCGCAAACATTCGTAGTGGCCCATCTACCAACAACAATGTACTTGCCAGCGTCCCATCTGGCGCCGAACTAGCTGCGGATGCTGTCAATCCGGACAGAACGTGGCTTCGTGTCGTGACTGAAGGTCAAATCGGTTGGGTCAGCACGCAGGTCTTGCGCTCAAATGACAAAATGAGCACGTTGCCCGTTCTCACACGTGAGAGCCGTATGCCTATGCAGTCATTCTACCTGTCTGCTTCGGTCGCAGGCGTAACCTGTGCAGAAGCGCCAGCACTCTTGGTCGTGCAGGGACCCGAGGGGGTAATTGTCGATATAACTGCCAACGGTGTTGATATACGAATGGGTTCAACAATTGTGATTCGGATGCTAGATAGTCATACGATGGAAGTCATTGCCATACATGGCACTGTCAGAATTGGTAACCCATTAATTCCACCCGGCTTCGCCATTACTGTTCCGCTCACAGAAGACGGTCAAGCAACTAAGACGGCCTCCTCTACTTAATTTACGCCCTCGATGAGTTGGGACCTGCTGAACTGCAATCAGTAGAGTCAATCGCACCCAACCTATTGAATTACCCGATCAAATTACCCACAATTGAAGATATTGTAAGCTCAATGACCGCTGTGGGTGGTGGCAGCGTTCGAGCCATAGCTACCGGCCCCGCCGCAGGACGGGCTCAATGCAGCACTATGCGCCTCACGTCACCATTAGAGGGCTGGAAACGAACCGCAACAACCTTCTATTGGGACGGTGCAGTCGGTGCCACAAGTTACTGGCTCATTATAGATGGGGTCGGCTCTTCGGAAACAACTGCGACCAATGCAATCTTCACCTCGGACTTGCGGGTGATGTACCATCTATTTCTTGGCGTGTAGAGGCTCTAGTTGGTGGCCAGTTAGCCTGCTTGGCTGGGCCAATCACAATTCCACGTGATCAATTTGATAGTGGTGGCTCAGGTGGTTCGGGCTGTTATTACGATATGACGACGCACACTGAGGTATGTAATTAGCATCATCGTAATGACTAATCGATGAAATTTGCCAATGTATCAAATCTAAGGTGTGCAATTAAAAGGTCGAACTAAAGTGTTCGACCTTTTAATGACTGGCTGTTACAAGCATCCCATGCTCAATGTTCGAGATAATAAAGATTACCGTTCAGATCCCAAACCACAGTATAAGGCTTATTATCATCCTGCCACGTATTGAGCTGAAATTCGCCAGTTGTTAGACGGTAAACAGAAATGAGTTGACTCGTGTATGGATTGTATCCCTGTGCAAGCAGAACGTTGCTTTCCGTCGGCACACCTACGGCATCTATCTCCTCTTGAGTTAAGGTGATTACCCCTTCCCCTCGGTGTGTTACTGGATTAATCGCCAACACCCGCAGTGGCTTCAGATAAATAGCTACCGTAGCACCACAATCATCTCCGGGGAGATTATTGATTCGTCCGTCGTTAATCTGACACGGCAGCGAATTTCCTACTGTCGGCAGTCCCGGGCATGACCCCGAAACGGTAAAATCGATCTGTTGTGGCAAACCATTGCCTGCCAAACTAATCACAGTTACGGTAATCGGATTAGCTTGCGGGGGCGTAGTATATGAAGTTGTGTTAATCAAACCCGCAGAATATGTACCCAGTGCATTCTGAAACGTTAACGAATAAATCACAGTGTTATAGCCATCTTTAACAATAATCTGCTCTGCTTCTTGCCCTGCCCCCGTATTGTCTCGGTCTAGGATGGCTGCACCCGTACCGGCCGCCGTAAAATCAGTACAGGTAATCTGCACGCTTCCCAGATATTGGCCAGCTGAAACGCCACTTAGATTGATTAGCATCCCGATCAATGTTAGTGCAAGGATCATATACCTAATCTTTTTCATAAAATATCCTCTTCAGGCTACTATTTCGCTAATATCCCCACCATTATTTTGCGACTGGAGTATATAACAAAATTGTTACATCGTCACCTTGCCGACTACCAAAACTTCCACAGGTGCCGTGCGTATGAATCCTTAAGACGATAGTTATCAGCCATGATTGCCGGAGGATTGGAGTTCTTGTTCGTTGTGATATCAAGGCAGTGAAGACTTCAATTAGGCTTTGTTCGTCAACTTATAGTCGTGAGAGGAGACGAAAAATCCGCCGTGCGCCGTTCTTAGGTTGCAGATTGGAACGATAAATTAGAATACCTATTCCCTGCCCCACGAGTAATAAGACTGACAGAACGAAAGTGAAGAAAATAATAGATGATTTGACCGCCCTTATGCAGTTGGAAACCACAGACGGCATGCGCAATACCTGTCATTGCTGCCCAAATGCCCACATCGCGGCACAAATCAATGTTGACGGGATTACGTCGCCGCCGTAGGAGTTTGTATGGCCCAATCAAAAGATAGATGACGATTAATGTCAAACTGAGATAACCGCAGGCAATTGACAAGCGGTAATTCAAATCGCCAAAAGGCGCATACAAATGTGATAAATGTAGGCTGCCAATCGTTATGCCAGCTAAGCTCAAATGTGTAAACCAGCGTGTTCTGCCTATTTTCATAAAACTCAAGGTCGACATTTTTGGTCCTAATTATTGCCACACAAATGGCTGAGCACTGAATTTTCCCGGTTTGTTTTCACACCGGACTATGCCTTATAATCAGCTAGGTTGCGTTGAAAACCCGCAATAAGGACTCTCATTTTATGGCGGATGACCTAACAGGCAAAACAATTGGCGGCTATGCCATTCAGGATGTGATCGGTAGGGGCGGTATGGCAACCGTATACCGTGCTCACCAGGTCTCGATGAATCGCAGCGTTGCCATTAAAGTGCTGCCCGAGCAATATATCAACGACGATACATATCTTCAGCGCTTCAACCAAGAAGTAGCTATCGTTGCTAAATTGGAACACCGTAGCATCGTTCCCGTTCATGATTACGGCGAATATAACGGTCAGCCGTATATTGTCATGCGCTACATGGCGGGCGGTTCGGTGGACGATCTACTCAAAGACGGCCCACTCGAACTCGAATCCATTCTAGGCATCATTGAACAAATCGGCCCTGCATTGGATTACGCCCACGGTAAGAATGTCTTACACCGTGACCTCAAACCAAGTAATGTACTTTTGGATGATGATGGCGGCGCCTACCTTACCGATTTCGGTATTGCACGCGTGCTGGGCGAACAACATCCGTCTCCCATCACCACGCAAGGCGTAGTCGGCACACCGAGTTACATGAGCCCCGAACAAGCGCAAGGTTTGGCGCTGGATGGACGTAGCGACATTTATGCGCTAGGTATCATGCTATTCGAAATGACAACGGGCCGCCGCCCCTTTGAAGGTGACACTCCCTATGGCATTGCAGTCATGCAGGTGACAACGCCTCCACCCTCACCCCGTTCGTTGAATTCGCAGCTATCCTTCGCAGTTGAGGAAGTTATCTACAAGTCGCTTAGGAAGAAACGCGAAGAGCGTTATCCAAATGCTATCGCATTGGCGGAGGCACTCAAGCGAGCTTTGAACAAACCCGTCATGAGCATGCACGACACGCAACCGGGATTCCAACGTCCACAACAGCAACCCGTTACCCCTCCGCCACCACCGCAGCAGTTCATGCCTGCCCCTCAACCCGTCTACGGCGTACCACAGGCAGTTCCTGTGGCTCCACCGAGCACCGGTTACATCCCGCCGCGCCGCAAACGCCGTTCGTCAAACATTTGGATGAGCGCCGCCGTCGGTGGAATTGTAGGATGCGGCGTACTCACCGTCCTGGTTGCGATCATTCTCATTTTTGTCAGTAACATCAATAACCGGGGCACCCCATCTGGTACCACCACGCCGCTCGCTACCAGCAGCAGCGGTGGTGACGAGGACGTGGGAAGTGCAATTCAAAGTCCAACACTGGATCCCACTAGTGCCGCCGCGCGAGCCACCCTGCTACCCCAACAAGGTAGTTTGGTCGACTCTACCCCTGATATTTTGCCGGTGGGTGTGCGACCAACTGAATCGATTAATCCTGCTATCCAGGCAATTGGAGGCGGCTTGGTATATTTCGACGAACGGGCAGGCAACTACGACATATACAAGCTGGACTTCCAAAGCGGTGTAGAAACACGTCTGACCTCAACTGCCGAAGTTGAATCCTATCCCAGCGTGTCCCCCGACGGTCAGTCAATTGCCTTCCAATCAAAACGCGATGGTGACTTTGATATTTACGTTATGAACATCAACGGGAGCGACGTCCGCCAACTTACCTACAATACGGTCTGGGATAGCGTCCCAAGCTGGAGTCCAGATGGACAGTGGATTGTCTTTTCGTCTGATGTGCGTAATGATGGCACATTCGACATAATGGCAGTTCAGCCTGATGGCAGTAATTTACGCCAGATATTCAGCAATGGCGAACGCAACAGTCATGCACGTTATAGCCCTGATATGAAGACTTTGCTTATCACGACCGGTATTCCCGGAAACAGTGCCACCTGGGAAATCGGCTGGCTCAATATTGAAACACAGGAATTCCGCCGTTTTACCAAGAATGATTATCGTGATCGCTCACCGTCCTATAGTCCCGATGGTAGTCTAGTCCTGTATTTGACTTCCGCTGTCGGAGACAGAAAGGCAAGTGGTGATTCGGCCGTAGCCGTGATGGATGCTGACGGGAACAATCCCCGTTTCCTTTATGACGGTGCTGGACTCGAGTGGGAGGCCAACTACAGTCCTGATGGTCTCTACGTTTCATTTACGTCCGGCTCAGCGAGTTCAGGTAAGGATGAAATTTTCATCATGCGGGCCGATGGAACGAATATCCTGCAAGCTACGACAGGTGGTGGGCAGGGCGCAAGCTGGATACCACGCTAGTCTAGCGACCAGTTGCGCTAGATGTATGTCGTGAGCAGTTAAATTATGCAGTGGTTATGGATACAAATTCAAACGTAATTGAAACTGGCGCAGGTGCGACCCGTGCCGAGATTGTCGCCGAGAAAATTCGGCAGGCGATCCGCGCCAGAGCCTATATCAGCGGGCAACGGTTGATAGAGCTATCGTTGGTTAAAAAGCTTAAGGTCAGCCAGAATACTGTTCGCGATGCTTTACGCCTCTTGGAAGCTGAAGGATGGGTTGTCAAGCATGCCCGTCACGGCGTGTACGTCCGTTCTTTCACTCCTGACGAAGTCATAGAATTATTTACACTATGGCAGGCGCTTGAAAGCTTGGCACTAGGTTGGGCAATGAAAGCTGCTACCAAACCCGATGTTATCCGTCTGAAGAGGCTATTGCAGTCTGCTCGTAAAGACATGCTCGACGGTGAACTAGAAGAATCTGCCGAGGCCACTTTTCAATTTCATGCTAACATTGGGCAAATGTGCGGCAAGCCCCAAACAGCGCAACTTCTTGCCGGCCTTCAAAATCGCATTTATTTGCTGGAAATGATCCGCCAAATGCGTGCGCCGCGTAGTCTCCATACCCACGAAGCTCGCCTTCTACTCTACGAAAAGTTAGTCTCTCTCATGGAAGTCAGCAATTTTGAAGACGCGCAAGAACTGCTCCAATTCCTGATCCAAAGTGATCTAGAAACGCTTCTCCCTATTGTTGAAAACTACCGTCCGCCGACCTAATCTGGAACTGACTTTGCAACAGTGTGGACTTTGCGTTCCAATTGTAGTTTATTGCCTATTCACATTGCTAATAATGGATGAAATATAATGCCAACCTTTGCCCCAGTCACACCTGACATTATCAGTCAACTCACAAATCTACTCGGCGTAGCCAATGTCAGCACAGCCCGCGCCGACATTGACCTTCATGCCAAAGATCAATCACAGCACCACGCGGCGCCTGCCGAAGTCGTTGTCTGGCCGACTACGGCTGAACAGGTCGCCGCGATTCTAAGATTGGCAAATGAAGTCCACATCCCTGTAACACCGTGGGGAGTTGGCACGGGATTGGAAGGTAATTCAATCCCTGTACACGGCGGCATCTTGCTATCGCTTGAACGCATGACCGCAATCATCACAGTTCACGCTGACGATTTTCAAGTAACAGTACAACCGGGCATCGGACACAAAGACCTCAATGCTCAACTTGCACGATACGGTCTATTTTTCCCACCTGACCCCGGTGCGAATGCCTCTGTGGGTGGTATGTTAGCAAACAACGCTGCTGGCATCCGCACTGTAAAATACGGTGCGAGCAAAGATAATGTCCTCAAAATGCAAGTCGCGCTAGCCGACGGTCGTCTTATTAATGTAGGGTCACGTTCCGTTAAGCAGTCTGCAGGCTACGATCTGCTACATCTATTTGTTGGCAGCGAAGGCACATTGGGAATCATCACCGAAGCCACATTAAAACTCGTTCCAGTGCCTACTTACCTAAGCGCTGCACTTGCAGCATTTCCCTCCATTCAGGCCGCCGTCGAAACGGTAGTCGCAGTGCGAGGCAGCGGCCTCGATCCATCAGCCTTGGAGTTGGTGGACGCCGCACACTGCAAAATGCTGCGCGAGGCAGAAGGGGTTGACCTGAGCGACAATCCGACGTTGTTTATGGAATTCTCCGCCGCTCAGGAGGGTGCTCTTGAAGCTGGTCTGGACATAGTGAAACAGATTTGTGACGAAATGGGTGCGCTCAGTTTCCGTTCGACAACTGACACTGCGGAAAGAAAGAAATTATGGCATGCCCGCCATCACAGTTACGAAATTATGGTGCGTTCACATCCTAACATGACCTTCTTCATTAATGATGTAGCCGTACCGATTAGTAGCTATCCCGAACTCATCGCCTTTGTGGAAAATCTACGTGACGAACGCGACATTACCTGTTACATGATCGGTCATGCTGGCGATGGCAATATCCACGTCGAGTTTCCTTTCAGCGGTGACCTTGAATATAAGAACGCTATGGAGTGTAACAGCCTCATTGTAATGAAGGCGCTTGAACTCGGCGGCACATGCACAGGCGAACATGGCGTAGGCATCGGCAAGGCAAAATACCTTCCCGCAGAACATGGTGCTGCACTAGACGTGATGCGTGCCATTAAACAAAGCCTCGACCCGAACGGAATTTTGAATCCCGGCAAAATATTCGTGGAGACATAAGCACGTGCAACTTTGTTGCGTTTTGCTGCGAACCCGCTATCATCGTGGAATATTGCCTCACTTCGCATCATGTCCCACCACTGTCTTCCGTAAGGGTGGCAATTTTCACGACAGATTTGGCCATCAGCAAAAGAGGTGAGATATGAACCCCACTGACGTATTGAAGTATGGGCATCAACATGTACTACGTACGTTGGATGGGTTAAGCCGCTCTACTTGGGAAACAGGTGGTGTTTGTGGTGTTTGGTCTGTCAAAGACATCATCGGACATCTGGCCGCTTACGAACTAATGCTCTCCGAAGTCCTTGCCCCGTTTGCAGAAATCGAAATTGAACCTAAAATCCTGCCCCAGATCGGCAACATAGGCATCGCTGCCTTCAATGATGTTCAAGCCGCCTCACGCCATGGCAAAACAGTGTCAGAAGTCTTGAGAGAATATGAGGATACGGCCACTTACAATGTGGAAAAAGTGGCAATACAAATATCCTCCCCTATCTGGTCAAGACGTGGAACACTCCCATGGTATGGTGACGAATATTCACTTGATGACTACATCGTTTACACATTCTATGGTCACAAGCGTGAGCATTGCGCGCAGATAGACGTATACAAAGATACCTTTATACACAGTTAAAACATTAATTATCAACATAATTCCATATAGTCGTCCGATGATTTCAAGTATTTTGCTGAAGTGATTTTTGATTCCCTTGTCCCTTCGATCAGCATTTCCCCTACAACCCGCACAAAATAAAGGCAGAGTTAAGAAATTTACGAATAATTCATATTATTCGCTCGACACATCATGAATAAACAAGTTAAATAGAATTAATACAACATAAATGACATGAATAATTTCAACTATTCATCGGCCATCAGGAGGAGAAACAATGCGTGCAGAAAATTCCAACAAAAAAGAAAGTAGGCTAGCTCGTTTGCAGCGCGGGCAAGCTATGCTTGAATATTGGGCAGTCATTCCCTCCGCTATCATGATCACCATAGTAGCGGGATTGCTGGCAGGCGGCATCAACAACTCGTTCCGTGCAACCTTGAACGGGTTGCAGCAATATTGCTCGTCCAGCCAGATGGTTCCTACAACAGCTAATATCTTCCAGCATTCCATTAAGTCATCGGCATCTGTATACGATGCCGCTACAAACCGCACCACTGTCGTATATACGGTAACCTCTGGCACTCAACCTTCCATCAGTCACTGGATTTTAGGTGTGCCAAGAGACGTTGCTGACCACGTTCTACAAACCAGCGAGTCATGGAGCTGGACAGACAATGACCCCACCACTGGTGCAGTCGGCATGAAATTTGACCTCGGCTATAACCCCAGCGGCGGCACTGGTAGTGGCAACGATGTGGTACACGGCAATAATGGTGTAGGCAATGGTGAAGATCCGCAACCTCCCGGCAACCCACCCGTAAATGATGGCGCTGGCACAAGTCCCGGCAACCCCGGAAATCAGGGTGGAGCCAATAACACTAACAATGGCAACAGCGGCAACAATGGCAACAATGGGAACGGGAATGGCAATAACAAAGCTCGCATAAGCCACGATTATCGTAGTGCCCTTCTCTCACCGGCTCAGCAGACGGATGGCGCTACCGAAACACGCTACATCAGCATCACACTTGAAGGCACTTATCAGTTTGCTAACTTGACTGTAACCTTGAAAGCGGGCAACACTCAGGTTGGTACCGGTACCGTCAGCGGCCCAGCCGTGCGTGACACCAATAACAATAACAACAACCAGAACTCTGGATCTGGCAGCGGCGACAACGGGTGTGCATAACTATGAGCCGATCAAATTCACGAACCCAAAGACGTCAGAGCGATCTCCAACCCGTATACGATCTTTTAGATGCGCTGCACCCGGCGCATCTAAAAGATCAATTTAACAGCCTCAGCCACCGTACCCGTTGGATCATCATAACAACTGCAGCAGTTATTGCCCTAATGTGGTCTGCGCTCATGTTGGTACAAGCGATGGTTCAGCACGTGCACAGCACCACCGGACCATTCCTTCTGGACGCAATTGTTAGCCCTTACGGACTGGAAGGTCGCCTGGTCCCCGCCCTCGGTGGAGATTTGGATTTGCCCACCACAGTCGGAGACTTCAACCGCATTGGCGACGTTGTCACATTGTCGCCGGACATAAAACAACCAGTTGAATCTGCCTCAGCAGAGACGGCAGCTGGAGATGAAGATGCGGTCTCCGCTCCTATTCGGTCCGCTACTGCTGAATGTCTTTTAACTGCGGCCTCGGATAGTACAGATGTAGTAAACTGCATAACCTTCCGTGCATTGTATGCCGCCAGCACCGATTATAAAATTGCTGATGGCTCAACACTTAATGTTACTGCAGCGCGTTTCCCAACTGAGGAAACAGCCACCGAAGCCACATATAGCCTGTATGAACAGGCAGGTTCGCAGGGCAAAACGGGCAACTTTGCTATCGGGGTCCTACCGGTAGATTACTTCGCTAGTTCGGGTAATGGCCTATACAGCTTCACATGGTCGAACAGCGTTTGGGTTTATACCGTCGCCGCTGCATCATATGACCAGATGGAAGCTTTCGTTAAGGCATTTCCTTACTAACTTACGCAATCTATTTGCGCGCAGACTGATTTCCCCTATACACTGAATGTAATAAATCAAGGCAGGCCTGCACCTGCCTTGATGCCATATTTGGCATTTACTGCTTTTATTCACTTACTTTAGGAAGGGGCAATCATGGCCGGATCAAATTTCACCCTGCAATGGCCGGTAGAATCCGGGAAAATTTCCACCCCCTACGATGCCGCAACAGGCATCCTCAAATTAACGGCAGTCGCAGGTACAGTCGTTTCAGCTGGCGCAGCCGGGCGCATTGTGGCAGCCAGCGGCAATACAGTGCAAATTACTTCAGGTAATTTTACCGTCGCATATAGCAATTTGAGGAATCTGAGCGTCGCCATAGGGCAAGACGTAACATCCGGCACGAAAATCGGCGAATCGGCTGGGCCAGATATACTTGTGAGTATCTTCCAAGCTATAGACCCCACACCTACCTTGGCCGCAGCCCCCGTCCCCACGCCAGTTACACCAGAACCAGCGCCAACACCCGGCAAACCCGCCAATAAACTATATCTGGTGCCAACTTTGAACAATCTGCGTGTGCGGGAAAAACCGGTTAGTGGCAATCCCATTGGGATGGTGAGCACAGATGATATTTTGGAAGTGCTCGAACCCATTGATGCAGCTCGTCCAAAGGTTGGTGTAGATGGTGAGTGGATTAATATCAAGAACCAATATGGATTGACAGGATTCAGCGCTGCCCAATATCTCAAAGAATACCCCGGGCCATTTCCTATACCTGCTCCGCTGCCCGCGCTCACAGGCGTCACAGGGATGAATCTCGACATGTACAACCCGCTCGGTCACCCAAATCCAGACCGTCTAAAAGGTATTGGATGGATTCGTGTCAAGTTCAATGTGTCTTACAACCCAGACAACAACACCTACGGCAATACCGATGTCAACGCGGCGTTCAATCGCGTTCGCCCGTTTATCCAACCCTATGCAAAAGCTGGAATCAAAGTCTTGATGGTGTTCACTCACCAGTTGTTCGGGGAAGGCGCAGGTTACCACTGGCCTTCAATGGATAGCGGGCGCTGGAATGAGTTCATTCCCAAGTACGCTGACTACGCCAAAAGGACTGCCGCCCTGTTCGCCGGATTAGGTTTAGTTAGTTGTTATCAAATCTGGAACGAACAGGACACGCCACCCGCTGTCGCTCGTGCTGCTGTGCCCATTCCCGCCAAAGATTACGCCAACATGCTGGCACAGACTATCCGCGCCATCCGCAGCGTGGACTCCAAGACCTTATTATCACGGGCGGCCACGTCGGCGGGCCTGATGCAGGGCCTGCCTATGCTCGGGCCACGCTTGCCGCCATGCCCGGGGATGTGCGGCCCGACGGCATCGCCTCGCACCCTTATGGACGTGGCGTTTCGGGTCACAAATTCAGCCCATTTGGTCCGCTAGAGGAAGAAATCCGTAAGTATAGCGCGGTTATGCCCGGCAAACCGATCTACTTCACCGAATGGGGTGTACTGGACTTTCAAGATAATCTCAGCGTAGTTGGAGATGTTACCACCTATGCCACTGGTTTCATGAATATCATCAAGACCCAGTTCGCCAGTCAGGTTGCTGCCGCCATCTGGTACGCATGGGCCGACGGTATGGACAACGGTTATGGCCTCGTCTCCCGCAACGATCAACCCAAAAACCCACTGTACCAGAAATACCTTACCCTCTAATCACACCGAATCGTTGGGAGCATCCGTGTATGCTCCCAACGATCTGCACAGGAGCAAATACACTATGACCGCCCTCATGAACGCCGTCAACAATAACGATGTTGCCACGGCCCAAAAACTCATTGCGCAGGGAGTGAACGTCAGCGAACTCGACGCCAACAATGATGCCCCACTGGTCATGGCTGCCTATCTCGGCCATACTGAAATTGTCCGCTTGTTGTTAGAAGCAGGTGCGGATGTAAAAGCAGTTGACCCCGGCATGAAGGCCACTGCCTTACATGCCGCCGCCTATGCGGGTCGTACCGAAGCAGCTAAACTGCTCATTCAATACCATATTGATATTGACAAACAAGGCCCCAACAACGGCTACACCGCCCTCCACGACGCGATCTGGCAGAACAACATCGAAACCGCTGAAGTCATCATTAACGCCGGAGCTAACCTCAACCTTAAATCGCATAGCGGCCAGACACCACTTGAGTTTGCACGCTCTAAAAATCGCCGTGAAATCATTACCATGATCGAGAAAAGGTCATCGCCATAGATGGGCCTAAAGTCGTGCATAAATATCGTCACAATAGGATTTAACTATTCGCCACACTTTTTGCAGGCTATATCCACGTCAATTGTTCCAACTACGGTTTTATCTCGCTCAGAGGCAAGGTAAATCCAAAGGAACTGCCCTTGCCAAGTGTACTTTGGAATAACATTTCACCTTCATTCCGTTCGACAATTTTCTTTACAAGGTACAATCCCAATCCGGTTCCTTCAATAGAATTAGTCTCCGGAGTCTTGGCTCTAAAAAATGGGTCAAACAATCGCGATTGCATATCTTCCGGTACGCCGTAGCCAGTGTCTGTCACAACAAAGCGGGCTTCCTCTCCGTCATTCAACACTACGATTTCAATAGTTCCACAATTAGGGGTGTATTTGACAGCATTACCGATAATGTTAGCCGCTGCCTGTCTCAGTTCAGGTTCATATCCACTAACTTCAATGGGTGCACTGGGGCGGTTGAAACGAAATGCCTGTTCCTTGATCTCCGCCTGCCCGCAGTAGTCTGTATATACCTTCTCCACTAGTTCAACTAAATCAAATTTCTGGCGATTTAAGGTATCTTTAGCCATCCCTTCAATACGATCTAAGGAGAGGAAATCGCCAATGATGGCCTTCATATGGTTAGCCGCCGCCTCTACCCTACCAAGATACTCAAGGTGCTTTTCCGTCAATGTATCCCGAAGTGATTTTTTGAGTAGGTTGGAATAGAGCATCACACTGGTGAGCGGATTTCCCAAGTCATGGGCAGCCATACGGATCATGTCGGACTTTAACTGTTCAAATTTGCTTATTTGGGTATTAAGATCCCGCAATTGAATAATTTGTTGCTGAGTAATCTCAAAAAGCTGGGCGTTATCAATCGCTACTGCGATTCGTGATGCAACAAGCTTCAGGAACTCAAACAAAGGCTCATCAAAATTTTCGGCACGATTAGCTTCTAGGATAATTACCCCTATCACCTTGTCCTGCGAAACGAGAGGAAAGGTGATTTGAGACTCAGTATCGGCGCGTCTCGCCAAATAATCTTCATCTACCGACACATCACGCACCCACTCCGGGTTTCCTGTTTTCATTACGCGCGACGCAATTGAAGATTTCTCCCTCAACTCGTCTATATCTACTGCTTCCGAATACCCGAATGTTCTAATCAGCTGAAATTCATTGCCATTTGCAATGATGATGGCGCCTGCCACAGCATTGCTGATTCCCGCCAGTATTTCCACCGCCTTTGCCAAAACATATTGAAGATCAAGTTTGCGAGTTAATTCTTCGTCAACCTTACTCAAATTGACCAATTGTTGGTTTTGAGTCTTTAGCGTCATCTCTGCGTGTTTTCGCCACGTAATATCCCGCGCAATCGCAAGAATTCGATCTTCGCCATTGACTGATACAGGTATGGCACGAATTTCAACTTCGATGTGTTCGCCTGTGTGACGCCGAATGCGGGTCTCGATTTCAAAATGACTGCTTGTCGGTGGAGAGGCGTTATAATCCCCCCACAATCGCGCAAGTTCAGTTGGGTCAAAGATATTCAGTTCTACGATGTTCTTTCCGACAATTTGCTCGCGGGTGGCCGCAACAATAACGGCCGCAGCTGGATTGATATCTAGAACGTTCCCCTCCATATCAGCTATGATGTACGCATCCGGCGCTTGTTGAAACAGGGTTCGAAAACGTTCTTCGCTCTCGCGAAGAGCCTGTGACGCTGTATGCCGTTCGGATACGTTCCGAATATGGAAAATGAGTGACTTGATACGGGGCTCATGTAGCAGATTTCGTCCCCGCACTTCCAACCACATCTTGTCGCCAGTTTTTGACTGCGCCTCTAACTCCAGCTCTTCTAGGCGACCCGGATTTTCCATGATCAACCTGAAGAACGTCATTGCAGATTCAAGCTGTTGTCCCTCCAGATACCCAGTACCAGAAGGATCAATAACGGCCAATCCGCTCTTACCGAGCAGCTCTTCCTCAGTTGTAAGGTCGAAGATATTCTTAATCGATGGACTTACATAACGAATTACACCTTGCTCATCGGTGACAACAATCATATCCAGACTATGTTCAATCAATGAGCGATAATAAATTTCACTAGTTTGAAGGGCTTCTTCTGCCTTTTGCTTCTCTTCTAGTATCTGCCTCTGTTGAATGCACTGGTTGATGACCGAAGGCAGTAGTTCCAGGAAAATTCCGTCCAGATCTTTAACCAGATAGTCATTAGCGCCTACTTTGAGCGCCTCAACGGCAATACCTTCGTTGCCCGACGCTGTCAACATAATCGTGACAGGAGGTTTAGGTTGTTTCAACAGACGCTCTATAACTTGTAGACCACTCAAACCGGGCATATTCTGGTCAACAATGATGACATCGTACGCCTGCTCGTTTGCCCTCGCCAGACCGATCTCACCATTTTCAGCAGTATCCACGTTGTAGCCAGCACTAGTTAAGCGCTTTTGCAGAAGTCTGGCACTTCCGGGATCATCTTCCACATAGAGGATACTAACTACGCTCACCACAACTCCTCACAATCCGTCTGGCAGCATCACCACAGATAAAAACAGTCCAAGTTTGGTGACGGCATCTGCAAACTGTTGGTAATCCACAGGCTTCGTTACATATACATTGCACCCGAGTTCAAAGCAGCGGTTGACTTCATGCGAGTCATCCGTTGTGGTGAGAATGATGATTGGGATAGTCTTTGTGCGATTGTCTGATTTTATTCTTTCAAGTACCTGATACCCATCAAGAATCGGTAAATTCAAATCTAACAACAACAGAAGCGGGGGATTGTGATGGCTATTTACATATCCTGTTTCGCCAAAAATATAATCGATTGCCATCTGCCCATCGCTCAGTTTAACAATCGAATTAACAAGATTGGCGCGACGAAGATTCTTTTCAATCAGCCGTGCATGGCCTTCATTGTCTTCTATGAGAACTATCGTAACATCGTTAATTGTCGGCATAGGCTCTACTTAATACTAAGACTATTACAATAATCTATTTTACCCTCAATGCCCCAAACAATCGCCTAACAATATTAAGAATTGACCATCATTCTAACATTTTTTACGTAATTCGGGCTACAAAGCGCTAGATATTGAAAACGTAAAAACTGTACCTGAATTGAGTTGGGAGTCACACCAGATGCGCCCTCCGTGGCGTTGCACAAGCATTTGCACATAAGCCAATCCCATTCCCTCCCCGGGTTTGTCTTGTTTTCCAGCCCGACGAAACGGCGCAAATACCTTGTCCATATCTGCTTTGGCAATCCCGCGTCCATTGTCGCGAATCTGAAATAAGATTTCATCGTCGCCTACTTCACTGCGGATTTCAATCTTCCCAGTACGCTCCGGAGAAAGATATGTGAGTGCGTTTGTAAGAATGTTACCAAAAATTTGCTCCATCGCCATATGATCCGCCACAATAATGGGTAGTTCCCCTAGCTCCACCTCAACACCTTGACGCTCAATTTCATAGGCGTGCGCTGCCAATATTCGTTCTACCAACAAACGGACATCGACCGGAACAAATTCAAATTCCGAGCGACCTAGTCTTGATAGTTTTAGTATTGCTTTCGTAAAAGAGTCCATCTGACTGACTGATGTTTCGATAAACCGCAATGCTTCTGGAATATCATCCTTCATGACCTGCTCAAGAGCCTTTCGAGATTCTGTACCCATAGTCTCGAATACCTGTGAGCACTCCGTCTCCACCACAGTGAGCGCAGAGCGAAGTTCAGATGCAAATCCTTTGAGATTGACGAGCGGTGCGCGCAAATCGTGCGATACGATGTATGCAAAGTTCTTAACTTCGTCATTCGCACGCTGCAACTCACGTGTCCGTTCTTCTACCCGTCGTTCTAACTCGTTGTTCTGCTGGATTATCTGCGCCCTCAATTCAGACTGATGTAGCGCAATAGCCACCTGAACAGCAACGGTTTCACAAATTTCCTGCTGTTCAGCCGTGAACAATCCAACTTGAGCCGAAGCCAGCGCTAATACGCCTAGTAATTTCCCTTTAATCATTAGAGGAATTGACATTGCTGAGCGCAGTCCTTGCGATACAAGATTTTCTACAACCTTCGCCTGTATCCCGTCAAGCGCCTTCAAGTCAGAAGTACGAGACCCGGATTTCAGATACGCAACTGCTTCGCCTAATTCCACAGATAGCGGCGGAAGCACCTCTACTTTCGTCTCACGTGATGGTGTATACACATACGTTTGTTGTCGATTGAGCGCCTCATTAAAGACCACTATTCGTGTCCATTCGCACGGTATGATTTGAATCAACCGTGAGAAGACGAGTTCGGTGACTGCAATTGGCGTATCTGCACCCAGTATCGCCCGATCGATATCCCGTAAAATAGACAGATGTTTGTTGTACCGCTCAAGAGCTTTTTGCGCTATTTTAAGTTCAGTTATATCACGACCAACAGACTGCAATTCGAGCGCTTGTCCAGATTCTGCATTAACCGCCTGACTGACCCATTGTATCCAGCGTTCAGAACCATCACGGCGTGAAACCCTGTTTTCGGTTGTCAGAATCAGCGAAGGATCGTGTGCAATAGTCGTCGTCTCTTTTTGCGCCAACTCACGAAAATCAGGTGCGACAAGTTCTAGGAAACTTTGCCCAACGAGTTGATCCAATGAGCGATCAAAAAACTCACAATAGGCGCTATTTGCGAAAGTAATCTTTGTATCGGGCGTGAATCGACTGATTAGATCTATCTGACTATTAATAATGGCCCGATATCGTGCCTCACTTTCGAGCAGCGCGAATTCCATGTGCTTCCGACTGGTAATATCCTGTATTGCTCCGACAGTTCGTACGGCGTGACGGGCTTCACCAACCCCTTCAAAGTACGTTCTTGTATTGGCAGTAAGCCAATGTGTGACGCCGTGTACATCAGTAACTTGATATTCGGTGTCAATAATTATTCCGTCACTGCGTGGATCTCGAGCGCGCGTGATGTTTCCAATCCATCGCTCACGATCTTTTGGATGGACTCGCTCGTAAAGTTTTTCAAGTGTAATAACTTCATTAGTGCTCCATCCATAAATTTCACGATGTTCAGGGGAATAATAGGCTTCATTCGCCTCTTCGTCGACTTCAAAAATACCTATTTTGCTTATACGTATTGCCTGTCGCAGGCGTTCTTCACTAATCCGTAAGGCATATGCAGTTTGCTTTCGCCCTAATAATGCAGCCACAAACATGCCATACTGGCCCAAAATATCCAATTCAGGCTTGGTAATCGGCTTACCCCGGATGAGGTTATCTACTGACAACCAGCCAAGATTCTGATCTCCAAGCCACAAAGCAACCGTAACCTTCCAACCCTTTCCTACGACTTTTAGATTATGCTCGAGATCACCCACTTCTTCATAATAGAAGTGCTCTGGCCGCTTCAATACCTGCCCCATACCTTGGTTCTCCTTGACGTCGAAGGAGAAGTGATGTTCGGACTGTATGTTTCCCGATTCATCGGTCCCGTAAGTTCCTTTCGCAACGTTTCCTCCACCTTCCAGCAGCCACAATCCCATCCTGTCAAATTTGAACCATTCAAGTCCTATACGGACGGTTTCTTTATAGAAGTCGTCTAAAGTGTCTGTAAGCGTCAAGTGAACCGTTGCCTTGTGCAACAATTTCAAATATTCCTGAAATATCATTTCGTCATGCCGCTTCGCTTCCAGTGCCAGCTCAGTTTTTTTGCGTTCGGTAATGTCAAGTGCAGCTCCAACCGTGCGAACCTTATGCCGGTCAGCGGCTTCGCCTTCAAAAAACGTTCGCGAGCGCGTGATAACCCAACGTTCTTTACCATGGACATCCAATATACGACGTTCCATTGTCATCAATCCGTCGCCAGAAGGATCATATGCCTTTTCAATTGCTAACCGATGTCGCTCCCGATCTTCTGGTGCAGTGAATTGAAACTTCATTAATTTTTCCGTCGTCACGACCTCATCTTGCCGCCACCCATATATGGTGCGATATTCAGGCGAAAAATAGATTTGATCGGTCAAATGATCGTGTTCAAATATTCCCATATTACTGGCGCGAACAGCCTGTCGTAAGCGCTCTTCGCTGCGTTGTAGTGCAACTTCCGCGTTCTTGCGGGCCGTAGAATCGGAAATCATGGCAACAAAGTGTCGTTCACCGTTTATGTCAATAATCTGAACCGAATAGTCCACCCAAATTGGTGTTCCATCACGGCGCCGAAACTCAATTTCACGTGGTGCTAAATTCCCTTTATCACGAACTTCTGCCAGAATCGGTGTGAGTAACGCCTCATCACCCCACAAACCCAAATCTTTGCCGGAATAACCGCGTGCTTCCTCGCGACTATACCCGAACATCTCACTCCATTTCGGGTTTACATCTACGTATTCCCCATTTTGTAATTTGCCGATGCTGATACCGATCGGCGCCGAATAAAATACCTTAGAGAAAAGTTCTTCAGATTGTTTCAGCGCTATTTCCGCGTTTTTACGTTCAGTAATATCGTCATAAATCCCTAATAGGCCAACTGTTTCCCCATTTTCATCCTTCAATGGCAATTTGCTAGTACGCAGCCAGTACGTCTTCCCATCAGACCTTACTTGTGTCTCCTCATAGTTTAGTAATGGCTTTCCCGTTTCAATCACGTGGCGATCATCTGCAAGATATTTTGCAGCTTGTCCGCGCCAAACAACCAGATTATTCTGATCTTCTAGCCAATCTTCGTCAGACTTTCCAATTAGGTCGGTTGCTGAAGCAAAACCAGAATCTTCAACCACTTTTTGATTGCACCCAACCAGCTTGAAATTACGGTCCTTCCAAAAGACTCGCGTGGGAATGGTATCTAGTACATTCTGCAGCATCTGCTCGCTTTTTCGTCTCGCCTCTTCGGCTTGCTGCCGGGCAATTGTTGCGGCGATGAGTACCCCATACTGTGCAAATATTTCAAGCTGTGGCTCGGTGAAAGATCGCTTATTAATGAGATTGTCGGCAGATAACCAACCTAAAACGCGGCTCTTATAACGAAATGCCGTCGATACTACTTCACCATATCCAACAATTTCAAGATTATGAAGTAGTGGCATATTTTCATCATGAAAATAACGTCCTGGATCTTGTAAAGACTGTGTAAATCTTCCGTCAGGGCGGGGGGTAAACTTTATGTGTGCTTCGTTTTGAAGGTGGCCCTCTACATCTGTACCGTAAGTACCTAATATAATGTTCTGTTCTTGGTCAAACATAAATAAACCAAGCCGGTCGAATGGTAGGCGGCTTAGCCCTAGTTCAATAATCGTACGATACAAAGTATCCATGTCGTCCACAGACGTCAATTCGATGCTAATATCATGTAACGCCGCGTATAGAGCGCTTGCTTCATTCAGATTCTGCGTCTTATTTTGGTCTGTATTCATGGCGTATGTCTCATCCAGCTTTATCAAATATTATGCAGCAGCCTGAGCGGCGCACAAGCAGAACTAATACGCCGTTTTGTTTTTACTTTACACCCTAATAAATAGATTATGCTGATTCAATAGAGAAAATGCGATTTAATGGTTTAGTTCAAGTAATGAGCGGCGCTTCAGGACAAACTTTGGCACTAACCATTTCCTAACCAGCCACCTACCATCTTAACAATCTTTCTCCCTCAAAATGGTTAGGAATATTCATCACAAAAAGAGACCAAATGGTCACCCCGAAACAGAAATTTTGTGCTATAATACAATTATGATTTTTTCATAAGGTAGCACCACACTAAACGGTGGACGCCTGTTGAGTAGCTTATTTGCTACCGGTTATGGTATCTAAGAGAGTGCATAAAGGGTCTTAAAAGCCCCTCGCCATGAGGGAGAGGGGTTGGGGTGAGGGCATAATTGTATCTCCCCCACTTAATGCAGTGCTACCTTTTTCATATCAATCCCACACGGATGACTTACTGGCAACTGATAATTGGAGGCTGGTAACTCACTTTGCAGCAACCATTGCAGCAGCACCCTTCCCTCCCTCCGCCGATGCGAAAAATATCCCCTGCTTGTGTGCGCCGCAAATGTCCTTATATTTTCTCGTAATTGGAAGTTTGCATCTCGCAACAGCGTATTTGCAGCGCCACACTCCTTCGTTCCCGCTGAATTGGCACAAAACGACGACGCGGCAGACATGAGGGAGGCAACCGCGTCACACGGCAGCCCTCAACTGGCTTGCCGTTTGCCAATTAGATTAGTGTCGCGGTTGTAGCCGAACTTCCCGCCTGTCAGTTCGGCGGCTTTTATGTCACCTGATGTCGATATGGTTCTATAACCATTTTCGCGTACAATAGAACCGTTCTCTAACTGTATTCATACCGGAGGCAAACCATGACGACCCAGCCCCCCATCTCTCATGCACTTGTGCTGCCCGAACTGGATTTCATGGAATGGTACAAAGCCGCCGAGCCTTATACCAAAGCCTTTGAAAAAGTAGCTGTTGTCCGTTCTCCCGCAGGAAATGACCTCAACCGCTATCGTAACGTGACCGCAGTACAAGCTCCCGGTGTCTGGATTAATAACGATGCGCTCGCCCACATCCGGCGCGTCTATCCGACTGTTGTGCGGGTGGACGTCATCCGTGTTGCCACCTCCCAGGAACTAGCTTCTATCCTCCAACAGCGCATAAATTTGTTGGATCGTTACGGTGAAAGGCTGACCCCGGGCAATATCAATGACCGCTTCACATTGGAGTGGCCGTCAGACGCCCGCCCGGCGCGGATTACGCGAGGCTTTAACGATATTTCTGATGGTAAACGCAACGACGGCCTTGATATTTTCGCCCCCCCGGGCACACCCATTCGCGCCGGTGCAGCGGGCATTGTCACCAGTATTGTCCGTCAGCCAACTGCCCTCAACGGCGTTGGCCCTTATATGCAAATTTCCACCACCCTCAGTGGTCAACAGTACATTGCTACTTACGCCCGTTTGGTCAATATGCGCCTGACTATCGGGCAGACCGTTAAAGCAGGTGATGTAATCGCTGATTCAGGCGGTGATCCAGTCAAATTAATCGTCCAGCAGCCGGGCAAAGGTTTGGGCGGCTATATCTTGCCCGACGTAGTTGACCCCACCATGATGATTTACTGGCAGGGACTGCGCCTCAAAATTAATGTGACCGGACTGCGTATCCGCGAACGCCCCGGTACAGACTTCAAAGTCATCGGCACAACTTACTCCCTTTGACCGCATTGAATCACTCGAACCGCATGGACGTACGCTGCTCAAGGTTGGTAAAACCAATGAGTGGTTAAAAATCCGTTCACCGCAAACTATCGAGGGCTACTCAGCAGCCGAGTATTTGCTAGCTGACGAGACTAGCGGTATCAATGCCCTCAACATGACGGAATCAATCTCGATATGCTTCACCCCCTCGGCAAGCCCGGTGCTGACCGCTTGAAGGGTACAGGTTGGGTGCGTTTCGCCTATTCGGTTTCTATGAATCGTGGCTCTACCGATTTGGATGCAGCCTACAATTTCTACGCGCCCCACATCGAACGCTACAGCAAAGCCGGACTAAAAGTGATCCTTGTCCTCACACATCAAACCTATGGTGAAGGTGCGGGCTACGTTTGGCCGCAAATGGATACCAACAAATGGCGCGAACTCACGGGTCGTTTTGCGGATTTCGCCCGTCGCATCGCTGCCCGTTTCGTCGGCAAAGATCAGATTGCGGCTTATCAGATCTGGAACGAACAGGACACACCCATGAACGTCGCCAACGCGGCTGTTCCCATGTCTCCCACTGACTACGGCTACCTGCTGTCTGAATCCATCAAGGCAATTCGCGCAGTGGATACCAAAACCCCCATCATCACCGGCGGGCATGTCGGTGGACCGTTCTTGGGCGCGAACTACGCGCGGGCAGCCATTTCAGTCATGCCTTCCACCATCCGACCGGACGCAATTGCCTGCCATTCCTATGGACGTGGGCCAGTAGGCAACAAATATAGTCCCTTCGGCAGTATTGACGAGGATGTAGATGCTTATAGTAAGGTGATGCAGGGCGCACATGTGTGGATTACTGAGTGGGGTGTGCTAGATAGACCGAACGATCCACCTAACGATGTGGCGGATTATGCGGTGGGCTTTGTCAACCGCCTCAAGACGCTATATTCGGGCAAGGTGGCGTGTGCCGTGTGGTACGGCTGGGCTGATACTATGCACAACGGTTATGGCCTCGTCAACCGCAGCGACCAGCCCAAGCAGCCCTTTTATGACCGTTTTTTGCGGGCGTAAGACAGCAACCCAATGAAAGAGAATTCACTCGGCGATATTGTTTTTGAGCGACAGTTTGAATTTGCAGACGCGAATGGTAAGTGTGGAATCATTCACCTACGCATCGGAATACCACGCATTGACTCTGAGACAAACTCTGAGGTGAAGTGGCGCTGCCCCTATCAACTTGTAGGCATTGGTTCAAACGAAGTACGTACTGCAAGGCGCATGGATGCTATTGATGCCATTCAAATGAGTTTACAAATGGCGCAAGTATGGCTTAAATCCTACTCCGAGCTAACAATCACATGGCTTGGCGAACGACATTTGGGATTGTCTATCCCAGAACTCTCACCAAATAGCAACTTAGATATGTCGAATCCAGACAGTCCCTTTAAGAAAGTGTTTGATGAGTTCTTCAGCAAATTTGATAAAGGGAATATTTGAAGCGGGCAATGGTGCTTGGGGTTGAAACCCGCCTCATGGAGTTATGTTGATGGGGATAAATGACTAGCTACTTAAAAGAACAACTTCGCCACACCTAAAATACCCTGCTTCCACGGCACACGGTGGGATACACCGGATTGCCCCTCGAACTTGGCGAGGTTATCCAGATACCACTGGTAATTGCGAAGAAGTGCCTGTTTATTGGAATACTTAGGTTTATATCCCAGCACCTTCTCAGCCTTCTCAATCGAAACAAACGAATCTTTGCTGGCCGTTTCGTATACCCATTTGTAAAGAGGTGACACTTTCAAAGCTTCCAATATCCGCAGTGTCCAGATAGCCGGGCCAGCGGGCAATCCCGTGATCTTCTTATTGAAACCGGCCTTGTCCAGCACCGCCTGATAATCTTCCTTCATAGTCGTAAATTCCTTCGCGCCGATGTTAAAGGTGTCGTTGACAATATCTTTATCAAGCGTACAGCACAGGTAAATAGCATCACACAGATCTTCCACATCAAGCAGTTGGTAACGATTGTTGCCACTGCCCAGCATCGGGAAACCGTGTCCATCTTTCGCCCAGTCATAAAACAGAGCGAACACACCCAACCGCTCCGGCCCAATGAACGATTTAGGGCGGATGACCGGCACGCACATGCCCTTCTTGCGATACTCAAAGCACACTTCTTCCGCGCCTATCTTAGCCTTGCCGTATGGCCCCACACCATCCAGCTTATCGGTTTCCAAAAGTGGATGGTGGTCAGGAATTCCATAAACGGCCGTTGAGGAAACATGCACAAAGCGTACAACCCCATGTTGGTGCGCCGAGTCAATCATGTTGCGTGTGCCACCTAAATCGGTGGACATAATATCGGCTTCGCTGTAGAGGGGCAGCGCGGCTGCCGTGTGGATGACGATGTCAATGCCCTGCATGGCTTTATCTACTGCTGCTCGGTCGCGGATGTCGCCTTTGATCTCGGTAATCTGGTTGCGTTCCGGATAATCGAAATCAGCGACATCTAGCGAGGTAACTTTGTGACCTTTTGCCAGAAGGTAGCGTGCCATGTTGATGCCCAAAAAGCCCGCGCCACCCGTGATTAAATACGACTTTTGTTCAGTCATTTACCATACTCCATGTGAAACAGAAAACGGTGAGATTATACCTGTTCATCGCGGCCTTGAAGCGCCTCAATCTTGGCGCTCAGGCAGGCCGGACACAAGCATCCGCTACTGTTAGATCCATTCAAAGGTATTATACGGGGCAAATTGAAACACCAGCATTGAGTTTGACCTGCCTCAACTTCGCAAGTAAATGCAGACCCACATTCAGCACAGGTTCGCACCCCATTTTGACGTTGAGATTCTACTGGCATGTTCTACCTGACTCTAAATTACTTCGAAACAAAAGGCGATTTAGCAAGAAAAAAGCGCCAACGTTGGCGCTTAAAATATGTGGGGCAAGTGGGATTCGAACCCACAAGTCCGTCAGGACAAAAGTTTTTAAGACTTTCGTGTATGCCGTTCCACCATTGCCCCAAATCCGCTTACTTGATTTGAGCGACCTCTAGTTGAGTGTAGTTTATCAACTTCAATTCTGAGCGTCAACCGTATTTTGGAGTTAAGGTGATGGAAGTTGGCGCATTGACGTCGCATACAAGCAGCACTATAATGCCCACATCAGCGCCCGTAACTCAGAGGCAGAGTCTCCGCGTCCTAAGCGGGTGGTCGTGGGTTCGATTCCTACCGGGCGCATCACCCTTTACTATAAACCGCACTCTTCCCCATGTGGTTATAATTATCTGAGCAGCTCGTGAAAAATAGCACAGACATATTGGGTTGTGGTACAATCGCGCTATCTGTCAACTATATTCCTCAACACTGCCCATGTCGCTATTTACGGTTGGTCAATGGGCAACTGGTAACAAACGACCATGAATTTCCAACTTCTCATACCGCTCGCACACGGCTCTCTCGGTGGATGGGACGAAGTTGTCTTCTTAAGTATCGCGGTCATTTTCTTAGCCATGATGGGGATTAGCTGGGTGCGCAGCCGGGTGTCCACCCCTGAAGAATTGGACGAGGCAACCGAGGATGGTAATGCCCAGCAACCGGCAGAAAATACACCTGAACGTTTTCGCCTCGATTAATTACTATGCTGGCCTATCGTCAAAAGTCCAAATCTCTAATATTGCTTTGTATCTTGAGTCTGCTGATACTTGGTGGTATTCGGCCTGCTCTAGCGCATGGTTACATCATCCGGTCTATTCCAGAAGATCGTGCCATCCTACAATATTCACCGACACGCTTACAATATTGGTTCAGTGAGGCGCTTGAAGCACGTTTCACTAGCTTAGAAGTTCGAGACCAAAATGGCACAACGGTCGCGACAGGAGGCGTAGACAGGGACAATAACGCTCTGCTCAGCGCACGTTTGCCTCGCAACTTACCTGACAGTGTTTATATTGTTGACATGCGGGTAGCTTTTTCTAGCGATGGGCATGTCATCGCCCAAACCCGTACATTTGTTGTTGGACAAGCGGTTGGCGATGTAGCGGCAGGAGAGCTTAATAGTCAGGTAAACGGACTGGAAGTGATATGGCGTGTCCTTGTCATATCATCAACTATGCTACTATTCGGCACCTTCGTCATCTATCAGGCAATCCTCATTCCGGCGTGGGGCAACACTGCATACCACGCAGGACTATTACCCTCGCGCGTCATGCGCCGTCTCAGCCTCATCATCTTAATTGCTCTGATCATTTCCTTCATTGGAAATGTAGTGGCTATCCTTCAACAAACTATGAGCTTTTTCGATACAGGTTTGGAACAAGTCATCAGCCAAAATCTTTGGAGCGTGACACGCGTCGGTACGCGCTTTGGCGATCTGTGGAACGGACGTATGCTGCTGCTAGGGTTAGTATCGCTATTGTTTGCGCTGAGCCGTCGCTGGAATGAAGAGCACCCCAAAACCGTCCGCCCATTTTGGATAGCCAATGTATGGGTGATGGCGCTCGTCATCGGCACCCTGAGCGCAGGAAGTCACGCTACAGGCTCACTTACATTAATATGGGTAGCAATTTTTAATGATTGGCTTCACGCCCTTGCGGTTGGTGCATGGGTAGGCGGACTGGGAGCTTTAGTGCTAATCATTCCTACAGCTCTCGCACCTTACAAAGATGACGAACGCCGCTTAGCATTGTTGGCTGTGCTCAGGCGCTATTCGCGCCTAGCAGCGGCCTGTCTAGTTATCGTCATCGCCACTGGATTATATAGTGCGGTCAATTGGATTTACTCACCGCCAGATATTACAAATACCGACTTCGGTAGAGCGTTGCTTCTGAAACTCTTATTAGTTGGCGGGCTGGTATTCATGGGGACAATGCACCATATGGCGGTGCGCCCCGAACGCTATCAACGTTGGCAGCAGTTAACGAAACGATTTAGCAGGTTTTGCTCCAGCTTGCGACTAGAGGCATTGCTGGCACTAGGAACTTTGGCTGCGGTTGGGCTCCTGAGTGCTACACCAGTCCCGATACCATACTTCATTCAAGATTCGATACCGGCCCCAAGTGCCACACAAACACTGGATAACCTCTCAGTAAATCTAACCATTACGCCCGGCGGAACTGGCACAAACACCTATGATTTGGCTATCGCAAGAGGCGGGCTGTCGCTAAATGATGCAACTATAAGGCTTCAGATGGTGAACCCGGAACGAGACCAGCGCAGCAAGTGGGTTGAGGTAGAAAATGCTTCCGAAGGTTTATATGTTGGGGTCGGAGATGAAATAAATAGGACCGGAAAGTGGTGGACGCTGGTAGATGTGACATCTGTTGAAGGATCTATAAAACGGTTTGCATTTGTTTGGGACGTCACCGACACAGCCACCATCCAATCGTCACAGCCCCCTCGCATTCAACACATTGTAGGGTTGATGATGGTACTCGCCGCTCTAGGTTATGTCGTATATCCTTCAGCAAAACGGATTTACCGACGACTAGATCTCAACCCGGTAAATGTCACCATCCTCATCGCTACTCTTGTGGCAACAATTCTGTTGAGCGCAGTGGGATTCATAGTTATTCAAAATGCACAAAACCAATTTGAATCCACCCTCAACCCGTTGCCACAGATAGTCAACTCGGTACTTCCCGATGAAGCGTCATTGATCATAGGACAAAAGTTATATCAACAATACTGTACTGATTGGCAGAATATTAACCTAAATGGCTTTATTGAGCGGCTGCCCCGTACCCGTGACGAACAAATTTTCGCTACAACACGTGATGGCGGAGCAGATGTTCCAGCCTGCAACAAGATACTCAGCGAAATGCAGCGTTGGGATCTCGTCAACTACATTCGAACATTTGAAAGGTAATTTAATGCTGACCATCACTCATGCCCAAGAAGACGCACAATTAGCGCACAAGCTCATCAACGACCTCACAAAACAGGGGCAAGCAATTTCGGAAACGCCGCAGAAGGGACGAGAACACATCCTAATTGCTGTTATTTCGCCTGCTAGTAACAATGACCTACAAGTGCAAACTGCCATAACTGATGCACTGGACAATAGTCAGCACATCATCCCGGTGTTGGCACAAGCTGCCGTATTGCCCAAGTGGATTGACCATTTGAAAGCACTGGATTTCACAGACAGCTACCCGCTAGATACACTTATCAAGCAGATAGAGCTTTTATCTTCGGGAAAGGCCGGACTCCCCCTCAAGGTACTTACGCCGCGCGCCCGCGGGAAGAACCGTAATGTCGGTTATTGGCTGGCGGCACTGGCGTTGGTATGGTTCATTCTCGGTATCATATTGGTTGGCTTCTTCGGGATTCAAGCGCCGCGTGAAGAATACAACAACATTGATACCGAAGTCGCAGCCACTGTCATGGTCATCCTTGAAGGTAATATTCCTCATAGCACTGAGGAGGCTGCCAATTTCCCGGCAACTGTACAAGCAGCCCCCACCGCACAGCGACCTTTATTGGAGGCCACAGCCACAGCAATCGCCACCCGTACCGGGAAATGAAAAGACGGAGCAAATGCTCCGTCTTTCTGATCGTGAACCTGTTGAAACTTAGATGTTGCGGACGAGGTTCGAAAAGATGTTACCAATGGCCGGGCCAAGCAGCGCCAGAATGACGATTACAACAACGGCAACCAACACCAGAATAAGCGCATATTCAACCAAACCTTGACCTTCTTCGCGGGGCATGTACAGCATGATAAGTACTCCTCAGAAATGTATCGATCATTGATAAGTAGTGGAAAATAACCACTATCAACATCATATGAATAAATTGATTTTGTGTCAACACTATCAATCTATTTTTACGAAATCTTAACTATTTGAAGATTGGTGAGGCTCGATAGGCAAAAAAACAACGCCGGGATTGAACTCTCCGGCGCTGTCTCATGAACGAGGCTTACTTAAACGCTTTCTGTTACAGTGTGAATACCGGTTGCCCCGCTGGGTCGTGCGCCAGCATCCGTTTCAATTTGTGGCGTTCCATCCCCTTCGTAAGCGCGGACAGCAAACGTGTGGCGGCCTTCAACAAAAGGCCAGTCATAGCGCCAAATGACCCACGTCACGTCCGAAAGCGGTTTGCGAAGTTTGGCCTCCACCCACTCGCCATCATCCACTTTGACTTCTACTTTGGAAATGCCACGATCACCTGCGTGTGCAATACCACCAACGGGTATGAGCTTCTGGCTACCATCACCGACTACTGCATCGTCCACTGCTACCGTGTCAATGACCGAGGTAGCACGCATGATGGCATCCTTATCCCAACCACGGCGTACCCACCAACCTTCTTGCCAACCTTCTACGGCTTCAATGTTCGTAATCCACTTGGGTTGTTTCATGCCGTAGTGATTGGGGATATAAATCCGTAAGGGGAAACCATGCTTGACTTCTAACGGCAGGCCATCCCAAGCATAGGCCAACATGACGCGATCATCGTTATTGATGGTATCCAAAGCGACAAACTCATCAAAGTTATCTGCCGCCGTTATCTTGAGGTGGGTGGCATTGGGCTTGAGTTTGAAATCAGGCACTAACTTCTTCAGGCTGACTCCTGTCCAACGGGTCGTGCCAATTAGATCGCCCGCGATCCGGTTCGAGATGCAGGCCAGTGTTACAAATTGGTGCATCGGCTCATAAGCCTTGATGTCATCCAAAGTCATTTCAAGGGGCGCATCAACCAATCCACCGATAGACAGTTTCCATTCTTCTTCACGAATCTCTGGCGGGATGGTGTTGATGTCAATGCGATAATGTTGTGCAAGCGGAGTGAGTTCCGAACGTGTTCCAGCGGCAGGAACCAAGGTATCGTCTGCGTTGGGCAATGTATTGCTGGCTGACCACGGCTTCGCCATTTCTGTGGTATCACCGGTATTCAAAGCCGTTGCTTGTGATGGCGTTTCTGCCTGCGATAGCAGCGCACCAACCCCAGCGCCCACCACTGTAATTGCGGCCGTCGCACTCCCCATGCGGACAAGGAATTGACGGCGATCAATGGCCTCAACAGCATTCCCCGTAGACGCTTCGCTAACACCAAGTTCTACGAGACGGTCATAAGCCCATGCCAGCAGCCATCCCCACACAGCAAAAGCCAACAGTATCCATATTGCATTGACAATAGGTGGAGTGGTGGCGTTCAAATTGACACTGGCACTGATGAGCATGACAGGCACACCGATCACCAGTCCAATAACAATGCCTACTGTGCGGCCGGATTTCATCTCGCTGCGGCGCACAATAGCGAATAACACCGCTCCCGCCACAACACCGGTGGCAAACATACCGCCAATTGCCATGAACTGCTCGGCGGCTTTAGCCGCGCTGGAGGTTTCGCCTAGTTTGAGTGTGGTAATAATATTAACAATGGTATCAATACCAAAGGTAATAAGTGGGCCGGGCAGCACTCGCCCCACCCAATCAAATATATCGAAAGGCACAAACGGTGTCCCGACTAACTGTCCGATTAAGTAAAAGACGGCAATCAGGGCAGCAGTAAAACATGCGCCGACCAAAGCTCCTGTCAAAATAGTTGGTTTGCGAATGGCGTTCATCATTAACCTCGATTCACACAATATAGCCTAAGCGTAGTCTTCCATCATTACCAAACCATTACGCCCAAACAGCTCTTTTGGATTTTTGGGTGGGGACGCATACAATATACAGGTTCGTTATTCTCGATCATTGTCCATACTTACTCAGCTTTGTAGGCGGGATATTCATAAGATGATTATTGTTGACGCGCATCAAGATATTGCTTATAACGCCCTGTGTTATGGACGTGACTACCGTCGCAGCGCCCTCGAAATACGGCGAACAGAAACTGACCAAGCGTTACTCAAGCGGCGCGGCAGTGCAACCATTGGCCTGCCCGATGCGCTGCTGGGACGAGTTGCATTGGTATTTTCAACATTGTTTGTCGCCCCATATGATCCAAAAGAAGCCGACATGCCGTGGGCGAATTATGCCTACAAGACACCGCAGGAAGCCTATAAGTTTGCGCTGGCGCAACTGGATTACTATAACCGATTAGCAGATGAACATGAAAAGATACGCCTCATCAAAACGGTGCATGATCTTGATGCTGTGCTTGAAACATGGAAGGAAGGTAAAGATGTTTCGGACCACAAGCAAGGATTAGTGGTATTGATGGAGAATGCCGACCCCATTTTGGAACCAAAGCAATTTGAGGAGTGGTATGAACGGGGGGTGCGTCTGGTGGGGCCAGCTTGGAGGGGAACCCGTTACGCTGGCGGCACTGGAGAACCAGGACCTCTTACCAAGTTAGGCTATGAACTATTGGATACAATGGCTGATTTCAATTCCATATTAGACCTCTCTCATCTCGCCCAAGAAGCCTGCTTACAGGCACTTGACAGCTATGAAGGGGTGATTATCGCAAGCCATAGCAACCCTCGATCATTATGCAATACAGACCGCCATCTGACCGACATTATGATACGGCGAGTAGCAGAGCGGGATGGGGTAATGGGAATCGTGTTATATAACCGTTTCTTAAGCAATGAATGGAAAAATGGTGATCCTAAACGCAACATACCATTATCGATTGTGACTGATGCTATTGATACTGTATGCCAGCTTACTGGAAGCGCTAAACATGTGGGCATTGGCAGTGATTTCGACGGCGGATTTGGGGTTGAGAGTATTCCTGAAAGTTTGGATACAGTAAGTGACTTGAGCAAAATCGGAGATGCTTTAAGAGCGAAAGGATATACGGCGTCAGATGTGGAAGCCATTATGGGTGGCAATATGATATGCAAGCTGCGCCAATCACTCCCTACTAGCTAGGACAGTATTATGGCTCGTATCGCGCAATTCGGAATCGCACTAGGCGCACTGGGCTCGATGTTGACGTTCATGGGTTTATTCCCCGGTGTTACTGGTTTACCACCTGCTAGTGGTATTGGCATCATGCAAATTTTCACTATTCTCAGTGGATTCGTACTTTTGATTGCAGGTGCACTCATATATGTCAAGTTCACCTTTTATGTAGGCAAGCCCGCTAATTTGCTGCAACAAGTAGGTGTAAGGTTGGCATTAACCGGATTATTATTTGCGATCATGACAGGAATGGCGGACATAGTTGGATTTGGTTCACACTTAAGAAGTGAGAGTGCAGAACCGTTATTTGGTGTGCTTCAAGCAATTGGCATTATTGGCAGCTTCGTGTTGGCAGCTCTGGGCGTGTTAATCTATTCGGTAAGTGGTGATTTGAATGGCAAACCGAAACACTAAATAGTGACGACATATCCCTCATGTAAACCTTTAGGTGTGAACAGCTTGTAGATGGGGATCTGTTGGTGCTTCAGGACGTTGGGGGGGAGCAGCATCCTGGGGGTTGAACATATCTAGTAGTACGCGAATAAGATCATCCTCAAGGCGTTTCTGATACTGATTTAGCATCTCACTTGGTTGCTGCCCAAAAAGGGTGTACGTAAAGCTCTCATAAATCAACTTACCAGGAATAACCATTTCTGCCTGCCAGCGATCAATTTGTTGCCATCTTCCCTTTTGGCTCCGAAATAGTTCAAACCAAATTTGGGCCTTATCGTGACGAGCACTTAATCGAATATCCATTACCAACGGCAAACCAGCGGTACGCTCATTCAGTCGCTTACGGGTTTGGCGACTGAGGTGTTTGGCTACCGGCCTCAGTTGCTGGGTCATTTGTGTTGCTGTAAGGCGTATCCGGTGACGGGAAATCCAGTTAAGGCGGCGAACCAACTTGGTAGGCAGCATGATCTGACTGCGATTAACACGCCCATACATATCATATTGACTTAATCGCAACGCTACTATTTTCCATTGTGAAAAATATTCGCCATACGCGTCCGAAGGCAGCTTACGCACATGCAGACTACCTTCGGACACAACAGATGGCAATGCGCTAGACTGAGCGTGCATGTGCCACTGTTGGCGGCGTCCCGCAATAGTACTGATGTCAGACGGCATCAAATTGGCGTATGGTGGCTGTTGATTGCCAAATGTCGGAGGCCGGCGAAAAAGTAGGCGTAAGATGACTATCAAAATAAGCAACAGCAACACTAACACGCCAACAACACCAACTAGTGCCGCCGCCTGCACCGGATCAGAACGATCTAAGGAAATATTCAATGCGCGGAGTATTTGATCAAGCGCATCCGTCGTGGATTTCTGATTTTCATCATTTGGAGACAATTCGTCATAAGGCGCTTCGGCAGTAATAGCCGGCGAAGAAATAATGACCGGAAATGCAATCTGAATTACAGCCGAGTTATCGCGCACGCTCAAATCGGTTGCAAGTTCTATATCACCAATTCCCACTGACGCACGAAAGGATTCGACACTATTAGGTGCAAAAGAAGCAGCGGGAAAAGTCAATTCAACTTGGTGGCGCTCGCCTGAATGTAGCGGCGGCACTTCAACCACTGCCACTTGTTCGCCCGTCTCGATCAGGTTCAGTACGGCTGTAGTGGGTTGTTCAGCATCATTCCCCTCATTCAACACATCAAATTTGACTATGACAAACGCTACATCCTCACTAAAGCTGCTCTGGATTAGTTGTAGAGAGTAATCTGGTACTAAGTCCTGCGCGATAACCGGGATAACCAGCAAACAGAGAACCACAAGCAGAATGAAATTCCTTGCCATGAAAATTCCAAACCTTATCTAGATAACATTTGCAATTCTAAACTTCTAGCACACACACAACTATAGGGTGAAATGAGTTACTTTCCAAGTCGCTCAACCGCCGTTTGCCACGCCAATCACCAAGGATAGGGATAAAGACTATCCACAATAGTCAATACATTTTGAAAGATTAATTTCAGAATGTCTTGGATTTGTCCAATTCGTTCCAGAATCCACTTCTTTACATCTTAAGAAATGTGAGGATTTGAGTATCGTCCGTTATGTCGTCGGGAGATACTCGAACATGGTACAACCAGGACCGTGGCCGCCCATTTCACCCCCACCGGGTGAGTAAGGGTAAAGCACTAAATATTGGCTCATTCTATCAGTAGAAAGAGCCAATACCTTTTTAAGGAGCAGGAGGGAGATTATCAAGCATTGCTTGTAGTTGAGTTCGAAGAAAGATGGAGTCGGGAAAATCCCCAAGCTGATCGCAATTACCTAAAGCGGTCAATAAGTAATTACGTGCAAACTCATAATTTGAAACCTTAACTTCAAGATTCGCCAGAGCAAATAACACATTGGTTTCTTCAAACATGTTATTCAATTTTTTCCACAATTCGCGGGCAAGCAGCAAATTTCCTCGCGCTATTTCAAAGTTACCTTTTTGCGTTTGAACTAATCCCAAACCGTGCCGAGCAACTACAACACTTTGAACACGGTTCATCCGCGTAGCTTCATCAAGGGAGATCTCATAGGCTGACTCGGCCTCATTCCACATGCCAAGCTGAAAATATATACTACCTTCCACATAAGCAATCATCGGATACTGCCAAGCATAATCCGTCTCCGCCATGTTAGATCGTGCAATTTCCAGAATGTCCAATGCATGCTGCAAATACCCGGTACTATTATCGTCACGCGCAGCATAACGGTACACTTCAGCAAGCGTAAACGCAGCCCGCCCAAGTCCTTCTGGGTTATTAAGTTTATTCCAATAGATGTAAGCCATTTGGCCTTGCTCTAACGCAATTGGAATATTGCCGATGTGTGCATTAGCTAAGGCCAATGCCTCGTACAAGTCACCTCTCAATCCAAGATCATCCAAACGTTGAGCGACACCCAACGCCTGTTGCACGATTTCTTTCGTTAATGGCTGTCGTAAATCAAACCACTGAAGCTTTATCAATCCGGTATATGCTGCTAACATCATTTCATCAATTTTGCCTTCCTTGGCTCTATCCAAAGCCGTAGTAAAGGCATTGTGCGAAGAGCGTTGTTGCCCGGTTTTGAGATACGCTTCGCCTACCCATCGTAGAATTCGTGCCTGTCGATCATTATCAGACAAGCCTTGCGCTTGTATCAAGGTTTCCATCAAAATGGGCGTCCACATGTCTAGATGTTCAAGGACAATTCCAAAATAGGGGAAAACAATTTGAACCAAGTCAAAAGCCCGATGGAATTCAGAATCTCGATACAGATCCTGTTGGATCACTGCAAATATTGTTTCTTCGTGAGAAGCGAGCCAGCCTAAATCCTTCTCCCCATTTTCAATATATCGTAACCAATTTTTTGAGCTTTCAAACTTTATTAGGTCCATAATTACACATTCCCATTTTATCTAAATGCAGTGTAACCAAATCTCAGGATTTGTACGAGTTTTACACCTGAAACGAGGACTTTTGCTCAAACATTGAACAGAGTATAGGAACGGTTAGGTAGTTATTGGTTTTTTGGCAATGCCGATTTGATTAACACCCATAGAAAGCGGTGTAAATGTAGTCTGGGTCACAACCTGAGCTAAAGCAGGTAAACCAAAGATGGCGAATTGAAGAAACTTAGGCACGAGAGGTAAATACGGAACATCCCACAGACCGTCCCCAAAATGACACAACATGTGCAAATTGGCGTCTTCGCACCATTGTTGCCATTGTCGTGGAGGATGGACATTGATGTGAGTTTTATCCTTGCCAATCGCATCAGTATCATGATCCTTGAAGTGTCGCAATGCGTAATCAGGTTGTGGGGTAGCAAACAGCCACAAACCACCGGGTTTCAAAATACGACCAACTTCTCTAATAGTATGTGCGGGATTTGGCAGATGCTCAACCAGATGCAACGCAACGACAACACTGAATGAACTTTCTTCAAAATTACTCAAATCATCAGCACTCATTTGAATTGCATGTGTTTTAGGGGCGTTAATGCGTGTTTGATCAATACTGTAATCAATCAAATCAATACCTGTGCATTCGAAATCATCCTGGAGTAACCCCAACAAGTGTCCTAAACCACATCCCATTTCCAAAAGCTGATGCGCTTCACCAGTAATTGGCTTGGGCGCAAAACGCCTTACAAGAGCGGCATAGTAACGCCGTGCAAACCAGTACATGCTGTATTTACCCAAGCCACGATCAGCATAATTCCATTTTTGGAAATATTCCCGCGTGTAATGTTCGCTCGGAACAGGTGGTAAGCGGTTCATAGTAGCACCGGTTTCATGGTTTCTGCCATTAGATCAAATAACTCAAATTCCATTTTTGGCATATGGAGAATTCCATAGGTATGAGATGTCACTCGTGTGCTGTCGAACGTGTATAATGATCCAGGATTAACGACACAGCCATTGGCTACTTTGATGAACATCGGCACATGAGTGTGGCCCACAACCAATACATCCGCGTCCAAAGAATTCAACATCATGTCTAGTAGAGTATTGGAAACATGATCGCGATATAATCCCCAAACATTATTACCGGGTTTACCGTGACACATAAACACCTTGTATCCATCATATCGCTTTTCCCAATTGATAGGCAGTTCCTCGAGAAAGTTTGTGTTGGGCGTTGCGAAGCCATATGCCCACTCGTCGTGGTTACCTTTTACGGTTGGAATACCTCGTGAGCGAATGAGTTCTATAACTTTTTCCTGCTCAGGTCCACGTCCGACTAGATCACCAGCGCACAGAATTTCGTCCACTTGATGAATTTTGTCCAGACGCTCAAGCGCAATTTGAAGGGCGGCATAATCACCATGTATGTCCGCTATAAGTCCAAGTTTCATCCTCAACCCTAAAATAGACAAAATATGGGAATATTATAGTGGAGGATTGCTTAAATTGCCTGTCCTTTCTTATTTGAAACTCCTTAGAGTATCCCAAGTATTGGATCTGAACTTGAAAAGATGTTCTCAAAAGTCTATGCCCCCTTTCATGCGACAAATAAAGAACTTTCGATGGCAAATTGCTGTAATTGTATGGATTGCAATCTTTGGCACGGCAAACTATGCAAGGGGCGAGAAAGATTTGTCTCCATGTGATCGACGTCCACATTTCATCGATCCCCCGTGGGTTAGCACTCAATATTATTGTGCCGAACAAGTAATTGTGGACGATTCTGGTGGAGAATTGGGATTTACTTCATTGGTTGCCAGCCCCGATGGGAGTCTATATGCAACCAGACCTCTACAAGGTGAAGTACTCCGATTAACCGATTTAGATGGCGACGGATTGCCAGAGACCCCGGAAGTCATCGCAGAAGGGCTGAGTTATCCAAATGGTTTAGCTTGGTTCGACGGCAGCTTATATATTACTGGTGGCGCAAACATTTACCGATTAAGAGATGGCGAGTTGACGATCTTGGTGAATGATCTACCAAGTGGCGCAGGTTTTTGGACAGGAGGAATTGCAGTAGGAGATAACCAGAGAATGTACGTTGCAACTGGTGCTACTTGTGATTCTTGTACTCAAAATGAAGCGACTCGAGGTGCTATCCTTAGCTTTTCGCTAGACGGTTTAGATCAACAAGTGGAAGTAACTGGACTGCGTCGCCCCAATGACTTAACCTTATTAAGAGGTGAGCTTTGGACTATAGATTCCGCCCCGGACTATGTTGCAGCGAATTCATATTTTGATGAGATCAACAGGGTTGTTTCACAAGCAAATTTTGGTTGGCCACATTGTATTGGGATGAACAAGAAATCTGATGTGTTAGAGCAGAATTATGACTGCCAAGCAACTGCTGCTCCCAGCATAACGCTCGCGTCCCATAGCAATCCAAACGGAATTGTAGGATATGAAGGCACTGCCTTTCCAAATCTCAAAAACAGTTTACTAGTTACATTGGGAGGTTCTTACAACCAAGCCGAATTGATAGGCTACACACTCGTATCCATTAAGTTTGATGATTCGGGGAATGCACTTGAACCGCATGTCATACTACCCGAGATCCCTCATGACGGCCCACAGTGGGCAGGAATAAACCTACAAAAAATCCACTATCAGGCTAGTGGTTTTTGGCCGCATCGCCCCTACGATGTAACAATCAGTCGAGAAGGATGGATCTATGTAAGCGTGGGCGGTGGACGTATTTGGGCACTCCGTCCAAGGTAATTAATGTGTCTTAAAAAGATTATGAAAATACCTGCAATTATGCTATCATCCCAAATAGTAAATATAATCTTAAAGAATTCCTGAATGACACAAATTTTTCTCATTCGACATGCCGTAAATGACTTTGTAAAGTCAGGTAAATTAGCAGGATGGACTCCGGGTGTTCATTTAAATGATGAAGGTAAGGCACAGGCTGAGGCGCTGGGCAATAGACTGACAGACACTCCAATAAAGCACCTTTATGCGAGTCCATTAGAGCGCACTATGGAGACTGCTGAAGCGATCAAACTGCACCACCCCGAATTGGAAATAAAGGAAACTATCGAGTTAGGTGAAGTGCGCTATGGGGATTGGGAGGGCATGGAAATCAGCAAGTTGACTGGACGTAAGATGTGGCAAGTCGTCCAACAATATCCCTCTCGAGCCGAATTTCCAAATGGTGAGACAATGCGTGGCGTACAAACACGCGCGGTCAATGCTATAGAACGACTAGTAGCAATCCACCCACGAGAGATGGTTGCAATTGTCAGTCACGCGGACATAATTAAGATGGTATTGGCACATTATTTAGGAATGCATCTTGATGAATTCCAAAGAATTGTAATTATGCCTGCGTCAATCAGCATATTATCTCTTGGATTTGGTCGACCATATGTGGGGAGCATGAATGACGTGGCACATATTGTGCAAATATCTCAAACACATAAACACGCAGTTTGAGATATAAAGTCATTGTAAACTTGAACCAGTGAAAGACAGGGTATGCCGAGTAAAGACATAGAACTTAATCCGGTTGACTTTATTACTGTAGGTACAATTGGACCGAAAGGCCAACGGATTTTTCATTTGCAAGGTGGACAAGGAAATCAACTTGTTTCATTAATCATTGAAAAGGAACAGGCTTGGGCTCTGAGTGAAGCAATTCGAGAGTTACTAGAGGACTTAGATAAACGTAACCCTGACGTAGGAAGTGAATTGAGCGTCGACTTAAGCAGCGTCGATATGGAACTCAGGGAACCTATTGAGCCAGTTTTCCGTGTTGCACAAATGGGTCTGGGATATGACGAAGACCGTAATCAAGTTGTATTGGTCGCACAAGAACTAATGGTTTCTGCGGAGGAAGAAGAGTCAGTTGAGGTCGATCCAGGCGTGGTCAAATTATGGTGCAGTCGCAAACAGATGCGTTTGTTAAGTGAATATACACTAGAAGTCGTTAAGTCCGGAAGAGCTGACCCTAAACAAAATGGTCGTTTAGTCTATTATTGGTCGTAAGACATGGATAGCAACAATAGCGATCAAGAGTCAAAAGCAATTTCTATTGACGACGTTGTTGAAGTTTTGACGCACGGCACTATAGAAGCTGACCATGGCTTAATGCGCTGGAGTTCAAATTATGCCTTTCTAATTTCCGTTGTGCACAAAAACACCAGCATCATGGCAGTATACAAACCACAAAAAGGCGAACGCCCGCTTTGGGATTTCCCTGATGGCATGTTGTGCAAACGGGAGATGGCTTCATTCCTAACTTCAGAAATGCTTGATTGGACAATTGTCCCGCCTACTGTCCTGCGATATGGACCACACGGGTTGGGTTCTGTTCAATTCTACGTCGATCATGACCCTGATATGAATTATTTCGAGTTTGACCGTGATAAAATCCCGCAGGTAAAACGCATTTGTATCTTTGATTATCTAGTCAATAATGCGGACCGCAAAGGCGGTCACTGCTTGGTTGATAGCAAAGGGCATGTATGGGGAATAGATCATGGAATCACTTTTCACAGCGCCCCCAAACTCAGAACCGTCATCTGGGACTTCGCAGGTGAGCCGATAGACGATTCTACTTTGGTGGATGTTGAAAAATTATGCCACACTCTCAATACCCCTTCCAGTATACTGCGACAGAATCTTTCTGACTTATTGACTGAGCACGAAATCAACTCATTCCGCAAACGTACACAGTTTATTCTCCATACTAAGAAGTATCCTGAGCCCGGGGCAGGTGGCCCTAACTTCCCGTGGCCTCCCGTATAATTCCGCAATCTGTCAGGAGACATTCGAACTCGGTCAATTATTCATTTTCTCTCAATATAGTTTTCAGGTTACAATGCAAATGTATGTAACCGGAACATGGGGGATGAATTCGTGTCAAGTGATCAGGCTAAAGAACTGCGGAGACAAGGCATAGCGGCAGCCAAAGCTGGGCAAGCTGATCAAGCGCGGCAGTTTCTACAACAATCACTGCGAATTGAACCACGCAATGAAGCGGCGTGGTTATGGTTGGTTAGTTTAGCCCGTGAACAGCGTGAAAAGTTTTTTATTTAAACCGTTTGTTAGAAATCAATCCGAACAGCGAAATGGGGTTGCAGTCATTGCAACAACTAGGCTTGACTCGTGAACAACTAGCAGCGCAAGTATCCTCACTTCCAGCCCGTCCGGATAATCGAGCAGCAGTGGCGGCCACTACCCAAACCCCAGGTATTCCCATTCCTGACGAACAGCGAATCCAACAAGTGGAAAATGAGATTGACAGCATCATAGAAGAGTATCTAAAACCACCCGTAGGTTATACGGGTGTTCAATGGGTTCAAAAGAAAAACGGGCGGGCCGGCGAACGAGATATTTGGACATTAAGATCATACATCGCAGGCGGTGCGGTAGCAGGATTGGTCGCATTTCTCATCATTGGTTACACCATTGTATGGAATACACCAGCGTTGCGGGGTATCGTATTTGTACCGACTCCTACGTTAACACCGACCCCTATGCCGCCAACCTTCACACCCACACCTACACCGGGTCTAACACCTACGCCTTCACCGACGCCTCGTGTTTCACCAACACCGAGTCCAACCGTGCCACCACAAATCCCCAATGGTATTCTCAACCCTCCACAACCAACTGCGTTGTTCGTATCAGCGTTTGATAAAGGAGTACAAGAAGCCGCCAACTTGATCGACCGCAAGTTGTATGAAGAGGCTTTGCCCACATTGGAATTCGAGATCACACAGGTCGCCAGCAATTTTGATCCCGGCCCATATTATTACGCTGCACAGGCTCTCATCGGGGACGGCAGATTGGCAGAAGCCAAACAAATGATGATTAGAGCACAAGATCGCCTGACCGATACAGCAAGTGGGAACACACGCGGTATCGTAAATGGTGGATTGGCTTATGTGAATTTACTTCTGGCACAAAACGCAATGAAAGATGGTAACTCGCAGGCTGCAAATGACCTCCTAAACGATGTCAAAGAACAGGCCACACTTGCGATTGAAAGCGCCCCACGCTTCGATGTACCATACGTGGCTTTGGCAGAACAACAACGCCTGAATAAGAACTACAGTGATGCGCTTGATACACTTGATAAAGGATTAGCCATCCCGGAACTAGCTGCCAATGTCAATCTCTTGGTTGAAAAAGGGCAAATCTATTTCGAGCAAAAAGACTATGATAAAGCAGCCTATCAAGCATTTTTAGCTCTGTATGCCGACCCTACCACTGAAACCGCTCATCGCCTACGTATTGAAATCGCAATGGCACAAAATAAACCAGGTCTAGCTGTGCTTTATTCACAAGCATACATATTCTATTATCCTGGCAGCACCGATGCTTATCGCTATCTCGGTGACGCGCGGTTGGCGGAGGGCAATAGTGATCTGGCATTAGTAGCGTACGAACAGGGAATGATCGGTGGAGAACGCGCTGACTTTCTCATTTCGCGGGCAGAACTATATAATCAAAAAGGGCAATACGCGGAGGCACTCAAAGACCTAACCGACGCGTTTGAACTCAATGATGATCCTGCAACTCGCGCAAAGCGTATGGAAATAGCATACTTAGCAGATCGAACGAGTGTTGCCAAACAAGATGCTGAGGCATTGCTCGGTCAAAATGTAATCCCAGATGAACAAATCAAATTACTTCAGGCGCGCATCTTGGTTGATGATGCCAAGCCAGATATACAAGATGATTACAAACAGGCACTAGAATTACTAACCAATATTGATGGGGCCTTAGCGGTTGATTTGCGCGATATCGCTGCAGAATACAAGGCACGGGCACAATTTAGCCTCAAACAATATGCAGAAGCTTTGCGCTCGATTGATGCGGCACTTGCCACCCGTGAAACTGGCAGCCGCCACTATTGGCGCGGGCAAATTCTCGAAGCACAAGGAAAGAAAGATGCTGCCCTGCGTGAATATGATTGGTTACTGACATGGAGTGAAATCTACCCCTACCCCTTCATGGATGATGTTGCGAATCGGGTGGAAGCGCTGAATTCATAGCCGATACAGATGATAGTCCACTGAGATCCGTAAAAAAGTCATCAACTACAGCAGCTGGCTTGCTGTGACACAAGTCAGCAGGAAACCGAAATACAGGGATGCCTTGCTCCCGAAAGCATAAGTCGCGCCATGCATCTGCTTGGGTTGAATGTTCATGATGAGGCCCGTCAACTTCAAGGATGCCCCATTTGCCTTCATAGAACACCAAAAAATCTACTTCACGGGTTTGTCGGTGATTTTCGGCATTAAGACGTATGCGCACTCCAGCCAAAAACATAGTGCCCCGCCGTTCAAGTTCTTTAGCAACCTTCACTTCGCTCTGTGAGCGCAGCGTCAATCCGTGCCACGCGATAGCCTGATATTGCGCTTGGGGCTGATGATATTTTTTAGTTTCTCGTGTTTTGGGAAGTTTGTTCGTATGATTAAGATCACGTTTCACATCGCGCACCATGTGCTTAATACGACTCAACTGATCACCATCGTAGAGTGCATACAAGATGATGCAAGCCAAAATAATGGGTGTCATGCGCGCGCCCATACCCGGTAGAATGTTGAGAAGATCAAGGGCAACTGCTAAACATGCCAATATCGCCACAACCTGCATGGCGCGGCGAACGGATTGATAGGGAAATCGTCTTTCCAAGTGAATTTACTCGGTTTCAAAACGCGTGCCCAATGCAGCCGGTGGGTCAGACCGCAGAAAATTGCGTGACCATTTTTGCACAGGACGCGGCAATAGCTTGAGCAGGCGCTCGATCGCGCCACTACTTACCAGCAGCAGCGTAACTATCATCAAAACCCAAGGTACACCGTTGAGAAGAACGACCGGGATATTCAGATCTGGCGAACGTTGTATTACGGACGACAGCGACCGTAACCCAGCAAATAGATATGCCCCCAACACAACACGAAATGGATGCCAACCGCCGAAGATGACGATTGCCAGTGCAATCCAACCGTCCCCTGCCATGTTAGGAGGTGTCGCCCAACCCGCCTTAACACTTAACGAATATGATGCACCCGCTAGTCCGACCAGCGCACCACCAACCCCCGTATAAAGATAACGCAGGCGATTAACCGAAGTTCCGCGTGCGAAAGCCGTTTCAGGGCGTTCTCCTACTGCCCGCAGCGCCAGTCCCTGCCGGGTACGAAAGAGGTAATACCATGTACCAAATACCAGAATGTAACTAATGTACACTAGAACAGATTGATTGAAAAATATCGTTCCAACGATGGGAATAGTACTCAAAATTGGAATAGGTGTTGAAAGAATCTGCGGGCCGGGAACACGCGAATAGCTATTGCCCAAAAATTGTGCGAGGTCGGCACACAGCAGCGTAAGGATGAAGCCGATAGCGACTTGATCTTGCCGAAGCTCAATATCAGCAACCGCAATAATAAGCGCCACAAAAGCACCAACTAGCATCGCAGCAAAAATCCCAAGAATGGGACTGCCACTCACCAATGCAGCCACAAACCCGACCATGGCCGACAGGATGATGCTGCCATCCAACGAAAGATTGGTCACACCTACCCGTTCCGTTATTGTTTCGCCAATGCTAGCAATGACTAGTGGTGTGGCGTTGGCTACAACACTCGCAAGGATATTAATCAGTTCTTCACTCATGCGCAGCAGCCTCAACTGAAACGGTTTCTGATGGATTTGAAGTTATAGATTGAATGTTTTCACTGGCGATTGCAGTCTGGCGTCGGCGTTCTAGCCGTCCACGTAATCCATTAAAAAGCAGCACAACGAGTACCAATGTTTCTTGTAGAACACCAGCTAGAGACGCATCAAGACCAAAAGCGATTTTGAGGCGGGTGCTGCCGCTCAAAATTGCTGCAAATATCATTGTTACCAGTGGAACCCACAACACACGCATGGATACCAATAGCACAACTAGCAGCGCCAAAAAACCAATGCCGCCAGAAACCAGTGGTCGCAAATTACCGTACCCGTTGGGTGAAAGAATGCGATACGAGCCAGCAATACCTGCGACCATACCACACACAATGAGAGCGCTAAGCGCAGTGCGCTCAGTTGGTACGCCAAGCAATAATGCTGATCGCGCATTCTTGCCAGTGGCCTTAAGCTGTAAGCCCCACCGTGTTCCTCGCAGCGCAAAAAAGACCGCAACAAAAATAATCGCAAGGATAAATAGCGCCAGCAAACTAACCTCAAAATCAGGTGAAAACGATGGCAAAAGGGCGTCAGTTGTAAATTGGGGTGTACCACGTGCGCTGCCACCTTCCGGTGGTTGCCACGGGCCCGAAATCAAAAAGATTGAAACCACATTTGCCAGCGCGTTGAGCGCCACGCCGCCAAATATTTCGTGTACACCTAGCCGGATTTTGAGCACGCCAACAATGCTTGCCCACAGCGCCCCCCCTACCATAGCCGCCAGCAGTTCAGCGGGTACGAGGAGTAACGGCGGAAGTTTCCAATTGAGAGCTACTGCCGTCGCAAATACCGCTCCCATCATAATCTGGCCTTCCACCCCAATATTCCACAAGCCCGCGGTAAAAGTAACAATTAAACCAATACCAGCTAAAGCGAAAGGTATCCAGAAATTAACCACACCACTGAATGACCGCGAGTCACGCAGTGCGCCTTCCCACACCTTTTCAAAGACAGCACGTGGGTCAGACCCTACCGCAATAATAAGCAATGAGGTAATCAGCAATGATACGATGATCGGAAGCAACGCCAACCCAATTCGGACAGGAGTGGATTGTGTATTCATGCCTGGTATTCCTCAAAGTGACCGCCAATTAGCCGCCCCAATTCGTCTATATCGGTCTGTCCAGCATCCTTGATTTCAAAAATACGACCGGCATAAAACACCAGAATACGGTCACTATACGTAACTAATTCGTCCAAATCCGGCGAACTAAAAATAATGGCCGCGCCACGATTACGTCGCTGCAAAAGCTGCTGCCAAATCCAACGTGATGAATCAACATCAAGCCCGCGTGTTGGTTGTTCCAGTGCCAGAACCACTGGATTAGAAGGCATAAGTGCCATCAATACCCGTTGTTGATTGCCACCGGACAATGTTTCAATAGGACTTTCCGGGCGGCCACGCACATTGTAAAGTTTAATCTGAGATTCGCAGTGTTTGCGGGCACGCGACCAATCAACCAGTGTAGAAGTTTCGGTCACAAGGGCAATATGCTCGGTTAGAGTGAGCCCGCCCACCAACCCCTCTTCAAGGCGTCCGGCGGCGCTGAATGCAACCCCTTTTGCCATAAAACCATGAAATGATCTGCCCGTTACATCATCGCCTCTGACGATTACCCTTCCATGCGTCGGGCGATGTAGACCGACACAGGCACGAAGAAACATTTCTTGACCACTGCCATCCAAACCGGCCAAACCCACAATTTCTCCTACTTTCAGGCTAATGCTGAAATCTTCTACCATCACACGACTACCGCGCAAATACACATGGTCAAACGCCATTGCCTCAATAGTCACTGCTGTATCCAGCGGAATGCGGGTTTGCGGACTAAGTTCCTGTCCAAACATCATCGTCACAAGTTGAGCAGTGGTAGCAGGCATCTGTTTGGTGCCAACCACCCGCCCTGCCCGTAATACCGCCACTTCATCACACAACGCAATCACATCTTCCAGTTTATGGGAAACCAGCAGCACAGTTAAGCCGTCGCGGGCTGAAAGATCACGTAGCGCCCCAAACAGGATATCTTTTTGCTCAGCCGAAATACCTGTCGTCGGTTCATCCAAAATCAACGCCTTCACGCCTAGCGCCAGCAAACGGACAATTTCTAACTGCTGTCGTTGACCAATGCTGAGATTAGCAATAGGAGTATCAGCATCCAATTCAAAACCAAAGCGTGTACTGGTTTCTTTCAAAGCTTGAGTTGCAGCTTTACGGGGGAGAAATACACCGTCGCTACCGCCATAAATGAAGTTCTCCAATACAGTGAATGCAGGGATATCAAGTGGATCTTGTTGAAGCATGCCGATACCATTTTTGATAGCAGCTTGCGGACCAGTATACGCAACATGTTTACCATCAATCCAAATTTCGCCACTATCCAATGGTTGAAAACCTGACAAGATTTTCATCAACGTAGACTTGCCAGCTCCATTTTCACCTAATACGCCGATAATGTGGCCACTACCAAAAGTTAAATTGATGTCGTTGTTGGCATGTACAGAGCCGAAACGCTTGTGAACGTGACGTAGTTCAATTTGCATAGCTACGCCGTTCCAATCGTAACACCCAATTCATTGAGCCAACGCCGATAGGCAATTGAAGTGCGGTCAGACCGCAAATGCAGTTCAGCCTGTAAGTCCAACGGAAGCCGTTCTGGACGCTGCGACTCAACAATTGGCACATCTTGTGCGGTTACCTCGTCCTGGAAGGCCCGCAGATTGTCTTCCGGAATTTCATGCCCATAATTCATTGCCATACACATCCAACCCTGACACCCAATTTCATCAACAGGTGTAACAACAAAGTAAATGGCAAATTGCTGTTGCGTTTGCTTGACAAAGTAGACTGTAAGCGGACGGTAAACACGATAGGTGTAGGTGACATGCTTTCCCACCCCCGTTCCGTCTGGATCTGGTTGCCAAACGCTAATTGGAGTAGCGGTTATGCCCCTGTCATCCGCAAATACTTCGTAATCCGCAATCTCAGCGTGTTCCCTATCCCCCAAAAACCCCTCATGAACAAACGGGAAATGAGCGACATCTAGGAAATTTTCGACAGCGCGTGGAGCAGCAGCATTGTAAGCATAAGGGCCACAGAAGATTTTGCGGAAAACCGTGTCTTCCCATTCAGGAAAATGCGGAATGTCGTGCTGCGGTTCACCAAGAGATACCCACACCCAGCCATATCGTTCAACTACCTTGTAGGTCTTGACAATAGCACGGGGTGAAGGTTTTTGGTCAGGATGGGCAGGCATCTCGACGCAACGACCTTCCGTATTATATGTCCAGCCGTGATACGGACAGCGGATAATATCATCCTCTACTGACCCTAAAGACAGACGCGTACCACGGTGCAAACACAAGTCTTGCCATGCCATGATTTGGTCACCCGTCCGCCACAGCACCAAGTCCTCGCCTAACAAGCGTGCTGGAAAGGGCTTGTTTTCCACCACATCAGGAGAACGCGCGATCACGTGCCATTCGTTAACGAGAACCGGATCGTTTAACACAATTCACTCCTCGAATACCCAGCGAAACACCAAATATTGTAACGTCAAAGTAGGCCACTGTCACAAACTCTTATAGGACCCGATATAAAACAGGGCAAGGTAACGTCTACCTCGCCCTGATTAGAAATATACACCGCTAAATTTGCTTAATTGCTGCTGGTGCTGGCACCTGTCATGCCTTCAAGCAATTGCGGTAGATACCAAATGCTTACACCATCGGCCAGTTTGGTAACCGGGGTAACACTTTCACCTTCAGGCACCAAAACACTCCCATCTTGGAGATTGAGCGGCCCCTGCCACAGGAAGAAGCTGTCTGCATTAGCTGGGTCTTTGGCGTAGGCTGCCATTTCGGCAATGAACGAATCAAGCTGGGTCTTTTGTTCATCAGTCAAAGCGCCTCCAACGATAAAGCTAGTTGATGAGGTTTCAGCATCATTGATGTCGTCCCAATTTGGCGCAACCCAATCCCATGACTGCGTCCATGCACCATCCTTAACGGCTGTCACAATTGACGAATAGGCAGGGAACCAATTGTAGTATGGGCCACCTATGCACACATCAGTTGCTTCATCGCATCCAGCGGGATTATCTTGCGACATTGCAAATACAGCTTCACCCTCTGCATGGCGCTGTCCGGCGACTACTAAGGCCTCGGTCGTATCAATACCAGAAATGACGACATCCGAACCACCATCAAAGAAGGCATTCGCTTCAGCAGTGGGATCAAGCGTAACACCGGGGATATTGAACCAGAAGCCAATCCATGTCACCGTAAATTTCAGGTCTGAGCTTGCCATACCACGATAATTCTCGTAGCAGTATTTTGCGCCCAAATAAGTGGCAGCAGCATGACGGCGAGTTTCAAAGTTGATTAGCGGCCCAAGGTAACCAATGCTACCGGTCTGGGTAGCAAGCGCGGCAGCACAGCCAGAAATGGCACGTGTCCACTCATACTGAGCATTTGTATTACCTACATTAGCGGGTGCTTTTCCTTCAAGAGCACTGCTGCCCGTCGAATTGATAAATACAACATCAGGTAGAGCAGCGGCTACTGTATCGGTATCTTCTTCGAATTCATCAGAAGTGGTGAATATCACCTTTGCACCTTGACCGGCCATTTCAGTCGCGACATCCAACAATGTAGTTTGCGGATTGTCAGCAGGATTCAAACTTTCGAACAACAGCATTTTGCTGCCGGGCATTTCTTCCTCAATCTTCAAACCGGCTTCATAATGTGCTTGACTCCATCCACGATCATTCTTGGGGCCAACCAATACAATGCCGAACACAAATTCATCCTGCGCCAATGCGGGCAGACCGTTAACCGCCAACATTGCCAACAAAGCGACCAGCACAAACAACCATTTACGAGCCATTCAAGTTCTCTCCTTGATAACTTTGTAAGTAACCGACTTTACCGCAAACCACAATTTTGGCTACCACAAAAGGTACGAACTTAAACGGTGTCAGATTGTTAAAGGTGCTTAAATTGAGGCAATTTTTATATACAAACCCATTACAGGAACACTAATAAATTAACTACTCAAGGCTTGGACCGTTTGGCGAAAAGCAGTGCGATAGTCAGCCACAAAATCAAAACGTGGGCTGCGGCGAATGGCGTCCGGAGGGTCAACGGGCGCTAGTTGAGCGATAACAATCCGTTTACCTTTGCCACGAAAAAAAGTCCACGCATCTGTCACACTCGTATTTTGCAGCGAATCACTGGAAAGAATGTAGACCATCCGTGAACATTCAGTCAAAGCAGGATGTACACCGCCAGCCCAATGCACGTTGGAATTATCTTCATGTAGCCACACCGCAATTCCAGCCTTCTGCAAATCGTCCGCCAATTGTTCCGCGATCGCCGTGTCCGCTTCAGCAAAGTTTATGTAAGCTGTATCTTGTGCCAACTTGGCACGGGTATTGGTCGCAACTTGCACGGCTGCTGGTCGTGCCTCGCTGCTATGCAAATGAGTGCGTCCCATTCGAAAGACAGTTCCACTACAGTCAGGACATTCGCCCCGCGTAGCGGGAATGCCACGCCGCGTCCAGACAGCTGCCGGATTTTCGACCTCAATCGTCGCCTTGCAGCGTACGCAATATGCTTCAATTACCTCATCGTCATCGGTGTAATATTCGGAATGGTCGTTCACAAGCGACGTCTCCGTAATGAAAAGGATAGACACCCATTGTACTCAAAATTGAGTTCTACCGCTTGCGTACGCATTCCCCAACACAAATTCTATTGCTTCGTCAATAAGGGGCAAATCCTGCTCATAACCGGATGCGTTATGGCGCCTAATGGATACCCATTGCTTCCATGCAATCCCTCTGCCTGGTTGAAACGCGACCATTACGTCCGGATTCTTAGCGATAAATTGAGCTACCCGCATAATGGGTAGCTTCAAGGCAACTTCTTGTCGCCGTACAAAAGCAAAAAACTTGTCATTTACCTTGTAGGCTGGGCAACCAAAAGCCTTTTCGCCTTTCATACCGGGTACCGCAAACTGTAACTCATTCATCCGCGCCTTATATGCCGGGTCATAGCGAAGTTCACTCATACCGTTGCCTTCCAATATCGGAAACAAAAAGCGCAATCCTGACGATTGCGCTTTGAATGTGGGTAGATTAGCGTGTTACAGAAGGTAATCCGTAATGAGCGCGTATAGTATCCTCGATCTCACTAGCTACGGGCGGATTTTCAGTAAGGAATTGCTTGGCAGATTCACGCCCTTGTCCCAACAAACCATCATTGTAACGGAAGAATGCACCGCGCTTCTCGATGATCCCCAGTTCAACACCAAGATCAATCATTTCGCCCGATTTACTGATACCACCTTCAAAAAACATAATATCGAATTCAGCTTCACGGAACGGCGCTGCTACCTTATTCTTCGTAACACGCACTTTGGTACGGTTGCCAATGTTATCCTCGCCCTTCTTGATACTTTGAATTCGGCGGATGTCGAGCCTCATACTGGCATAGAATTTCAGCGCCCGCCCGCCGGAAGTCGTTTCTGGAGAACCAAACATTACGCCTATCTTTTCTCGTAATTGATTGGTGAACATGACTGCTGTGCGCGACTGTTTGATTGCCCCGGACAATTTTCGCAGCGCCTGGCTCATAAGACGTGCTTGTAACCCTACAAATGAGTCGCCCATCTCACCTTCGATTTCAGCGCGAGGAACAAGTGCCGCCACACTGTCAAGGATCACCACATCTAACGCACCGGAGCGTACTAACGACTCTGTGATTTCCAATGCCTGTTCACCTGTGTCCGGCTGAGAAATATAAAGCGTATCAACATTCACGCCAATACGCTCGGCATAAGCTGGGTCAAGCGCATGTTCCATATCAATGAAAGCACATAGGCCGCCACGCTGCTGTGCCTGACAGATAACATGTAAACACATAGTAGTTTTACCACTGGATTCTGGACCGTAAATTTCAGTGATACGTCCGCGCGGTATGCCGCCCACCCCCGTCGCAATATCCGTCGTCAACGAACCGGTGGGTACCACCTCGACAGCCATGTGCGAAGCGTCACCCAAGCGCACCACTGTGCCGTCTCCAAACCGCTTGGTAAGGTCGGTCAGTGTGGCCTCCAACGCCTTCATACGTCCTTGATCTTCAACAGGAGACATATCCATATCTTCAGTTTTATCTTTCTTCTTCACTGTACCGCGCCTGCCTTTCTTCTCTGGTTTAGGAGCATCGTCACCAATTCCGGCTTCCCCGTCCAGTTCATTAAATTCTGATTCTGCCACTTTGGTTTTTTCCTGATATGATTTGAAAAGATTAGGATAATAAATTATAGCACAAGAGTTCTACAATAGCAAGATTGAAAGCAGTAATGATTGTATGAAAATATACACTAAAACCGGTGATGATGGCACTACCAGTCTATTTTCAGGTGGTCGAGTTACCAAAACTCACCTGCGAGTCGAAGCCTATGGAACAGTAGATGAGCTTAATTCACTGCTTGGCGCTATCCGTTCTCAATCTCCACACCCGCAAACTGATATCTGGCTCACGCAGGTGCAGCGCCAATTGTTTAACCTTGGAGCCGACCTTGCAACACCGTTGGATGCCAAAGCAGATTGGATTATTCGCCTGGACAAACAAACAGTTCAGTGGCTAGAGTCCACCATTGACACCATGACAACCGAACTTCCACCGCTGACCAATTTCATTTTGCCGGGTGGCACACCTGCAGGCGCTCTCATCCATGTTGCGCGTACCGTGTGTCGCCGTGCTGAGCGACTTGTCGTAGCCTTACATGAACATGAGTCAATAGGTGATGAACCACTGCGTTACTTGAACCGGCTTTCAGATATGTTGTTCACGCTGGCTCGCTGGGAAAATATGCAGGCTGGGATTTCCGAAGATAAGTGGTCAATGCGCGATGAACAGGACAGCTAGAGAACTTATCCTCACGAAATAATATAACCCAGAAATACAGACGAGAAAGATTATCACCTAATACAAAACTTGGGTTAGAATTTGGTTTGAATGAACCTATTGCCCTTAAATTACAGATACGGCAAATTCTCGCATTCTTGCCAAATCCTACTGTTTCTATCCTGTTTTACAGAGAATTAATCAACGGTTAGAACTTTCGCACCTTAATGCTCCCAAGTCTATTGTGGTACTAAGGTCTGCAGTCGCTTGCCCCCATCATCAACACTCTCCACTACCCATCCAACAATACCCGTAGCAGTACGCACTTTCCACCATGTAAATCCATTCCCGGTTGTGGGTCCTTCTAGTAATGTCACTAATGCCCCATTGCTCAACTTAGCCACAATCTCATAATTGACTCCCGCTCCCAAGCGAACATTCAGTTGGTCGCCCTCAGTGGTATTAATCGATGCAATGCCGCCAACCACCAAAACCACATTGAATAGAGGTGTTGTTGAAATATCACCAACTTGTTCAGCATTAACGAGTAACGGTTGCCCCGGTGCTGGTGCAGCCACTACCAAATTACCCGATGCAAAAACCGGTTCTGCCAACTGTGTCCACGGTGTATAAGCGATCTGAGATGCAATTAATGGTCCCCCGGCCCAAACCAAGCTCAGTTCTGTCCCTGTTGCACCCGTCCATACTGGAACGCCAGCATCCAGTCCATCACGTGTATAAACATAAACCAATGTCATAGAACCCGGCACGAGGGTATCAGAAAGATAAACGAAACCATCTTGAACGCCGCGCACCTCGATAACATTTATTGTGTTGGACAATGTGCCCACAACCGTTCCATTTCGCTGAAGCACAGTCCAAATAAGCGCACCGCTGGCAGATGCCGTGTTAACTAAGATTAATTCGCCATTTTGAATAAAGTGCGGTGACTGCAATGAGGCATCTAGCATGTTAAAAAAAGGATAACGTCCTGAGTTTGCAACGTCATAAACCTGTAAACTGTTGGCTTGGAAAAACGGAAATTTCGCACTCTCATTTGAAAGTCGATTATCTGGCAAACTCATAATGACTTCGTTAGTTATCTCTAGTCTGTCACTATCTAAGCTGGCATATATCGGATTCAACGTTAAATCGTTGGTATCAATATTCCAATCATAGCCTTTGAGATCTACAGCCACCTCTGTACCGGAACGCACAAGATTAAATGTCACATTGTGTTTATTGAACTGGCGAATAACTGGCATCATACCCGGCTCAGATGGCAAACCAAGTACAGCTACCGCCGGCATGTCAGGGCGAATACTATAATCCACTGCCCCAGTAATCACATTCAATACGATAATTCCCCAACCACCACCCTCCAAACCATAGCCCAACGCCACCAGTGAATTATCTTCATTGAACAAAGACTCATCCGCAACAAATTCCGTACTGTCGGAAACACTTACAGGCAGCGCATAGCTCGTGATTAAACGATCTTCCTCGCTCACAACCAACGCTCCCTGAAAGGTAACACTATTGAACACCACATACGCTAATGGTCGTCCTCCATGCCCGACAGCTACCTTCAACGGATACCGGTCAAATCCAGCTACCAGTGGCAAGTTGTAATTGGAAATTACAAACCCATTTTCATTTACGATTGTCATCGTCCCGTTGGACACGTCATACAACAAAGCTGTCCACCCAGCTCCTTGTGCCTGAACAGGCATCAGTACGAGAAAAACACCAAGAAGCGCCATCAGCCACATTCGTTTGTCCATCAGCAAAACCCTTTACATTCAATTACTCACTCTTAGTCTATGATTGCTCGTTCCAGAACGCAAAAGCAAAAGATGAAGGCGTCAAAGAAGTTATGCGTTATACTCGATATACAGTATAGTCATCGTAGAAATCCGTGTAATTGAGCTACAATTGAAGCTGCACCGCTGGTTCATTGGTTTAATACTGCTCTGCAGCCTGTCTGCCGCACCACTACTTGCCCAGACACCCTATATTCGCGCTTCCCGACTCGGCATTACTTTCATTAGTTCATTAGATCATCCAGCTAACGATGTCCGCTACCAACGTGCCCTCTTGCTTGGCCCGGCATGGAATCGCTGGCCACTATACTGGGATCGCATTGAAACCACTCCCAGTTTCTTTAGCTGGAGTGGTTATGACAGGCTAGTCGTTCAAGATATTCAACACGGTCTACAAATTAATGCGATTTTGTTGGGACGTCCCAGTTTTTATGACCAGTCAGGCAGTATTCAAGGATTAAACACAGCGGTCTTTAGCGATGGTAGTGACACGCTTACAGTCGGAAAGCCACCCAATCCCGCAAATCTGTGGGCAGCATTCGTTTACAACACGGTCATGCGCTATAAACCCGGTGGTTTGTTAGCCCAACAACAGGGTTGGCAGTCCGGCACTGGCATCACCGTTTGGGAAGCATGGAATGAGCCTGATCTCACTCTGTTTTGGTCAGGTGGCGTAGAACAATATGCTCGACTATTGAAGGTAACTTATTTGGCAGCACATGCAGCCGATCCCAACGCTCGTGTCATGTTTGGTGGCTTAGCTTATGGCAATCCAGACACCGACGACTGGCTCGCCAAAGTGCTGGCGATTATTGCGACAGATTCTACTCGAACAGCAAATAACTGGTTCATGGATTTAGTCGGCGTCCATAATTACAGTTATGCTCGACGCAGCGGTTTAGTCGTCGCACGAATTGAACGAAACCTAGCACAATACAATCTCACTCGTCCGGTTTGGCTCAACGAAAGTGGCGTGCCTGTCTGGGATGATTATCCCGGCCCAGTATGGGCAGCCAGTGACCCTACTTCTCGCCGCTTCCGCTCAACTATGCAGCAGCAGGCCATATTTACCGTAATCAGTACAGTTTCAGCATGGGCAGCCGGCGCTGATACCGTATTCTTCCATCAGTTATATGATGATTGCGGCAATCAAGCTGGTGGCACCAATTTTGCCCCACACGACGGCCAATTATGTGCCGTAAATCCGGTATGCGCTGGCGATGCTTTTGGTCTGTATCGTAATGACCGAAGTGAAGCCTGCTTCAGTCAACATCCCTTACCCGGTTCGCCGCGCCCTGCTGCCGCGGCTTTCTATCGCTTAGCACAAATATTTGGCACGTTACCTTTTGGCAATCCCCGCACAGAAGCACGTGACGGCGCAACAATCGTATCATTTGATCGATTTGTTAGCGGTGAACGAATAGTGGTCATGTGGAATCGGACACTGGCGCACATCAATCTCGAATTACCAGCGCTGGGTGCAGAGGCACAACTTTACGATATTGGCAATGAAGATTACAGTCTTTCACCTACTGATGGACAATATACTATCGGGCTTGAGCCTGCTAAACCGGATGATCTTCCCGGATTACCGGTAGGTGAAATATCAGGCATTCCCGGTGCGCCGTTGATCTTAATCGAAAGAGTTAATCCAGCCTTGTTGGTTAAATCTGAGCCTTTAGTGATTACGCCGGGTGCTCTCACTGCCACCCAGCCACCACAGCCTACAATTGATCCTACTTTGGATACTACACCGCCAACAGCAGCGGTACTCCCGCTACCAATAGTCAGCGCAACAACATTCACTGTTACGTGGTCAGGCAAAGACGATAGTAGCATTGACCGTTATCTTATATGGGTACGGATAAATGGTGGGCAATGGCAGCCATGGTTGGAAACATCAAGTACGCAAGGGGAATACAGTGGAGAAATAGGCAGCTCATATGAGTTTGCTGCATGGGCAGTTGACCTCGCTGGTAATTGGTCGCTTAACACAGAATTGACCATGCAGGCACAAACCGAAGTACAGTGACATTTGATTGAACTAAAGCGCAATACGACTGGTTGATTTTCAGCTGAACAAAAGATAAGATGCTGCGTAAACAAAAACAGTCCATAATGGACTGTTGAAATGTGCCGATGGTGGGACTCGAACCCACAAGGGTTTGCACCCAATCGATTTTGAGTCGATCGCGTCAGCCAATTGCGCCACATCGGCCTATATTTTTAAGGTTGTTTGATCTTAAAGTTTTTCAGTCAGGTTGTCAATGGCGAGCGAACTGGAAAATGAATCAGCATTGATTACCGCAGCAATGCAGGGAAATATCACAGCGTTTAACACGATTGTCATACATTACCAAGATCGTGTGTTTTCGCTTGCCTATCGTATACTTGGTGAACGACAATCGGCAGCAGATGCTGCTCAAGACGCATTCATCACAGCGTACCGGCGCTTAGAAACCTATCGTGGTGGAAGTTTTCGAGCATGGCTGTTCCGTGTCACAACCAATACCTGTTATGACGAATTACGTCGCTCGAAGCGAAGGCCTGCAGAGGCATTGGAAGAACTGCCGGGCGCGGAGCTAGACGATGGACCGCCGTTAGCTTCTGATGCCCCTTCCCCGGAAGAAACAGTACAAGATTCTGAGTTAACTCGTGCCATCGAAGATTGTATCCAAGGCTTACAACCCGACCAGCGGACAATTTTAGTTCTCAGTGATGTGGAAGGGTTTAGTTATCAGGATATTGCAGACATGACAGGGGTGAACTTGGGCACAGTGAAATCCCGATTAAGTAGAGCACGCGCAGGAGTACGGAATTGCTTGAGTGTAGTAAAGGAACTTTTGCCATCAGTTTATCGTCTGTAGAATAACGAAGAATAAGGTTTAGTTGTAACGTCCATGTTGACTGATCGTGATTATGAACTGCTATCGGCTTATATAGATGATGCGCTCCTACCAACTGAACGCACCGAACTAGAAACACGCTTTAAAGCAGAAATTGAGTTGCGTGAAGAATTAGATGCAATACGTTCTACCGTTTCATTGCTGAACGAATTGCCTGTTATAAAGCCCCCCCGAAACCTAACACTGCCAGTGGGATTCACACGACGTCCTACACGCTGGTTGTTTTTTCCCACCAGCACAGCTTTTAGCGGACTTTCAGTCGCAGCTGCAATCCTTTTAATTGTAGTCAGCAGCATGCTGTTCACCCGGACAAACTCCCCCTTATCATTGCCGTCTGGAGGGGCAGCCATGTCCGAGCAACAGTTAGCATTTAGTCCAACAGAAGCCATCATCGAGAGTCAAAAAGCCAGTGACGAAGCACCAAGTTCGAATACAGCGACAATCCCACCGCCCGTCACAAATGAAAGTGATGGTCTCTTGGCAGAGACCTCATTACCTTCGACAGATGCATTTGCTGCGCCGAATTTGGCTCCATCAGTGGTCCAAGAATCCCCCGCTCAGGACGCCAATATTCTACCTGCGCCAACGCAGACAGCCCTGCAATTTTATGCCGCTTCTGCCCCAACAAATGCTTCTTCATCTGCTTCGGCGAACCTGGAAAACAATGTTGCAACAACCCCCATCCCTGAAGTCGGACTAAGTGCATCCGAGTTAGCACAAGCAGAACAATCAGGTGGCGAATCAGCAGATACTGTCAATGATGCTATTTCTCAAGCAGCCAATAATAATGCTCCATCAGATAATACAAATATGGCACGGGCAGCTTCGCCGACAGCCGTTCTAACAGCAACGGCCTTACCGACGCGCGTGGTTGTGCAACCACCTCAACCTGAAATTGATACCCGTGACCGCGTCCAAGAAGCACCTAGTAATTTACTACCTATAATATTAATGGCATCCGGATTAGTGTTGTTCTTAATCGCTATTGGCACAACTATCGTCCGGCGACGCAATTCTTAATGGGAGTATCACGCGTTGCCAAATTTTGTCCGCAATGTGGTTTTCCACTTGTCCAAGAATTCCGATTTGGAATGAAAAGACCCGTATGTCCCCAATGCGGACACACCGTATTTTTCGATCCCAAACTTGCAGTAGCCACACTAATATTGAAAGATGACAGCGTACTACTAGTCAAGCGCGCATGTGACCCCATGAAAGGCTACTGGGCACTACCAGCTGGATTTGTGGAGTGGAATGAAGACCCCACGGATGCGGCTTGCCGCGAATGTATGGAAGAAACTGGGCTGGTCGTTCAGATTGACCGGCTACTGGACATTTTCCACACACCCGATGATGGCGGATTGGCTGATCTGGTCATTGCCTATCAAGCTAGTATCAAGGCCGGAACATTGAGGGCAGCAGATGATGCTGAAGATGTGAGATGGTTCGACCGCGAGTCACTACCACCTACTGCCTTTTTGCCCAGCCAACGATTATTAGCTCGTTGGCTAGATGGAGAGCTTTAATTATCCGTTAGAGGAAGCTGTAGACACCACCGCAACCAAACGATCTCGTGCTGAACGAGCAGGCGTAAAGTTGCTATCGAGTTCCAATGCTGTATTATAGTTTGAGAGTGCACGTTCAGTATCGCCCAACCCTTCGCGTGCTACACCTGCATAATAGAAAGTTTCTTCAATGTATTGGGATGTGCCTGGTTCATTAAGTTGGATATGTACGAGGTCTAAAACATCTTGGAAGCGTCCAACTTTATTGTAGGCTTCATAAGGGCCAAATTGATACCATAACATACGCCACGGCAAATTAAGTTCTCGTGCTTTATCGTAGGCAGCAGCCGCATATTGATAAGCTTGTGGATCATAAGCTTCTGGATTTATCTGACCTAGAAGCACATAACTTGACCCCATATTGAACCATGCAAATTTGTCTGTGGGATCATTCAATGCACGTTGACGGTTGAGTTCGAGTGTTGTTAGGGCGTTCTGTGCCAAATCTGCATTCGTGCCCAATATATTCATTAATTCGGTTTCGCGGTCTAACGGATAAAGAACGATATAGGTATCGTTAAAATGCTCCCAAAACTTATCAATATGGTCGTAACTATACTTGTGATTGGGACCAAGGTAACTATCATGCGTATTGAACTGCTGGCTTGCATCATCAAAACCTGTTACTAGCAAATAGTGCCCCATCCAGCCTAACCGATCAGGTTCGGGGTCGTAACCTGCTTCAATGATCACAGGGAAATTATTAAAGAGTAGCGTTTTGAGAGTATTCATTTCACCCCCAATACGGGTAAGAGCACGAATACCGCTGCCCAATTGTTTGTTCACATACTCAACCATTTGCCATGGACTAACATTCCCGTCTTCTGAGGTTGGTTTGAGCCAGTGAGCAGCCGGAGATTGGTCGGCCGGCACACCATAATAGGTTAACCCCATCGTTAGTGTTGCTGGACCACAGTTGTTCCACTGCTGAGGAATATGTTGAAAGCCATCAAGTTGGAAACTAGCCGGCAAAATCGGAGCATCCTGTGCAACAGTCACAATCGGTAGTGCAACTAGAACGATCCACAATACTAGAAAGAATATATGATTTCGAGATACGATTTTCATACTGGCTTATCCGTTAACCTCTCTCAACATTTCATAGGCATTATAGCATCGTAGTATCCGATTGTATCCTCCCAGTGAGCTACGATTAGCCGCCGACAGTCATTTTGTAGTACAGCTCTGAAATATTCTTAACCTCAAATTATGTAGCAGTTTATGCTTGAATGACCTATACTTTACCCAAAATTCAACTGGAAATGTGATTTTTTCTGCTTCAGGAACTGAGTTATTATGCCAGATTCGATGGTAGGAAAAACTGTTGGTGAGTTTGTCATCAAGGAGCGCCTGGGGCAAGGTGCGATGGCATCCGTTTACAAGGCATTTGAACCGTCAATCAATCGCTATGTAGCGCTGAAAATTATCCGCCTGGGCGAGGATTATGACCACGAGGGTGAATTTAGACTCCGGTTTGCCCGTGAAGCTGAGGTTATTGCTAGGCTGGAGCACATACATATTCTTCCCATTTATGCATATGGAATTGACGACGATGTAGCCTACTTAGCGATGCGGTGGCTCAAAGGTGGATCGTTAAGCGAGTTATTAAAACGGCAGCGAGTTTCTTTGGAGCAGGCTGCCAATATATTCCGCCAGATCGCGTTAGGATTAGCTTTCGCTCACAGCAAGGGCGTTATTCATCGTGATTTAAAGCCCAGCAATATAATGCTCGATGATGAGGGCAACGCCTATCTTACTGATTTTGGCTTGGCGAAGATGGCCGAAGCTAGCGGCGATTTGACCAAAAGTGGCAATATTGTGGGAACACCAGCCTACATGTCTCCGGAACAATTGCGGGGTGAACCGCTTGACCACAGGTCGGACATCTACAGTTTGGGTGTAATTTTGTATAACATGTTAGCTGGACGATTGCCTTTTGATACTACATCTGGTGATCTTGTTTCGATCATTTATCAACACCTCGAAATACCACCGACGCCGCCTAGTGAATATAATCCTCACCTTTCGTCTACAATTGACGAAGTCATTCTTCGCGCGCTTCAAAAAGACCGTATTAATCGTTTCTACACGGCAACAGACATGAGTAAGGCGCTAAATATAGGAATTGGTCTCCCGCAAGGCAGTTCCGACAATCTTGCACCAATGCCACAGAACCGAAGCACGACGCAACAAAATCTTGCTACCATCGCGCCTCGCGATTGGCGGCGCGTAATTATCCCAATGGGAATTATTGCCGTTGTGACGCTCATTGCGGCAAGCGGGTTGTTTTTGTTCCAAACAGTTAACAACAGCAACCTAAACAGCTTACAAACTGCTACGGCTCAACATATACTTGCTGCCACAGTAACACAAGCCGAAAACAAAGCTATCGTACTTGCTGGAGAATCCGAGCCCTCAAGCAAAATTGTGCCGGACAAAGACACGATTGAAAAAGCACAAGTTGCTTTGGGAAAGGATGGCTTCATAGCATTTATTGCTTGTACACAAAATACAGCCTACCATGCTGGATTGGCCCGTGACATCGCTGACCTTGTCCGAAAATATGGTCTCAACTATCGACTGTACGACAGCCAAGTAGATGCATATCGTGAAGTAACACTAGTTGATAACGCGCGCGCTGAAGGTGCGACTGCCCTCATCATTTGCCCATTGGATATGAATTTGCTCAACGAAAGCCTCGAATCAGCCCAAAAAGCAGGTATTCCACTGGTGTTCCAAGCTGACCACATCAACAGTTATGGTGGTGTTCTAGTGGGTGGAGACCCTTATCTACTAGGACTAACACCGGGTGAATTTGCTGGCAATTTAGTACAAGATGAGATGGATGGCAAAGCAGATGTCATCATCCTCGATTTTCCTGACCGAGAAGATATTGTAACTCGCGCCAATGGACTTGAGGACGGTCTGAAAAATTATGCGCCGGATGCCCATATTATTGGGCGCTTTAAAGGCGGCACACGCGAATTCGGCAAGGCATCGGTAGAACAGCTTTTAAAAGACGGAATTAAATTTGACGTTATTTTGAGCATCAACGATGCCGGAGCCTTTGGGGCAATTGAAGCAATGGAGGAAGCAAATATCAAACCTGATGCAGTCCGGGTAATAAGTATAGATGCAGAACCTTTAGCTCTTGAATACATTCGCAAACAGTATTTTATGCGAGGATCCGTACAATCTACCCGCGAGGAAATGGCTTGGGCATTAGTAAATTCAATTGTTCAACTCCTGGCAGGTAACACAATTCCAGAGACAATAATGGTGCCGCCTGGCGCTATGGTTTCGAAGGAAACCTTAGAACTGACTGAAACACCTACGCCGTAGCTAATACTTTTATCAATTCAGCCAAATTATGGCCAATTATGCGATATTCGCTGCCAATTTTTAGTTGGATAGGGCCATTAAAAGGGGCTTGATGGATAATCGATAATCGCTTACTAGGTACAAGGCCTAATGCTGCCAAATATTCCAGTCTATCTGACTCACGCGTGCGAACACGGGTAATTTCATATTGGGTTTCAGTTTGGGCATCAATTAACAGTATGTCCGCAGGTTCACTTAGAACTCCTTCCACGGTCGGAATGGGTTCGCCATGTGGACAAAAAGCTGGATGCCCGGCCATTTCAAACATACGGGCGCTTATGGTATCTGTCATACCCTGACATAAGCGATCCGCTTCATCGTGGACTTCATGCCAGCCAAACTGCATCACGTTAACAAGAAATGCCTCAGCTATACGGTGATTGCGGAGTTGTTTTAGTGCTTCGCATTTACCATTAACAGTGAGGCGAATACCTTGATAAGGTGTATGTTCAAGCAGTCCTTGGTCTTTGAGACGTATCACCATGCGGTTAACGGCAGGAGGACTAACATCGAGCATATCTGCAAGAGATGACGTACCAACAAAGGCATCATCTGTATCTATGTGTTCGGAAAGACGATAAATCCCAACGAGATAATCACGCATTGTCGGGCTAAGATCAATCGCCATAGAATCGACGACCTTTACCAACCATGTTCAAGTCGGTTGATGAGACGATCAGGCATCCCATACCCACGCATCCGCTTTTGAACAGAAGCGACATCATAAGGTATACGGCGATGTTCCCAAGCATTAATCTCCACGTCGAGAATAGCATATGCTGCATCAGGATTTTGGTCTCGGGGTTGACCAACGCTACCGGGATTAATAATTTGGCGACGACCATTCAGGACTCGCTGCTTACGATAAGCGGGAGCAATTGCAGTTGTGTCACCATCTTCACTAACCTGTTCATATATTACAGGTTGATGTGTGTGGCCCACAAGACAATATGGCGTTTCAAAGTGAGGGAAATTCAGTGTTGCGATGAGTGGCTCTAGAATATACTCCCATACTGGTTCACGTGGACTGCCATGAGCGAGAGTATAATTGCCGATAACAAAAGTAGTTGGAAGCGCATCAAGATATTCGATGTTGTCTTTTGAAAGAGTGTCACGGGTCCAATTTACGGCTATACGTGCATCGGGATTAAAAGTTCGGATGTCGAGCCGCCCTAATGCAGCCCAGTCATGATTACCAGCCAGGCACAAATGTGGCAGGGTCCGTAACAAGTCAACGCACTCATTGGGATCCGGCCCATAACCAACTACATCACCTAAACACCAAACGTACTCCCAGTCGCCCTTGGCATCATTAAGAACTGTCTCAAAGGCAGTGAGGTTGGCGTGAATATCCGAGATAATGAGAATTCGCATGTTGAACCTGCTAGGTGAAGCACAATTTTAACATTTGCATCTTACCATGCTTTATTAGGGCGTGCGAGTTGAATTGTCTTAATCTTTATGAAGATAACGAAAAATTTGAAATTTACTAACCAAGCCTTTCGTTTGGCGGTCTCACTAATGTTCATTTTAACTGGTTGTATTGCTAGAATCGGTGAAATCAACATTCATAATACAGTCGAACCAAGTACATCACCAACACCAGCTTTCACAACACAGACTCCCAGCTTAGGGAGTGATGCGAGTCTGGTTGTAGATGGGGTTTGTTTTGAGGCTGCCAGCCAAAATTCTGGACGCATTTTTGTTATACGAGACGCTATTCAATTGGGGCAGTTTTATGACCAACTAGATAGTTCGAAATTATGTCGTCACCCCATCACACGGCATGAATTCAGCTTTGACGACGGAGCCGTTTTGGTGGGTTTATGGAGCGCTGGAAACGGATGCACAGCGCGTCATGAAATCGTGCAGTCAGTACGTGATGACACCGAGCGAAAGATCTCGCTAATTTTGAAATTTACCACTGACGGACAATGTAACTACGAGCTGGTGCGACCGTTCTGGATCGCTCTTAAATGGACACAGGACTATCAAATTGACATTAAAGTCAATTCGGAATAGTAACCAAGCTGCGATTTAGGGATGCGTAAGCTGAGAGTGTTACGATAAAATAACAGACGTGTAATGAATTTGAGGTCATATGAACCAGCGTGAAGAACAAATTCTAGTTGATCTAGCCCAACGTTACGCCCCCCAGCTTTTACCCATGTGGGACCGAAGCGGAACTTTAGATGAGCGTTTACCACGACTGGCACGCGGATTAGCTAGTTATAATATTTTAGTTATCATGGCAGACCAACCTTATTCCTTGTTGACAATCGGTCAAAATGTTGGGGGACTGATTTATGACTGGGCGAACGGGTATATGCAGTTTTATAAGTGCCTCTGTGGTGATCTATTCCCTTCTTTCACTCAAATAACCGCTCATCCCACTGATGATCGTTGGCCGATCATGATCTACATTCGAGGAGTGGCGACACCGGTCATTCAACGGATGGCAGGGTTTGTTGCACCATACGTCGTTCATCGCCAATTTGACACTCAAGTATCCGATGCGGAACTTATCGGTCTAGTTGACATGATATTGGACGAACTAGAAGCAGGCAATTTATCGCGGGATGCTTACAAACGACTGCGTGAGGAAGCTGTGACGATTTTGAAGCAGATGCTTAATTCACCTGTGCAACAACTGCCACTAACAGAATTTGACCGTGCTATATTCAGTGATAGCCAGCGTCTTGTGCCAGTAAAGCTGGAAAATCTCCCACCGGTTACCTCGCCACCACCTCCCCCAACGTTGCCGGAGACAGGCCGCATACAACCTCCACGCCAAGCTGACACACAACAACTCATGTCTACAGAAGTCATGCCTGCGCCACCCAAATTAGAACCCCCTGATGATTGGGAAGATAGTCGTCGTTTACTGTCTCCAAACATTATGTTCGGCGCAAAGAAGGAAGATGAAAAAAAGAGGCGACCACCTGTGCCTCCTCTCCCTAACAAAAACAAATAGAACTTTGGATACATCATTACAGGAGACTTTTACGCGCACAGAATAGTAGGCGGCTGTATAATGCCTATATTCTATGACCTCGCTCAAGGAGTATGGACTGTGCGTCGTTTAATTCTCGGCTTAATCATACTTGGACTCGTTATACCCACGTTTTTAGCAGCACAGGATGTGCCAGCTACCACACCCGATCCATTTGCCCCGCCTGATGAGACAGGAGACCTCCCAGAATTGTTGCCAATCCCTACTGAAGCACCGGTGGTTAATCCAGCATCACCATTTGAGTCAGAGGCTCTCCAACTTCTTATTGACGCCCGTAACGATCTAGAAATTCTAGCGAACCAGAATATGGGAATAGATAGACCTGTCGGCTGGAGTGGAAGCCAGGACGGAATGAATCCACAACTTCCAATCCTGATTCGACTGGATTTAGAGCTGCTGGCAGGCACGCTCATGGGAGTTGACCAACGGCCCACGGGGTGGTTCGGTGCAGTCCCCAGTACAGCTTATGCCATTGCTCGTGATATTCGACATGACATAGAGCTTCTCGCAGATCAAGTCAATCCAGCAGGCATACGACCGCCGGGCTGGATTGGAGGAGATCCTGTGATTCGGTGTGAGCGAGGTGTGCAAACGCTGGTTTTTGTTTTAGAGAGAACTGCCGGATTTACGCTAACAGTTGATCCGTTCTCGAGGGATTATTGTTCATTAGCCGAATTACAGGCTACCGCCTATGCTGAAAATAAGATTCTCCCTAACAAACAAGCAGCCTCCATAAGTTCACCACAGGGCACCTCAGCCACAAATACTGGAGTTCGTGTAAGCAGTGAATTCGCTGTGGCATTCCTAGACCGTCATGCACGACAGCCTACCGGAACTATCCCCCTCGGCGAACCACTTACTCCTGTAGCACGCAGTTATACGCAGTTTTCGCGTATGATGCTGGTACGTGGTAACGGTTTTGAAGTGTTCATAGACTATGGTGCATCCTCGATAGACGAAAATAGCTTCGCAGCGCTGCCGGATGTGAACAATGTGAGTTATACCGCCGGGTGCGCGGCAAGTTGGTGTGCGGGTGTAGGATAACAAACGTCCCACTCAGGATGTGACATGCCAAGATTGTTCGTAGCACTAGACTTGCCGGATGAAGTTAAAAAACAGATTACAAATCTGTACTACAATATTGATGGATTGCGCTGGGTGAAGGTGGAACAACTGCACCTGACGCTGCGGTTCATTGGCGAAGTAACGGACAAACAAGAAGAAGCGATTAGGTCGAGTTTGGGAGCAGTTCAGGCTGCACCTTTCTCATTTCAGCTTACGGGTATTGGGCAATTTCCAGGGCGCGGAAAACCGCGCGTCATATGGGTTGGGGTCACGCCACACACGCAATTGACCTCGCTTCACCACCAGATTGAAGCGCGTATCCAATCGATAGGGTATGGTGCAACCGATACATCGTTTTCGCCTCACATTACAATGGCGCGGGTTAAGTTTGTATCTGATGCAAGTTTAGCCCTACTAAAACAGTTTTTCGACACACACAGAGCGTTTAAGACCGATGCTATTCACATTGATCACTTCACATTGTATTCAAGTACCTTGAGTTCAGAAGGTGCATCATACAAAGCTGAAGCGATTTATTCACTAGCCAACACCTAGAGTTTTAGAATAGCGGTTTCTTATTGAGAACTGAAAACAGATTGATATTATTCTTTCGGGCGGGCGAGGCATGCCTCACCCCTACATCACACCTATTTGTTTTCATTTGACCATTAGAAAGAATTCG
>JAWKPB010000007.1:0-75287 GCA_041390885.1 Anaerolineae bacterium | reverse complement strand
CTGATTGTTCCGGCTAATGTCATCTCCCACAGCTTTGACCGTTCTTCTTTGGTTAATTTGACTGGATGTTTATGCTTTTTTTGTCCCATTTTGAGCCGCTGCTTTCTTTTTCTTGGTTTGCTTTGGCTCACTTTATCTCATACTTCTAATCTAGCAAAACTTTCAACACACTGTACTAGTGCTATAAAAACCGGAAAAGTGAGATTGCCATAATACATTTGGACGAAGAAAGCCAACATCGTCGCAAAGATCATAGAGATACCAGCGGCTACGGAAAATAAAAGATGCTCTGCAGTAACTCCTTCACGCGAGACAGCCGTACCTAGATAGAGTACAATCGACGTATATTTTTTTAAGGCTGAAACTCGGTAAAGATACGCTTCATTCTTGCCACTGGACGAGAGAATTGACTCATATTCATGCTGACGCCTGTATTTGATCTCGGCGCGGATATAAACGACAATTGGTGCCTTGAGCTTTTCTTGCCATGCTGCCGGGGTATTTTTTTTCGATAAACCTGAGCACACGTAGCAAATTTTCTTCTACAACCAGACTTAGTGCTTCATCAGTCAATGTAAAGGTTTCATATAGATCCGCATCAACTTGTGATAATACAAATGACTGACCACATTTGCGGTAGCGCTCGACAATTGTGTTCACGAAAGCCAAGTGTTCCTGCAACTGCCGCTCAATCTCAAGGGGCGCGACTGGCATTTGGCGTCGTGCCTGTCGCTGTTGCTGCACCAATGCCTCACTTAGCGAACGGCGCATGATGGCGCGCAAAAACTTGAATTGGTCAGTTAACCGCTGCTTCTGAGTAACGCTGGTTGCCCATTTGTTCTCTTCTAGAATCGCCTCAATGATGCACAGAGGAGATGCTGAGTCTGTTAACAACGCTTGGGGTAGAAATTCAGGGACGCGCAGACGGATGTAATTCTGAATACGGCGATAAAATTCGTACGTGGGATAGGTTGTAGAGTTGATTCCCAGCGTTTGTGGAATAAAAAGATAATTTGTAATCGTATAGTGGGTCTTCGAACTCGGCAGCAATTGATATTCGACTTTGATTTCGATCTGATAGCGGTCGTGGATGTTGACTCGCTGTTGCACATTTTGTTTCATGTTGTTCGTCAATCAACAATACTCAATTCCGCTAAGTCAATCGCACAGGGCCAAAGACAACCAGTAGCTGTAAAAATAGTCCAACCTCCAATCCAAATTTAATGAGTGCAGTGTAAAGCTAAATGCATGGGTTTCTCACACTGGGAGAATTCCCAAAACTTAGTTTATGAAGTGATGAGAATGCAAACAGAAGTAATATCGTATATTATCAGATCAGTGCTATCATTCGCAATTTCACTCAAACTAAGGTATACCCGAAGGCTATACATGACAAAGGGGACATAGATGTTAACTGATTACGCATCATACCAACCCACTGCAAGTGCGGGCTGTGACATAGGTCCCAAATATGTGTTCGTAGGTCGTCATCAACTACATATCAAATCCTGCCCACTAAACACAGTGCCATAAGCCTCAAATATCTGTCCACATGGCCGATCCCGAACGCAAATTTGCGCGGTGATACGGATGCCGTCATTTGCACCCGTATCATCAATTATCTATTGAGGCCCACACACTCAATCACCAACGGGAGCTAAGGTTCTCTGTTCCACCTCGTTGAACCAACCGTGCATCATGTGTCCTAATTGAATCACGATGGGAATCATGGAAACGACATAGAATACATAAGCGGTTCCATGCGAGTCGTTCTGCCATGGCAGAATAAAGATACTTGCCCAGACCAGCGCGCTACCGATGTTCACCGTAACCAGGCTCAACCAGTTACCGCCCAGTTGGGGCTTGGATCCGTGTACAATGAAACGTCCGGCAAAGTAAGGAATCAATGCATAGCTGAACTGCAAGGCCCAACCATAGATCAGCGCCTGCGGTGCCGTGGCCTCAATTCCGGCACCGGGAAAACCCGGCACGCCCAAAATAATTAGCGGCGCGACCAACACAGGCAACAGAATCCAAGCGTAGGCCGTTAACAAATGCCAGCCGCCAGCAATTCGCAACTGCCGACCTTGGGCCAGCGCCCGCGCCGTAATTATGAGTAGCGCAATGGTGGCGCTCAGATGCAGTACCAACCCCGGCACGGTAAACCAGAGAGAACCACCCAGCCACGGGCCGATGACCAGCCCCAATGCGCCCAGCGTCATGCCCCAGAAGATCGCGTTCGTTGTGCGTACCGTTGCCAAAGGTTTACCGCTTAGATGTGGTATCACATCGATCAGCAGGCCGGCAAAGACGAGCGATAGGAAGCCCCAGTTGTTGGCGTGGATGTGGACCTCCAGCGGCACCTGAATACGCAGCGGTCCGCTCCAGCCCAGCCACAGCCCTGTGCCGATGATGATGCCCAACAGCAGATAGGAGAGTCCACTCACATAGAACTTGACGCTTTGGCTACCGATGTGCGCGCTATCCGTGCGCATCTGCCAGAGCTGAATGGCCAACAGCGTGGCCGCAACAAAGATCAGCGTACCACCCGTCAGGATCAGTGTGCCGTTGATGCTGGGGATGCCAGCCAGCAGCACGACCAGACCCACGTTGAGCGTCACCCAGATATCCCAGCGCATCTTGGGGCGTGGTTTCGCCATGCGTGCTGCCACCAACACCGGCAATACGCCAAAGAGCGTTTCGGTCACCATACCCAGCGTAATAAAGTGGATGCGCAGCCAGCGAATGCCATTAAACCACGGCGCAAGGCTAAAGCTGGCGAACGACGCATCGAGTGCCGCCAGCACCGCGACGAACAAGTAGAGTAGAACCATCAAAAAGTAGGGATTTAGCATATTGTATCTCCTTATTATCTATGCAGCCTTTGCCGCCAAAAAGACCAGACGCGTGTTGGCTGTCATGCCCCGTTTTGCGCCAGTCAAGGCGATCACAGTGGCGCCTGGCTGAACCTCATAGTGCACATCGTCCACCATCATCGTGCCGCTGCCCTCCAGAAAATGATACATGGAGGCCGATTCGGGATGAACCGGGATCTGCTGCCCTGCTTCTAGCCCGGCGACCAGCACTTTGAAAGGCTCCGTGTCGAGCAGAAAGCGTGGCTGTGGACCCACTTCGCCGAACGCGGCTTGTGCTTTGGTATCCGCATAAAAAATTGTGGGCAAAACCATCTGTTGTGACATGCGATTACTCCTTCATACAGTGGGCTTATCGTGTGCCCCGTTCCCTGAGCTTGTCGATGGGTACGGGGTACGGAATAAGCAAAAAAAACGGCTCAAGTTGTACGCATCTAGCGTATCACTTGAGCCGGTAAAAGTATTCGACTTTTGTCGGGTTGAGTGGGTTAACTTTCGACCATTGCCATCTCTTCCAACGTCTGTCGGTCGAGCACGCGGATTTCGTGCCGGTTCATTTCGATCACCCCAGCATCGACCATGCTGCGCAGTGCACGACTCAGCACATCGGGAACCGTGCCCAGCCGCGCCGCCAGTTCTGTTTGCGTGGCCCAGCGCCGTCGCGCCATCACGTCTTCGGTGGCTTCATCCAGCAACATACGCGCCACCCGTGTCTCGACGGAATGCAGCGACAGATCGGCTACCAATGAAACCAAAGAAATGACACGATCAGCAATATTTTCGATCACATGGATGGCAACCTCTGGGTGGGTCACGAGCAATCGTCGCACGGCCTCGCGCGGAATCAGCCAAGCACCCACGGCTTCCAGTGCAATGGCCGTTGCCGGATTGTTCTTATTGGCAAAGACGCTTAGTTCGTTGAAAGGCTCGCCGGGTCCTAAAAATCGTAGGATTTGCTCACGTCCATCGGGTGAACTCTTGCTGACTTTGATCCAGCCAAAGTCCATGTAGTAGATAGCGGACGCTGCCTCACCTTCCAAAAAGATAACCGCGTTAGGTGCATATTCACGCCAGATTGCGCTTTGTGCAAGTTCGACCAATTGGGGATCGTCCAGCCCTTGCAAAAACGCGATGGTGCGTAGATGATCAAGCGCAATTTTCATGAGAGTGATCCTGGCTGAGAACGGCCCTTTTCAATGTGATAAACCGAACCTGCTCGTATTAATAGGTTACCTCCCACCCACAGGGCAACCAAAGCCAGCGTGATGCTACTCCACGCGGCAATCCAAAACAGTGTCACAGCGTTCATGGGAATCAACTGAATGAATCCAACCCATAGCAGAGCCAACAACATCACGGACACACCACTGCTCCAGATTATAGAAACTATACTTTGCATCCGATGTGTCCATCCGATGCAAAGTGCCACCACGATACCCAGTAATGCACTGCTTATCCAACCGAGCAAAAAATTGTGCAGAAAGAAAATGCGCAGTTGCGTACTTGCACTCCACCGCCAAAAGCCTGGCCACATAATGAAGATTGCGCTGATTATGTGGACTGCGAAGATAATCAAGCCAAACTGCACCAGAGGCGGCAGATGTACCCGTTGTCGCCATAACGCGCCGAGGTGCCAAGCCAACAGCGCAGCTGCCCCTAAGTTCGCGGTTGCAGCAACCCAAAACAGCGTGTCTGCAAGCAAAATCGGCGACACACCTAGCAGAAAGGTTGGCGTGATAAAGAGCGCCAGGCTCTGGCTTGGGAACCAGCGAGGTAGCTGAGCATGTTTACCGAGCCAGGCCCAGAGGACACCGAGGAGGGCCAGGTTGAACCAGCCCACAGCAAAGAGGTCGAGAAAGAGATGAAGAAAGATCTGTTGTAGCGCAATGCTTTCACCATCCATAACCACGAAACCCACCAACCCCAGCGCACCACCAAACGAAATGAGCAGTAAGAATATTGCCCAGTCCCAAATCTGAATCGGCAAGGGTCGTTGGGACAGTGCCCGCGTTGCGCGAAAGTAGAGAAAGGCAAAGATCAGCCAGAAGATACCGTTCAAGCCGGCGACCATCGCTCCCAGCGGCAGCTCTGCCGTACCGATTTTGGTCAATCCATAACCATTGCTCCAAAATGCAGGAAAGCTGAGTAGAGCCAGGAGAGCGCTGGCCACCATCTGTGCCCCAACACCTTTGGGCAGCGAGCGACCTGTCAATTCCGGAAGATAGTACCAGATTAACGCCATAAACCCCAGCGTTGCCCAGCCAAAGTACATGAGGTGGCTGTGAGCATGGCGGATCGCGCCAAAATTGTTGGCCCAAGCAGGCATCCCCATTACCATCCCAAAACGAAGAAGAGCACCCGTACTGGCTGCCAGCGCTAGAGAGAATAGCGCGACCGTAAACCAGCGTTTCATCACTCGTCCAGCGTGCGCATATAGGCAACGATATTATACATATCTTCTTCGGTTAACGCGGGGTTACCCCCCTTGGGCGGCATGTCGATCCCTGTGGTATTGAGCGGATCATCCACGCGGCGACCGACTTTGATATATTCGACCAGTTCGTCGTCCGTGCGTGAACTGACAAAGTCACTGTCGCTGGGGTGCAAGCTTTTGCCGAGATTCGCCACACCTCTGGCATCCGGTCCATGACAAGCGACGCACGCTGTCTGGTAGACCTTCTTACCCGCCACTGGATCGCCAACCATTGATGTTTCTTCGGCCTGGGCTGGTTCTTCCACTGCCGGTGCGTCTACCGGGTCCGATGCCGCCTCTTCATCGTTTCCACCACCGCAGGCACTTACAACTAAAACCAGAGCCATAAACAGCGGCACGAGAATTCTTGTTTGAAAGTACATCTTACGCATTATATGTTCCTCTTCTAGAAATAAATGATTAAACGATCATGACTGAGTGTTAATTGTGCTGATGTACATGCTCAGCAGCATCTTGACCAGCCATAAATCGCTCGTGTAACTCGGCAAAACTCAGCACCGATCCGTTCCACTCTTCAGCTAAAGCCTCTGCCTCCAACTCCTGTGCAGCCGCGGCCAGACCAAAGCCCATGGGCGTGAATAGCTCTTCGCTGTGGATGTAGTACGCTGACTTACCGTCAATCCATTCCTTGCTATTGTAATCATGCACATAGTAAGCGGCAATGGTGAATTCCTCGCCGTGTGCCTTTTCGTACGCAAGCAGATCGCCGATATCGTCGAAGATGCGGTGCTCAAATTCACCTGGCTCCAGCTCCACGACCAAGCCGGCGGCAAAGCGTTCGTCGCTGATAATCATATTGCACTGATCACAGACATCCTCGCCATAGAGAATTTCCGGTGGCATATCCGGTGTCACTGTTGCGCCACCACAGGCGACCAGCACAATGAGCAAAATCCCCACTATCAAAATAGTACCTAGCTTTTTCATCTCGTCTCCATCTATACTCCGCCGCAGCACATAGTAACATTTTTACTCGTGTATAAAATGCTACTTTATGGCGCAGCTCAGTATAGTAAATCCCGGCGCAAATAAGGCCATGGCAATTCCTTGGCTTTTCACGCGGATAGCTTGGCCTTATTCACTGCCGTGGTATTTACGCCACACTGTACTACTTAGGCCATCGCAAAATTTAAACTATCCACGAAGCGGGTGCCCTTCGGGCGAAGTTTCACGAAGAAAAGCTAAATTTTCGTGTGTCTTGGTGTATCTTCGTGGATAATTATTTCTTTTCAGTGGCCTTAAAAGTCCGCTTCAACCCGAAAGCGTAAATAAGCCGCGTCCAGCGCCACCAATACCCAGAGCAGCAGTACGCTTACCAGCAGAGTTGTCAGCGCATCACCGTAGGTACGGGTGGCATAGATGCCCGCCGGCCCCAATATCTCCAAGCTGGCGCGCAGGCTGTTGACCGCGGCAATCTTAAAGACCTGTAGTGGGTTGATCAGTGCCAGCCCAAAGAGAGTCTGGATCTTGACTTTCATCGCAACGGTGGTGCTCATCAGACCCAGATCGCCAATAAAAGACTAGCGCCAGCCAGGCGAAGAGCGCCAATCCCACCGCCAGCGCACTACTGCGGCTCCATGCGGAAAGAAAGATGCCCAGGCTCAGTGTGACTAGCGCCAGCAACAGCGAAAAGCCAACCAGCGAAATATATTGCTGCACCTCGACCACGCCACCCTGCCACGCAATCACCGGGCAGAGAGACCAAAGCCCAACAGCAGCGCGGCCAATAGCGCCGTGCCCAAGCCCACAAACTTGCCCCATAATACCTCGGCCCGGCTCACCGGTTGCGCGAGCAGATAGGCCAATGTACCTTTTTCGCGCTCGCTGGCTAAACTATGCGCACCAATCGTCAACCCCATCAGCGGTACAATGAGCAGCACCAAGTTGATCAGGCTGGCCGCGGTACGTCCAAATCCGGCAAAGCCAAACATACCTGCACCGGTCAGAGATAGGCTGCTCAGGGCAACGGCCAACACAGCAAAGGCCAGCGCATAGAGCAAAAACCAGCGGTTGCGCAGGGATGAACGCAGTTCGTAACCGGCCAAGGTCGAAATTGTTTTGAGTCTCATGAGAAAGCGCTCCCATTCTGTTGGGCATGTACAGGTGCAGTGCTCCCACCGTTGGCGGGGACAGTTACCAAATTCCTCGCGTCCGATGGCGACTCAGCCAAACGCAATTTGGCATGCTTTCCTTCGCGCGTTGGGTTGAGCAGATGCATCAGTTCCGCGGGCGCGCCCCTGGCCAACAGCTTGCCGTCACGCAAAATCAGCACTTGTTCAGCCAACTGTTCTACTTCTTCCAAATGGTGGCTGGTGAAGAGCAAAGTCTTACCCGCTCGGTGAAGTTGTGACAGGAGATCCAAGAACTCGTAGCGCGTTTCGGCATCTAAATTACTGGTTGGTTCGTCCAACAGCAGCACGGGGGGATCGGCAAGCAATGCCAGCGCCAGCGCCAGCCGCTGCTTCATGCCCCCGGAGAGTGCACCCACAGCCTTGCGCTCCTGCCCCACCAATCCCACTTGGTCTAATACGACGGGAATGCGATTGAGATTGACATCTTTGAGTCGAGCATAAAAACGACAACTTTCCGCCACACTCAGATCGTTATGAAAGGCTAACTCTTGCGGCACGTAACCGAAATGCCGGCGGGCGTTGCGCCCATCTTTGCGCAAATCAGTGCCATCCAATTGCAACTCACCTTCACAATCTAGCAGACCAAGCAGACATTTGAGCACAGTGGTTTTGCCCGCGCCATTGACACCCCACAGTGCCACCGCTTGCCCCGCTTTCAGCTCAAACGAAAGGTCATCAACCGCCGTGATTGTGGCATCGCTCCACCAGGCACGACCTGGCTGCGCATAGCGTTTGGTCAGGTTTTGTACACTGATCATGATTTCGTTGACAGCAGGTTGTTTGTTCATGGATGTTGCTTTCTGTGTGCTGCTGGAAGGTGCTTGCCTTTGGTTCGGCAATCCCGTGTTGCCGTCGAGCGATTGCTGTGCAAGCGAAATAGACACATCCGACGCGAACTTTGGGCGCTGACTCCAGTAGAGAAGTCCGGCGCCGGCAAGGAGAAGTGCGGCGAGCCAGCCCATGGCGTTCGATGGTTGGGCTACCACTGGCGTTGTTCGCGGCAGTAACGGTGTCATGCGCGGCGTGCTGTCCGAGAGCTTGGGCTTGGGCTTGATAATCGGGAAAGCCTGGGCCGCCAAATCGATGGCCTGTTCGACGGGGCTAAAATGCAGCAATCCTAACGCCGGATGCTGATCAGCCAGGTTTTCAAAGAGGCTTGCTGAGTGATAGGCAATGTCGCCCGTGCCTTCACCGCCGGCGTCGTAGCCAACATAGTCGCTCCAATAATTGCCATCCCAACTGTTGGCGCCCAGTGATTCTCCTGGATTGCTGCCCCCACCCTTCAGCCCCACCTGTTCCAGATTGTCCAAAAAGGTATTATTGCGCAGTATATTGTTCTGCACCGCGGGCATCATCAACACGCCAATGTCATTAAAGGCCAGTACATTGCGCTCGATGGGCTGGGTAATATCAATGCGACTTGGGCTTGTCGAAAAAGATCCCCACGCGATTGTCAATGTAGTAGTTGTCGTGCGCACGGTTACGCCGTCCATGTCTTTGAGCGCCAGTCCATAGCCACTGGGACCACGGTTTTCACGGAAGGTGTTGCCCGCAATCATCACATTCTTGCTGTACATGAGATAGGCACCAACCGAGTTTCGGTTCAGTTCGTTGCCTTCAATGGTCATGCCGTCGGTATACATCATGTGGACGCCGTAGCGGCTATCGAGGAAGCGATTGTTGCGCACGGTTGTGCCGTCACTAAACCAGAAGATGGCGTCGCGGGCTTTCTCGACCGTGTTGCCCTCGACCAGACAATTCTCGCTCTGCCAAATGCGGATCGAGTCGCCGCGGCGGGCGATATGCAGATCCTTGCCGTTGATGTAATTATCGATGATCTGCAAGCCAGTTGATTCGACCCCGCGGATGCCGTAGAGCACGTCCGTCAGCCGATTGTTGAGCAGGCGTACGTTTTCGGCTCCCTCCACTACAATGCCGCCATCTTCGCGATCGATGACGTTGCCACTGGCGCGAATCTCGAAACCCTCAACGATTGTCTCCGCCGCGATGATCGTCAGCACCGTGCCTTTACTTTCACCGTCAATGATGGGCAGTTGACCGTTTGCATCGGGCAAGCCTTTCAAATGGAGTGGCTTGCTGATTGTGATCATGCCCTCGTAGATGCCATACGGAACTTCCAGCAGCACGCCCGATTCGGCGGCATCGATCATGGCTTGCAAATCGGTCGAGGTGCTCTGCGCAATCGACAAGCCCGGCCAGATCAGAGCTATGACGGCAATCAATGCGATGGTTAATAAGCGAGTCCTATTCATGACGTGCGATCTCTTCTCGTTCTGATTCTGGTAGTGGTTCGAGGGTAACTGATGAGATCTAGCTGACAAACTGATCGTAGCCTGAGAATCCCACCTCGACCGTCTATCGTCTATTGTCAGTCAACGGTCAACCACTACCCTGATTCTATGGGCAGTTATACTGCGGTTGTGATGAAAACCGATGTTTCTCCATTGGTCTATCCGACGAGGGTAACAACTCCGGTTTTCATTCAGAGCTGAGTATAGGATGATGTTTGACTCTTCAAACGTTTTTTGATCTCCTTTTGTGCCCAACCATAATGGCTACTTGTGGCAGAAACGAAGTATGTACCCATCGCGTTCTTTCGCGTCCACTTGTAGACCTGTGGGGTAAACATCTCTTCTTCGGAAATTTCTTTCACTGTTTTATGCATCTGTTTATATGAATCATTGAATGATTCTAGTATATCTTCGATTGGTTGTAAGCGGTACCGTTCATAGATTTGTTGATTAAGAGCCGGAATCTGGTTCCATTTGAAACCTTCGGCTGGCATTGGGGGGACTTCATCTCGCAATCCAACCTGATACCAGCCCAAGCACATTTGTTCCCATTCTGTAACGTGAGCCAGAATGTCCTTCACCGTCCACTGCTCAATTGTTTCACTCACGTTCGCTAGCTGCCCTTGTGGTATGGATTCGATGAGCTGCTCTAATGCATCATGCTCTTGTTGCATTGCAGCCAATAAATCTGTTTTTGTCTTTGGTCTAGCCATTTGACCCCTACTGTATCTCAAGTCTACTGTACATCGAGTCTACTGTATCTCAAGTCTTTCAACGGCCAGACGAGCCTGTCGGCGATAGTGCAGTCCCACACCTGTGAGAATCGCTGCCAGCAGAGCAAGATACCAGCCGATCTGTAAGACAGCAGTGGTGCTAAATTGACCAACGACCCCCGTGCCCAAAATAGCGGGCGTGAACGGCTTGATCGACGACGAAAGCGCCGCGGTCGGATCGAGGTGATTGCCATAGTACCAGAGCCAAACCCACATGTCGGCCAGAAAGACAAAGGGGAAAAACATGGCTGGAATTGCCAGGATCGCAAACCACTTGCTGTGAATGAAAGCAACGCTAATGATCATTAGGGCGATGACCACCATGGCAATGGGCGCTAAACTACGCTCAATGTTGGCTGCTTCTTCCAGTGGAGCCATGCCAATGTAGTGATTCAAGCCATCGACCTCACGTACGTCCCCTTCCATGTGATTGACGTAGACGATGACAAAGAGTCCATTTGGATATTGTGGCGCGTTGAGGCGGATGCGCCAGTATGGTAAAAACGTAGAAATGGCCAGGATAGCCGCCGCCGTAATCAAAAGGGCTGTGCTAAGGCGAAAGCTTGACTGACGTGAGACCTTCGCGATGGTACTTAGCTCTTTGGTGCTACCCGTTTCCATATCTTTGTTGTTCGTTTGTGTGGCCGTAGCCATGATCTGTTCCTCTTCTTCGTTGGGTGGTATATCACAAGTTGCGTAGGCTCATCTAGCACGAGTGTGCACAAGATACTTTCTCAATCAAAGAAGAGTCGATTTATACACAATTTGGTATACCACCCCTCGTTACAGATGACAACCATTTTGAAAATGGCTGTCATCTGTAAGGCTCGACAATTGCCTTAAACTATTTTTCAGCCTTCGCAGACGAACCGTCTGGCTTAATGAGCAGATAGCCTGTCATTTCCAGATGGAGAGCCGAGCAGAATTCGGTACAGTAGAAGCTAAAGACACCATCCTTGTCGGCATCAAACTCCACGGTGGTTGTTTCGCCCGGTTCGATACTCAAGTTGATGTTATAGGCCGGCATAGCAAAGCCATGAACCGCGTCAACCGCCTGCTCGATATTAGTGATGTGCCAAGTCACGTGATCACCCTGGTTAATCTCCACATGCTCAGGCGTGAAGTGGCTACGTATAGACGTCATCCAGATTTCTACATTCTGGCCATCACGTTCGATACGCTCTTGACCAGCGAGGGTTGCATTTTCATCTACCGCCCACTCGTGAGGATTCCAGCCGACTTCAGGATAGACCTGTACCGGATTGAGCCGTTCCGCTTTGATGATCTGCGCATAGTGTGGCTCGCCAATGCCCATCGGCATATCGTAGAGCAGTTGCAGGCTTTCGCCTTCGCCACCGATGTCGATTAATTGGAGATTTTGCGGAAGCAGCGGACCAACATTGTTAAAGCGGTCTACTGACCACTTGTTGAGTGCGACCAAGAAGTCACCCGCAGGTTCGACAGTATCACCTTCCACAGCAGCGATGTGGCCGACGTTGTAGTGGATAGACTCTTTATCGATTAACATCCATGCTTCGTCGGCATGGTCGTAGTCGCCACCCAATGTCCAGCGTGCGACGGCACTATCTAAGTAGAGGCTGGTGTAGGCGTAACCCTTATTATCGAATTGAGTGTGTAGCGGCCCAAGCCCTAACTCCACCTGCGCTTCCATGACGGAATCGAAGTTAAGTACAGGAATACCATAGTCATCCGGCGCCCAGTCTTGATTTTCGATGGCGGCCATGATCTTGTCGAAGCTATATATCGTCACGTGAGGATCAAGCTTACCACTGACGACCATGAAGTCGCCCTTTGGCGCAATGTCGATGCCGTGGGGACTCTTTGGTTCGGGAATGAAATAGAAAAGGTTTTCATCAACCGCAGTCTCCAGCGAAATATAGTTGAAGTCGTTGACCTTGTTTTCATTATTCGCAGCCACTTCGATAACCTTGTTCAGATCGATGACGTGAAGGTAGTCCATATCATTTTGACTCGCACCAGATTCAAAGGGAACAGCATCTTCGCCACTGCCCGCACCACCCGTGGCGCGTTCCGTATTGAAGCTATTACAGAAGATCCAACCCTCGCTGACTAGCTTACCGCTGTCACAAAGATCCTGCCAGTAGGGTGGCAGTTCCATGGCAAAGGACTCCTCAGTTAGGATACGTCCCTGCTCGCGGTCAAATTTCCAGAAGGTGACCATGCCGCGGTATTCTTCGTTGTAATCCGAAATCGGTGCGTACTCGCCACCGGGAGGCGCGGCGTATTGACCACCTTCGATTACCCATTCCGTATCAGGCGTGACAAAGGTACCACCGTGGTCATTCATGGCGATGGGATTTTTGACAAGCTGCTTGGTCTCGAAGTCACGCAGGTCAACAACGGCAACGCGAGCTTGCGCTTTGTCGTTGATAAAGACGAATTCTCCATCATAGATGCCACCCGTTTCACTAAGCGCGGGATGGTGGGTATCGCCCCAGCGCACACCTGCACCTAGAACATCACCTTCCTCGAACATAGCTTCCTGTGTCTCTTCGCCATAGCCATAACCTTGCCACGGTTCGGGTGCAAAGACGGCAATCGTACGCAGAATCCGCATCGAGGGGACGCCGATAACATGGATTTGGCCACTGTGGCCGCCCGATGCAAACATCATGTAGGGGTCGTGCTGACCGCTGGGCATATAGGTTTTGAGTGCAGCATAAACGTTTTCAGACGTTAGCCCACGCTCCGAAACTAGCGCTGCAGCTGCATCACCAAGCCCTTCGACGTAGGCAACAGGGGCCGTGCTCTGCCTGTCACCATCGCCCGTAAATTGCATCGCAGCCAAAGCTATAACGGCTATAGCGAGTACACCGATGATGGTATACAAGATTGATCGTTTCATGATCTAGCTCTCCTTTTACTTGGAACACTATTTTGACCATATTGATAGTTATACAGAAAATTCATTCATGCCACTATCGTAATTGATTTGCTAAATCATGTATGCGACTTTTGTCTCGTCAGTAGGTAAGTGGTTGAACACAATTAAATAGCATAGCCATTTCTATAACCTTTGCCTCTCAAACTGCTGTTTTCGCAGGTCGCAATCATTGATACAGGGGGCAATAATGCCCTACAAGCAAACTTACTCAGACTAAACCCCCTCCTTGCTTGAATTTATCAACCTAAGAAAGACCTGATGTCAGATCGACTATCTCGGTTCATTAATCTTTGTTTTACTGTCTTGTCAGAGTTGTGTTGAAAGGTTGTTTCCATTCGCTCTAGCAATTCACTCTTCAAATCTTCTAATAGATCAGCTTTAAGCGTAGGAACAGGCACAACAAGAGTTTTCAGAAACCGTGGCTTATCACCCAGCCGCCAGACTACAATATGGCGTGGTTGCAGATTTTTGAGTTGTTGAACAAACTGCTCTCGTTGCTGAGTGGTACTCTCTAATTCCTTGTTTCCCAGTCTAGGTGTAGAGATCTCTTTGGCAATTGACCGCGCCGTCTCTCCACCGCAACCAAACAAAATCTTGAACGGCGTCTGCTCCTGAGTGCTCTGAAATCTCGATTTTGGCAGTTGGTATTGCCCTTGGTGGGCAAAGCCAAACCGTAACCCAGCCTTACGTGTTTCAGAGAGAATATGGCTCGAACCATCCGTATCCACAAGTCCTTGAAACTCGTCAACAATACAGTAAAACGGACGACGAAATTTGCTGTGCGTCTTGATTCTGGACATGGCAGCCTGCTCCAAACTCACCGTAAATAAACTCCCCATCAGTGCTCTGGTTTCCTGATCACATAATCCCAGGTTCACCAGCAACACCTGACCCCGATCCATAATTTCCCTCAGATTGAGCCGATTATCATTCGCGCCCAACATCCATCTCAAGTTGTCGTTGAGCGTCAGCGCAGTCACCTTATTGAGCAACGGTTCTGCTCGTTGCACGCCTTGCTTTCCCCATGCCTTGAAGCGCTGATTGAAGAATTTCACCACCTCCGGGTTCCGGCTTTGACTCACCAGCCGGTTGCGAAACGCTTCATCAATAAATAGCCTGGGCAGGTCTGGCAAGGTCCGATTCTGTTCGATGAGGAGTAGCAAACTGTGGATGGCAATATTTTTCGATTGTGGTGCCGCCGATAGTGACTGATGCCACGTGCGGCGAAATGCTTCCCAGATGTTGGTGGCAATGGTATACGGGTCACCATGGCTCTTGAACAGATTCCAGGGTAATACATAATCTCGTCGTCCAGGTTCGCAGTAGATCAGCTTGGCGGCGTTGCTAGGGTTATCAAGCCATGCCTGATTGCTTCTATCTTTGTGAAAAGCTATCAGCTTGAGCAAATGTTGGGCAGAATCGGCATGTGGGTCAATCAAGGCACAGCCTTGCCCCTGCTGAATCAGTTGCCATATCAGCCCCTCAATAAATTTACTTTTGCCACTTCCAGAACGACCGACAATATAGAAGTGAGAATTGAATTGCCATAGTGGTAAACGATACGGCCACCAACCAAAGGGACCGTATGTTCCCAAAGCAATTGTCGGCTCCCTGTGTAGAAATGGAATCCAGTGACGAACTGACATAGAAAAAGTTCAGGAATCGTTTAATCGTAATTCTTTGCCATCTTTTACCGTCAGTGGATACACACCTTGCGCGGTGGCCACCTCCCAGATAGGTTCAAGCAAAGTGGTTGGCTGCCAGATATCAATTTTCTGTTCTTTGGTAAACCAAAACATGGCATCCCCACCGCTTCTCTCAGTCCAGGCTTTCAGTTGTGCAAGTCGATCCTGGTTGACAGTTTTGGTCAAAACCCGAAAGTGGCGACTACCAAAATGTGTGAAAGCATGGCCTTGTTGCCGGTACTGGATATAGGCATCGACCTTTTCTCGCCACATCTTTTCGGATTCTGTTGCCCGATCTTCCTCATAGAAAAAATGTGCTAACTGAGTAAATCGAGGAAACCTCAACGCGAAGTAGCTATCTGGCGCTTTGTATTTGCGCTGATTGTTCCTAATAATGAAGGGCAGTTTGGTTCTGTACGTTGGTGCCTTCAACTGCCGTTGGGTTAACCAATATGGACGTTCAAGCTTTCCAGCTTGGACCAATCGATCAATTACCACCCAGGTATCATTGTTGCGTAGATCATGTTCGAGCCGCTGCCAATCGCGAATATCGTTTCGTTTGGATCGCCAGTTCAGTTCACGCTTTGAGGTGGACAATCGTTTGGCAACTTCAACTCTTCCTCGTGTATCCAACGCATAGACAAATGGTTTGCGTCCTTCACCAAAAACCACCCGAACCCGAATGCGAGTCACATAGCCATGATGATACAAAAGTTGTAGCCGCCGATGACATTGTGACCGCAGGCTGCGTAATTTGCGGCCAGTGTGAAAGATTAAGGCTTCAATTTGATGAGACGTGAGAAAGCCATACGTATAAACACTGAGCAAAATCTGTTTGTCACGCTCGGTTAGCTGCATACATGGCGGATTGCCAACTCTGATGAACGAGGGAAGCACCCTGGCTTGTTCTGGAGATTTGGTATGAGAAACTGTATTTGGAGAGGGGATCAGTAGCGAAGATTGATTGCCAAAATCGTGGAGCCGTTCAGGAACATGTGAATCCCTGACGGTAGCAAATAGAGGATGACTTATCGGTGAACGATTGGGCAAGATAGATCAGAAAAGCGTTTAACTTGATGGTCATTGTTATGTTGATGTTGGTAATGAAGTGTGGATTGGATAAGAATCGCTAACCCACATTATATACTATCCAAGAAACATACCAAGTACTGAATACCATCTTTAAATGGTAGAGAGTTGGCGTTATTCCTGAGGCAGCAAGCTGTAGATTTTGAGGTAAGTGACACAGCCGCCTGCTGGATTTGCCTAGGTGCCATTACAACCACAACTCAATCCAGATGATACAATCAAACCATGAAGCACAATGTCCTGGTGGATGTCAGCGGTCGGTTGGAGAAAAGCAATCGAGAAAACTCGGCAGTCGCGTTTAGTAATCATATGGAAGCTGCCATTTACGTTCCGGGAAACATTCGTTGGGAGGTCTATCAAACGCTTGGTTATATGGGTATCCCACGACGATGGCGCGGTGTGCGGATTTATGTGGCGGCGATCTATTTGTTATTGGAGGATTATCTGGAACAGCTTGACCGTATCGTGATTGATGACGAGCTACCTGGATGGGGGAATGAAATCAAACGACAGTTACTGTTACTCGTTTGGCAAAGGTGTCCGAATTTTGGTGCGACTCAAATTGATGTACGTCTTATCGGGGAACATAGCCGAGCGGATCGGCTGGCATGGAATGTGAGAACAAAGCGGTGCAAACCGAATAAGAAGATTACATTTCGTGAACTGATGTCAGTCATTAAGCGAAGCCCATCATAAAAGAAAAAAATCGGGGGGGTGCCTGTATGAGGGCACTCGCAGCCTGGCTATCGACCACGGAATGATTACCGCCGGTTTCACCAATGGCCACCCGATTTTTTCCGATTCTATTGTATCACATTTGTACAACCCGTTATACTGCCGTGTTGTACGTTGGCTCGGATCTTATGGGTGTAAGAGGGGAGAAGCTGAGGTTTCTTGAATATCGAGCCAGTAGGTAATTCTAAGGAGGGGAGCGCCAAAATTCGCTTGTATTAATTAGCGCCAAAAGCTTGTCCAAGCACAAGAGGATCAGGCAAGACGAAAATGATGACAACAGCCACGGTCGTAGGTTGATTTAGCTGACCTTCTTTCGCTATATTGAAACTATGGGAATCAGCAGCCTCTTGTATCCACTCACAAGCTTTCTGCTACAAGAGTGGGAATCGCTATATAAACTCGTCAAAAAGTTGTCTTCATTTTTCATACGCGAACGCAATTTGGGCATCTACGAGATTCTCGACTATGAAACTACGCTTGAGTTGAGTGCGACTGGTAAAACAGCGACTTTCCTCAAGCGCCAAAAAGTCAAATTTCTCCAAGACAATGTGATTTCGTTTCAAGATTATGCTTGGGGAGAGGGAGAAATTTTTACCGATTACCGGATTTCGCCTGGCATTGTTGCGGATCGATATTTCGCCGGTGATCGTTGGAATATCCTCATCTCGCTGCGAAATAGCAAAAGCCGTGGCGATCTAGAAGAGTTCTTCATTGAGTCCACATTCAAAAACTCATTCATGAGCGAAGAGGAGTGGCAACAGATTGAGATTCGGCATCGCACCAAACATCTAAGGATGACAATTGTCTTTCCAAAACAGCGGCGCTGTAAATCAGCTACGATACAACAACGTGGTCGTCACCGCTCGGTTGAACTGGGCAATGATCACTTCGGGGAACTCGCTGACGGTCGCCAAGTAGTCACCTGGGAAACCAAAAACATTGAACCATTGGAGGTATTTACATTGCGCTGGAAATGGTGATCGAGCGCTGGGCTGCTGGAACCCAGCGCCCACTTCATTAGCCGCCGCTTCCAGTGCCTTTAGTCATGGCGTAACCTCCTTTTGAAGAACTAAACTGCATCCAAATTCCAACACTCTTACGAAACGCTTGATAATTATGTCCCAATAGGGACTTATTTGCAAATTCTTGTCTATACGTCCTACAGGCACCGATTTTTTAGCAATCAGACGGTGTTCTGGGGCCTGGACGACGTTCTGTCAAGAGATAGTCCCGCACAGCTTCTTCAGTGGTGTACCAATAGCGCCCAATTTGAATGCCAGCAATTATCTGCTGCTTCAATAGCCGACGAATGTGCCTTGGTGTTAAGCTTTCACCACCAACTGATATTTGGGAAGCAGCGGAGACCGATATGAGATTGGATGCTCGTTCCTCTGGGAACTGAGCAGCATCGTCCTCCGTGGTCACAATCGCAATCTTCAGTTGTTAATGTTGTTCGATATTAATGCTGAACTGCCATAGTGTGCTACACATTCGATACTTGCGCAACTCCTTAAGCCTCACACCGATGCAATATTTGGGAAAGTACCGGAAGATTCCTTGGAGTGTATAGCGGACAGGAAATCTTCCGGTGTATGTACATAGCTACTGACGGGTAGAGAGTTGCATCTGCGGTAGAGGATTACTCCATAAAGTGATTCCAGCCCATACCTTGGTAACATCCCGCAATTCGATTTCGTCGATAAAATCGATGCAGGATCACTCCATGATATCTGTGCAAGAATCGCTTGTTCTATTTACATCTATCGTGTTGAGCCATGTGGCCATCACAGCATTAATATTCTCACGTACCAACATTCCTTCTTCCAACCAATGTTCAGCCATGATTTTCTGGGTGATGAACTCGATCATCTCATCGAAAATGGAGAGGTCAGCATTACCGACCGTGCACATTTCAGACTGAGTGTATTCTTCCCAGATCATCTCTGAATAGCGTATCCCCATCGGCTGCCAACCGGCTGGATCCATGTATATGAGGATCAGGACACTTTCCAACCAATACCCGAACGCTTTGAACATGCGAGCTATCAAAATCGTATCATCATTCAGGGCCATGACCAGCAGACATAGATTCTTCGCCGTCTGTGTAATGCAAAGGTTAAGATCCGGCTGCTTTATCTGATAGCCATGTTTGGTCACTATACCCGTTATGACGTGCTGAAGACTGATAGCAGAACGTGGCTGGGAAGGATCTAAATGAGACGGGCGAATAGCATATAGCCTGTTTGGCGGTTGTTGGTTGTCATTCATCTAGATATTCTCCTTGCAGCTCTAAATCATGCCCAATACTAACAGCCATGAAGGGTGACCATGAGGGCAACAACCATCGCCTTCCACCCAGCATCCATCGGTGGCTTCACAGCCACTGTCTTGTGAAAACCAAGCCATGAGGGTTTCTTCATCTGGCATGGGTTCCGTTGGGTCGGGCCACACAGACCAGACATCGTTCTCTACTGGATCTTCGGCTTTTGCGGTATTCATTGTTAGCTCCTATGCTTCCTATCGTGCTGTTGGCGAGCAGACGTTTGAACAAATCGAATTGAAACTGCGCTTATATCTACATTACGTCGCTGTGCGATTTCCAATGCTTGGACATAGAGTGCGATTTCAAGACCTCGTTCCTCATATGCCAGCACGCCTTCATCGTTGCCATTACATTCAAAGACCAGTTTGATATCACGGGTATCATTATTCATTTCAGCGTTCATATGATCTCCTCCTCGCCTAATATTCTGCAGGGAGCAACAAAGTTGTAACCGACCTATCCGCCTCAGTAATTACCCAAATCTTTACATGCGCGTTCGTCTGATAAGCACTGAGGATACGATACCCTTGTTCAACCGATAGCTCATTCTCTTGTTTATCTTCTTCGTCCAGGTCTCCCCAGTCACCAACGTGATGGCGAGCAATGAACTCTATCGGTGTTTGACCGGCAGCCTCAATCGCTTCCAATGCGCCAGGGGTGGCAGCAACTTGTCCCAAGAGGAACCGCGGTTGTCGTTCTTGTGGCGATGTCATCATCGTGTCTCCCTTTCATACAAAAAGGACGTGAGGCTCACAAATGCCCACGTCCTAATTAATTGATTCACTATGCAGTTGTGTGATGGCCGTTTTTCTCTACCGAACTGTCAATGTGCTAGGTACAGGAGACAGCGTACCTGGCGAACCTGAAGAAAACTTGAGATGCAATTTAGCCCGATAGTCATATAATAACGACGATTCACACTGACTATTTTTCTTAATTCTGAACGAATGATGAATCGTATACGTATGCTATATGCAACTATCTGTCACTCTAATAACATCTCTATTTTGATTATATAGGCTTGACTTGCACCACCAATCACCTATATTTATAAGAGGTAAGCGGGTTTGGACACTGCTTAATAATCTGCCGATGAACTGTCAATTGCATTTGGATCGCGTCTTGAGATCCCAATTCACCATGTCACATGGACCTGAACTGGAACAGGTGGCATTTTCTTTCCATCACGCTTTTACCACGTGCCCATAGCGAGATGGTCACACTTAACTTCCTGGCTGAAATCCCACTGACCACACCAGAATTGCATCAGCGTATTCAAGAACATATGGCCCTTCGTTTCGCGTCCGTGCATTCTTTAACACTGGAGTTCCGCTTTACCGGAACTCTACAATTAACCAGAAGAATAATCTGCTGCGAGCTGACCGTACCTAACCAGCACAATTTGAAAGGCAAATCAACGCATCGGCAGATTTTGCAGTATCTTCACAGGTGGGGTTTGCATGATGGACATCCAGATGCTGGAACTACTTGACCTGCTTGCAGAAGACGATCCTGTAATTGTTACACATCTCTGGCGGAAACGATTGCACGACAGCCGGGGTGCATCATTCTGGCAACCATATCGTTCCTTGGAGCTGGCACCGTGTCCTTACTGTCATCGTGGCCATCGCGTAACTTCATTGTCACGGCAAGCGTTGTTTCTTTACCTGTAATGCAGCCAAGGTCACCCATCTAATCCCTATCAATCGCCTGCGTCGTTGGCGGCTCAATTTACCTCAACTGTTGAAGTATATGGCACACGAACTGGGTATACAACCGTACGTTGCACCGCTACATACATCGAGTATTTGGCGATTGGGCACGGTCACCTTGAAGGAGAGCCGAATCGAAATAGAACTATGGTTCTGTCGTCGTTTTTCAGCAGCCATGTTGGTTTGGCTACTGAAGCAAAGCCTTGATTCTCATACCGTCTTGCTGACTCTTGGTCCAAAACCGTTCCTCAAGCAGCTATCGCTACCGACGGTTTGTTTCGATCTCTCGGTGCTAGTGCGTGGCTCAGGTCATGCGCATTTGAGCCGCCATGCTCTTTACCGACGCCTCAACCAGACATTTCAACGTGTTCGATTTGAACTACAAAATGGCGATCTCTGGGTAGATGACAAGCGCGTTTGCACAGCAACGCCTGCTACGCCACAGTTCTACTTTGTCCAGTGTCTCTGGGAAGCATTTGATGCACCCATCAGCCATGATGACATCTTCACCTACTGCTGTCGCCAGTTGGCGAAACGAGATGGGGTTGAAAAATGGCAGAGCGAGTATCTGCCCTCGACTTTCTGCCACACCATGAAACGGTTACTCAAACGACAAGCGTACGACAAAACACTCTGCGATGAGGTCATCAAGGCTACCCGTACTCACGATGAACAGAATGCCTATCGGTTTGACTACACCACAATCATCCTCCGGTGCGGTCGGCGGGAATCGTCAGAAACTCCACTAACTCACTCAGTTGACCGTCAACATAACTCAAGTCACCGACATGACCCCAGTTGATCCGATCGCCAATATCGTGTCCTTGAATACGCTCGGCCAGTATGAACAGTTTGTCAATGATTGCTTCGCGTCGCATTTCATATGCTTCTCGAGCAGTGGGCCTGGGGTCATCGGGTCGGGATCCAACATGCTCTGTCATGACATAAGTATACACGTTGATCTGTATATGGATTTGCACGCGCTATGCGACTGCATAACACGTTGGGTTGATTCAGAAATGCGTGCAGTCTGTCTTGCGCAATTATTGCGGCATTGATGATTGGGTTGCTGTAACGGGCAAATGGTATGTTACGCAGCTTTACAGTGATTTTCTTGCTCTAGTCATCAATACTGGTACTCAGTTAACCACTCATAAATCAACCAACATGATCGCAATTAACATGAGCAATCCCGACTTTGACCAAACCTATTTCACCACCTACGACCTCGGCCTCTCGGCCGCGCTGGTGGCAGTTGGCTTTGCGCTTGACCACCTGGACAACACTGACCCCCGCAAAGTCAAATTTGTTTTTCGTCGCAAGAGTGGCCTTGATGCTGTAATCCAAAATTTCTGGGGCAATAGTTGCCAAGTCGATGCCCAGACCTACTTCAACGCGCTCAAGATGCTCAAGAACCGAATTTATAGCCAATAGCCCTATGCATGGAACACCTACTTCATCTTCTACTCATCAGCCTATCTCTGTGGAACAAGCGCTTGCATATCTACGACAAGGCTGGTCAGTTATTCCGGTGGTGCTTCGGCTTGAAAAGAGTGGAAAAGTCTCCAAGCGGCCAGCCATCAAGTGGCAGCTGTACCAACAACGCTTGCCTACTGAGGAAGAAATCAGGCTGTGGTTTGGAGAGGGTAAATATACCGGGATCGGAGTCGTGACTGGGGAAATCAGTGGGGTAGTCGTGGTGGATATTGAACATGATGCGACCGATGACGATGTAGCAGAACTTGAGTCGCCGTTGGAATCCCACACTATAAGTGGCGGGCGGCATGTATTTTATCAATGGACCAAACCACTCAAAAACAGCGTCCGTCTCAACGACAAACCCATTGACTTTCGCGGAGATGGCGGTTTCGTCGTACTCCCGCCAAGTCAGATTGGTCACCGCGGATATTCCTGGTTGAAGCAAGCTGACCCAAGCAGCTTACCCGCATTGCCTGCACAAATTGAGCACGTCCTAACGGAACAATCACACACCGATACGAACAGACGTGTCACGCCAGATATCCGTGACAAGCAGCACACTGCTGACAGCTTCGATTTTCCCATAGCCTATCAAGGAGAACGCAATAGCACAGCCGCCAGTGTTGCCGGTTCGCTATGTGCCAACATGTCGCCTAAACTTTGGGATACGGTCGGGTGGCTAGCGCTGATGCAGTGGAATAAGGTGCAATGCAAACCCCTCTCGTACTCTCCGAGTTACGCTCTGTGTGGCACAGCATTACGTCCACACATCAACGAACGGGAAAAGGTCAGGAATCACGATACACCTCTGATGGTGTACAAAGCAATCAAACCCATCACTATCTTACCGTGGAGCCAGTTTCGTCAGCAGCAATTTGCTGAGCCGGAGTGGATTGTGAAAGCTTGATTCCAGATAAAGGGTTAGTGGCCGTGGCAGGTCCTCCGGAATCACCAAGTCGTACTTCACCACGTATGTTGCAATTGCTGTTGCACGAGGAGAATCACTGTTTGAGCACTACACCACCAAGCGTGTGGGGGGTGCTCCTGGTTGATCAGGAGAATCTACCGGCCTGGATACAACATCGACTGCTGCAATTTAGTGCCGAGGATCAACTACCGCTCCATATCTACGCTAACCGTGGCGCGCCGTTCAACCTGGAAGATCAGACTGCCTTTGCCCAGGTAGTTGCGTACCATCAAAACCACCGGATCGGCTTACTGATCCTCGATCATTGCGGCTGTCGCATACCCGCGATGAAACAGCTCTACTGACATGAAGCCGGTATTTGACCGGCTCAAAAACTGACCAAACACGCCACCGTCATCTTTATCCAACATCACCGTAAAGGCGACCGCAAACAATCTCATGTGGTACATGGGGAAGACATGATGGGCAGTATGCTGATTCGTGGCTCGGTGGATTACCAACTCTCCATTGTCAAGCTCTCCGACGTATCTGAAGGGATTACTCAAATCAAGGTCGCGCAAACCAAGGCCAGGTACACCAGAAATCTCAAGCCATTTACATTGACGTTGGAGGAGCAGGATGACCAACTACACTTCTCCTATTCTGGTCCCGCGGTCGAACCCATCAGCAAACGCCAACAGGCTCAACAAGCCATTGTGACGTTACTTGAAGGCAACTCATTGACGCGTCAGGAGATTATTGATCACATAGTTACTCAAAATCTCTGTAGCACCCGGACAGTTGATAGTGCACTCAGAGATCTCAAGCATAACCAGCGCATCACACAGGAAAACAGTGCGCCAAATCGATACTCACTAACGACACCATCGTCACAATCCGGTGCACAGTTGCAAGCGTTGCAAAACGGTCAATTGCAAACTGCAAAGCCAGAAACGAAAGTGCGTGAAAAGACAACCAAACAAAAAAACTGCACACACACCACTACCAAAATCTCCAGGTTCAAAATTTATCTTTGCAAATTGCAACTCCATATATATATATGCAATTTGCAAAGGATGATTCCATGCAGCGTGAAATGAGAAAATCATTGGTACGCTCCATTCTGGCGATCTCAATCGACGGATTGTTGCAACCAAGGAATGGTTGCTGCGCAATGAGAAATACCGCAATCCTAACTTCGATTCCAAGACTTGGTTTCGTCGATTGCAGGTCTACCAACTATTGGTTGATGAGGCTCAAGTACGTGGCATCGACAAAACCGATGACTGGCTGGAAATAAGCGTATGGCCTTCCATACCGACGATGGCACCACCGGTCAGTGGATACAGTAACCCAGGAACTCTTTTACGAGAATGAAAACAAACAATCACAAAGATACAAAATTACCCGAAGTCTCCCGAACCCGGCCCAAAAGGCTGACTATCAAAAAGTGCCGCCGCCTGTTGGGCAAGGAGTTTGAAAACTACACTGATGAACAGATTGCCGAACTCCGAGACCGGCTGGAACTGCTGGCCGAGATAACGGTCAGAACATGCCTCAAGCAACAGCAACAAAGATCCCCTTGATCATGAATAGCAAAAATGACGACAATCAGGGCAGTTATGAAACGGGCCGTGATTTACCTACGCACCAGTTCCAATCGGCAGATCGACAATACCTCTTTGGATACCCAGGAGCAGATCTGTCGCAACTATTGCCTGACTGAGGGCTTCGAGTTAATTGACATCAAGAAACTGGAAACAGTGTCAGCCAAAGAAACCAACACCGCTCGAGCTGCGGAGCTGCTCGAATTCTGCAAACGTCGAAAATTTAAATTCGATGTGCTGGTGGTTTTCAAGTTAGATCGCTTTGCACGATCACAAGAACAACATCATTGGTTGCGGGGACAAATCATGAAGATGGGGATTCATCTGCGTTCAGCAACCGAACCGGATCGATGAGTCACCATCGGCAGATTGGTAGAAGGTGTATTGGCAGCGGTCAATGAGTACGACAATGCTGTCCGTAAAGGAAACGCGTTAAGCTGGCGATGTGGCGCTTGATGGATGATGGTATCTGGGCGTGGGGACATCCACCTCTGGGATATAAGCGCGAGAAGAAGGTGGACCGCAGCGACAAGCTTCAGGCACCGGTACTCGATGAACAGTGTAGTCATCATATTCAACGGATATTTGAGTTGTATTCGACAGGGGATTTATACGCTCCAAGCGTTAGCCGACTATTTCAAGGACAATCCAGTGGTTAACTGGAAAGGAAAACAGTATCCAAATCCTGGCGGTTTGTGCAGAAGATCATCACCAGAATCTTCTATACTGGCCATATGCTCAATAGTGATGACAAGATCATTAAAGGACAGCATCCCACGCTCTGATAAAGCATGGATCTGTTTCAGAAGTGCCAGCAGGTAAGAATCGGCAATACGCGTAATCGCGATGTCAAACGGTTGCATTTGCATCCAGATTTCCCGTTACGGCGCTATGCTTTGTGTGTAGTAAACCGATGTGCGGCATGGTCCGCAGGCCGCACCAGGAAATATGGCTACTATTTCTGCATGACCAAGGGCTGTTCGCAATACCGCAAATCGATTGCCAAAGGTGATTTTGAGGAAGCATTTTATGAGCAGCTCAAGCAAATTCGGCCAAAGCCGGGGGTCATAGAAAATGTTTAAGGAGTTGGTGATTAGGCAATACCAGCTTCAGATGCGAGTGCAGGAACAAACAGATGCTGTGCAAGCTGAAATTCAAACGTGGCGTGGACAACGGAAGTGGCTAATTGAAAAAGCGATGGAGGGGATTATTTCGGACACAGTGCTCAAAGAGCAGTTGAAGGAGGTAGAGGACAAGTTGCTGGTTGCTGAGTTGAAAGCTGCCGAACACACGGCCCAGAAGTGTGATGTCCAATCGATACTCGATTACGCCGCCTCATTTATGCAGAGAGTGAACCACCTTTGGTTCGATGCCTCCTTTGAGGACAAGCTTACCTACCAAAAGCTTGTCTATCCCAAAGCGCAGTGTACTCAGAAGGCGTTTTTACGAACCAGGGATTATCCTTCCCTTCGAGATAATCGGGGAACTTGGCAATGCCACGTCCCCTCATGTGAACAGCAAGTTCGTTACTGAAACATTTTGAGCCTGGACTGATGGAAATACTGGAAAAATGGCACCTGACACTACAAAATGCCAGTGCTTTAACTGTTCCTCAAATGTTTATGTAGTGATATGCACGAACTTTTTGTGCCGGTGTCTCCTCTGGCATGACCAAGCAATGACAGTCGGCTTGCCTGCTGTAGTTCTTGTTGGGTATACCCCCATGGATAAGTTTCTGGCTGCATGAACCGAGAAGTTTTATAGAGAAGATTGAGACGATCATCTCCATTCATGGTTGCAAAGGATTCAGAGACATTTGTCTCTTCAATCTCTTGATTGATCTTCACAGTTTTCAACCTGACGTCAATGGCTTTATCCAGCTTTCCATTGATGACTTTGACATCTTGTAACTAGCACCTTTTGTTACTAAGCCTTATTCCTATATAATCTCTAGCACGTCCACTAGGCCATATTCTCTAGATGCAACCATTTTGAGAAATTCATACCGCATCTGAAATCCTCGCTGGCATTCATCTGGCGAGAGATGATGAATATCATTTTGTGTCATATTTGAACAAAGTTCAAATAGTTTATCCACAGATGGGTGTTCATGAATCATCTGATAAAAGTCAAAGTGCACATTGGCGTCAGATGGTGGAACAAAAATCGTTGAAGCGCGAGGATAAAGCGAATACGGTTGCTCATCATTTATCATGCTTTTATTCTTTGTTTGAACGAACCGCAAGATGTTTGTACTAATAGTAAATATAATATATGCACTAGGCACTTTGCTATCGGGTTCAGCTTGTGCTGGCCAAACGAATGCATTAGGACAATTCGAAGACATTGAACTAAGCTCAGATGCAATACCTTGAATTCGGTCACAATACAGAACATATCGACGCTTTTCGCTACGCACGTTAACCCTTTTTTGGGCACGCCTTTCAATTGCCATTGCATCACGTTGTGCCATAGCCGCTAATGGAGAGTGCGGCAGTTCCGGATCACCATTGTACCATATATTTGTCGGGACTAAGATCGTTCTAATCTGCATATCGAAGGACATTAAAATCCTCTACTTCATCTTCATCCGCTTGGGCAGCGGTAATCGCTAAATTGAATTCTATTTCTGTGTGCTTTGAGACATCGTTAGACCGATAGTTAATACAAAGTAATCAGCATCTAGTACTTGCGTGAAGTACTGTCGTCGCACTTCAAATGGAAGGTATATAAATCTAATGGTAGTACAATTATAACTTTGCCTGCAACGGCTCGTTGCAGCGGCTCTTGTCATGTCTTGACCAAGATTATGTGCGATTGAATTTGCCGAATGCGTAACAACGGGTACGATACAAAATCGTTCATTAGGCATTAGCTTTACACATACGAATCTAATTCCAAATCACCTTTATTGGCATTGTCTACCTCAATAGAATAGGGACTTGTATACAATGCTCCGTCTTTTTCATCAATTCGATCAATACGTTTACCCACACTAATCCCAAGCCTTCTGTCTGATAGCTGGTGTAAAGCATATTCTTCAAGCATAACGGCACGTAGATGATTTACTAAATATAGATATTCTATGGGTTGTCTTAGTGGATCAGGACGACTCATGAATATTGTACGTAAAGAAATCCCTCGACGTATTAGTGATTTGAGATGATTTGCTGTCCAAGTTCCTCTATATGTATTGAAGCAAACAAGTTCAAGAGGTACTTGAGATTCGATTTGTTTCAACGTAGATATAGGAAATCGGAAAGTATCCCATATAGTTCTTTCGTCAGATTTCCGGGATCTTCTGCTCGTGTCCCGATAGATGCTGATTAAGTTTTAGCTCAATTAACTGGCGAATATCAAATGGTATTCCCTGCTCGAAGAACAACTCCATTGAACCACCAGATTGGTATGCCTGACTACATAGAACTGTAAACATTACCTGGTGGGTTCAAATTCTTTGAAAATAGGATACCTACAAAATAGGCACCCGAATTTCTAATCGTCTTTTTTTGCCTGTTGTAGCGATGTGTTACAACTCTAAAATAATATCCTTTACGGCATAACGGTGCGTAGACCAGTCATTTGAATTTGGTAATGAGTGTGTTCACTCGTCGTCCAAGGAGAAGTACGGACAGCATCGTAATAAACAACATGTGGATCAGCAACTACAGCATATTTTTTGGTCCATGCTATCCTCCGGTTCCCCAGATTGAACCCGTATCTGGTCTTCTCGCTTCCTGTTCATCTATAAAAAATACGGGTTGAATTCGAATCTTAGCAGCTAACCCCTTCAGATTTCTCTCTTGCAAATGCTCCGCAATGGCGCCGGTAGATGCCAAATAACGAGTGGTTCAAGACCAGTTTGATAAACAGTTATGTAGCTTTCACCTTGAAATTCTCGAGCATTTAGCAATTGTTTCATTCTCTGATGCGCGAGGGAATCTATTTCCCCTTGCAACAGCCTACGAGTTTCTTTGTCTCTGACCAAGTACATATCAACATACTTATCATATATGACATGACGGAAACTTAAAGTACCTACATGAAGATGTTGCCTCGGATTCGGCTGCCAATTCCATCCATCATCTGGTAACCATAAAGAACGAATTGGAAACGGTCTTCCATGTGAGCCATCATTGTACCGGATAAGTAAGTTTGCCGGCTCACCTGACATATGAATAAGATGATGTAATGCTTCAGTTATTTCTCGATGTGGTGGAATACTAAAATTAAAATACTTTTCTGCCTCTAAATGCTCAGTGATATTTAGCAGTAAGCTTTCTAAACGCTGTTTAAACGACAACCGTTCAGTTCTTAACGAAGATGGAGATTTTTTATTCATACGTAGAGGTGTTTTGCTGAAGCTAATCTATTCTTTTACAACATAGTTAACTAAGGACATCTAATATAGTTGCTCTCAGATCAGCTGTCTGTTCAAATTTAGCAGTAATTCGTACATTTACAGTTTACTCCGATATCAATCCGGTGATCTGTCTGCTCATACTGATTAACTCAGTGTCAACGGTCGTATATACTACACGTAAGGAACAACTGATGAGGGTTGTTACGGTTAGCTCTGACTTCAAGAACACGAGCCTCAATTACATCATCTTTCTTAATGTCAGTTGGAAGGGTTCTTTGCGGAAAATACTACACTGAATTGTAGCCGTATAATCAAATAGTCGAACCACACGAACATCGAGACTATCACCAGGTGTATATTCACGGGCTTTATCAATCTTCCATCCTGATTTAGCCCCAGTTCAGAGCTGTAAATTAGTCCTTTTAATGAATCACCAACATCTACGAGCAATCCACCACTATCAAGCTGACGATCGATGTTCACTGTTAAAATGCTTCCTTCGGGATATCGACTCTTAAATCGCTCATATGCAGAATTCTTAAATCTAGTTCAACTCCCCAGATCTAGTTCTTGTGGTAAGGATTCCCCATCATCTAGTCTTTTTTTCAGTTTCGCAATATTTAGATTTCTCTCCTTAAAAACGAAGACGGCTTTGAACAATCTTACCAATTTCAGGATGAAAGTTATATGGCCAGAGAGCCTGACGAACATGTCCAGTATAGGAAGATTTCCCTCCTGGAATTGCCAGATACACCCCTGTCTTATCTATTCTGACAATTTGCGTATCTACAATATGGCGATCATATTGTTTTGGAATTTTGCTCATACTCGTTTAGCAAATAACGGATGCGAGATAAATATACTTCTTGATGATCATAAAGTATATCTTCAATGCTGACCTGAAACCTATCTCCTAATGCAAATCGCTGCCCAAAATAAGATCTGAATTTAGTGTCACCACAGAAATCGCTTGCTGACATAGGTATTTCTAATCCACTAATTGGCTCCTTGACAATGAATAATGGCCGTCTGCCAAGAGGATCTTCTAGTATACGTGTCATTTCAACTTCAATTGAAATATCTCCTGTTTGCCTTCTCGTTTTGAACGATGGAATGACTTACCATAACGTGCGTAAAATCTTTCAAAAGCTTCTATGTAAAATTGTTGCAGACTTAGAATGAGTAGTGAATTGCATTAGCACTCAATCTGATAGTCAATGACAGATGCTTGGATTTCCATTCCTGGTTCAGGTTTAATACTATGAGCAGATCTATCAAAATCGACAATTATGCCACTAACTAATAATGGATCTGTGGTATCAAAGAGTTGTGATTTGCCTGGGACGACAGACACAGTTACATCGGATCCATGATCATTGTCCCAAGTCTTTATATTTGCAGAAACTTCTTCGCCAATTGGAATCAGTAAGGGAAGGAATAGGCGTAGTTGATACAGCTGATGATCTGCGTGCTCACGCCATCGAGAAAGTGACGCATAGATAAATGGCCGTTGTGCCAAATCTGCATCTAAAACATTCAGCCATTCCCGTTTTAATCGTATTAAGTTCAATGCCAAAGTCTTGGCACGTGCTGGTCGTAAAAAATTCGCCCGACGTTGACATGCAACAAATATTTCTAGTTCCGGTTGTCCGTGACACACTGAGATGGAATTATTTCGATCAAAGATGTGTCATCATGTGAATCTGCACTAGCGTCCATTCGACGGTACACACCGGGCGTCCCGATTATTCCCTGGATGGTCACAGCTGGATCTAGGTCAAAATCATCCTCATATTCTTCATAATGGTCAATCTCATCCCAATATGACTCCCAATCAAGATACGTTAGTTCTTGTTCATCATGATGTTGTTCTATTGGAACATATAATTCGCTACGGAGGCTATACGCGATGAGAACGCGCAATGCATCAATCTTATCAATCAAAAGGGATCGATTTTCGGCTTTTCTCCAATCCATTACTGTTCCAATTAATTTTTTCCGCTCCTCTTCAATATTATCTTTAAATACGTTGTAATTGATCCCAGCACTTTTGCACCAATTTTGACGCCTCTTTGTTGTACCAAGTTTTTCCCAAATGATCCATAGTTTAAAGTAGATATCCAGGTCATCTTGACAACCAAATACGAGAGCCAGATGTTGCAGACGAATATCTCTCTTTTTATATGTATCCCAGTCTCTATCCCATTCCAGAATACTTTGCAAACCATAGGGTAATTTGAGAATGGAAGTAACGTCGCTACCTCAATGCCCATCGCATGACGATCCCCCTCCGCAAAAATTGTTGCAACATCTAACTCCGTAAAGTACGCCACGAAGTTCTAGTCCAAATGAGGTCAGATCATTATCTTGATCTATCGCTTGTTTTCTTGTAGCCTACGGACTGCTCTGGAAAGTTCTTCTTCAAAATGAACTCTATCACTTTCTATAGTGGCATCCATTTGAACGTGTATATGTCGTGGATACCGGCAGCCAAAGCCGTTAATACGATTTGATCTAATGAAGAACGTGCAATATCGGGAGATGTGTGGTCAGGAAATGTTTCTGAAAATTGCTGCTTTGTATAAAGCATATATGCATCACCTGGGGCGACACGACCTGCTCGCCCCCATCGTTGCCGGCATCCGGCTTTACTATGCCGAACTGTACGCAGTTCAGTAACCTCTGTCTTTGGGTTCATCGATTCCTTTATATACCCTGTATCAATTACATATTTCACACCTTCCACTGTTAAAGATGTTTCCGCCACATTGGTTGAAACTACAACACGGCGCATTGCTCTATCACTTGGCTCTCGTGGATTGAGCGCACGTTCTTGTTCATCCAATGTACGTCGTGCATAAAGGGTAGCGTAAGAACATTCTTCAAATCCCGTGCTCGAATGGCTGAAACTGTACGATCAATTTCCCGTGTGCCCGGCAAAAATATTAGAATATGTCCATCTCTCGCCGTTGTCCCAAATTTCTGACTATCATTTTTGACATGGCCATGCCCAAAACGAATATGTGCAGGAAGACGATCTAGCTTATTACATAGGTATTCAACTAAATCAGCTATTGCTTCAGGAAGAATTTCACGTTCGGGTAGGACACCGTTATTCACATGATTCCACCAAAAATCCTCACCCTCATACCAAAGTGTATTTAGTTGCCTTCCTGGGGATTGCTGTTCCGCTTCCATTACAAGACCTTCTTCATCATCCCACCAGTGTTGATTAATCTCATATGATCGACCTTTACCCTCAATGAATGGCACTTTGTCACGACCACTCAAAATATTCAATAAAAAGTCTCCTGATCAATCATCGCGCTGGCAATGATAACGCGTAAATGAGGATATAAATATAGCTGTTCTTGTAGAAGCCCAAGTATTAAATCGATATTCACACTGCGCTCGTGGGCTTCATCTATAGCGACAATACTGTAGTTAGATACGGTTCCCGAAACAATATCATTGATGAGTTTGCCGTCTGTCATAAACAGAAGCTTTTGTGCGGCGATCGTATTCATCTGCTTTTGAATGAGTATACCCAATTTCAGCTCCTGGCCCACAAGATGTATTATTTATACGTGCCACAAATTGTGGTATTTGGATTGTAGCTTGGATACGTGGTTGCGTAACTACGATCGGTCCACGTTGAGACCATTTTGAACGTAATAACATGTATGGAATATATGTGGATTTACCAGATCCGGTCGGCCCTACCAGCACAACAACTTGATTGTGTTCAAGTGCTTCAAGAAGTTCAGCATCTTTTTCATGAATCGGCGGTTTAAAGCCTTCAACCGGATTTTCACTAAAACTTTCTACAAACGGTCGAACATCACGCTCAAATTGTCCGATTCCGCCGGGACCATAATTGGGAACTACACCGGCTAACTTATTTATTTCTCCATGTTGGATTAATTCGTGTCCTTCTGGCGTTTCCTCTACATCAATGTGATGTACTGCAATACGCGAATAAGATTTCGCATGTAAGGCGCGATGTTTCGGGCAATATTCTGGTTCAGAGTAGCCGATCATACGGTCTTGCTCAATTGAAGCAGCTGCTACTGTGAACTCAATATTGCAACCAGCTTGCTTGCATTTTCTTCGATATTCACGAATACTCATAAAGCGCTCTCAGTTCAAAATCCATATTCCCGGTTGTGTATAGATTTCTTAACTACATGTTGAACTCGGTTGAAAATCCGATTGCGATTCCATTCACTTCAGAAGGGGATATGACTTACAGATGAATCGGCGGACATGTTCTTGGCACACACTGTGTTCAAATACGATTGAATAAACTCCATTCCGTTGGGTAAATGTGTGGGCAAAAATTTGAACTGAGTAGCGATGAGTCGCTCACGTTCAGCTTGTGACGAAAAAAGCCTCGATAATAATCTTGATAGCAAATGACTAAATTCTTTCTTTGATTTTATAGCTAAATTATTTACAAAACTGCTGAGCTGAAGCGTTTCTTCTTGATAAGTAATGCCCAACGATGCCATCTCGTGAAGTTCAGTAATGTGGGCGGTGCTAAGCGCTATAGGAAATCCATTTTCTCTAAATACAAGAATTTGTCCAAGTTGAGTACTATTCATAGGAGGTAAGAATACTGTCGGTATTCCCATAGAAAAACTGTCAAAGGTAGCTTCAATTCCTGGAGTCGTCACAAAGCAAATTGATTCAGAGATGAGTTGGACAAACTCATCATGTGCAAGGCATTCAAATCTAATTATTGCTGTGGCATCTAGCTGATGCTGCATTATGGCCATCGCATTCGGATTACCAGTGACAATCCATTGAAATGAACTTTGTTGAGCAAGTTGCAATAAGACCTCAGCCAACCCGCTCAGAAAATCTAAGTAAGAATCCACAGGCAAAACTGGGGAGCTAATTCCACCCAAGTGTACAACTACTGAGTTCTGTACATTGTTACTTTTGTGAGGTGCTAATTTCGTAATAGGGGATACTACGTGGATGGGATTGGGAAGTCGAGCTGCTATTGTTTGTTCTATCCCTGGGAAATATTGTGCAATGTAGCAATCAATGTATGGTGGTATTGTTATTTGATGGGATATCCACCAGAGTAAGCTGTCAATAAATACAATCTTTACTTCAGGTTTGAGTGCTTTAACCATCTCGGCGACTTTTAAATCCATGAGTGAAAAAAAGACATCAATGCCATCAAGTAAATTGGTCGGCCACAAGTGAACATCGCGCGCCAAGCAATCTACCACGACAACCGAACTCAATGATTTGTCGAGTAGTGCAAACGGTATGCCATACGTTGTAACCTTAACATTGTGGTCTCCATGTAGCTCAGTTGCTATAGTAATAGCTTTCCCTGTAGGTCCAAAGCCAAAGGGAACCGCATAAATTAGTACATTGCACATGGTGCCGCCTAGAGAAAATCCCAATTCTTGGGACGTTGCAAACCAAGTGTTTCAACGCCAGTATAGAATTCATCAGCCTCCTGTTTTGTCAATATCCCAATTGCTTCCCGAATGTCATTAAGAAAATCATCTACATGACTTATTTTGTGGTGAACAGGTGGCCGTAGCTTGCCAGAATTATACAGGTTAGATAAATGGAGACGTGTGTGGCTGGCCCAAACCTCGTTAAAATTGTCACCTGTAAATTGACCATAACAGCTATTTTCCCAAGGACTGCCATTTAGTTCGCTTAGAATGTATCCTTTCCCTTGATGATCGATCTGGCTCGTCCATGCATTTCCAATTGCCGGACGGCTTGTCTCGTGGGCCAATCGGTTGAACATCGCTTGTTTATGATCTATGTGTAGAGAGTCACCAAATCGTTTTTGAAGAACAGTAACAATCTTATCATTAATCTTTTGAGATAAGGTTGTGAGATTCTGAACCCCTGGTTGCGTGGACGCAACATGCCCTTGTTTTGTGTAATAAACAACTTTCGGGCGAAAGGCAACAGATCGTAGCCCCCTTGTGAACTTTCCATAATCTGGGATACAAAATCCACTATTCCGTCCAGTTCAGCATCCTTCAATCGGCCATTTAACGCGTACCCCTAGGCCGATAACTCGATTGTATTGGTGTGATATTTTGGCGGCTAGCGTAACATTTTGCGCTACCTGTGCATAACTTCCTTTTCCAACTCTGTATTCTAACTCATGCGACCGAGCACTACCCGCATTCACACTAACACGAATAAAGCGAGGCTCACAAGCTAAGAAATCATGAATCAGTTTTTCTGTTAGATTTAGCCCATGGGTAAACATTCCCCAAGCGAAGCCAAGCCTATAAGCATGTGAGAGTAGATCGGCAACCTGAGGATGCAAGGTTGGTTCGCCTCCACCAGTGATGATAAGCGAATGAACACCTGCTTGGCGAAAACTCTCAAAAATTCGTTTATATGTGCTCACATCAGCAACAAAAAGATTTTCGGACCGGTCTGCCTCTAAACGGGCATTGTTGAGGGCATAAGTACAAAGTGGACAACGAGCGTTGCAGGTTAAGCTGGGCCATACTTCAAAAGTGATTGGCACAATTTTTGTCTTCTTTACCTGTCAGAAAATTTCTAAAACGTTGCTCATGAAACACCAATTTGATCTTGTCTTGACTGAAATCTTGCGACTCCTTTTCCACCACGCCCTGATATTCGGAGCTTAATTTGGAAACGTATTGTAACAACCAATCGACTTTGGACGAAGGCTTTATCATGAATGTTCCTTAGCTCCGAATGAGATCTTACATATCACGAAGATCCATGATCGAACTGACAATTGTATGTACTGAAACTAAACCCGTATTAAAAAATAGAAATGCAAACTGTTCTTTGTGTAGCACAATACGAAAGTTTCCTAACGACTCCAATGATCGTCTGATATACTCAGTAGGAATTTGCCTACTTGGATGACGTTGATAATTTCTTTGAAGCAGGATATCTACATCTGCCTCAATTAATACAATTGTTAGATAATTTCGTATTTTATGAAATTCCATCCACAATTTCTGATAGTCGTGGTATGGTAATTCGAAAATACAATCACCATCGAGTACGTATTTTTTCAGATCCTCAAGAAATCGATGAACAGCAATATCTATTTGTCTATCATTAAGTAGTTCACCCTCTTGCAGTTCCAACTCTTTACATAATTCATCAACATAGCTGTCCAGTATGATAAAGGGGAATCCTGAGAATTGCGATAGATGAGATCCTATTGTTGATTTCCCAGCACATGGAGGACCTAACAGAAGAAAACAATTACGCTCTCTCATTTAGTGCCTGTCGTTGATACAGAGACAATGCATGTGTACAGTGCGTACAGGCATCTAACCCTTCAAAATCGGCTGTAGACAAACGTCTCCTGAACATTTCCATTTTCTCAGAAAACCATAACTGCATAAAGCCTTCGTCCGCAACGTTGCCGATAATATATTGTTGGTTGGCAGGCAATGTTGCATCGTATATTTGACAACATAGCTTCAGATTACCCTGATAATCAATCGCCGCTGAAAGGCTAGGCAAAAAACAGGGCTGCGTGCGAACGGTTTGTAATGTGAGTTCCTCTAGCGGAACTGCTCCACCGCGATCTGTATAGAGTTGAATATGGGGAACAATGATATGCAGTTCTGTTCCTTGAAAGTCTATTCGTACTTCAATACGTTTAGACGTTTCACAGATATCTTTCGATGCAACATCGATGCTCAGACGATTAAGGAATGATATCATTCTGGCTGTTGATGGCTTGTCAAAGGCATGGGATGCGCTCGGATATAATGTTACCCGAGTCTCATCAACACCTAGCTCAGCAAGTTGCCCCAACACTTCCTGCGTCAGATAGTCCCCGTTTGAATAAAGGGCAAGTTTTGCCTTCGGCAGCAAATGTCTGGCTTGGTTGATCTTTTTCAAAAATCGTGGGGTCGGCGAGTGGTTCATTGTAATTGTGAAAAGCAAACCATCCTTTGTAGTCGTACTCCGACAATTCGTTAAGGAGTTTTAGCCAAACAACATCGGAGATATATACTGCTCCCTGCGCCCTCGATCATTCCAACCATTGGGACACCACGTACATGTACGATTGCAGTAGGTCGCTGTTTCAACTTCGATAAACGTAGGTAACTTTCTTGTCATAGTTAGCCTATTGTGTATAAGTATAGTATCTCGCTACTGACGGTATCCACTCTGTCCGTATCTCTATTTTTAAATACAAGTACCGGACTGTGTCAAGAATAGTGAGACAAAAAACAAAGAAAAATTAGCCTCGAAAAATGAACAAAAAATGGGATTGCAGCTAACCACTTCGGGGAAGGGAAGCTGCGCCGATGACGGGGTTTAGCCATTGCTTGTAACAGTCGCATCGGGATGAGCCGGCGGGTTGATACAATTTCGCTGCGCCGTTGTGGCTGCTTTTCTTTGGTTGATTCTGAGACATTTTCCATGCTCCTTTGCCCTTCATTCTACACTATTTTCGGGCTTGAAACTGTCTCGCTTATTATAGACACACATGGTACTCTTGAGTGCAACTTTCAAGTACAGGAGTAATGGGATTTCGTAATCTAACGCAATGACAGAGAAATATAAATTTGTCTAACTGACGAATCTCACCAAAATCACGAATTCGAGTCTTCTGCATCAGTAAGGTTATTTTGAATAAGTAGCTTGATTCTTTTCAATCTTTCTATTGTTTTGGTTCCATTTTCGTCATATAGCCCTGCATTTGTAATAAATTGTTTTTTAACTTCTAGCGAAACGTTTGAATCAATGAACTTATCTATCTGTTGCATTATCACATTGAGGTAGCTTGATGCATTCTCTCGAAACAGCTTCTCTTACAAGGTCCTGTTCTGTACGACCTTCCCAATAGTCAGCAAAGTAACACACTATAAACTCATACAACTCATTAAATTCTTGACGAGAAATTGAATTCATATCGATTATTTTCGACCCTTAATGATTTTATGTTAGCGAAATATAAAAGATTTTCCAGAACCTACTTTCAGGATTTGATAAAGCCAGTTAATATGTGAAAACCAAACTTGGAGTTATTACGTTTCAAAACGATTTGAACATTCGAGCCCATATGAAGACGAGGCATTTGCCGCCTGACTACTACCCCAACAGATTTACTAACTTGGTGTTCAACTAGGTGTCTGTTTGAACTTGAGTTGCTAAGCCAATGAACAATTGCTTTCTCATTATGCTTAATAGCTTCACGGACGGTGTTTTCTGCAACAGTGAGATTAAAAAATGATGATGCCTCTGATATATTAGGCTCATTCTCTAGTCTTTGGTGTAAATCAATTATTTTTCGACCAACATGCTTTTCAACTAAATGTCCTGGCTTCAATAGTTCAGCAATGGAACCCTGCGCACTTCTCACAGATTTCAAGTGCTTATTTAGCCCAGATTTATAACCAAATGGATCAAAGTAGGAGACTGGATTAGATTTGGCGTAGAGATAAACATTAGGTCCATCGATGATTCCAAATGGATCCGCTTGCGTAAATCTTCCGATAGATGGGTCATACCATCGAGCATGATTATAATAAAGGCATGCAAAAGAATCATAACGTTTGCTATGAAATCCCACTGGAAGAATAACGTCTACATCACTAACTATTCCAAATGGGTCAAAGTCGACCAAGTGCCTATTGCCTTCAAATCCAAGCATTGTCTCTGATCTATCTAGTACTACTTTTTGAGCTCCTATTCTATCAGGCATAGTTATGGCCAGGGCAGAATTTACGTTTCCCCGCCAAAAAAATACAATATGCCCAATGTCAGATACCTCCTCAATTTCCTGCAATGCATCGTAGATAAAGATTTCCCTGTTCTGTCCATGATGTCGTCGTGTACGCTGACCAGTCGCAGCATATTCATATCTAGCAACAACCGTTCCGTCTTTGGTATTTCTCACCTCGTGCATTCGTTGGCTTACATCGTAGACGAACTGTTGTTCTCCTCGTCTAGTTAGGTTGCCGCACCGATCATACTCATAGGTAGTTGTTTGGCCGTTAGCACCACGAACCTCAAGTAAACGGTTTGCTGTATCATACCGATGTGCATGGTATGATACGCCATCTCGATACTCGCGAAGCCGATTTCCCATAACGTCATATTCGTAACGCCGAAATTCTGTTTGAGAAGAGCCAGCGCTTTGATCAACTCTATTTAAGCGATCAAGTTCATCGTAGTAATAGCAATAATCCGTCTTCTCTTCGGCAAATTTGCGAGTCTCGTTCGTCGGTCTTCCATGAGCATCGTAAATCAGTGACTGTCCAAATTGTAATTGCTGATGTTTATCGTACACTTCTAATACTTCAATGAGACCATCGACTCTATATCCGTAAAATGTCAAACTCCCATCATCCCAATTTTCTCTAATAACACGTCCTTGAGAGTCACAATCAAAATGAATGGCGCGCTGTGGGATCTTGATTGTTGAGATAAAGTTTGATGAAGGCTTGTAATCAAACTGCATCCACCACTGGTCATTCAGTCGCTTTTCGATAAGGCGGCCAGCAGGGTCATATTGATAAGTAACTGTATGGATATTATCATCTAGATATTGATGATGCTGAACTATTCGACCATTTTGATCATATTGCCACGCATATTTTGTATTACCTTCATCGGCAGTAATTAAACGACCAAGCGCGTCATATTGGAAGTTAGCATCAACAGACTTGTCACGCGCCTGACGTGTTAATACATAGCCAAGAGTATCATACGTCATATTAAGCTCCCGGCCTTCGGCATCGACTTTCTGAACCAAGTTTCCTTCTGTGTCGAAGATTTCTTGCGTAATATTCTTCAGCGCATCATAGGTTTTAACAAGGTTGAGCGCATCATCGTACTCATAACGGAAATATGGTTGTATGTGTGATTGAGTACCGGCCGATACAACCAAGGGACGGTTCATTCCATCATATTGATAGGTCTCTACATAGAACGCTTTCTCAAGGCGAATCACATTACTACGCTCATCATACGAAAAATGCTGGGCTACGCCATCCGTATCCTGTATTTCAATAGGTCGTCCAAATGCATCGTATTTATACCGTCTTACGGACTCCTCCTCGTTTGTAAATTGTTTTTCAGCTATGATGTTGCCCAGTGTGTCATAATCCCATTCTAAAATAAGGCCAACATTATCTTGTTGTACAACGATCCTTCCGGCAAGATCATAAGTAGTCGACACTTGATAACCCATGTTTGTTTGTGAACTGACCTGTCGACTATCCCGATCATATTCATATTCTGTTACAAATCCTGTTGGCTCTTCTTGTCGAATACAAAGTCCACGTTCGTCCCATGCGCGCTTTGTAATAGCGCCCGATGGATCAACGTAGGCTATCTCGTTACCTACTTTATCGTACTGCCATTGATGACGTACCGTATGACTACTTTCAGGTAAACTAGCCAGTAATTGCGGATCGGTATTCTGTACAATGTACGTCTTAATGATCCGATCTTCAACATCATAGACAGTACAGAACGCAGTTTTCTGTGAATTGATTTCCCAAATCTGTCGTCCCAGAATATCATAGCCAAAATTGGTCAAAAGCAAAAGAGGCTCAGGACTTATCGTATCTCGGCGCAGGACTTCATGACGCACAAGTTGACCCCGTTCATCCCAATCAAATCGTTCTTCCTTGGGTAGCTTCGGTTCACTCCCTTGCCAACTGACTTGCTCTATTGGATGGTGACCATATCTGTCATAGCACCACTCAGTTACTTGTTGAGTCTCTATCGTACCATCTTCTAATTCGGTGCGTTCACGATGTCGGACAAGGTTACCGATGGCATCGTATTGCCATGTTCGTGTCCAAAGAAGCGGCTGGCTACGCCCGGACGTCAAGCGTTGTTGCATTCGTAGTGGCAACCCGCTTCGAGTATCATATTCTGTTAGAATTTCATCCCCAGTGGGTAAAATAACACGTTGAGGATCGCCAAACTCAGTATAATCAAGGTAACGATAAGTATTACCGAGCGGATCCCTCAACAAAGCACGGTTGCCCCGGCTATCGTAGCCTTCAATAATGTCTTCTTCGTCAAAATTCAGATAATCTGAACGATTCCCCAATGCTCTGCGCCCAAACTCAAATTGTGTATCTAGTTGACATGGATCTTTAAGTGTTGCATATTCTGTTCGGTTGCCAAATGGATCAATCTCAGCTAGCAAATTCCGATAACTGTCATACACATATTCAGTGGTGCTACCTTCGGGTAGACGCACCTTTACGGTGTTTCCAGCACAATCATGACAGTACACGGTTGTCCAACCAGCCGCATCTGTGACATGGGTAGTACGCGTGAAACGATTATAGTCAAATCGTGTCACACCCCTTGTGAATCATTTTGCTGGTGAACTCGGTAATCAGTTGTATAATAATTTGTGACCTCTGGTATTTGATCATCTTTTTCGTAGGTGTACTTGAAAACTTGATATAACCCTCGAATTTTACGGTTTTCAATTTCTCCTAAGTCATTCGTAGCTTGAACTTCCTGGTATATGTAGCTATATTTGCGCAAACGTCCACCAGCATCTCGGACCTGAATTAAGTTTCGATACCTATCGTACATATATTGCCATTCACGTCCAGAATGATCGGATATTTTATGAATTAAAGGACTGTCGCCTTGGTACGAAAATGTAATAAAACGCTCACCTGCACCGACTGCACGGGAAAGCCGTTGTTTGTCATCATAGTCAAGAACAATCTGACTATCTTCTGCCGGACCAGGACGCGTAAGCACCATTAATCGCCCTTGCTCGTTAAACTCAGCGAGCAATCCATCAATTGTCGCAGTTGAAAATTACCCTTTGAAGTTCGTAATAACGTCAACCCTAATGAACCTGGTGGGGAAAGGAAGCGATCTGGGAATTCACAATCTGGGCGAAAAATTACTTCGGCCCCTTGATCATCTATGTAAATACACTCTTGACTCATTGAATCATATTCAATGAATAAATTCAGTGAGTGTGTCCATCCCCAACCAAATGGCCCAACTTTTTGATTCTTGTTATGTTGACCGCTATCGTAATGGCGGGTAATTTCCAATTGAAGTCGTTGAGTCGGGAAGCTGCAATCTGTTTCAGAAAATGAGAATGCACCTGTTACTAGATTTACAGGATCCCCTGCATGATCTTGATTCGACTGCGCTTTCGCAGGATTCAGTTTGTTTTTACTTGTTGCCAGTAAATCTGATTGATCGGTTTCTTTGTTACAGCCCATCCATCACCTTCCAACTTCATGCAACGGCTACTATGAATCCTTGATTTTTACCGCCGCACTCACATCTGCTGACTCTCTTTGTATTGCAAGTTGCACAATCTATATATCCACGTTTGCAGGAACAGGCCACTTGTCCGGTGTGTCTACAGCTACTACAATCCCACAGACCTGTTCCTCTACACGTTCGACACTCCACTTCAAACCCTCCGCTGCCATTGCATCTACTACAGACACCTGTAGCAGAACATCGATTACAAGGCTTTTGAAATTTGCCTGTACCCTCACATTTATTACATGTAGAAAATCCTTTGTACAAGCCAGTGCCATTACACAAATTGCAATCACCAATTACGAACAGACCTGTGCCATCGCATCCTGGGCAGTTACTAGTCCCATTACAGACAGGGCAAGTTTGCCACCTGGAACCTTCTCCATCGCAGTGACCACATGCCGTTTGTCCAGTTCCCTTACATGCCGGGCAGGAGACACTCCTTGATCCCAAACATTCCGGACAGGTTACCCTTGCATTGCCGTTACATGTAACACATTTTCGGTAAGCAGTCCCGAAACAATGAGGGCATCCACCTTCAATGCGGTAATCGACAAGCAAATTAGCATACTGTTTGCCATCAGTTCCCACTTCAAAAAATACAAGCGTACCTTTGGGAAGCATGTCCGTAACTGGTAAATTTTTTACGTTACCTGTGATAGCCTGTACAGTCCGAGCTTGTTTACCTTTATACTCAAAATGGTCTATCACTACTCCCCGTGACTGGGGGTTCTTTGAGAAATATTGGTCAAGAATACGAGCCCGCTCTTCAGTGGACCATGAACTTGTTGCCAGGTCGAAAACGAAATGACGAATGTTACCATTAATTTCTACAGTTTCTATAAAACAGCCAGTTTTAGCAGATGGATCCTGCATTGTTACAGTATAAAGGCCATCTCTGGTAGCAAAATAGTGATTATCTCGATAGCTACGAATATAAACACCAATATCAAATGTCGTCTTTTTCTTGAAATTGTCGATAACTTCGGCAACTACATTCTGGGGGTACCTGAAAGTGAGTGCTAAGCGGCTGTGAATTATCATCGTGAAGTAAAAACAACTCCCAATCTTCTTCTTACTGGCCATAAAATGACTTATCTGTGACTCACCATGCGACGTAACAATGCGATATCCATTCCGTCCTCCAACCTCTAGCTCCGCTGCTACACCTACTGTCACACCATCTGCCTGTAACGTCAGTTGAGACATGATCTTTTGTGTTTCATCGAAGCTACGCACCGCAAATGATAGAATATAAAGCTGTTGGGCCTCATATGGCGAAGATGTACTATGGACAACAAGTGCAACGATGTCCAGGACTGCGGAGTAAAGTCTCAACATCTTGTTGCGCCCGCTGATCATTGATATTTAGTACATCTCCCATGTCATATGGAACGGCAAGCGCACACTGTTGTGTGCGTTCAATAACAATAAAACCTGTGTAACGAAATTCCAAAGTCTTTGCGTACTGGGCGGCAAATAACGGTTCCTAAGGATAGCGTTCGATCTGATAATTGTGGTAGCTGAGACAGATATTCTAATTGATGTACTAATCCATCTAAGTATTCTTTTTGTTTTTGCTGACTAGAATGCTCATGAAAATCGTTACTAGAGAGCTTCATTAATCCAATAAGACGTTGATCTAATTGTGAGATCTTCGACAAATCGCTTCATTGGGCAAGCAAGACCGCCAAGGGAAAACGGCTACAGTTTCTTAGCGCAATTCCTGCTAATTTACGGATCTCTGGAGAAGGGGTATTGCACAGAATATCAAGGATAAAATCCACCCCTGCGAAATTGTCATTTTGCGCTAACAAAATAGCCGCATGTAGCTGTAACATGACGACTTCGAGTCTGTCTCTGGCTGTGCCAGCAAGCTATCCAACTTTTGCCGTTTTTCGGTCGATTCAATCTGTTGTCCGTATTGATAAAGAGCGCCAAGCCGTTGAAGTATTGGTTGAGACTTATCTAAGAAGTCTGAAGACCGAAATATGTCCTGTAATGTAATTTTCATTTTACCTGTAACATCACACCATCTTATGAATCTACTGGCTCAAGATACGAAGAAATATAGCGTCCATTATTATCGCTTACTAAGCGAATTTGCTTGGCGGAAAGATGACTCTTCCAGAACATAATGCGGGGAGGTCTGCATCGGATAATCATGACCTGATACGTTTCATTCCTTGCATACCAACATAGCATGTAATCAATATTCTCGAGTACACTATCTAGATAGGTTCTGATAGTCTCTTGCATTGATGAACGGTACTGCGATACATATGCAACTATTTTTTCATTAACTTCAATAGCTGATAATTTTGAGCAAGCTTGACATATTCCATTTCCACAGCAATGTGTACAATATGATAATTGGCATTTACTACATTTATTCATCTGCGCACTACACCGGCCATCCCCACAAGAAAATCTATTACAACCAGCGCATCTATCCAACCCAGGAATTTCTTCAAGTGAAACGTAATTTTGTTGACAAACCTCACAGAGATTACGATGTTCCCGACACATCAAATTCTTAGAGATGATTGAACTTTTTAGACGATCAATCATGTGAATGTCGTTACCATCGGTACAGTAAGCACAATGGCCAGCATGAGCTTTACATACATATTCGCCGTATTTTGTAACTCTAATGTCATTAGCACAAACTGGCTCAGCGCAAACTGCACAACCATAAAGATGCTCGCTGCAAACAGCACTATGACAAATGACGCAGGTTGTTAAGTCTTTTGGAGAGTAACTAAATTGTGAATCACAGAGATAGCAACTAAGACGGCAATTAGCACAAATCCGTTTATCGCGATGTAGATGTAACACTGTACTATGTTGTTCACATACGGACTGAAAGCAGTCCATACAACTAAATCGATGGTCAATGCATAACAACTCGTTTGCATCCACACAACAGATCTCTACACCATCAAGAGCAAATGTGCGCTCACAACAAGTAGATTTGTGACCATGGTCCAGGCAGACCCGAGATCCACTAATAGTTAATAAGCTAGCTGTTGGCAGATGACCGCCGAACAGTAGCTGCATCTGTGTCCACATGGATCTGAAAGATGACTAATACAAATAGTCTCGCCACCTATACGGCACTCCTTCGTATGTTCATGTGCAAATTTGCGCTGGCATTCTGCACATATTGAAATACAGTCTTTGCAGAGTGGCTTGCCTTCAAAGCTAGTTGTTATGCAATCAGGACAACAGTGAAAATCTGTCAGGTGGGAGCCATACATACATAGCTGATTATCATGTAGGCATACTGGTTCATGACAATGTTCACACAATCCACCATGTTGCAGGCACATTGATTCGTAGCATGTGCTACAAACAAAAATCTCAATATGGTTTGAGCATTCCACATGACGACCGGAAGTACAAATACAGAAGTTATGCTCATTGTCACATTTAGGGCAACGACGAAACGTAGCTTTCCCGAGTTGTGTATCATAGCGAAACCCGTCGATGCTGAATTTTCCATGAACGCTCGGTACTACTATATGATAATTAACAGAAGGCCACCAGACTGTTAATATTGAAAGCAGATCGATTTTGACATGGCAAGCAAACTTTCGTTCAAGGTCTTGTATATCTTTGTTCAATCGATCCGTAAGTTGCTGCCGTCCAACGGTATCTTGAGATCTAAGCTGGGCAATGTCGTTTTCATACTGTAGCTTCGCTCCATTGATGCGATTTGATAAAATGTCAGCTATTTCACGGCGAATGCTGATCAAATCGATCTCATCTGTCGACTAAGATAAGAGCGTACCTCCACCACAGCATCTGTGAGCACTGGTGGTTCCGAAGCTACTTTCGAAGGTCTACCACCCACGAGTTCAAACTCATCCAACAAAGGTAGTGGAGCTTCTGATTGGAATTTTCAGAGACCAGTCAGGATGATAGCAGATCCTAATAATATTCTCTGACCGTTCATCGCGATCATACAATACCTTATAGACAAAAAGATACGTAGGTATGTAATTAATTGTATTAGTAGTCTCATACCGTGAGCCATCTAGGTTAACTTCGGGTAAATCAGCTCACCGATCTCATTTATTAGATTCAGATGAATATATGCTTCTCCAATTTAGGGATCTGAATTGGCATCACTCTGAAGGTCGTTTCTGATGATCTCCAGAAATGGATGACTCGATGTGATTAACTCATCAGATTCTCAGAAAAAGTTCGATCAAAGGAAAGCTTTAACCGTTTACTGCCACCGAAACTCTGACGGGCTAATTCCGAGTCTAAGGAAATTTCATATACATCATCTATCATTGAGACAATGGGCGTATCTGCACGTTGTCGAAAGTATCCTATTACAAGTTCTTTAACTTGTGATTGTTTAGCCTGTAACTCTTGCATGGTATCCTATCCAAGTACTTGTCATTCACATGATGTTCTTCGCCATCTAGGCCTTCCATGAAGATTGAGTTTAACTGATCCTTACCTTGTTCTGTTCGATTAACAGCGCTATCGATTGCGTGTTCAATAAAGACATTTGCGGTAACTTGATGAATATCGTCTTCACTATCTTCTTGAATCTCAACTTGTCTATTCAAATATAAATTACCTATCATAATGCGAAAATCTTCAGCGTCACTTAGATTTCCTATTATTTCCTCGACCTTGCCAACAACAGCTTCAAACATACGTATCTTATGCTCAAGGATGCTGAGGATTTCCTCTTCCAAGGTACCCTTCAGTACCAAATTGACAATAAAGATTTCTGCACTTCCACCTATACGTTGAATCCGCCCAATTCTTTGCTCAATCTTCATTGGATCCCATGGCAAGTCCAAATTAATCATGACACTTGCAAATTGTAGATTAAGTCCTTCACTAACTTCACCAGGGCAAAGAAGAATGCCTGAGTTCGTACGCCGAAATTGTCGAATTACATTTGCTTTTTCTACGTCTGAGACGGATTCATCATATAAAAAACAGAATTCTCCTAAGTCGGTTCTCTTTAACTGATTGAACACATAGCGTGTCGTTTCATTAAACTGTGAGAAAACAAGTATCTTATGCCCTTCAGACAAATACTTTGTAGCATGTTCTTGCATAGCATCAATTTTGGGCTGGATAAGGCTTTGAGGATAATTAGCGGAAAACCTTTCTAGATCTGTAAAAAATCTGTCTCCCAGGATCTTATAATCTGCCATCTATAGTTGTGTATGGCTTCACGAAAGGCTGCCGGGCTACTCGAGAGCCTTTCAACAATTTCTCCCATCGTATACATCATTCTACGATTATTAATATTACGCAATTTTTTCTGATAGAACATGCGAAAGTCGTTGTAAAACTCACTATCTTTCTGAGTTAACGTTAGCTCTTGTCGAAATGCCCGACGTATGGGGAATGGGTAATCCTTGGCAACATCTCGTCGAGTATGGCGGATCATGACTTGATGCAAAAGTTTTTTCAATTCACTAGTATTTTTCGTTCCAGTCGCGCTATTTTCGTCAATATATTTATCGCTAAATGCTTCCCATTCAGGAAGATGACCCGGTCGTAATAATGTAATGATGTTGTACAACTCTTTTAGATCATTATGCATTGGTGTAGCTGATAGCAATAAAAAATATTTCTTGCGCAAATTTCGAACTGTTCGCAAAGTGCGCCAATTTCTTTCATCATTTAGAAAATGCACTTCATCAAGGATTACCAAATCATAATGTTGTAATAGTAGCTCCTCAATATGAAACTTTTCCTCCAGGATCTGATATGGTGCAATCAAACGAGAACTATACCAAGCTAGGCTCGAATCAACATCTCTTCCCATAACAAGAAACAGCTCGTCAAACTTGCTATACAGTTCTAATTGCCACTGTCGTAATAGCTGTCGAGGGCACAATATCAACACACTTTCTATAAGTTTGCGTTCAAATAGTTCTTTTAAAATTATCCCTGCTTCAATCGTCTTGCCTAAGCCCACTTCATCTGCCAGTAACGCTCGTCCCCTCATATCTTTAAGTACTGTAAGTGCAGCTGCTTTTTGATGTGGTAGCTTGTCAACGAAAGGTAGCGAATCCAAACATGATAGTGAATCAAATCCAGGATCAGATTGTACTTTGTTCAGTATTGAATGGAGGCGATAGTGTTCAAATTTACTTACTTTTTTATCATTGTAATTTTTTACAACCTGATTTTCATTGGCATTTTGCCATTCAATAGGAATGGGTGGTATCACTTCCTCATTGTTTCGCATTCTGGGCTCATCATTATGTAGTAGGCGACTGCAGCAGACACAAAACCGTGAACTGGAGCGATTGGGTTGACCACATCGACAAATTGTCATGGGCTGGTCAGCCTGCTTCTGTAAGGATAATAAGCTCCACAATGGATCCAAAGCTTGTTTTATGGTGGCAATTCTCTTAATTCTTGATTGTTGGCAGCAAACTTCGACAATTTTAGTCAGTAACTTTATGCGATTATCTTTCCCTAAGTCAATACTATTTGTCAGACATAATGGGTTTTCATTTCGTGACGATGGAATAAAACCAGTTAAGAGAAAGTCAATAATCCTTCCAAAGGAAAAAATATCTGACTGTAGAGAGAAATTCTCTAACCCCGTAATCTCTGGTGCCGAAAAGTTGTACGGGGCATCGAAACGGTCGAAAATGTTCTCAGCGCGCAGTATGCTACTTGGTATACCAAAATTCAGTAAATGGAGACCCGTATCTCCGATTAGCAGAGTCGAAGGATTCAGATTTCTATGAATAATTGGAAATGGTTTTTGAGAATGCAAAACGTTTAACGCACTACCTAATTGCAAGATCCATTCAATAACATGCGCGACATTATCGGGGAATCTATGATGAATAGGAAGTCCCTTTTCATTTGCGTCGCCAAGTATGATGTTTAACAAAGGTTTCGCATTGGGATAGGCGGAGATCACATTCAAATGTTCTTGAGTGAAAAAAAACTCTTCCAGTATTGGAAGTTGAGGATGAACTAGTTTTTTGCGAAACTCAAACTCCATTTCGTATCTATCAGTTAATCCATTGGATGGCAAGACGAATTGTTCCATCAAATACGGTGTACTATTGTTCAAAACGACTTGCACTGACGACATATTAGTAGTGATGAATGACCCTTGGACAAGATAACCGTTAACCGCTATCTGGTTTTTTGATTCCAGATTTATAGTAGGACGATCTGTACTCTGCTGACTCTGTGGCAAATCATCTTGGGAGGTAATACTTGATAAGTCATAGCCACACCGGCTACATCGACTGGTTGACCCCGTGTATGCCAATCCACATCTTGGACAATTCATAAAATATCCCTATCTCTAAATGCGTTATAAGGAATCGACTCAAACCTGTCCAATTCGACGATATTCTACCAAAGATAGAAAAAGCAAACTTTACGCCTTCAAAACGGGGATTCTTTGAACCAATATTGGGCTCTAAATTTTAGTAGACTCAAAGAGTGGAGTTCCCCCTTATTATAAGTATATGGGCTTTATCTTTCCCTACACTAATTTGGGGTAATTCCAGAATCAGATTCGATAATGATATAACTTCACTTGAAGGGAACTAAAGAAGGAATAAGTAGAACAAATTTTTTTCTGTGACTACAGTGCTTATTATACTTACTTTCTTTCAAATGGTCAATAGTATTTTCCTCATTTTGGGGGCTTCGGTTTAGGTCGAGTGTTTGCAGCACCAGAGTGCGTCGCACTCGCGTTCCCCCAAAGTGAAAGCCCCCTCATTTCCCCTAAACCATTCCAAATCAGTAGGTTAGCCTAAAACAGGGCCTAACATACTAACTATGGGATCACTGGCCGTAAATTTCATTTTCATAGGGCTTCACCACTATCTATTCCTTACTCTTACTGACAATTTCCAATCGTCTGAGCCTAAACACTTTAGACCAACCAGCAAATGATTTATGACCTATCGTCCGGCATACTACGGAAATCATACCAATCTCCCTCACCCAGCATAAACGGCCAATGTTCAAACTCTGTTTTTACTACACCTTCATCAACCATTGACCCATCCCAAAAGCCCCAAATAACTGGCACAGTCATACGCGGCTCATGCGCGGTGACAAACATGTTGTCCGACCATCCCGCCGGGTCAAGTTCAGGAATCATTTCCACGAGCGATACCGGTTCCAACATTATACTGTCCCCATCAATCGTGAAATCCAGAATGCATTCCAAAGGGGTGTGGCTCGTATCCTGGCGATGCTCATATAGCCCGCGCAGATGGATGCCTAAATCAGGCCACTGATCCCGCCGGGTCAGTAGTAACGACGGTCGATTCATGTTCATCTCTGCTGCTGAACTGAACCAGCGCGAGGTAATAATTGACGCCACATAATGCTGTTGAAACTCATCTACCGATAGGCCAAGTGGCGTGAGTTCGTCCGCTGTCAGCTGTGGGGTGGTCATATGGGCAAAGCGGTCAACGACGACACTGGCCTCCCGTTGCGGTTCAAATTGTAGTGTCTTTGGCAATTCACCATATTCAAGTACATGCTGAAACTCCGTGCTTTGTAAATATCGCAGCAGTTTGTTGCGCGCATGACGGTACTCGCTGCGTGTGGTGCCATAGTCCTTGCCTAACAATCGACTTACAACCGTCTGTGGGTGTTCAAGCATTCGGACCAACATCCACATCACCCGCTGGCAATCTGATAGCACTTCATCCACAAAGGGGACAAGCTGAGTAAATTCCATTTCGTCTTGGCCACAATATTTTCTTCCAACCGATATACCGCTTCCTCCGCTGCTACTTCCACACCAAATAATCTCTCATCGCTTTGCGTGTCATCTTCTGTTGCTCTGTCATATTCAATCGCCCGCTCATGGGTCAGTTTTTGCACGGCATCAGCAATCTTGTTGTCCGCAATGCCGTACAGATATCCACCCACATTTTGAATCTCAGCACTATGTGCTTGCACGCTCCGGTAAAAGCCTACCCAAATATCTTGCACCGTATTTTCTACCCAATCATAGGGCAGTTTGCGGCGCACTGCGCGCTCCAGTTGCTCACCATAGCGTTGTTGCAACGTGATAATCGCTTGGCTGCGATCTGCCTCATCATCCCTTCTCAAAACCTCAATCAGCCAGCGATCTGACCTATGTGTCCAGTCATTCCGATTGTCCGTCATGGCTCTTTTCTCCTACCCGTTCGCATAAATTGTTGCCATGTTAGAAAAATAATCAAATTCAAAAGAGGTTTTGCACATTCCGTCCGCCGCCCGGACTAGCCCAGCAGCAAGCCACGCAACACCGGCTTGCCCGCACACGGCAATCCTTAGTTCGGGAGAAATGACAGATGAAACAACAACGATCACTCGCAGAACGGCTACGCTCTATCTTTCAACAACCAACCACCGTTCTCTACATCGAGGCCAAACTGGCGAAATCGGGCAGGCTCGCGGATTTGGAAGCGGCTGGCATTGTGCCAACGGTCAAAAATCCCAATCCATACGATCCTTCAACGCACACAAACCAACATGATCAATGGTGGCGCAAGCATCCGCAAGCAGCGCGCCAATTTCGGGATCAGCAGCGGCAACGAGAGGAGGCGCTCAAATGCGTGTAAGTCGGCACACACCTCAACCAAGCGCGTTGAGATGATTTGTAGCGATTGGCTGCGATGCTGGAACCATCATGCCTCCATATCAAGTTCTTGCAGGTACGCCAACACTTTTGACCGAGCGGTCAACAACAGCGACTCAACCGTTGCTGGCGTGAGTTGCAAGGCCATGGCGATCTGCTCAACAGACAGTTGCTCTTGATAGCGCTGGTCCCATACGCGCCGTTCGATGTCAGAAAAGGTTGGAGCACAACTGAGCAATTGGTTGAATTCATCGGAGGAGATGTCAGCCCGATGGACTCAACCAACTCGGCAATCGATGGCAAGGCAACAACATCAATTTCACTTATTTCAGTTGACCACGGACTTTGTGCAATGGCATTGATAAGCTGTTCGCGGCTCCATATTCATTAAGGCAAGGATGCGCATCACCGGTGCTGGGGCATCAACATCTTCCAACTCGCACTTCCACTGATACAGGTTATAGAGCATATCCAGCGCTCGCTGCAATTCACCTTGCTCGGCGGCTTCCCTGAGCTGCGCCATGTTTCTGACGATAAAGGTCACCGCTGGCGGTGGCATTGCCAGCTGAATATCCAGTCCAGCATTGTCACCTCTATCTTGCAGTATCGCATATGTGAGGTCGTAGCGTTGCGCTTCAGTTAGATCAAGCGCCTGGCAAAATGCATCTACCTGCCAATCGGACAGCAAGCGGTGACCATTAATCGCTTTGGAAAGGATGCCCGGATCAATACTGCCACATTGCACGACGGCTTGCATCTCCCACGCAACCTCGTTCAACGTCATGCCGTTGTGGAACAGGTATTTGTTACCTGACTTGCGAAAGTATTTCTGCAATTCACGCGCCAGATACATGCCCATGGTTTACCTCTTGATGCAATGCATCGTTGACAAAAATGTCCATGAAATTCGCCACCGCCGCCCCCTATACTATCCGCAGCGTGATGCGGCAGATGAAATCATGCAGGCGCTCTGTAGACCGTTTCGACGAAAATGTTGCCTAACATCACGCCAAACAGAAGATTCACAGACGGTTCCAATATGAAAGGAAAGAGCTTATGACCCTTGTACTTGTAAGAGACAGAATCACCTACGAACTCAGCACCACATGCACCTTTGAACTCTGCATTACCGGCCATCTACCATCACATATTGTGACTGAACCAGATGCACTGGAGCAATTACTTGACCGTTTGGAACAAGCCCAGTTTTTTGAAAACACGGCAAACCTTTTGAACCAACGTACGCAATCAGAACAGGAGAGCGAACATGATAATGAAGCATTCGCATCGGACGATGATGAAGTACCGTTTTAAGCCAGCTTGGTTACTCTGTATCGTTATTGGGATCGTCTGCTGGTATAGCATTCTACCATTATCAGCACAAGCACAGGCAATCTGCCCATCGATTGTTCGAGCCATACCACTGATTCCAGAAATCACTGAGCAACCCAGTAGCAATATCGAGCGGGATTTCTATACCACGACCGTATCAGTCGAGTTTCATCCCAGCCAACTGGCGATTCTCTCATCCTCGCCAGATGGACAGGACCCAACCCGTGCAGATGACCGGTTTTGGATTCAGGCATCACCATCGGGCAACGAGTGGTCGCATGACTATCGCAATACCCCCCGAACCCAGATCGTGCCGCTGCCACCGCAGGATATTAGCCACCTGTTTGTATCTGGCACCAACACATTGACCGTCGGCGTCACCGACCTCATCGGCCCCAAGTACAGTGCGCAACCATTTTATTTGGTGCTGTTCGACACCTGTCCCACGCCAACACTGACTACATCGTCTACCGCCACGGCAACACCTGTGCCAACCGCGACAGCAACACCGGTACCACCGACACCAACGCCCACACACACGGTAACTCCGGTTATCCAGCTGGTCGTTATCACCGCGACACCCAGTGACACACCGTTACCCACGTTCACACCCGTCCCACCTACGCCAACCGCTACCGCCACATTAGTGCCGTTACCGGCTGAGCGTAGTGAAATGACAGATTTCCTTACCAATATGGCTCGCTGGATGCTGGTCGGATTTCTGCTCAGCATTAGTGGTACTGGTCTCTGGTGGTGGACAGCGCGTGTGCAACCAGGTTTAGCAGGCGAGATTGACGTGTATCAGCATGGACAGTATGTCACCACCTACGACCTGGCAACGATGAAGAAAGAGATCGTGACCATCGGCAAACATGGTGAGGTCTTGCTCCCAGACCTGATGGATGAAGGTCCGATGGCACACATAAAGCGCAGATCAGATGACAGCGCCGTGCCCCCAGTGACCATCATCGAACAACTCAACCCATACAACGCCCAGGAAGTGTTGGAGACAACTATTCTGACCGATGGCTATGAACTAACCGTTGGTCCATATCGCTTGCAGTACCGATCCTATCAACCCGAAGAAGAAATTCTTGAGGAGGAAACAGATGTCTACCCATAAAGTCCATCGCTCACCCGAAGCTGCCCACGACCCCACTCAGTTGCATGTGCAGATTAGCATAGGTGGGGCGGGCAAAGAAGCAGGACTGCGCCAAATGGCAAGTAACTTTGTGCTCCGCTTTGCCGCCATTTTCCGGCTGCTCTTTATCGACACTGACAAGAAAGATGTCGAGCAGTTGCCCAAATGGATGAAATTCTTGATGAACGACTTCCCCGCCTCGGCCTTTCTCGACCAATTGGAAGCCAATCCGGACGAGATTCCTGGCAGTGGATTGACCGACCGCATTGCTCAGTATCGTCAAGGCCTGGGTGGCTCGGAGTCGATCACTGCGGGCTTACAGACCTTTCGGCAGTTAGGCTGGCCGCTGCTGACCTTCTACCTCTGTCGCTATGCCGCCGAGTTCTTCTACTTTCTGCTAGCACCGTTCCAAGAGCTGCACGCCTTTGCCACCAATCGCTGCACTCGCCGCGGCCAAGGCAATATTCAGGACAGGCTGCGCGTTGTTGTCACCCTGGTCTTTAGCAGTTGCGGTGGGACTGGCTCCAGTCTTGGCCTGCTGATAGCCAATCTACTCCACTATCTGTTGCCCCATCGCGGTGGCTTCAGCCGCTATGAGGTGGAGGCGGATGTTATCCTGCCTGGTCCCATGACACACAAGGCGGTCAACATCGGGCTGCTCCTGGCCAACTCCTACGCGACTTTGAGCGAGGTACAGGCACCTTATGCCACACCTCATCAACCGCTGTCGGATATCGAACTGGGACCACTCTCTCTGCCACGGCGCCAACCGTTCTCACACATCTATCTCTACGATGGTATCAATTTGGGTGGCTACACCTTCAAAGAACGCAGGGATGTCTGTGATGTGCGCAACGCGGTCTATGAACTGCGAAACTTTGGCGTTGAAGGCGCTGAGTACCGTTCGCGGCTAGCAGATATTCACTTTCAATATCCCCGCATCCTGTCAGCCGCTGGTGCCAGTATCTGGGACTATGAGCCGGAACACTATATCAACGACCTTGCTCATCAAAGTGCCCATGCCTATGTACGACGCATGATGGCGACGCTAGCCAAGACAGAGAGCCAGCAGCGTGCTACTGCGGCACTGGAACAATTCCTGACTGTCCACCCGCAGTTTCTCACCAGCCCGGCATTTACCGCCGATCCCACCGGCAAACCACTACGGTTATCGCTGGATAGCCTGCGTCACCAGCCCTTTGCCCAATTGCCGCCACTGCTCAACCACCGCATCAAACAGGGCCAGCAACACTGGCAGAGCAGCTTTGCAGCATTAGTAAACCACGCAACCGCTGAGCGCAGTCAACAGATGACCAAACTGATTGAGCAGCTTCTGTTGCTGGAGGGTGGATTCGCCATTGCCCAGTCGGTGTTGCCAGAACTCTCCCAACGCCTCAAGCAACAACAGCAGCGTTATCATGCAGAAGCAGAGCAAGCACAGGCGCAGGTAGCACAATACAAACGGGATGCAAACACGCAACCCCATGGCTGGCGGCGTTGGTGGCCCTTTGGGCGCAACCGGGTATATCTGGTCAAACAACAACGACTGCTTGACGCCGGCCTGAGTTTCTTCCGCCACCAAGCCCGCAGCCGTGTGCTTGAAGAGGTCCTGGAAACTATCAACGTCCGTCAACAGGCACTTGAGCACTTTCTAGAGACGCTGACCGCTTTCGATTCATTGCTTGTCGAACGACATCAGACGTACCTGGACGATTACGCCCGCAAACGCTCGATTGCCATGCAGTCAGTCGTGTGTCCAGATCAGGTAGCCGAATGGTACCGGTCTGGGGAAAAAGATGCTTTGGCGCAAATCAGTGAGCAGTTGCGACCGGTCTGGATGACGGACACGAACCGATTTGGACTGGAACAGCGGGTGGATAACGGTGACGAGGGTAGCTGTCTCATTTTAAGTGAGGAAGGACTGGCTCGCCACCTGGAGATTTGTCAGCAGCCCTGGCAGCACTTGCACGAGAAAACCATCGAACAGATCCTACGTGACCAGGGGCGGACGGCAGAAGATATTTACGCCGACATGGAAAGCGCCGCGGCACCGTTGGTCTCACTGGCTGAAGTTAGACAAATTCCGTCGGCCCATCGTCTTCTTGTACTGGCTACTGAGTCCGAGCATTTCTTCAGTGATTTGCCGGTGCAGACCGGTCTCTCTGTCATCGCCACCGGCAACACCCGGCGCATTTCCTTGCTTTACACGATCCACGGACTGGCACTGGAACACCTGATGAAAGCCGACGATTTCCGCACCGCCTACGAACAGGCACTGGATGAAGATCGCAATCTGCATGTTTATCCAGATGCCGAGGCCAACGGCAATAGGAACAAACGCCGCAAACGACGGTCCACCAAAGCAATCGAGGCCGAAAGCGTCGCAGGCTAAGGAATTGTCCATGAACAACTGGTTGGCGGGAACTATCGTCGCCAGCCAGTTGTTTCTGAGAAAGGAGTTTCTGATGTCGAACAATAATGATGCAGCAGGCGTGATCGCGGGTATCCTGATGGTGCTTTTTCTTCTCTACTTGGCAGTTGCGGCGATTGTTGTCCTGCTAGCCATCGGCGCACTCTTGATCGTCGGTTGGTACATTACTCACTTATTGATCAGACTGCTGGATGAAGCCAGTGAAGGGGCGTTGGTGGCAGAACACGGCGGTTTGCTACTACTGCTTTGTGGTGGATTGTGGTCGGGGGTTGCCTGGCTATTCATCCGCCCACACTGGTTGTATGCCCTGACCGACATCTGGCCCAACATTGTGCACTATCCGGTGATCATTCCACTCACCGGTGGGGCAATGGGATTGACCTGGGCCATGTTGGTGATCTTCTTCAGTGAGCAGCAGGCATATGCTGATCCATTGGATCTCTCCGGTATGTATCGCTTCACTGAAGATGAGCTACGCGGTGAAGAGCCAACTGCCATTGACCTCTTGACAGACGCGGTGCTCTTAGGTACAGATGGAGATAGCTAATCGGTATCCGCCGGTAGCTACCCACCATCAAGATGAGCATGACACATAGCAATTGTCTTGTCATTGTTCATCATGGATCGCTACCTCAGGATTTACCATTCTTCTGTCCAACTGCTGGGTGGCGACTGTTTGGAGCGATTACGGGAATTAGAGAGTGAGTCAGTAGATTTGATTATGACCTCACCACCCTGCCAATCAACGCAAACATACCTATGGCGGCATCTCGGCCGACGATTACATTATGTGGTTTCTACCCGTGCCCAGGAGTTGCAGCGGGTGCTCAAACCGACCGGCACCTTTATGCTCAACATCCGTGAGCACGTGGATCAGGGGAGCGCCATCCCTATGTCTTGCAACTGATTCTGGCACTCAAAGCGCAGGGCTGGCGTTGGACGAGGAGGTATATCTGGCACAAGAAGAATCCGATGCCCGGAAAATGGCCCAACCGCTTCAAAAATGCCTGGGAACGGTTGTTGCAGTTTAACAAACAGCGCCAATTCAGATGTATCAGAGGCAGTCATGGAACCGGCGGCAGTCAGCACCAAGCCAAGTTCCGCAGACCAACCGCGAAGGACCATCAACGTGTCTATTCGTCAACGGGCAGGGCGTCAACATTGTGCGGGCTAATTTTTCTCAACCGACGGTGGGTTTATCCTTCCAACGTCCTGCACATGGCGGTGGAATCGGGTAATCAGGGACACAGCGCCGTCTTTCCGCAGGCGTTACCAGCTTATTGGTATATTCGGCTCTTTACCCAGCCCGGTGATCTGGTGCTGGATCCGTTCATGGGCAGCGGGACTACCAGTAGCGGCACGGCATTGGGCAAATGCGATTGGGATTGACGCTCAGCCGGACTATCCACAGGGTTAGCCTGTCAGCGGTTACTCAGGTGGGGAAGCTAATCATGACAGGCTAACCAGAACAACAAACAGAAGAAACGTAGCAAGAGTTAGGGAGTGAGGGACATGGCTCGATTCAATCCATTCGCAGTATTGAAACACCTGTGGAACCGTCTCTTTGGCAGGCGTAAACGATTCTCCGGTTATCCAACACAGGCTCGCAGTACGTCGACTTGGGTCATCGGCCAACCCGGCATGGGCAAAGAGCAAATTTCTTGAGTCGCTGGTGATGCAAGACATCGTGCAAGGGCTGGTGGGGCTGATTGACATTCACGGTGATCTCTTTCACCATGTCTCCATAATATATCCACCCTGACGCTCAAAAACCCAGGGCTAGCGAAGCGCGTGGTAATTGTTGATCCTACCTGCACCCCGAACACACGGTCAGCATCAATCCTTGGAGGCCATTGCAGGCCGTCGCAAGAGCGCACAGCCCTGTTTCTGACCGATATCGTCATCAAGATCTGGCAGATCAGCCCCAATGAATCGCCCCGGTTGGTGTGGTTGTTGACCAACTCGTTTTAGCCTTAGCCAATTGGGCTTGACCCTAGCCGACTTTCCCCGCTGGTTGCAGGACAAAGCCTGGCGTAACAGTCTAGTGCCCCAGATTACGCATGAAGCCGTGGCGATACTGGGCCAATGAATTTCCCCGTTCGGACAAGGAGATTCAGCAGTGGATTGCCCCAGCTGCCAACAAATTGGGCGGCATCCTGTTTGACACTGATGTACAACATGTACTGACCGGCAGCAGTCACATCTCGATGCGCGATATTCTTGACCAGGGGCTGATTCTGCTGGTCCACATTCCTAAGGGCATTCTGGGCGAGCGCAGCGCCTTCTTGCTCGGTGCTTTCATCGTTGCACAGATCCAGAAAGCGGCATTGAGTCAGCCAATACGCCGGAACGACGGCAGTTCTACCTATTTCTCGACGAGTTCCAGAACTACACCACTGATTACATTCAAGATGTCCTAGCGGAAAGCCGGAAGTATGGATTGTCATTAATCCTGGCACACCAATTTCTGGATCAGCTTGACACCAAACTGCGGTCGGCGGTGATCAATACCGTCGGTACCCTGGTGAGCTTTCGTATCGGGTACAAAGATGCGCGGGCGATTGTCTATGAAATGTTTCCCACGCCCGATTTCCCTCGCTACCGGGGTGACATAGATACAGGAAGCTGGGAACAGTTGGCACTGGAACTGGCTAACCTGCCACCACGCATTTTGGGTGCGGCGGCGTGGACCGTTTCTGCCAACCAAACAACGTACGCTGGATATGCCCGATCCGTGAATAATCCACACATTCAAATGGCGTTGCAACAGCTAATTGAGACATCAGGTCGCTTGTATGATGCCAAACGGCAGCTACCGTCAACGAGTGCACCTGTAGCGACATTGTTAGCACCTGCCACAGACAACGATCAGGCGTCTACTCAGACCAACACCATCCGTAGCCGAGAAATCAGGAAAGGAGAACCAAACACATGAGCCAGACAGCATCTTCAGCGACATCGTCTGGGACCAATAACGAAGGCATTCGTCACCAGGAAAGCGCCCGCTTGCGGTTGCGTGTGCCGTTGACAGAGACAAACATCACAATTCTGCGCACGATTCTCAAGCATCGATTGCTGACAGTGGAGCAAATTCAACAGCAATGTCTGCCCTGCACCGATGGCAAGAGTTTGCAGGGACGTCTTGAATACACCCGCCATTTGCTGCGTGTCTTGTATGAACACAAATATGTGCGTCGCCGCACACTGATTCAGTCCGGTTTAGGCAGAAGCCCGCTGGTCTTTGCCTGCACCTGGCTAGCGCACAGGCGGTGGCCGCCCATGATGATTGTCAGCCGCAGGAGTCAGGCTGGGACCCACACGACAGAGTGATTACGTGGAGCAACGAGAACCTGCACCATCTGGTGGCCGAAAACGGGCGGTATTTCACCTTCCAGGCCGCCTGTACGCAGAGCGATGTCACCTTACAGTTGTGGAAATCCGACCGCACATTGCTCAAAGAGCACAAAGGCAAAAAGGTCAAATATGTGGGTCCGCATGGGGGCATGTATCAGAAGGTGTTGATTCCCGATGGCTACTATATCTTCTCCCGACCGGTGACCGTCAATGGTCGAACTGGTAGAGTGCTGGATCGGATTACGGTCGAGGTGGACATGGGTACGCAAACGCTCAAACAGCGGCAGCAGACCATTAAACATCCGCAGCGCAACAGAACATAAAGTAAGCGCGCACTTGGCATATTTTCAGTCAAATGGGGTTTACGCACAACTCTATGGTAGCACTGCCGGTCGAGTTTGACGATTACCACTTCCGAAGAACGGCTGCGCAACATGGTGCAGGTGACGGAGTCTGTTGAACAATGGCGGTTCTGGTTCTGTACTTTCGATGACTTCACGCCGGAGCAGGTTATGGCAGTACCCATTTATGTAGTTGCTGGTCAGGAAGAACAGCGGTATCACTTGTTTCAGCATCTGGAAGTAGCTTCGGTTAACCATTCGCCAAGCCGTTTTAGTGGTAGCGATTCCGTCGCTTTTACGACAACCATTCTGTACATTACCAACCGAAGATGCAGTATTCGGCTCATCAACGTCTTGACTATGCTGGGGGATGTATATCCTTGAAACGACTGTCGGCGGCTGGAAGGTCGATGGATGTTTCAGTTTGGCTGCCAGTTATCCATACCAGAAAGGAGGTGATGCGCATGTCTTCCAGCTTAACTACGCTGTCTTTGATTGGAAGGATATCGATGGCTTGGTTGAGTTTCTGGCAATCGTGACGGAGCATGGTCCATTCTGCTTCCGGCAGGTTGACGCTATGACGATTGTGTTGTGGTCATCTATGGACGGAACCAGTGTGAAGGCGGCTAATGCCTTCTATCAGACTGTCGTCGATAGTGAGTAATACGGCGGCATGAGTCGTTTACATACGAGGTTGGCAGCTCCCAGGTGTTGTCAACCTCACTTCCAAACTGTTAGCTAACGTTCACTGTTGGCATCAACACATCTTCTTTTGAATGAGTTGGGAGCAGTTGTGGTGCGAACCGGTTTTCTGTGTCAATCACAACAACTGCGGCCAGCTCGGTCAACCAGACCATTCAAGGCTGGGAAAGGAGGTGTACTGTATGAAATCCAACAAGCATGATCTGTTGGACCTGTTTCCGACACCGGCATCTGGTGCCATATTTGCATTGCAGAAGATCGAGGATGCGATTGCCTCATCCCTACTGTATCACACCCAAGCATTTGGCGCATGCGGACAGTATGTATTTGGACGCGGATGCCATTGCAAGAGCAGAATCCAGAGGTGCGCAATGTGATATCTGCCGCGAGTTAGTCAAACAACGACAACAACCGGCAGTCCTGTCATATAGCGAGCACGAATCAGAAAACGCTCTTCATTGCTGTGAATGACAACCGGGATCTGAACGCCGTCGATGGGCTGCATGACTATCTAATGCAGATAAAGCCCGTGGCGGAGTCACTTGGGATCAAGGCTTTGCCTTTCCGATGTCGAAGGCAGACAACAGTGACGTGTAGCATATTCTGGTGCGGTAGAGAACTCTACCGCACCCACTTCTCGACCATTTGTTATCAGACACCATCTAAACGACAAGTGGCTCTCATCGCCAGCTCTCAGCTGATGCGCCGGTACATTGTGGGTGTTCCCGACTGGATGTGATAGCCAACTGTCATTTCTGGAATCGGAGGACCGACGGTTACTGGTCTCTCCCAATGCATGAAAGGGGGTGAATAGGAATGCAACTCCAAGCCACATATAAACGAAGTCAGGATAGCTTGAAACTACTGGAGCGGTTGAATGACATTGATGAGCTACAACAAGCCAATGTGCGCATCTATTTCAATAGTCGGTCACCAGAAGACCAGAAGCTACTCAAGCAACTGATGGCTTCCGCTGGTAGCAAACGTAGGCTCAGTCCCAAAACACTTGCCACCGCAGGGCTTGCTGCGGTCGGTAGTGCAGGCTTCATCGCCTACGGACTGATCGGGCTGTTTGGCTTCCTATAGCGTATCAGCTGTCGCTATATATCGGAGGTGTCGGTTGGCTGCTATCCAGCCGACCCTCCATCTTTTCTTTTGGTATGAGGAGTATAGCGGAGCGTGGTCAGCAGATCAAGCTCTTATCCAATAAAGCATTTTGCTGAAGTCATGTGTCACAGCAAGCAAATAAGTTGAATTCGCTGTATGAAACGGAGGATCGTTATGGATGATGTGTCAATATTATGGACAAACTTTTTGAAGCAGCTAACATGCACTGTGCTACAACATAATCCGCATCTGCTGGCAGTCAACCAAGTCATCGTTGCTCAGTCAGTTAAACACATTGATAATCATGAGCGTATCCAGTGTATCCATGCTGGAAAACCTGTTACGAATGTGGACAATTGAATTAAGCGCAGTGCAGATTCCTATGATTCCACGGTATCAATGTCGTCTAGGTCAGTCGAACTGCCTTCAATCAATAAGGCATCTAAATCTTCTTTGTGCAGTCGTCGTTGTCGCGTACCCTTGACATAATAGAATTTTAGCCTCCCATCTTTCATCGCGGCATACAGAGTAGTGCGGCTAATTTTCAAATATTCCATCGCACCTTCGATGTCAAACCAAATGCCGGTTTGCGAACAATTGTTCATTGATGGACCCCACAAAGAGTTCCTGAACGATAGAGGACTAATATTGACAAATAAGGATATATGGGGATAATAATTCTATCGGATACCGCCCTTGCTTCATAGTAGGTATTTGACCTTCTTCTTGGCATTTTGTTCGTTCCCCCAAAATACCCTCAAATGAGGAGGTGATGATCGTGAATCTATAAACAGCGATTATGTAGATAGGAGCAGAAGTCCGTATTAGCCCTACGAACTTCTGCAATGGCAATCTCGTTATCCCTGGACTGCCGAGGTTAGTATACCTTATCCCTCGGCCTCGGACGAAAAAGGTGAGCTTCCATGTGTATCAACCAACGAGGCATTCAAGCCCTCCAAAAACTACGAATTGATCTTCAAGAAACAGCAGGCATCGAGTTTCCTCACGCCTTTGTGAAAGAACTGCTCATTCTCTATGATGTTTGCAAGTATCTGGAACTTCCAATATTTCAGACGAGAGAAATACTCGGTGTACACGGTTTTGCTTATGTCACGAAATATATCAATGGACCTGTCCACGTCAATCTGGAGACCATTTCCTGTGTGCTAGAAGTGCACAAACCAGCATAACTGCAATACCACTTTGACTTCAGTGGAAGGAGAATAAGCTTTTCTCCTTCCACTGAACAAGAAACCTATTCAGCGCCGAGCTACCGTGTTATCTTATCAGCGATAGGTTGTACCTAATGCTGACGTAACCATATATGAGGTGAACTATGGCAGGAAGAAGTCAGGCAACAGCAAAAAATCGCCTCCCACAAGTGGCAAACGAGTTTGATTTGCAAGCAGCATATCTTGTACTTATCCGCTCATGGGTATCGCAGCAAACCAGACTAAAATGTCCAAATCAGGTTCGGTCCGGCCAGTCTCTGCCCCAAGAGTGAACATTGTTCAAATGCATGTGATAGAGGAGAATCATCATGTCCGGCAAGAGATATCGCCCCTTAAGCAATCAACAGGAAGACACAATTCGTCTAGAAACAAAGCTCCCACTGGAAAGGCCAGTTGCTAATTATTACCGCCAATCAACGGAAGAACAGGTAGGAAACATCTCCACAACCATTCAAACCGTCGACATGCCCAACTATTTACAGCGGCTTGGTTGGAAACAAGAAGATATTCTGATGATCGATGTTGATGAGGGGGTTAGTGGTACAACGAAGATTGATGAACGTGAGGGAATGCGTCAGCTTTTTGAGCTGATAACCAGTAACCGGATCGGTGCAGTTGCCTGTCAGGACGAAGATCGACTTTTCAGGGATGTGACACAGATTCAGGTCAACATCTTCATCGAAGCCTGCCGTGAGCATCAAGTGCTAGTCATCACTCCTAATATGATTTACGATTTTGCCCACCCTAATTATGGAACCTTTCATATGCGCCAATTTCGGTTCAAATCTGAAATGGCGGCTGATTTTATCAAAACGATCATTCTGGGCAAGTTACATGCGGCGCGTGACAATTTGATCATGAAGGGCAAATGGTGCAACTCACCTATACCGATTGGCTATATCGTTGATATGCGCAAAACGATTGCTAATGGTATTCCAAATGAAAATTATCGGAAATATGTTGTCTTTGAACCTTATGCTGAAGTAGTTCGAGAATATTTCCGAATGTTTCTGGCTAATTCAGGCCAAATAAATAAGACAATACGCCAAATCTGGAAATCTGGCCCATATTTCCCTGACCCAAATCAGTGTCAGCTCCCTGAAGGACACAAAGCCCATTGGAGAATTCGCCAAAATGAGCATGGCTGGTGCTTTGCTTATCCAAGCTCTCTTGCCCAGATGCTTAGCAATGCAACCTATATCGGACATTGGATGGTAAAAGATACCGTTATGCGTTGGGATAATCATCCGCCATTAGTGGATGGGGCAACATTTTTCCGAGCCTTTAATTACCTCTCATCAGTTAATCCAGATGGTAGCGATAATCTCAATTATAGTCCACGACGTCCGCAAGCAAGACCCCGGTTAGAAGAAGAGCGAGGCGTTGAGCGTCCATTATGTGTAGGACTACTTTTTGCTCAATACGATAACGATTGGATGTCTGTTGGTGCCCACTGGGATACAGAAGATAAAAATTATGACTATGTGCATTACAGAAGGGGAAACATACCTGTAGCGATTTGGCGCAAGAAAGCGGAGTATGTCGACCAGGCCATTAGCCGTCTGCTGCTGGATAAACTCAAACTCACCTTTGATTTTGATAAATGGCAAAAATCGCTTGATGTATTTGCCCAAGAACATGAACAACAACAGCATCTGCAGCGCAAACAACTAAAACACTTAAAAACTGTCATGCAGAATCTTGTTTCCAGCTTAGAATCCATTACTACGCCAGATTTGATTGCACAGATTGAGAAACGTTATAAAGATGCACAAGCGGAATACCAACGATTAGAGGCAGAGCTACAAAAGAAAATCTCTCCTGTTGATGGGATCGAAAAGATCAAGACATTTGAAAGCTACTATGCGCAGGTGCTGGATGATTGGGACAATGCCAACACGGAAACCAAGCGGCAGCTCATCCACATGTTTGTGGCCAGAATTGAAATCACGCATGGCGTGAACCCTGAGTTAACCTTTGTGATTTACTGGCAGGACGGTTCCACAGATTCAATGAGCATTGGACGCGTGGGAACCACAGGAAATCCCTGGTTGCCACAAGAAAATGAATTGTTACTCAAGATGGTGGAAGAAGGAGTGGGACAGGTGGCAATTGCCAAAGAGTTCCCTAAGCGATCATGGAAATCCATTTTCAATAAGTATAAAAGGTTAACAGGTGAGACGTTAACACGCAGTGTACGATGCCATCCTATCAAGAAACATGAGAATTACGAGGATTATCTAGAACGTATCAAATTTTCGGGTCCACCTGACGTCAGTTCTGATGTTGGTTTGTAAAACAGACAATACTGCCTGCCGCCACTTTGACCGGATCGCCTGGATCCTCGCCAAAGTAGCCGACACGGTCATTGGAGCCGGCTTCCACTTCGTGCGGCATGATCTCACGGGTGCCGGCGCGGTCAAAGGGCAGAATATAGACTGTCCCATTCTCAATCGTAACATCATCGAGCGGACACCAGCAGGAAAGATAGGGCTTGTGCGGCGCGCCATTGTTGGCTGCCACATAGCCGGAATCCTGGTGCCAGGCAAACTTCATACCCTTTTCCGCGGCTTTGACCACATATTGCTCGTGAAAGAGATAGACATTGGGGCCAAGCAATGCTGATGTGACCTCAGCCATCAGGTTGCTAAAGAGAAACCCAGTGACAAGTGGGCTTTCTTGATAGCGCCGTGCGACAAAGTAGCGTCGGTTGCGGTGGCTGATGCCCAGCGTATCGGTGCCTTGCGCATCCATCTCCGCATGCATCATCTCAATAAAGCGGCTACATTCAGCCCGTAGACCATCGAGTGTTTCTTGGGGGATCACTCGTTCCAAAACGCAATAGCCTTGCTCATGATATTGTTGAATTTGTTGCTGTGTAACGATCATGCCGGCACCATCTCAACCACTGGCGTGCCATCTTGTTCGACCCAGACGCCACAGGAACCACCCCGCTCACTGACCCCAAGTTCAACCTCGCTACCATCCATTCGCAACACAGGATGGAAAAATTCAGAGACCTTCTCCGCTTCACCGACGATATAGTGACCGATCAACGAGCGGCGGAAGCGATTTTGACTCATGTTGGGATAGCTGCCGTGGATCAGTTGGCCATTAAAGAAGAGTACATCCCCAGCATTCATGATCACCGGCACATCTTGCAGCGAAGCCGGCACGGGCACCGTCGTGTCGGTGAAGCTCTGCGTGATATCAGCTTGTTCGGTGCAGAGCGGCGGCAGGGTGTGGCTACCGGGCACAACTCTCATACACCCATTCTCCTCGTCACAGGGATCGAGCGCCAACCACGCCGCCATACAAGTGCCAGGTTGCACCTTGCAGATAATATTGATCTTGGTGCAATGCCTGCCCACGGGCGCCCGCCGGCTTAAAGTAGAGCATGGTCTGCACGGCGTAGGGTTCGGCACCGAGGAGAGCGGTCATAATGTGGCTAAGGCGTTCATCGATTAGCCACTGAAAGCTGCGCTCGTCCCAACGATGCATGTGGATCATCCGTGGATACGCCTTGAGCGGATCACTGCTTGAAGCATTGACACCGGCAAAATCACCGGGCAAAGGTCCAGTGGCCCGCATCGCCATATAATGTGCAGTCAGATCCGCAATCTCCGCCGACGAAAAAAGATTTGGCACAACAATATACCCATCACGTTGATAACAGGCTTGGTATGGTGTAACGGTGTTGGAAAGCATAATCTTTTTCCCTGTTAACTCTGTAGTTTTTTCCATGACTTACACATTACACGCTAAGAACAGATTGCCAGAGAATAAGCTAACCCAAAGATACACGTTAAAAATACCGTTCTTGCGTGGCTGCGTAGGTCCTATTTATGTTGTTGGCTTGCGCTGTCGCGAGGTTTGTTCAGTCTATCCCATGATTTTTGCTCTGTCAAACAATGCAATATCATATGGTTATGGAGAAAGATCGTTTACCAAACAGTGCAACCCATTTGCGCCAAACCTTTGATCGCTTTGCGCATTTCTATGATGACGATTATCGCCATTACACCGACGATCTGGAAGCGATTCTCGATCTGGCCGGAGAATGTGGTGATCCGATCCTCGAGCTTGGCTGTGGCACCGGGCGCGTGCTTGTGCCACTGGCGGAACAAGGCTATACTATCACCGGCGTCGATATTAGTCCTGCTCTGCTGGACTTAGCGCACAGCAAAACCCAAAATATCCCGCACGCAGCACGGATCAGCCTCGTCGAGGCCGATCTGCGAACGTTCGATCTGCCCCACAAAGATTTTACCTTTGCCTTCTGCACCAGCAACACTCTCATGCACCTGAACACGCAGGAAGATCAGCTTGCGGTTTTGCAGAATGCCCACCGCCATCTGCGCCCTAATGGGCTTCTACTCATCGACCTCTTCAACCCCGATCTGCCCCGTCTGCTGGCAATCAATGGCGTCCAAGAATTGGCCGATCATTGGGAAGATGCGACAACCGGTGCTCACGTGCTCAAGTGGAGTGTGCGAACCATCGACTGGGCGGAGCAAATTCAGGAGACTCTTTTTATTTATGAAGAGGAACTGCCCGACGGTTCCGTCAAGCGCACCTTCTGTCCCTTTACGCTCCGTTTTCTCTGGCAAAGCGAAGCGGTCCTGTTATTGGAAAAGGCTGGTTTTCATGTGGAGAGCGTCTGGGGTGATTTTGATGGGATCCCCTATGAGATGAGCAGTGAACACTTGATCCTATTGGCTAGTAAACCATGATGTATGCTAAATTGGATATGCGTTAAACATACTCCAGTCCACCTGTTGCGTTGTGGATTCAAGGAAAGGAAACACCCCAATGACAAATACAACACCGGCTTATATTTTCACGGTTCGATCGGATCACACAGTCGTTTTACCCAATGACGTACCAATCGGAGCAAGAGTGGCTGTGGTTCTAGTTGGACCGGATGATGAAAAAATAGTAGATAAAATGCGTCATGCCCGTTTTCAAAAAGTGCTTGACGCCATTAAGGCCGCTGTTGATGATGGATACAAGCCACCTGCAATCAGTGATGCAGAAATCGATGAGCGCATTGAGCGCGCTCGCCACGCCCATGGATCGTAGCTCATGCGAATTGTCGTGGATACAAATCAACTGGTGCGTGCCCTGATGCGTCCACCAGAACTTGGGACATTCATTATGGCATGGCAAGCCCAACGTTTCACCGTAGTTTGTTCACCACAGTTGCTTGATGAGTATCGGCGTGTGCTCGATTATCCTGAAGTTGCTGAGTTGGTTCGATCCGAATTGCGGCGCCTCTTTTTCTCGCAGCTCATGCAAGAGATGGAAATGGTAGAACTTCCCGATATACCCCAAATCTGCCGTGATCCCGAAGATGATAAAGTCATTGCGACCGCTGTCTTTGGTGCAGTTGATTATCTTGCTACGGGTGATGCCGATATTCGGACAAAAACCATCACCGCACAACTACAAGCCGCGGGGATTTTTCTAATCACAATAGATGAACTGCTTGTTCTGCTTGGGTAGAAGGCAACTTTCGATGGCATATTCTGAGCACAAGCACGCTCAACATGACTACAGTTATGACGACGACCATAGCAATGACCATTCCGATCCTCTCGGCTAGGCGGCAGCCATCTTTCACGATCACAACCACAGCGATTGAGTTAATCTTCGTTGTGCTATAATTGATCTCACCGAGGCTCATGATGTTGAACGGTTAGAAAATCTTTCAAAACTTGTCAGTTACGCAATTTGGCGGTACGTACACTGATGTGTCAGTTAGGGCTACTTCCAACTGTTGATAGATCCTCGAAGTTTGATTAAAAAAACAAACTATTTTAAGTTTGTGCAAGGTTGGCCTAGGGAAATAAATATCACAAGTTCGTTTTGCGGATGGCCGTGGATGCCACTGCTTGATGCGGCTTATTGTTATTCGAGGAAAAGTTTTCAGTGATAAAACAGATCCAGACCACTGGTTTGATGTCGTAAACTCCCTTTTTACAAATACTTGATTCATATTCAATCATTAACAAGAAATAGCCCTCCACTTTAGTTATAATAATCAGTAGTAGCGCCATCGCTACAAATGGCTACTCAGGCCATGAGAAACAGATACTTGTAGCGATGGCGCTACTACTGATAATAGTTTGGAGAACTTTAGTTGCTCTTATGAACCACCAAACGATCGCCGTTCTCGATTACGGCAGCCAATATGCCCAACTGATCTGCCGCCGTGTGCGGGAGACCCAAGTCTACGCCGAATTGATCCCATGGGATCGCGCCGATGAGTTGCTGCCCAACCTACAACCCGCAGGCGTTATCCCTCTCTGGAGGCCCCAACAGTGTCTACGAGACCGGGGCGCCGACGTTGCCGGAAAGTGTTTTACAAAGCGGCGTACCTGTGCTCGGCATCTGTTATGGATTGCAACTGCTTGCCTATAGTCTCAATGGCCGCGTTGCCCCGGCCCAGGAGCGCGAATATGGCCCGGCGCAAGTGCGGGTCACGGCCAGGAGCACGGACAACCACGGGGCTCTCTTCACCGACATGCCGGAGACATTGCAGGTTTGGATGAGCCATGGTGATCGGGTTGAAGCGATCCCGCCCGGCTTTACCGCGATTGCGACCAGCGACAATTCGCCCTACGCTGCCATTGTTGATCAGAGCAAACAGATCTACGCTATCCAATTTCATCCCGAGGTGGTGCACACACCTGGGGAATCGTGCTGCTGGAAAATTTTGCCAAACGGATCTGTGGCTGCACCGGTGACTGGACCGCAGGTAACTTTATCGATGAAACGGTTGCACGCATCCGCCAACAGGTGGGCTCCAGTGGACACGTTATCTGCGGGCTGAGCGGCGGTGTCGACAGCGCGGTGGCCGCAACGCTGGTCCACAAGGCGATTGGTGACCGCCTGGCCTGTGTCTTCGTCGACCACGGACTCTTGCGCAAAGGCGAAGCGCCCCAAGTCGTGGAAACCTTTGACAAACACCAAGGTATGCATCTCGTCGCGGTCGATGCCAAAGAGGAGTTCCTCAGCGATCTCGCTGGGATCAGTGACCCGGAACAGAAGCGCAAGCTCATCGGCGCCCGCTTTGTGCGCACCTTTGAGGCTGAAGCCGCCCGACTGGCCACGGATTGGGGGGTTGATTCGCCCGCCTTTTTGGCCCAAGGCACGCTCTATCCCGATGTGATCGAATCGGCAAGCAGCGATGAGACGCGCCACGCACGTACGATCAAGACCCATCACAATGTCGGCGGTCTGCCCAAAGATATGACCTTCCAACTGATTGAGCCATTGCGTATGCTCTTAAAGATGAGGTTCGCAAAGTTGGTGAGGCATTGGGCCTACCGGAAGAGATCGTCTGGCGCCATCCGTTCCCCGGTCCGGTCTTGCCATCCGCATCATTGGGGACGTCACGTGGGAACGGCTGGAAACGTTGCGCGGCCGATGCGATCTTTCTGGAGGAATTGCGTCGCGCCAATCTATACGCGAAGCAAGCCAGGTCTTTGCCGTCTTGTTACCGGTGCGCAGTGTCGGCGTCATGGGCGATGGGCGCACCTATGGCAATGCCCTCGCCCTGCGCGCTCCGTAACCACCGATGACTTTATGACCGCTGATTGGGCCCGCCTGCCCTATGAATTGCTGGCCCGCGTCAGCAACCGCATTGTCAATGAAGTAGACGGTGTCAACCGAGTGGTGTATGATATTAGCAGCAAACCACCGGCGACGATTGAGTGGGGTAAGGGTGAGTGGGAGTAGAAAGTTTTAAGAGCATATCCGAAAAATCGGTTGTGGCTCTGCAGAGTACACCGGCACGAGTGATCGGCACAGAGAATTTCAGGATCGATACGAAGTAATGCGCCGCTTTACAATGTTTGTTCTTCTCCTTATAGCCATCCTGGCGCTTTTTCCCCTCTATTCGCGCTTCAAAGTGATGGCCGCGCCGATTCCGCCCGGCGTCTATCTGGGCGGGTTGGAACTAAGCGCGCTCAAAGATCCCGACCAGATCCGGCAACATTTGGAGCCGATCTACTACGAGACGGTCGGGCTCTATTTTGGTGACAAACGGTTGCCGTTGCGCCCCGAAGAGGTTGACTTTCAGATCGATGTGGACCAGATGGTTTACGAGGCAAGTCGCTATCTAGAAGGCGGTGAATTTATCGATATTGCCGTGCGGGAAGCACTTGGTTTCTCTCAACAACGCCGTGATATTCCCGTACGCTTCACCCTCAACAATGATAAGTTATACGCCTGGCTTACCCAAGCCGCCACCGCACACAACAGCCGGCCGACCCCGCCGCGCGGATTACCACCGCAGCCGGTGTGGGTGGATGGCACAGCTATCACCACGGCCGCGCCTCCCGGCTATCAGGGGGTCTTTGACGAAGATTGGCAATGGCTGCCCGGCGAACCTGGTTATGAACTAAACATTGAGGCAAGCATCGAGCCTGTGATTGCCGCGCTGACCAGTCCGGATCACCGTACCGCCGATTTGCCTTTGATCGAAGTGGCGCCGACGCCCCCGTCCACACGCGACCTGGCCGCCATTCTCAATAGCTACACGGCAGATTTCCCTGGCTTTGCCGCCATCTATCTCCATGACCTCACCACCGACGAAGAGACCGTTGTCGATCCCGATATTGCGTTTTCCGGCATGTCGACAATGAAGATTGCGATTGCACTGGCGGTGATACACAAACTCGACGGTGGCATCCAAGCCGATGATACCGTCAGCGAGGAGCTTGGTCAGTTGCTCGATTATGCGCTCGGTGAAAGCAATAACCATGCTGCCAACCAGCTATTGCGCTGGTTGGGTGACGGTGACATTGGCACCGGGACCCGCCAGTTGACTGATTTTATGCGCGAACTAGGCTTTGTCAGCACCTATATGCAATCCGGTTATGATGTCGACATTGCCTTGCCTGAGATACCAACACCAGGCAACCAACGCGACGATTGGGATACCAATCCCGACACCAATATTCAGTCAACGCCCCGTGAAATGGGCCAGATTCTTTCTGCCATCTACCAATGCATGAATGGCAAAGGCTTGTTAATCGAACGCTATGCCGACACCATTACACCGGATGAGTGCGAGACGATTCTCTTTTACATGACCCACGATGAGTTTCAAGAGTTGATCTGGGGCGGGTTACCAGATAAGCACAACCGCTGGATCGTCCACAAACATGGCTTTGCCTTTGAATCACACAGCGATGTGGCGCTCATCTGGGGGCCTACGGGGCCTTATGTATTAAGTATCTTCTTCTTCCGTTCCGGTTGGATGGATTGGGCCACCAGTAACAGTCGCATGCAGGGGATTAGCCGGGGTATCTGGCGCTTTTATGAATTCCAGCACGATGCGTTGGCGATCAAACCGCCCAAGCAGCCGCTGCTGCAGCCACCACCTGGGTATGTAAAACTCAAAGAGTATATTCCGGTTGTCAGTTCGGGTGGCGAATGACATGAGCTAGTGCAATGGAAACAGAGTACTTTGGCACTCCTTCCTGGAAGGGGTTGTGCAGAACCACAGATGACAGTGCAAGACCGTCCCTTCCCGGAAGGCTCAATGCAAACTCGCTCTCTTCATTCTGCACTAGTTTGGCCAAGCTTTTTGGTTGATTTCCTCTTGCGTAACGGGTGCGGCGCGCGCAAAAGATAATCTCGTTCGCAAACCGAAATGCCCCCCAAAGTGTGCACGATCTTGACAAAGCGTCCCAATCCAAGTATAGTTGCGTTTTGCAAATCATGGGCGAATAGTTCAGTTGGTTAGAATGCCTCGTTTACACCGAGGAGGTCAGGGGTTCGAGTCCCTTTTCGCCCACACGAACTAAGTATCTATCCTGAAATTCTCTGTGGCGATCACTCGTGTAGGGGTAGTCTACATAGTCACAACCGATTTTCAGGATAGGCTCTAAAACTGCTCATCGGCCGAAGGTGTGAGTTGAGCGCCAAAGCAGTACATTATGACCTCTGACAACTCACAGTTTTTACCGATGAGCCGCTAAAACGACAACGTCCGATGCCCTAACAGGCTGTGGATGTTGCACAATGTCAATGCCGGAAACCCGGTAAAGCATAACAATGGGCTGACCGTGGGTCAGCCCTTTTTGTTACACTGCCCTAAAGTGATACGCGGCTTTGTGGTACCTTGGCTATTTTTTGAAAGTGTAAATTCGGTTCTTTCGGTCTCAGGGGGTTGGACCCGTTTTGATTTCGCTACGCTTCGCACGCAATCGCCGCTGGCTTATTATCAACCCTCTGGGATCCTGTTGAATCGTAAATGATAAGGTACGACAGCCGTTGTTAGGTGACAAGGAATTGAACCAGATGATCTACCCCCTGTGGGCACGATGCTCAACCAAACAGCTTGCGGTAGTTTTGGTCTTTGCGCTTGCTTTTGTCAGCACGGCATGTGCACGCGAGTGGCAACGATTGGTCGAACAAAGACCAACCCCCGTTCCGCTCACGGTGACACCGGTCGAACAATTAGCGCGCCCGGTCCTGTCCGCGGTCCCAGCGGCCGATGTCACTCCTGTGCCGGCGACGATGCTCGTCGATCTCTCCACGGAAGAACAGCTAGCACAAGTGGTTGTACCGACCCGCGACTTACGCGATCTAACCTTACGTTTCAACCCAGCAATCACAGAGATCCCCTTGGTTGTCAACGCCGAGGCGCCCGATTACGAAGTAGGGACTCAGCTTGAATTTTGGGTACACAATCCAGATACCAATACAGCCAGTCGCACGACAGCAAAGTTGATCTACAAGACCGCGGTGGCATATGTTTGGGTCGAGTCGGGGCAACAGTATGACGAAGCGGCAATTATCCACTCGATTGACCGTTTCAGCGATCAGAGTTATCCAGCCGAAGTCGCCTTTTTTGGTAGCGAATGGTTTCCTGGCGTGGACAACGACCCCAGAGTGCACATTCTCCATGCGACCAATGTTGGTGCAGGTGTCGCCGGCTACTACAGCAGTGCTGATGAATATAGCCGGCTAGCCAATGCCTATTCCAATGAAAAAGAGATGTTTTACATCAACCTGAATGTGCTCAACAGAGCGTCAGACTATGAGTACTATGAAACGGTCCTGGCCCATGAGTTTCAACATATGATCCACTGGTACAAAGACCGTAACGAAGAGACCTGGCTCAACGAAGGGCTCAGCGAATATGCACAGGAAGTAGCCGGTTATGGAGCAGATACGATCTTTGCCAATAGCTTTATCAACACACCGGACACCCAACTCAATACCTGGCGTCTCGACACCGGGAATAATCGAGAGCATTACGGCGCCTCCTATCTCTTTGTCCACTATTTGACCCAGCGCTTCGGCCAGGAAACGACGAAGACCCTGGTTGAACAAGTAAGC
>JAWKPB010000006.1:0-134124 GCA_041390885.1 Anaerolineae bacterium | reverse complement strand
GGTATCGGATATTTAGCCCTGCCCAACGCGACTATCACATTGACCCCGGCGCAACGCAGGGTGGAAGCTTTATCAACCATTATCGTCGACCCACAAGCAATCGGAATTGATATCGAAAACGGGATTATTCCCAGCAGCCCTTTGAGCATACAGATTGATGACAGTGGAACGATTGAAACTAGCGGGGTGCAAACTTTAGAAGACGCGACGGCAGCGGGCGCAGTCGTTTTCGTCAATAAGGGTGAAAGTCCAGTTACCATTCCAACTGGTACCGTAGTGACGACCAGTGCAGGAAGCGCAATTCAATTTCGAACTACACAAGAAGCAACGCTAGCTGGCGGTGTGGGTCTGCAAGTCGAAGTGCCAATCGAGGCTTTACAGGCGTCGTCCGGTAACGCAGGTAATGTCGAAAGCGGGTTGATTAACACCGTCATTGGGCCATTGGCAGAAAGTGTCACGGTGCGTAATTTGACGGCCACAACGGGCGGGGCAACCCGCAGCCAGAAAGTTGTGGACGCAGCAGACAAGGCTAATCTACTAGCGATTGTCAAACAGCAGTTGCAGACACGGGCCTATGTGGAACTTCAAGCTAAACTCACAGCGAACCAATGCATCATTTTAGACTCCATTCGCCTTGGGGAAGAACGGGGCGACTGGAAAACGTACAGCGCTGAAGTGGGGCAAGTGGCTGATACGCTTTCTCTAAGCATGAAAGCAGTGGTGGATGCAATGGTTGTGGACGAACAGTTCGCGCAACAGGTGGTCTTGGCACAACTTGCTAAGCAAGTTCAAACCGGAGAGGCTATCCGACCTGAAACAATCGCCTATGAACTAGGGTGTGATTCTGGCAACCAGTTCGACACCACGACGGGGCGAACAACATTTCAAATTGGCGGGAATGCGGTGGTGGGGGCGCAAATCACTGTGCACCAAGTGCAGCAAATGGTCGCGGGGCGCACCATAAATGATGCCACAGCGCTGCTAGTTACAGAACTCTCATTGCAACAGGGTGTTACACCACAAATTACGATATGGCCTGACGGATTCGGTACACTCCCACTGTTGCCATTCCGCATCGCTGTTACCATTCTGGAAGCCCCTGCCCCATGAAGGGCCGCCTACTGGGAATTGATCACGGTCTAAAGCGTATCGGGTTAGCGGTCAGCGATTCATCGGGGTTGGTAGCGCGAGAATTGACGGTCATCCAACGCAAGAGCAATTCCGAAGACTTAGCACGCATTAAGCACATCATACATGAACAACATGTGATTGGCGTTGTAGTAGGACTGCCTGTCAACAGCGAGGCGCTGCCTGGTGAGTACACGCAGACTGATACCGTCAAGAAGTGGATTGAGAGGCTGCGGGAAACCGTTGCGCTACCCATAGCAACATGGGACGAGCAACTGAGCAGCGTCGAAGCGCGGGAACTTTCCATTCAAAAAGGACGAACGGCGCGCGACCCAATTGATGACCTAGCTGCGCGAGTAATTTTGCAGAGTTATCTCGACGCAGTGCGGGACGGGTTGGCGGAATAGATTTTAGATAAAAGACATTGGAATCTTGAATAGGTTGAACCGGTCATAGAATTCGCAAAGGCTAAAGTAAAGGAAAGTTGGGTTGAATCGCACCGTACAGGTCATTATCCTCGGAATTGTGTTGCTGATTATTGCAGCAGTGATTGGTGTTGGGCTGCTGTTTCTGGTTTCGGGCGGGCGGCCAGTGGACTTTGTGCAGAAAGCGATCTTACAGTTTTCGTTGTCCTCACGAGCGGCGGACTTGAACCGCGCTGTCAGCACTGATACAACGCCCGTCCGGTTTACTGTGAACGGCGGCGATGTACCGCGCACTATCGCGCAAAACCTTCTGAATGCAAGCCTCATCACTGACGCGCAACTTTTCGTAGATTACGCGCGGCTAAATGATCTTGACCGGCAACTAGAAGCCGGGACCTACTTCTTGAAGCGGTCACAAACGTTGGCAGAAATTGCTGTAGCACTGACCGATTCACGCAACAGTTCAATTCCGTTTCGGATTATTGAGGGAGAACGAATTGAGGAAATTGCGGCCAAGATCGATGGGGCGCAGAGTTATTTCGGATTTACGGGCACCGATTTCTTAGGCGTTGCAGGACCGGGCGCACCTATTGATGCAACCTTCGCAAACCCCATGGGACTACCGGTTGGCGCGTCGCTCGAAGGGTTTTTGTTTCCCGATACATACGATTTACCTGCGGATGTAACACCGACGATGCTGCGAGATATTCTGACACAGGCATTTGTGGCGAAGGTGGGCGGCCAATTGATTGGAGAAGCCAATTCCAAGGGGCTGTCAATGTACCAAGTCGTGACACTAGCTTCAATAGTTCAGCGGGAAGCAATTCACAGTGATGAGCAACCATTAATCGCCGGCGTCTATTTGAACCGATTGGCAATTAACAAACAATTGGAAGCAGACCCGACAGTGCAATATGCTATTGGCTTTCGAGAGGGGACGTGGTGGCCGCAAATTACGGTGGACGACTATCGAGGCGTGCAGTCGCCCTACAACACTTACTTAAACATTGGACTCCCGCCAGGACCAATTAATAGTCCGGGCTTGACGGCAATTACAGCCGCGATTCGTCCGACACAGAGCGATTATTATTTTTTCAGGGCTGATTGTAGGTCAGACGGTTATCATGATTTTGCAAGAACATTCGACGAACATTTGGCAAATTGTGGTTAGAAGATATCAGTTATCAGTTGCCAGTTGTCAGCTCGTACTGGCATCAATTGTATTTACACTCGCTGGTGCCGGGTGTGGGAATGTACAAGTCCAATCAATACAAAGAATTGTGTTACTCGCCCCATTTGAAGGACGTTTCAGCGAAATCGGGTATGACGCTTATTACGCAACGGGACTGGCATTGACCGACAACGAGAATCCGACCATTGAACTGTTAGCTATAGATGATGGCGGAAGCATAAGCAGCGCAACTGCACGAGTGCGAGCCATTCGTAAAGACCCGACTGTGAAGGCAATAGTCGCGCTCGGATACGAGGCGACAAGTCTGGAAACACAGCAGGCATTGGACGGGATGCCGATGGTCATCGTAGGAGAGTGGCTGACTGCGCCACTTACGGACTCCGTCTTCATGTTGAGCAGCGCCGAGCTGGAAAAACAATTCACCGTGCTTGGCGTTGATATAGTATCCGAAGTCACTTCGCCAGACTCGATTTCTATCGGCGGAGATGTTTTTGCAATGAGACAATTCCCACTGCTCAATCCGACGTATCAAGAAATTACAATAGCGAGCAGTGCCTCTTTGCCAGATGATGAATTCCGAAACCATTTTATGAGCAGCGGGCAATATGTGCAGGAGCCGGGACTACTGGCAACACTCACATACGACGCAGCAGGCATGATCCTCGAAGCCATGCATACAACTGACATGGCAACGGCACTTGCAAGCACATCATTCCAAGGACTAAACGGCACTATTCGCTTTGAAAATGGGTACTGGACTCATGCGCCAATACACTATTTTACTTATGACTCAAACGGCAAACTACTTGCCATAGATCGTCCCGTAGAACAGCGGTAAGGAATCGACAGGTTGCGCGACGATGTTGATGGCTGCGTGAATGTGAGCAATGCAGGGCGCAACATGAGCGTCGGAATTGGCGTAAATAGTGACAAGCGGTGCGCCCTGTTCAATGTGGTCGCCTACCTTGACATGAACAAGCAGGCCTACGGCAAGGTCGATAGGATCGCCCTTCTTCTGGCGACCAGCCCCCAACTCAAAAGCAGCTTGTCCTATGCGCTCCGCTGCAACCTGACTGACATAGCCCGCCGAGGTTGCCGTCACAACGTTTGTGATAGAAGCACGGGGAAGTCGTGAGGGATCATCCACCATAGTCACATCACCGCCCTGCCCCACTACCATTTGCCGAAATTTGGCAAATGCCTGCCCGTTGTCCAATTGACTGACCAAGTACCGCTCAGTATCGACCTGATCAAGCCACCTGTCTCCACGTCCCGCGAGATGGAGCATTTGAGAGGCAACGTAAAGGCAATGTTCGCGAAAATCGGCAGGCCCAGCGCCATTTAAGCACTCTATCGCTTCGGCCACTTCGAGGGCGTTGCCAACCGCCACACCTAACGGTTGATTCATATCAGACAGCACTGCGATCATGTCGCGCCCTGCATCTACGCCAATATCGACCATGATTTGAGCCAACTCGCGGGCATCTTCCAGATTAGTCATGAATGCACCGCGCCCGACTTTAACATCGAGTACGATGCCATTTGAACCCGCTGCGATCTTTTTACTCATGATGCTGCTGGCAATTAGTGGAAGACTGGGAACAGTGGCTGTCACATCCCGGAGCGCATAGATCTTGCCATCAGCGGGGGCGAGATCGCGAGATTGTCCAGTAAGGACGATTCCATTTTCGCGGACAAGGCGACGAAACTCTTCATTGGACAAATCAACTTTGAATCCCTTGATTGCCTCAAGTTTATCAATTGTGCCACCGGAGTAACCCAGTCCTCGTCCGCTCATTTTGGCAACCGGAATGCCACATGAAGCGACCAACGGGAGAACTACGAGGGTGGTTTTGTCCCCTATCCCACCGGACGAATGCTTATCCACTGAATAATCTATGAGGTCTGAAAGGTCAAGAACGTCGCCTGAATGCGCCATTGCCAAGGTAAGTTGGACTGTTTCGTCGCGGGTCATGCCCTTAAGAAAGATCGCCATTAGCAAAGCAGAAGCCTGATAGTCAGGTAAGTCGCCACGCGTGTAGGCGTCTATAAACCAGAGGATTTCGTCGTGAGACAGTGGTAATCCATCACGTTTTTTGGTAATAAGATCAATAGCACGCATACCTTCATTCCTTTATTGGAGCAATATGTTCTTCACAATCGTGGCAGTTATGGTTTCGTTCGGCATTTTCCACAGCATTCTAGCATCCGGTCATATGAAACAGACGCTTCGCCGATTTTTAGGTGAACGGGCATATGAGGGATTTTACCGCATTGGATACAATTTTGTGGCATTCGTTACATTGTTACCTGCGATAGCATTGGTCATGTTACAGCCGGGAAATGTCGTATGGAAGGTTGAAGGAACGGCGCAGTTAGTTTTGGTTGCTATACAAGGTGCAGGCGTCATTGGAGTCATCGTTTCACTTATGCAAATAGATGTCTGGCGTTTTGCGGGACTCAAACAACTGATGGCGTACATCAATTACGAAGATTTACCCCTACCTGATGAAGCACTCCAAACCGGTGGACTGTACCGGTTAGTTCGGCATCCGTTATACTTATTTAGTTTGATGGTAATCTGGCCCATTAGCAGTATGGGTGAGTCGTGGCTAGCGTTTAACATTGTGTCCACGATTTACTTCGCACTGGGATCGATTTTGGAAGAACGAAAATTAACACATTCATATGGGGATATTTATCGTCAGTACCAACAAGAAGTCAGCTGGCTTATTCCACTGCCAAAATCGTGGCGGTAGATTCTCATCCAACTTTCACTTGTGCGAACGCTAAGATTGGTTAAGATTCCAACGATCAATTTACAGCACAGAACGGCAAACTAACATGAATTCTAATGGTCAAAATCGAGGAATAATCGTCATCGGGGGCATCGTGGCCCTAGCGGTGGTGGCAGCTGTTGTGTTTATCGCAGTTTCGCTAAGCAGTGGAGGGGCGGCAAGCTCAAACGTTGATTACAGCGCGATGCCCCAAACACGCTTAGAAGATGGAGGATTTGTGGTAGGCAATCCCGATGCTCCCATCACACTAATCGAATTTGCGGACTACGCATGTCCCCACTGCCAAGATTACGAACCAACCATGACTCGTTTCATTAACGAATATGTGAAGTCAGGAAAAGCAAAATTTGAGTTCCGCATCTTCCCAACAGCAGGTGGACAGACCACTTATTTTGTGGGCAGTATATTGGTGTGTATGGAAGAACAGAAAGCGGGAGCATTCTGGAAAGCCCATGGCCGTCTGTTCCATGATGCAGCCAGCGGCAACTATGACGGCAACACGCTGCGACAGATTGCCAGTGAAATTGGCGTGGATTATGGAGAGGCGTTGAACTGTTCACAAAATCAGAAACAGGTTGATAACGACGTTGAATTGGGGCGCGCGTTAGGGGTGGAAGGCACACCAGCGGTACGGGTACGCTATGCAAATGGGGAAGCTACAACCATTCCCAGCTTTGAACGCGGCGGGCCAACTTTCGAGCAACTTACAGTGCTGGTAGCAGCAGCAAGCCAGCAGTAAGTCCGATTTATGCGACTGCCTCATCATAGTTGATTAGGCAGGACTCAACACATGTGAGTTGAAGCTCAATTAGGGTAAAGTGCATGCCCGCCGACTAGTTACGGCGGGCTTTTTTGTCGAATGGTAAGAGGAATTTCTCACAAGGGAGTATCACTATGCGAACCGTTGATTGGAACAATGGGGTAGTCCGGATGATTGACCAAAGAGCGCTACCGTGGAAGTTTGAGGTAGTGGACTTGCCGGATTACAAGGCAGTCGCAGCTGCCATACAGGATATGACGGTACGGGGCGCACCGGCGATAGGCGCATCAGCAGCATTCGGCATGGCAATCGCTGCGCAAAAGAGTGAGGCGAAAACTGTAGGTGCATTAATGGAAGACTTGCGGGAGGCAGCGCAGGTGTTGAAGGCATCCCGCCCTACCGCTGTAAATTTGGCATGGGGGGTAGACCGCTTGATGGGGTTGGTAAGTGATGGCAAATATTCCAGTCCGGATGCAATCCGTGAAGCCCTCTTAGACGAGGCACAACGCGTGGCAGATGAGGATATCGAAATCAACCGACGAATGGGCGCTAATGGCGCAACGCTCATCAAAGACGGTGATACTGTGCTTCACCACTGTAATACAGGCGCGCTTGCCACGGTGGATTATGGTACAGCATTAGGAGTTGTCCGCGCAGCGTTCGAGCAAGGTAAGCGCTTCCATGTACTGCTTGACGAAACCCGACCCCGATTGCAGGGGGCACGATTGAGCGCATGGGAGATGGAACAGCTTGGGCAAAGCTACGACATCATTCCTGATACCGCGTCCGGATTTTATATGCAGAAAGGTGAGGTCAAACTGGTGCTGGTAGGGGCTGACCGAGTGGCAGCAAATGGAGACTTTGCCAACAAAATTGGTACGTACCAAATCGCGGTGCTGGCAAAAGAGAACAACATCCCCTTCTATACCGTAGCACCAACTTCGACCGTGGATTTGGCGCTGGGTAGCGGGGCTGAGATTCCGATTGAGGAACGCAGTAAGGATGAAGTGCTTACACCTTATGGCAATCCGCTGACACCGCCGCATTTCAAGGCGCGCAATCCAGCGTTTGATGTGACACCAAACCGCTACCTGTCCGGGATCATCACTGAAAATGGGATTGCGCGGCCACCGTTTGACGAGAGTTTGCAGAGAGTTGTCGCAGGCGAGCAGGTTTGAAGGGCAATACCCGGTTCAAGCTATTGATCATAAGCGCCGGGGCAACCGCCGGATTCATTGTTTGGATAGGATGGCAATTCCTTCCAGTGCCCCCTGCGCCTGTCCTGCCTACTGCATACCACGCGGATAAAGCTGTGTGGCTAGGAATCTCGTGGGTCATGGAGCGACACCGAGAAAACGAAATACAGGCATTGGCGCAAAACCTACAACGTCATGAGGTAACCTATGTCTTCGCCTATGTAAGTTACCTCCAAGGCTGGCGACTTCTTTAATCCCACATTTGACTACGCAACTGACTTTGTTCGGGTTATGCATAAAGCTGCGCCGGGTATCCAGATCCTAGCGTGGATAGGTGTACCTGTTCAACTTACTACTTCAGAAGGCGAAGTTATCCCGAATCGGCTGGAAAATGGCGCAATTCGGGCCACAATAGCTGAGTTTGCACGACAGATGGTAGAGGAAATTGGGTTTGATGGCATCCACCTAAACGCAGAATTCATTACGGCAGGCAATCAAGCATTTATTGACACTTTGCAAGTCATTCGCGAAGTCTTGCCAGACAAAGCCATACTTTCGACAACGGCACATGCCCTACCCCCAACAACAAGAATTACGATTGCCCCAATCGGCTTGGATAGGGAGAACCAGTCCACTCAGTACTTGCAGCAAATTGCTAGGAACAGCGATCAAGTCGCATTGATGGCGTATGACTCGGGATTGTTTTTCCCTAGTGACTATCGGGCGTGGGTAACCCACCAAGTAAAGACTGCCTCTGAGGAAATTGAAGGGATAGATACACAGTTCTTAATCGGTTTGCCAACATCTGAGGAATTTACGGCAAGTCATCGTACAAACACAGAAAATTTATCCAATGCAATTTATGGTCTGCAACAGGGATTAGCCGATAACCCGTTTTATGCCAATATTGACGGTATAGCAATCTACCCATATTGGGAGACCGACGAACACGAGTGGACGCTCATTGATTCGATCAACTGAGCAAGCAGTGAAAATTCTACTACCGCTTCCGTTATGCGGGTGTGACGGAAGAATCTTATCCGAGAGCCACGTCAAGCAACATCATGACAGCAAAACCGATCATCGTTCCCATTGTGGCTAAGTCAGGATTGCCGCCAGAGTGTGATTCAGGTACCACTTCCTCGACTACAACGAAAATCATTGCCCCGGCAGCGAAACTTAGTGCATACGGAAGAATGGGCTGAGCAATTGTTACAGCTAGAGCTCCAATAACCCCAGCAATTGGTTCGACTACCGCAGAAAGTTGCCCGTACCAAAAACTCTTTATGCGTGAAGCTCCCTCGCGCCGCAGAGGCATTGCGACGGCTAGTCCTTCGGGAAAATTCTGAAGCCCAATGCCCACAGCCAGAGCGATGGCTGCAGGAAAACTAGCCCCCGTAGCGCCAGTTGCGGCGGCTCCAAATGCCACTCCCACGGCCAATCCTTCAGGGATATTATGGAGGGTTATCGCCAGAATGAGCAGGATGACACGCTGCCACGATGTGGCAATTCCTTCTGCTTCCTCAATCGGGGCACCAATGTGAAGGTGGGGCAACACACGGTCAATTAGTCGTAGAAATACACCACCCAGTAGAAACCCGATTAAGGCCGGGAACCATGCGGGTACGTCGAGACCTTGCACCATTTCAATAGCAGGGGCCAGCAATGACCAGTAACTCGCTGCGATCATTACGCCAGCCGCAAAGCCGAGCATCCAATCCAGAACTTTGCGATTGACTTGAACAGTCAAAAACACAGTGGCAGCCCCCAGAGCGGTAACACCCCACGTGAAACATGTAGCGATAAATGCCTGTAATACCGGATTAATTTGCTGAAGGGTGTCCATGATCTCCAAACCTCGGATGCATCAATCTAGAGATTTGAATGGCCGTTCATCTGTAGTCGTCAGCTGCCCGTCAACCATGTGCATAAGCGGTACATAGGTCGGATAATCGGGGCTATGTTTGAACTGCCACTCGCCGATATTCCATAAACGCAACCTACCACCAACTCGATTGACAGCAATCACGAACGGGAGACGCTCATATAAAGCGCGAACAAGTGCTTCACCGCCCCCAAATTCTGCACGACGCGCTAACATACCTAGCGCATTTTGCAGGCGTTTGGCAAAGATCGCTCCGCGAAATGACCAAATTAAGCGAGGCGCATTGGTGAGCTGAAGCAAAGGTGCAATGGTGTGGGGTTCATCGGCGCGTACTTCATCTAACAATAAACAATCGGGTAACTGACCGAGTGCGCTTGTGATTTGTTCGCCAAAAGAATTACCCGGCTCTTCGCCTATGGGCCACGACGCGGTCATACGGCGCATGGAGTCCGGCAGGCGCATCTCCCCGGCCCGTTCAACCGCAATTACTTGATCGGGGCGGGGCAACATGGTTGCAATTATGTTGAGTAGTGTAGTCTTACCCGATTCTGGTTCGCCAATGATAAGCAGTCCATGCGGTGATTTGGCGAGAGATGTGATCAACTCCGCTGCTTTTCCCGTCATGAAATCGGCAGAAATCAAATCATCGAGGGAAGGTAACGAAACCGGATGCACTCGTATGTCGGCGTTAAGCTGAATGGTTACGGGCGGGGCAACGAGATTCAGGCATATTGGTCGTTGGGCTACGGTCAAACCGACCTCAAGGTAGGGTTGATCGTCCCGCATTTCAGCGCCAGCATCACGAAGCAGACGGTTTATGATGCGTTGATAATGATCAGGGCTTTGAAATATTGGGCCAATCGAGGTGAGGTCATCGTGACCGTAACGCACTGAGACTTTGTCCGCACCCTCAAGTGATATGGTTGTTACGTTGTCATCTACAAACAATGAGTCCAACGGACCATAACCAAAGAGATCGCTAAAGGCGCGACTGATAACGGCGGCTTTTTCTTGTTCGTTCAAATGAACTGACTCGACAGCAAAAACATAATTAGCTGTATCCAGCAGGAGTTTAAGACGTTTGGCATTGGTATCGGCTTCGCGAAGAGCGGCTGAATCTTCAGTGTATTCGTCCCAAAAGGCAGTTCCGATTTGTTCAACCAAAGCAGCCATTGATACCCAGCGCGATCCGAATTGTGCCGGAAGTAATTGCGGCTCACGTCCTTTATCAGCATCCCGGCGATGACGAGGGATGATTGGCAGATCATCATCCGACTGAGTATTGTGATTGTTTTCAGGCATTGTTCCCCTCATGTTTGTCAGTTATTCATATTGACGAATGTACTCAGGCACCGTTCCTTATGGGTAGTAAAATGTCCTTCAATTCTTATTCTACAACGGGTATGAGGGGTGTGGTATACTCGCGGTTTGCATCCACATTTACGAAATATGAATGGACATCTGAAGCATGGAAATTCTGGTTACGGGTTCAATTGCCTACGATTATTTAATGCGCTTTCCGGGACGATTTTCGGAACATCTCCTGAGCGAACAATTGCATCAAGTTAGTTTAAGCTTCCTCGTAGAGGAGATGACCAAACACTGGGGTGGCATTGCGGCAAATATCGCTTATACGATGGGGCTGCTGGGGCTGCGTCCCAAACTCGTGGGCACAGTTGGACGAGATTTCGGCGATTATCGTGAGTGGCTGGAACGGGTGGGCGTGGATACAAGTACTGTACGTGAAATCCCTGGTGTCTTTACCGCCTCATATTTTTGCAATACCGACCTCGATAACAACCAAATCGCATCGTTTTACAGTGGGGCAATGGCCTACTCAAAAAATTACAGCCTTAAAGATGTGTACGATGGACAACCCGATATGGTCGTGATTTCGCCGAATGACCCGCAGGCGATGATGAATATTGCTAAAGAATGCCGTGAACGCAATATTCCGTTCATTTATGATCCCAGCCAACAAATGGCCCGCTTGACAGGTGAGGAACTGAGCCGTGACATGCAAGGGGCGCATGCAATGATTGTCAACGCCTATGAAGCTGAGGTCATCTGCAAGAAGGTCGATAAGACCATGGATGAACTGCGTGCCAGTTTAGATATTCTGGTCATTACGCGGGGGAAAGATGGATGCACGGTTTATGAGAACGGCTCAATGACCGAAGTCCAAGCGTTCCCAACGAGCGGAATACAAGACCCAACAGGCGGCGGCGATGCGTTCCGGGCCGGATTATTACGGGGAATTGCTGCGGGCTGGCCGCTCCAGCTTTCAGCTCAGATTGGATCATTGTGCGCTACATATACCATCGAAAAAATTGGTACACAGAATCATCTTTTCACTGTGCCCGAATTCATTTCCCGTTTTCGCAGCTTCTATGACGACGAGGGGGTATTGGACAGTTTACTACAGCCTGTTAATTAACTGCGCGGAGAAAATGTTGGCTTTTCAGACAGCGACAGCACAAATAGTGTGTGATACAATCCGTGCCGATTTTGACTTACAAATAACGTTTCAGGAGCGAAAATGACCGTTGAACATGATGTAAAGCAGCTTGACCTCGCCACAGGCGGGCGTTATCGAATTGAATGGGCTGAACAAGAAATGCCAGTACTGCGGGCTATCCGCGAGCGATTTGAGAAAGAAAAGCCGCTCAAGGGCATTCGTGTTTCAGCCTGTCTGCATGTGACGACCGAAACTGCCAATTTGATGCATACCCTGCAATTGGGCGGTGCGGACATTGTTCTGTGTGCTTCGAATCCTTTGTCAACTCAGGATGATGTCGCCGCTTCGCTGGTTGCAAATTATGAAATTCCAGTTTATGCCATAAAAGGCGAAAACAACGAAACGTATTATGAGCATATCAAGGCGGCACTCGACCATAAACCGCACATCACAATGGATGATGGAGCGGATTTGGTTAGTGTTATCCACAAAACACGCACAGAACTGCTGACAGATATTGTTGGCGGCACGGAAGAGACAACAACGGGTGTTATCCGGTTGCGCGCGATGGCTAAGGATGGCGCACTGAAGTTCCCGATTATCGCGGTGAACGACAGTGACACCAAGCACTTGTTTGACAACCGGTACGGAACGGGCCAGAGCACACTGGACGGCATCATTCGTGCAACTAATATACTTCTGGCAGGTCGAACTGTAGTTGTAGCTGGTTACGGCTGGTGCAGCCGTGGCATTGCCAGCCGTGCGTCGGGCATGGGCGCAAACGTTATTGTTACAGAAGTCGACCCGTTACGCGCTTTGGAAGCCGTGATGGACGGCTACCGTGTCATGCCGATGATAGATGCCGCTCCAATTGGCGACATATTCATTACCGCGACTGGCGATAAGAATGTCCTCGATGGACTGCATTTCGAGCGCATGAAGAATGGCGCAATGGTCGCCAACTCCGGACACTTCAATGTTGAGATCAATATCCCGGCGCTGGAGAAGCTGAGCCATGGCGCGCCCAAATTGGTGCGGCCATTTGTCGAAGAATACAAGATCAATAGCAAGTCTGTCTACCTGCTTGGTGAAGGACGATTGATAAACCTCGCCGCTGCGGAAGGTCATCCCGCAAGCGTTATGGACATGAGTTTTGCCAACCAAGCACTTGGCGCGGAATATATGGTGAAGAACGCCACTAATATGACTCCCAATGTATATACCATTCCTGCTGACGTAGACAAGGAAATTGCGCGGCTCAAGTTGGAAGCGCTGGGTGTAAAGATTGACGTTCTGACAGCAGAACAAGCGGAATATCTGAGCCAGTGGGAAGAAGGCACTTAACACCGTACGACATGGAATAACTCGGAACTTTAGGAGAACCCAGCCCCTTTCATATTCTTGTGACCAGGGGCTGCCCCCTCCTCAAATGTGCGAACAGGCAAAGGAGTATTAGTGATGAACAAATTGATTCAACGGGGCGCAGCGGTCCTGATTTTGATAGTCGTGCTAGCCATTACGAGTCTAGGCGTGTTGGCTCAGTCCGACGGAAATGCTCTGCTGCGGTTTGTACATGTTATTCCGGGTGCAGGCGCAGTAGACGTCTATACCGATGGGCAACTGACTGTTAGTGGATTGGCATTTGCTACTGCGTCAACTTACGTTAACGTAACGGCAGGCGACCATCAAGTCATGGTGACGCCAGCAGGCACGACAAATACGCTGTGGCAGCAAAGTGTTAGCACTGGTGAAGGCTCTGCACTGACGCTGGTGGCGGCCTCTGCAAGTGCACCCAACTTCTTGATCTACCCAGAAGACTTGAACCCGCTGCCTCTGGGCAAAGCAAGGCTGACGGCCATTCACGCAATCAGCGGTGGCCCGGCAGTGGATTTGCTCTTGAGTGATGGCAGACCCGTTATACCCGGTCTGCAATTCGGACAGGCAGCTGGTACGCTGGACGTTCCAACTTTTGTCTACGATTTTGCAGTAGCCCCTTCAGGTGACGGGGTGGACAAGGCACTCTTAACAGCCGATGGCGTTGCGTTAGGAACGGGAACGTCATTTATGCTGGTTGTTTACGGATCGCCAGACAATCCTGCATCATTAGTGCTAGCAAATCCCACAAAAGCGGATGGGGATGCTGGCTTCGTTCGGATTATCCATGGTGCGAGCCAAGCGGAAGCAGTTGACATTTATGTCAATGACACACTTGCTGCACCCTCATTGAAATTTGGGGACTCTACAGGACACATTGCGGTACCGGCTGGAACTTATGACGTTGCCGTCCGCGAAGCTGGTCAGAGCGCAGACCTCATTACTAGCAGCCTCGAAGTTGCAGCAGGTGAAGCGAAGACAGTTGCAGCTTTAGATACTACGGGTGCCGTAGTCGTCAGCGAATTTACGGACGACATCTCTAGCATTTCTCCTTCACAGGCAAGAATATCACTCATCAACGGTATTGTGGGTGAAGGCAGCCTTTCTGCGACATTGGCGGATGGGACAGTACTCGCCAACGGGCTGGCATATGGCAATGCTGCGACCGCAGTCAACATTGCTCCAAGCAGTGAGTCCGTCACATTAAGCGCTGGTGGTTCAGATACAGAAATCGGAGCGCAAGATTTCTACGGCGGTGTTTACTACAACCTACTAGCAGTAGATGACAATGGCACGGTGAAGTTGATCGGTGCGCCAACGAGTTTGGCGCAAGGTGTTGCCAGTGCTCCGGGTGCAGTGAGCGTCGTGGCGGTTGAACCCACCGCAGTACCACCCACCCTCGCCCCTCCACCGACAGCCGTACCGACAACTGCTCCAGTAATTGAACCAACAGCAGTTGTTGCTGAACCTACTCAACCGCCACCTGCTCCCGCAACACCTGCGGGTCCAACAGGGCGCGTTTTCAATCTGAATGCCAACGCAAACCTGCAACTGCGCCAATATCCAAATAGCGATGCACTTTCTCTGGGTACAGTACCGCCCGGAACTATTTTGACTATCAATGGACGTGAGGGCGGAATAGCTGATATTCCATTCAGCGCTACACCAAATGCTCCCGAAGGATATGAATTTGTAGACCCGGCGACGTTGTTGACCGATCCCAAAGCAGATCTGGCACCAGAGGATACATGGTTGAACGTAACCTATACGACACCCGACGGTGGCACGATTACTGCGTGGGCTAATGCACTATATCTGGATGTGCGAAATCCACGTGGTGAGAAGCTCAAATTGTCCAGCTTACCTACTGTACCCACGAATTTGCCGGGAGACGTAAACAACAGCGCAGTTACGCCACCACCAGTGCCCGCTAATCGTGTAGCAGCAACCGTGTTCAATCTGGATGCAGGTGTAAGCCTTAACATACGCCGTACGGCTGATGTACAAGGCGAGGTCCTAGCGCGCGTCCCGAACGGTGCAGTTATGGAATTCCTCGGTATCAAAGAAGACCGTGAGTGGGTGTTCGTTCGTTTTTCACCTCCAGAAGGCGGTTCGGTAACAGGATGGGTAAACAGCTTATACGTTCAATATTCGTACAATGACCGCCGACTCTCGTTAGAGGAAATTGAAACCCGTGATCTACTTGTGATCACTCCGGATGACACACGCGGCGATGTAAGTGCGGGCGTGGCAGCGGCAGGCATTCCTACGGCCAACCCAACCAAGAATGCGTATGTTGCCCAAGTCATATTGGATACTGGTTCGAACCTAAATCTGCGCCGTAATCCTGATGCAGACTCAGAAGTTCTAGCGCAAATTCCAAGTGGCACGGAAGTAATTGTGTCGGCACGGACAGCAGACGAGAAATGGCTCAATGTCACATTTGAAGGGGTAGATGGTTGGATTGCCGCCAAGACTGACACAGCTACATTTGTGCGGGTTACATTTAACGGTAAGGCAGCCACTATTACAGAAATCTCGATTACAGGCGAAGCTTTTGATTCAACCGGGGTTTCGGTAAGTTCACCGACAGCGACACCTGAACAGGAATTTTTGAATCAACCTGTGAAGGTCACGGATGCCGTCGTTGCCATGACTGGATCACCGGGTGGTGATAATCAGGGACTACCGATTTTGACGGCAGGACAAGAAGCGATGCTACTGTTTACAGATGGCAAGTTTAGCTACATTGAACTACCAGACGGGACACGTGGTTGGCTGCCGGCAGGAGCTGTTCAGCTGCGATAACAACGCAAAGTGCAGTTACCGTTTTGAAGTCCTGCCGGGTAAAACCTCGGCAGGACTTTTTCTTTGTTTTCCATATAGGCTAACAGGCAGTAGAATCGGGTAGGATTCTGTTTACGCTGGACTTCTTAACATTTCCTGTAGCCTTTACTACGACTTGATGATTTGTGTAAGTCCCACATTAAAGGAGCGGACATGCGCTATATCAACCGCCTACTATTTGTACTATTGACAATAATCCTACTCACGGCCTGTGGGCAGGCGCAGATTGAACCAAGCGCTACACCTGCACCTACTTCGACACCAATTCCAACTACAACCCCCGCTCCAACGCCGATAACGGTAGAGACATTGACTCAAAGCGAACCAGCATATGTGCGCTTTATCAATACTGTACCAGACCTCGGTGCGGTGAATGTCTATCTTGATTTCTCAACCATTGCCACCAATTTGGCCTACACACAGTACACAGAGTCGACACAGATAGATTCGGGCGAATATGAAGTCAAAATACTTCCGAGTGGATCACGGCAAAGCGACCCTGCCCTGTTCGAAACATCACTCAACATAAATGGCGGCGACACGGAAAACATTTTACTAGTGAAGCAGGACGGCCAGCTCGGATTTGTAACTCTACCTGAGACAGTAGTGCCGTTGAATAGCGGCGAAGCGATCATTACCGCGATTAATGCGATGGGAGATGGTAGTAAGGCCACATTGATTAGTGGTGAAACCGATCTTACGGTGGCACTAAACGTAGGCGATTTGGTTAAGACATCCATTCTCGATACATCCAGTGAATCCGAGATTGCCTACCGCACAGGTGATACAACTATTGCGTTGAATGAGGCACTACGAGAACATGAGAACTATACGTTGGTTGCAGTAGGAACAGCCGCCCAGCCAGCTATCATCAGTTTCCATTCGACAGCGCCAAACCGGGTGGAAATACGTGCTATCAATGCAACGAGAGATATACCCGCAATTGATGTGTATCTAGGTGAGACGTTGCTAAATGCCAATGCGGGATTGGGACGACCGACCGAACGGCAGGCTTTCGCCGGAGGGTCATACAGCGTGTTGATTTACTCTGCGGGGGCTGATCGTAGCACGGTTGAACCGCTACTTAATCAAGTTGTACTGCTAGACAACAGTATGCAACTCGCACTCATATTACTGGGCAAACAAGATAATTTGAGCTTGATTGTATACCCCGAAGATATGTCACCAATAGCTGCGGATTCAGCCCGTCTTGCTCTCCTAAATACACTGCCTGACGTCAAAACAGTGGTTGTCAATACAACAGCCGGTTCACTTGGCGGTGAGCAAAGTTTACTATTTGGACAACAACCTACCGTACTCAATATATCGGCTGGTCGTTACAGCTTTGCAATGGCCGGCATAAAAGATGACCTAAGTCCCCCATCAACGGTTGAAATTGCGGAAAATGTGGAACTAGAGGCAGGGGTGAGTTACTTGTACCTCATAACGGGACGAGTGGATAATCAACCCATTATCCTGAGCGAAACTATTGATACAGATGTGAGCCTTTCGGGGGATGGAGCGCCTGATGGAATAACCACAGGAAATCCGCCGGAAATAAGATTTGTTAATGCTGTTGAAGGTGCAAGTTTCGATCTCGCAAGTAATGGGAAAGTCGTAATAGGTGGAATTGGCTATGGAACCGGCAGTAACTTGGCTGCGATAACTGATCACAACGCTGTTTTGGACATACGCAGCGCAGGTGGCAACCAGAGCCTAGCGGAACTAGAGAGCGAATTTGAAGCCGGAAGCCGCCACACTATTATTGCCTATTTCGATGCAAATAATTCAACACAATTGGCGGTGGTTTCGGATGAGTTGCTCATTTTTGACGGATCTTCACCGCATCTACGCCTCATAAACGTTAGTGGAGATGACCAGACCCGTTTCGATCTTGCGTTTATAGAACCCGGCCCCGTACCGCAAAATGTAACAAACGATGCCATAAATGCAACCGAAGAAGTGGATAGTGGGCCATTCACCCTACCCTACGGAGTGCAGAAACTAGTGACTGAAATTAGTGCAGGTAGCGGTTCGAACAGCGTGCTTATGCCTGTTGGTATGTTTGATCTAGATGTTATTAACAGCACACGCAACGAAATCGTGGTTGTATTGCCATCTTACTCTCTAGGTGCGGGCGTTCATACCGACGTAATCGCGTTCCCGCGTACGGACGGCAGCTATCAAGCGTTTACAATCGAGTATCCTCGTCCGGCCTAGCACATGTTAATGTATCGGCTATAATGCTGCCGGATGGCAACAACTGTTAAATGAGGTCAATTGTGCGGATTTTGATTACAGGTGTCAGTGGATTTGTCGGACGGCATCTGTTAAGCCATCTGAGCGAACAACAAGTAGGATGTGAAATCCACGGGACAGTGATTGCTAATGAAGCGCACTTCGGTGACACACGCGTAATCAAGCACATTGTTGACCTCAAGGATACCGTTGCAGTTGCGGAAATCGTTGACCGAATCCAACCGGATCAGGTCTACCATTTGGCCGCTATGTCATCGCCACGACGCTCGTTTGAAATTCCGTGGGAAACTCTTGAGAACAACATCCGAGCGCAGCTCAACATTTTTCTAGCCTGTTTGAGACTAAAGGCAAGGCCTAAGGTTTTAGTGGTTACTTCGGCGGAGATTTATGGCCCCGTGAAGGCTGACCAACTGCCAGTCCGCGAAGATTCAGCGCTATGTCCGACAAATCCGTACGGCGTAAGCAAGGTGGCACAGGATATGCTGGCGCTGCAATACTATATGAGCCATCACTTGCCGACAGTACGAGTACGTCCGTTTAACCATATCGGCCCCGGGCAGAGTGAAGGATTTGTAGCAACGGACTTTGCCAAACAAATCGCACGTATTGAAGCTGGCTTTCAAGAACCAATCATAGAGGTTGGGAATCTCTCGGCTGAACGTGATTTCACGGATGTGCGGGACGTCGTTCGTGCATACCGCCTCATCATGGAAAATGGGATGGCAGGCAGTGTGTTCAATGTTGCTTCAGGTCAAGCCTATAGTATTCACAATCTGCTTGAAATCCTATTGGGATACAGTTCAAGCAAAATAAAAGTGCATCAAGAAGCAGCCAGAATGATGCCCATTGATGTGCCAGTCGTGCGTGGTGACGCGACCCGCTTAAACGAACTTACAGGTTGGAAACCACAAATATCATTTGAAACCTCGTTACTGGATGTGTTGAACGACTGGCGTCAACGTACAAAGTAACCGAAAGAAGAGTTGGAGCATACATGTCGAAAAAACGCGCCCTGATTACCGGAATTACAGGGCAAGACGGATCGTATCTAGCGGAATTTCTACTGCAAAAAGGTTACGAAGTTTTTGGACTGGTTCGGCGTAGTAGCACCGTCAATTACGAACGAATTCGCCATATACAGGACGAAATCAACCTCGTTTCTGGTGATATGACCGACCAAACGAGCCTGACACACGCCCTGAGCGAAATTAGGCCGCAGGAAATCTATAATTTAGCGGCGCAAAGTTTTGTGCAAACATCGTGGGCACAACCGGTGTTTACCGGTGATGTCACGGGGCTGGGCGTTACGCGGATGCTTGACTCTATCAGAACAATCGATCCTTCAATCCGATTCTACCAAGCATCCAGCAGTGAAATGTTTGGAAAGGTTCAAGAAGTACCACAAAAAGAGACTACGCCGTTTTATCCGCGCAGTCCTTACGGCGTGGCGAAAGTATATGGACATTGGATAACGGTCAACTACCGCGAGAGTTATGACTTGCATGCGAGCAGCGGAATGCTGTTCAATCACGAGTCTCCGAGACGCGGAATAGAATTTGTTACACGGAAAGTCACATATCATGCAGCAAAGATCAAACTGGGATTGGCGAAAGAGCTACGTATCGGCAACCTTGATGCTCAACGTGATTGGGGATTCGCTGGTGACTACGTTCAGGCTATGTGGCTTATGCTGCAACAAGACCAACCTGACGATTATGTCATTGCGACAGGACAAACACATTCTGTTGAAAAACTACTCAAGGTAGCATTCGAAACTGTTGATCTGGACTGGAAACAATACACGGTTCAAGATGAGCGCTTTATGCGTCCGGCTGAAGTTGATCTTCTGGTGGGGGACCCCTCCAAGGCCGGTCAGCGATTGGGCTGGGAACCGCAAGTTAGCTTTGAGCAACTGATACAAATGATGGTGGAGGCTGACCTTAAGCTGTTGAAGGCTGAGTACAAGCTGTGATGCTGGTTGATACGCACTGTCATCTCAACTTTGACAGTTTTGCTGACGATCTGGAGATTGTCATTCAACGGGCATCGGAGGCTGACGTCCAAAGGATCATCATTCCCGCTGTCGATTTGCAGAATTGTCAATCTATTCTAGACATTGCAGATCGGTATAATGGTGTGTTCGCGGCTGTGGGCATCCATCCCAACAGCAGCGTTAATTTTGATGGTCAGATGATTACTGAAATACAGACATTTGCGCGACACCCAAAGGTTGTTGCAATTGGTGAAATCGGTCTGGATTATTACTGGCGTGAAAGCCCAAAGGAAACCCAGCGAAGGGCACTAGAGGCGCAACTCGAATTGGCAAAGTTGCTTCAACTGCCAGTCATCATCCACAATCGTGATGCAAGCGAGGATGTGATCGCCATTCTCGAAACGTGGGCTAGTGATTTGCCGTCTGCGTTGAAAAACCGCCCCGGCGTGATGCACTCATTTTCCGCTCCGCAAGAAATCGCGGAACGGGCACTGGCAGCCGGGTTTTACTTGGGGTTCACGGGGCCAATTACATATAAAAATGCTGACCAAGTGCGACGTATCGCGGCATCAGTCCCGTTGGAGCGGTTGTTGGTTGAAACGGACGGCCCATTTTTGACCCCCGTTCCATATCGGGGAAAGCGCAACGAACCAGCTTACATCCCGCTGATTGTGGAAAGATTGGCTTCGTTGCGCCAGCTTAGCCCAGCGGAAGTTGGAGCAGCGACGACGGAGAATGCTAAACGGCTATTTAGACTACCTAGCTAAATAAAAAGGCGGGAAAACTCCCACCTTCTTTAGCGTAACTTAAACCACTGCTATTTCATTCAGTTAGATAGTTTGCTCCGGTTGGGGACGCACCCCGCCAACCTGATTAATCCGCTCACGTAAGCGTTCTTCAAATTGACTGTGGCGCTGGTCAGCCTCTTCCCGTGTGAGGCGACCGTTGGTTACAGCCTGATCGAGACGTTGGTCAAGTTCTGAGAGTACGCTGGAGATAAATGTCTCTGGCTGGACACTGTGTTCAGTCAAAATATCTGCTAACGACTTGCCCGAATGTAGATCACGAATGATTTCACGCACTGTCAGGCCTGTTTGGTCAGATGCTAACCGTAGGACATCTAAAACGGGGCGAGCAACGTTGGCTTGTCGCGGACGTAGTTCGCCATTGATTGCCTGTGTTACCCGTTCAGTTAGTTGTGTTAACAATTGATCAGCGCGTTCTTGTGTCAATTTTCCGTCGGCAACTGACTGATTGATGCGCTCTGTAATGGAGGCTACAGCCTGACCGATTACTGTCTGTACATCGCCGCCATTGGTCGTGATGAGGTCAGCCAATGTGCTGCCATCCCGAACCTGCTGTGCGACCTCACGCGGGGTGAGCCCAGTTGACTGCGCGATTAGTTGGACGAGTTCACGGATCGGGCGGTTTTGTTGCATTTTCGGCTGTTCTCCCCCAACTGGGGGCGTATCCTGCGCTCCTACGACGGTGACCGTGATCAACATCAACGCAATTACAACGAATAGCAGTCTCACTATCTTCTTCATATTGCACTCCTGTGGAATCAATCTTTGGTTTAGCTTCATCATGCGAACAAAGTGTTATCGAAGTGTAATCGGCAGGTAGTGATCGCGTAAATTCTGCTATAATCCACACATTTGAAGCCAAGGGATTGTGCGAATTGGTTGATTTGTCGGTCATCATTGTGAATTGGAATGTAGCAGATTTGCTGCGCGTCTGCCTCGCCAGTATCCAGCGCGCACTACCCATGAAATACAAGCTAGAAATCATCGTAGTCGATTCTGCCAGCAGCGACGATAGTGTTCAAATGGTACGAGAAAACTTCCCCGATATAAAATTGCTCACACAAACCGATAACTTAGGGTTCACACGCTGCAACAATATTGGTCTTAAAGCATCTGTAGGTCGCCATGTTTTCCTGCTCAACCCGGACACCGAAATTCCGGATAATTCACTCGAAAAGATGCTCGATTATCTGGAATTAAACCCAACGGTAGGCATAATAGGACCCCACACGCTCAACAGCGATGGAAGCACTCAATCCAGTAGACGACGCTTTCCGACACTGGCAGTAGGATTATATGAAAGCACCTGGGTGCAACCATATGCACCCAGAAGTGTATTGGATCGCTATTACGTAAATGATGCCCCGGATGACGCAGTGGTGGATGTAGACTGGGTGCAGGGTTCGGCTCTAATGGCGCGGCGCAGTGTATATGAGGAAATCGGTGGACTAGATGAAGGCTACGTCATGTATTCAGAAGAGATGGACTGGTGCAAGCGCGCAAAAGACGCGGGCTGGCGCGTTGTCTATTTTGGACAAGCCGACGTTACCCATCACGGTGGTAAGAGCAGCGAGCAAGTAACAGCACGGAAGCACATTCACTTCCAACAGAGCAAATTACGGTATTTCCGCAAGTATCACGGGATATTCACTGCTCAGGCCCTACGGATATTTCTAATATCGAGCTATGCCACGCAAATCGCACTTGAGGGACTTAAGGGGCTGTTCGGTCACAAACGGGAGATGCGTCAAGAACGAATTCAGACTTATTGGGAAGTAGTACGTTCCGGATTGAAGGTCAATTAATGCGAATTGGGATTGTTACGGGCGAATATCCACCTATGGAAGGAGGCGTCGGGGCCTACACCCGCATACTGGCAGAAGAACTCTCTCGTCTCGGGCAAAAAGTGCTGATATTTAGCTGTATTAAAGCGCAAAGCGTTAATCCCGACATTCCAGTGGTCCACACAGTACGCACATGGAACTTGGGCAGTCTATTAGCAGTACGAGAATGGACAAAGACCAACGAGATTGATATCGTCAATATTCAGTTTCAAACGGCGGCGTATGGCATGTCACCATGGATACACTTCCTGCCACATGTGCTTGGGGTGCCGGTTGTCACAACGTTTCACGACTTACGCTTCCCGTATTTATTCCCAAAAGCTGGGTTGATGCGAAAATGGATTGTGCGGCATTTAGCGCAAGCTTCGGCCGGTGTAATTGTTACTAATCACGAAGATGATAAGCAACTTACCGGAAATCTCAAAAAGTGTTTGATACCAATCGGAAGCAATATATTGCGCCCTCTAGCTCCCTATTACGAAGCTGCAACATGGCGGAAACGGGCGGGAGCAGAGGACGGCGACATACTGATTGCATATTTTGGTCTCATAAACCGAAGCAAAGGTCTGGATACCTTGTTAGAAAGTCTGGGGATTTTGTGCGCGCAAGGTGTCCCAGCGCGCCTGGTCATCATCGGCGGAAGTGCGGGGAATAGCGACCCGACAAATATTGAGTATGTGAACACATTAAAGGAGCGCATCCTCCAACAGAAACTTGATCGAGTGGTTCATTGGACGGGATATCTGCATGAAGAAGCAGAGGTGGCAGCCTATCTGACCGCCAGTGACGTGGTCGCTCTGCCCTTCAACGACGGGGCATCGTTTAGACGTGGGAGTTTGATGGCAGCCGTTCAATATGGTTGCGCGATTGTATCCACAACACCGACTGTCGAAATCCCAGAATTCATTCACGGAGAAAACATGCTTCTAGTGCCCGCTAATGCCTCATTGGAACTGGTAGATGCTTTGCATGAAATATATGATTCCGATGACCTGCGTCAAACTTTACAGAGAGGGGCAACGGCTTTAGCCAAACACTTTGATTGGAAGAGCATTGCAGAGAAGACAATTAACTTTTTTGATTCCGTGTATAGGGCAAAGACGTGACCCATTCGCATAGACGCAGTCTCTACGCCATTCTTATTGCCTATGTCCTGTTGGGTTGTGCCTACAGTGTCATCACCCCAATTTTCGAGGCGTCGGATGAGGTGTGGCATTATCCGATGGTGAAATATCTAGCGGACAATGGGCTACAGTTACCGCCGCAAGATCCAGTAAATCCGGGAGCGTGGCGTCAGGAAGGCAGCCAACCACCGCTTTATTATATGTTGGCCGCAGTGCTAACGGCGGGGATTGATACATCGGACATGGAGTATGTGCGCCGGATTAATTTCCACGCAGATATTGGTGTGGTTAGACCCGATGGCAATGCCAATATGGTGGTACACCGAACAGAGGCTGAGGCCTTCCCATGGCATGGAACTACGCTGGCAATCCATATCATTCGGTTCTTTTCGGTTTTTTTGGGGCTGGGCACTGTGATGGTCACTTATCAACTCACCCGCGAAATATTCTCCGAATACCCATCATATGCACTGGGGGCAGCGGCGCTGAATGGCTTTTTGCCGATGTTTCTTTTTATAAGCGGATCGGTGAATAATGATAACCTGTCCAACCTGCTAGGCAATTTGTTAACACTATTAACCGTACGATTAATAAAACGTGATTCCGCGCCCGGTTGGCGATCCTATTCCGTTATCGGTGTGGCTTTGGGCATGGGTTTGCTGGCAAAACTCAATCTTGTGTTTTTTGTTCCGATGATCGGATTGGCACTGATAATCATGAGTTGGCGTCTTAGGAATTGGCGACCCATCGTGATTGGCAGCTTGATTATCGGCAGCTTATGTGTACTGATTGCGGGTTGGTGGTACTGGCACAATTGGCAGCTTTATGGCGATCCAACTGGCATCAACCGCTTTTTGGAAATGGTAGGACGACGGGCCATCCCAGCAAACGCAGCGCAATTGTGGAGCGAACGACACAGCTTCACACAAGCGTACTGGGGTTTTTTTGGCGGGGTGAATGTACCATTACCGGATACTGTCTACCTGATTTTCAATGTGATCGGTGGAATTGGATTGGCAGGCGGTGCGGTCTTCATCCCCTACACGCTGGTTCGCCGAAAATGGACATTAAAGAAGTGGCTACCAGTGGCGATCACCTTCCTATGGCCACTAGTAACATTTGTATCTTTCTTGCGTTGGACGGCGGAAACCCCAGCTTCACAAGGAAGGTTAGTGTTTGGGGCGCTCTCGGCCATTTCGATGTGGATAGTGGTGGGGGTGACATGGTGGATGGGGGACCGGGTTAAGAACTGGCCCCTCTTAGGGATGGCAAGCTATTTCGGATTTGTCGCACTGGTTACACCACCGTTTACTATTGATCCTGCCTACAAACTCCCGGAATTCAAAAAAGCTTCTCTCAATAATCCGGTGGCATTCGGTGTCCCAAATAATTCAGGAACAATCGAGCTAGGGAGCGACCCGTTTCCAGACGAAATGGCTCATCCAGAAGACTATATTCGTATTGATCTTGGACTACTCATCGATAAATCCATCGCGAGTGATTGGAGCATTTTCGCTCATCTTGTGACCAAGGACGATGTCATCGTAGGACAGCGGGATATCTATCCGGGAAATGGGAAGCTGGCGACATCAGATTTGAAGACTGGCGATTCTTGGAGAAACACTGTTGATATTTGGATTCCACCCGCAGCATACGCGCCTGCCAAATTAGATATCGTGGTAGGTTTGTACGACCTCAAAACAGGTGAGCGCATGAGGTTAGGCGACGGAAGCGAAACATATACTATTGGGAGCATTCAGCTTGAGCCGCGACTCGACCCAGAAAATTTAGGAGTACCGAATCCTATTCGCATTAATTTTGACAACCAGATTGAATTGGTAGGTTATGAACTGACTGACCTTAGCCCAGCAGTGGGCGATACGGTTGAGCTGACGCTGTATTGGCGAGGCATGCAAAAACTGGACAAGGGTTACAAGATTTTTGCCAACATTCTGGATACGACAACCTTGACCAAATATGCGGCGTCGGACGGGATGCCTGACAATTGGCAAGCACCAACAACCACATGGGAGCCGGGTACAATCATCAAGGATGTACATACACTGACGGTTGACCCGAACGCGCCACCTGGCATCTATGACACGGAAATTGGGTGGTATTGGCAGGCCGAAAACGGCTCATTCCAGAGGCTTCGGATTGTGACGGACGATGGTGGCATGGCTAACGATTTTATGAATTTGACGCGGGTGCGAATTGTGCCCGTGGGAAGCTAAACATGCGGTTACGACGTCTGATTACGCCCGACACATTGGCGCTAACTGTTTTAGTGGTGTTGTGGCTGCTATTTTTCTGGCGGTTGTTCACGCCTATTGAAGCCGACCAAAGATCTCTCAAGAAGGGTGATTTCTCAGGGCAATTCGTAGCGTTCGCGGCCTACCAGTACGAACGATTTGCAGCACGTGAAGTACCATTGTGGAATCCATATAACAATGGCGGCCTGCCATTTATTGGTGACACGCAGGCAGCAGTATTTTATCCGCCAAGATTAGTTACATTGTTTCTTTGTGGATTGGGAAACGGATTTAGCTACCACGCACTAGAACTCGAAATGACGTTCCACGTTCTGGCCTGTTCGCTATTCATGTATATACTGGTACGGCGCATTACATTGGGGCAAGCTGGGAGTGTTTTTGGCGCATTTGTGGCGGCGGTGATTGCCAGTTATGGCGGTTTTTTGCAGTCCTATCCACCGTTGCAACTGGCATTATTAGAAGCGGCAATTTGGCTGCCGCTGGCAGTGCTGGGTATTCATGAGGCGACACGAGACGAACATATCAAGTGGAGATGGCTGCTGCTGACAGCTTTAGCCTATGGACTGTCGTGGATGGCGGGCCATCCACAAACGACATGGTTCCTCACATATTTGCTTGCAGCATATGTAGTGTACAGGGGCTATATTCGACGGTATCGCTGGACAGTCGTTGTAAGGAGCATTATCGCCTTTGGCCTTCTGGGTGGTGGATTGGCTGCAGTGCAACTGCTGCCGGGATTCGAGTATTTACTGCATACCGCGCGAACTGGGCTGAGCTTTGATGCTAAAGGAAATGGTTTTCCTTTTCAAGACATGGTGCAATTCATTTTCCCCGGCACGGTTAGCCAGTGGTCGCCTTTATATGTTGGCCTATTGGGATTAACCCTAGCGTTGATAGCAGTGTGGCGACGACTGCCGGGGGGTATTTTCTGGGGAATTGTAGTGCTAGCGGCACTGGGACTGAGCTTTGGCGATAACAGCCCCATCTATTCCCTGTTGTACAATCCACTGCCAGGACTGCGGTTCTTTAGAGGGCAAGAGAGAGCAGCATATCTAGTATCGTTTGGTTTGTCCATACTGGGTGGCATGGGAGCTTCACACATTATTTCATGGGATAGGCTGCAAGACTATAAAGCAACGGAGCAACTCCGTCGCGCATTACTAGGATTAGCAATTCTCTGCGGCATTTTTTTTGGCGGGATACTCTTGTTGTGGATGGGAAACCATGACGCCTACAACTCATATATCCAACAATCAGCCTTTAGTTTTATATCTGCAAGTCTTTCCCTTGTCTTAGTAGGTTGGTTAATCAAGAAACCACAACATTTAAGTCGCATGTGGCTAGTGGGTGGATTACTCGTGCTTGAACTGTTCACGGTTAGCATGGACAAAGACACCAACTACGACTCACTACCACCACAAGAACAGGTCAGTGTGAGTCCGCCGACGCTCGTAAAAGACGTGCTGGCTGATACTGATAATCCCTTCCGCGTAGATGGTTATCGGGTACTCGGCGACAATTATGGTAGTTTCTACAACGTGATGGATATGCGGGGAATCAGCCCACTGTTCCTTGAGGGACCAAATACGCTCATTAATGCAGACTTGATTAATCCACGGGCATGGGAACTGTTTGCAGTACGCTATGTGTACACCGACTGGGAGCAAATGCCTGTAGCAAGTAAAATAATAGGCAGCGGAGAAGACCGTTATGGAAAGGTGAATTTGCACCAGTTGAGCAATCCACGACCATTCGCGCAACTAATATACGATGTGCGAGTGGCGGAGGATGATGCAACTGCGCTTCAACTGACGACAGACCCGAATATCAACCTCAGAAATACCATTATTGTTAAGGCACTAGATTTTGACGCTGTGCCAGGGCAACGGGACGAGGACGACAGTGCAAGCGTAACCACTTTTGAACCAGAATTCATCACGATTAACACCCATACTAGCAATAGCGCTGTCCTTTCTATAGCACTACCGGATTATCCCGGGTGGAATGCGCTGATCGACGGACAACCTGTACCGATCTTGCGCGCTTACGGCGCATTAATGGCGATCCCGTTAACAGCTGGTGACCATACCGTGCGGTTAGTTTATGACCCAGCCAGTTACAAGGTGGGTTTGATGATCAGTGTTTTAGCATGGGCAACAGTGGTGGTCGGTGGAGGGCTTGTCATGATCCGCAGGAGAAATAATGCACTTGCGTAAATCAGTATCCCTATTTCAAAGGGAAGTGTCCCCTGCCCTCTATAGCATTTTTGTTGGCGTTGTGATTGGGCTGACGGCCGGGATGATAGGGTTGGGCATAGCTCTAATTGGCCCTGTAGGGATTCTTGGCGCGGTGTTAGGTGTGTTGGCAGGGTTGTATCTGCTATCAAATGTGTCAGTAGCATTATATGGCGTTATTTTCACCGCGGCTCTGCTTCCATTTGGAACATTACCGTTCAAGATTGCAGTCACCCCAACCTTGCTCGACCTCGCACTAGGCGCATTTGTGCTTGTGTATCTAATGCAATGGATGACAGGTCGTCGGCAGGGGTTTCGGTTGGCCCCAGTACACATCTTGGTGGCTCTATATGCATTCTGGTTGCTGCTGGCGTTCGCCCTAGGATTACGCTACGCCCCGCCAACATCTGCCATACTGCGGCAATTTGCAGAAACGCTCTTAGCGATTAGCCTTGTATTCATTTTGGTGGATTTATTACGTGACCCAGAAGCACTCAGACGATTAGTCATTGTCGTCATGATTGCCATTGGCGCGCAGGCACTTATCGCAATCATATTGTATGTGATACCCGACACAACTACTGAACAACTTCTGATAAGGCTGGCACGAATTGGTTATCCAGACGGCGGAGTCATCCGATACATCGAAGATAATCCGGCAAATGCGGAACGCGCCATTGGCACATGGGTAGACCCAAATGCACTTGGGGGGATTTTAGCGATCTCCGCCACTATTTTTGCTCCGCAAGTATTTGCCCGTAGGCCGATCATGCGTTACCGCTGGCTTTCGTTAGCCACTCTGGGGCTGGTAGCAACTGCACTTTTACTTACATTCTCACGGGCATCCATGTTGGCATTCGCAGTCAGCTTGTGTTTCATAGGCCTCTTTCCGGGATATCGCAAATATTTGGTGCTCGTAGCAGTCGGGGGCATATTGTTATTGGCGTTACCGCAGACACGCAGTTACATTGAACGCTTTAGCCAAGCATTTTCCGGTACGGATCTTGCAACACAGATGCGCCTAGGGGAATATGGGGACTCGCTAGAACTCATCAGTCGTTATCCAATCACAGGCATCGGGTTTACCGGAACGCCAGACATAGATGTTTATAGTAACGCAGCTAGTCTGTATCTCATCATGGCGAATCAGATTGGCCTTGTCGGGTTAGGTTTGTTCCTATTAATGATTGTCGGGATATTGACATATGGGTGGCGAGTACATCGTCTTCCAAGCGATGACGTAGAATTCGAGGCCATTCACTTAGGTTATCACGCTGCACTGGTGGCAGCATTAATCAATGCGACTGCCGATCTCTATTTTTTCAGGCTCGATTTTCAATCTTCCATTACCTCGTTCTGGCTCCTCATCGCACTGGCAATTACAAGTTCGCGCTTAATCCAAGAGCAACACAAATCAACCGTTGCTAAAATGGACTGAATCAATTACTATTTTCGGGCTATTAAGGCTAACAACATGTTAGCAATCTTTCCGCTTCGCACAGTGCGCTCGGCCTGATGTGGGGCAATCCCAGGGAAAGGAGTACTCTTAATCCCTATGCGACATACATACGAGCTTACGTTCATTGTTAGAATTGACCCTAGTGAAGAGGTCATCAACAATACTGTCACGCAAGTGCAGGGTTGGGTTGAGGCCGACAATCTTGGACAGGTGACGAAGATTGACCGTTGGGGACGCCGGAAGCTAGCCTATGAAATCGACAGGCAACGTGACGGATACTACGTTCTCATGAATGCAGAAATCGACCCCATGAATCTTCCAGAACTTGAACGCAACCTAAAACTTTCCCCTACTGTTCTTCGCTATCTATTGATTCGACCAGGAGTGTAGTCGCATCTACACACGCTATTCCATTGGAAAGTCTTCGGAGCGCGAATAAGAATGGGACGAGGATTAAATAAGGTCATGATTATAGGTCATTTGGGGCGTGATCCAGAAATGCGGTATACGCCCAGTGGTCGTCCTGTAACCAGTTTCAGTGTAGCAACTAGCCGAACATGGACATCTACCGATGGGGAACGGCGTGAAGAAACCGAATGGTTCAATGTAGTAGCGTGGGGCAATCTGGCGGAAATATGCAAAACTCACCTGAGCAAAAGTCAACAGGTTTACGTTGAAGGCCGATTGCAGACACGTGGTTGGGAAGATGAGAGCGGAAAAAAGCACTTCCGCACCGAACTAGTCGCCAACGAAATGATTTTATTGGGCGACCGCCGTCGTGAGTTTTCTTCAGAAGATGACGACAGGCATTTTAGTGAAGACGAACCAGACAATGGCGATTACGCATTTTGATGATTTCAGGAGATACCAATGAGTGAGCGAGAATACCGTGAACGTGACCGGGGTGATGACCTCGATGATATTGTAGAAAGTGGTGATCGGGACGAAGGTGGACGTGGAGGATTTCGGCGGCAGAGACCTGGCCGGGGACGCCATGTTCAATATTGTCCTGAAGGCAAGTGTTTCGATTACAAGGATATTGATGTGCTGCGGCGCTATATCGGTGAAACCGGTAAGATTAGACCCCGCCGCCAGACCGGCAATTGCGCCCGCTGCCAACGTGAATTAGCGCGTGAAATCAAACGCGCACGGCATTTGGCACTGCTACCTTTCATTATTTCTGGCGACTGAGTTTCGGGCGAACGTCCCATCCGGGATTTTGAGAAGTTAGATTTAGCAATAGGGCATGGTCGCCAGTTACTATGCCCTTTTTCCATAATATGAAGTAGGAGTTCGAGAATTTTATGTCCAAGAGAAGCCAAACCACCGCGCTTCCAAAAGGAACGAAGAACGCGCCAAAAGCCGAATCAACGGAGCCCGGGAAAAAACCTCCACAGATACAACGTGAATATCATTCACATGCGGAGCGCGAACAACAAATCCAACGTTGGATTATTCGTGGCACACTGATAGCAGTTGGACTGGTGATTCTCGTACTAGCAATTACAGTCATAATTGACGCGTTTGTAATCCCAAATCAGGTTGTTGCGAGCGTAGATGGACAGAATATTTCCATTTCGCAGTTCCAAAAACGTGTCCGGTTGGAGCGATATTTACGTAACCAACAGTTGACCAATTTGATCAATACGTATTCAAGTTTTGGCTATACTCAAGAACAGATTGGACAGCAGCTACAAAGCCAAGAGCCATATGCGACATGGATTCGCGAACTGCAAGTTCCTGACCAAATGGGCTTAAACGTTGTCAATACTTTAGTAGACGAACAACTTATCCGCAATGCGGCTAAGGAAAAAGGCATCACTGTCACGCAAGCTGAAATTGATAAGAAGGTGGAAGATTTCTTCCAATTTACACCTGTGCAAGACATAAGTAGTGAAGCCACTGCCGAGGTCACTGCCACTGTCGAACCGACGGTGACACCCACTCCCTATGTTTCACCTACACCATCGCCTACGGCTACCCTTACACCCGTGCCGGAGATAACAGCAACGCCAAGTTCAACGCCGATAGCGACACTACCGCCAGAACCAACAAAAACTGCGGACGAAGCACAAAAGGCATTTCAGACAGACCGTGACACGTTCTTCCGCGATGTCCGTAAAAATACCGGGATGAGCGACGGGGATATCAATGCATATTTTGAGTTACGAGCACTTCAGGATGCGCTAACCAGCAATGTAGCAGCGGACATTACTAAAACGGGTATGTTCGTGAATGTTCGACACATCTTGGTTGCAACTGAGGAAGAAGCACAAGACATTCTGTCCGCGATCGAGAATGGCGAGTCATTTTCGGACCTAGCGAAGTCGATTTCAACTGATACAGGATCAGGCGCAAATGGTGGAGAGCTAGGATGGGCCCCCGTAACCCAATATGTGAAGGAGTTTCAAGAAGCAGCCCGAACTGCTGAAATCGGGGCTATCGTTGGCCCAGTAAAAACCGAATTTGGTTATCACATTATTCAGGTTCGCGCGCGGGAAGATCGTGAGTTGAGCGACAGCGAACTTGAGCAAGCTAAATCAGGCGCTTTCTCGACATGGTTCGATGAGTATAAGGCATCAAAGACGGATAAAACCCAAACAAATTCTGTGTGGGCGAATTACGTTCCAACCGACCCGGTAACGGTATTTGGCTAATCAGCTCCTAATGGAGAAGAAGGCGAAGCAATGGACTTCGCCTTCATTTTTCTCTCCCTACGGCTCCCCCATGTAATCCCTATATTGTGGCAATTCGGATTGTTCACTTTTTCTGCCTCCGCTATAATCCACTGTATGAAAGACCAACACATAACACGACTTGAAGCGCAGCTGGAGCGCCTCGTGGAAAACAGCTTTGCACAACTTTTTGGGAGAAAGCTGCGCTCACATGAGATTGCTATGCAATTAGCACGGGCTATGGAAGACAATTCAGAGGCCATTGGGTTGGACGACAATAGCTTGGTGGCTCCGGACTACTATGCGGTACACGTCAATCCGGACGTTCAGAAACAGTTAACTGAGCGATACCCGACTCTATCGGTAAGCCTAAGCGACTATATGATAGAGATGGCTAGCAGTGCGGGTTTCAGGTTGAATAGCAGACCTATAATTGAATTTGTTCCCAATAAGGATATTGCTGTAGGCAATGTGATTGTACGGACACGACACAGCCGAAAAAAAACTAGTACAACTGCCGTCATGCAGCGGGTAGAACTAGCTGCCAATAACGCTGTTCCATTGAATCCTCAGCTTCTACTACATGGGAGGCAACCGCTATTACTTCTGGCCGAAGTCATTAACATCGGCAGAAGCCACGATAACCAGATTGTCATAGATGACAAGACCGTATCGCGGCACCATATACAACTGCGATTGCGTTTTGGGCGGTACGTTTTATTTGATGCCCAGAGCCAAAGTGGAACTTACGTTAATGATGTTCTTATCAGGGAACATAGTCTGCAATCGGGAGATGTCATACGTATTGGCAATACACAGTTAGTATATATGGAAGATAACAAACCGAACGACACTTTCACCCAAACTGTTGAACCGGTCTCTCCTAGTTCCCAGAATTAGATGACAGCACCTAACGAATATATTCTTCTACTGCTGCGTGTCATTTCAGGAAGCCTGCTTCTGGCTTTACTTGCAGCGATATTTCGAATTCTATGGCAGGAGTCTCAGCGCTTGGTGGTTGAGGTTGAAGCGAGACGACGACGTTATGGCACTTTGGTTATGTTGCGGTCAATAGATGGTCAGTACATGGTCACTGGTGAAACCTTCCCGCTTCTGCCACTCACAAGTTTGGGACGCGCTCCAACCAATACAATTACAATTAACGACACTTTTGCCAGCAGCAATCACGCTCAAGTAACTCTCCGCAACGGCCAGTGGTGGCTCGAAGACCGTAATAGCCGAAATGGTACGCTATTGAACGAGCGTATTGTCACTCAGCCTACTGTGATCACGCAAGGCGACGTCATTGGGATTGGAGAGATACGGCTTAAGTTAGAACTTGAGGTATGATCTGTATCCCTACCCAAATGTATCAATCCAACTTTATGTGTAAATGGCGCATGAATAATGGTTGAGAAAGTAATTTGAGATGAGTGAACAAATCCAAATAGCGGTAATCGGTGGTTCTGGACTTTATAACATGCCAGAGATAACCAATCTAGAAAGTCACAGCGTAGATACGCCATTTGGACGTCCTAGCAGTGATATAGTTGTTGGCACGTTACGCGGTAAGCGGGTAGCCTTTCTTCCACGTCACGGGATCGGACATGTTTTTAGCCCTAGTACGATTCCATATCGTGCGAATATATTCGCACTTAAACAGTTAGGTGTCCGTTTTATTATTGCAGTCAATGCATGTGGTTCGTTACGCGAAGACTACGCGCCCGGTAATATCGTAATCCCTGATCAGGTATTTGACTATACGAATAGTAGGGATCGTTCTTTTTTGGTGACGGCATGGTGACCCATGTTGGCGTCGCAGAGCCATATAGCCAAGAGCTAGGCGATATTTTGTTCAACGCTGTACAGAATGTTGATGGAATTGGACACCGAGGAGGCATTTTTCTAATTGAAGAAGGTCCACGTTTTGCCACACGTGGCGAAAGCCAAATTTTCCGCCAATGGGGATGCAGTCTGATAGGCATGACAACCTGCCCCGAAGTATTTCTTGCGCGGGAAGCTGAAATCGCCTACGCCACAATGGCACACGTGACAGATTACGACTCTTGGCACGTAAGTGAAGATGCTGTGACAGTGGAAAAAGTAGTGGCGACATTTAACCAAAATTTGAAAGTTGCCCAGCAGGCAGTTGCCGAAGCAATAGCGCTACTAGACGAACATGCTGTTTACCCATGCCACTCGGCGTTAGAAAATGCTATCATGACCAGTAAAGTACATATTGCCCAAGATATGCTAGAAAAATTACATGCCAATTGTCGGACACTATTTTAGCACTTAAGCGAGACAGTATTCATTGCTCCGCAAATCTAACAGTACCATTCAATATAATCTATCGGATCAATATTTGGGCGAAAAAATACTACTTATCATCAGTGGCAGCTTTATAGGGATTAATTTTCTGGCGCTCAATTTACAACGCAATGACATGACCATATCAGCGTGGTCACACTTTGGAATTTGGATTTTGTGCAGTTGGTTTGGTAACTGGTTACTTAATCGTTTTCTTCCAAAACGCGACCATTTTCTCTTTCCAATCGTTATGTTTTTGACTGGCTGGGGGCTAATCCTTATTGATCGCCTCGCGCCTATATTTGCTGAACGTCAGAGCGTTTGGGTCACCATATCTGTAGGAGCAATGCTGCTCGTCGCAATGTTTCCACATACGTTGCGTTGGCTGCGTCAATACCGGTATATTTTGCTGCTGGTTGGTTTGCTGCTTCTCGTAGGAACAATATTTCTAGGAACTAATCCTTCGGGATCCGAAAGTGCGCCCCAGCTTTGGCTCGGGTTTGGAATTGTATTCTTCCAACCCTCCGAGGCGCTAAAAATAATTCTAGTTGCCTTTCTCGCGAGTTATTTAGCTGAACAATATCCCATTATGCGAACAGAGATGCCGGGAATTTCCCGTACTCGACTGATGTTTTCGCCGCGCGTCTTTGGCCCAATCCTTCTCATGTGGGGATTATGTGTGCTGATATTAGTTTGGCAGCGGGATCTCGGTACAGCGATACTATTTTTTGGGGTATTTATCTTATTGCTGTATGTTGCAAGCGGTTCAAATCTGATACTCATTAGCGGATTGCTTTTAGTTATTGCGGCCGGTTTAGTTGCCTATCGTGCATTTCCCGTGGTGCAGTTGCGAATGGATATTTGGCTAAATCCTTGGCCAGAGGCAGATGGCCGTGCATTTCAAATCGTCCAAAGTTTGTTGGCATTTGGATCGGGCGGCATTTTTGGATCAGGGGTTGGTCAAGGCTCCCCAACCTACATCCCGGTTGTACACTCCGACTTTGTGTTTTCGGCACTATCTGAAGAGTGGGGATTACTCGGGATTGTGGCTGTCGTTGCTTGCATTGTCGTCCTCGTTTCACGTGGCCTTCAAATTGCCGTTCGGCAGCAGCAGCGCCCATTTATGGCTTTTCTCGGGGTTGGCCTAAGTGTACTGTTAGCATTACAAAGTTTCATGATTATGGCAGGTGTCCTGAAAATTATTCCATTAACTGGAGTTACCCTCCCCTACCTTAGTTATGGGGGAAGTTCATTGCTGGCTAGTTTTGTCATAGTTGGATTATTGCTCCGGCTCTCTGCCGTCGAAAAACTTTCATGAAACTATCCCTCGAAGTGAACCGACTTGCGACCGGACTTTTGATCGCCTTCAGCGTAGTCACAATAACCGCAGCATATTGGGCCGTAGTTGGCCCTGACACAATCACCCAACGCCAGGACAATCCACGACTTGTTGAACAAGAAGGTCAAATTCATCGTGGGGATATTCAAGATCGTAATGGCACCACTCTCGTTACTTCTATTGAAAATAGCGACAGAAGTGTCAGCAGACACTATTTATTTCCTGAAATGAATAGTGCGTTAGGGTATGCCAGTCTAAGATATGGAGTAAGTGGCGCAGAATCGGCATTTAATAGCATCTTGCGTGGCGATGATTTAGGAAAGGACTTCTTTGATCAATTGGCAGGGAGCTTGTTGCATCGCGCTCAAAGGGGTTCAGATATTCGTGTTACCCTAGATTTAGACATACAGAAAACAGCAGTTGATGCGTTCGGCAATTTTCACGGATCAGCAGTCGTGATTGAAGTTCCTAGCGGGGCAATTTTAGCAATGGTCAGCTTGCCCACTTTCGATCCAAACACTCTAGATGCTGATTGGGAGGACTTGACACGTGCGGATGGCAATCCGTTCTTCAATCGGGCATTGCAGGGGGGATATCAACCCGGTGGCGTCCTACAAACCCCGCTTCTAGCAGCAGCTTTATTGGCAGATTACCCAATTGATAACAAGCTTGCGAATGTGGCTGAGCCTGTACAGATAGACAAATTAACACTACGATGTCTAGAGACACCTCTAAACACGTCATTGTCACTAGCACAGTCGTATGCCTTTGGGTGCCCATTTCCATTTGAGAACCTTATTCTGAATCTGGGGTCAAACAGAATTCAGCAAGCTTTCAAAACTTTTCGATTCAGTGAACCGCCTACCCTTCCGGGATACGTGATACTGCCCGCAGATGAGACGAACCAGACGACAATAACGCCAACATCAGACGCAAGTGATTACTTGGCAAATGCGCTTGGTCAAGGACGTATAACCGTGACTCCACTTGAAATGGCGGTGTTTACAGCAGCAATTTTGAACGATGGCAATGCCCCGACTCCTTACACTTTGTTTCAAATACACCGCTCGGATAGAGGGCAATGGATAGATGCCATCCCATCTAATACAACTATTCCGTTAATGACCGCGAGCGTATCTCATCAAGTTCGAGACTTGATGAAAATAGCACTAGCGACCGGTGCAGTACAAGCTATGCAAAGGTCTGAACTAGACAACGTGGGTGGACATATTGCTGTTGCATATACAGGTGACTCGACTCAAGTATGGTTTATTGGCTTTGCTGGACTTCAGTCAAACAGTGGAGTAGCAATGGCGTTAGTGCTTGAAAGCACCGATGGAACGGATCAGGTTGCTGAAATCGGGGAGAGCATCCTTGCAACAGCCATTAGCAAAGTAAAGTAGCTTTAACCGCCTGACCACAAACGGGGTCGAAGGCCCAGTTTCTTAGACCATTTGGAGGCAGTACTAAGTCCATGAACATAAAACAAACTGTAATTTTTGATATATTCTGTTGCCATTCGTAACGAATTCATAAAACTGGCAGCGTCTTCAAATGGCTGCAAACAAGTCATTGCCTTACCGTATTCAGGTGAACTGTGGGCATCCGAACCGACAGTACCGGGCATATTAAACTCGTTCGCAAAGCTCAATGCTAGTTGATTGTCTTCAGAATAGAGACAGCGTGCGTTAAAAATCTCAATTGCGTCTACACTGCCGGCGATTCTTAGGAGGGCATCTCGTCCCCACGCCCCTTTCCGCAACCGGTCAAAAGGGTGAGAAACACTTATCACTGCATTCTGATCACGTAACCTGCGAATGGTTTCCTCAGGCGATAATCCAGCTGGAACACTCTCATGGAGAAAGTAGGCCAAAATTTCACCTTCAGTCGTCATGATCTCTTCGCCAACAATCACCAAATTGGGGGCGATCTTTTGTAGTTCCAACGCACCTTCAGCAGTATTGTGATCAGTAATTGCAATTCGATCAATGCCACGCTTTTCGCACAAGCGGATTACGGTATCAAAAGAGATAAGGCAATCTTTCGACCACAGTGTATGACTATGTAGATCAACTTTCCAAAGCTCGGTCATGCAGGTAGAGTATCTCCTTGAATATTAGCGGGCAAAGATCCCGCTTCAATATTGTTTAATGTTGATTCAACAGATTCAGGAAAAAGCCGATTACGGAAAACGACGGCGACCAGTGTTCCCACTAACACACGGAACCATTTATGGAAGAATCCATCAATTAGTGCAACAGTGAGCGCAACCGTCGGCGTAATCTGCGGATAAAAGGGGGTGACAATTACCTGAAGCATGCTGCTGCTCGAGACTTCCGTTACACCGGCACCATTTGGGACACCTGACAAAGCCCCAATCATGGCGGTAAGACCGGTAATGAATATGGATTGAAGCAGCACCGTCTGACTAAACTCAACTCCAAAGCCAGACAATATGACGCTAAACCCGATCGCATCTGTAAGATGAGCAATCATACCTAGTATTGATGTGGGAATGACATGGCGTAGTTGTAATATTTCCCTGCTGCTTTCATAAAAATCGAGCAACGGTTTGTGAACCCGATGCAGCAAAGGAAAATGCTTAACTAAGTTGAGTCCCCAGTACACTACAGGGCGAATTTGTAATCCGACCAGGCCAACGATAAGTAATATAGCTGAGAGAATGATGAGAAAGCGATAATTCCCGATGTTTATCGCATCACCAGCCAGAAAAAATGCGCCTAGCGACATAACCAAAACTGCGACGCCATCAACAACACGCTCTGCAATTACGACCGGCGCACTTCGGGCTACGGGAACACCCGTCTTGACTTTCAACACCACGGCCTTTAGGACTTCCGCGACCTTTCCGGGGCTAACCGCCATTGAAAACCCTGCAACGAACAGAATAGCGCTGTCAAACACACTGATTTTGCGGCTTGCGCCGATTACCCATAGGAAATAGTGCCACCGCCAAAAACGCAGAAACCATGCACAAAATTTCAGAAGAATGACTGGAACGAGCAGTATCCAAGAATACGAACGTAGTTGGGCAAATAGTTCGCGCGCATTCCCGAAAACCAACAGACCAACGTAAATAATAAATACTATAGCCAACCCAATGAGTATGCGGTTGCGATACTTTTGCATTACACCGTTATCCAAATATCATCCAACTATCTTGACTCATTATAGGGGGCAGAGGCGTGGCTGAGAATATACATTTGCAGGTCACATCCGCTACAACGACGGGCGAACGCCTAGATTTCGGAGGTCGTGTGCAGCGCGACGGTGCCAAACTTGACGGGTAGGATAGGCTATAAGTAGTATAGAGTGGCCGCTAAGCAAAGTTCCAAAAGTTCGTCGCTCTTAATTTGCTGTTAAGTAGTAGCCCTTAAACTGCATGACATCTGGGGATGGATTGTGGTGCACAGCCAAATTATCCGTCATTTGAAAGCAAATTGTGTCTGACTGGGAGAGAAATATATGGCAAATCAACAGGTCAATCGTGTGGGGGCACGAGACTTTGATGGAGTGACCCCGCCTCCACGCATCCTATTGTGGGGAGCTGTGGGTTTGTTTCTATTGTTGATTGTTGGCGCAACAGTCGGCTTTATCATATTGAAAGCCCGACCTTCAATGAGTGAACTTCTTGGCGTAGCAGTGATCGCTGCGCCAATTTTTACAGTAGGCAGCGTTGTTGTTGCTGCTGCACTACGGAACTATTTGCCGCGACATAGCGTAACGATCATTGTCATTGGTTGGGTACTACTTTGGCTGGTGGTTTCTGGTGCATTCATAGCCATGTTCAGAAATACGTTGCCGCCCGGTCAGCGTGAGACTGTAAAACACTACTTGCCATTTATGACTATATTTGATCCGCCACTACCGCCGTCAGACAGTTCCCTCCCCACGCCTGCCCCAAATGAAACCAGCAACATCTCCGCCGACGATTTACTGAATGCGCCGCTAGGGATCACCTCTCCACAATCGGAACCACCACCAGCAGTGGTACAACCTGCTGCAACAGCAACGCCTGAAGTATTGCCAACGTCGCCCCCTACTGCAGAACCTACGGCAGCATTTACTGCAACACCTGCTCCAACTCAAGTTGCAGTCGTGCCCGTAAGCAATTCTGAACAAATAAACAGACCCCTATTTGCTCAATTGGGAGGTATCACTCCTGTCAAGCAAGGATGGAACAACTGTGGCCCCGCCAACATCACCATGGCGTTATCATATTATGGATGGACCCAGACTCAAGACTACGCGCTAAAGTTTCTTAAACCGGATCGCGAAGATAAAAATGTAAATCCCTGGGAGTTGGTTGCTTTTGTCAATGAACAAAGTCAAGTGCGGTCTCTCTACAGAGTCGGCGGCGATATGGAGCTGATAAAGCGATTATTAGCAAACAAATTGCCTGTACTGATTGAAACGGGTTACATGTATGAAGGGTCAGACTGGCTGGGACATTACCAAACAGTAGTCGGATTTGACGACAGCCAGCGCATCTTCTATGTCTATGACAGCTATTTGGGGACGGGCGAGAATGGCAACGGAATGCCAAAGTCATACGACGACTTCGATTCATTCTGGGAGAATTTCAACCGCACATTTATTGTGCTGTACCGCCCCGAAGAAGAAATTCTAGTACGGGATATTCTGGGTGAGCGCGCCGATGAAACACGTTCATACGAATTAGCCGCTGAAACAGCACGTACCGAGGCGAGAGCAAACCCGCGCAATGCGTTTGCCTGGTTTAACCTTGGATCATCGCTCACAAAACTTGGACAATACGAACAGGCAGCTGCTGCGTTCGACAAGGCAAGACAAGTTGGAACACATTGGCGCATGACACTGTATCAATTTGGGCCATTTGAAGCTTATTTTAACGTGGGTCGTTATGATGATGTGCTGTCTTTGGTAGAAGCCAATCTAAATAACGGCGGACAATACATCGAAGAAAGTTATTATTGGCAGGGGAAAGTACTGGCAGCCAAAGGAGACAATGCTAAAGCAACTGCAGCGTTTAAACAGGCCCTTGTCCACAATCCGCGTTATGCAGACGCCCAGAACGCGTTAAGCGCGTTGCCAAAGTAGTAATTATGACAACCCAATCTAGCCAAACACGCAATCAAAAGCTTGTTCGATCAACTGTTGTAGTTATGGCAGCATTTGCTGTCGCAAAAATCATCAGTCTTGGACAAACCGTTTTGATCGCAAATGTGTTCGGAGTCGGACGCGAATGGGATACATTTGTAACTGCTAACAGCATTCCCGAACTGATTTTCACTCTTATCGCTGGGGGGGCACTGGCACACGCTTTCATTCCCATATTTAGCAGTTATCTTGCGCGAGATGATAACGCGGGCGCATGGCGCATTACGAGTTATGTCATCAACACAGTATTTTCTGTAACACTAATTGTAAGTGTTATCGTATTCCTAATTGCACCGTGGTTAGTGGCTCAAATCGTAGCGCCGGGTTTTGATGCAATTGGTCAAGCACAAACCGTAGAATTGATGCGGATATTGCTCATCAGCACCCTTATCTTTTCCGTCAGTGGAATTTCGATGGGAATTCTACAAAGCTACAACAGCTTTTTTTTACCCGCGATAGCACCCATCATGTTTGACCTAGGAATTTTATTTGGTGCAGGGTTCCTTCTCAAGCCATTTGGTGTTCATGGCATTGCATACGGAGCAGTGCTTGGTGCAGCTTTACATTTCGCGGTTCAAGTACCGGGACTACTGCGTTTTAAGATCCGCTGGCAGGTCGGAATGGGCTGGAAAGACCCAGTTCTGCATCAGGTCATCAGATTAATGCTGCCGCGTGTAGCAGGTTTGGGATTATTCAGCCTTAACTTTCTTATCATGAATAACATTGCATCACGCTTGGGGGAAGGTTCAGTCAGCGCCCTGAGCTGGGGTTGAGGCTGATGCAAATCCCAGAGACCCTTATTGGCACTGCGATGGGAACGGTTATTTTTCCCACGCTCGCAGCGCTAAGCGAACTCGGGGATGAACATGGGAAACGCGACGCCATGTCAGGAGCACTGAAATTCATTTTGATCGCTACAATACCATCGGCAGTCGCCCTCATATTGTTAGGGCAGCCCATAATTGGCTTACTGGAACGAGGAGCATTTGATTCCTCGGCGGCGGCACTCGTCTACAGCACGCTACGTTTTTTTGCACTGGGACTGATTGTTCATTCAGCACTAGAGATCGTAGCCCGTAGTTTTTACGCGGACAAGGATACGCTTACCCCACTTTTCGCTGCGGCGGGAGGGGCCGTCATTAACTTCGTGTTAGCCTTCTTACTCAGTGGCATAACGCAAGTTGAGGCAGGAGACATTTCAAGGAGCAATGTAGGAGGATTAGCTCTCGCAAATTCATTGGGAGTGGCATTCGAAGTCATTGTGCTCCTATGGATCTTGCGCCGACGTTGGCATGGGGCAAACGAATCCCAGATGGCACAAACAATAATGAAGACTGTAATAGCAAGCCTCGTCATGGCGGTGGTCGTTGTTATTATTAACACCATTTGGGAAATTACTGGATTTGTAGATCGAGGTTTAGCATTTAACGTAGCACAAGTACTAACAGCGTCATTGGCTGGACTGATTACTTTCATAGTCGTCGCAAATTTGTTAAAAATGGACGAGGTGAAGCTGCTGTTAGGTTTGCTGTTCCGCAAATTACGACCGGCAAACTCTGTTCCAGAAGTGAGTTAATACGTGTGGAAATACAAATTCTAACCTTAGGGATTGCCGCAACTCATTGTTACATTGTAGCCGATAGTGAAAGTCACGAAGCCCTTGTCATTGATCCCGTTGACGAAGCGCCGTTGATTTTCAAAACGGCGGAAGATGCCGGGTGGACAATCAAACTTGTCCTTGCGACACATGCTCACTTTGATCATATCTTGGCAAGCAAACAATTGAAGGATTTGACTGGAGCACCCTTTTGTATCCACAGCCAATCCGCTAATTTATTGCAGAATCTACCGGAACAAGGTATCCGGTTTACAGGGAGCCCATTCCCCAAAGCGGCCATACCCGATCGTTGGCTGTCAAACAATTCCGAAACGATTGAACTGGGCTCGATTAAGCTAGAAACTCTTTACACACCGGGGCATGCGCCTGGTCACGTCGCCTACTACGAGCGTAGAGCGGGAATAGTTTTTAGTGGTGACTGCCTATTCTCAGGGAGCATCGGGCGCACTGACTTACCCGGGGGCGATTATGATCTACTTATGAAGTCAATTTTTGAAAAACTTTTACCTCTTGGAGATGACGTGCGAGTTTTGGCGGGCCATATGGATGTAACCACAATTGGTAAGGAACGCACAACCAACCCCTTCTTATTGGAATACGAAAACTCCCTCAGCGGATAGAAACAAGCCAAAATTTCAATGCACATCCTAATGATTTTTCTTGACGGGATTGGTTTAGGACATGACGACCCCGCCATTAATCCTTTTGCCACCGCGTACATGCCCACTCTTATTGGACTTACCAATGGCAAGCGGTGGTTACAAGATACTGGGCGACAAATAACAGAACGGTCTGTATTCATTCCAACCGATCCCCGGCTAGGGGTAGCAGGACGTCCGCAAAGCGGAACCGGCCAAGCAACCATACTGACCGGGCGCAATATTCCGCAAATCATAGGCGAACATTACGGACCAAAACCTAACGCAGAAACACGCAAATTGTTAGCTGAGGATAATTTTTTCAAGCAAGTCACAGCGAGCGGCAAAAAGGCAGCCCTATTAGACGCCTATCCCCCCGGATTGCACCACGACATCGACCGAGGAAAGACACTGCGCTCTAGCATACAACAAGCAGCTCACGAATCTGGTCAGAAACTCTTCGGGATGGATGAGCTTATCAACAAGAAAGCGCTAACACCGGAATGGACGGGCGAATCTTGGCGGCGGTATCTCAAATTGGATACAACGCCCGTGTATACGCCTCAGGAGGCCGGCAAGCTTATGGTCGAAATTTCCAGAAATTATGATTTCGCCTTTCATTCTCACTGGATGACGGATATGGTTGGGCACAGAGGGCCACTTGAGCGCGGTGTGGAATTACTCGAACTATTCGATGGGGTAATGGCAGGAGTACTGAATACGTGGGATGATGATGAAGGTTTAGTCATCATTACAAGTGATCACGGTAATATGGAAGATATTGGCAGCCGAAATCACACAGAAAATGATATCCCTACAGTAATAATCGGCAAGGAGTCTCTGAACTTTGCAAGAGATTTTAATAATTTGACGGACTATGTGCCGCGAATGGCCAAGTTTCTCGGTATTCATATGTAGCGCATCCAAATTGTCTTGTACAATAACTTCTTTGCTAACTTATGCAGCGACTATTTCGGGCCTTAACAGAATTCAGCAGGGAAATTGCATGAGCATTGACGCTAATCTCTTTAAACTAACATTGCGGCGGTGGGTAAGCGGCGTAACAGTAGTAACGGCAAGTGACGGAATTAAACGCGCAGGTGTGACTGCAAGTTCTTTTACATCGGTTTCGGCCGAACCGCCTCTTGTGCTTATTTCCTTGCAGAATCACATTTCAACACTAAAGCTAATTGAACAAACAAAGACTTTTGCGATCTCAATACTGTCCCAACATCAAACGCACCTTTCAATACAATTCGCAGGTTTCGCCGAACTGCCTGAAGGCGCGGATCGTTTCTATGAAGTTCCGATCAAAACTGCAGTAACCGGAGCTCCAATCATTGAAGATTCGTCTGCATGGCTCGATTGTCGTTTGTTTTCAATTCACGAGGCCGGCAGTAGCAAAATAGTAATAGGTGAAGTAAAAGCGGCAAGTTGGCGAGACGATGTCCTTCCGCTGGCATATCACAACCGAAACTACTACGACCTCATAGCGCCAGATTAAGTTCGTTCATACCTTGACGCGCTATCGGCCCTCATCTACAATTCTTTGTTCGGGATGAAGGATAACCTACGGCATGTTTGAGAACTTATCAGATCGACTACAAGGTATTTTTGACAACCTTGGACGCAGCGGCAAGTTAACGGAGAAAGACGTTGATACCGTCATGCGCGAGGTGCGTATGGCACTGCTTGAAGCAGATGTCGCATTGCCCGTTGTCAAAGACTTCGTCAAAAGGGTCAAAGAGCGTGCCATCGGTGCGGAAGTTGCCAAGGCTCTCAAGCCGGGGCAAATGGTCGTCAAGATTGTTCATGAAGAGTTGATTGAAACACTCGGCGAGTCTGCAACACTGAACTTTTCAAGTAGTACCAAGCCCCACGTCATTATGCTTATTGGCTTACAGGGTTCAGGTAAAACCACAACAGCAGCCAAATTGGCCGTGAACTTACGTAAAGACGGACGCGACCCATACCTTGTGGCAGCGGACACGCAACGACCTGCGGCCGTAGAACAGCTAAAAACACTTGGCAGACAGATAAATATCCCTGTTTATGATGAAGGTACGCGCTCACGTCCTGCCGACATTTGCATCAATGGCATTAAAGCTGCACGGGAAGCGAATGCCTCGGTCGTGATATTAGACACGGCGGGCCGTCTCCAAATTGACGACACATTGATGACTGAGCTTGAAGAAATCAAGCGGCGGACGACTCCAGCAGAAGTGTTGCTGGTAGCGGATGCGATGACTGGGCAAGAAGCAGTGAATATCGCCCAAGGTTTTAACAGCCGGGTCGGTGTAACAGGTCTAATCCTGACCAAAATCGACGGTGATGCCCGTGGCGGCGCAGCAATTTCAATGCGCGCCGTCACACAGGTACCAATCAAATTTCTTGGAACCGGCGAGAAGATTGACGGATTTGAGGTGTTTCACCCTGATCGCCTTGCGTCCCGTATTTTGGGGATGGGTGATGTCCTGAGCCTTATTGAAAAGGCTGAAGAAGCCTTTGATGAGCAAGAGGCTTTGAAACTGCAAAAAAAACTGATGGAAAATCAGTTCACGTTGCAAGATTTTCTGGAGCAACTCCAGAAAATTAAGAAATTGGGACCGTTCAGCCAAATACTAGGCATGATACCCGGTATGGATCGTATGCGCGGGCAAATTGATCAGGATGAGGCAGAACAGCGCATGAAACGAGTTGAAGCCATCATCAATTCGATGACAAAGAAAGAACGTAATAATCCGAAAATACTAAATGCCAGCCGCCGCCAACGCATTGCCAAAGGCAGCGGCGTCGAAGTGCGGGACGTCAATGAAGTATTGAAACAGTTCCGCGATATGCAAAAGTTGATGAGTCAGCTACGTAATGGACGTTTTCCGAATATTCCGGGACTTTCCGGGTTGCGCTAGGGTATGATGCCCTTCCGCTACTGGCGACGCAACGTAGCATCATATTTAGCCAGTGGCTCCCCGTTATATCAACGCTTGGGAGCGTATAAGAGGAGTTTGTAGAAATGGTTCGTATTCGTCTTCGTCGTATGGGGTTAAAGAAACAGCCAAGTTACCGTATTGTGGTGGCAGACCAACGCAGTGCGCGCACCGGTGGATTTATTGAAGCCATCGGCAACCATAATCCACGTACCGAGCCTACCACAGACATTGTGGATGAGGGCCGGGCGTTGTATTGGTTGAGCGTCGGTGCTCAGCCTACTGACGCCATTGTGAGCATCTTCAAGCGTACGGGCACCATGGACCGTTTTGCACGTTTGAAAGCAGGAGAAAGCTTGGAAGCATTGGTATCAGAAGCTAACGCTGCTAATGCCGAAGCAGCATCTGTGAGTCCGAAAACAAGTCGACCTGCTCCAGCCGCTGGACAATCTATCAAGAAGGCTAAGGAAGCTGCAGCAAAGGCTGAAGAGGGTTCAGCAAGCTAGTTTGCACCTAATGAGCCGGGACAGGTCTTTCAATTGGCTCTTGTCCCGGCACCGCAATTGATACCGCACCGCGCAGCAAAGGAGTAATCCGTGGAAAACTTAATTGGATACATTGCCAAAAGCTTGGTTGACGATCCAGCACAGGTCAAAGTTCACCGACGTCAGGCAAGCGGTACCACCATCATTGAATTACATGTAGCACCGGAAGACACCGGTCGGGTAATTGGCAAGGGTGGACACGTTGCGAACGCGATGCGAACACTACTGCGTGCATCCGCAGATAGTAAATCCAATCGTGTGATATTGAAAATTGTTTAGGTAGACACTTAATACTTGTTCAAATCGACTAACTTTTGACAACACCAAACTTTCTACTCATAGGCGAAATTTTACGTCCGCACGGTGTTAAGGGTGAGGTCAAAATGCGGTTATTGACGCATCACCCAGAACACCTGACGCAAATTCACAAAGTATGCCTGTCCACTTCCCCCGACCTACTGCAAGTCCAAATTTATGAGCTAGATGCAATTCGCCTTAATGAGGGTTTTGCACTGGTAAAACTTGCTGGATTGAATGACCGCAACCAAGTTGAGCTACTACGCCAAATGTATGTAGGAATTGCCATTGAAGATGCAGTTCCCCTTGAAGAAGGCGAGCATTTTCAATTTGAATTAATTGGCATTGAAGTTCAAACTGAAGCTGGAGAACACTTAGGGACTCTGCAAGAAATACTTGAAACAGGGGCCAATGATGTTTATATTCTGAATGGTTCACATTATGGTGAAGTGTTGATCCCGGTAACAGATGACACGATTCTTTCCACTGATGTAGCTGGCAAAACAATGGTCGTACGTTTACCCGAAGGGTTGCTCCCGTCGAGCTAAAAGTACGCTTGACAATCCAATCGGGGACTTGCTATGCTGTCTTTATCACATTCTAATTAATAATTGAGGCAGCGTGATTGACCCAAAATACTGGTTAGGATTTAGCCTCGTGCCGGAAATTGGGGTGAAGCGACTTAGGCTACTTCTCAACTGGTTCGGTGATCTGGGTACAGCATGGTCCGCAACTGAATCTCAACTAATCCAGTCTGGACTAGAAAAGATACCCGTCGAAAACATTATTAGAGCACGTGCCAAGCTCGATCTTGACGCAGAGATTGGTAGAATCGAACGTACGGGTGCTTGGCTAGTAACTATAGCAGATGCCCATTATCCAAATAACCTCAGAAAACTGACAGATGCTCCTCCTGTGCTATATATTAAGGGTTCGCTCCAACCTGAAGATGAGCGTGCCCTGAGTATCGTTGGAACGCGCAAGTCTAGTGCCTATGGACGTGATGCTGCTCACTATTTCGCTAAAGCTCTGGCTGAGCACGGGATCACCATAACTAGTGGACTGGCACATGGAATTGATAGTGTGGCACATCGTGGAGCTATTGACGGTAAAGGGCGAACTTTTGCAGTGCTGGGCTGTGGAGTCGATCGAGTTTACCCGCCGAGCAATGAGAAACTCGCTCATGAAATTACTCAAAATGGGGCGATTATTAGTGAATTCCCGCTGGGCACCCCCCCAGAGGCACGTAATTTTCCACGCCGTAACCGCATCATAAGTGGACTCGGACTAGGCGTATTGGTTATCGAAGCCCCGGAGAAAAGTGGTGCAATCATTACTGCAAGTGTTGCCGCGGAACAAGGACGTGAAGTATTTGCAATTCCCGGCAATATTTTTAATCCATCAAGTACAGGGACAAATCGCCTCATCCAAGATGGCGCGAAACTTGTTCTAACTGTAAATGATATTTTAGACGAGTTCAATATCGTTCATAACTCAGCGCAAACGCGAAGAGTCGCCGAACAAATAGCACCTGCCAGCGGCAATGAAACGCAGGTGATGGGCTACTTGAATGCTGACCCAGTACATATTGATGATTTAGTACGTATGAGTGGATTGCCTGTATCAGTTATCAGCAGTACTTTGACAATACTTGAGCTAAAAGGGCTTGCGCGGACAGTTGGTTACATGCAATACTGCCTAATATCAAATCAAAGCTAGTTCACCTCGGATACAAATTACATGGATCATTACTATGCGTTAATCATGGCGGGTGGCGGCGGAACACGTTTGTGGCCGATGAGCCGTCAAGACACACCCAAACAATTACTACCTCTGGTTGAGGACGCTTCTATGTTTGCAACCAGTGTCGAAAGACTCGCACCGCTGTTCAGCCCTGATCACATATATGTTGTGACTGGGCGCAAGTATTTGACGGCGCTCCGTGCTCACGCACCGCACGTTCCAGAACAAAACTTTATCATTGAACCTATTGGCAAGGAAAGCGGCCCAGCCGCTGCACTAGGCGTGACGGTTATACAAAAACGTGACCCCGATGCAACCATAGCTGTACTAACTGCCGATCATCACATCACAAAGAAAGATATTTTCCGGCAGGTACTAGAAGCTGCATATGAGTTGGCGCAAGAAGGCTACATTGCAACCCTGGGTATTTCACCGTCTTATCCGGCCACAGGCTTTGGTTACATACATCAAGGAAATGAGATCGGCACATTCAACGGATTTGCGGGTCATGTCTCCTTAGGTTTTACGGAAAAACCAAATTATGCAACAGCTACATCGTTTGTCGCCTCAGGTGAATATACATGGAACTCAGGTATGTTTATCTGGAAAGCATCAAAAGCTATGGCGGAATTTAAGCGCCAGCAGCCAGCTATGCACGAACTGTTCGCAGAATTGGCGGCTGTGGTAGATACTCATGATTATGATGCAACCTTAGAAACCATTTGGAACAAAGTGGAGAAAATCTCTCTCGACTATGCGGTAATGGAAGGTGCCGAAAATATGGCTGTAATTCCAACTGAATTCGGTTGGAACGATATAGGCAGTTGGGCTTCGATGTATGACGTACTCAAACTGGACAAATTCGGCAATGCATTTAAAGGACATCAGCCAGATCGCGTAATATTGGATACCAAGAATACCCTCATCTTTAGCGATAAGCTGGTTGTGACCATTGGAATCGAAGACGTAATCGTCATAGAAACACCGGATGCTCTCCTGCTCTGTCATAAAGATCGCAGTCAGGATGTCAAAGAGGTAGTGAATCACCTTCTGCGAAACAAGAACTACAAATTCCTTTAAGAATCAATTTCACCCGTCTGGGTGGGTAGACCACACGGTCTAAATTGATAATGTCATAATGGTGGTAATGAAACGTAATGAGTGAAATCAATCAGGCTTACTGTGTCAAGTGCAAGACCAAACGTGAGATGGGCAACCCGGAACCGGTCTTCACTAAAACAGGGACACCCGGCACGCAAGGAACTTGCCCGGTATGCGGAACAAAATTGTTTCGTATGGGCGCTACTGAAGCTCATGCTCATATTCCGAAACCTGCAGTAATTAAAAGGACACAGAGCAACAAGCGCCCGACCAAGAAAAAGGATGCTCCAAAAGCGCCCCGTAAACACGGCAAACTCGTCATAGTCGAGTCTCCAGCAAAAGCCCGCACCGTCGGGAATTTTCTTGGCAAGGGTTATACGGTTAAGGCGTCAAAGGGACATATCCGAGATTTGTTGGTTTCACAACTTTCGGTGGATGTGAAGAAAGACTTTGAACCCACTTACCGCATACCGAATGACAAACGAGAAGTTGTCGCAGACTTGAAAGCGGCAGTTGCAAAAGCTGCCGAAGTCTACCTCGCAACCGATCCTGACCGCGAAGGTGAAGCTATTGCCTGGCACTTATTGGAAGCGACTAATTTGGATGAAAAAGATGCCAAGCGCGTCGTCTTTCATGAAATAACCAAACCAGCAATTGAGGATGCGTTCTCACATCCACGTGAGCTCGATATGAGCCTTGTAAACGCGCAGCAGGCAAGGCGTATCCTTGACCGGTTGGTCGGGTATAACATAACAGAATTATTGTGGGAAAAAGTACGCAACCAACTTTCTGCAGGGCGTGTACAAAGTATCGCAGTCAGGCTTGTGGTAGATAGGGAACGAGAGATTGAGGTATTTATCCCAGAGGAATACTGGACACTTGATGCCAGCTTGAAGAAACATTCGTCTAACGGGAGTGGTGCTGACAGGCCTTTTGTAGCGCGACTCATTAGCTACAAGGGTGAGGATGTTCAACTGGGCAAAGAGGGTGACGTAACACCGCATCTTCCGATACTAGAAAAGAGCCTGTATATCGTTTCGGACATAAAACATGGTACACGTCAGCGCAAACCTTCCGCGCCATTTACGACAAGCACGCTTCAGCAAGAAGCGTCGCGACGTTTGGGATTCAATGCCAGGCGCACGATGGCGATTGCCCAGCAACTATATGAAGGAATTGATGTTGGGGACGATGGTATTGTCGGTCTCATAACTTATATGCGTACAGATAGTCCACAGGTATCTGAACTTGCACAGACCGAAGCCCAGAAGTTCATTGATAAGCGATTTGGAGGAGATTATCATCCCCCAAAACCACCTCGCTACCAATCCCGCGCCAAAGGCGCGCAAGAGGCGCATGAAGCCGTACGGCCAACCAGTGTCTTCCGCGAACCCGACCATCTCAAGCATGTATTGTCACGCGATCAGCTCAGATTGTACACTTTAATCTGGCAGAGATTTGTTGCCAGCCAAATGTCAAATGCTATCTACAATACGCTGCGCGTGGAAATTAACGCTGGCCTAACGCAGGAAGATACGCCCTATGTATTTCGCGTATCAGGCAGCATTATCAAATTTCAAGGCTTTCTGGCTTTGTATGAAGACGCCCGGGATGAAGACATCTCTCCAGACGAGGATGAAGGACGCATCCTACCTGAAATGCACGTTGGTGAATTAGTTGACCTAATTAAGCTGTTGCCAGAACAGCATTTCACGCAACCGCCACCTCGCTACACAGAAGCCACTCTTGTAAGGGCACTTGAAGAGTATGGCATAGGTCGACCAAGTACATACGCGCCAACTGTAGCTACAATTCAGGATCGCGAATACATCGAAAAACATGATGACAAGCGGCTTTTCCCTACTGAAACAGGCAAGGTCGTAAATGATTTGTTGGTACAGTACTTCCCCAAAGTTATGGACTACCAATTCACGGCCTACATGGAAGATGAATTAGATACGATTGCCGAAGGGAAGCTAGAATGGCGCCCAATGTTGCGTGAATTTTATGCTCCATTCGACCAACAGTTGCAAATTGCCAAAGAGGTAATGCCGCGCGTGCGCCAAGAAGAGACTGTTGGACGCGATTGCCCGGTTTCGGGTCACCCACTTGTCATCCGCTATGGTCGTTTTGGTAAATTCGTTGGGTGTTCGAACTATCCGGAATGCAGATATACAGAACCGTGGATGGAACGAACCAGTATCGCGTGCCCGGTATGCGGTAAGAACCATGGTGGTGAAATCATTCAGCGCAAATCAAAGAAAGGCCGCACATTCTGGGGCTGCTCACGATATCCAGAGTGTGAATTCACGAGTTGGAAGAAACCTTTACCACAGCCCTGCCCTAATTGCGGTAATCTGCTGGTTGAGCAAAGCAAGACAACAGCACAATGTACTTCGTGCGAACACACTTACCGAATTGATGAATTGAGCGATGCTAAGATTGAGCAGGCTTGAGGTTTCGCATTTGTCGCATTCCAGAAAATTCCGGTACAATAGTTTAGATGCAGTTGGGGCGCACTTGAACCACGAAAGGCAACTCGATGAAGAAAATACGCGATACCCTAATTGGCCTCTGGCCGGTGATCAAGACCTATGTCCCCAAACCCGGACTTATTATCGCGGTGGTAGTCGCATTTTTGATTGGTTTGGTTTGGTCATACGTCGTTGATCCGTTAGCATATTACGATGCCGACCCAAGCAAACTTGGACAAAGCTGGCAGGATGAGTGGGTACGGTTGGTAGCGGAACGATATGACTTTGCGAATTCAAATCGAGTTGTGAACGAAGAATTCAGGACGGGAATCGTCAATCTGCTCAGAGCTGTTGACAACCCGCAGGAAGTAACGTCACGAGTTGCCCCACAACTTAATGATTTAGCAATCACGGCTGAACAACAAGGCACAGCACAAGCTCCCAACCAGCCAACGCTAATCGGTCAGTTGCGCCCGTGGATACTTGGCCCTATCGTGATCGCGCTCGGATTAATCATCGGGTCACTCCTATTTGGTTTTTACATCAATCCCATTGTAATTGAACCAATCCGCAAGCGTATGCGTGGTGCCCAAGGTACTGATGCAGCGGGTGCGGGAAAAATCCAAGATATTCAACAGGCACGGCAGCTACGTGATCAATTGGCAAAAGACGCAGCCGCAGCACCCGCTAGCGATCTCGGGCCGCCGGTTGTGCATCACGTGTCAATTTACACACCGGGGCGCGCTTACGATGACTCATTTAGCATTGAAGACGCAAGTAAAGATGATGAATTCCTGGGTGAGTGCGGCGCTACTATTTCCGAGACAATTGGCGTAGGACAGCCTGAAAAGGTAACGGCAGTAGAAATTTGGTTGTTCGACAAAGAGGATTTTGTTCGAACGCTGACATCCGTTTTCGTGTCCGAACACGCGTATAATGATCCGGCAATTCGTGGCAAGCTGTCTAGTAAGGGTGATTTGGTCGTTGCTCAGCCCGGAGCGATTATTAAGCTGGAAACGAATACGCTCCGTTTGCACGCCCGTATTGTCGATATGGCCTATGGAACTGGCCCACTGCCTCCGAATAGCTATTTTGACAAAATGACTGTCGAAATACAGGCATGGCGCAAAGCTCCAGGAAGTGCACCAGTTGCAGTAGCCGTTCCAACAACGCCCATATATTCGCCGCCGCCAGCAGTAGCAGCCCCCAGCTTTGCGCCACAGTCGGCCCCAGCAGCACAACCATCCTTTGCGCCGCCCCCGGCCAAGCCAGCAGCAGCCCCACCTCCTGCTCCATCATTTGGCGGGAGCAGCGTCACCCATTGCGTCCCCCGTTGCAGTTACCGCCACGCCAACCAGATGATGATCCATTTGGTGGAAGTGGGGACTTCACACCGGTCAACTAAGCGAAACGCCCCGTCAAATGACGGGGCGTTTCGCTTAGAGCCATTAAACAACTGCTCATTTACTTGATCTTCTTAATCTTGAACACCATTTCACCACCCGGTGTTTTGGTGCGTACTTTATCCCCTTTTTTGTGTCCAAGAAGCGCTGCACCTATCGGGCTTTCATGGGAAATCTTTCCTTCGCGTGGATTAGCTTCAGCTGCTCCAACGATGAGATACACTTCTTCATCATCTGAGCCTTCTTCGACAATAGTCACTTCTGAGCCAAGACGCACCATGTCGGCCGTCCCATCATTTTCGATAATCTGAGCAGACCGGATAATATTTTCTAGATACTGAATGCGCCCTTCTAGAAAAGCCTGCTGTTCTTTCGCATCGTGGTAATTTGCATTCTCTTTCAAATCACCTTCGGCTACAGCTTCCTTGAGCTTCTGCGCCAATTCTGGCCGCCGAACACTAAGCAATTCATTTAGCTCGCGTTTCAGTTCTTCCGCGCCTTCGGCAGTTAAATATACACGTTCAGTCATATTACCCTCGTCATCAATCAACTTATTATCACTGTCGGGAGCAGCCGCCTACAACTCCACCATTTCACGGCGTTGGGCGGCCAGCGCCAGCACGTTATGGCGGTGAAGCTGTGAGACTGCACCATTTAGAAGAATACGGCTCTTACCGCAACTTTCGACATTTATACGATCTAGCGCATCGTCTGGAGAAGACGCAACTAGCGCCTTATCAACTGCAATTCTGAGATTTTCCAGATACTCTATGTCGTCTTGAATTTTCTCTTCAACTTCTCCACGCAGAATTATTTCACCGTGACCTTGAATAACATTTTCGTAATTCCCGTTTCGTAATCCGTTTAGAGAAGACAAAAAATCATAATAGTTACCATCAGCAAAATATGGAATAGGCATCAATGTATCTGCCGCGAATAACACACGATCTTCTTTAACATGACAGACAATGGAATCGGGGCTATGCCCAGGCGTCGACCATAGTTGAAATGTTTTGTTTCCAACATGCAAACTAAAAATGCCTCCAGCAAAAACAATGTCGGGCAATTTCAAGGTCACGTCACGCATTTCGGTGGATGCCCCTTTCACCTTTTCGAGGCTACTACGTCCACGTGTATCAAGTAATTCGTAGCACAAGGCATGTGATACAACTCTTGCTCCCTTAAAAAAGGAGGTCCCAACTGTGTGGTCAGCATGAAAATGAGTGTTGATAACATAACGAACTGGCGTGCTCAAGCGCGTTTCGACGAAGCGTTTCAGCAATAGTGTTTCTTCTGGATAGGCTAATGTGTCAATAACAACAGCCCCTTCAGACGTCAGCACTACCCCAGCAGTAACTTGAGCATACAAGTCACTGGTAAATACATAAATGTCATCGGCAACACGTTCGCGTTGCATATCCGGATAACGTCCTGAATCAAAACTAACCCAACGATAGTGAGGGGGTCAGTATAGTAAGATAAAACTTGAAAATCAAGATTCGGAGTAATCTATAAGTCCTGTTTTATCTATAACTTTGTGGCTAGAGACCATGCCTGATACAATCAAGAAGTATTGCAGGCTTCAGGGTAAAGAAACCGCGCGCGGTAACTTAACAGATTTCATCCTCCTGTTCTTTCGTTCTTTTGATATGAGCTATCGTTAAAGTCTGATCGCTGATATTCAGTCCATTAAAGAATTCACTTGAGGAGAAGAAATGATCAAGTTTCACAAAATGATGAACAAGAAATTTAGTTTATTTCTACTTGTCGTTTTGTTAACCGTAAATTTAGCCCATGCACAAGATGGCCCAGTTTTCCGAATCGGTATCTTAGATACTGAGCGAGGACCCTTAGCAGATGGCGCCAGACTGGCCGTTAATGAGATTAACAGTCTAGGAGGGGTACGTGGGGCCGACGGAACCTTTTTCCGATTGGAGCTTATTTTCAAGTCGCCATCGGATAATATTACAACTAGTCTCGCTTCTCTCCGCGATTCGAGTATTATCGCACTTTTAGGACCAATATCTGACAATGATGTTAAAAACAATATTGATGCTCTCCAATCATTGAATGTTCCGGTGTTAACTCCTGCCACCGGAGATACCACATTAACAGATGATACAACCGGACGGATAATTCGAATTCGCGCCGCTCAAATTTGGCAGGGACGGGCATTAGCAAACTATCTATTGGGTGACTTACATCTCCAGCGAGTTGCTACTGTCCAACTCGATTCTGACCTTGAAACGTCAGCCAGTATCGTTGGATTTACCATTACGTCAACCGGACTAAATGTCACTCCGCAGCCTGCTTTGCAAGCACAGACTGACGGAACGGTCCAAGATGCTGTGACACAACTTATGTCGGCCAGACCTGATGCGGTAGTCGCCTATGGACAACCAGCACGCGCAGGAAAATTCCTCAACAGTTTACGCGATTCTGGTTATACGGGTCTTTATGCATACAATCTGGTAGATGCCAGTGATTTCCAAGACACAGTTCGCAGTGCCTATCTAGGTGGCATTTACGCCACCACAACGTGGGCCTACACTGCCTCAGACGAAGCAAGTACAACATTTCGTGACTCCTTCATCCAGCTTTATGGCGCAATACCGGGTTCAATAGAAGCAGCAAGTTATGATGGAATTAACCTGTTAGCAACTGCAATTAACCTTCCCGGTGAATTACAAATGAATTTAACTCAGCTAAATAATATTGATGGAGTACAAGGACTCCTACGTCCGGCACTGCTCCAACCAGGCGAAACCACTGATAATGTGACTGTCACACGCCTCGGAGATTATGGTGCCGCTCAAGTGATTGCCCGTTATTCTGGCAATCAGCGTCTTGACATTAATGAGCCGATACCGCCCACACTGATACCAACAATTGCCCCTACCGCAACACCAGATGGAGTGGTAATTACGATCAAACAATCTCAGCAGAATGTTCGTACGGGACCGAGCATATCCTATGATATCCTCGGTCAGATGGCGAGAGATGAACAAGCTAGTGTTATCGGTGCGACTGTTGATTTGACATGGGTGGTTATTAGCTATCGTGGTACACAGGGTTGGCTAGCAACTTATCTACTTGATGTGTACGGTGACTTGAAGACTGTGCCCATAATCACCCCACCCCCTACCCCAACGCCTATTCCAACCGCTACAGCATTACCAATCCCTGATATCATTATTGATTCAGCATCTATCTCGCCTTCGCCGGCGGTTGCAAATCAACCATTTATCGTCAATGTGACCGTCCGTAACATTGGGAGTACGATTGCCAATCAATTTGCGATTGCGGCGACATTCCCGCCCAACAACTTATATGCGGCAGCGATTGTACAGGGGTTAGCTCCAGGGCAAATTATCACCGTCGCTCTGAACGGAACGTTTGGAAACACGGGTTGCTACTCAGTTGCAATTGTGGCGGACTTGAACAATGAAGTTAACGAAGGCGCGGGGGAAAGCAATAACCTTTTTAACTTCTCATACTGCATCAATAAGCCTATCCTAAGACAAGGCACGCAGACACTCAATCCGGGCGACACGATAGATTTGGAAGGGAACGCGGTGCAAGGAGACGCTAACTGGAATGTGAATGCGAATCAACTGGATGGTTTGTTTAGCGCACGTTTAGGAATAATTCCTGGCATAACGCTTGAGACAGCTCACTGGGATCTGATTAATTCCGGGGTTGTCAACTTAACCAGTATTCCACGTGCAAACCTAACACCGGGCACAATCATTGGGATAATTACTGCGGATGGCAATCGCGGCGCAGTACGAGTTGATGATCTTCCCGGCAACCAACTACGAGTGACGTTTATCCTGTACCAAAACTAACACAGCCAATCGCAAATCTAACACCGGGGATACTTGTGCATCCCCGGTATATAACTCATTTCAACTGAATATCAATCCATGTACTGCGATCAGCGTAGACATATATCAATTTTCTGAACCTCACTCGTCCATTATCATTGACGGACACTTCGTAATAATTTGCGGGTAAGTCACCTAGCACAAAGTTCTCATTGAAAATCTGATCTGGATTGACGACGTCATCCGCATAAGAAAAGGCATAGCGGGTTATATCAACTGACTTTACCTGGAGCGGAGCATTGTAAAGCGGAACCCCGTTGGCGTCAGTGACACGTCCTACCAGCGTGCCATATTTGCGGAAGGGGTATATCCAGAGTTCCGGATTTCGTGTTGACCGATAATCATAGGCATCGCCTAACCGTACTTCAAAGTGCAGATGGGGACCAAAAGCAACACCAGTCGCCCCAACTATTCCAATTTTTTCCCCCTGCTTGACGGATTGACCAGTTTGAACATCGACCCGCTGCATATGCCCATAAAGAGTAAATACAGGCCGTCCGTCCGCGGCCACAAAGCCATGTTGGATAACAACCAAATTGCCATAATAGACGGTTTTTGGTCCGAACTTTGTTGAGGAATCATCACCCGCATAAATAATAGTTCCGTCTGCCGCAGCCAATATAGGTGTGCCGGAAGGATTTTCCAGATCAACGCCAAGGTGAACCTGCAGACCACCTGCATTGCTGCCATAAGTATAGGTGCGAGCAACATAATTAACGCCCCCTTCGCCGATTGGGCGGCGCAGGCGATAATGGTCCGCTATCTCGGTTGTAGAGTCCGCAGGAGGTGGCGTCCACGACGGAGCCAGCGTACTGTCGGGGTTATTGGCAGGGTCAGTAGAAGTCGCCGATGGAATTGGTGTTGTCGTGGGTAGAATAGGCGTATTCGATGGAATGTGTGTGAGTGTGGCAGTGGGAGTAAGTGTCGAGGTCAATGTTAGTGTAGGCGTCAGAGTCGGTGTAAAAGTCGATGTAGGTGGCAGCGTTGGTGTACGGCTTGCTGCCGGATTGGCAGTAGGCACACTGGTCACACTGGCTATCAAACCAATAGTTGGCGTAGGAGCTACCGCGACAGATGTGCTAGAAAGCACATTTGGTTGACAGGCAACCAGAAGTAAAGCTATGGATGAGCAAACAAACTTTCGCAAAATGATCTCCAAATGATTAGCAGTTACTCATCATCTGTGAAAGTAGGTGGAGATGATGGTGAACGTGGCTCAACTGAAACTGAATCCGATGTGGGATTATTCGACAAATTAGTGAGGGTTTCTTCATCTACAATTTGTCCATTGAAGCGGCGGTACAACTCTGGATTATCCAATGGATCAATAGCATAACGCCATTGCCTCTTGTCCACCTCGCGCAATACGGAACGACAATTGTTACAGCGCACAATATGTCTTACGCGAGGTACACCGAGAAATCGTTCTTGATGCGCTTCTACGATTAAGTCACCTTGTGAACAAACCGGACATTTCTCAACTACGAATCCCCCTGTATAGCGTTCCATGCCTGTTAGGCCACTCCAATAAAAGCCAGCATATACCAACACCAAAATCAAAACCAGACCGCCAACGAGCGCCTCTAGGGATATATCATTCGTCGCTTGTGAATTATCAGGATTCATAGCAGACAAAGTTGCCATTGGTGTGGCTGAAGGTGCCGGTGAGTGAATTGCGGTCGCTGTTAGAGATGGTACTGATGAGACTGGTATTGTAGTTACCATTGCCTGTGACAGAGTTGGCGTGAGAACATTAGTGGAGGTATCAGTATTTCGAGTGGGCGGCTTGCTCGTGTAAGTTGACGCTTCGGATGCAGTAATGGTAAGGGTCATAGACGCAATAACCGTCACACTCGGTGGCACCGCTGTAAAAGATGCAGAAGGAACGCGTGAAGGCTCGGGTGTATTCGTCGTTATTGGTATTGATGTGTTGGTCGATACTTCTGGCGTCACGATTGCGGTTGGCGTCGATGTAAAGGTAACCGTGGGGAGCGCCAGTTCAGGCGTTGAACTTGAGGTAGGAATCAACGCAATGGGGCTAGACTGCGAAGCGTAGGTCGTCGTTGCCGTATACGTTGAGGTAGTCGTTTCAGTCGAAGTGGAAGCAAGGGTTGCAGATGGCTTGGTCGTAGGACTACTTGTTGCCGTGTTTGTCGCCGTATTCGCCAACGTTCTTGTTAGCGTTGCTATGGCAGTCAGCGTATTTGTAGGTGTAGATGTGGCACTAGGCGTAGATGTCAGTGTCGCCGTTGCAGTCAACGTATTCGTAGGTGTGAATGTGGCACTAGGCGTAGATGTCAGTGTCGCCGTTGCAGTCAGCGTATTCGTAGGTGTGAATGTGGTACTAGGCGTAGATGTCGGTGACGATGTAACAGTCGATGTCGACGTCGCACTAGCCGTTATGGTGTGAGTCGGAGTATGTGTATTTGTGGGTGTATTGGTGGGAGTAAACGTTGCAGTCGGGGTCAAATTGCCATCAGAAAGCTCAGGCAAAGTTGTCAAATCAATCACCCAATGGACAAGATTCCCAGCTACCCAACCGAAACCATCCCCAAACCGGATCATAATCCATGTGGCATCAGCGTTCCGTCCTACTGGATCAACGGCGTCGCCTCCAAACAGCTGTCCTAACCGTAAGAAAGTCCTCCCCGGCCCTGCACGAACATAACTACTTTGACTATCCGGTAACAATTTAGCCCAATTGCCATCTGGCGTATGAGTTGGCAATAGAATATAAGTTGGCGTTACAGACGGTGCACCTGCAGACGGAGTCAAATTTGTGGTCGCCATTATTGGAAGGACTGCAATATCCTCAACCCAAAATGCGAGATCAGATCGTATCCAACCATAGCCGGCGTTATAAGCGATCAATACCCAATCGCCTTGAACGTTGCGGCTTAATGGGCGAACACGATTACCTGCCCGCAGGCTGCCGACGGGAACATAATCTCTGCCTGGTCCCCCGCGAACAAAAATATCCTCCCGGATAACACTACTCACAGCAGGGGTGCTGGTCGGCACCGTTTCAGAGGTTTGGGCAGCAACCAACAATCCAGTCAGCAACGTCATCAAAATAAGGATTGAAATACTTAAAAGACGATACTTCAAGCTATGTCCTTAGTTCGTCAACAGATGGAGAATATTGTAGTCGAGCATCAACTAGATGACAATTAGCTACCTTCAGACATTGTATCGGCAATGGTGAAGAACAAGGTCGGCTCAATCGGTACATCGTTCGCAAATAGCTGCACAGACCATTGTCCAGATGAAAAGGGAACGGTGGCCGCATCAAGGGGGAACCAGATGCAAAAATTCGTTTGTGCAGATGTAGTCGTATAACTACCTGTACTCACCCCCTGCCCCCCAATGCGCCATTCAGCACGTACCGTGATTCCAGAATCTATCGTAACCGCCTTCGTTACCGCATAAATTGAGGGAACGTCAGGAGTAAACTCGGTTTGAACACCATCTGGACACCCGTCGCTGGCACGGATACGTGACGTAATGGCAGTTTCGACGAACTGCGCTCCACTATTTGTCACTGCGGCTGATGAATCCCCATTCCCGCCGCTATCGCCGGATGCAACACTTGCGCCCGGCGCGGCACCAACTTGTCGGACAGCTGTCGGGGGAATAATCGCAATTGCAGTTTCCAATAGCTGTTGGTTAATACTTGAATAGTTTGCAATTATGGTCTCAGCGGCCTCAGCCGTGACAAGTAGCGTTGAATTGGTTTCGATGATCGACTTGGCAATAAGCGTGGCTTCTTCGACATATGCGGTACTTTGTGCACTCAACGTTGCAGACATATTGGGTGCATTCATGACTTGGCATGCACCCAAGAAAACAGTTAACAGTATCAGGCCGCCCAATCGCAACATCGTCGTTCACCATTCTCTACCACTATTAAGGAAACACCTTGTACTATCATGTCGAAATACAACGGATGTGCATAGTATAGGCCAATTCTAACGAGCAAGACAATTTGACGACATTACCTTGTTGTACAAGGGGGAAAGTGGATAGTTGGAAAACAGTGATCTTGTCGGTGGATACATGATATGAGAGCAGGATGCAACCTTCGGGGTTGCAGTTTCCGAACCACTTACTTTGACTCTAGATAGCAGGCTGTTGACTTTATCAGCACCGAACTTTTTTGACGTGATTTAGAGGGAAATTTGTGGTACTTGCAGTCTTATCTTACGTTCAGCTCAATCGCCCGTTTCGCATCCCCAATCAAATGCCATCGTCTTTCATTTAGGGTAGTAAATCCCTTGGCATCCACAAATACTAAGCATTACTTCGTTTGTAAAAACCGATACACACCAGAGCGTATATGGACTTGTGACAGACCACAAAATCTGTTACCATAACATTAACTTGCCCCCGTAGCTCAGTGGATAGAGCGCAGCCCTCCGGAGGCTGAAGCACAGGTTCGAGTCCTGTCGGGGGCACAGGTTCGAAATAGAACCTGCGTCTATGCCATTATGAGCTCAACCTCTTCGTCCCCAGTCACTTGCTCTTCGTTGCACCTCTTTCAGCTTTCATTCGCCTGTTCCATATTGTTTAAATATGGCGGTATGTTTGAAACAGAAAGTGTTTCAAACGCATTTCGGCAGTTTCTCGTTCGCTTGTACAAACCGTACTTCTTTAACATCATACCTTGTGAGACAAACTTGTCATCAGTTTAGTAGTGACCGAATGACTTCATCGGGTTATTCCCGTCAAAGGAGATGTGCGGTCAAACATAATTGTAGAAGTTCTCCTGGGCCTCAAGCTTGGCATTCAAATCAATATCGTTTGTGTTTGTCAGCAGTTGATAAAAATCGGCGTGATCAGTTCTCGGTGACTGTTCGACGTTGCTATTCAGCTGGGGTGTTCGTGGTTTGACATAAACATGCTGCATGTCCTCATCTTCAACATGCCAGTGGAAACGGGATTGAAATTCATGTCCTCGATCGGTTGTGACACGCTGATTTGGAAAGCAGAATTTTCGATCACGTAGTCGATGACCTGGAAATCACAATCCTGATTATGTTTCGAGAAGATCTGTAAGACCCGAATGCGTGTCGCATCACCGACGGCTGCATATTGGTAGCATTTCACATTCCGCCCTGATTGATTTTTCAACCTCAAGAACTTCACGTCGAACTGAACATGGTATCCAAGAGTCATTTTTGTATAGATTGGCTTTGCCGAATAGACTCGAACCTGGCGCTCACCCGTCGAGATGTTGGGGACAGATCAGTTCATGCGCGCAATATTGATTCAGGAACTGAAAAACTGATACACCTCTACGCGATAAATATATGAAGAGATGGTATCCCAGCTTGCATTATAGGAACTAATTGTAGGATACGAGATCAAACTAAAAAAACGCCAAATGCTTTGGAGTCGGCACCGACTTATTTGCTGAAAACCGTGAAATTCATTCGTCACTGACGGGGTTACTCAGTGTACCAAGCCCTTCAATTGTGATGCTAACCACGTCGCCAGCACGCATATATCGTTTCGGATTACGTGCCATGCCGACTCCGGGTGGCGTGCCAGTGGACACCACGTCGCCAGGCTCGAGGGTCATCACTTCACTCAAAGCCTCAACCAACTGTGGAACACCAAAGATAAGTTTATTGGTATTAGAGTCTTGCAATGTTTCCCCATTAATGTTTAGGCTGATCTTCAGGTTTCCAGCATCGGGAATTTCATCGCTGGTCACGAGTGCCGGACCCATTGGGGCAAAGGTATCGAAGGTTTTACCCATTGTCCATTGGCTGATGCGGGTTTGATAGTCGCGGGCACTGACATCGTTAATAGGCATATACCCGGCGATATACTCCAGCGCATTCTCAGCACGAACGTAGCGGGCTGTTTTGCCGATCACAAAACCGAGTTCAGCCTCATAGTCAACCTCTTTCGTTACTTTTGGCAAAATGATTGGGTCCCCTGAAGCGATCACCGTATTGGAATATTTTGAAAACACAATTGGATATTGCGGGATAGGTTGGCCGGTTTCGGCAGCGTGGTCGCTGTAATTAAGGCCAATACAGATGATTTTGCCGGGACGGGGAATAGGTGCCAATAATTTGACCTCTGCGAGTGGCACGCTGGTAGTCACGTTTGCAAAAGCTTTCTGCGCCGCAGCATGGGTATTTTTGCCACCTTGTAGAAAACCAATCATATCGGTGGGCAGCGCAGGATCGGCCTGTTTAAAATTTATCACACGCTCTTCACCATTCAGGGTGACGAGGGCACCGATATAAGTTGCACCATTATGAACGAAGGAAACTAATTTCATGTCAAACTCCAATGATTAGTCTAATAACCATAAATAGGGCTGTTCAATAAAGCGTTTCACCTGCTGCAAGAAGCGAGCTGCCGGTGCGCCGTCCACGAGGCGGTGATCAAATGTCAGGCTCATGAACATCATATGGCGGATGGCGACTGTCTCGGATTCAACATCCATAACGACTTGCTTGGGCACAATGCGCCCGACACCCAAAATAGCGCATTGGGGGAGATTGATGATGGGTGTGAAAACATCAATCTCATACATGCCGAGGTTGGTAATGGTGAAGGTTGCGCCGCTCAAATCATCCGGACTAAGTGAACCGTTCTGCGCTCGAACGACAAGGGCTGCGCTTTCAGTCGCAATTTGGCGAATGCTCTTGGCCTGAGTATCGCGGATGACAGGCACCAGTAATCCGCGTTCGGTATCCATCGCGAAACCCATATTGACAACAGTTGATGTAACAATTTCATCCCCGTCGAGACGTGCATTGAGATGTGGATGGTCAGCAAGAGCGGCGGTGGTCAATTTTGCTAAGAGGTCATTGTAGCTTGGTACTGGGCGTGTTTCAGTTTTGCCAGCTTCCTTCAAGTCGCGGCGCATCTTAACTAAATGGGTTGCATCTACCTCGGTTGTCAGCGTGACGGGCGCTGTAGTGCTAATGCTAGCTGTCATGCGTTCAGCGATCACCTGCCGTACACGCGGAAGCGGACTACGGACTTCACTAGTTGATACTACCTGTTTTGAAACTATATGAGGCGCTGCTTGGGCAGCACGCTCGACATGGGTACGGGTGATGCGCTGACCGGGCATTTGATCGGCGAGTGCGGCGACATCAACACCCAGCTCATCTGCGGCGCGTTTCGCCACAGGAGAAATCTGCGGCAAAATTTTCCCGTTAGCCGCAGCCCGTACATCCCGTTCGACTATGCGTCCGGTGCGTCCACTGCCTTGAAGTGTTGCCCATTCGACTCCCAATTCACTCGCAACCCGGCGCGCGCGTGGGCTGATGGCGGGCAATAATCTATCGTTGTTGACCGCATTTTGAGCGACGTGTGTAGTGGCTACTTTTTGAATGGACGCCGGAATATTCTCCATGGGGGCGGACACACTTGCGGTTGAAGTTGATGTACCTTCAAAGGATGCTGTTTCACCGGGCTGGACAATGTAGGCTAGCAGTGTGCCTACGGGCACTAACTTGCCCAAAACATCCGATGCGGTTGGAATGCGGAAAATGCCTGATTCGAAGCTCTCAACCTCATTGAGAGCCTTATCGCTTTCAACGATGAACATGATTTCGCCGGGTTGAATGGGGTCGCCATCGTGTTTGACCCATTCCACCAGTGTTCCTTCTTCCATTGTCCAACCGAGGCGAGGCATCAAGATTTCAATAGCCATAAGATTTCGTTACTCCGCCAAGAGATCACGGATGGATTGTAGGACTTGGTCAGCATTTGGAATTACAGCCGCTTCTAAAACCGGGCTGTAGGGGGTTGGCGTATGAAGTCCGTTCAGCCGCTGCACCGGCGCGTCTAGGTCGTCAAAACCAAGTGCCATGACCTGTGCAGCAATTTCTGCTCCAATGCCGCAAGGTGCGAAAGTTTCATCCACAATGAGCAGCCTGCCTGTCTTGTGAACAGATTGCAGGATGGTGCTTATGTCCAAAGGCGCAAGTGTTCGTGGATCAATAATTTCGACGGAGATGTTCTCTTTAGCCAGTGCGTCACAGGCTTCAATCGTTTTGCGAACCATAGAGCCTATCGCTACCACTGTTGCGTGACGGCCTTCACGGACAATGGCAGCCTGCCCAAAAGGAATACAGTATTCCTCCTCAGGTACGTCTCCTTTGCTGTTCAAAAGTGACTTGTGTTCGAGGAACAATACGGGATCATCTCCGCGCAATGCGGTCTTGAACAGACCTTTAGCGTCGTAGGGATTGCTAGGCAGCACAACCTTGATGCCGGGCAAATGGACGAATATTGGGTAATAGTTGCCCGAATGGTGGGTGGCGGAGGCTCCACCGATACCAATACACCCCCGCAGCACAAGCGGCATTTTGAGCCGTCCACTGCTCATATACTGCATTTTTGCGATTTGGTTAACGAGTTCACCCACGCTGTCCAATATGAAATCAAAAAACATGAAGTCCACTACCGGACGGGAGCCTGTCATCGCAGCACCGGCACACATGCCAACAAAGCCGCGCTCGACGATGGGTGTATCACGTAGACGCATTGGCCCATATTTCTCATATAGACCAAGTGTGGTGTTGAAGTTGCCGCCACGCGCGCCAATGCCTTCACCCACGACAAAAATATTGGGCTGACGTTCCATTTCTTCATCGAGAGCTTCGCGGGCCGCTGTCGTAAATGTAATCTCGCGCATAGTGTTTCCTTAGTTGCGTACCATCACGTACTGAATATAAATTCAGCCGCAGTCGTTGGGTCAGGGTATGGGCTGTTTTTCGCAAACTCTAGCGCATCGTCAATCAGAGACTTCACCTCAGCTTCGATGTGGTCAAAATCACTGTCACTTGCCACGCCAAGAGTCAATAATTTGCTGCGATAGTTGGATATGGGATCACGCTGCTTCCAAGCATCTAGTTCATCGGCTGTGCGGTAGCCGGCATCGCGCATACCTTCCGCATGGGCGCGTGTTCGGTAGGTTTTGCCTTCTATGAGGGTTGGGCCATAACCGGCCCGTGCGCGGCTAACGGCCTCTCCAGCCGCCCGATATACGGCCAGCACATCATTCCCGTCAACAGCACAGGCATTCATGCCGTAGGTCTTGGCGCGTTCAGCGACCTCGGTATTACGGGTGGCATAGGAGAAGGCAACTTCGGTGGCATACATATTATTTTCGCAAACGAAGATAACAGGCAAATCCCAAATCGCAGCAAGGTTCAACCCTTCATGAAACGCACCGTTATTACTCGCACCGTCACCGAAAAATGCCACCCCTACTGTGCCATTGTCGAGCAGTTTGGACGAGTAACCTGCACCCGTGGCTTGCAAGATGCAGGGACCGACGATGCCGCTGGTTCCCATCAACCCGACTTCAGGCGAGAAAAGGTGCATGCTGCCGCCGCGTCCGCGCGAGACCCCGGTTGCCCGCCCAAACAATTCGGCAATCACTTCTTTGGGAGGTACACCTTTGGCGAGGGCGTGGCCGTGACCGCGATGGGTGCTAAAAACCGCATCATCGGGTGTCAGGTGGGCACACACGCCGGTGGCTATAGCTTCCTCACCTACATAGGTATGGCAAGCGCCCGGTATCAATCCTGCCTGATGTGATTTTGCAAGCTGTTCTTCGGTACGGCGGATTTCGAGCATCTGACGGTAGAGCGCCAAATATTGTTCTTTCTCCAAATTTAGTGTCTGGGACATTACGTCTATTACCTTTGAATACAGTGATCTATCTTCATTATCATTTGAATTGAAATTTAAGTTTTCTACTTACACACATTAAATGGCGGTGCGCCCACCATCAATTAACCAAGCAGCACCATTCACATATGCAGATTCGTCAGACGCCAAAAATACCACTATTCGAGCGACTTCCTCTGGTTCACCGTAGCGTCCCATTGGATTTCTGGCGACGTTTGACCGGGATACCGATGCCGGATCATCAGGATTTATCATGGCTTCTAAGGAATGGATCATACGTGTATTGATTGGGCCAGGGCATATGGCATTGACCCGTATACCCAGTTTGCCGACTTCGCCCGCAGCGGTGCGTGTCAGGCCAATGATGGCGTGTTTGCTGGCAGAGTAAGCAGCCATACCGGGTGCTCCAACGGTGCCGGCAACTGAAGCTGTATTGACTATAGTACCTGTCTTCTGGGCGATCATCACAGGCAGCACATGGCGCAATCCCAAAAAAGTTCCTTTGAGGTTGATGCCGATGACATGATCCCAATTTTCTTCAGAGTATTCGGCCAATGCGGACACGAATCCTTCGACACCAGCGTTGTTAAAAAAAGCATCAATACGTCCGAAAGTCTCTAGCGTGTGTGTTACATACGCTTGGACATCTTCTGCTTTGCTGACATCTGCTCTGATGAATTGCGCTTCACCGCCTAGCGCACGGATAGATGTGGCAGTTCTTTGGGCAGCGTTTGCGTCAATATCCACAAGCATCACTTTTGCACCTTCACGCGCAAACTCCAAACAGGCATACTGACCGATACCGTTACCACCACCTGTAATGAGCGCTACCTTTCCAGTCATTTTCATAAATAATGTGCCCCCATAGGGGTAACATCAGTGAGTTGACCACGATAGCATTTAGTATGGTGGAGAGGCGTCATGAGTAAACAACCTCCCGGTTTTCAACAAAGCGTGCCAACTTCTCTTGAAAACGGCGGCTCTGAAGCACTTCTTTGTTAATTACATTGTTCGGTATTTCGCCGCGCGCCGCCTGCAACATGCACTGCGACATTTGCCGCCCTCCCGCTGTCCATACATCAGATGTGGCGGGGGCGAAATGCGGCGTGAGTATAACGTTGTCTAGCGCGATGAGTGGATCATCAATTGGAAGTGGTTCCACCTCAAAGACATCAAGTCCCGCCCCAGCGATACGCCGTTCACGCAAGGCCGTGACTAAGGCTGCTTGATCTACTAGCGCACCACGCGCGACATTAACGAAATACGCGCCAGGCTTCATCAAGGCAAGGTGATTGGCGCTAATCATATGGTATTTGTCGGGCGTAAGGTTGGAGTGAACACTGACAATATCGGATTGGCCCATGAGATTTTCTAAAGATGTCAATTCGACGCCAAGGGCTTCCGCCTGTGCCGGATCGGCGTGCGGTGAATAAGCAATGACACGCATGCTGAATGGGGTAATGAGGCGAACTAGCTCGCGCCCGCTTGCTCCCAGTCCGATGATGCCCAATGTTTTGTTTTCAATCTCCATTCCCAGAACTTTCGGTTGCAAGTCCCAGCGCCCTTCCCGTGTAATACGGTCAGAGGGAAATAGTTTTTTTGCCAAAGCCAAAATAAACATCAGCGCAGATGAAGCAGTGGAATGGTTCAGCACACCGGGTAAGTTGAACAGTAGGACATCATTGTCGGTACAGGCTTTGACATCAATTTTGTCATAGCCCGCGCCGGATCGCCCAATGACGGTCAGATCACCGACCCCGTCAGCGAAAACACTAGCGCGGACATAAGGACGCAAAATAATAACGCCATCAGCATCCCGGATATGCAGGGGCGTGAGTTCCATCGAATACAGATTGTTCCAGTATGATGGGTCGTTGGCTCTGGGCGCATGATCCATGATAAAGTGGTGGGCAATAAAGGGACAGGCCTCTATAGCTCCATAACCGAGATCGCCGTAGGCGCTGTTACCATGTTCATCAAGAAAGTCGCCCGTAATGGCAAGGCGAAAAATCTGCATCTTGTAGACAACCCTTCGAAATGGCTATTCGTTAGCTAATTTCTGAAACTTCGATGTGAACATCCGCGCGCTGTAAAACTTCTTCGCGCAGAGCGGTTCCTAGACCTGGTTTGTCAGGAAGCGTTATCATGCCGTCTCGAATAGGGATCCGATCAGTGACAATGTCGTTGTACCAACCGTCATAATACGCGCGAACCGTTTCGACGATCATCGCATTGGGTGCATGCAGCATCATGTGAACCGCAGACCACAACGCTACTGGCCCGATGCAGTCATGGCTGGTCACTGGCAGATAATACGTATCGGCTAAAGCACATATTTTGCGTGTCTCACTAATGCCACCCGTCCATGCCATGTCGGGCATGATGATGTCAGCGGCGTTCAGTTCGACTGCCCGGCGGAACCCAAAACGGGTGAAAAGACGCTCACTCACGCACAGTTTTAGTTTAGTTTGTGACTTCAGCCGCGCATAACTTTCAATGTTGTCTGGCGGGATGATTTCTTCCAGCCACATGACATCATATGGTTCGAGGGCTTGGGCAATCTTTACCGCCTCGGGCAGATTCCAGCGGGCATGTCCTTCAATGGCAATTTCCATTTTGTCGCCTACCGCTTTGCGGATGTCTTCCACATATGAAAGCCCTTTTTTGAGTTCATCCTTTGTGAGGAAATGGCTAACAGGGCCCATCGCATTAGCACCCGATGTACCTGTTGCCCGCGCAGCTTGCTGTCCTGTTGGGCCATCGAGTGAGACACCAAATTGATCGAAAGGCCATATTTTCATGGCCCTAACGCCTTGCTTGAGCAGGTCAGTTGCCAGTTCCCCGGTGTGGCCTTCAGCCCAAGCCAGATAATCTTGGTGCGGTCCATGACCTACACACGTGTTATAAATCATGATTTGATCACGGCTGCGGCCACCAAGCAGATTGTAAATGGGTTGGCGTGTGTACTGACCGGCAATGTCCCACAATGCCACATCCACCGCACTAATGGCACGCATTTCGGTTCCCGCAAAGCCGAAAAAATTCACTGTAGAGAACATATTCTGCCAGTGGTTTTCAATATCTAATGGATTACGTCCGAGTAACAGTTTGGCAAAAACGTCGTGGATTACTGCGCTGACGGCACGCGGTACATAATAGGTTTCCCCAAGTCCAACAAGACCATCATCGGTGTGGATGCGTACCCAACTTGTAGGCAAAAGTTTGTCACACCATATTGTTTCAATACGTATAATTTTCATCACAATCACGCTTTCAATACTGTCAACAAAATTATCGTTCTTTAGCAGATTGTTGCCCCAGACGTTTTTCCCATCCCTCCTTAAAAATATCGAGATAAGAACTGGGATCGTAAGGGTGAGCCAGCGCCACTTCGATATTTAGATCAATTCCTAGTCCGGGCGCTTCGGGAAATGACAAGTGTCCATTTGCAGGGTTTATTGTTGGTGTCCATGTCACCAAATCATGTGTCCACGGTTCGTTGAAGGCATCAAAATATTCTTGAATGAGGAAATTTGGCACACAGGCTGCTAGTTGTAAGCAAACGGCAGTAGCTACCGGCCCCCCACTTTGATGCGGTGCGATCCATGCCCCATTCGCTTCAGCAATGTGGGCAACAGCCATGGTGTTTTTGATTCCGCCTAACGACATCGGTTCTGGCTGCCAGATGCCGATTCCGCCTCCTACTGCCAGTGTAAAGAACTTGCCAATTTTGTCGAATTGTTCGCCTGTGGCGACGCGAATCGGACTCTGCGAAGCGACCTCGTTAGAAAGCACTTCCCGCTCGGCACTTGTTGGTTCTTCCCACCAGTACAAGTCCAGTTCCTGCATGTGCCGGGCTACCCGTATCGCTTCGGCAGGGGCGAAGCGGCAGTGGACATCAATCAGAATCTTCAATTCCGGGCCGAAGCGTTCCCGAATCGCCTTGAGGATGTCGTAAGCCTCCCCTAGTTCTTTTTCGCTCAAAAAATTACGCGCTGTGCCAAACGGGTCTATTTTGAGCGCATGAAAACCTTTGCTGACGGCGTATTCAGCGGCTTCGACAAATTTTTCAGGTGTTCGTTCCGCCCGATACCAACCATTGGCATAGCCCAATATGCTCTCGCGCACCTTTCCCCCAAGAAGCTGGTAGATGGGGACACCCAGACTTTTCCCAAGAATATCCCAACAGGCGACTTCTACAGCGGCCATCACCAAACGGTGAATGTGTCCGGCATCCTGAATGGTTCCAATAATTTTGAGTGCTACGGCGGTGACATCGCGCGGGTCGATGCCAATGACCAAATGCTTCAGTTCGTGAACGGCTGCCTCGGTGGTCTTGATAAATCCGTTAATGGTGGCTTCGCCAATTCCGTACACGTTCGCGTCGGTGAGAACCTTGATGAATAACCAATTTTTCCAGCCTGCACTGACAGTGTAAGTTTCAATATCAGTAATTTTCATAATCGATTATGCTTTCTAAAATCCCCATTCAAAATCGCAAATAATCTCTGGCCCTGATTCATGAACGATAACCGATTTTTCCATGCGCGCGCCGGTGTCACCATCTGGCCCTTCATAAGCGCCCGGCTCAATTGAAAAGACCATACCGGCCTGAATAGGAGTTTCATCGTAGGGTACGAGGCGCGGCGCTTCATTGACTGCCGTGCCAATTTGGTGCCCCGCATAATGACCTATTTGTAGACCGTGTTTTTCAAAGGTGGATTCGGCTGCTAAGTAAGCATCTTTGGCGCGGCGTCCCGGACGCAGCATCTCGGCGGCAGCGTGGAAGGCTTCGCGTGCTGCCACGCCGTACAATTTCTGTTTAGAGGTTGCTTCAACTCCCCCCACCACCATCGTATTGGTGGTGTCTGACCAATAGCCGTTGACACGCGGACTCATGTCCATGAGTGCCAGATCACCAGATTTGGTATGCACATCTTTGGGGCCGCCCGGATAGGCGACCATCTTGCAGCGTGCGCCTGTAACCAACTCACCGAAGACCATTAATGGATGCCCAGCTTTGCGTTCCATGACATTAATGACCGATGCCCACATATCGAATTCGTTTTTCCCGGCATCACGGGTTTGCCGCAGCAGTTCGGTGTGTCCGGCTTTGTTGACTTCAGCCGCAAAACGCAGCAGTTCGAGTTCGCGGTTAGTCTTTATCATACGGGCGGAGGCTAAAGCACCTCCTGCTTCGATAATCTTCGCATTTGGGAATTCATCAGTTAGGAGACGGAGTACCGATGCGGGCAGTGATTTTTCTTCTATCGCCAATTGCACCGTGCTGCTACCAAACCCGGCTTGCCGCAAAGTGTCGCGAAGTAAGTTCAGAAAGTTGGCACGCCCATCAACCGGGGTGAACCAGTTTACAGGTTCGTATCCTTTGATCTCAAATCCGCTGCTTTGTTGGGTCGCCCATGTTTCGTAGAAGTTGCCAGTGAGGAGTGCAGCGCTCGAATCGCGAACTCCGACGAAAGCCAGCGATGGTGCGAAGCTAAGTGTTGCCAGCGCACCGAAATCAACAGGCACTTCAAAATGGCTGACGTAGGTCACATTATCACTGGAAGATAACAGAGCAAAGTCAGCGCCGATAATTTTTAATTCAGTACGGGCACGTTCCAATTCTTGATTGTTCATACTTTTCCAAACCTCACAAGTATTTCGCGCTAACCAACTTATCCTTTGACCGCACCCGCACTTAGTCCTGCGACGATGTATCGTTGAACCAATAAGTAGAAAATCACAGGAAAGATCGAAAACATAAGGCCGCCGGCAAGCAGTCGATCAATGGGGGTATCAATCATCGAAATCATGGAAGCTAGACCAACAGGGGCTGTATAGAGTTTCCGGTCACTAATGAGTGCTGACGCAAACAGGTATTCATTCCACGCATGGAAAAACGCTACCACACCCACAGCCACTAAACCCGGAGCCGAGATAGGCAACATGATTCGCCAAAGCATTCCCATACGTGTGCATCCATCCACCAGTGCAGCATCTCGTATTTCGCCTGGAATCGTGTCAAATACATTCTTAAGTATCCAAATACAAATAGGCAATACGAATGCAGTATCAACGAGCGCTAGTGTCACAAAGCTGTCTTTCATGTGAAGTTTGTCAATCGTCGCATAAAGCGGAATGACAATAAGTGCCTCTGGCAACATTTGGGTCATAAGAAGTAAGAGTCCAAATAGCCCTTGACCCCGCCAGCGCCTCCCAGCCAAGGCGTAAGCCCCCAGAACACTGAGACCTAGACAAACAATTGTTGTTAAGCTGGCTAGAACCAGCGAATTGGCAATCCAAACATCTACGCGTGCCGCCGTGTCCTTTCCACTGAAAATATCTTGAAACGGCGACAGATCTATTGCCTGCGGGAAAAACGGTGGGGGATATTGCAAACTGAGTTTGACCGGTTGCACAACACTTACGATCATCCAGTAAATAGGGAATGCTGTGGTTACACAAAACATCAATACCAGAATATAGAGTGGTATGCGTCGCAGCCAGCGATTTGATCTCCGTGCCACAGGCACGGTCGATGATACTGAAATGGATGTTTCCATAATATTTACGCTGCTGCCTCCGCTTCCTGTCGCCGTTGCAAATACGCAAACAGTAGGGTTATTGAAAATACGGCGACAAATCCGGCAACGCCAATCGTCGCGCCATATGAAAAGTCAAAGGAATTAAAAGCTGCCTTATACACCGAAACCACAAGTGTCTCGGTAGTGCGTGCCGGGCCGCCGCCAGTCGTAAGAAATATCAAAGCGAATTGCCTGAAAGCGAAGATACAAGCCAGCACTCCCATTAACATGAGCGTCGTGATTATTTCTGGCAATGTCACGTAGCGGAAGGATTGACGCGGAGTGGCTCCATCCACGCGCGCTGCTTCATAAAGCTCATGCGGTATCGCCTGCAACACAGACAACGTCACTAGCCCGTAAAAAGGAAATGCTTTCCACGCGGCTATTGCGACGACTAAAGGCAAAGCAAGATTGATGTCAAGCAACCACTTCGGATTTTGAGTGAGCCCCGGTAGCAAGAAATGTGCTAGAACATTGACAATGCCAAAGTTGGGATTCAATATCCAGTAGAAAACTAGTACCGTCGGGAGATCGGGGAAGGCCCACGGTAATGTCATTACAGCTCTGGCGACGGAGCGACCTCTAAATCGCTGGTTCATCAGCAGTGCCGAAAGCAGCCCAATTCCAACTGATAGCACAACTGTCGCGCCCATGAACATAAAGGTAACCCGCATCGAATTCCAGAAGTTTTTGTCATGAAGCATGCGATCATAATTCGCTAACCCCACCCACTTGACCGTTCCGATGCCCAAGACATCGCTCGTAAAACTGGAGCCGAACTGCTGGACTATCGGTACCAAGATAAATATGGTTTCATACAAGATTATTGGTAAGGCGAGCATGTACGGAAGGAAATCACGTCGGTTCCTTACAGTCCCGTTGACTACCTGCACATTGGCGACTGCTTGTTCAGCCATAAAAAATTCCTTCTGAAGTTGCTGGTAAGAGCACGAGTATCTCGTGCTCTTATCTCACATTTGACGGATTACAAGCGTTTTACGATGTAAAGACACGTTCGGCTAGTTGTTCGGCTTCTGTCTGGGCAGCAGCCATAGCATCTTCAACCGAAGCTGCACCCGCCAGTATTTCCTCTATGTGCGGTGTTACCACCTGTCCGAGTTCGTCATTGAAGAGTACGAAGTCGCCCAATACTTCGGGTACTGTGATAGCCGCAGTGGCATCGTAACCATCAGCCCACGTCAATGTCTCGCGATATTCGGGGCGGATACCACCTTCTATTGCTGGAATAACGTCTAGGCATCGTTCCAGAAGTTCCTGATAATTTTCCTTCTGATAGAGCCACGATAAGAATTCTTTGGCCGCAGCTTGTTTTTCCGGCTCGGTGTTGGCATTGACGCAGATGGGATGAATACGGGTAATACCTTTGCCGCCCGGCCAGAACGGTGCGGCACTTCGCAAATTGCCGTACAATTCAGGGTCTTCAGTATTGGTCTTCCACTGGTTGACAGCAGCAGAGACAACCATGTTCTGGGCAATCTTGGAGGAAGCAAATAACTGGTTAGCGGTCCCTACGTCCGTGCCTTGTGGCATGGCGTTGTCATACATAGTCTTGAACAACTTCATACCGTTGATTACTGCATCGGATGTGAGTTGTGGTTCCTTGCCCTTAGCCCACACACCATCATAGAGTACCGCCCACTGTTGAAGGATGAACCACACTGTGAAGGGTTCTGAAGCGAGGTGTGGTGAGTAAATCCCAAATTGGTTAGGCCGATCAGTCAAAGTCTTGGCAATTTCGACCCAATTATCAATGTCAGTGGGTTCGCCCACTCCAGCCTTATCGAACATAGCCTTGTTGTACACGAGACCGAAGCGCACCGTTACGATGTCGAGGCCGTTAACCTCACCATCTTTGCGGAGCATGTCCTGAGCTTGGCTTAAGGTTACTCCGGCTTTTTTCACAACGTCTTCCAACGATATTGTGTGACCAGCGTTCATCAAGCGTAAGAAACCGTCTGGGGTCTCGGTGAACATATCGCCGTCAATTTTACCGGACTTCGCCTGAATCAAAATTTGTTGGAAGTAGTCGTTTTCGCCGTATCCACTTTCATTGATGTGAATATCATTTTGGGTTTCATGAAACTTTTGGATCATGGCACGCCACGCATCACCACGCCCAGGTTCAGTCCAAAACCATGTTAGGAAATTCAATTCCATCTTGGACTGGCGGATGAAGGCGGGGAAACCAATTTTGGGCATCGCCATCGCGGAAGCAGTACCTGCGGTAGCAGTGGTGGCGATTTTTAGGAAATCACGGCGGCTGATATTATTCTTTGTTGGTGTACTTTTCTTAGTCATTCTAGCCTCTTTATGCAAAAATGTTTTGTGACGGATGATCTTGCAAAACAGTTTAGTCCTATATGCCCATCACCTCCTTTCGTTGACTAGGTTGGGTGGACTAACAGAGCGGACGTCCACTAAATTAGGCCAGCGCTTCAGCCTTATAGGTTGTTGACAACAACGATGTCGCTTCGGCTACGGTTGTTGTGGTCTGTGTAAATGCCAGCCCCAACGCGAGAAGCCCCAATAATGTGTCTTCCTGTACTGGAGACACCCTGTAACTCACTTCGAATTTGTCACAAATGATTCGCCTCAGAAGATCTATCTTCTGGACAAGGCCACCGAAAACACCAGATTGCGCCAGGCTCGGTCGGGCGAAAGGCGGTGTGCGAAAGAATGGTAACTTTCAGCCATACTCTGGAACGCTGCTCGGAAAATGTGACCGACTGTTAACTCATCTTCATGTAAATGAGTGAATGCGCCTTCGTCACCAATGGCACTGCTATAGAACGCTAAATTAGCGCGCATCGTAGGCAGATCAACTTTCTCTGCTGCTTGAGTGATATACGCCCAGGGATCTACCAAGTCTATACCCTGCGAAACTGCCAGTTCTGACAACAATTTGACGAGTGCGTTAAGTGCCCGACCTGCCGGTATATGGGTAATGGTGTTAGAAAAACGACCATCAAAAAAGGGCCGCGTCTGAAAGTTTCCAAATTCAGCCTTTGATTTCAGGAGGCTGACCTGTGATCCAGTGGAGATGTTCAAAGACAATTCTTCATTTTGCAGGAGCGCTCCAAGTAAAGCACATTGATAGTCGCCGACAGGGGTGAAACAGGGTATCCGTCGTCCGATCAAGTCCAGCCAGCCAATAACTGTGCCATGGGGTTTTATTTCAGGCAGCCGTAATTGCTCAAATCCAAGTTTGCCAATCACGGGATAGTGCCAGTCCATTGTGTCTAGATTTAGAATGCCGTGCGCCATCGCATTTGTGGCTTCGGTAACAGGACATATATTACATAGATTCGCAATCACAAAGTCCGAAAGTGCTGCTGGGATCAAGTGTTGGTCAGGAAGTAGTTTCTGTTCCGCCATCCAAAAAAACAAACCAATCGGCAACCCGGGTCGCAGTTCGTTTCCTAATTGACGTATTTCTTCTCGATTAAGACGCGCTTTCATTACGTCGAAAAAGCTACCTATACCAGAATGATGGGGCATAAGAACCCGCTGATCCTGCCACGTGGTCAGATTGGAACGCGGTTCGCCGTTCTCGGTTGTGAAAACAACGCCGTGCATTTGAGTACACACGACGATCCCATGGCACACATCAGCATACAGTGCAACCCCGCGCAGCACATTCAAAACCGCTGCAATCACTTCTCCAGGGTCAAATTCACGAAAAAGCGGTGGCAAACCCGGTAACGGGTTTGGAAACGGCACTCGTTGAACGTGGTTCAATTGCAACGTGTCTATATCAAGTACACCCGCTTTTATGAATGATGTGCCCAAGTCAATGCCGATTAATGACACCAGCTATCCCCTTAGTACAATCGCTCTCAAGCAATAGCCTGCTCAACGTCAATGCGTCCTACGCCCGGTGGACCGTACGCTGCTGCTGAACTGGCATACGACAGACCTTTGATCTGATCTAAATGGCGTTTGGCGGATTCGAGAACGAGCAACATACCTACTAGATTATCCTTTGCTCCCTGCACAGGCTCTGCCCGCACGAATGGCACCTGAAAGGAGGTCAGATGGATAATGTGTGTGACGCCGTTATCCGCCATAGCCCGCTTAAAGGCATCGAAATCCGTGATTTCGCCTGATACAAAGTTGACTTTAGCCAGCGCCTCATCTTCCACAATTAGCTTTACGCGGTGATTGCTGCTACCCAAGTCACATGTCCAAACGGAATTCCCTTGATGTACCAGTCTTTTGACGGTCCACTCTCCGATACATCCAAGAGCATCAGTTACTAAATAACATTCGTCAGTCATGATTTTTCAAGACCTTTATCTATACTTAGAGTTGAGAACAATCTCCTGTATCATCTGTTGGTTAATCACAAATCAGGTCTTCTGACCATTTGGCAAAACTAGGTATTTCCTGTTCACAATTGATCGTGGTGACTGGCCCCTAAATACGTCCACGATATTCCGTATTACATCTTGACGGAGTTGAATAAACGACTCAGCTGACCAGCTTGATAAGTGTGGTGTATAAACTACGTTGTCTAGATGCAATATCGCATCGTCAGCTGTCGGTGGTTCTTTCTCAAAGACATCTAGTGCTGCTCCCGCGATGATTTTATTCACGAGTGCCTGGTAAAGCGCTGCTTGATCAACTATTGGCCCCCGCGCCATGTTGATAAGGTAAGCACTCGGTTTCATCAAATTGAACTGGGGAGTACTGATGAGGTGACGGGTTTCCTCAGTCAGCGGGCAGTGTAAACATACATAATCAGATCGCTGCAATAATACATTGAGTTCTACTTTGTCCGCTCCACCTTCAGATGCTTTTTCCGCACTCAGATATGGATCAAATACGAGTATTTTCAGGCCAAATGCTGCTGCCTTTTGGGCGACGACCCGCCCAATGTTTCCCATTCCAATGATGCCGAGTGTTTGTGTTGACATACGGGACGGCGGCGTTGGGGTCGGCGGCCCCCACTTTCCAGCCCTGACATGCTGATGTTGTGATAGGATTTGGCGGTTTAGCATCAGGACGAAACTGAGCGTATGGGTCCTCACTTCGTCAATGCAATAATCGGGTGTATTGCAAACAGGAATTCCACACTCACCCGCCGCCACCAAATCAATCATGTCGACGCCAATACCATAACGTGAGATGACTTTACATTTAGTGAGGGACTGTATAACCTCGCGTGAGATATTCGTCCACTGCACGATGATGCCATCTGCATCTAGCACATGGGGCATAAGCTCCTGTGGCGTTTTAGCATTGAGTCGAACCAAATTTACATCTAGACCGGAGTCTTTTAGCGCAGTAACCTCAAGTTCATTTTCTGCTGAGCCGAAATCAGTGATAACCACTTTGAATTGTGCCATAATCCCTATGCGACAGCCTTCCGTGAATGAATTTCTCCAACGATGCGGTCGCACTGCTCCTTTCTTATTGCCGTGTCCAACTTAAGCTTTTGTCAAATCATGTAACTTGTGTTTTGCGTGGACCGGGTGTACCTCCCGCATTTTGGGCGAGATTACCACCATCCATCGGAATGATCGCTCCAGTAATCCACGCGGACGCATCCGAGGCTAAAAAGATTGCCAATCCTTTGATGTCATCGGGGCGCCCTATACGTCCAATTGGAATACCACGAAGAAACATTTCTTCCAATGTGGGATCAACTTGCATACGTTCTTCCAATCCGGGATTACGAACTTGGGCCGGCAAAATTGCATTCACACGAACACCTCGGCCGCTCCATTCTGTACTAAGTTCACGTGTCATTTGTGCCACGCCGCCCATACCCACGCTATAAGCGAAATTCCCACGTCCCAGGGCTGTAACGCCACCTATCGAAGATATGTTGATGATGCTGCCTTTGCCGGTCGCCAACATCCGCCGTCCAGCCTCTTGGCAGCAGCAGAACCGCGCAATAAGGAGGCCGTGAAGAACATATTCCATGTCTTTCAAATCTAAATCTTCCGGCATGGAAAGCTTGGATGGCCCTGCCACATTCCCTAGTATGTCTATGCGACCAAATTCGCTGTCAAGCTGTGCAAACATATCACGGATTTGTTCAATATTTGTGATATCACAGGTCACCGAACGTACACGTCGTCCCAATCCCCGGATAAGCGCCGCAGTATTTTGAACACCTTCCGCGTTAATATCACAGATTAGTAGGTCTGCACCCGACTCTGCGAAACCAATCGCCATTGCACGGCCCATTCCCTGAGCTGCACCTGTGACCAATGCCACCCGCCCGCTTAAATCAAATAATAGATGGGTCACTCTTGATGTCTTCCTTTCAATTGTCTATCGCTTCAAAAGGCAGCATTTCTAGACCAATATCCTGGGCCAGTCCATTGAGACTGTCAACCACGTCAGGGGGTAAGATTACACCTCGCGCAAGAGCATCTTCCCGCTTTCCCCATTCGATTTCACCTGGAACATAAATGCGATCAGTACCGCTGGCTTTGGGTGAGTTATGAATGTAATTCACCAGCCAATCCATTCTTTTCTGAAATTCATCTGCTGTGAGCATCATGCCCGCATCAATTGCGATGAACATCTGACCTTGATCAGCCGGACCGGGTGGATTACCGGGAACATCGGGTACCCAACTGGGTTGTTCTTTAGTTAGTGCCGCGCCAGTCATTACTCCGGCCAATACTTCGACAAGGAGTGCAAAACCGTAACCCTTGTGGGCAGCCATAGGCATAAGCGCACCTTTTTCAGGGAAGTCACTGGGGTCGGTCGTGGGTAAACCATCATCATCCACCAACCAGCCGTCAGGAATGGTCTGTCCGAGTAATTTGGCACGGATGACTTTATTGGCTGCCACAGCACTTGTAGCAATATCTAGAAATACGGGCCTTTTTTTGCCAGCGGGGATCGCGTAGGCCAACGGATTTGTCCCCAGGATTTTGCCGCGAGCTCCTGGGATAGTCATATTTGGATCGGCATTGCACATCGCAATCCCGATCATTTGCTGCTCAGCTGCCAATGTGGCATAGTAACCAGCCGCACCAAAGTGGCTCGTATGCACTACGCCGACGCAACCTATGCCATTTTTCTTGGCCTTTTGAATTGCCAGTTCCATAGCACGATAGGCGGTGACGAAAGGCACGCTGTGATGTCCATCTATTAGTGCCCACGAGCCGATATCGCGTACGATCTCTGGTTTCGCTTCAGCTTTCAGACGTCCTATTGGAAAGTTCTTCAACAGCGAACGTAGTTGTCGTGTTCCATGGGTGTGCACGCCCCAGCTATCAGTCATAACAAGGATTTGAGCCGAAAGTCGCGCATCTGTTTCAGCGATCCCATAGTGACACATTGCATCAACTGCGAAAGTTTCTAAATCTTTTAGCGATACTCTAACGCTGCCTGCCAAAATAGTATTCCAATCTAAATAACTGTTTCATTTAATACTTTTGATGCTTGTAAATGCAATTTTAGATTTCTCAACAACGTTTTGTCGGATTTAGTTGCTAGTACAATAACTTCTGACAAATTTAGTTGAGTCCCAATCACTCCTTTTGCATTTTTGCAATCACGACATAATTTCGCTGCAATTACGTCGCATAAATCTTGATGATTCGGTTGTATGCAAATTTGATATGTTCCTCGATACATTCCATTGCTTCTTGCTCGTCGCCTGATCGAATGACATCTATAATTGCTTGATGTCTGACCATCTGAACGCGGAAATCCGAGTCAGCCACATTGCGGCTCAGCAGAAATAGATAGATTTGAGGACGCAGATCGGCCCAAACGGACTGCAATCGTTTGTGTTGGCTTGCCGCATAAATTACATCATGAAATTCTAAGTCGAGATCTGCAGCATCTTTTTCAGTTATATCTTGGTTAACCTGACCGACCATTACATTTACGATGCGCTGCATATCATCTAGATCTGCGGGTGTACCGTTGCGAATTACGTATTGCATTGCCACCCGCTCCAAACCCATTCTCAAACTGTAGACTTCGTCAAAGTCTTCCCGGGTCAGTCGGGCGACAATCGTACGACCGTTGCGCGGAATGGTCACCAGCCCTTCTCGCTCTAATTTGCTAAATGCATCGCGTATTGGTCCTCGACTGATTCCCAATGCTTGGGATAGTGGCACCTCGCGAAGTTGTTCGCCGGGTGCGATCTTCCCGCGGAAAATTGCCTCTCGAAGGTATTCCGCTACTTTGTCTGCGAGGGATACTTTCAATGACGAAACTAGTTGATCATCATCAACGGATAACTTTTCACCTTCTTCAGAAGTTTTTGATTCAGAAATCACGTTACTGCTGAGCTCCGATTGAGTTTCTTTAAATCTTCTTTTCATGTGTAACCCAACCCTTCCCAAGTATGAGATTTACTACTTACAGGGAAAACCGCATACAGATTCTCGCATTGCTCAGATTAGAGAGAACGCAAATCTCAAAGGATGGATCCAGTGATGGCTATTTCCACAACAATATTAGATTGTTTGTTTAGTGTTGACATTCGGGAGTATCAATAAATCCTATTTAAATAAGTAGTTAATTTTGAAAATGTTAACAATTAACAGTTGACATAATGTAGTTCGTTTTTTGGAACCTGTCAAGTAAGTCATGCAGGGCTTTTGCAAAGTCGACTCGTTGGCAGAAATTGCCCTCATTACGATAATGCTTGCTAACCACAAAGGGTCATTTCAGATCAAAGCGGGCAAACAAATCGAACAAATTAGAACACCAGATGACAATGCAAAAGCCCTGTAAGTCATGTTGGCTCGCTCAGTACCCTTTGATCACCTAGATCTGCTTTATTTGAAACGACTACGCTACTATTGAAGTCATTTCCTACGAATAGAGTGGTGTATTGACAGGGCAATAAATCATCGCTATAGTCTAGCTGTAGAATAGCTCTATAGCTTACAAATTACGATTATTTTTGGAAATTGATGATAAGACAATTTACTAAACTCCCGCGCAAACCGTTGCCTGAAGTTGTTGCCAGCGAAATAGAAGAAGCAATCATTGCGGGAGTATTTGCCGTTGGTAATCAGCTCCCATCTGAGCAACAATTTGCCGACCAATTTGGGGTGAGTCGAAATGTTGTTCGCGAGGCATTTAAGTTCCTAAAAGAGCGTGGCCTTATTGAAATCCTTAACGGCAGCGGGGCATATGTACTCCGCCCTAGCCATGCTGCGACAAGTGATGCTTTGGGTCGTTACATTCGCCTACTCGGTGCCCATCAATCTATAACGAATTTATATGAAGCTCGTCGCCTTTTGGAAGGGTCAAATGTACGTTTAGCGGCCGAACGTGGTAATGCACAGGATCACCAATATCTCTTCGAATGTTTGCAGCGAATGGAAGAGCACGCCGGGCTTATCGAGCGTTGGTCTGAGGCTGATCTTGATTTTCACCTTGGGATTGCCAAAGCGACACACAATCCTTTCCTGAGATTGCTGCTTGAACCATTGGTTGACCAACTGCGAGGCGTTATCGCAGAAGGTTATATGATGCCGGGTGCGGTTGAAAGGGGGTTAGAGGCGCACCGTAATTTGTATAAATTAATCAAAAATCGAGATGGTGAAGGTGCGTACAAGGTGATAATCGAGCATCTACGCGATTCAGAAAGTCGAATAGAGGCTAATCACCCCGATGTACAAGAGTAATGAAATATAGAGAGAATAATTTAGAACATATGAGGAGAGTTTGACATGAAACGTCGTTTAACAATTGTCTTTTCTCTATTACTGTTAGTTGCTTTGCTTGTTAGCCCTGCGGCTGCGCAGGATAAGTTGAAGATTGGATTGGTACAGTTAGGTACAGATAATCCCTTCTGGATTGCACAGGTAGCAGGTGGACAGGAAGCCGCACGTCGTTATGGGTTCGAGCTGATCGTTACCAGTGGCGAAGGCGATGTCACCAAACAAGTGAAAGCTTTTGAAGACCTAGTTAATCAAGGTGTTAATGCCATATCGATCAACCCGCTGGACGCAAAAGCCTTTGGCCCTTCAATGAAGAAAGCAGCAGACGCCAATATCCCGGTAGTATGCCTCTTCAGCAATATGGATGGTTGCGCTACTGTGTTGGGCTTTGAAGAAGTTGCAAATGGACGTTTGGTTGGACAGTATGCTGTTCAATTGTTGACCCAAAAATACGGTGAACCAAAGGGACATGTCGCAATTTTGCTCGGCGCGCTGGGGCAGGACATCAACACCAACCGGGCAGGTGGTTTCCAAGAAGTCATTGGTCAGTATCCGAATATCGTTGTGGATGCTGCCGAATCGACTGGCAACTGGGAAGCCGACAAAGCTGTTGCTTTAACAGAAAACTGGCTGACAGCCTACCCTGATCTCGATTTGATCTATGGTCTAAGCGACTCATTGACAGTTCCCGCTGCTAACGTCCTTAAACGGGCAGGTAGAGAAGATATCATGTTGGTATCTTATGACGGCACTGATGTAGGTTTGTCCGGTGTAGCGGATGGTTCACTCCGCAGCACCGTAGCCCTGCTACCGCAATATAATGGCTTTTGGAACGTGTACGCCGCTTATCTTGTGGGCAGCGGTGTACAAATGCCGTCGACCTATTTCATGCCGGGCGCGATGGTTACCACTGAAAATCTGACAGGTTTCCAGCAGCTTTCAGCGGATCTAGCGGACAAGATTACCATCTTCCCGTTTGAACTACCGGTTGGCAACATCGTCGCCGACTATGCCACTCGTTACCCGAACCAATAAGTAGTCACGCGGAGAGGCCATCGAAATGGCCTCTCCGCTGTGTTGGTTAACAACGATCATGACAATGCAAATCAGCCCCATTCTACAGATGCGTGGCATTGGCAAGCGTTTTCCGGGTCTCGTTGCCCTCAACGGGGTCGAATTCGCTTTAAGACGCGGCGAGATTCACGCGCTCATTGGACAGAACGGGGCTGGTAAATCCACGCTTATGAAAATTCTGGCGGGCGTGTACCCACTTGAAGAGGGCGAAATGCTATTGGATGGGCAGCCGGTACGCTTCAGCCATCCGCGTGACGCGCTCCAAAAAGGGATTGGAACGGTATACCAAGATCTCAGTCTTGTACCTCGTCTTTCAGTAACCGAAAACATTTTTTTGGGGCGAGAAGCAGGTAATGGGATTGTTGTTGATCAAGCCACAGATCGCAAACAAGCTGTTGAAATACTTAAACGGCTGGGGGTTAAAGACATTGATGTTGATGCCTTGGTTAGGGACTTGCCGTTAGCGCAGCAGCAATTAGTTGAAGTTGCGAAGGTGCTTTCCTACCAACCCAGCATTTTAGTGTTGGATGAGCCAACTGCCGCTTTAGCCGACGAAGAGACAGCCCTTCTCTTTAGGATACTTCACCAATTAAAAGCGCAGAACATTGCTATCGTTTTTATCTCACACCGCTTCAAGGAAATCATCCAACACTGTGACTATGCCACCGTGCTCCGTAATGGGGAGATTGTCAAGAACTTTCCTATGCACGGCGTGAACGAAGATATGTTGGTGGAGCTAACAATCGGTGAGCGAATCGAAACCTTTTTTCAACAACGACAGACCTCGCGTGGCGCAAAACCAGTTGTGTTGGAAGTGGAAAATTTGACAGTTGGTCGGTCAGTCAAGGATGTAACTTTCCGTTTGCATCGCGGAGAAATTGTTGGACTGACCGGACTGTTGGGAGCAGGTCAAAATGAAGTTGCCCGCGCACTTTTCGGTTGCGCTCTGGAAGTCAGCGGGGTAATCAAACGCGAGGGGAAGCCAATATTTATTTCATCCCCCAAGAGGGCCATTGCCTGCGGGATAGGCTTGCTCACTGAACAGCGCAAGACCGAAGGTTTGGTACTCGACATGAGCGTCAAAGAGAATATCACCCTGCCATCACTGGCTACGCGATTTCGACGGGCGGGTATGTGGCTGCGTAATCGTCTGGAGAAAAACGCCGCGCAAGAAGCCATACAAGATTTGCAGATCAAAGTGCCGTCAGCAGCCGCGCAGGTTTCTACGCTGAGCGGTGGCAATCAGCAGAAAGTAATTCTAGCAAAATGGCTGCTGCGTGATTTGGATATATTGATTTTCATTGCGCCAACACAAGGGATTGATGTGGGCGCAAAGGCCGAGATTTACCGGCGGTTACGCCAACTCGCTGACGACGGCAAATCAATCATCGTTGTCTCAGAAGACTTGATCGAGATTTTAGGTGTCAGTGAACGAATTTTCATCATGTATAACGGGCAGTTGACGCAAACACTAGATCGTAACGAAACTAACGAGGAACAACTGCTTACTGCTATTCAGGGAAATCATCGTGGCTGAACAGATTCAACCAATGCGTCGCACGGATAGCTCGATTAGGGTTGGATTTGCCCAATTTCTCTCTAATAACAGCACATTATTGGTTGTAATTTTGTTGTTAGCGGCCTTTGGCTTGAGCAGTGACAAGTTTCTGCTGCCGAACAATATCTTCAATATTTTTAGGCAGTTGTCTGTGGTAGCCGTTCTAGCCATCGGCATGACTTTGGTAGTCCTTATTGGTGGCATTGACCTTTCGGTTGGTTCGGTGTTGTTTCTAGCGGCAGGTGTCACCTCAGTTCTATTGCGTGATGGTCATGCCACCTTCACCGCCATTATGATTGGTCTCGCGTTGGCAACGTTGTCAGGATTCATAAACGGATTGCTGGTGGAAATAGCAGGAATCAGCCCTGTCATTTCTACATTGGGGATGTTGATCGGTGTGCGTGGCCTGGCATTGGTGCTGATGGACAATGCACAAATCCGCGTTACAGACGCATTTTTTGAATGGATTGCCATTACCCGCACTCCCGGTATCCCATCATTAAATATTCCCGGTCTTCCTTTCACTGTTGTAGTGGTCTTGATCTTGTATGCAGTGATGGCGATAGTTCTGCGGCAAACGTTGTTCGGGCGCTATGTATATGCTATCGGCGGTAACGCAGTTGCGGCGCGACTTTCGGGCGTGCCGGTGATGCCGGTCAAAGTATTGGCCTATGCCCTATGCGGGCTGTTGGCTGGCATTGGCGGCATGTTGATGGCTGCCTCAACCGGGGTTATCAGCCCCGGCCTTGGCGCAGGCAGCGAGTTCTATACCATCGCGGCGGTGGTGCTTGGCGGTACACGCTTAAGCGGCGGTGTGGGACGGGTCGAAAAAGCGCTGCTTGGAGCATTTATCCTATATATGGTTTTGAACTTCATGACTCTCCGGCGTATCCCCGCCGAGTGGCAGCAGACTGCCACTGGATTATTGGTACTGGCGGCTATTATTCTTGACCGGCTGGCACAGCGCCGACGGACATAGGAGAAAGATGTTGGCAGCGGTGGAAGGATTCACGGGACAAGGACGCAAAGGAAGAAGTTACAGCAAGCTGCTGGCGGAATATGGACTACTGTTAATGCTGGTCATTCTGTTCATCCTGTTTACCAGCCTGAATGCTCGTTTCTTGACTTTGGCTAACATCACGACACTTCTGTCGCAAAACGCCGCAATGATGATCGTGGCAGTGGGGATGACCTTCGCCATCATCTCCCAAAATATTGACCTTGCGCCTGCCTCGATTATTGCGCTTAGTGGAACGATGCTGGGGGTGGTGTTCACAGCGACTGGCAGCATTGTTTTGGCTATCTTGGCGGGTTTCATCACGGCCATTGCAGTTGAAGTATTCAATGCACTCCTTATTGCCCGGGTCGGAATTAATCCACTGATTGTTACGCTGACGTGTTGGATTTGGGCGCGTGGGTTAGCCGTAAGCATTACGGGAGCCGAGTCCATTAGTGTGCAGAGTCCGTTCATTGATTTCATGAATGCTCCCCTTTTTCTGCAAATTGCGCCGCCAATAATCATCACGTTAGTGGCCTTCATTGCAGGTGGCTTCATCCTCAACCGGACACGCTTGGGGCGCTATACATTTGCGATGGGCAGTGACGAACGTGCGACCATACAGGCCGGCGTCCCTACTACTAAATACAAGTTAATCATGTTTGCCATGTTTGGTGTATTCGTGGGGCTGGCGATGCTCATTACCGTCAGCCGGTTGGGTGCTGCTGCGCCGGACGCAGCGTATGGACTGGAATTGGATGCCATTGTAGCAGTCATCATCGGTGGCAATCCGTTTCAAGGTGGTGAAGGCAAGCTGCGCCGCACGCTAATTGGCGCGCTTTTCATCGCAGTGCTGAACAACGGCCTGAGCAACCTCGGTATGCTGGATGCCCAAATTGCGACCTACAAAGGTGCAGCCATTATTCTGGCCCTATTATTTGGTGTCATCACTTTACGGCTCCTCAAACAACAACTGCGGAGAACCGCCTAATGTTAGAAGATACCTACGGGCACACTCCCTTACACAAAGCGGTTGACCAATTGGATGTCTACGGAATTGGTCACGACGAAGCCCGCGCCAACCGTGCCCCAGTTCGACTGGGAATGATCGGTGCTGGCGGCGTCGCGCAGTCCAAATATTTTCCTGCTGTGGCGCGTTTGCGAATGATCTGGGAACCGCTTGAAATAGTGGCTTTTGCTGAGCCGCGTGAAGGCCAAGCCAAAAAGATTCAGGCGGTTTATGGCGGGCATTGGTACACAGATTTTCGGGCGATGTTGGCAAATGAAGAGCTAGATGGTGTTCTTGTGCTGGGGCCGGATGATGTGCATCTTGAGCACACACTTGCCAGCCTCGAAGCAGGGAAACATGTGCTGGTCGAGAAGCCCATTGCGCGCAGTTTAGTGGATGCCTGGCGCATGTGCAAAGCAGCCGATGATCTCCGCTTAACCCTGATGGCGGTTGCCAACAAACGATACTCACCACCCTATCGTCGTGCAAAGCAGGTACTTGAAAACGGGATTGTGCCCGATCCAGCGATGTTCGTGGGAAAATTCAACCTCGGCTACGATTATGTGGATTTGTTAGAATCGGGAACGATCCATTTATTTGATCTCACTCGCTACTTAATGGGCGATGTCAAAACGGTAAGCGCCATCGGTGTCAATAAGTATGGGCGCAACCGACGCAAGTATCCTGTTGATAACATTGTGATGACCTTGGAATTTGCGTCGGGCAGTGTGGGAACGATCTATACAAGTGCCTCAGCCCTAAACTTGAAGCCATGGGAGCGCGTCGAAGTGTACGGCAATCATGCGTGGTTGGCAGTTGAAGATCAACATGAACTGCTTATTTACGACAGTGAAGAAGGCCCAACCAAATCATGGCGCACGGTTATCCCTAACACACTTCTATTTGACGAAGAATTTGGTGGATACATGGGCATTCTCGAAAACTTCGCTCAGGTCATTCGGGGGCAAGATACACCCTTAGTTACTGGAATAGCCGGTTATCGGGCGTTTGAATTATTGACAGCAGTGCAGCTTTCGCTCATTCACAACAGTCGCATTAGTCTGCCGCTGCCTGATCCTGTCATCGCTGACCGTGAAGTTCGAGCGTGGCTGCAAGCCAGTGGCTGGCCGGGCGATTCATAGAAAGAGATTTCAACGATGCCATTCTTATTTGGAAAACACTACACCCGCAGCGAACTGATGCGGCACATTGGGCATATTTCGCAGGTTGGTGGTGTTCAGCTCCTAGCCAGCGAAGATGGGGTGTCACGTGGAGTCCGCTATTTAGAGTTCCGCACCGGCACAGGATTGCATTTCAAAGTAGCAATTGAGCGCGGGATGGATGTGGGCTACTGCGAATATCGTGGACAATCACTGGCGTGGATACCGGCCACGATGCTGCCCGGCCCGTGGTACTTCGAGCAGCAGCATGACTTCGGCTGGCTGCGAACAGCATTGGGCGGTTTTAACACCTCAGCCGGTATGGTACATATTGGCAATCCCGAAACTGCCGATGTGTCACGTTATCACTTTCCGGCCCGCGCTAAGGAAACTTACGGTGTACATGACCGAATGGCAATGATACCCGGACAATTGATACACTACGGCGAACGATGGGATGGCGATGAATGTATTTTAGAAGGCGAGGGGCGGGTTGTGCAGGCACAGGCTTATGGGGAAAATTTGGTTCTCACCCGTCGCTACAGCACCCGACTTGGCGAGTCACGGTTTTTCATGCACGACGAAATTGAGAATGCAGGTTTTCTTCCGGCTGAGCATATGCTGCTTTACCACGTTAACATCGGTTTTCCGGTGGTGGATGATGGTTCCGAATTGATAGCACCGGTTAAGAGACTTCCTTCAATTCCCAACGGGCTGCCAAGCAGCGACGCGAGTGCCTATAGTTATTTCATTGCTCCACAAAAGGATTGGCAGTTGCAAGGCTTTGAACTGGATATGCAGGCTGAAGGTGATGGCAGCGTTCCAGTGGGCATTGTCAATCGTGACGGCTTCGGTGTGTATGTTGTCTATAATCAGCGTCAGATGCCGCAGTACCTAGAATGGCGCATGATGGGTGAAGGTCAATACGCAGTGGGGATTGAACCCTGTACCAACACCTTTGGTCGCGAGATCGCGCGTGAACGCGGTCAGTTGATTACCCTACAACCCGGCGAGAAACGGGTTTATGACCTAGAAGTCGGCGTGCTAGATGGGGCAGCGTCTGTCGAAGCCTTACGTCAGCGTGTTAGCAAGCTTGTCCCTTCGGATGGAGCCACAAATCACTAATGAAGATCACACGTTTTGAAACGTTAATGGCAAATGCTGGATTGCGAAATTACCTCTTTATCCGCTTGCACACTGACACGGGTTTAACAGGGATTGGTGAGGCAACGCTGGAATGGCAGGAAAAAACAGTTCAAACCATTGCGCACGAGTGGGTGGAAGGGCGGGTCATTGGCCGTGACCCATTTGATATTGAGCGTATAGTAGGTGATATGATTCGTGACCAGTATCAGGGTGGCTCAACCGTTATGACCGCTATCAGTGGTGTTGAGATCGCTATGTGGGATATTGTAGGCAAAGCCTGTGGTCAACCCGTCTATAAATTGATCGGCGGTCGCTATCACCGTCGTATCCCGGCATACGCTAATGGTTGGTACGGTGGCGCACGTACACCAGCCGAGTTTGCTGAACGTGCCCGTGAGGCGGTGGGACGGGGGTATGGTGGATTGAAATTCGACCCCTTCGGTGTGGCGTGGAAGGACATGCGGGCTGCAGAACGTGAGGAAGCGATTGCCATTATTGCAGCCGTGCGTGAAGCAGTAGGCAACAGCATAGACTTGATGGTGGAGTGTCATGGGCGTCTTTCAGTCGGTGAAGCGCTCTTGACGATACGAGAAATTGAACGCTTCCGTCCGACTTGGTGCGAAGAACCCGTTGTCCCAGAAAATCTTGATTTATTGAAGGAAGTTAAACAACAAACGCCTATCCCCATTGCTGCCGGTGAGCGTTTATACATGATGGCTGATTTTTACCGATTGGCTGCATTGCGGGCTGCAGATGTAGTGCAAATGGATGTAGCCCACTGCGGTGGAATTCTGATAAGCAAGAAGATCGCGGCGATGGCGGCGGTACAGGATATGCGTATTTCTCCACACTGCTCAATAGGGCCGGTGGCATTAGCTGCGGCACTGCACCTTGATGTGAGTACGCCTAATTTCATGGTGCAGGAAACGTTTGCCGAATTCGATGTCCCGTGGCGCAACAGCCTTGTGCGTGGCTGGAATCCCATCCGGGATGGTGAGTTTTTTATGGACGATACGCCCGGCTTGGGGCTGGAGTTGGATGATGATGTCATCGCCCACCATCCGTATATTCTAAATCCGTTTCCCAGTTTGTGGGACGGCGAATGGGTGACGGACTTTACCCAGGATAAAAAATCATGAGCGATTCCTATCAATTGAAACAAGCCATTATTGATGCCTGCCTACAACTTGAAGCCATCGGTTATGTCATCGGCACCTATGGCAACGCCTCAGCGCGCATCCCCGGCGGTTTGATTGTGACTCCCAGCAGGGTGGATTATCACACCATTACACCGGATGATATGGTGTCGGTTGCCAATGACGGTCATGTGATAGAGGGGCATCGGTTGCCTTCATCCGAAACGGATGTCCATCGCCTGATCTATCTGGCAAGACCTGACATAGGAGCAGTCCTTCATACTCACTCATTTAATGCGACAGCTTTGTCCTGTTTGCACGAGACTGTTCCCGTTATTGTTGAAGAACAATCGCAGGTGATTGGCGACGCCATCCGCTGCGCTCCGTATGTGCCTGCTGGTCAGCATGAAAAGTTGGGGCGGACCGTGGCCGACACATTGGGTGCAAGCAATGGCGTGCTATTGGCAAATCATGGGGTGGTAGCCTGTGGGCGAGATGTGAAAGAAGCTATATTTGTCGCACAAATCATTGAACGGGTATGCCAGATGTATTTGATGACCCGTGCCATCAGTAATCCTATACCCATCCCACTAGAATATGTTCGCAGTGAACGTGACCGCTGGTTGTACAAGTATGGCACAACTGCCGACAACGATGGAGCGCATTAAGCCATGTATGATCTGGTAAGTCTGGGCGAAGTTATGCTGCGGATGGCACCGCCCAAATACGAACGGCTGCAGCGGATGCGGCAGTTGGATGTTGAAGTGGCTGGAGCGCAGCTGAATGTGGCTGCCAATATGGCGCGCTTCGGCAAAAACTCCGCATTTCTTTCCAGATTACCGGATAACGCATTGGGCGTGCTGGCCTATGATACCTGCGCGGCTTATGGCGTGGACATGCAGCATGTAAAGATAGTCGCTGAGGGGCGTATGGGAATTAATTTCCTTGAGTTTACCGCAACCCCCCGTGTGGGTGTGACTATATTTGACCGGCGCGGCAGTGCTGCCAGCACCATCAATGTAAGCGATTTTGATTGGGAAGGTATAGCTAGACAATCACGGATATTTCACACTGATGGGATTATGCCCGGCTTGAGCAGCACCTGCCGCGAAGCCACACTCGTTTATTTGCGTGCCGCCCGTGACGCAGGTTGCATCACATCGTTTGACGTGAATTACCGCGAACACCTGTGGACAGCGGAAACAGCCCGTGAATGTTGGGAACAAGTCTTACCCTTAGTTGATGTCGTGGTCACGAGCCGTTCAGTATCCGAAACGGTATTCGGTTTTGGCGGCACGGACGCCGAGATAATGCAGCAGTACCAGGCTCATTTTGGTCATCGCCTAGTGTGTTTGACACATAGGAAATGATCGGTGTGTTACAGGGTGCGTGGAGTAGTCAGGCTTTGTACAATGGGAAGGTCATTCAGGGCAGGCGATACACCTTTGACGTGGTTGATCGCTTTGGTACAGGTGACGCTTTCTTTGCCGGATTGTTGTACGGGTATTTAGAGGGTGATGTCCAGTTCGCACTCGACTTTGGAAATGCGGCGTGTGCGTTGGCACACACGGTTGAAGGTGATGTTGCTCAATTCAATGCAGACGAAATTCGTCCTTTATTGCACGATACGATTGATTTAAGGGTGAAACGATAATCATATGAATGACATGAGTCGCCGCGAAGAAGCGGTTTATCTCACCAAGACGACGGGCATTTTGCCAGCCATGAAATTGAAGCAAACAACGGATATGCTGCCCTATGCGCAGGCGATGTACGATGGCGGGGCGCGGGTAATCGAAATTACCTTGACCACGCCGGGCGTGCTGGAAAACTTTCGTGCCATATCGGCGGCGTTCGGCGATAAACTCTATATGGCGGCGGGTACGACGTTGGATGCCGCCAGCGCAGTCGCGGCTATTCAAGCTGGCGCGCGCATTCTGGTATCCCCCGCTGTTGTGCCAGAGGTTATTGACGTTGCAAACCGTTACCGAGTTGCTTGTTATTCAGGGGCATTTACAGCTACTGAAGTCTTCGCAGTGATGCGCGCAGGAGCAGATATGGTTAAGATTTTCCCGGCAGCGCTAGGGGGCCCTTCATATATGACCAATCTTAAGATGGTCTACCCCGAAGTGAACCTCATCCCCTCCGGTGGCATCAATCTTTCTTCTGCACCCGAGTTTATTCGATGTGGAGCATGTGCTGTTTCGGGGATGCGTAATTTCTTCGATGCCGAGCAAGTGGCTCAGAATGGTGTATCGTGGATTACTGTACAAACCCGCAAATATCTGGAATTGGTCGCTGAAGCCAAAAAGAACAGTCCAGCATTGCCGTAGAGAAAAGACTGGCTTTGCTACCGATGAGGTGTGAACCTAGTAGGAGATAAGGAGACTCCTACAGAACCCGCGATCAGTCTGATTTATTGCTCGAATAGATTTCAGCAGCATGCTATCCGTCAGCATGATCTGGCTCGGTTCGCGCTGCTACCAATCGTAGAACCCACTTATAGCACCTCGAGCACTGTGCCCATACTCTGCCCGGGATAATCGCGACAATAAGCTGCAATGAACTTTTACGCTTCTCGCCTCAGCTCCGACTCGAACATCCAAATCGCCGTACTTAAGATACATGATCGTGAACCCTAATTCCTAACCATGCCTGTTCTCCGCCATTCATCTGCGTCCGGCACTTCTGCGCTGCCGCATTCACGAGCATGACGGTGAGGAAGACGAAGATTTCAACGACCCGCAACATCCACGCAAGCGGTTGTTTCTCTACTTATCGAATAGAGCACGCCAAATGACACGATCCAGCCCCAGCCCGACGCTAACTTGTAGAATACGTCCACCGTAGGGGGTGCGGAAAGGCCATACAGCACAAGCGCAACGATCGAGGTCAGTAGAGGGCGCGGCCGATGGGACGGTCAATGAAGGCGTGACCAGGCTTCATCGCGCATCCAGCGCTTCTGCCTCTGCGGCGTAGGGCTACGAGGTTGACAGGTTCGACCCTGACTCCTAAATTGTTCACAGAAACGACATAAATGGAATTTGGTAAACGAACTGACCAATGGGTAGGAATTGTGGCGTATAGCGGGATAAATGTACTTAACGAGAAAAACCACGGCTTCGCTAGCAGATGTACAAATTACCCTCCGAGTCCTGTCGGGACACATAAATATGTCAACAGTGACGAAATTAGAGAAATTTCGTTCCCTTCATGACAATAATTTATCAATGAAGCTCCCCGCAACTTACTGCGGGATATCTATTCGGCGACATGCCTCATCCACTTCATGCGATTTTCCAGATTAGGCCCATCATAGAAAAATAAATCATTTCACATCTCAAAAATGAGTTTATTGTTTCGCGTTCTATTGATATACCAATTCAACATAATATGTAGTCGTCGCGAGGTCAATTCGCAATTATAGTTCTGCTCTTGACCTACCCGCATCTGTTGCTTCGATAATGACGATCATCACTCACATGTGATGACACTTCCCGCTTATGATCATACTTTGCCTGCGGTAAGATGATGTCATTGGCCTAAAGAAGCTTTTAAGTGAAATATGAGTGACTTTACACCGCTAGTTCGGTGTGTTGTTGAATCACAGATTAGAAATTCGCAAAAGGACATAACTAACTTCACTGGTTAGGGGTGTCCTTTTTTGTTACATGGATTGTTAGCATGATGCACATCGTTCTTAATCGCCCCCTGCTCCGTATCTTCTTCTTGGCGGTCTCTGGTTTTCTGCTAATTTTCACTGGCGTGCTTATGCTGTCAGATACAACATCTGTTCATGCGCAGACGGGAGAATCGGCTGAATACATCGGGTCAAAAGAGTGTCAATCGTGTCATCGCAGTCTGGCCGCTAAACATTACGATACGCGGCATAGCCTCACATTACAGAAACCAAAGTCAGACACGATTTTGGCAGACTTCACGCTTGACGAAGCAATTCGCCAGGTTAAATTCCCGGGTGAAGAGACCCCACGTGCCTTTACAGCGGATGACATAGCATTTGTAGTAGGTTCAGGACGAAATGTCCAACGATATCTGTACAAATTAGAGCGCGATCAGTACGCCGTCTTCCCTGCTGAGTGGAATACTGCTGAAGAGAAGTGGGAGCCATATTCACTGGCGTCAACTTGGCCCGATCCGGCCTACGATTGGACTAGAAATTGTGCGGGCTGCCATACGACTGGGCTAAACATCGATCGAGGACGCTGGAAGGATGACGCAGTACAATGCGAAGCATGCCATGGTCCCGGCAGCATACATGAGGAAACAGCGCGAGATGTCGGCAGAAATCCCAATGAAGAAGAATTGGCCGCCATTCGCAGCTCCATCGTACTTAGCTCAGATGCCCGAATATGCGGGCAGTGCCATAGTCAGGGCGTCAGTGCCGAGGACGGTCTCCCCTACCCTATAACCTATAGTCCCGGTCAGGATCTGTTAGCAAGTTTCACTCTATCACAGCCGGATGACAGTGCTCACTGGCGTGGGTCGGGACATGCTCGCAACCAGAACATGCAGTTTAATGAATGGCTCCAGTCTAGGCACTCACAAGCCCTGGCAAGCCTAAAGAGCAGTGAAAACGCCGACGACACATGCCTCGAATGTCACAGCGCGGACTATCAAATGAACGAGCGCCTACGCACCGCTCAGGAATCGGGTGATCGCGAGGGCGGCCCAGTACAACCTATTACGCTTGAAAACGCGCAATACAGCGTGACCTGTACCTCCTGTCATAATCCGCATGGTGAGGGCGAGCTTGACTTTCAACTGACTGCCGAGCCGTATACATTGTGCGCGAGTTGTCATGCAGACAATCGTCTTGCGACAGTTCACAACCCAGTTAAAGAAATGTTCGAAGGTGAACCGGTAATTGATCAAGTCACAGCCCTTCCTTCGAAACATTTTACGGAAGGCGTCGAATGCTCGACCTGCCATATGCCACTTACACTCGCGTCCGGCACAACTTGGCATTCGGGAAGTCACACAATGAAGCCTGTTCTTCCCGCACAGGCAGTAGACGATCAGCCAGATTCCTGCACGGGCTGCCACACAGACCTTAGCCGCGAATACATGCAGCATTTCATAGATGAAACGCAATCAAAAATACTAGGGCTCCTAACCGATGCACAGGTGGCCGCTGGTTCGCGCACAGAGAATCCAGCTTGGGTACTGAACGCAATAGAATTTGTATCAAGCGACAGGAGTGGTGGTATTCATAATTTCTCTTATGCATCAAACTTGTTGGATGCAGTAGCACTGGAACTTGGGATAACACAGAATGCAATTAATCCCGACGTAACAACCCATCCTGTCGAAGATCCTACCGAATGCGCAGAGTGCCACAAAGACGAGCACCGCCAGTGGCAAACATCAAAACATGCCAACGCATCCCTTGACGAAACATTCCTAAATGAATTCACTTCACAGGGCCGTCCCAGTTACTGTATGAGTTGTCATGCATCAGGTTACGATCCCCGCACCGAAAACTACGCCTTCGAAGGCGTAGTGTGCAGTTCCTGCCACTATGTGTCTGGCGGAGCTGAACATCCCCCCGGGCCGGTGGAAGTAGCCAGCAACTCTGCTGTTTGCGGACAATGCCACGCGGGAGCACATGCGCCAACATACAACGAATGGTTGGTGAGTAGTCACAGTACGGCGGGGATCGACTGCGTTGACTGTCACACCCCGCACAATGATGGCCTCATATTAAACGATGTCAACAGCACATGTGCCTCCTGCCATGAAGACGCCATCACAGACACTATTCACATGTCTGAGGACATGAACTGTGTTGACTGCCATATGGCGAAGCGCGTGAAAGAAGGCACTGTATTCACAGTTCAATCCGGTCACTCGATGCTGATTGATCCCGGTGTCTGTTCGGATTGTCACGGCAGCATCCACCTACTTAGTCAGGGAGAAGCCAATCTGACGGCTCAGGAGCAGAATGCGCTGGAGACTTTGAAATCCCAGGTTGGGGACCTTCAGACGGCGTCAGTCGAGAACCTGAACACAGGCATAGTAGGCGGCGCATTGGGTACGCTTGTAATGTTTGTAGTAGCCTTCGTGGTGATCCGTTTAGGAAGAAGAAACCGATGACCGACTACACACGTGAACTAACGCGCCGTGAATTCGTACGATTGGCGTTGGGTCTAGGAGTAGGATTGGCTGCGGCTGACTGGGTTTGGCAATCTTTCAGAGTGCATAATGATCCCCATGCTCAGGCGGAAGAAACCAGTATAGAGGGGCCCTATTGGGGCATGGTGATAGACCTTGATCGCTGCATTGGCTGTCATCGTTGTGTTTATGCCTGTCAGGCCACCAATGACACGCAAGAAGGGCATCTCTGGAACATTCTCATTGAAGATCAGACAACTTTTGAAAAACCGGTGTTTATCACCCGTCCTTGTATGCACTGCGAAAATGCGCCCTGTGTCAATGTATGCCCTGTTCACGCAACCTACCACCGTCCGGATGGCCTCGTTGAGATGGACTACGACCGCTGCATTGGCTGCCGCTACTGCATGGTAGCCTGCCCCTACGGAGTACGCGTCTTCAACTGGACTGAACGCTCTGATGAAAATCCACAAGTAGGTGTATGGGGTACGCCTGAAGTTCAGCGTCGTCCGCGCGGCGTGGTGGAAAAGTGTACATTCTGCGCACACCGGATCGACGCAGCGGCAGAACGCAACTTGCGCCCAGGCTATGATCGCGCTGCTACACCTGCTTGCTGTGTCATCTGTCCAACAGAAGCTCGAGTCTTTGGTGATCTCCGCGATCCTGAAAGTCCAGCCTCACGCGCACTGGATGGTCGCCAATCAGTGGTTCTCCGTGCAGAACTGGGTACGAAGCCGCGCGTCTTTTATTTGCTTCCGAGGGCATGATTATGGCAGCAGTTCGAAGATTAAATCCATTCTGGATTTGGGTATGCTTCTTGATTGTCCTGATACTATTTGGGCTGGTTTCGGCTTTTCAGGTATTCATGTATGGGCTGGGAATTACCGGCCTGAGCGATGGTGTACCATGGGGGCTGTGGATCACTCTCGACTTATCGTGTATCGGTTTGAGCGCTGGCGCATTTTCTCTCTCGGCGATTACATACCTGTTAGGGCGAGAGACTTACAAACCCCTCGCACGCGTCGCCGTATTCATTGGTCTACTAGGCTACAGTGGCGCATTAATGGCCCTAATTCTTGACATTGGTCGTCCTGATCGTTTCTGGCATGGTTGGGTGTTCTGGAATACCCACTCCATGCTCTGGGAAGTGACCATGTGCATCACCCTCTATTTCTCCGTATTGCTACTGGAAGTATTCCCAATGGTAATGGAGTTGCCGCTGCTGGCGCGCTTCACGCGGATACGAACACTTGCACATCATATTCACAGATTTGCACCCGTTTTGGCAGTGATTGGTCTTTCGCTCTCCCTTTTACATCAATCCAGCCTTGGCGGAACCTACGGTGTCGTAATAGGGCGCGCGGCGCTCTTTCGGGCCACAATGCCGCTCCTATTCATTGTATCGGCCGTAGCAGCAGGAATGTCATTTACTGTGCACATAACACTTCTCGTACAGTGGGTTGGGCGGCGTACCCTCGTGCCAAATGCCATTCTCTTTGAAGTCGGTCAGTTCGTTGGTGGCCTTCTGCTCATTTACCTTTACATGCGTTTCTGGGATACCACGGCTGGCAGTTACGGTTATGTGCCTGGTCGAACCGAAGCAGACAGCGTGTTAATGCGCGGGCCATTCGCTGTGTCATTCTGGGCTTGGGAGATGATTTTAGGTGGGTTACTTGCCGCGATACTGCTCATCCGGGCGCGTTTCCAGTCAAGTATCTTGATGCTCACCATTGGCAGTGGATTGACTTTAGCCGGATTGGTGGCCAACCGTTGGCACACCACATTGCTGGCCTTTACACAGCCTTTGTCTACATCACCTGCCTTAACCGATCCGCTAGTTACGCCCTATTCGCCAGCTTGGACTGAGTGGGGAACAGCTATAGGTGTTGTGGCAGGATTGACCTTGTTGTTCAGTTTAGGTATGCGCTATCTACCTGCCTTCAAGGGAAGTGCACAGGAGTCAACAAGTCTGCCTGTCCGATCTACGAACACAGCTCAAGAGTCAGCATAAGAAAGTGATTGGGACTCGGAACAATGCGAAGATTAACCTGAAGTGCAAATGAAATGGAAACACGGGAGAAAGCTTTAGCGGGCGATTGATACACCCGCTGTAAGCTTTGATACGTTTGACTATGCTCTCTTGTGAAGTTCCTGATTCACACCATGTTCGCGCTTAGATTGCCAGCGATCAATCATGACTCCAAGAGTGATTAGGACGATAACTGGAATACCGATACGAACGATGAACATCAATGCCACACTAAGTACTAATCCCACCTGTTCCATTTTGTCCTCCATCATACGTTGTTTTCTCTCTTGATTTCAGGATACCAAATCTGAAATCAGGTTGTACATTCGGTTAACACCCTATAGACCTTTGGGGGGATTGCCCTATTCCAAAATTGGAATTGCATTACCTAAAATTAAGGTGGATTAGTTGACTATAAACCCGTCGAGTGGCGATATGTTCTCCATCCCATGGGATGAAGCCCTCATAATCATTTATTTCATTTACGGACTATCGTTTTATTCGATGGGGCTTGCCCTGTTTGTTGAGTCAGGGCGCGCCTCTGAATTAGGCTTTGCACGGTCGATGCGTCTTCTCGCGGGATTTGGCGTGTTACATGGAATCCACGAGTGGCTAGACATGACCGAACAAGGGGTTGCAGTATATCACGCTCAACCAATTTATACGTGGCTACGCTGGCTGAAACTGGCCATTCTAGTAACGTCGTTCTTGGCGTTGTTGTTGTTTGGAGAACAACTACTGGCTACCACGCGGTCTAAACGTGAATCCGTTGGCCGCTTAACCCTCGGCGCTGCCATTTGGTATGGCGTTTCCTGCATTATCGTTCGAATAACCTATCCGCTCGACGAAATCGCTTGGATGCAAACGGTAGATGTCTTGGGTCGATATATCCTGGGAATCACCAGCGGTTTATTGGCCTACTGGGCCCTTTGGCGCCAGCGAGCGATATTCCGCCAACAGGGAATGGATGTATTTGTACGAGACTTAACCATTGCCGCGCTTTCACTGGCACTGTACGGAATTATTGGACAGTTCATTACTGATCCCAGTCCAATATTCCCCTCCATGTTCTTAAACAGTGACTTTTTCAAAATAATCACAGGTTTTCCAATTCAGTTATTCCGGGCTGGTACGGCAATTGTAGTCGCTATTGCCATGATTCTGCGTATTACAGGCTTTGGAAGTAGAAAGTCAGCAGCGTCTCCAATCCAGCGAAAATGCGCGCTTAGAAACAGAGCAGCTTGGCCGCGAGGAGTTGGCCCGCCTAAATAGTGAGCTTCAACTCGCAAATCAAGAAACAGCCCGCCTTTTGGAAGAAGTTCAGCACCGTGATGCCTTTCGGGGTGAACTCATCCAACGTATTACCAACGCTCAAGAGTCCGAACGTAAACGAATCGCCCGTGAATTACATGACGGGACGGGGCAGGCTTTGACAGGCGTTGCCCTCGGCTTACGTGGACTTGCCGCCCAGATTAGTCGCGATCCAGAGATTGTGGCAAAGCGCCTTGCCGTACTTGAAAATATGGCTACGACGTCAGTAGGCGAACTCCGGCTACTGATCAATGACCTCCGTCCACCGCAATTAGATGACATGGGTTTAGCGGCTGCCTTGCGCTGGTTGGTCGAGCGTTTTCAGGATCAGGAGCGTCCACGCGTCATACTTGAGGTGTCGGGCGAATCTGAAGACCTACCTTCCGAAGTTGAAACTACCCTTTTCCGCGTTGTTCAAGAAGGCTTAACGAACGCAATTAAGCACGCAAATGCGGATCACATTTGGATCGTTCTAAATTATGCGGAACGTATTTCAGTGACGGTGCGTGACGATGGAATCGGTTTTGATCCTGTTGCCACTATGAACCAAACATCTGCTACACGTACAAGCTGGGGTCTCGCAGGCATGCAGGAACGCTGTAACCTCATAAACGCTACGTTCACCTTGAATTCGAAACCTGGTCAAGGAACTGCATTCACAGTACATCTGGTTGACCCAAATATTTTGGAGGCACCCAATGCCAATTCGAGTGTTAATTATCGATGACCACGCCGTGGTCCGTGCGGGAATTCGGATGCTTCTCGAAAGCGATCCTGAACTTGAAATTGTCGGTGAGGGTGAAAACGGACGGGATGCCATTCGCTTGGCGGTGGAGCTTCAGCCGGAGGTAATCTTGATGGATGTTACCATGCCCGACATTGATGGCGTGGAAGCAACCCGCCAAATAAAGACCAGGAGACCAGATCAGATTGTATTGGCATTGACCATTCATGAAGGGACGGACTACTTTTTCCATATGTTGCAAGCTGGCGCATCAGGTTACGTACCCAAACGTGCCGCCCCAGAAGAATTGCTTCGAGCTATTCACGTCGTTGCAAAGGGAAATGTTTTCCTGGAACCTAGTGTTGCCAAGGATCTTGTCTCAGACTACTTAACACGTGTACAGGCCGGTCGCGAAAATGACTCGTATGACGGCTTGACTGAACGAGAACGCGAAATACTGACTGGTATCGCCAATGATGCCACTAATACCGCTATCGCCAATGAACTAGGGATATCAGTGAACACAGTTGAGCGTCACCGAGAAAATATCATGCACAAACTAAATCTGCATACACGTACCGAACTGGTGAAATATGCGATTCGCAAGGGGCTTATTTCTCTTGACGCTTGACTACTTTAGGTAGTTGCTATTCGATTTGATCGTACCCAAAGTTAACACATTTGCTTTACTTCGGATCAGATGAATTCCCGGAGTCTGTTCGTAACTAAAGACTTCAACACATCATACTATGGGTTAGTCTTGAACTTACCCTTTTAGCCCACTGGAAACAGAAAGTCCCTTGATAATCCAGTTCTGAGCCAAGAAGTAAACGATGAGCACTGGTATCAGTGCCACGACAGAAGCCGCCATGAGCAGTTCCCAGCGCACAGTAAATTGACCCTGAAACATACTCAGCCCGACGGGCAGCGTACGCATGTTAGCCGAATTGGTGACGACCAGAGGCCAAAGGAAGTCATTCCATGTACCCAGAAAGGTAAACACTGCCAGCGCACCCAGCGCCGGACGTGAATTTGGCAGCAGGATACTCCACCAGATACGCAGCGATGATGCACCGTCGATCCGTGCTGATTCATCGTAATCCATGGGGATGCCACGGTAATATTGACGCAGCAGAAAGATGCTGAATGCAGAAAATGCGGGCGGCACGATTAGAGCAAAGTAACTATCGAACCATCCCAATTGGCGCACGATCAGGAAGTTTGGTAGCAACAGAACTGGGAATGGGATCATCAATCCCACTAGATACAGGATAAACAGTACCTCGCGCCTTTAAATCGCAACCGTGCAAATGCGTAAGCCGCCAGCGACGAAGTTAGCAGTTGTAGCACTGTCACTGAAGTGGCAACTAGCAGGCTATTAAAATAGAAGCGATCAAACGGCAATGACGTAAGCGCCGTTGAATAATTGGAAATCATGAAGGTTGACGGGATGAGGCGCGGTGGGAACTCCCGCAAAATATCGGTCGGTGTCTTGAGCGAAGTACTCACCATCCACAGGAATGGCAGCATCATCACAAACGAGCCCAGCAATAGAACAACATGCGCCGCCAGTTGTCCCCACTTGATACCAGAGGATAGCCGAGGTCGATCCCAGTTTTGCGTGGTTGTCGTCATTGCGCCACCTCATTCTGTTTCGTAGTAAACCCAGCGCCGTTGCAGCAAAGTTTGAATAATTGTCACGACGAACACAATCCCAAACAGAACCCACGAGATCGCCGCCGCCTTTCCCATTCGTGTGAAGTCAAAGGCATTTTGGTAAATGTAGGTCACGATAGATGCAGCTGCAGCAGGGAGCTGCCGCTGCGTATTCGCAGACATGATTATTGGCTCAGTGAAAATCTGAAATGCGCCCAGCATCTGGATCACCAACAGGAAAAAGGTCGTCGGACTGACCAATGGTATCGTTACATACCGCAGGAGTAGCCTTCTGTTGGCACCATCTACCTTAGCCGCGTCGTAGAGTACCTCCGGCACCGCCTGTAGCGCGGCTAAATAGATCACCAGCGTAAAGCCAACATTCTTCCACACCGTGAAGATCGCCACGCTGATGAGCGCCCAGCCCGGCAGAAAGCCCGAACCCCGTGCATTTAGGAAATCCGGTGGCGTTATAGTGTTCACCCATTCCAACAGTTGTGGTGAGCTCTGCACCCACGCCTGTTCCAATAGCGTCCCTTTAATTTGCCAGATTCCTGCTGCTATTACGCCCGTCTGCTGATTGAATAGAAATCGGAAAACCATCGCAGCAGCAACCACACTAGCAACCACCGGCATGAAATAGAGCATTCTGTAGAGCTTTGCTAAGCGAAGTCCCATATTGAGAATGACCGCAAGAGCAAATCCCAGCAAGAGCTGCACAGGTACGATCAACACTGTGTACCAGAACGTGTTCTTGAGTACACCACCAAATATCGGATCGGTCGTGAATAACTCGATAAAATTCGCTCCGCCGATGTATTTTGGCGCCGTAATCAAATTCCACTCAGTAAAGCTCAACCCCAGTGAGATAAGAATAGGAATTAGCACAAATAAGATAAACCCGGCAAGACTGGGTATTAAGAACAAATATCCTTCAAATTGCTGATCGGCGCGCCACACCCCAAGACCCAACCTGTAGGCAAGGCGTTGCCGCAACGTAGTGTCGGACTGGGTTGATACCTGCTGTTTTGCTCCTCGGGTGGTATCCATAATCACCGCCTCCGTTTACACGTGAACAAAACGCGGGGCAGAGAATGTCTCCAACCCCGCGTTATTTGCACCTGAGGCAGCCATCAAGCTGCCTTAAGGTACCTACTGACCGTAGCCGTGATCCGCCAGATAGGCGTTGACACTATCACAAACGCCGGGCAACACATCAGCTGCGTTCGCCTCCCCAGCCCAGATCGAGGTCAAAACCGGGCTGATTAGTGTGCTATTCAGCTCGTTCCATTCGGGGAACCAGCCATTACCGTTTGGCGGCGAGGTTTCTGCGCCCACCAGCCACGCCTGCTTATTGGCAGGCTTGCGTGAGTCATCCAGAAAAACGGATGAATTCGCGCCGCTCTTGGTGGGAGGGAACGCATCTCCAGCCGAGAAATAAACGGCCTGACCGCCGTCCGGAGACTGAAGGAACTGCAAGAAAGCCCATGCCATTTCTTCCTTCTCAGTAAGGGCGCTCATTACCCATGCCGCACCGTTAGTGCTGCCTGCCTGCCGTCCACCGCTAGGGGCCATCGGTACAGCCGCAACATCATAATTCACCCCGGCCGCATTCAGCGCGGGTACACGGCTCGCATTCTGGATGAACATCGAAGCCTGACCAGACAGGAACACTGCCTGGTCACCGCCCGCCTGACCCAGATTGGCATCCCGCCAGGCAACACCATCATTCATCATGCCAGCAAAGAACTCTACACCAGCCACTGATTCTGATGCACTCAGCTTGCATTCAGTTGGGGCGAACATATCATCAAGAATTGCTCCACCATTACCGCCGACAAAGTCGAAATACTTGCCACCTTCCATCGCCAGCCCATAGCGTGAAACACGGCCCGTCGCATCCTTAACAGTCAGAGCTTCGGCTGCACTACGCAAGTCATCCCAAGTCCATTCATCTGTCGGGTAGGACAGACCAGCAGTGTCGAAATCGTCCTTGTTGTAATAGAGCACCTCTACCGCACTGTCCCGCGGAAAGCCGTATACCACACCATTCAGTGACGTGCTTTCCAGCGCGCCAGGCCAGTAATCAGACATATCCATTCCAGACTCTTCAATGTAAGGGTTTAGAGGCTGAATTAGGCCACTGTCAGCGTATTTCTGCACCGGTGACATAAAGAAGACGTCGGGAATAACGGTGCCATCACCTGCCGCAAACAGAGTATCCAGCTTGGTGAAATAGTCGCCCCATGGCTGCGACCACAGTTCGATCTTAACATCGGGATTAGCTGCCATATAGGCATCAGCAACAGCCTGATGTACAACAATTTCTTCAGGACTGCCCCACATACCCCACAGCAGTGTGGCCTGATCCTGTGCTACGGCAACATTGCCAAATGCAACAAGGATCAACAAGATTAAGAGTACCCCAGTAAGGCGTTTCTTCATTTTTTGACTCCTGTCAACTTATGAATGGTCAGGTAATTTTCCCAACCCTTGGGATTATATCAACTTCATGCATTAATGTCATCAATGCAGACATACCAACCGCTCATGTTTACTTCCATTGTGCCGAAAACACCATTCCACTGGCGCGAACTTAAACTCTGTTGGTTGTTACCGAGAATGCCACAACATTATTCGCCAATTTAGACTTCGCAAGCCGAAGATTTTTGTTTTTAACATCACAGTCACCTTCATCGTCGTCAAAGACGATAGCGTCTAAAATTTATGCATTGCCCATGGTAAACCGAACAAGCTCTGGTGGTTCCTGCTACAATTTGTGTATAAGGAATCGACCGGACAGAAAACGATGATATTTCCGAGTGCTAAAACAATCAGGTCACGTTCTATGGCGCTCTTGGTGACTGTATTTGCTATCACCATCCATCCTGCTGCGGCCCAGTCACCTAATTTCACTGTGGATGCTCAGCTCTTCGGTACCGCCCCCGCCTGTAGCGGTCATTTCGTCGCCCATGACCTTGACCATATTACTTCCACACCCGGCGGTCGTGTCCGCAGTTTTCAGGCAAATGGGGCCGGTGTCGCTATCAATGATCTCGACAATGACGGTGATCTCGATATTGTGTTTGCCAATTATTCAGGTCCAAACACCATCCTCTGGAACGATGGACACTTGCGTTTCCGCACACAACACATGGAACATGGTGACTCGCGAGCAGCCACCATTGTTGACGTCAACGGCGACGGTTTGTTGGATATCACCTTCTCACGCACAAAGACCCCGCCTACGAGCTGGCGCAATCTAGGCAATGGCCGCTTCGTCCGCGAATTTCTGTCCGGCGTTGGCAAACCCATCTATGCCATCAACTGGGGCGACCTCGACGACGATGGTGATCTCGACCTCATTGGTGCTACTTATGATGCCAGCCTGCTCACCGATTACGGCCAGGAATTTCTGCTCAGCGGAAACGGCGGGGTTTATTACTTTGAAAATGGGGCCGGAAATTATCACTTGCATGCCCTCGCCACCAATGCCCAAGCATTAGCTCTCCTGCTCATTGATCTCAATGGCGACGACCATCTGGATATTTGGGTGGGCAACGACTTCGCTGTCCCTGATCAAATTTGGTACTGGTCGCCTGCCGGATGGCAGCCTGCTGCCCCACTTTCCGTCATGAGCCACAGCACTATGAGTCTCGACTTTGGAGACATCAACAACGATGGTCACAACGAAGTGTTTTCATCTGATATGAAGCCCTATCCGGGTGATGAGCAGGGCCAACAGGTCATGCCTGCCATCATCGATTCCATCAATGAAGGCATTGATCCCGCAACCAGTGTGCAACGAAGCGCCAACATCCTGCAGTCGATAACCGACTTCAGCAACAATGCTCCGTATGCAGGCGTCGATGCCAGCGGTTGGAGCTGGTCAGGGAAATTTGGCGACCTTAATCAAGACGGCTTTCTTGACCTGTACGTAGTGAACGGCTTCGCTGAAACGTCGACCTTTCCAAGCCTACCCGATCAGGAATTAGTCGAAGCCAACCAAGCATTCATGAATACAGGGAGCGAGGGATTCATTCCAGCACCAGAGTGGAACTTAGGCTCAACCCGCGGCGGTCGGGGTATGAGCATGGCCGACATAGATGGTGACGGTGATCTCGACATTGTGGTTAACAACCTCAACGCCCCTGCACAGCTTTTCGAGAATCAGCTTTGCCAAGGCAGCAGCCTCGAAGTGGATCTCCGCTGGCCACACAGTGCAAACACTTACGCCATTGGTTCCCTACTTACGCTCTATAGCGACACAGGTACATATCAACGTGATGTAAAAGCCGTCAGTGGGTACCTTTCAGGAGACGCCAACCGCATTCATTTTGGATTCGCCTCGATGTCGCACCTGCAAAAACTTGAAATCCGTTGGCCAGATGGATATGTAAATGTTCTGGACAATCCTATACCTGATACGCTGCTAAAAATAAGTCGCAAGTAGACTAACTCTCATAGCGCGTTATGAAAACGATTCGCGCAAAAGAGATTGATTTCGGCTCACATCCGTCCCACACGGTGCGGCCGTTCGTTAGTGTCACACCGCGGTTCGATATCCACACAATCAGAAAACACCTTCTTCACATCTCCTACACAACTTCGGAATATTCTTCTGAAAACCGTGAAATATTGTCTGAGGAGTAAAGATAATGTTCAAGAAAATTGTGGTCGGTCTGTTGCTATTAACAATTGTCGGCAGCACAGCTTTGGCCTTCTTGGAACGACAAAATACATTAGTCGCAACTACTGAACCCCAAACTTCTGTTCATGGACAAAGCAACGGACGGACAAATGGTGACCAAACGGTGCAGGTGTCCGCAAATGATGTAGGCGACATGTGGAGTAGCAGTGGCATGATTACAGATCTGAACAGTGTTGGCATGACCCTAACCCTAAATAATGGCGACGAAATCTACATTGAGTTGGGTCCGTCCGAATTTTGGCAGAGCCAAGATGTGAATTTGAATATGGGCGCATCTGTAAGCGTAGATGGTTTCTTCAATGGCACAGACTATCACGCTCGCACAGTAACAACTGCCGAGGGCAAAATTCTTGCTCTACGTAACGAAGCAGGGCAACCACTGTGGTCAGGCGGGAACAACAATGGGGGCAACGGAGGACAGGTTGAAGTACAAATCCCCGCCGATCAATGGGTGACGGTTGATGGAACCGTAACAGCGCTCAGCAACAACGGTTTGATTATGCAAGCAACAGATGGTCAAAGCCTTGTGATCTCGTTTGGCCGTGCGGACTTTTGGCAGACTCAAGACATCATGTTTGCCGTTAATGACCAAATCTCCATTCTTGGTTTCTGGCAGAACGATCAGTTTAGCGCTGGACAGGTTACTAAAATCGCGACAGGTGAACGTATTCTCCTTCGCGATCCAAACGGTCGTCCGCTTTGGGCAGGACCAGGGCGAACGCAAAAAGGTGGAAATGGAAATGGCGGCGGTAGGCAGCACACTTCGTCCCAACCGGAACTGGCAGTTACCACTACGTCCAATCAATAGCCACGTAGAGAGGAGCAAATCTCATGACTCAAGAACTTGATCCCCGCCCCGAGCATTTAAAACAGCGGGTCTGGGAATCGATCCAGCGGGATAAAATCTTACCTCGCGATGACCGTGGGCGAATGCGAGCAGTGATGAACAATCTGGTCTTGCATCTACATCCAAGCAAGGTCGCGAAACCAACACTGAAGTTTACCTATACCTGGGGATTGGGAGGATTAGGACTACTGCTGGTAACCCTTTTGGTTGTAACTGGTGTGATGCTCATGTTCGTATATACCCCATCACCTGATACGGCCTACCAGAATATGCTGAGCTTGCAAACAGAAATATGGTTTGGTCAGTTGATTCGGAATCTACACCATTGGAGTGGAAATTTACTCGTCGTTGTCGCCTTTTTACATATGCTAAGAGTTTTCTTCACAGGCGGTTTTCGCACCCCCCGTGAATTCAATTGGATACTTGGCATATTCCTACTGCTTTTGGTTGTCGTGGCGAATTTTACTGGCTACCTGTTGCCTTGGGATCAACTGGCATACTGGGCAGTAACTGTTGGATCTAGCCTGCTCAGTTACATTCCGTTAATTGGAGAGGGGCTTCGTAATTTTCTCCTAGGTGGCCCCGAAGTGGGAGCAGCCACATTAACCAATTTTTATGGGCTGCACGTTGCGATAATACCATTAGTACTAATGGGAATTATTTCGTTCCACATTTGGCGGGTTCGGAAAGACACACTGACGATTCCTAATACCCTTGAAGGAAACATTGATGGCTCAGATAGTAACCAAATCGAAAAAGTAACCACTCTACCTCACCTAGTCTCGCGTGAACTGATATTCGCGCTGGTGATGACAGGCGCCATTTTGCTCTGGTCAGTATGGGTAAATGCTCCACTGGAGGCAGCGGCTAATCCAGATCAAAGCCCAAACCCTGCAAAGGCCGCTTGGTATTTTATGGGTCTGCAAGAACTGTTGCTGCACTTTCATCCTGTATTTGGGGCGATTATCATCCCTGCACTTGGGCTTGGGGCACTGGCTTTTCTGCCATATCAGAATTTTGACCTGAGTGCAGAAGGAATTTGGTTCCGTTCACGCAAGGGGCGTTGGATGTCGGTTATCGCTGCTGTGACAGCGTTGATTGCCGTACCGCTGCTCGTTGTGTTGGATGAATATGTTCTCGATCTACCAAGAATGCTACCTAGTCTACCAACAATAATTAGCAATGGATGGATTCCTCTAGCAACCATACTCCTTCTTCTCATTAGTTTCTACGACGGCATGAAACGGCTGTTTAAGGCTTCCGCCTGCGAGACACGCCAAAGCCTATTTGTCCTGCTCGTTGTGTCCTTTATTGTCCTGACACTCATCGGTATTGCATTTCGTGGCGAGGGAATGGCATTGATGCTCCCCTGGGAGGTGATATGATGGACGCTTTATCACGACGAAATTTCCTCAATTTAACGTGGGGAGCAGCAGGTGCTCTTGCCCTAGTTGAAGCCGGTGGGGTTGTACTGAGTTTCTTCGCGCCGCGTGTGGTAGAAGGTGAATTTGGTGGAGTGATTGAAGCAGGGCCAGTAGAGTCTTTCCCGGTAGGAAGTGTGACACCTTTCACACAGGGTCGTTTTTATCTCGTACGAATGCCTGACGCTGGTTTTCTAGCCCTATACCGAAAATGCACCCATCTCGGTTGTGCCGTCCCTTGGAATTCTGCCGAAGGTAGGTTTATCTGCCCCTGTCACGCATCAGCCTTTGAAATGGACGGGCAAGTCATAAACCCACCAGCACCTCGTCCATTGGATCGTTTCTCTATCATAATCGTTAACGGAATTGTAACCGTTGATACAGGAATACCTATCCAGCGCGATCACACAACTCAAGAAGATTTGGTGTATGTGGAGGTCGAACTATGACGCACGACATGCGCTGGTTAGCCGTAATCGGAACGTTGATGATCGTTGCAGCACTTACCATTGCCGTTGTTAGCGAACCCGCGCGACAAGCTGCTGCATCTGAAAGCCTAAATGTAAAAATGGTGACTGAGGGCACGGAACTATATGCAAAAAACTGTGTCGCCTGTCATGGAGCATACGGCGAAGGTGTAGCGGCCTATCCACCACTTACCACTATTGCTGAAATGGACACGCAGAGTCTGTACAACACGATTAATCGTGGGCGTTACAACACTGGTATGGTAGCCTTTGGAGTCGAAGAAGGTGGCATTCTGACTGGAATGCAAATTGAAAGCATTGTACAGATGTTGCTAGCCGAAACATGGGACACTGTCGCGTTCCGTGTGGCCGAACTTGGACTGATACCACCCCAAATTGTGGTAGCAGAAATACCCACTGAAACACTCGAACTGGTAAAAACCATGCCGAATGGCGATGTGTTAACAACAGGATTGACCATCTACGCCGAAAATTGTGCGGCATGCCATGGTGCCAATGGGGAAGGCACATTACTAGCTCCAGCTTTAAATACAGATGAACTACGAATACGCTTGAGCGATGCAGACATCACACGCATCATGCAAGAAGGTGTACCAGGAACCCTGATGGCATCATGGTCAAGTGCACTTGATATTAATGAACAAAAAAGCGTGGTCACACTAATTAGCAGTTGGGGTGAACTCAATTCAAATGGCATTAGATTACCTGTAATTGAATCTGCATCACTGGATAATAGTCCACAAGCCATTGCCACTGGTGAGCGGCTATTCGATCTGTTATGTACTCAATGTCACGGAATTGACGGCTATGGTTCACCAGTGCGCGCCGGCATTGAACAACCAAACATTTCTGAGCCAAACTCCCAACGCTGCAATTCAACAAATTATCGCGAGCGGTATCGTGGGAACCAATATGCCTTCGTGGGGCGGGTATTTGACTAGTGCTGATATAGCCGCCATCACCGCATATCTCCGGAGTTTAGAAGCAGACGCGCCAATAGTCGCACCCTCACACCCATAGGTGAATATAATAGAGCAACAGGAGGAAAATGATACATGGCGTACAAAATATTGATTGCTGACGACGAGCAGGCAATTTTGGACACCGCCAAAGCATATCTCGTAGAGGCTGGGATGGAAGTAGTAATGACACGAAATGGGCGGGAGGCAGTTTTCGCGTTCCGCCATGAAAATCCAGCGCTTGTCATCCTAGATGTGATGATGCCCGAAATGGACGGATGGGAAGCCGCTCGTTTAATACGCAAGGACAGTCAGGTACCGTTATTATTTCTAACGGCGCGAGTGGATGATATAGATCATGTGACTGGACTAGAAATAGGTGCAGACGAATACATTACTAAACCATTTAGCCCGCGCGTGATGGTTGCCCATGTGAGGGCTTTGCTGCGGCGAACCTACGGTGAACTTGGCACTATCGCGCCAGTCTGGCATGTGGGTGATATCGAAGTCAATAGCGAAACACATACTGTCTCTCGCAGCGGAACAAGAATTGACCTAACACCAACTGAGTTTGAATTGCTAGCAACCTTAGTTGCGAGACCGGGGCGTGTTTTTACCCGTGTAGAGTTACTTGATCGGTTGCAGGGGCAAAGTTTTGCTGCCTTCGAACGGGCAATCGACGTACATATCAAGAATCTGCGAGCCAAAATCGAAATCGACCCACGTGAACCCGAGTATATCGAAACAGTATTTGGGGTTGGTTACCGGGTGCGGGAGGATAAATGAATCGTTTATCTGTACGATTGTCACTGGCGTTTCTTCTTTCTTCATGGATTGGCATCGCTGTTATGGTGGTAATCGTACAGCGTTCGCTGAACACTGGATTTCGGCAATATCTAACAGCACATGACAACGAAATCAACCCGGAACAAGCTACACGACTCGAAAGTTACTTCGCTACGAATGGCTCATGGGTTGGGGCAGATAACGTGCTGGTCGGACATGGCAATGGCGGTGGCGGAGGGGCTAGTCGTGGGGCGACGATTTCAGTTGCAAATCTCGATGGCATCGTAGAAGTTTCGACGGACACGAAGCTAGTGAACACCTCCATTTCAGTCGAATCAATGGGAGCCATTCCGTTGACAGTAAACGATATACAGGTTGGTTGGTTGCTTCGCCAATCACCCGGAGTCGAGGCGCTGGGGGCGGCCGAGATTGCTTTCCTCGATGAATCAAACCGTTGGCTTACTTTGGCGGGACTAGGCGCAACTATTTTAGCGTTGCTAACCGGCAGTGCCTTTGCGTGGACGCTCGCCCGCCCGCTGCAAGATCTGACAAATGGCGTTCGTGACCTTTCGGTAGGCAATTTAGGACGTCAAGTGCGAACACAAGGGACAGTCGAAGTGAAAGCATTAGCCGCAGAGTTCAACACAATGTCGCGAGCACTAGCCGAAGCAGAGACGTTGCGCCAGCGGATGGCAGCAGATGTTGCCCACGAACTTCGAACTCCCGTAAGCGTTCTGCGGGGACACCTTGAAGCAATGCTAGATGGTGTTTATCCAGTTGATAGTGCACATATCGCCGTTGCACATGACCAAACAATTCATTTGGCTCGCTTGGTAGAGGATTTGCGGGTGTTAACGTTAGCCGAAGCTAAGCGTCTCCCACTGGAACGCACACGGTTCCACCCAGGTGTGGTGATTACCCAAATTCTGGACGCATTTGAACCCCTTGTCCTCGATGGGAATATTCATCTCTCTCGTCAGATTTCCTCAAACCTACCCGACATCAATGCTGATGTAACCCGCATCCGACAAGTGCTGTCAAATCTGCTCACTAACGCACTGCGTCACACACCCGAAGAAGGCGAAATTATTGTCCAAGTTATACCAATTCTAAATGAGGTGCGAATCAGTGTAACAAATACTGGCAGTGAGATAAGTGAAACTGATGCAGATGGAATTTTCCAACCGTTCTGGCGCGCAGAAACAGCCCGCGAGCGGGACAAAGGAGGCAGTGGTTTAGGACTGGCAATCAGCCGCGAAATTATCACGCTTCACGGTGGCTCAATAGCGGTTCAGAACGAGCCAAAACGAGTAACTTTTGTCATCTTACTTCCGGGAGTCTGACACTTGTACGGGCTCTTTCTCCGCAAAATGCAATCCATTAGGCGTAGTAGCCCACGCTACCCAAGTCACATATCATAATTCAAAATTGCCGATTGCAAGGTCTGCAGGAGATAATCGTCAATTGCTGGTATTGAACCTAAAGCAGAAGTCAGCAAGTTCTAAATGGTAACAACCCGAAATCCAATTGTGAAGTAGCGATAGACAGGATCCATTTTAAAGTAGAATCCATTACGTGCACGCTCAGCTGAACCGAGAAATGACCCGCCGCGAACAATATAGGTCGTTTTTGGAGTATTTCCGCTCCCATTGGTGTTCGATGCAGGGGATTGAGTGGTTTGTTTCGTCAAACACCACTCCCATACATTTCCTGCCATATCGCATACACCAAAAGGACTTGCCCCTTCCGGATATTTTGAGACCGGGGTAGTCGTCTTAATTCCAGCTTCGCTAGTATTGCAGCGAGTTTTGTCAAACTTGTTCCCCCATGGATACCGGTGACTCGTATCGCCTTGAGCAGCACGTTGCCATTGTTGCTCGGATGGAAGTGTGATTTTCAAATTCGTCTTTTCGCTCAGCCAATTGCAAAATGCCATTGCCTCATACCAACACACATTTGCCCTTGGGAAATCTTTCTCAGCAAATTTGGACTGTAGAGGCTCAGCGTGTGCTTTGTGCCACTCTGCGGCCTCAGGTAGAAATGTCCACCACTTGTCAGTGGTGTATCCATCTGGAGCATCAATGAACACCTGATATTGGGCATTAGTGATAGGGAATTTACTTATCTTATAGGAATCTACATGGTAAATAACCCGTCGTCGGTCACGTTCAATAACTACTTCGCCTGCGGGTACATTACACCACTCTGGTACAGGAAGAACCGACGCAAAACACACTGAAGCCATGTTTTCAGGATCATAATCCGGATAATCACGACGAAAGGCCAAAAACGCCTTACAACCAATATGAAATGTGCGCTGCCTTTTAACCAGAGCAACTATTGGGCGATACTCACGCTCGGCATTACGCAAATATGATTGTCGTTCGAGGGCTTCCTCAGCTTCCTGAATTACAGCATCAAGGTCAACAAACTTAGATACATAACCGTTTTCTTGAGCAGTTTTCAACAAATATACTGCTCGATCAAAATTATTGTTATCGAGTGCTTCGGCGGCCTCATCAATGACATTTGCAGGATCAACTGTCGGCACGTTCTGCGCATTTACAAGAACACTGGTTGTCGTCTGAACAGTAGTTAAATGTGGTTCTCGTTCTGCAAGATGAATAGCATTCAACAGCTGCTTAACTGCTTTTACATCGAGCCCATTGCTAAGATCGGCATATTGGATTGCTTTCAAACCGTCTGGAATTGGGCAAGCAGAGTGGATGAGCACTGGAAATATGTGCTTATTCAAACTTTGAGCTATTGCAAACTCTTTTTTGCAGTATTCAGATGTTACAGATTCTCGTGAGAGAAGATATACAAATCCATCACACCATGTTAATCGCTTTAGTATTTCTTCCCACCACCGCTGTCCCGCTGCTATACGATGATCGTACCAAACCTCGTGGACATCCACCAATGTATCTACTATTTGTTGACAGAATGGTTTATCTACTCGCGCGTAACTAATAAACAACCGCATTATGTACACTCGCTCTTATCTACCCATAATTACTGTATTTCAAAGCAGTGTAAGATTGGCTTAAGACTCTACCTGTTACAGAATTGTAACGCGCTTTTGAGCATATTATGCCATTTTTCCTATTGCACGGTATCATAGGATCTTATGTTGAAAATCCATGTTTGGAACCTCATTTCCCGACATTTTAGTCAAGTGTCGTGGGGGTTCGTTCGCATCGCGTTGTTCGTTGTTTTCACCGGTCTTGTCCTACCAGCCCTCCCACGCGCTCCGCTCACAAGCCAGCAATTCGTCAAAACAGACCACCCAGCGGTATGTGTTCACACAAGATTGATTGACGAGGTATATGAGTGGAAAATTCAACGATCGCTAGAAATGGTACGAGAAATGGGAGCTGACACTATTGTTGAATTTTTTCCCTGGGCATATGCTGAACCAAAACAGGGCGTACTGAATTGGGCATCTTTCGACGTCATAGTCAAGCACGCTCAGAATCAAGGGTTGCATATCATCGCCCGCATGGGATTGGTACCTGAATGGGCAAGGATAAACGGCAATAACACAGTCAGCAGCACACTTAATTACCTACCAGATGAATCGTTTGATGATTTTGCCAATTTCGTGTCTACCTTTGCTAGACGTTATGCGGGAGTAGTTGACAGTATTATTATTTGGAATGAGCCAAATCTGGCCTTTGAATGGGGATATCGCCCTGTGAATCCGACTGATTATGCAAATTTACTTAAGGCAGTCTACGCGTCTGCTCATGCATCTAATCCTAAGGTTGTAATTCTGGCGGCCCCCCTTGCCCCAACACTTGAACCACAGGGGAGTCCTAACGGGTTGAACGATATTCTTTATCTGAAAGAATTATATGAAGCAGGCGCAGCACCTTATTTTGATGCGCTTGCGATTCACAGCTATGGGTTTACTGACCCTCCCGAAGCAGCACCCGGGAGAGATAACCTAAATTTTCGCCGAGCAGAGCTGCTGCGAGACATCATGGTTGAATATGGGGATCAAGACAAATCCGTCTTCATTACTGAAAGCGGATGGAATGACAATCCACGCTGGACAAAGGCTGTCCGACCTTCTCAGAGGGTCGCATATACAGTAAATGCTTATAAATGGGCTGAGAATAATTGGTATTGGGTGGACAAACTATGCGTCTGGGTACTAAGGTATCCATATAATACCCATAGTTACCCAGATAACTTCACGCTCATTACGCCGGACTTTATTCCGCTGCCAATATACAATTCTTTACAGGCCTATGCCAGAGGCTGGAAACTGGACGACCAACTATGGCTGCCCGCACCTCATTAGCATTTTTCGCAAGGTTGGGCGCGGTACTGAATATCTGGATATGGGGATTAGCATTAATTCTTTTTGCGCTGAGATGGGATAGTGTTGAACGCCCTCACCCGCCGATCAGAGATCTATTTCCTAATGGTGAAATCAGGGTTGGCGTAGATGCCAGTTTCCCACCCTTTGCCGTAGCTACTGATCACGATCTATATGGTCTAGATATTGATATTGCAGAAGCTATCGGCGAACGACTGAACATTCCTGTTCGATTTGTAAATCTAGGTTTCGATGGATTGTATGACGCGCTCAAAGTTGATCAAGTTGATATGCTGATCTCAGCACTGCCAATAGATTATTCACGAAGTAATGAAGTCTTATTTACGGTTCCGTATTTCAACGCTGGATTGGAATTAGTTTCTCAGTCAGAGAATATTAGCGGGATGAGGGACCTCAGTACTCATTCACTCGCGTTTGAATTTGGCTCAGAAGCACAGCAGCAAGCCGAAACGTGGCTGCGCCGCATCCAGCCATTTAAGATACAAGCTTATGAAACTGCCAACTTTGCTTTGGAAGCAACGCGACGGGAATTTGCAGACGCAGCGCTTGTTGATGCCGTCACCGCACATCTGTATTTGCGGCGACATCCAGAATGGAAGGCTCAACAACAACAGGTAACAGATAATCTATTAGCAGCATCAGTTAAAGTTAATCACTATGAGACGTATCAAGCGATTAATCGCACCATGCAATTGATGCTTGAGGACGGGACTATTAACGCATTGTTGAGGAAATGGCTTTAGGATACCAAGATTTCATCTGCTAAATCTATGTAAGCTTTGGCAGCCTCACTCTCTGGTTCATAGTCAATGATGGCTTTGCCAGTGTGTGGTGCATCTGCTACCCTTGCATCATATGGAACTTGCGCTCTGAAAACCTGATTAGGAAGCAAAGCTCTTATTTCGTCAAGTACGGGCGTGGCGTATACGGCATCCTCGTCGAAAAATGTTGCTAAAACTCCACGCAGTTTTAAATCTGGATTCCCTAAGCCGGTTCGAATGCGCCGGATTATGTCTTGCATAGCACGAATGCCTAGCATTGCAGAATGATTGCATTGAGTAGGAATCACTAACTCGTCAGCGGCTATTAATCCAGCAACTGTCAATACATTAAGGCCGGGTGGCGTATCGATTAATATGTAGTCGAATGAAAAACGATTTTCGCGTAATATTGTGCGCAGTCGCCCAAGCGGGTATTGTTCCTGAACCAACCGAATGGCAGCGCTCGCTAGATCGACACTGCCCGGTATTAATGCAACTCGTGAATTCCGAGTCTGTATTACACGTGCTAATGAGATTTCAGGATAAAGCAGAAGTGAGTAACTACTGCGTTCAAGCTGATAGGGATCATATCCCATTGACACAGTTAGACTGGCTTGTGGATCCAGATCTACCAAAAGCACCCGCTTGCCTTTTGCAGCTATCGCCAGCCCTAGATTAAGAACTGTCGTGGTTTTTCCAACACCACCTTTTTGATTTGCAACGGCCAAAATATAAGCCACAAGATTGTCCTATTACAACATGGCAATTGGGGTCATTATATCCCAAAACGCTGGATTGTTGACATTCAAACCGCTATACTTTGCAATATTATGCACATCGGAATCGACACCCGTCTCACAGCCTATCGCACTGGTGGTATTAGCACCTACATGCGTCGTTTGATAACAGCGCTTGAGGTACTCGACCTGCAAAATACCTATACCATATTTCAAAGCCGGAAAGCACACGAACGTGCTCCAACGCGGTTTAATCAGGCCACTTTGTGGACGCCCTGTCATCATCGATTCGAGCGATATGCCCTATCTGTTGAATTGGTACGCCACAATCTTGATTTACTGCACAGCCCAGATTTTATCCCTCCTATGCGAGGCGCAAAAAAACACATTATTACCGTGCACGATCTGACTTTCCTGCACTATCCAGAGTACCTTACAGCTGATTCTCGTCACTATTACAATGATCAGATCCAAGTTGCCGTTAGCCAAGCCGATCATATTTTAGTCGATAGCAATGCAACAAAATCGGATTTAATAGACTTACTCGGCGTCAATCCAGACAAGACAACAGTGCACATGCTAGGTGTAGACGAAAGTTTCACCGTACTAGAGACAACTTTTCTTGAATCTATGCGCCGTAAACTGCGTTTGCCGGAAAGTTACATTTTGTTTGTTGGAACAATTGAACCCCGGAAGAATGTTAGAGGGCTACTAAAGGCGTACCATCAACTGCTTAAGCGTATGCCCACGATACCTCCATTATTGTTGGTGGGACGTAGGGGATGGCTTTCTGACGACACAGTGCAAATCATCGAGACCCTTAGATCGGATGAGAAGGTAATTTGGCGGGAAAATATTGCAGACGAACAATTGCCAACCGTGTACAATTTGGCGAAAGTACTTGTCACACCATCATTCTACGAAGGATTTGGATTTCCAGCCCTCGAGGCGATGGCATGTGGAACCATTCCGATTGTCAGCGACCGTTCATCATTACCAGAAGTTGTGGGAGACGTCGGATTATTGATTGATCCTGACGTACCTGAGACAATTGCTGAAGCCATTGAAAAATCACTTACCGATATAGAGTGGTATGACAAAATGCGGCGGGCCGGAATCGAGCGCGCGAAGCAATTCCGATGGGAACAGACTGCTGCTATTACACTCTCAGTTTACCAGTCAGTAGGTCAACTCCTGTGAAAATACTCCTAATAAGTGCTAGTCTTCCATATCCGCCGCAGCAAGGTGGCGCGTTGCGTACTTTTGGGCTGCTCCGAGGGTCTATATGAAGCTGGTCATAAAGTCACGCTAATTTGTTTTCATGACCAAACAAACAATTTGCGGGTGCAGAACACCCCGCTTTCAGAGTGAGATCAATTAACACTGTCACACCCCCTGGGCCACGGTGGCGGCAGCGCCTAGAAAGGATCTCATTCTTTCATCTGAGCCTGATATTGCACGCAGACATTTTAGCGTATCAAAATGACGGAGTACACAAGGGTTGCTCACAAACCAAAAGCTACGATCTTATCAATTTGAAGGCATAGAGGGTAGCTTGCTGCTTCCTCTTGTGCGCACAGCAGGTCAAACACAAACCAGAATTGTGTTATAGCAGCTTTTAATGCCAGGCAGCTTTGCAGCGAGTTATCTTTGAGGTGAATCGTCAAGATATAAAGAGAGATGGATGGCGACAATATATATATTCAGTCACGACGGATTGCGCACTTTGAGGGTAAACTTTGTGCCATTCGACCTGGTACAGCTGTTTCAAGAGGACGCCCAGATACTTGGGGACTACAAAACGGAAGATACCGGTGATTTCGCGAACGGGGTATTTGCTAACGACTATGGTAATGCTGGCGAGGCGTTAGACTTAGGTGCAGCAGCCCTGGTTCACCGGGAAAATGGACTATCGCCCAAATGTTGATACCGCTGTGGTTTGTCATGAGGTCTTTCCCCGGGTGCAGGGCAAATACCTGAAGCTAAGTTCTATATCGTCGGTCAGAAACCGCATCGCAAACTGGACAGCCTCCGAGACAGGCCGGGTGTGGCAATAACTGGATGGGTAAACGACGTACAACTTTCCTGCGTGGGACTCAGGTATATGTAGCTCCTCTTCGTATGGGAAGCGGCACAAGACTAAAAATCCCACCGAAGCAATGGCAGCCGGTTGTGCGGTAGTAGCAACTACGCTGGCAGCAAGCGGAATAGGTGATGAAAGCGGCCGTGGGCTACTTTTGGCGGACAACGCTTCGCAAATGGTACAAGCGATAACTTCATTGCTCCGCAACCCTGAGCAAAGGCAAAAAATGGGCAGCGAAGCAAAACGTTACGTGCGAGAGGATTATTGTTGGTCGATTCATTATTCCACGTGTTAGATGCATACAGGTCAATTGGTCTTGGATAGAGAAGCTCTTGAACTGCGCAATCAAGCGATGTCTATGGCGTTCCACACGGTTTCGCTCAAACGTCGTCTGCGGCGCGAAGTTTTGAGTCTCGCCGCAAAATCCCAATCCCGAGCCCCTAGAAAGCAAAATCACCGCCGCATTTTGATGTCCGGCCTGATCATCTTGGTGACGCTATTGTTGAGCAGACCGGCGATATGAAGCGCACGACCGCACGACCAGATGTGGACATACACATGTTAGATTGGACCGTGGTCGGCGAATGTAGCTACGCGTTTCAGGGTGGGAACAAATAATCACACTGGGCTTTCCGGGATTTACCCGGGCAGAAAAAGATGACATTCCTTCGCCATACCGGTTGGCGGTATCATCCGCTCCGCCCGCGACCCGGATTGGGTATGGGAGTGCGATTATCTTACGACCAGACCACTGGTGGGGTGGATTAATCGCAAAGCTGGCAGGTATTCCAGAACGGATCGGATACGCACTGCCGGATACCAAACCATATCTCACTCACGCAACACCCTTTCAACATGAGCACGTAATCTTGCAGAATTTGCGATTAGTCGAGCAATGGACAGGCGAAGTAAACATCGAGCGTGTTCGTTATGAGTACCCAGTAGATGTGTAGATGAAGCATTTATCGACGGGACTTTGCCGAAGGCGTGGACTTTCACTCAATCAGCCCATCTTTTTTGCATTCATCCGGGTAGCGGAACATGGGCAAAACAATGGCAGGATCAATCATGAGGCGACGGTCGCCGATACTGACCGGACAAATTGATGCTCATGTTGTGATGCGGGTGGCTCAAGCGAACTACCGTTAATCCGGCGAATAACGGCACAGATGAAAAAAAGGTCACGTGATTGTGGCTGGCGAAACACCGCATCGGTCAGCTTTCAGCCTTGTTCAAGCAGGCGCGCATCGTGCTCGGCCCACAATAGCGGGCCACTTCATCTGGCAGCGGCGCGTAGGAACCCCAGCAGTCACACTTTTGGCCCAACAGATCCTATAGAGTTTGGACCGTGGGGGTGACCCACAAAAGCACCTACTTCTAACCAGCGATAGGTACGGAACCATGCGTATTGGACTGGAGCGATGATAACCCCAGTACCATCCGTGTGTACGCGAAATTAGCAGGACGGGTGTGATGCGCAACGACGGGCAATCAATACCCGCTAATCGGGAATCACCAACACATCCAGTCCTTCTTCCGGCTGGGGGTGTGGATCCATGTCCTCTAACGCACCGACGATGGCACGCATGACCACGGTCGCGATACCACTTGTGATTAGCTGCGTTTCAACATACCGGCGCATATTCCATGTGCAGCGTTCAAGCAAATCTTCATAGGCAGACATATAATCATCCCAGCGTTCACGAACTGGAAGATCCCCCATCGAAAATTTCCAGTGTTTGTCGGGGTCTGCGAGACGATCCAGCATGCGCTGCTTTTGTTCGGCCTTATTAATGTGCAAATAGAATTTCAGAATGCGTGTACCGCTGTCACTGAGAAGACGTTCAAATTCATTGATGTGGTCGTAGTGCTTCTTCCACACTTTCTTGGGCGCAAGTTCGTTTACGCGGACGACTAATACTTCTTCGTAGTGGCTGCGGTTAAAGATGCCAATGTAACCTTTGGGTGGGACATGCTGATGTACACGCCACAGGAAATCGTGCGAGAGCTCTTCCGGCGTGGGAACCTTGAAACTAGTGACACGGGCTCCTTGTGGATTAATACCTTCGAAGACTTTTTCAATTACCCCATCTTTGCCACCTGTGTCCATCGCTTGGAATACACATAACAATGCCTGCTTCCCTTCTGCATACAACCGTTCCTGTAATAAATCGAGTTTTTCACGCAGATGATCCGTTTCATTGCGGGCGACATCTTTGTCCATCTCATCGTGAAAATCTGGATCGAAGCGATCAAGTTTGACCTTACTTCCGGGCTTGGGAATAATTTGATATTTTGACATTGGTTTCTCCTATTCGGTGCGAAAAAGGTCAGACTCGTTTTGTGGAACAGCCGTCAGCGTTTTTTCGTTACGATAGCTGACCATGCCCTGCCCTGCTCCCTTAATTTTCTTCACATCAGCACAGTGGGTCATGTCTACATCGACCTTGCCATCGGCGCGGCGACTACTGTAGTAGGCGGCTAAAGCAGCAGCCTGTTCAACCACCGTGTTGGGAATAGTACGACCATCAAATTTGACTATGACGTGAGCGCCGGGCACTGCGCGGGCATGAAACCACAGATCCTGCCCTCCCCCTTTACCAAAGGTCACCTGCTCGTTCTGGCGGCTATTGCGTCCAATCCAAATCACAAATCCATCAGGTGTAACCACTTTTAACGGGGCGCTCTGGCCACTCCCGGCGATTTTCTTGGTTGCAGGACCATGCCAGTGACCACCCGATTGTAGCGCCTGTTGAACTTCATCAATTTCGGGCCAACTGCGGGCAAACTCAAGGTCGGTACCAAGCTGATCCAAGAAGCCTAGTTCGTGGCGGGTAGTCTTGATGAGACCGGGAACATCCTGTAGTGCCCGTTTCGCTTTGTCATAACGCGCGAAGTATGCTTGAGCATTTTCAAGGGGGGTATGAGCAGGATCAAGCTGAATAGCTAGCGGCGGTAAATCAGGCTCGTATTGGGCGCTTAATACCGTTTGACCTTTAACAAGGGTGTATTGGTATGCCAAGATAAGTTCCCCGCTACGACGCAGATTTTCCCGTTCTGCCTCATCAGTCATCGATTTTTCAAGGGCTGCGAGTTTGGCGGTGAGTTTAGCTTGTGCCTCCCTAATCGCTTCGGCAACCGGGACTTTGGCAGCGCGGTAAGCATCTTCACCTACAGGCGCACCGTAATAAGCCGTGAACGCAGCAGTCAGGGAGTCCACTGGATGCCAAGCTGGAGAATGGGTGATGGGGTATATGCTGTACGACTCAACGCGACCATCTTGTTCGACAATACCGGGCTTCCATTGACGAGATGCTAGGGGTTTGATTACCGCTTGAAGTGCGCTATATAGCTCTGCTGGATCGATGTCAACCACTTTGAGGTTGGCATTACCAGAAGCAACATAAACAATTTCTTTGGCCAATAAAGGGCTAACGCCCAATAGACGGGAGGCAAGTAGCTGACTGGCCTTACGTTTCTTATCGGTTTCGTGGTCAATGATAGAAGCTAATTCTTCGGCGTTGATGGAAGCGGGATCATATTTGCCAACCTGTGGCGGTGGAAGTTTGTATTCATGGGCGGGCAAACTTAGGCGAAAGCGATTTTCGTCTGGACCAACACGGCGCATACAGTCAAGGATGACACCATTCTGTATCAAAAGTAAATTACTACGCCGCTCCATAGGTTCCACAATGATGGTGACTGTACCTTCTTGCCCATCAACTTCAAACTGGATAATGCGTTCCCAGGCTGGTTGGCTAATATGGCTAACAACACCGCCTTCAACATAGCGCCGAAACATCAATCCGAGTTGGGTTGGTTTGACCAACCCACGCCGAAGTTTATCATCCAAGAGTTGAACACGTGGTTGATGATTATCAGCACTCAAATACAGATAACGACGTTTGCGATCGCCATAAATTTCGAGGCCGATGCCGGTATCGTCCACATCAATGACGTCTTGAATACGCGCACCAACGACGGTATCCATGAATTCATCAACGAGCGCGGAGAGGGTGAAAGCATCCAAATACATAGGTGATTATTGTGGCACAAGTGCGCCATGTGTTCAAATCTAAACACATCAAATGGCGAATATGGCAAAATTGCCGCTGCAATTGCAAACGGGAACACGGGAGCGAACCGCTGCAATGTCAGATATGGCGGGCGAGAATACGGGAGGCAGGCGCTGCAATGCGCCGTCAACGCTGCGGTTGGCTCGCTCGTGGCTGCCGCTGTGCGAATGTACTGAGTACGAAGTACGGTGATGCCGAGCGAGGAAACCGTCGAACCTTAGAGTTGGATATGACACGCAGACTTGCATTGTTGATAGTTGGTGGTTTATGTTTAGTGTTCAAAGTCAATCGCTAACAGGTATGTGATCAGGAATATAGTAGCATAAACAGACAGTTTAGGGTGACCATTTGGTCGCTTTTCCGGGGCAATTCTACTAACCATTTTAGGGGAAAAACTTTGTTGTTAAGAAGGTAGGCTAATGGTTAGAAAATCGTTTATCAAAGATTGAGGGGGCTAAAACTTCAAGCCAGCGCTCGCCTGGATGCCTATGGCCCCATCAAGGGTATATAGGAAAAACCGAATCACCAACTCTGTTTAGGTAGCCATAACCTCGTGAACCAGGGCAAATCACCGTGTTGAACCCCAACTGAGTTTCTTAGGTTGTGGGCGGGTGTTGCACCCGCCCTGTTGATCGTACCTCAATCGAGGCCGTGTCGTTGTTGGCGAGAGCCGGCATTGCCATCCGACCCTTTCCATGGCGCGAACTGTGGCGCTAAGTTCTTTGCGTCGCGCGCCTCAACCAAGGCATTTACAAGGCGTGTCTCGCATCGCCAGCGCATCGATTAGCGTAACTCTACTTTGCGGTGAAGGTCCGTAATTCGACCTCGCTCTTAGAAGTGCTGATAATCATTCTGTGCAACCGCTCGATCTTTAGTGGCCTGCCGATTCTGCGACATCAGAGCGGGAGCTTGTAACGCAGCCAGCGTACTGAGCGAGGTTGAGCAGAATGAAGGGAAATGGATCAAGGCGCGCGCGCCGAAGGTCCATTAACGGTTATACCACCATAAGGGCACAGAACACAATAATGAAGCGCCAACTACCGGCCAAACTTGACATCTTGTCCGCAACACGATCACCGAATGACGCACGCTCGTGTTCTTCGTACACATCATCGGTAACAATACGTGGACGCAGATCACTAATCCAGTTTTGCGCTTCAGGACTGAGGGGACTCTTGAGCTCCTCAATTTCATCAATTAATTCCTGTACACTGATCGTCAGGATTATCAATAGGCGCAGCTGACACGATTAAGGAGAAGATCGTTGTACATGGTTATTCCTCCGTACGAATTCGACTATAGAGTAGCAAGGCAAACTAAAAACAAAGACTTACGCTACCCGGGCCTGTGATGGAATTGTTCTGACTGGAACTGTCACTCTTATCCACGTTGTGCAGGACGGCGATAACGCGCCCGGCGTTATCCCCAATTGACCTGTACGAAGAGGGGGGAAAGCCGTTAGACGTTATCACGCTGGATAAGTGCAGCTGTTCCTGATTACTACTACTATCCTCGTTCATCATGTCCTTCTATGACATTGGTTGAGCGGAAAATTAGGAACAATCTGTCTAACCATATAGATCATACGCCCAAATTACAATTTGTAAACCCCCAAAAAGGGATATATATGGGTTCAGAAAAAGTCATGAGGCGTACGCGGAAAACAATAAGGGCGGATGAAAGTATACGCCCTTATTTCTGGTGACGGCCGGATTTGAACCCGGCACATCAAGGCTTTTGAAACCTTGCCTTACCACTTGGCCACGTCGCCATTGGGGTACATTATGCCGATAGAGAAAATGCCTATCAAGCCTTAAACGAGCAGGCAATCGATTTATATGCAGAATTCCAAGAGGCTGCTTAGGGTACAATGATGGACAGCAATGTTGAAAGTCGAAAATATCAGTTTAGACTTCTCTCCAATGGGTTTAGGCAAATATTAACGACTATTGTCAGCTAGGTTATTGATCTATGGAATTAACTCATTTGGCGGGTTCAGTACGCCGCTGGTGGTTAGTGGTATTTCCAGTACTGATAACTGCAGCGATTGTCATTCCACAATGGCTGCAGGATCGGTCAGCAGTGTCGGGCGGATTTAGCGTAACGCTGCGATATACCGCGGCACAAGCTGCGGCAAATGTCACACCGCGAGATGGAGATTATCAAGATGTGTGGTTGGCATCAGAATTAGCTGTAAACGCGCTGACCGATTGGGTGCGCAGCAGCAGCTTTCTTGATGAGATTAGCCAGCAGCTTACTGCCAATAACAGCGATATCACGATCGCGGGACTTGGTATTGCGGCAGATAACAAACGTAGCATCGGCCAGTTGATCATGAGCTATCCGGATGAAAAAGGATTGCAGACAATCACTGATGTTGCAATGCGTGTTTTAGTAAATCGGGCACAAGCCTACTTCCCTCAGTTTGGCGACCACCCCGCCGAGGTAACTTTCCTAGATACGCCCCAATATGTCCCTGCCCCGCCGCAATTGGCGAATCGTTTTGCACCATTCATTCGACTTGGCCTCGGGCTATTCGGTGGCATTGTGCTGGCATTCTTATGGGAATACCTTGATCCATTTGTATACTGCCGGGAGCAGGTAGAGGCATTGGGCCTACCAGTTGTGGCGAGCATACCGCGCAATTAAATATACGGGCTGAGTGTGTTTGTGACAGAGATGTGGCAAATGACAGCCACATCTCTTTTAATTACAGACATCATAGAAACCCCGGTGATTCCCGTACTTTCAGGACAACAGAAAATCGACTAAGCTCGTGGTGAGGCGTAATAGAAAGAGCGGCACATGACTACAACAACGGATCTTAAGCGTTATTACGAAAATCGACAGAATGAATTGGACAGCGCTTGGCTTTACCGCACACTGGCGGAAAACGATAAGGACACCGCTCTGGCACAAGTTTATATCCGTCTGGCAGAAACCGAAGACGCGCATGCGGCATTTTGGGAAGGGAAGTTGAAAGAGGCGGGCCAATATGTGAGCGTCGGAAAACCCAGTTGGCGACCGCGCGTCATGGGATGGCTGGCACGACGATTCGGGCCGAGCCTGATTTTGCCAACTATGGCCGGACTAGAACAACAAGGCAGTCATGTCTATGACAATCAGCCAGAAGCAGCAGGAACTTCAATGCCGGCCGAAGAGCGCTCACACAAGCGTTTGTTAGACACTATCGCTCAAGGAAGTACATCGGGGGGAATTGAAGGCGGGCTGTTGGCACGGTTTGAGGGGCGCCACCGAGCGGCAGGTGGTAACGCGCTGCGGGCGGCGGTATTGGGCGCAAACGACGGTTTAGTTTCAAACTTGAGTCTTGTCATGGCTGTGGCGGGGGCAGAACTGGCGGGGCAAACCGTGCTGGTGACTGGTTTGGCAGGTCTGCTGGCAGGCGCGATCTCGATGGCTTTGGGAGAATGGCTATCGGTACAGAGTTCAAGAGAACTTTACCAACGCCAAATCCGAATCGAAGGCACAGAATTGGCCACTGTCCCTGATGAGGAGGAGGCGGAATTAGCGCTTATCTACCAATCAAAAGGACTGGCGGAAGATCAAGCAAAGGCACTGGCTGTAAAGTTGATGTCAGACCGTACAAATGCATTGGATACTCTTTCGCGAGAGGAACTGGGGATTAATCCAGAAGAGCTGGGTGGCTCGGCGTGGGAAGCAGCGTTAACCTCGTTCATACTGTTCGCGATAGGTGCGATCTGGCCAGTGGCTCCATTTGCAATTTGGGAAGGCACAACTGCGATTGTCATTAGTTTTGCAGCCAGCGCTGTCGGCTTATTCTTGATCGGCGCGGCGATCACTTTGATGACAGGTCGCAGCTTACTTTTTTCGGGAATGCGGCAGGTTCTGTTTGGATTGACAGCCGCAATCGTGACATTCATAATCGGTCGAGTGGTTGGAGTGTCCATCTCAGGTTAAGGGACGAATTCATCCGACTAATTCAGCCCCACCTAAGGAATTAATGGGGTTATTGACCTTCTTGAATTTCTTCGCTACTGACATAGTTGGTGTGAAGTTCCTGTGAGTGAAAATACCACGCAGCGGCCAATGTTACCCCGGCAAAAACACCTCCAAGCAAAACACCAACAACAACAGCCTGTAGGATGCCGTTATTCTGAGCGAGAGATACCAGTACCATCAAAAGCATACTCAAGACAACTCCAACAGCTGCCGTAATGCCGGGAGCAAACCAGCCACGGCGTATTGACAAATACATACCTGACAACACTAGAGCGAACACTGCAAACAAAAATAACGCTGATCCTTGCATGGTGAGTATCCCTTTCAACGGCGCGCGAGCCACAAACGAAAGCAATTATCTAATTCTATGCCGATTTGAAGCACTGATTCGATCACCAACATGTACTGGTGGAAACCAACAGCTATTATCATTTTATTACAGTTCAGTGGGGTGCGTTATCTCAATTATTGTCAAAGAAGTTCAGCCTCATCTGCCAATAAAAGCCATTAATGAGCATTTGATGACAGAAGAAAAGCCATTATGTCGCCCAATTCACGATCCGATAAACGCTGGGCGAAGTTTTGAGGCATGGCGGGATTAAAACCCTCAACGATGTAAGCAAGCGGATTGGTGATTGATTCGTAGATGTAGGCAGCTGCTGTCAAAGGCGGGCGGCGACTGGCGGCTCGTTCGCCGATACCTACAAATGCGGGCGCAATCTTATTCTGTACACCATCGCGATGACAGGCAATACAGCCATATTGTTCGACTAATTGCGCGCCATGTTCACTATTAGCGTCCTTCAATAATTCAACAACTCTGGTTTCGTAATCCACGGGCGTGGAAAGCGCCGATGACTGGACAGCAACATTCATTTCAGTTTCGGTCGTCGTTACGAAGACAATCAGGAACACCAGTGTAACCAAAACGAACAGGCTGATAAGCAGGTACTGAGGTAGTTTTGAGGTCGACGAGGGCTGATCCGATGACACGATTAAAGCAACAATCTGTCCACGATCATGACCAAGAACAAGAAGGCAAGATAGGCTGTTGAATATTTATACGCGCTCCGTGCAGCCGCACCATCAGCTTTCTTTATGAGCTGAATAGACTTGTAGATCATGCCAAAACCAAGTAGTACTGCAGCTATCAAGTAGATTGGGCCAAGCACACGAAAGAGTGCAGGCAATATGGTGATGATAACCAGTTGAATGGAATACAGTAGGATCTGGTTACGGGTGGCTGCTTCGCCACGGGCGACCGGCATCATGGGAACATTTGCAAGTGTGTAATCTTTGTTGACCAGCAGCGCCAAAGCCCAACTGTGGGGCGGTGTCCAATAGAAGACTATGGCGAATAATAAGAAGGCTTGATAGGACAGATTACCACTTACAGCCGCCCATCCTACCAATACAGGCACTGCACCTGCCCCGCCGCCAATCAATATATTGACGACCGTATTGCGCTTGAGGATGAGGGTGTATAGGATCACGTAGTAAAGTCCCCCAAAAAGCGCAAGTACAGCGGTCAGCCAATTTACCCACATTGCCAGCACTAGAACTGACCATGCGAGCAACCCCATCCCAAAAAGGAGCGCGTTGATAGGCGCAACCCGGCCCGAGGGAATCGGTCTGCGGGCAGTACGGGACATTTTAGCATCCATATCCCTATCAATATACTGGTTTATGGCACTCGCACCAGCCGCAGCAAGCGCCCCGCCAACGAGCGTAGGAACCAATATTGAAAGGTTCGGAATGCCACCAGCAGCAATGATCATGGCGGTAACGGTGGTGAATAATAAAAGCAGCACAATCCGCAACTTGGCGAGTTCGAGGTAGGTTTTGAGAACCATACCTATATTTATTGGTTCGATAGCAGGTGATTGAATTGAGGTTTCCATCGGACTCTCGAATTACGCTATTTGTACACTAGACGTACGGGTATTAAACCACCACAATAGTGGCTAAAATCACAAGCAGGCCCCAAGTTGTGGCGGCTAAACCGACATGAAGCGCTCCAAGCCCTGCACCTGCGCGGCTCATTACAAACATGGCACCGACAGCAGCCTGCGCCAAGTAGGCCATCAAGGCAGCCAAAGCTAAAGAACGCACACGTGGGTTGGTACGATCACGATAAACGTAGATCAGCAAGACTAGTAAGCTGATACCTAGGGCTGTAACTGCGTAACGATGCACCATATGTACTAACGCTAGCTGTCCCTGATCCCCGGGGAATATGGCGCCATTGCAGAGCGGCCAATCGGTACAGGCGAGTGTTGCACCGCTGCTTCGAACTAAGGCCCCGGTCAAAATGATCACCAACGAGAGTGCTGCGGTTACATAGGTCATGGTAGTGACACGATCAGAGGCGTAGGATTGGCCTGGTCTATAAACGGCAAACATGCCTGCCAACAAGAGTGAGGCCAGCAAAAGCATGGCATTGCCCAAGTGGAGCGTAACCATTGTAGGTGGCAAGTCTAATTTAACAACCACCGCGCCAAGTAAACTCTGGACGGTGTATAGCAATGCCGCAAGGACGGTGAACCCAAGGACCAAACGGTTATGGGTACGATATCCTCGAACGGCTAGCACTAACATGACAATGCCAAACAAGCCAATCAAAATTGCAAACAGGCGGTGAAGCCATTCAATCCACGCGGTAATGTTGTCAAGCGGCGGTATGACACTGCCATTGCATAGCGGCCAGTGGTTACCGCACCCCAAACCAGAATCAGTTACACGAACCACAGCACCAAATACGATTAAGCCCAGCGTCAACGCGGCCGTCAGCAGAGAGAAACGAATGAACCAGTTTGAACGCACACTATTTTGAATCATTACGAATTGCCCCTAACCTACTAAGCATGCCCTTTCAATTCGGTTAAGAGTTAACTCCTTACTTGAAAGAAATTCACCGCCGAACAGAAAATTCTGAACTGGCGTATTTAGGCAGATTCTTCTACTTTGGTTGGCGCAGTGGTTTGAGAAGTTTTGGCATTAACTTTTTTGATTTGCCAATTCAAGAACCAGATGATTGCCATAATGGTGACAGCCATTCCAACCAAGTTAAACAAAATGAAGCCTACAAATAAAAACATTTGCTCAGCTTTCCATGGGGCCATGTCCAGTGCCGAGGCGTTAGGATCGGTGGTCTGGCGAACGATACCGGGTATTGCCAATTGGTTGCCATTAGAGGCAATCTGTGCAGTCAAACCACCAGTTATGATCAGGATGATTACTACCGCGAACACTATCATGAGCCGTTTCATGTTCACACTCCTCAAAAGCTGCCACACGGGGGAGATTGTACTATTCCTCACAACCCACCGCAAGATATAACGAATTATACTGAATTTGTCAGTCGCTAACTATGCGTGCCGTTTCTTTTGATTCGCGCCGGAGTTAGGAAAAACAGGTAAGGAAACAAAAAATGTCGAACCTACTCCTGCCTCGCTTTCCAACCATAGATGGCCGCCGTGACGATGGACAATTCCCTGCGAAATGGCAAGCCCCAAACCACTACCTTCTATACGAAGACGAATGCCTTCTTGTGCACGAAAGAAACGCTCAAAGACGTGCGATTGATCTTCAAGAGCAATGCCAATACCAGTGTCACGAACAGCGACTTGAAGCAATTGATCATCACGGGTGGCAGTTACTATGACAGAACCAGCATCTTTATTATATTTAATCGCATTACTGATAAGGTTGTCCATAACCTGTGCCAAGCGAGCTTCATCACCTTCGATATCACCAATTTTTTCGTCAATGTTGAGGGTAAAAGTGATCGAGTGTTGCTCGGCGGCTTCAAGCAACATATCGGCAGCTTCTTCAATAAGCTTCTTGACGTTCACGACTCCTAAGTCAAGCGGTCCATCACTATCTATCCATGAGATATCTTTCAAACGAGCAATTAGATGATCCATGCGGCGCAAACCGACAAATGCGCGGTTCAGGTAATGTGTCTGGCGCTCGTTGAGGGGTCCCATATTTTGGATAGCGTCAAGACACCCGCTTACCAAATTGATAGGATTTCGCAAATCATGAGCAACAGTATCCAGCCATTCGGTATTTGTGTCAGCTTTAGCTTTTGCCAATTATGACTCTCCAATCGGACATAATATTGATGGTATGGTGTCAAAGGCATAGGCCATGCGTGTGCCATGCCAAGTGAGAAGCGAACCATCTACAAGTGCGATGGCATTGTTTCGGGCGGCGGGTACATCAAGACTGGCAAAGTGTGCAATATGTTCAGTAGTAAATGGAAACGGTTCACTCGGCAATAAAATCATGTCTGGTTGGGCTGCAACAACTTCATCGACTGTAATACGTGGATAGCGTGTATCACGATCTACAACACGTGGATCATCATCGGAAAGTGGCTCAGAAGCACCAATATCAGCGTCAAGCGGGAAGCGGCGTTCACGATCCGCGAACACATTGAGACCGCCACAGACACGTAATAGGTCGTTGGCATAGGTATCGGCATTAAAGGTGATTAGCGGATCAAACCAAATGGGCACAAACACGCGGCACGGATTATCTTCTAAGCGACGCTCACTGATGCGCCAAACCCAATCCATAGTCTGCTCAATAAGGCGAATGCGGGGAACCATCGCCGGTTCGTCAAACACGTCCATTATATTCCACAAGAGATTAAAGGCATCAGCAACCGTACGCGGAAAGGTCACCCAAACAGGGATGCCCGCTGATTGCAATTCAATAATATCCTGCTTGCGATTCTCTTCCTGGTTGACAATTACCAGATCCGGTTGCAGCTCGATAATGCGTTTGATATCAGGATTTTTCGTGCCACCAATGCGTGGAAGACGGGCAACGCCATCGGCAGGGTAAACACAATAATCGGTGATAGCAATGAGGCGGCCACC
>JAWKPB010000005.1:0-179247 GCA_041390885.1 Anaerolineae bacterium | reverse complement strand
ACGCTTGCATGTGCAGGCGATTAAAGTGGCAACGCTGCTGGCAGCGATGGACTGGGCGGATGAGGACGGCGGGCTGCCGCATCCAAAGGTGACAGCCGCCCACTGGTATCGCGCCCAGCAGATTGTTGAAGACTGGCGAGCTTCTGCTCACCGCCTGCTGGCGGATTTAGGCGAGAACGAGGAAGGACGGCTGGAAAACCGCGTGTTGAGTCTGCTCAAAGCCTGCGGCGGCAGCGCCACCGTGCGCGATTTGTACCGCACCCTGCGAGCGCCACGTAAAACCGTGCTGGAGACCCTCAAGGCGCTCGAAGACGATGGGCGGGTGATCCGCGTCCAGAACGCTTACAGTGGGCGGGGTCGTCCCCCGGAGAAGTACGAACTCATTGACGGGGATTCTGTCACGGCTGCGACATAAATCGAATTTTGTCATTTTGGCTTTTGTCACCAGCGTGACAAAAATAGCGGAGATAACGATGGTCGATACCCAACATTTGAAAGAACACTGTGACCTGCGCCGCCTAGTCGAGCAGGATTTGGGACCTGCCCCGCTGCGTGGTGGACGCGCTTTTTTATGGAAGTGTCCCTTCCATCATGAACACAAGGGCTTCAGTCTGGCAGTCTGGGCGAATGGCTACCGCTGCTTTGGGGCGTGTGATACCAGCGGTGATGCGCTGGACTGGCTCACCAACTATCGCCGCCTGAGTTTTGTTGAGGCGCTGCGGGTGCTGGGCGAACGGGTAGAAGACAGCGCTCCTGTCGAGCGCAAATGTCTGAAATCCCCCTCCGAACCACCGGAATGGGATTGGCAGCATCGCGCGGAACGCATTGTCAGTCAGGCAGAGGAAACGCTGTGGTCAGAGGTTGGTGAACCTGCCTTGGATTATCTGACAGGCAGAGGTTTGACGACCCGCACTATTCGCGCTGCACGATTGGGGTATGTACCAGGTGATTTCCGCAGTTGGCGGGTGATAGAGGGCATGGATGTCCCGTGTGGCATAACCATCCCCTGGTTTGCGTCGGATGCGCTCTGGGCGGTGAAAGTCCGCCGCGCTTATGGCACGCCGAAATACCAGCAGATCAAAGGCGGTAATGTCAACGGCTTGTACGGCGCTGACGGGTTGGCAAACCGGGAAGTCGCTCTATTCTGCGAAGGCGAGTTCGATGCACTGCTGGCGCGGCAGGAAGCGGGTAATCTGGTCGCTCCAGTGACCTTGAGCAGCGCCACTGCCATCCTCAGTTCACGCTGGTATGCTGAACTCACACATTGCCATACTATTCTGGTCGCCTATGACCGCGATGCAGCAGGTGAAAGAGGGGCGAACCGTCTGCTTTCACTCTCACCGCGCTTTCGTCCGGTTGAAATTCCGGCTGGCAAAGACATCACTGAGTTTTACCTGCGAGGCGGAGATATCTATCAGTGGTTGGAACAAGCCATACAGATGCCAACCCAAATATATTTGGAGAAGTTGTGATGGAGGACCAAACAAGGATGTACTCAGATACAAATCATGATCCGCCTGACACTTCTCTGGATATGCTGAAGCGTGTTTTGGCAGTTGCGGAATTGGTCGCCAAGTCAAAACCTTCTCCAGATGACAAGCAGCAGTCAGCACCGGAACACTGCGAAAAAACACAAATCGTGAGACCTGGTGTATCGTGAACGTGAACACATGGAAGAACACAACCCTGAATAGGAATACCGATGGCAAGAAAGAAGACAAGGGTCGTAATAACACCCCAGGCAGGTTGGGCAGTGTATTTACGTACCAGCAGCGATGAAAACCAGAAGCCCGAAATGTCACGGGCACGACAGCGTTTCGCTATCGAAAACAATGTGCTTAAGCGGTCTGATATGCCAGTCTACAGCGAGTATGTTGATGTGCTGACCGGAACAACACCACACCGGGAAGCTTATCAGCGCTTGTTGGAAGATGCGCGATCTGGCAAGTTCTCCCATGTCATTGTAGAGCGTGCTGACCGCTTTGGACGTAACGATACCGAAGCACTCCGGGCGATTGATGAGCTTTATGAATTCGGGGTAGCGGTGCGTTTTGCCAATCAACCTGACCTTGATCCGATGGACCCGGATGACCGCGTGATTGTGACCCTCTCGTTCACATTAGCACGGCGCGAGTCCGCCTTACTGGGTATTCGTGTGAAAGGTGGATTACAGGTGAAACGCGCCAATGGCGGTTATCCAAACTATGCCCCCGATGGTTATATCAACGTCGAAGGCAAGGTCGTGGGAGAAGCGAAAAAGATCAGTGGGCGACATGAAACGTGGATTGAGCAAGATCCTGAGCGTGCGCCTGTTATTCGTTATGCGTTCGATCTTTTACTGGAAGATCGGCTTACGTTGGAGGGAATCTGTGAAGCACTTCATGCGCGAGGCTACCGCTATCGCAGCGGAAGACCCTTCATCGAGGTGAAGAAAAACGGTCAGCGCAAAGCCAATACCAATACATTGGGTTCAATATTTCATAACTGGACTTATGCGGGTTGGCTAACAAGCAAAGCAGCCAACCTGCTGCCGAAAACCATTCAAGGGGATTGGGAACCCATTGTAACCACAGAGGAATTTGAGCGTGGCTTGGCGATATTGGAGAAGCGGAACCAGAAGCAGAATCGCCATCGTAAGCATGACTACTTACTTAAAGGGATTGCCTATTATGAACATCCTGATGGCAGCGGACAGCAACGCTTGACGGGTTCGACCTCAAATGCCGGTCGTCGTGGAGGAGGAACACCTTACTATCGTATCGCCCGTAGTGAAGTCAGTTTTCTCTGTAGTGATATTGACAAACAGATTCCTGCGACATTGATGAATATTCAGGTTGATCCAGAATTTCTGCCCATGATACGCGATGTTTATACGCAGGATATCGCTGAACAGCTTGGACATCTTCGCCCGGATGAGCGAGAACGTCTTCAAGCATCACTGAAGGCGATTGACGAAGAGGAAGGGCGAATGGCGCGTCTTTATGCAGCCGGAAAAATCACCGATGCTGTTTGGGATAGCCTATGGCGTGAATGGCAGGATCGACGCAGTGTGATTCGATCCACCCTTGAATCGTTGCAGTATCAACACAAAACGCACATTGCAAATCTTGATACCGCGCTGCAAATGATTGCACAGGTCGGAATCGTGTATAATTCACTAGAATGGAGTGATCAGAAGGAAATGCTACATCACATCGTCTCACGGGTCGTGATTGACTGTGAGGGAATCATCAATCTGGAACTGCGTGCGCCGTTCTCGTATCTTCAGGATATTCGCAATTGGATACGGGACAGCGGCGAGGTAGAAGAAATACAGGGTGATAGCAAAACAAAAACCAGCAGCAAGACTGCTGCTGGTTTCGTCAGAACGGAATGTTCGCTTACCGTCCTAAGCTGCGGGAGGGACAGGATTCGAACCTGCGTTCGGGAATTACCCCGAAAACCGCTTAGCAGGCGGCCCCATTCGTCCACTCTGGCACCCCCCCATTACACATGTATTTGTTTGTTACCAGGCGGAGGGAGTGGGATTCGAACCCACGGTGCCGCTATGCGACACACAGGTTTTCAAGACCAGCGCCTTAAACCACTCGGCCATCCCTCCTGGTCGCGGATATTTTAGCATGGTGCAGGTAGGGGGTCAATGCTTGATGTGTTATCATAGGATCAGGCATTTATTCTCAAAAGTGTAATTCATGGAAATAACAGCACTATTTACATATATCTTTGTGCCGCTTTACATTGGCGTCGTGATTTACATTGCTAATCAAGTGGACCTAGAGCGGACTATGCATGTCAAAGTTAAAGAATCTGATCATACTTTGCGCCAACGCACCACTCTTGTGAGACTAATGCTGTATGGTTTGATAAGCATGCTTTTTGTAATGGGCTTTATTCTCTTGCAGGCTATGTTACTAGGACCGAGCTTCAAAGATTTGGACGTCGACATACCCGAAATTGATTTGACAGCTGGAGTTAGTGGATTTGCAGTTGCCGTTGTTGGTGGATTTGTTTGCTTGCGTATCGTTCGGTCAGAATCAACTCGTGCCTTCATACGACGAATTTTGGGAATTGGCGATCTGTTCGACCCGAATTCAGTTGTACATCTTGTGGCGATTGTTTTGTTACTGTGGTATGTCTGCGTTTCGTTTGTCTTGCTGGTTATGGCAGGCGGGGTGGTTGGTCTTGCGCAGAGCATCGCGGTTGCAGAAATTAGCGCTGGAGAGCTGGTGTTTCAAGGAGCCCTATTAGTCGCTCTAGCGGTTTTGGGTGTGGGTATGCTAATACGCCGTTCCCCTTTGCAGACACTGGAGCGACTGGCGCTTAAGTTACCCAGTATTGGTGAGATTATAATAGGGGGAGCCGCTGGAATTGGTCTCATAATAGTGGCTAGTTTTCTAATACAGATATGGGGTTCGCTGGTGACACCTGAGCAATTCGCAGAACAAAGCGCAGCGGCCAACGAAATTGGTAAACAAATTACTTCATTGGGGCTGGCATTCGTTTTGGCAACTTCTGCAGCTGTCAGCGAGGAAATACTGTTCAGAGGCGCTTTACAGCCTGTTTTGGGTGTGCCTCTGACTGCTCTATTTTTTACGCTGTTTCATAATCAATATTCGTTCACTCCGGCAGCAATAATCATTTTTGTGGTTGGGTTGGCATTAGGATTACTACGTAAACGTTACAGTACTTCAGTAGCGATAATTGTACATTTCACATATGATTTTTTACCTTTTTTCTTGTTGTTCATGATGCCTAATGTTGCTGAACGAATGGGAATCTCGTGATATTAGAAAGACTCAAATATGTGGTTGTGTTTGTATTGATTGCCAACGCATGTATAGTGGTTTCAGCGCAGAATGCGGAACCGACACGTCAACCCGATCAGGGCATAATTGTGCGCTGGGGTTATGAAATAATCTACCCGGCAGCGATCCGTTTCGAGATTACGGCAGGATTGCCTTTATCTGAATTGCAGTCTGCAACACTTGTCATCGAGCCGGAGGGGCGAACGACGACTTCGATATCGGTTGATTTGAACAAGACGGCCTTCGTAGGTGGTGATAACCCCCAGTTTGAGTACGTCTGGCAATTACCTGAGGCGAGTCCTCCATTGTTGTTTCGCAATGTTACATTTCGGTGGCTTCTTTCGTCTGCAAACAACCCAACGTCGCAAATTGAAGACCAGCTTAAGTTTTTTGACACACGGGTAACCTGGTTGCAAGACATTGATATTGGCAATAACACGCGACTAACTATCCCAGTCACAACACCTGATACATCAACCCCTATTTATAGTCATACTGGACTAGAACAGTTTCGCATGGGCCTAAGAAATGTTACGGATTTGCTCATGAAAAATCTGGGGACATTGCCTCAGCTAAATATTCTGGTATATGGTGGTCAGCTCAGGCCTGTGTGCGAAAAGAATGAAATTGATGAACCAGTGGCAAGCGGTCCGGTCAGCCGACGAGAAGTGCCCTGCGATCCCGTTACCGCGCAGAATATTTTAAGTGACAGCGGATACGTATTTCTGGAAAGTCCAACCATTGGATTAGACACCATTGAGGATAGCGTCGCTGAGGCATTGGCTAAAATATCCTATGAAGAAGTCTGGTCTGGCAGGAATGTGCCTGAATGGTTTAGGGAAGGGCTGGCCCGTTTGTTTGTGCCTTCATCGAAAGCTGACTTGGGTGCGTCTTTGGCTTCTGCGGCACGGACTGGAGGGCTGCTGAAACTGAGCGAGATGAACACCAAAGCAGCAGATGGACAACATGCTGAATTCTGGCAGATGCAGAGTTATGGAATGGTAGTTTACATCGCGTCACAGATTGGAACTGATGGGCTTTTCAAACTAGCGGATTCTATTGCAAGTTCGACTTCATTTGATGCCGCTTACGAGGCAGCAGTTGGACGGCCAGTAAACTTGTTGATAAGCGAATTTAACAGTTGGATATTTACGAATGCGGGGGTCAATGCGTTTTCATTTAGCCCATATCGGGCCGCTACCTTCACTCCAACACCTAGCCGAACGCCAACACTAACTCCTACGCTGACTGCGACAACGACCCCCACTTTGACGTTGACCCCCACCGTTACAGGCGTTCTTTCACTGACGCCACTTCCCACAAATACTTTGACAAGAACACCGACGGCAGCACCGCCCACGACGACCCCACGCCCGGCAGGGAGTCTTAACTCGCCAACACCCGAACCGCCTACGGTTACAACTCAAGCTTCGCAAAATACCTTGATAGTGGGAGTTCTATTATTTCTAGGGGGACTAGTACTTGTAGCAATTGTGGCGTTGATTATTACGCGGCCAAGAGGAAGACGTCGCCGCTAAAACGAATGAGAAGACAATGATTAATCTATATGAATTGAGTTTTGCAGCCTTGACAGAGATGCTCATCGGGTGGGAGGAACCGCGCTTCCGTGCTAAGCAGGTGTGGGAGTGGCTGTATGACAAGCGGGTAGATTCTGTGGATGATATGGAGAACCTTCCGAAGCCCCTGCGCGCAAAACTAAGTAGCCAGACTGTACTGGGAACTCTGAGTGTTGAGGCAGAACAAGCGAGCCGTGACGGTACAGTAAAGCGGCTGTATAAACTGCCCGATGGTCAACTGATTGAATCTGTACTGATGCCATACGATGATGAGCGACGGACAGCGTGCATTTCAACGCAGGCCGGATGTGCAATGGGGTGCGTTTTTTGTGCCACCGGGCAGATGGGGTTTTCGCGACATTTGACTGCGAGCGAGATTTTTGAGCAAGCGGTACGTTTTGCCCGCGACCTAGAAACCCAAGGCGAACGACTGAGCAACGTGGTCTTAATGGGAATGGGAGAACCTTTTCATAATTATGATGCGTCATTGGCTGCTATCCGAAGGCTGATGAATGATTTGGGTATCGGGGCACGTCATATTACTGTGAGTACGGTAGGGCTGGTTCCGCAGATAAGAAGATTTGCTGAAGAAGGTTTACAAGTTAAGTTAGCGATTAGCCTACACGCCGCGACAGACGCAGAACGTTCAAAACTGCTGCCGGTTAACAAGCGCTGGTCACTGACGGAGTTGATCGACGCCTGCCGCTTTTATGTGGAGAAAACCGGGAGGCGAGTTACGTTTGAGTGGGCAGCGATACAGGGTGAGAATGACACCACCGAACAAGCACACGCGCTTGGAAAACTGCTCAAAGGTCTACTGTGTCATGTCAACATCATTCCGTTGAATCCGACCGGGGGATATCATCATGGGCCATCGGCCATGGACAGAGTGAACTTGTTTATTGAGACATTGGCAACTTATGGTGTAAGCGCGACCGTGAGAGTTCGTAGAGGGATTGATATTGATGCCGGATGTGGACAATTGAAAGCTTCCGTAATCAAGCTCGACGATATTGCTGGTGGGTAAGTTTTCTCCTGAATAGCGTTTCAGGCGGTTCAGTTCTTATAGTCATAAGGGAGCAGCGTTAGATGGAATATGTCAATCTGGGAAATACGGGATTGAAGATCTCGCGGATTACGCTGGGCTGCATGACTTATGGAACTCCACAATGGCGGGATTGGGTTCTAGATGAGGAAGCGAGCCGTCCTTTTTTCAAGCGAGCACTGGAACACGGTGTCAACTTCTTTGATACAGCGGATGTCTATTCGTTGGGAGTGAGCGAGGAAGTAACCGGTCGGGCGCTGAAGGACCTCGCACAACGAGACGAAGTGGTCATTGCAACGAAAGTCTTTAGCAAGATGGGTGAAAAACCGAACCAACGTGGACTTTCGCGCAAGCATATTATGGACTCGATTGATGCTTCATTGAAACGACTGGGCACAGACTATGTTGATTTGTACCAGATTCACCGCTGGGATGATGCGACTCCGATAGAGGAAACGATGGAGGCTCTGCACGATGTGGTAAAAGCAGGTAAAGTGCGCTATATCGGAGCCTCGAGCATGTTTGCATGGCAATTTGTGAAGGCACAATACGTAGCTGATTTGCATGGTTGGACGCGCTTTGTTTCGATGCAAAATCATTACAATCTCGTATACCGCGAAGAAGAACGCGAAATGAACCCTTATTGCTACGCTGAAAGTGTAGCCATTATCCCGTGGAGTCCACTCGCACGGGGCTTCCTCGCGGGAAATCGAACTCAGGATAAGGGTGGGGATACAGCCCGTTCGAAGAGTGATGGGTTCGCTCACAGCATGTATTATCAAGAGAATGATTTTGAGATTTTGGACAATCTTCTAAAACTGGCGAGTCGTACAGGTTATTCCTCCTCTCAATTGGCACTCGCGTGGATGCTGCACCAACCAGAGGTGACCAGTCCGATCATTGGTGCGAGCAAGATGCCGCATTTGGACGAAGCGGTAGGGGCGCTGGAAATTAAGCTTTCGGCCGACGAGATTGATTTCCTCGAATCGGCCTATAAACCGCACCCGATATTGGGGCACGGATAGTCGAAGTCTTTAGTCAACAGTTGATAGTCAATAGTCCAATACAAAATTCTGTATTTGGATTTTTTTGGCATTCATTAGGATTGAAGATTGTACCAAATTGTCGCTGAAATGACGGGCGGGAACTCTATGAGCTACCGCCGGAACGATTGTATGGACAGGCGGGAAGCCGGTTAGGTGCTGCTGAAAAGTCGCCAGTGACGCGGTTGGCTCGATCATGTCTGCCGCTTTGTCAATTTCGCTATGTCATGGCGGGACGACGGGAGCGTGGCGCTGCAATGTAAAGTGTTAAGTAAAGCCAAAACACAAATGAACCGCAGAGACGCGGAGAACGCTGAGACAAGGCTGAGAGTGCAGATAATACATTCATATGAGTGGTTTCCAGATGGCTTTCATCATTTGGTGGATAGGTGAATAGATTGAGGTTAACTGTGGCGGCAACGGCGATGAAAAAAACGGCGGCGATGGCGGCAGATTTGGCAATACTTCGGGAAGTGAGTAATTTTGTAGGGTGGTAGCACTGCATTAAGTGCTGGAGGGGGATTTTGTCATGGTCCCCACCCCCAAACCCCCTCCCCAAAGCGTTAGGGAGGGGGCTTAAAGACTGTTGACGAACCGTTGTGACCCAAAAGATTTGGTGTTGAAAGGCGACTTAGGCGAAAAAACAGGCATCACCGTTTAGTGTGGTGCTACTACCACATTGACACAATCTCATTGTAGCACAAAAGTTCTTAAGCTGGAAGTTAGAAGTTGGTTTGAAAGTGGTGGGAATATTCAAATCTGGCGGGCATTTTTGCTTGGAAATTCTGTTCGGTAGTGGTATAACGGAAATTTATATCAAGACGATGTTAGTTTCTTAAAGAAAGTATAATACATGTTTGTGCAGCAGCCCAAGTATTTCGTAGCGATTGCCGGGAATATTGGTGCGGGTAAAAGCACACTGACTGGCCTTTTGAGTGCCGCCTTAGGGTGGGAGCCGTTTTACGAGGCGAATGCCGAAAATCCGTATTTGGCGGATTTTTACACTGATATGGAACGGTGGAGTTTTCATTCGCAAGTGTTCTTCCTCGGCAAACGGCTAGAGCACCATCACCAACTGCTGCAACATCCGGGCAGCGTGGTTCAAGATCGCACGGTTTACGAAGATGCGGAGATTTTCGCGCGCAACCTGTACATACAGGGGCACATGGCCGAACGGGATTATGATGCTTATAAACGGTTGTATCAGGCTGTAAGTGCATTTTTGCCGCCGCCGGACTTGATTGTGTACCTTGAGAGCAGTGTGGATAAGCTGGTAGAGCATATCACGCGGCGGGGACGGGAATTTGAGCAAAGCATCACAGCAGAATATCTCGTTTCGCTGAATCGTTTGTATGACGAGTGGATCAGCGATTGGACGGCGTGCGAGGTGTTGCGGGTGAAAATTGACGGAAAAGATTTCCAGAATAATCCAGATGATTTTGCTGAAATTCAACAGGCGCTAGAAACACGGTTGAACCGGGTAAAGATCCAGCGATAAGCGTTATTTTTAGGTGTTTACATCCTTCGATTTGAGGTGAAGGGGGCACGAGTTGAGCCCTTCGACGCTGCGGTTGTATGACCTTCTCTTCCCAGATTTATGAACTCTGGCTAAAAGCTTAAGCCAATTCTATAGACATGTTTTACAAGTCATGCTATAGTTGTAGATGAGTATTCATACGATTCATCTGACTATTAGATTATTTGTTCTAAATTGTGCACCTTAATTAGTGTTTAGCGAGATTTGTCCCCAGTATAGCCGGGGATGGGCAGCAGTAAAGCGAAACGGCAATTGTGACTGAAATACATTTTGAGTCTGATTTGCTGAATTACATAATCCAGAACGGCTACCAACCGGGTGACCGCTTGCCGACCATGAGTGAATTGCAGAGCGCTGAGAGGCTAGGAATCAGCATCAGCAAAGTGCGGGAGCAACTTGAGGTTGCACGGGCATTGGGATTGGTTGACGTCCGTCCCAACATTGGGATGCGGATGAAGGAATATAGTTTCACTCCGGCTGTGCGGTTGAGTTTGATGTATGCGCTGGCTACTGACCTCCATTACTTTGAACAATTTAGCGCTCTAAGAACCCACATTGAGGTGGCGTTCTGGCATGAAGCCTGTGCCAGCCTGACTGAGGATGACACACGAGAGATGTCGGAGTATGTTGCGGCTGCGCGGGGCAAGCTACGTGATGAGCGTGTTCGTATTCCATTTGAAGAGCACCGCGCTTTTCATATGACTATTTTCAAACATCTGGATAACCCTTTTGTCATTGGCATTTTGGAAGCGTTTTGGGAAGCCTACGCAGCGGTAGAACTGAACCGCTATGCGGAATATGGCTACCATACGCAGGTTTGGGATTATCATGAGCGCATTCTGAACGCGATCTGCGGCGGTGACTTCGACGCGGCACAGAAGGCCTTCATGGATCACACCCGGCTGCTGCACCATCATCCACGAATGCAGGATATGGAGCATGGGGTTGAAGTGGTTGAGTCGAAAGTCACCGAATAACCCGAAGGGAGACATACGCAGGAGGACTGCGTAGAAGGAAAGAAATATGGTTTTAGATGCACAGACGCAAACCAAAGAAAAATACACAGGGAAAATGATTGTTAATGATTTTACACTGACGGCGGCCACTAAGAATGGTACGGGCAGCCAGACGTCGAACAATGTTCTGGTGCTGTCGCTGTTCAAGATGGGTATTCCGGTAAACGGCAAGAACCTGTTTCCTTCGAATATTAAGGGATTGCCCACGTGGTACAGTATTCGGGCCAGCAAAGATGGCTACATTGCACGGCAGAACACATCATCCATTACAGTGGCGATGAATTTGGATACAGCCGCGGAGGATATCAGTAAGGTTCCAGCGGGCGGGGTGTGTATCCTTCCGCAGGAGTGGAACTGGACAAAGAGCCGTGAAGATATTGTCTACTATGAGATTCCGGTTGACCCACTGGTGAAAGCGGCTGGATTAAATCCTGATCTGCGTGAGCGCGTGGCTAACATGATATATGTTGGGGCAGTAGCCCAGCTTTTTGGCATTCCGCTGGAAATTACGTGGGAAGCACTGCTGAGCAATTTCGGGGGTAAGGAAAAACCCGCAAAGATTAATTACGACATGCTGAAGACCTCTTACGAGTGGGCGGCAGCAAACCTCGTTAAAGCAGACCCGTACAAATATGAGGCAATGCCGGGCGGTAATCAGGGCAAGATCATGATTACCGGCAATGAAGCGGGTGGTATCGGGACGTTGTTTGGTGGCGTTCAGGTTGTGGCATGGTATCCAATCACCCCTTCAACCAGTTTGATTGATGCAATATTCGATAATCAGGGCATGCGAAAAGACCCTGATACGGGCTTGAATACGGTCGCCATTATGCAGGCGGAAGATGAGATCGCTGCTATCGGTACGATTGTGGGAGCCGGGTGGGCAGGAGCACGGTCAATGACTTCGACCAGCGGTCCTGGCATTAGCCTAATGGCGGAGTTTAGCGGTCTGGCTTATTTTGCGGAAATTCCGTGCGTGATCTGGGATATTACCCGAATTGGCCCTAGCACCGGTTTGCCGACCCGCACGAGCCAAGGTGACCTGTTGTTTATCTACACGCTATCTCATGGTGATTGCAAGCACATTACGCTTCTTCCGGGGAATGTGGCGGAGTGCTTTGAGTTTGGGTGGCGTTCGCTCGATATTGCTGAACAGTTCCAGACTCCGGTATTTGTGATGAGTGATCTCGATATCGGCATGAATAACTGGATGAGCGATCCATTCACTTATCCTGATGAACCTATCAATCATGGCAAGACACTACGACTGGATACCCTTACCAAGTTCATTGAAGAAAAAGGCGAGTGGTACCGGTATAAGGATTACGATGGCGACGGTGTGGCGTATCGGACGATACCGGGGACCGACCATCCGCGCGCGGCGTATTTCACGCGCGGTACTGGGCACAACGAAAAAGCGGGATACAGCGAACGCAGCGAGGACTGGACGGCAAATCTAGGACGAATTCACAATAAGATTCATAATTCGCGAACCGTTGTCCCTCAGCCTATTGTGGATCATGACAAGAAAAACAAAATTGGCATCATTTCGTATGGTTCTAACGACCCGGCCATTGTCGAAGGACGCAATTTGTTGGCGAACGCCGGAATCAAGACAAATTACATGCGAATTCGGGCGCTACCTCTGGCAGACAGCGTACAAGAATTTGTACAGTCACACGACCATGTGTATGTGATTGAAAACAATTTTGACGGGCAGATGGCACAGATTATCCGCATGGAAACTAACAAGAGCACGGAACACATGATTTCATTGCCACTGGGTGATGGTTTACCGATGACGGCCGAATGGGTATTCAACAAAATTAGCGAGCACGAAGGAAAATAATATGGCGAAGACAAATTCAATCGGGCTTGAGCGTGAGGAGTATAAGGGCGGAAAGAGTACTTTGTGCCCCGGCTGTGGACATGACTCGATTGCCAACCAGATTATCAGCATGGCTTATGATCTGGGGATTAACCAACATAATCTGATCAAAGTAAGCGGTATTGGCTGCTCGAGCAAAACGCCCGCGTACTTCCTGGGGCGGGCGCATTCGTTCAATTCAGTGCACGGGCGTATGCCATCTGTGGCGACGGGCGCAACACTTGCTAATCGTGATTTGACCGCTATTGGCGTAAGCGGTGACGGCGATACCGGCAGTATCGGCATGGGGCAGTTCAAACATCTGGTGCGGCGAAATGTGCCGATGGTCTACATTATCGAAAACAATGGTGTGTACGGGCTAACAAAGGGACAGTTTTCCGCGACTTCAGATGAGGGGCAAGTTCTGAAATACTATGGCAAGAACGAGCTGCCTGCTCTTGACTTGCCACTGGAAGCGATTATCGCCGGTTGTACATTTGTGGCACGCAGCTTCTCCGGTGATGCCAAGCAGGTGCAGACACTACTTAAGGCGGCGATGGGGCACCGTGGTACAGCCGTGTTGGATATTATCAGCCCATGCGTGACATTCAATAACGCCGAAACCAGTAACAAGAGTTACTCTTACGGTAAGGAACACGAAATCCCACTGCATGAGATTACCTATTATGAGAAGGGTGCAGTGCCGCCACGCGACGAAATCACAGTAGGTGATTACGATGCAGGGCAGGTGATTGAGGTACAGATGCATGATGGGTCGTATATCAAATTGAAGAAGGTTGATAATGACCATGATCCACGAAACCGGGCTTCGGCGATCAATGTGTTAGAGAAAGCCACGATGGAGCAGCAGTTCCTCACAGGTTTGATTTATTATGAGGAACCACGCCCAACGTTAGCAGATACTCTTCATCTAGTTGAAACGCCGCTCGTCAGTTTGCCGGATAACAAGTTACGTCCTTCGAAAGATGCGTTGGACAAAATAATGGCAGAGTACATGTAAAACAGGCAAGAGGCGCTCAGATGAGCGCCTTTTTTTAGATACCATATGGTAATGCCAACATTGGAATTTCCATTTCAGCCGGGGTTAGGCCGCCGTGGTGGCCGTACATTTCCATGTCGAAGCGACCTTTCTCATACCACCACACTGTATCATGTTCGTATGGCAAGATCACGATGTCGGCGATGCGCTGGCGGAAATTTTCGGAAACGGTTGTGCCAAAGAATCCACGATTAATCAGGTCTCGAACGCGATGAACCTCAGCCTTACCTTCAATTAGAGGACTCCCCTTTAACAATTCGTAAGCGTCATCTACGCGGCCTTCTTTGATGTAGAAAAAGATGTCACGGGCGGAGCCGGCAGGAACCAGCAGACGGCCTTCGCCGTCGGTGCGGATGTGCTGCTTTAGTTCCGGAATGTGGTGGTTGAGATAAATGGTGGTGTCCGGTGATACATCTACTTGCCCATGATCCGCGGTGAGCAGGACGAGGGTGTTTTTGACATTGCCGGACAATGTGCTGTGAAAGAGTTGTTCGGCGGCTATCATGAAAGATTCGACTTCGGCGGCAAAGTGGCGCGAGGACGGACCATGACGATGCCCTATCGCATCAATGGGGTCGAAGTAGTAGAAGAAATAGGCTTTGCTTTTTTCGGCGACGATAGCATCGGCCAAGTTTAGTAAGCCTTCAGACATGGTTTTGAAGCCGTGCCGCTGCGCGCCTGCTAACGCCAGATTGGCAAACCCTCCCTGGTTGTATTCGCTGCTCTGGAAGATGTGCGAACGGACACCGGACATGGCTAATTTTTCATAGACATTTGGGTCAGGAAAGAAGGGTTTTAGACCAACACCTTCCGGCAACTTGATCGTTCCCGTTTCGCGATCACCTGCATATGAAAAGATGAGGGGGGCAATCAGGCGATCCAACAGGGGTTCATAGTAAAACCATTCGTAAATGCCGGTTTGAGCCACGGGCTGACCGAGATGGATGGCGGTGAGATGGGCGGCAGTGGTTGAGGGAAATTGGGATGTGATTTTGGAGACAATGCCTTGTTCGGAAAAACGCTTGAGGAATGGGAATTGATCTACAAACTGCTGGAAAAAGCGCCACCCGAAGGCATCAACATAGAGCAATACCACTTTGTCGTAACGATGCGGAAAATTACCCAAAACATTTGGAGGAAAACCAAGTTCACCTTCTTCCGTGAGCAAGTAATGGACGAACTGAGGGATTTGTGAGAAACAGTATCCTTCAGAATGGGCAGGTTTCATGAAGTGATTTGACCAACGCAGGGCATTTACGGTGTCAATTGATTCCTGATTTATCATCTTAGTTATCCATTGATTGACGGTGATGACTGTGCACGGGCATTATAACTGGCAACGATTAATTTGGTGAAGGAACATATTGGTAATGTAACGCCGGAGTGCCGCGAGAGACTGTTCAGGATACAGGCTATTAGTTAATGGAAAGGATAGTTTGAGATGAATGAGCAGACCACGCTGCCTATGATGGGAAGGGCTGACGAACATCCATGCATGCAACGACTGAATGCTTTTCTTGATCGCTATATTTTGCCTTATCCGGTGAAGTATTTGACTAACCGGCTTACCATATTGGCTACATTGTTCCTGCTCATTCCGCTTTTGGCGCTGGCAAATGTGCAAGTATTTGTATTGGCGGCTAATAGCTATTTGAATGTGATGTCGGTGGTGGTGAGCAGTACGGTGCTACTGTATTCGACCATATCAGAAGCGCGAGATCGATCAGCAGCGCAGCGTCGAGAGGAAATCGCCAACGCCCATGAGGCAATGATCGAGAAGCGGGCGGAAACAGATCATGAATTGATATTGGGCATACAAGAAGAACTGCGGCAGCACATTAACATGCGACTGGACGATATTGAGTCCTCATTGTCGGAAAAATTGGAGACTATACAAGCGCAGGATAGAGCAGGTTGAGGAGATGCAGCGGGCGATTTTGGCGGTCACAGAAGCGCAACGCCATGAATTGACCGCCTTAAGCCACGTGGTTGGTGAAATGGGGAAGTGAGATTACGTGCGCGATATCTGTCACGACATTTTTTCACCCTCAGCATCTGGTTGCACTTCCTCCACGAGCAGACGGCGGAGGACTTTTCCGACGAAACTCTTGGGGAGTTCCTGGCGAAACTCGACTTCCCAAGGTACGGCATATTCTTTAAGGCGATGCTTACAGAGTGTAATCAATTCATCTGCGGTGAGTTTCGTGCCTGGACGAGGGACGACATAGGCTTTGACGCGCTGTTCGCCACCATGCCCGGCGATGTCCAGGCCAACAACTGCCATTCTTTGACACCGGGATGTTCGTAGAGAACTTCTTCGACATCACGGGGATAGACTTGATATTTTCCAGCGAGGATCATCTCTTTCTTACGGCTAATGATTTGAAAGTAACCATCTTCATCCATCCGTGCTAAGTCTCCTGTCAGCAGCCAACCGTCTGCATTAAAGGGTTGTTCTTCAGCCGATTTGCCTAAATATCCAAGCATGACTTGAGGACCCCGATGGCGAGTTCACCAATTTGACCGGGGGGCAATGGCTGACCCGTAATGAGATCAAGAATATGGGCATCTGTACCGGGCACAGGGATGCCAATACTGCCGACTTTGCGGAGGCCACGTAAGGGGTTGGAGTGGGTGACGGGGGAGGCTTCCGTTAGGCCATAACCTTCTACGAGCCGCCCACGCGTCAACTTCTCGAAGGCTTCCTGTACCTCTATCGGTAGGGGTGCTGCTCCTGAAATACAGGCTTTGATGCTGCTAATGGCAGCGCCGGACGCTGAATTGGATTGATTGCCATGTACATGGTCGGCACACCGGGGACGAGTGTGGGGCGGTAGCGCCGAATGTGCCTGAGTACATCGAGCGTGACAAAATTGGGTAGGATGATGATGCGTGCGCCCAAGGCAATGGGAACGTTCATGGCGGCTGTCATGCCGTAGGAGTGCGAGAAGGGTAGTGCTGCCATGACCGTTTCGTGACCTTCTTTGAGATTGGTTATCCAGTGGCGCGTTTGGAGTGCATTTGCCAGCACAGCTCGGTGACTGAGCATAACCCCTTTGGGTTTATCGGTTGTGCCGCCGGTATATTTGATGACCGCTACGGAATCGGGGTCTACGTCAATGTGTGGGCGGGTAGGGGGATGTGAGTGCAGGAGATTCGTCCATAGGTATTCGTGTTTTTGTAGACCGTCAGAAAGGTGATGTCCTTCCTTACGTTCACGGGTAGCGGTGAACAGAATTTTATCTAGTGGGCTGAGATAATCCTTGATGCTGGTGAATATCAGGCCACGTAATTGCGTTCGGGCATGCACGTAGCGGGCTGTTTCGCTAAATAATGTAAGGGTAATTAGAAAATCAACCCCTGAGTCAATGATCTGCCGTTGGAGTTCATCCCGTTCATTGACAGGACTGGTGGAAACTACCACCCCACCCGCTTTGAGAATGCCATAGTAAGAGATAATGTACTGTGGTGTGTTCGGCAGCAAGAGCATGACCTTAGTGCCTTTTTCGACGCCTAAGGAACGTAGGGCATTGGCAAAACTGTTCGCTTCAGCATCCAATTGTTTATAGGTGAGGGTGCGCCCGCCAAATACAAGGGCAGGCCGGTTGCCGAAACGTCGTACTGCACTGTGGAGCAAGCGAAAAAGCGGTCGGTTGGGCAAGCCAAGGGTGGCGGGGACACCCTCTTCGTATTGTTTTATCCAAGGGCGTGGGATGGTAAATTCGCCAGTGGCCCGCTTGCCCCACCAGCTTGGTTCATCGGTAATGCCGCCAATAAAACGGCTGATGGCGCGATTAACAGCTTCGGCGCGTTCAAGCGGCACGAGGTGACGCGATACACCAATGTTTACATCTTCAGCACTGGGAATGGTACGTGCGACCTCTTCAAAGACTGCGGTCGGGTAGACTTGATCACGTTCGCCGCGAATGACTAGGACTGGCATGCGGAGGTCGCGGAACATGCTCCAACCGTTCCATTTGGACATATTGTTGAAGTAGACATTGCGTAGGACATGTGCTTCGGCGGCCAATTGTTTCCGCACGAGACGACGAATAGGCACAAGAACGGCTAGCGGCAGGCGGAGCGCCAGCGCCGCCGGTTTGACAAGAGGATATTCGCCTGTAGTGGCGATTAAGACTAAGCGGGCAATGTCATCCGGACGCCGGTGGGCGAACTCAGTGACGATGGCACCGCCAAATGAGTGACCGACAAGAATGAAGGGAAGTTGTACATTTAATTTATCCAGCAGTGTATCAAGGTCGGATTGAGATTCGGCCATTGAGTACTGTGAATAGGGTGCGTCAGAGCGACCATGACCGCGCAGGTCATAGGCGATGACGCGGTAATTGTCGGAGAAGGCTTTGAGTTGATTTTTCCACTGCATGGCATAGCCGCCATAGCCATGAATAAAGATGATGGTTCCCGCGGGATGTTCTGGAGAAACTTCAATGTAACTCAGTCGAACAGGAGGATTTTCAGTAATAAGTACTTCTTCGCGATAAAGCTCTAAATCAACTTCCACAACAATTTCTCCTGTAAAATTTTTGGCAATTATATTCTATCTACTAAAGTTGCTACGAATCCGGCTTTTCTCACTGATTGTTCAAAATTGCACAACTCCCCTATTATTGGGGGTTTTTGATAATCAATGTGTCGTAGGCTTTAGTTAGCGCGTAAAGTAAACTTATCAGTTATTTAGAGAAAATTACTTAATTTCATGTTGTGGCGTGTATTCACGCCTTTCCATTAAATATCAATTGAGCATTGTGCTTAATCTTCACATTCCTGCGAGGTTTTGTTCATGTCGGAAATTTATCAACTCAGCGTCGTGGACGGTCTGAAACAGCTGGATAGTAGTTCAGCCGGCCTGAGTGAAAGCGAAATCAACAAGCGTCAAGGCGAACATGGCAAAAATGTACTGCCTGCCGGTGAAACGACGCGGTGGATTGATCTGGTTCTGGGTCAGTTCAAAGACTTGATGGTCATTATATTGATTGCCGCAGCGGTTATTTCAGCGTTTCTTGGTGACACAAAAGATGTGATTGTTATACTGGCAATTGTGATTTTGAATGCCATTATTGGGACGTATCAAGAGTTTCAAGCTGAGAAAGCATTGGCAGCGTTAAGTGCGCTGCAAGTGCCATTGGTACGGGTGCGGCGCAAAGGTGAGATCGTACAGATTAGTGCGGAAGAATTAGTCCCGGGCGATATTGTGCTACTTAACGAGGGAGATCGCATTCCGGCTGACGGACGACTGATCGAAAATGTCAATTTACACATTGATGAGTCGGCGCTGACGGAGTCTGCCTGTTGAAAAGGCGTTGGATGCAATTGCAGTGAACAAGCTGTGCCGGTCGGTGATCATCATAATATGGCGTTTATGGGAACGGCGGTCACGTTCGGGCGCGGTGAAATGGTGGTCACGAGGACTGGACTAAAAACAGAACTGGGCAATATTGCCGCCATGCTACTTCAGGTTGAGCAGGGAATTACCCCGCTGCAGCGACGGCTGAATGATCTTAGTCGGACGCTGGCAATCGGAGCCGGCATTGTCGTCTTGATTGTATTTTTGGCGGGTGTGCTGCGTGGTATTCCGGTGCAGGATATGTTTCTGACTAGTATTAGTCTGGCAGTGGCGGCTGTACCGGAAGGTTTGCCCGCCTTGATTACAATCAGTCTGTCGTTGGGTGCAGCGCGCATGGTGCGGCGGCATGCGCTCATCCGACGTTTGCCAGCAGTTGAAACACTCGGTTCTGTGACAGTGATTTGCTCGGATAAAACGGGCACTCTTACCAAGAATGAAATGACTGCGACGCGAATTGCGCTGCCGGGTCATGACGATGTGTTGATTACCGGGATTGGATATAACCCGCAAGGTAAGTTCAGGGTAGGGGGCGGTGAAGGCGGGCAGACGGTAGATTTGCAATTGAATATGCCACTGCGACGGTTTATCACGGCGATTACGCTTTCGACGAATGCTCACTTGCAGGAAGGGGACAAGAAAGGGAGTTTAAGCGTTCTAGGTGATACCACAGAGGGAGCGCTGCTGGTGGCGGCGCAAAAGGTGGGTTGGTCACGACAACTGTTGGAAGCGGAACTCCCACGATTAGCGGAACTACCATTTAGCAGCGACCGGAAGGCGATGACAACTGTTCACCGAGTGGAAAGCAACGAAGCGAATGTTACATTTCCGGGAACGGAATATATTTCTATTACCAAGGGCGCTCCTGACCAACTGCTGGATTGGGCGTCCCATGAAATGTTGCCTGAAGGACCGCGACTCCTGGATGAAGAGCGGCGGAATACGTGGCGCGAACAGATTGATGCGATGGCACAACAGGGGCTGCGGGTGTTGGGAATTGCTTTCCGTTCCTTAGAGGCTGTGCCGGATGAACTGAATGTAGGAATCGAGCGCGACTTGTATTTGCTCGGGTTAGTCGGAATTCTTGATCCGGCGCGTCCTGAGGCGAAGGAAGCGGTAAGAGTGGCGCGTGAAGCAGGTATTCGACCAGTTATGATTACGGGCGATCACGCATTGACGGCAGAGGCAATTGCAAGGGATTTAGGCATTTTGCGTGATGGGCAACAGGCTGTTACAGGCAGCCAACTTGATGGTATGAGCGAAGCGCAGGTGAATGACATTGTTAAGAATGCTTCAGTATTTGCCCGCGTGTCACCGGAACACAAACTTCGTTTGGTGAAGGTGTTACAGGGGCAAAATCAAGTTGTGGCGATGACAGGCGACGGGGTGAATGATGCGCCGGCGTTGAAGCAGGCTGATATCGGCGTGGCAATGGGCATCACTGGTACAGACGTGAGCAAAGGTGCGGCAGCGATGGTGCTGACGGACGATAACTTTGCTTCGATTGTGGCGGCGGTGGAAGAGGGACGTGTTATCTATGACAATATTCGCAAATTCATCAAGTACTTGCTTAGTTCAAATGTGGCTGAAATCTTGGTCATGTTTCTCGCCTTATTGGCCGGGCTTAAGATCCCGCTGCTGGCGATACAGATTTTGTGGATTAACCTAGTGACAGACGGATTGCCGGCTATCGCACTAGGGTTCGAACCAGCAGAAGGTGGAGTGATGAAACGTAAACCGCGCGCGATTAGCGAGAGTGTGTTCGCGGGCGGGTTGGGAACCCATATCGTGTGGGCATCGATTCTTCTAACGTCTGTTACGCTTATAAGCTATGTTTTTGGGTACGGTTCTCATGAGATGAATCCGTTAAGTCCAACGCTTGCGCTGGAATATAGGACGTCGGCACAACTTACCGAGCTGATTGGCGAGGAATCGAGCATAGCGTTGGTTCCGGCGGATTGGGACGTAATGAGTTTGGAGGAGCGGAGTGCCGTTTTGCTCAGCCATGAACAGGATACATCAAATGAGGAAACGGGCAGCGGCGGTATTATTGGTGCAGCAGAGCAATATCCACGCACGATAGCCTTTAGCGTGTTGGCGTTAGGGCAGATTTTTCATGTCATTGCTATTCATGCCGGGGACCGTGAGACGTTTTTCAAACACCGTTTCAGCCGCAATCGCATTCTACTTTATGCAGTAATTTCAACGTTCCTGTTGCAACTTGGTGTTATCTATTTACCCGTTCTGCAACGGACATTTGAGACTGTAGCGCTGCCGCTGCCACAACTGGCGCTAACATTTGTACTGGCTGCTATGATGTTTGTGGGCGTAGAAACTGAGAAATATTTACGGCGACGTGGGATTATCACCAATTCGGCATGAGATTGCAGGATCTGCTAGATAATGCGCTGACCAAAAAGGCTGGCTGCGAGATCTACCGCTACCTGTGCGGTGCGATTATGTTCATCAAGGATGGGGTTAACCTCGACAAGGTCAAGGGTTTGTACGCGCCCATCGTCCGCCAATAATTCCATGACGAGATGTGCTTCGCGAATGGTGAGGCCACCCGAAACGGGGGTGCCGACTCCCGGAGCAACGGCTGGGTCGAGCGAATCCATATCGAAGCTGACATGTATGGCTTCAACGGGGCCCAAGGTACGAAGGGCTGCGCGCACAACATCGGCCATGCCGTTCTCATCAATTTCGCTCATAGTCATGACTTTGATTCCGGCCTCGCGAACTGCGACTTTTTCAGCCGGGTCAAGGTCACGGGTAGCGATCATGACAATTCGATCCGGACGTAGGCGGCGTTCACCGATTGAGAGGGGCGGGGGGCATTTACCCATGAGGGCAGCTACTACCATGCCGTGAACATTGCCTGAAGGCGAGATTTCGGGTGTGTTAAAGTCTCCGTGAGCATCAACCCAGAGCACACCAACATCATCGGCGGCGTGAAGGGATGCTGAAACTGATCCCAATGCAATACTATGATCGCCACCTAAAATAATGCTGCGTTCGCCTTTTTCTTGTGAGGCGCGGATTGTGCTGTGCAATGACTTGCAAACGCTGACAATTGCTTCGGCGTTGTGCATACGGTTATTTTGAGGCAGTTGGCGGGCTAATTCAATAATCGGGACTTCTATGTTCCCAAAATCATTTACGACAAGCCCAAGGTTTTTTAGGCGCGGCTGTAAGGCAGCATAGCGGATGGCGCTTGGCCCCATGTCTACGCCACGCCGGTTCTGGCCTAAATCCATTGGAACGCCGAAGATACTGATTGGGCGAGTAGAAAATGGCATAAAGGCTACTTTAGGCGTTTTCTGGACGGTTGAAGCGCATGCCAATGCTGACCAAGAAAATACTCAACAGATATAGGGTTAACAATGGCCCCATCACTAAAGTCATGTTTACAGGGTCAACCGTAGGGGTAATGATCGCTGCTGCGATAGCGGAACCAATGATTGCAATGCGCCAATTGCGAATGAGCGGACGTGGCGTGACGATACCCAGAACTGATAAGACGAAAAAAACGAGCGGTGTTTCAAAGGCGACACCCATCCAAAACAATAACGAAGTTACAAAGCCAAGATAGTTGTCGGCAGTCCACTGCGCTTGAAATAATGTTGGTTGAAAGCCTGACAGAAAGCCCAAAGCTGGCGGGATCAAAATAAACCACGCGAAGGCAACCCCAATAAGGAAAAGAAATGTGATAGGGGGAATTGAAAGCAGCAGCAAACGTTTTTCTTTGTTGGTAAGTCCCGGCAGAATGAATGCTAGAAGTTGATAAGTGATGACCGGGATTGCAATAATGCCGCCTACCAAGAGCGCGACACGGAAGTATTGTATGACACCGCCGGTTGGGTCTATGACAAGAAAGCGTTCGCCATATGGTTTACGCAGGAATTCAAGTACAGGCGTGGCAACGGCTACGCCAGCTAGTGTTCCTAACACTAAAGCCAATACTGCCCGGAAAAGCCGCATTCGCAACTCATCCAAATGATCCCATAGGCTCATCCGTAAGCCTTCGCCGTCTGCAATAATTTCTTGCTCAGGCTCTTGTTCAGGCTTAGGGATAGGGGTTTTACCGGGACTTTGTTGTGTTTTGAGCATGAGTCACTCTTCCTTTTCGGACTCGGAGACTACCAGTTGACGCGATTCATCGGTATTTTCGTTTGCAATTGCGCCTAAAACACCATTTACGAAACGAAGTGAGCCTTCAGCACCGTAAAGATTTGCTAGCTCCATCGCCTCGGCAATGATAACACTTATAGCAGTATTTTGTTGGGCGGCCAGCTCAAATACCGCCATACGTAAAATATTGCGGTCAACGATGGCAACTTGATCGAGGGGGAATTCTGACGCATAGCGTTGGATAAACGTGTCTAGTGCAGGCAGATTTGCAATGACACCTTCGGCCAAAGTATGCACATATTTTTGTACCTTACGGGGCACATCTTCTTCTTGCAAACGGTTGGCAATGACTTCACCAACTGGATGTGCCACACAATCCAGTTCATAAAGGATTTGCAAAGCAACGCGGCGGGCCGCGCTGCGGTCGGTGGCAGCCTCTGGATGTTCAATCACTTCAACTTCAGCGTCTTCGGCATTGAAATCAGGTAACTCGGTCAACATAACTCCGCACAATAAGGACTAGGCTAATCTTGCGTTCGAGTGTACATCAGAAATTGGGGTTTGCCTACGCACAACCCTCTTGACATTTCAAGAGGGCTCATGCTATTATGCGTTTTAAGGGGTCAATAAAGATCACAAAGGATGAATGCGTTTGACCAGAAAGGAGCGCTCATGTTGAAAATGACTGTTTGTCAAAGCGGCCCAGTGGCCGGATTCTGCATAGACAAAATGCTCCTGTTAACCAAGTAAAGTGCTGGCGGTTCATAAGCTGCTACACAAATTCTTAGGCCGCAGGTGCACAACCTGCGGCTTTTTATTTTTTTGCAACGGCTCCGAATTTGTTGAAAGGTCAACGATATGTATCCTTATTGGAAAGATGCTGAAGTAAATCGTCTGCATCGCCTCGAATTATTGCGGCAAGCGGAGTTGGAACGCTTGGCGCAACTTGCGACTACTCAATCTGATCGCATACCTGTGGTGCGGGCGCTCCTGGAAAGGGTAGAAAATGTGTGGCACAACTACCGGAAGAATGAATCTCTGAATTATGAGAAGCAGGCAATCGTGGCGTTAGAAAAATGATGCTGACAATCTACTTCTACTATCAAGGCGCACGTTCAACTGGGACGTGCGTTTTTCATTCCTCGTAGGAAATTAATATTGGACAGTCATAATCTTCTTCTAGCTGGGCTTGTTGGCGTGCATCACGGGCTTCAAACCATTGATTAAGGTGAGCGCAAAGTTCGGCACTGAGCAAAAATATGGCAGCAATAAGATATGCCCACAACAAGAGTACAATGGCTGTCGCAATTCCGCCGTAAATGAATTGGAAATTTGCAACTGTGTTGGTATACCAGACGAATCCGCTCTTCGCGAGTTCCCACCCAACAGCACCAAAGATGGCAGCGGGCCATACAGCATCCCAGTGAACATTACGTGATGGGACGTAGCGGAACAGAAGCGCGAAAATAACCATGTTGAGGCCAAGTGGTAGAAAAATGCTGCCGATAGTCAACCAACTGCTCGTCTGTCCGAGAAGCGAGGCGGATATGAGACGCAAGACGGCTGAAGTGACAAAAGAGGCAGTGACCAATACCACTAAAATTATGGTCATCAAGAGGGCGACCAGGCGCTGACGCCATAAACTCCGACGAGCGGGTACCAGAAAAATGACATCAAGCGAGTATGTGATATTAGAAAACAAACCTAGCGATGACCAGATGAGTCCTCCGAGCGCAACCAGGGTAAATGAACTGCTCTGTTGTATGGCATCCACGACATTTTCTTGGAGAACAGTAGAGGTATCCGGCGGGAGGAAAAGACCAAGCGCACTGGTGATCTGCTGCTGAGCAGCGACAGGGCCGAGGACACGACTGATGACTACTGCCAACAACAGCGTAAGTGGAAACACTGAGAAAATAGCATAGTAGGCGAGAGCAGCCGCTTGCCGGGGTCGCTTGTAAAAAATTTGTGGATGGCTTGCCAGACGAAAGATGGTAGTTCTCGCGTTGCGGTATCCTGCCCATCCCACCAATGACGGAGCGGATGAATTTTCAACTTTAACCCTTATATCCTCTGCTTTCAACTTAATTATTGTGTCAGTAGCGAAAGTTTGTCAAAGCATGAAATGTTCATTGTCGGTTGACATCGGTGGACTAAAGATGTGTATGGTTACCATGTATTGTGTTACTGATGGGATGAGGTTCATAATCCACAGTCTGGGCGTGTCATGGATGTTGTTTGGCGACATAAACTTGTGACGGCACAATTCATACGTACGCTGGGGGACGTGAACTTTGTTGATGACATATCAGCCTCTATTTGGTGGGTGAAAAAGCCCATTTTACCCAAGATTCGATATGCTATTTTATTGTTCTTCGAGTAGGTCGGGCGGATTAAATGCTAACCGCAGAGATGTGTGAATTGTGTTACTATGGAACCAAGCAACATAATCACGAATAGGGAGTTTTATCACATGGGACAAGTCAACATTCAAGATATTTTGCACCAGCTTGCGCCACGTCCGTTCCCTGATCTTATCTATGATATATTTTTATATGTAATGTTCTTTCTCAATCTCGGTTTGATGTTCATGCAATCTGATAAGGAGAACATAACAACGATAATGGCGGGGGGTGCGGCGGCCTTATGTGTTATTGCTAAATTGAATGTATTCCCGCCACGTAATTTCGGCTCATTGATCGTTAACGCAGGAATACTTATCCTGCCACTGTTAGTGTTTGGGATTTCCCGCACAAAGAAAAGCCGGCCATTAGGAATAATAAGCGGGGTGTTAGGTGGTGTTTACTTCTTCCTGTATTGGTTTATTTCTCAGCGCGGGCCAGGCTAGACCGGGTAGTTTGGAATCAGATGCACTACTTCGAGCCGCTTGCCCAGAGCCGGTTTCCATCGGTCCAAAAGTGGAGCGTACCGTACTGATCTGTGCGGAAGATTGGAATATCACCCAATAATGAGAGGGTATCTGGGTCAGGGTCGCCTAGCCGGTTGGTGATGTCAGTTTGCACAATCACTGCTTGAGGTTGAACGGAGGCTAGAAAATCTGCGGCCAAGGAGCGAATTCCGGCGTGGTTTGGCAACTGCATAACTGTTGCCAAAGGCCATTCGCCATGTTTCAGCATGTCAAGTTGACTATTGGTGCTCAAGTCAGAGGGCAAGAGGAATGTTATGCTGCGGTAGGTTAGGCGCAGCGTTAATGCACTGTCATTTAGTTTGTCCGTAATTTGCGGTGGGTGCTGTGGATATAATACTTCCAGATAAGTACTGTCATCTATATTGACTGTGTAGCCATTTGTAACTGCCATTTGATTTTCTGGCGAGATGCGAGCTAATAGAGCTTGATAGTCCGGATTCAAATTGGGTTGACCGTTGGTAAGAAGTTGCTGTACTGCGTAACGGTCAAGGACATTCGAGAGTGCACCATAATCAAATGGGTCTGGTTGAGCAATCACTAGTAAGTCAAGCTGACTGGTGTTAAATGGCAGCCTGTCGCCGATTGCGGTAAGTAAACGGGAGGGCAGTCGGCCACCATCTACGAGGATATGTGCGCCAGCAGGGGTTTGGATTAATACGGCGTTGCTATGACCTACATCTAGCCACCAAATGTGCAATTTGCCGTCTGGTCGACTAATAAAAAGGGCTACAAATAACAATGCAATCGCTGTTGCACATAAGCCAAGCGTTGTCAGCACGATGCGACGGCGAATGAAGGTCGCCAGCCGATATGACCAGTTGGGTTTTGTGGCGAGCATGAGCGCACCTCCAATCGTGACCAAGTAGAAGCCACTTATTAGGCGGGAATCGACTTTGAAAGCAGTATCTGCAAAGGGAAGGCGAGCGAATTCGCGAACGATCGCAAGGGTCCACCCTAAGAGCAGCATGTCAAGCCAGAACAACAATTGGGCGAGTGGCAGAAATGCAAAGGCAATCAATGTCGCAGCTAAACCAATGACCATCAGATAGGATTGGACGGGGATAATCAAGAGGTTGACGAGCAAAGCGACGATTGATAGCCGTTCAAAGTACAGCAAGATGAGTGGAAGTGTCATGATTTGGGCGGCGATGCTAACCATGAGCGCTTCGCCGAGAATTTCACCTGTGCCAACGGCAATTGTTGGGGGAAACCATGCGTTAAGACGCGTGTTCAGCCACTGAGTAAGTGGTGTGGCGAAAAGTGCTAACCCTAATGTCGCAAAGAAACTGAGCTGAAAACCAACATCCCATAAAATATTGGGATTGATAACTGATATTACCAGTGCAACAAAAGCGAGTGATGTGGGCACGTACGATTTGCGGCGCATGAGGTCACCGACGACTAAGACACTGCTCATGATGGCGGCGCGCACCACGGACGGGGTCGCTCCTACTAGGATGGTATATGTTACAAGCACAGAAAGGGCAATGATGGCCGCTGGTCGTGGACGGACATGAGCACGTGCTAACAAGCGTAAGACTACGGCGCTAAGGATTGCCATGTTGAAGCCACTAATGGCAATGATATGCGAGGCGCCCACTTTGCTGAATGCTTCGGATATTTCTGGTGATAGGCCGCGTTCATCACCCAGTAAGATTCCCGTGAGCAGCCCAGCGGATGGTTCGGGCAGGCTGCGGGAGATAAATTGGCGTGCACGGTCTTTAAGATCAAATAGTACTCTAAGTAAAGTCTTGCTTTGACCTGAATCAATAATTTGCACAGAAGCGTCACGCATGATACTAAAGACCCCGCTGCGCGCAAGATAGTCGCGATAAGAAAAAGTATCCGATTCAGAAGGAAGGACCAGTTCCCCAGTAACGGCAATGTGATCGCCATAACCGATGCTTGTCCCAGCAGGCGCTTGAATTAGAACGAGGCCCTGTGTCGGGACGGTTGTGCCGATACGGGTAACGGCTTCGGACTGTAGTCGTAAGTCCACGCGGTCATCACGGACATCCGGCTCAGCGACGACAGTACCCTCAATCGTCATACCACCCAAATTGTTGTATTGAGCAATTTCGCTGTTTAAAGGAACCCCAGTGTAACGCAGCCCGCCCAGCGCAAGTGCCAGCAAAGCCAATGCCAAATTGCGGTACACTCGCCCTGACCACAACAGTGCAGTTACCAACATAAATGCTGCAGACAGCACCAGCCACGGGAAAGGTGAATATATCTTTGTTACTGATGCAAGGAAGACACCAGCAACCCAGCCTATGGCGATGGCAATAAGACGCATAGAACGCTACAAAAGAAAAAAGGGTATCAAGGATACCCTTAATCATGCACTAACTAAACAGGATTATTTATTGTCTTCTTTGCGAATTTCGATGGGCTGTACACCAGCATCAATTTGCGGGCGCATACCAGCCGGGAATTGTGCCGGCGGCATGGGCTGTACGGCACCAGCCGTGTTCACCTCGTTGATACCGTTCCGCACTACGTTGAGTGCTTTCGCCAACTGTTGTTCGAGCCTCGACAAGGTGTCAGCGACATATTTGTCCGCTTCATTCACTACTTCCTCAGCTTCTTGACGTGCTTGCTCCACTATGTTGGCCGCACGACTCTGGGCGGCCTGCACTGTGGCTTCGCGATCAAGTAGTTGAACACCTTGCTCACGTGCGGCCTGAATTAGTCGAGCCGCTTCTTCATTGGCTTGCGCTAAAATACGGTCCCGTTGCGCCAACACGCGCGAGGCTTTTTCAATTTCTTCAGGAATTGAAATTCGCATTTGATCAATGAGTTCTAATGCGCGTTCCTCATCAATCATGGTGAATTTACTGAGTGGCATGTGTCGCCCCTCATCTATCAAATCCTCAAGCCGATCTACAAGATGTTGAATGTCCATTTGGCTACCCTCTCGATTCCCCACTAATCCCGGATACTAATATTATATTCCGGGCCGCTCTGATCCTTACTTAATTCTTTAAATCTCTCTCTTAAAGCCTCTACCACATATGATGGTGTCATTTCCGAAACGTCTCCGCCTAATTCAGCAATCTCACGAATGGTGCTTGAACTAATATAGAGATGTTTTTCATCAGTTATGATGGCGATAGTTTCGATTTCCGGGATCAATTTGCGATTGGCGAGTGCCATACGGAACTCGAATTCAAAATCAGAAAAAACACGCAAACCCCGGATTAATGCCATCGCGTTAACCTCATGAGCATAGTTTACTGTCAAAGTTGAATATCGCGCAACTCGTATATTGTCATAGCTTTCAAAAGCGCGTTGAGCGAGCGTGACCCTTTCATCTACACTAAACAAAATATTCTTTTTAGGTTTGTCGTAAATTGCAACAATTACCTCATCAAAAATTTTAGCCGCACGCACGGCCACGTCAATGTGACCAAAGTGTATGGGGTCAAGCGAGGCAGGATAAACAGCTCTGCGAAGGGCCAAGACTATGTGCTCCAACTTTAGTTTATGATGAATTAACTTACATCGCTATGCTCATTATGCAGCATGTTTACACGCTGCGCTAGCAACCGGTGTTCGGGCATTTCGAGATGTGGGTCTTCTTCATAAATGGTGCGGGCTTCTCGCTGTGCTAGACTAACTAACTGAGGCGTCATTAGTTCCGCAAAGTGCAACTTGTTGCCGCCACTCTGGCGAGTGCCAAGCAAGTCGCCAGCGCCACGCATCTTCCAGTCGAGTTCCGCCAATTTGAAGCCATCTGTGGTTTCTTCCATGGCTTGCAAACGCTGTTGAGCTTCATTGTCGTTAGTATCTGATAGAAGGAGGCAATACGAGGCATGTTCGCCGCGTCCTACGCGTCCACGAAATTGGTGAAGTTGAGACAAACCGAAACGATTTGCGCCTTCGATGACCATAACTGTAGCATTAGGAACATTGACCCCCACCTCAGCTACGGACGTGGTCACAAGCACATGATAGATGCCTGACGCAAAAGCCGCCATGATTTCGTCTTTTTCGGTGGGGGACATACGTCCATGCAATAGTCCAACCTTGTGCCGGAAAAATACCTGTTTGAGTTGGTCGAAGGCTTCAACAGCGGCAGGGGCATCTATTTTGTCGGATGCCTCGACTAGTGGATGCACAACAAATGCTTGACGCCCTTGATTTAACTGCGATTCGACAAAGTTGTAGACACGCTGGCGCTCTACGGGCTGAACAACTTTGGTTTGGATCGGGATGCGTCCGGCAGGCATTTCGTTAATGATAGAGAGATCAAGGTCAGCATGGATCGTGAGGGCCAACGTGCGCGGAATAGGTGTGGCAGTCATCACCAACAAATGTGGATTTGTGCCCTTGCCACGTAGGGCTTTGCGTTGTTCTACACCAAAGCGGTGCTGCTCATCAATGATGGCGACTGCTAGATCTTTGAAGTCAACACCTTCTTGGATAAGGGCGTGTGTGCCGATGACAAGATCAACGGAGCCATCGCTGATACCACGATAAATGGACTGCCGCTCGGATGTTGACAACGCGCCGGTGAGCAGGGCGACAACCGGTTTCTGTTCGCCCGGCATTTTATCCAATGTGGCACTGATGCTGCGATAATGTTGATCGGCAAGAATGCTGGTAGGCACCATAAGTGCAGCTTGTTTACGATTAGCAAGAGCAAGCGCTATGATCACTGTGGCAACAGCAGTTTTACCCGACCCGACATCGCCCTGCAGCAGACGATTCATAGGTATTGTCTCACGCATGTCATGGCGGATTTCCGCGATTGCATTTTGTTGGGCGCCAGTTAGCGGGTAAGGAAATACCGTTTGAATAAAGGCGTTTAAGTACTGATCTGTAACCTGAACACTTTGAGCTGGAACGGATTGCCATTCGCGGCGTTGGGCAAGTACAGCAAGCTGGAGAGTCATGAGGTCGTCGAAAGTCAGACGATTCTTAGCGTGGCGGAGATGATCCCAGCCTTCGGGAAAATGAGCTGGTTTGAGTGCCCCGCCGAGATCACCTAGCTCGGCGCGTTCTAGAGTTGTTTCTGGCACAAAGTCTGGAATGTTTTCCGACCAGTATTCAACTGCTGATTTTGTGAGTTTTCGCAATGACTTGTCACTTAGACCATCGGTTAATCCATATACAGGGATGATGCCGACCGTATGTAGATTCTCAGTATCTAGAGGTTCCCACTCCGGATTGGTCATTTGTATTTGGTGACCGTATTGAGATACTTTGCCACTGAGAACAATTTGCTGACCTTCCTTGACTTGGCGGCTCATGAAATGCTGACCGAAAAATGTGACACCCATGCGAGCTGTGCCATCATCTAGGACAAGGAAAAAGTCCTTGCGACTACCACGACCTATGCGAACACGGGTTTGTACCACCGTTCCGATGACAACTACCGGGTTGATAGAATCGGGAACTAAGCGGGCTATACTGCGTAAATTGGTGTAGTCATCATGACGCTGGGGCAGGTAGTAGAGTAAGTCATGGACTGTATGAATATCCAGTTTTTCAAGAAGTTTTGCCATCCCGGGACCAACGCCCTTCATTACAGTTATTGGTTGCTTCAGGCCATTGAGAAGATCACGTTCTTCTTCTGGCGCACGTACGGGTCGTGGGCGGCGGATTACGCGTGCCAAGCGAGGCTTAGGTGGGATGTCTGGCATTGTTGAATAGTCTTGTCTTCGTCCCTTTCCGCGTTTTACAGGAGCATCATAGCTATCATAGCTCATATCATCGTTGCGTTCGCGGAAATTGTCCGGAGTGTCGTCACCGTCTTCATCGTCTGTGGCTTGACGCTGTGGGCGCGGTGGTTTATGAGGCTTTTCGGGACGATTGGATTGCAGCGGTCGCTGCGGTTTTGACTTATCCGGACGCTCGTGACGTGGTGGTAATTGTTCACGTGGATTATCTGCCTGAGGAGCCTGGTTTGGTGCCGTCTCGCGTGGCGGCGCGGAAGATTCTGTAGTATCCGCCTGAACAGCGACCTTTGTTGGTTCTTGCGTTGACGACGATGCACTCATCACCTGCTGTGTTTGAGGTGCTTCTGGTGCGGGAGAGGGGATGAACTCCGACGGTGGTGGCACACGCCCCATAATTCGATCCAACATATAGACGATTTTAGCGGTACGCTCGGTTTTCAGTTCGACGGTCTCATACTTCTGCAATAACTGTGTGAGTTCATCAACCAGCAAATGATGTTCGGGTTTGCGTGCCTGTTTATGGGCGTCCTCCGACCATTTTTCGCTGAAAGTGCTTAACCCGCCAATTACGGCTGTATCTTTGCAACCTTGTTCCCGTTCAAGTTTGAGAATTTTGACTAATGTTTCCAATGCAGATGGCATAATCTATATTTACTGTCTCCAACCTTGGTTGAGCGTGATTACCCCCAGAGACTTCGGCCCGATATGCGTGCCTATGACAGGGGTAACATTGATGATGTAGGTACGTTCTGGAATAAGTGTCCCAAGTCTTTGCTTAATGTCCTCGGCACCTTCCGGATTATTAGCATGAACGAGTGCTAGTTGGTCAAAGGACGCTTCATTTTGCGCGAGTTCAACGAGTTTTTCTATTGCTTTGCCAAATGTGCGAACACGCGCTACGGATTCTACCACACCGTCAGCTGCTTTAACGATGGGTTTGATCTGCAATAATGCGGCAGCGCCCGCGGCGGCCCATCCAACGCGCCCACTACGGCGCAGATATTCCATAGTTTCAGGTACTGCGTACACTTTTACGTGTTCGCGTGCACGTTGAATGGCACTTATAACGGCGTCAATGTCTCCGGTTTCGGTTGCGATTTCCGCGCCGACCAATACCTGAAAGCCTAACCCCATACTAACGGTGCCACTATCTATGAGTGTTATACGATCTTGAGGAAGGTTAATCGCTCCCAAGCGGAATGAGTTGTAGATGCTACTAAGGGCGGCGGGAGCGGTAATCATCACGATATGGTCAGATTCGGCAAAGATGGTATTAATGATCTGTTCCACGAGTCCTGGTGAAGGAGCTGCAGTAGTCGGCTGAGATGTCATGGTCGGTATCTGAGCATAATAAGCATGTCGATCCAGTTCGTGCCCGTCGTCAGCGTAGCTCATGCCGCCGTAGTTAACGAAAGCGGGCACAACACCTATATTATATTTTTTTACAAGTTCATCAGGTATATCACACGTACTATCCGTAATAAGGCGAATATTCTTAAAAGTCATCTTCCAAATCTTCCATTTCTTTCTCCATGATAACCACGCCGGTTGCATCTGTCCCGATCAGTGCAGCTAGAGTTGCTCCGTACATGCTATGGGTGAAATACTGGTCAGGGAAGTCTATAGATAGTCTATCCTGAATCATTCTTGCCTGCTCACTTAAGTAAGATTTGTGCTGGAGGATTACTACATCCTCAAGATCAGCGAACTCCATAACAAAATCAACCAGTCTGTCAACCGCCTGAGTGCGTGTTCTCACTTTTTCAACTACTTGAATGTGACCGTTTTCTATACCCAAAAATGCTTTGATGCCGAGCAGAGAACTTAGTACCATGTGGGACGGTGACATTATTTGGTTGTGCTGTAAGGCGTGAACGGTCTCAACATAATACAGGGAGAAGATTCGCTCTATTGCTCCACGCAGTTCACGGACCATGTCATCTAGAAGTTCGTGCTTCTGTGTTGCTTTTACTGCTGCCTTAACCAGCATTCCTTGTCCAGCGCAAAGGTTCTGTGAGTCAATTACGGCTATAGGACAGCTACTACCAAATTGGCTGGCCGCAGCTAGCGCGTTATTGTAGCTTGGAAGAATTTCGCGTGAGGCATGAATCGAGATGATGCCATCGCAGCCATTTTGTACCAGACGACGATAAGTTTCGACGAAGTCTGCCTCGGTAGGTCCTTTGACAGTGGCTGTATGAGGCTGATGGGCAATTAGACGGAAGCCCTCGTCGGGAGTCAAGTCAAATCCGTCACGATATATTTTCCCCCCAATGTGGATAAAATTGGGGACTATCGTGACCATTGGAAACTGGTGCAAGAAATGTGGAACAGCAAAATGGGCACTACTATCGGTAACGATTTGGATATTCGGCATTTACTCAACACTTATTATATAGGGATAGAGTGGCTGCCCACCGCTAACTAATTGAAACTCTTGCTCAGTAAATTCTTCGGCTAAATGGGCGGCTAAGTTTTGCGCTAGTTCCTCGGTGACTTCATTACCGTAGTATAGCGTAATCAATTCGCGCTTGTCTGCTTCGGCTTTATGGAGAATTTCTACCGTGATGACCTCAAGTGTTTCGCCGGCAGCGCGGAGTTTATCATCAACTAGCCCAATATATTGTCCTACATGCACAGTCACTCCGTCGAGTGTAGCGTCACGGGTGGCTGTGGTGACCTCGCAGGTGATTACGGATTTTAGGGCTTTGTCCATGGCTGTGCACAAAGATGGCAGATCAAGTTTGTCGCGTTCATTGCCATATTCCAGCATGGCTGCAATTCCTTGAGGAATAGTGCGGCTAGGCACAACCTGAACCTTCTTATCCCTGACTAATGTCGTTGCCTGCTGGGCAGCAAGGAGGACATTTGGATTGTTAGGAAGGAGAATGATTTCGGTGCCGGGTAAACTTTCAATGACCGTAACAAAATCTTCGGTGCTTGGATTCATTGTCTGGCCGCCAGAAATGACATGTGCCGCCCCGAGATCGCGAATAAAGAGATTTCGAAGGCCCTCTCCAATCGCAACGGCTATAACAGCAACGCTGTCAGCAGATGCAACGCTACTGGTGTTATCTTCACGATTGGCACGGTCAACTACATAGGTTTGATATTGTAACTGCATGTTTTCAACAACGATGTCCTGTAAGTCGGCGCCTTGCTTGATCGCATAACTGATGGGTACACCGGGATCATGTACGTGGACATGCACCTTGATCAGGCGCTCATCTCCTACTACTAGTGCAGACCAGCCGATATCGGATATGGCACTGCGAATTACATCTACGTCCATACCTTGTCCGCGCATCAAGAACTGAACATCATAACCGTAACCTTCTTCGTCTTCTGGTACAAGGGCTTTTTCCCAATCGAGAAGTTCATTCTGAACTTGTATTGGGGACCGTGTCGCTATATTTTCGCCACGCATTGACTTGAGCATTCCCTCAATTATGAATGTCCAACCTTGGCCACCGGAATCGACTACGCCCGCATCTTTCAATACGGGAAGGAGATCTGGGGTATGAAGAAGAGACTCGTAGGCAGCAGTTACTTTTGCGTCGAAAATTGCTTGTAAGTTTGTTTCCGTGCGCGTTTTTTCAATGACCGCCTCCATTGATTGGCGCGTAACGGTCAAGATCGTGCCTTCGACTGGTTTGACAACGGCTTTGTACGAACGTTCAACGGCATTGCGACACGCCTGTGCGAATAGTTGAGCGTCAAATTCAGAGTGATTTTCTAGTGCTTCAGCGAATCCTCGCCACCACTGTGAAAGAATTACGCCGGAATTACCGCGTGCGCCGAGCAACGCGCCATTAGCGATTTCGCGACAAACCCTCCCCACGTGAGCTTCATTGTGTGTGGAAAGGGATTCGCAAGCTTTCCTCATAGTCAAAAACATGTTTGTGCCCGTATCGCCATCGGGGACAGGAAATACGTTAAGTTGATTCACTTTTTCTTGGTTGGTCTCCAACCATGCGAGACCTGCTAGTGCTAACCGGGTAAGATATACTCCATTGCAGGTTACCAATGGCTTATTTGTTAGCATTCATTATTCCTCAGCTTTTTGTCAATAAAACTTACTCTGCACACACGTGCCAAACACCCTTGAAAGCATCTATCTCGTATGGTACGATCAACGCTATTCTGACCAAATATAATAACACCATTCGAGGCAAATCATGGCGAAATGCGAAAACTGCGGCAAAGGACCCATGTTTGGTAACCGCCGCAGCCATTCTTTGCGAGCGACCCGGCATAAGTTTAAGCCAAATCTACAGCGTGTCAAAGTAGAGGAAAAGGGTGTCTTTGTACGTAAGACCCTGTGCACTAAATGCATTAAGTCTCTCTCCAAAGTATAGTTGCAGACCATTGTGAGTATGCCAGAAGCCGGTCAATAGATCGGCTTTTTGTTTTCTAGTAGATGAGATCAGAATATGGATCTGTATGACTGAAATACTATTAGGTGGGAACAGCAATAAGGTGATTCGTGACGGAAATACCGTCATCCGGCAAACGGGAGCATGGTCGCCATTTGTCCACCAATTACTTTTACATCTTTCCAAATCTGGATTTCGTGAATCACCAGTCCTTATTGAGAGCGGGGACGGATGGGAACGACTCAGTTATATCGAGGGTGTAGTTGGAAATGATCCCTTGCACCCATTTATGCGGACGGATGAAGTTGTGTGTGAAGCGGCAAAACTTCTGCGACGTTTTCATGACGTGACTAATAAATTTGGCTTTGTGCCTGATTTTAGTTTCGGTGCTCAAGCAGAAGATAATGTACGTTGTGAAGTGATTTGCCACAATGATTTTGCACCTTGTAACTGTGTATTTAATAATAACCATCTCGTTGGAATGATTGATTTTGATAACGCGGCGCCGGGAACACGGTTATGGGACATCGCTTATGCCGTATATCGCTTTGTGCCTCTTTCGAATGATGAGCACAGCAAACAACTTGGTTGGCAGCCTGTTCCTGACCGTGTTGCACGGCTGAAACTGTTTTGCGATTCTTATGAGCTTGAGAATAGGAGCGAGTTGATTGAAACGGTCCAACAAAGACTGACTTACTTAATTGCTTATATGCGCAAAACCAGGTCAAACCTGAACCATATCCCATTGTATGTGAACGATCTCAAATTCATTGTAGAAAATCTACACCTGTTTTCCACAGCCTTACGAATGTAATGATGCTTCGCGAAGCTGATTGATGCCGTCGGCAACACTGAAATGTGAATTGAATACCGCGCTGCCTGCAATCAGCACATTAGCGCCGGCCGCTACGCAAACGGGGGTCGTTTCAGGATTTATACCCCCATCAATCTCCAAGTCAATATCACGTCCGGTAGCCTCGATCATTTGCCTCAATTGGCGAACTTTTGGCAGTACTTCAGGTAAAAACACCTGTCCACCATATCCGGGGTTAACACTCATCACGATGATTTCGTCAATCATGTGAATTACTTCAGTGAGGGCCGCTGCGGGTGTGTGCGGATTGACAGCGACTCCGGCACGGCAACCGAGCGATTTGATGGCCTGTAAAGTGCGATGTAGGTTAGGGCAAGTTTCGATGTGGACGCTAAGCGCATTTGCGCCCGCCTTTGCAAAGTCGGCTAACAAGTGGTCAGGCTCCACAATCATTAGGTGGACATCAAGGGGAAGTGCAGTAGATCGCCGGCTGGCTTCTACAATGAGTGCGCCAAAAGATAGATTGGGCACAAAGCGACCATCCATTACATCAATATGAATAAGCTCTGCTCCAGCTTTTTCTGCCTCGGTAATTTGCTGGCCGAGGTGTGTGAAGTCAGCAGCCAAGATGGAAGGCGCAATACGTATGTTTGTTGACATAATTGTTTGATCCCGATTAATGTTCGCGGTCTAGGTGATTCTATATGACTTGTTTTGCCATTTCCGCAATTAGAGGGTTTCCTGCATAATGTCCATGATACTGTTCGGGAATTAAGGCAGCAATTGCACACATGATCCGCTCGGTATATTCGGTTAGTTGATTTCCTCTTGCACGGCCTTCAGGTAGACGATATGGCTTGCCGACCACAACGCGCACTGTAGGTCGCACCTGCCGAAACAATTGGTTCGTGCCCCATAGACCTATAGGGAGTATTGGGACATTTGCGCGAGTGGCTATGAAGGCCACCCCCTCAAGTCCTGGTTTTAGCACCCCAGAGCTACTTCGCCCACCTTCTGGCGCTATGGCAAATAAATATCCGTGCTCAATTATTTTTAGTGCGGCCATCAGTGCATGTCGGTCCGGTGATTCTTGTTCAATCCAAATAGGGATGCCCACATAAAATAGTAAACCGATTGGTTTATTTTGGTATTTCTTAGCAGCGAAGGCCGGAGTAGGGTACTCCACTGCTCCCCCGATTGCGGGTGCGTCCCAAAATGCCAAGTGATTGAATGTTAAAAGGAATGGGGGGCGCGGTACGTTTTGTTTACCAATAACGCGGTAATCACTAAAGAGGCGCATGAAGATTTTTGAGCCGGTTCGCAAGCCCCAAATGGGTCTTTTAATGTGAAATTCTTCCGGTGTCGTCAAGTGATTTTCTCGCTGTCTGGACTTCGAATGCAAACATGAAGAGGTTATACTTGTTCATGCACTTTGACAACCCTGCAAGAACTGAATGGTGAGCGCAAAGTCGCATTGCTGAGGTTTCTGTGTGAATCGGATCTGAATGGGTTTGTAGTTAGCGACAATCTGTCACTTATTTTTGATTTCACCACAATACAATCGAGTGCGTGCTATCACTGATGATTGCTACACGAAAATACTGGTTGGCGAGTGCGTGAGTGGTTGCGCCATTGATTGTCTTGCTAGCGTTGTCCACCAGTGGCATTGCTGTGCCCGCCAATTCAGTCTTGACCACCGTATACACCTGATTGGAGTAGCTGTCCACTGCTGGCAGGTCTAGCGTGACCGCTCCACTGGTGGCATCCATCAGAATGACGATTAAGGGTCAGACCTAACTTTATGATCTAGGTATCTTTCAGGTATAGAAATACCATTACATAAATATCAGTGATAGCATTGTCACTTAAGGTCTCAATTTTTGCTATTCCGGTGCCGATGAACCCACATCTCTGGCGCGCTAGCTAATGCTGTGCTTACTGAAACGTTCTTCAACCGGCACATAGTCAACGTCGTAGCCAAAGTAGCGCGGACCAACAACGGCCAACCCGTGTTCGGTACGCCAATGTGGGTGCGCGGGCATCCCCAGTACATTCACGCGGAATCCATAGCGCAAGCCTTCAGTGGTAATCGGCTCTCCCGTATCTTCCTCAACCATCGTGATTAGGTCGGGAACGCAGGCAATAATAGTACCATCACGCTCGGCCATGAGGTTTTCATTCTGGAACTGGATTTTCATCTGGCTACCAGCGTCCTCACCAATGCCATCAAGATAGGCCTCCCCACGGGCAAACCCTGCCACCGTGCGGCGCTGGATATCCGTCAATTTCCCGTGGAATATTAAGTATCCTCCCGTAACTTCTAGAATGGCCTGTGTGACATTGCGGTGTTCGGCGCGTGCTTCGCGAATCGTGCGCCCGATTTTCTCGGCCAGACTCATCGTGCCGAACACGCCGGCTTCTTTTTGCTGCTTGCCCGACGCGGCATAGGCGGCGATATGCGCCGTAGCGCCCATGTTGACAGCTATGCTTCTGGCAAATGTTTCCATCCAGCGATTATCAATTGTTGATAGTACTGCGCTGTTGCCTTTTTCATCCGCCATGGTGAATGGCGTCGCTGTAATGCCAAACAAATTGTGTGTAACCATTTGAATTTCTGGAAAGGCACGTCCCATCCCATCCAGATCAATCATGGGAATACGCAGGGTGGCCGCCAGCGTAATCGGAATAGTCGAATTAATGCCGCCCGCTTCGATGGAGTAGATGTACTTGATGGGTTTGCCCAGAAAACTTTCAACTGCGCGGAATGCGTCAACACACTCGCGGCCTCCCGGCATTTTTTCCACCATGACCGTTGGCGCGCCCATCATTGCGATAGCAACGCTCATCTCGTCGTCTGGCACCTCATCGATAGTGACCATCTCGACAGGCCCATATTTGCGGATGGCCTCATTCGCCATCAATTTGCCGATATATGGGTCTCCGCCGCCACCGGTACCCAGAACGGCAGCGCCTAGTGCAATATCTTCTACGTTCTGTACATCAAGCATACGTCGCATAATGATTTTCTCCAGAGGTTCTATTCAATGCCTTGTCCGGGGACTTTGGGCATCGGGTTATAAGTGACATCGTGATAGCCAAAAGCTGATGGCCCAACAACTTTAAGTGCCTTTTCAGTGCGGAATTTGTCTGTGCATGGAATTCCCAGCATGGTAACCCGCAGTCCGTAGCGCAGTTGTTCAGTGGTAATCGGTTCGCCTGTTTCTGTTTCCAGAAGGCAAATCAGGTCAGGGACGCAAACTACTACCTCTCTCCGTTCATGCCTGTCACCCCGCCACGCCACCAAATTTTCATTCTGAAAGGCAATATGCATCCAATCCCCGGCATATTCGCCTATTCCTTCTGCGACTAAATCGCCGCGCGCAAAACCGCCTGTGGTGCGCCGCTGGACGTCGATAAGCTTTCCAGCAAAAATTTCACGCCCGCCGGTTACATCAAGTACCGCATCAACCACCGGTTCTTTCGTTCGTCGGGAACGCCTCACTGCGTCGCCAACCCGTTTGGCTAGTGTCATGGTTCTTGGCACCGCGCTTCGTTTGACTTGTTTCCCGGACATAACCGATACAGCCATTTCTGCCCGGCATCCCATGAGAATGCACAGGTCACGTGCGAATTTTTCCAGCGCGAATGAATCCGTCAAATGGCTAAATACAATCTGATTTCCTTTTTCATCGGCCATAGCGGTGGGTACACACGATGCGCCATCGATGAAATGGGTAGACATTTGCATTTCGGGAAATGCCCGTCCCATTGCGTCGCCGTCAACTACAGGTTTGTTTGTTAGCGCCCCTGCAATCAACGGTACAATCGAATTTGAACCGCCAATTTCCGCACAAATAATGGCGTCAATCGACTTACCAATAAAGCCTTCCAACGCTTCTACCGCCCAGCGCGGTTCCAATCCGTGGGGCAGCTTTTCAATTCCCACCGTGGGCGCACCCATGCCACCAACATCGGTCACCAGCGCATCGTCATGCAACTCGTTCAGATCAATGACATTGACCGAGTAGCCCTGTTTGAGCATACTCTTCATCCAAATCTCGCCGAGATACGGATTGCCTCCACCGCCAGTACCCAGAATACCAGCGCCAATTGCTATGGACTCGACATCATCAACTGTGATGTTCCACATAGGTTAGTCCACCGCCAGTGAACCGACTGCCTTGACGCGGATACGGGTTGCATTGCCGGGTAAGTAGGACAGCGGGATTTCCTCAACGTCCACGATTTCTACTGAATCGGGGATTGCGCCTTCTTTGAGGACGCGCTGGGTGGCCTCATTTTTAGCTTGTTCCAGCGCTTTGTCGCGCGGCACGGCATCCAGACTGAATACGCGATCTACTTCGCCCCCTACCTGCGCGATGGCTGCGCCAATAGCATTCGCTACGGATGCGTGTTCGGGACGGTGCAGTTCGGACACACCGTTCAAACTGTCGCCGATGAGGATGATGCCGCCACCGACAAGAATAACCGGAACCGCACCCGGTGCAGTTTTCATGCGGTCAATGCTGATTTCCACCATTTCCCACATGCGATGCAGTGCGCTCTGGACCAGTTCTTTATCCAGATGAGCGACTTTGGATTTATCACCAATGTCGGCCATTCCTGCTGCTACAGCAATATCGCTGGTGGTGAGGTCACTGCCGCCAAAAATAAGCGCGCGGGTCGTGATTTCGTAGCCTACGCTCTGCGGTCCCACTTGCAGGGGATCAGTTTTGACATGGCTGCCGCCGCCCAGACCGAACGACAGCACGTCCGGCATACGGAAATTGGTACGCACCCCGCCAATCCGTACTGCAACCGATGCTTCACGTGGGAATCCCTGTGCTAACACACCAACGTCAGAAGTTGTGCCGCCAATATCGACCACGACTGCGTCTTTCAAACCAGAGAGGAAGGCCGCGCCACGCATACTATTAGTTGGCCCTGATGCAAACGTTAATACAGGATACTTTTCTACGAAGTCGGCACTCATCAGTGTGCCGTCATTTTGGCTGATAAAAAATGGCGCGGTAATTCCTAATCCTGCCAGCGCGTTGCGGAACGACTGGACGATCCTTACAGCTAAGTGCGAAAGGCAGGCATTCATGATGGCTGCGTTTTCGCGTTCTAGCAGTCCGATACGCCCAATCTCATGCGAAAGGCTGACTTTTGCGCCGGGAATTTCTTCCATCACGATCTCTGCCGCGCGTTGTTCTTGATCCGGATTCACCGGCGAAAACACCGACGAAATAGCAACGCAGTCAATGCCCATATCACGTATTTTCCCGGCCGACTCTCGAATTTCTTGCTCGCTCAATGCCGAAATGGGCCGCCCGTCGAATTCATAGCCTCCGTGTACAAGGTAATAGGTGCCACCGATGGCATCACGGAGGTCATCTGGCCAGTCCACGTAAGGAGGAAGAGCCGAGGTGGCAGGTAAACCTATTCGTATGACGGCTGTCTTGCTGAGTGACTTACGCTCAACTACCGCGTTTGTGAAATGGGTTGTTCCCAGCATCACTGCAGATACGGTTTTGGGATCTGCTCCAGTTTTGTTCAGTAGATCCTTCAATACATTGGTGATACCACTGCTAACGTCGCGGGTTGTCGGCGATTTTGCCCACCCGACAACCGTACGCCCATCCATTAGCACTGCATCAGTGTTGGTTCCGCCAACGTCAATTCCGATTCGCATAAAGCCCCCTCATCGTTGAGTTGATTGTTTTGCCTATTAATATTCATGGGTGGCCGATAGTGCCACTTTTTACAGACAATACAGGGGATTATATAAAGGTGTGTGGCAAACGCCAAACATTGCTGGACTGTTGCGGATTCGGGAGTGATGCGCTAAGGTTTTTCGCCGAACGAAAGGGGTATTTATGAGCGCTGAACAATCGCTTTCTCAGTATATCGCAGAGGTTGAAACGTGGCGGCAGGACATGGATGCTAAAATGCGCTCTCCGGGGCCCGGAGGCTGGCTGGCGATTGTGGGTATGTACCCACTTAAGGAGGGAATCAATACCATCGGCAGTGATGCCAGCAGCGATGTACTTCTTCCGGAAGGGGCTTCCCCCGAACATCTGGGTACCGTTGATTTTGACGGTGCACATGGCACGCTGCATGTTACGACTGATGAGGTGGTCACGGTTGATGATGTTGAGGCGCGTGACATCGTGCTACGCAATCATTATGAACCCGGCGGTATGTCGGTTGTGAAAGTGCGCGACGTGAGTTTCGGTATCATGCAGTGGGCAAGTGATCCTTACAATATCCGCGTCTGGGATGCCAACAGCCCACGACGTCTCAACTTTACCGGACGGGTATGGTACCCCATCAACCCCGCATTCCGTGTTGAAGGTCGATTTGCCCAATATCCTCATGTGCGCGATATGACCGTTGATCACACCGGTGGCGAAACGCAGGTGCTCAAAAACGTTGGGGCTGTTGAGTTTGAGTTATTGGGACAGTCATTTCATTTCGAAGCTGCTGCCTCGGAATTGGGGCCAGATTATATCTGGTTACTGATGCGGGACGGAACGAACGGGAAAACTACTTATGGTGGCGGGCGTTTTTTGATGGCTCCATTCCTTTCAAAGGATCGAGGTCGATATTGATTTCAACAAATTCTACCAACCACCCTGTGCATTTTGCGTATACACAACTTGCCCGATGCCTCCCCATGGAAATATTCTGCCGTTCTCGCTAGAAGTGGGCGAATATTTCCCTTAAAAGCGTCATTGGGGTTTCCTTGTTTTTCAAAAATTATCTCTTTGTTTTGGTTTGTTGCGTTTTGTGACAACGATATGTTAGATTTACACACCATAGCAGTGCTATTTCTTCACCCGTACTTTGTTCGCAGAGGAAAGTCTCATGTCCAAAAATAGTTTCGATCCTACAGGGAAATTGTTTGATGAATTTCGGGCGGGACGGATCAACCGTCGTCAATTCCTGAAATTAGTGGCTGCTATGACCGGTGGAACCGCTTTATCCGCTGTTCCAGCCTTTGCAGCGGCAAAAAATTACCGTTCGGTATTGGCAAGCCCACTACGGCAAATTGAGCCTAAGGTTCTAGTGTACGGCGCATCGCAGGATATCGCCACGCTTGATCCATTTGACCGTGTCGATTATTCGATTAGCGCCGTCATTCGTCAGCTTTATGACCGTTTATTCCGCTTTGAAGGTGGTTGGCCTCAACCCATTGAGCCCGGCCTCGTTACCGAATGGGGTGTATCTGACGATGCGCGCGAATGGACTTTTACGCTGACTGACAAGGCTGTGTTCCATGATGGAACGCCGGTCACTGCTGAGTCGGTTGTCTTCTCATATCAGCAAACCCTGCGTGCCCAGAAGCAACGGTCCAGCCTGCTGGCAGGTTTCGTTGATGAGGCGGGCATCGTTGCAAAAGACAGCCAGACTGTTGTTATGACTTTAAAGACCCCCTATGCCAGCTTTGATCGCTTACTTGCGTTCCTTGAGCAGCCCATAGTCAATATGGAAATTGCGAAGGCCAACGAGGTTGATGGTGATGGTGGCGGCGCATATCTGATTGACAAAGAAGCGGGCAGCGGACCGTTTACCATTAAGAACTGGCAGATTGGTTCTGTCTACGAATTGGAAGCTGTTCCCGATTACTGGCAGGGTTGGCCGGGCGAAGGGCGTCTTTCTGGCGTCGTCTGGAAGAAAACGGAAGATGCCGGCACGCGTAAACTCGGCTTGCTTTCTGGTGATTTCGATATTTCCGATACCATCTCGGCAACTGATATTGCGGAAATTGACGCCAATGGTTCGACTTTCACAAACGTCGGCTTTGGCCTGTTGGCCGGTTACTTCAAATACAATACGCAAAGTGGCCCAACAGCCGACCCGAATTTCCGCAAGTTCCTTGCCTACAGCTTCAACCGGCAGGCGTTTTCTGACTCACAACAGGGTTATGTCAAGCTCATGACCGGCCCCCTGCCGGAAGGTGTACCCGGTTATGACCCGAACCTAGACCCTCAATATAGTTATGATCCCTCCAAAGCCAAAGAATATCTGGATATGACCGAATACAAGGATGGCGGAATCAGTCTCGACTTCGTATATGTGAGCGGTCTCGACTTTGAAGAAGCAGGTGGTTTGATCCTGCTTGACGAGTTGCAGAAGTACAATATCACACTCAACCTTGTGCCCAAGAACTGGCCGGACATCGTGGGAGCATGCACTGCACCGGACACAGGCCCGGCTGTTGCGTTCATCTTCGACCAGTTCCCGCCGCTGCCGGATACGTGGCTGATTGAGAAATATTCGAGCAAGAGCTGGGATCGTCCAACTGGTGGTAGCTACCAGGCTTGCTCCTTCTATAAGAATGAAGAAGTTGATACGTTGTTGGACAGTCTGCGGACGACAACTGATGCCGCTGCCAATGCCGCATTGGTCGCCGAAATTCAGTCGAAGATTTCTGCCGATGTGCCTGATATGCCGTTGTATGTGAATCCCAATATCACCGGCCTTAACAAGCGGGTGAAAGGCTTCAATTACTACGGTGATATTGCGGTCGATTTCTGGCGCTTGTGGATTGACGAATCCTAGCTGTTCCAGCTTACGCAAATACAATATTGTAGTTTGTGGGGACGCGGGGTAGTGGCTACCGCGTCCCCCTGTCTATACAGAGGGCAGAAACATGCTGCGTTTTTTGAGACGCCGCCTTTTATTGATGATACCGGTCTTATTGGGGCTTTCCGTAATCACATTCGCCGTGTCACGCCTTGTTCCTGGCGACCCGGTAAAATTGGCTGCTGGCCCGCAGGCGCGTCCCGAACAAATCGAAAAGTTAGCGCGGGAATTTGGCCTTGACCGTCCGCTACCAGAGCAGTATTTTCGTTATATGGCGGGTTTGGCTCAGGGCAATTGGGGCTACTCCATCAGCACCAAGCGTGAAGTTGGCCCTGACCTCGTTACTTTTTTTGCCGCCACCCTAGAACTCACTATTGTTTCCACCATTATCGGTTTGCTTATCGGCGTTCCACTTGCTATCGTCTCGGCACGCTGGCGTGATCGCTGGCCCGACCATGCATCTCGCTTCATCTCTATCGGAACGGTCAGTGTTCCGGTCTTCTGGATCGCCATCATTTTGCAGATTGTCCTTGCCCAGAATCTCAAGCTGCTGCCTGTGAGCGGTCGTTTTGACCCCCGCGCGACATACCCGACTGTACATACGGGCATGCTCCTGATAGATACCTTGATAGGCGGTGATCTTCAGGCGTTCGGCACCGCGCTGCGGTACATGATCATTCCGGCCTTCTGCCAATCGCTCTTGGTTATCGCGTTGGTCACACGACAACTGCGCGGCGACATGTTGGATATCGTTCGTAAAGACTTTGTACTGGTGGCTCGCGCCAATGGCATTCCCGAACGCACCATATGGACGCGCTACCTGATGAAGAATGCGCTCATCGCTACTATTTCGATGCTCGGTTTCATTATCGGCTTCCAATTGGGTGGCGCTCCGCTCATCGAATATGTACTGGACTGGCCGGGAATCGGTCAGTACGCGTTAAAAGCGGCTCTTTTGCTGGACTTTCAACCTATTATGGGATCAACACTGTTTATCGGCTGTGTGGTTGTAATCATAAACCTCATTACGGATATGCTTTATCGCGTAATTGACCCGCGAATAGGGCTTAACTAGGGATAACCGGATGTAGAGGCGGCAAACGTACATTGACTCTGACCCGGAAATAGATGACACGAAAATCTCAAACTCATCCACCATCGACTGGTGTAGGAGCGTAAATCTGCATGACATCCATATCAACCCCTGAATCGCTAAGTCCACTTGCCCGCTGGCGCGCCGAACACGCCAGCCAGATCAATGACTTTCGACGCGGCGTCTATCGCTTTACCCGTAACCGGCTTTCGTTGGTCGGTTTACTGCTGGTTATGGCGCTTCTCATCGTAGCCTTCACAGCTCATCTGTGGGTGCCGTATCCAGATGATGTCACGGGTTCTGTTCATATGGACCAGCGGCTGAAACCGCCTAGTCCTGAGCATTTGTTTGGCACGGACGACGCCGGGCGTGATGTCTTTAGCCGTACGATCATGGCGACACGTATTTCTTTTCAGGTCGGCGTCATTATTCTGGTTGTCGCCATCACCATTGGGGTTACGTTGGGTGCAATTGCCGGGTATTTTGGTGGTTGGGTCAACCAGATCATTATGCGCCTGACTGACATTATGTTGACTTTTCCCGGAATCTTTCTCGCATTGGCTATTTCTGCGGCGCTCGGGCGCGGCGTCGTCAACGCCATGCTGGCGCTTTCGGTAACATGGTGGCCGGGTTACTGCCGACTGGTGGAAGCGCAAATGTTGAAAATGCGTGAAGAAGATTTCGTAGCGGGCGCGCGGGCTATCGGAGCCAGTAATCGTCGCATCATATTCCGGCACATCCTGCCGAATTTGCTGACGGCTATCATTGTCAAAGCGTCGATGGATTTCGGGTTTGCGGTTCTAAGCCTGGCATCTCTGGGTTTTATCGGTGTAGGTGTCCTCCCGCCTGAACCGGACTGGGGATCCATGATTTCTCAGGGGCGGCGCTTTATTCCACTGAGTTGGTGGTATTCAACCTTTCCCGGATTGTTCATGTTCATAACCGTTCTTGGTTTTAATTTGCTGGGCGATGGACTTCGTGATCTATTAGACCCGAATGCGACGGTACGGTAATGCAAGAGAAAGTAGCACAGCCACTGGTCGAAATTCACGACCTTTACACCGAAATGGTAACCTTTGATGGCGTATCAAAGGTGCTGAACGGCGTAAATCTGACGATTAACAAGGGTGACCTGCTGGGCTTGGTTGGGGAAACCGGTTGCGGAAAATCGGTTACTGCCATGTCGATCCCGCGCCTCGTAGCACAGCCTCCTGCCCGCTATCCGCGTGGAAAAGTGCTGTTTCAAGGCGAGAATGTTCTGGACAAGAGCGGTGAGGAATTGCGACAGCTGCGCTCGCGTCATATCGGGGTTGTCTTTCAAGATCCGATGACCGGCCTGAATCCCGTATTTACAATTGAACAGCAAATGGTGGATGCCATACTCAGCCGCCAGAACGAGTTGCAGGCAACAGGTTTCATTCGGGGGTGGATTCCTTCCAACCGCCAGCGACGTCAGCAGGCGCGTGAGCGTGCCGTACAGCTATTACGGAGGGTTGGCATTCCTGAGCCTGAAAAGCGGATCAATGCCTATCCTCATGAGTACAGCGGTGGCATGCGTCAGCGCGTATTGATCGCGATGGCAATCTCCGGACGGCCAGATTTGTTGATCGCCGACGAGCCAACGACGGCTCTGGATGTGTCTGTTCAAGCTCAAATCTTGCGTCTGATTGCTGAATTAGTACGGGAAATTGGACTCACCGTGTTGCTCATAACCCACAACATTGGTGTCGTCGCCCAACTCTGCAATCGTATCGCAGTTATGTATGCTGGCAACGTGGTCGAGTCTGGGACAACGCGCGACGTGCTGCGTTCACCGAAACATCCCTATACGCAGGGATTGCTACAGGCGATTCCCAATGAAACCATCGAGCGTGGTGATCTGGTTGGCATCGCTGGTTCAGTTCCTAGTCTGCTAAACCCACCGCCCGGCTGCCGATTTGCGCCGCGTTGTGCTCATGCATCTGAAAAGTGTAGTGTGGACTTTCCGGCACGACGTGAAATTGAGCCCGGCCACGAGGTATCTTGTGTTTTGTATGAGTAGGGTGATGTGCTGCCGTGATTTTCAGTTCAATATCGTAGGCGATTTCGTATGACACTTGAGCTACGCAATCTAACTAAGGTCTTTGGTGGACATGGCAAACCGTTGGTTCGGGCGGTTGACGATGTCTCGTTTGTTATTCCCGAGGGGGCGACTTTCGGTCTTCTGGGTGAATCGGGTTCAGGGAAAAGCACTTTAGCCCGTATGATCCCCGCCTCATCCAGCCGACGTCGGGCGAGGTACTATTTCAGGGTAAGCCGCTGGTCAACTTGCCGGAAAAGAGATGCGCTCGGTTCGTGAGCAAATCCAGATTGTTTTCCAGAACCCCTTTTCGTCCCTCAACCCACGCATGACCGTTCGTGAGCTCATTGGGGAACCTCTGCTCATTCATGGGCGTGCTTCCGGTATGGCCCTCGATGCAAGAGTGCGCGACATGATGACGCTAGTGGGGCTTAATCCTGAACATACCAACCGTTTCCCCCATGAATTCAGCGGCGGCCAACGCCAGCGCATCGGTATAGCGCGGGCCATTATTCTGCAACCCAAGCTGCTCATCCTCGATGAGCCAACTTCGGCGCTTGATGTATCGGTTCAGGCTCAGGTGCTCAATCTGCTGATTGAGCTGCAACGCACATTAAATATGACCTATCTTCTCATCACACATGACCTTACAGTGGTTCGATATATGTGCGATGAGGTAGCTTTGATGTATCTGGGGACGATCGTGGAGCAAGGAACTGCCCAACAGATATTTTCACAGCCAAAACATCCCTATACGCAAGCCTTAATGCACGATATTCCTTCCACGAATCCGGACCAACGCATGTTAGAACAGGTAAGTCTTGAAGCGGATATTATTAGTGCCCCCTGGTCGGGCAAAGGCTGCCGCTTTTCGCCACGTTGTCCCGCCGTTCAAACTGGCGAATGTCGGACAGTTGAGCCACCTCTGGTAGCGGTTGGGGGCGGTCAATTTGCAGCGTGCCATCTGGTTCATCCGGTGCTTGACGCAGTTGAGGCTTGAAGCTCAAGAATCAATTTATGGGAGCAGGATTAGCTAATCATGCGAGGTGGCGTAAATACTGATAGATGGATAGCTGCTAACAATTCTCTTTGGCGTTCGTAAGTGTCAGCAGTCGCCATAACCTGTCCACCATATTAGTTTTTTCCTTTCCTCAATTGTGCAAATGATAGGTCATTGGTTTATATGGCGGGCTCCCCGTTTATAGTACTAATCAAAACTAGAAAATCTGAAGATCGTCTAATATTTTTAGACAATAATTAGGCACTCAAAATAATCCACTGTGCGCCGTCAGGGATAAGAGTTACTCGATCGTACGAGCTAATCAACGTGTGGATAATCGCACCACTAGTTGCCTCACTGGTATTATCATACAGAGTCACCGCGTTTCTCGAAGATGGCGGTGGTACATTATCCGCTGCACCGCACGCAGATTCATTTGAACGCTTGCCAAAAACCGGGCAGGCAGCTACCCAGACGTAGCACTAACCGTTCGAAAACTTGTACAATTATGTGTTTGACAGGGTATCAAACAACTTACCAGAAGCATGTACCCAACCCGTAGTTGGTATTATCCAATGTGTTATGGTACTCGATTATACTCGCTCAAAGTTTATGAAAACTAAGGAAAGGAAATAGGGCTATGGAATACCGCAAAGTAGGAAATTCGGGTCTGAAAGTAAGTGCTATTTCATTAGGGGCGTGGCTAACCTACGGTAGCAATGTGGTTGAAGAAGAAACGGCTATGAAATGTATCCGCCGTGCAATTGAGGGTGGAGTTAATTTCATTGATGTGGCAGATATGTATTCTTATGGACGCGGTGAAGAACTGGTGGGCAAAGTTGTTAAAGACTTCAAACGTAGCGATTTGGTTATCAGCACTAAAGCCTACTGGCCCATGAGTGACAATGTGAATGATCGTGGGCTTTCACGCAAGCACATTATTGAGTCCGTCAATAAGTCTCTAAAGCGTTTCGATATAGATTACGTGGACATTTTCTTTTGTCACCGCTTCGATGATAATGTCCCACTAGATGAAACTGTACGCGCCATTGATGATCTGGTGCGGCAGGGCAAGATCCTCTACTGGGGTACGAGCATGTGGAATGCTGCTAACATTAACGATGGTCATGCAGCCGTGAAAGCGGTTAATGCAACCCGCCCGATTGTTGAGCAGCCAGAATATAATATGTTGGATCGTGAGTTTGTGGAGACAGGATTGGAAACGGCTCTTACTAATCATGGCATGAGCTTGGTGGTTTGGAGTCCACTGGCACAAGGAATCCTCACAGGAAAATATAATGACGGAATACCTGCCAACAGCCGCTACCAAGCGGTAGATTGGTTTAAAGATCATGTTACCGAGGAGAAACTGGTCAGGGCGCGGGGAATAACCAAGTTGGCGCAGGAAATGGGTACGACTCCGGCTGCCTTAGCAATTGCATGGACGCTCAAAAATCCCCTAGTTGCCAGTGCGATCACAGGAGCAACTAAAGTGCCGCAAGTAGACGAAAATCTGAAGGCCATGAACGTAAATATCACGCCCGAGATTGATGCGAAAATCGAGACGATTTTAAATAACAAACCTGTAGTCAAGAAATACAACGATTGAGTCATATACGTCAGTGCAGGACAATCCTCCCTGAAGTCAGTGACATTGCTATGCGGGTATCCGCTCGTGCTATACTGTTTTTCAATGCATAATTCCAAACTAAGGGCGTCACTATGAAGTCGGACAATCTCCACCTCGAAACACTTGTAATCCATGCTGGACAAGAACCAGACCCCGCTACTGGCGCGATCATGACACCCATTTATCAGACTTCGACTTTTGTGCAATCGGCTCCGGGTCAGCATAAAGGATATGAGTATAGCCGAAGTGGAAACCCAACCCGCGCAGCGCTAGAAGCTTGTATCGCAGGGATTGAGAATGGCAAATATGGGTTAGCATTCGGCAGCGGTTTGGCGGCAATTGATTGCGTAATGCGCCTCCTCAATCCTGGTGATCATGTGATTGTAGGAAATGATGTATATGGTGGGACATATCGTTTGTTTGAGCGGGTGTACGCGCGTTATGGCTTGAAATTCAGTTGGGTGGATTTATCGGATATTGAGGCGGTGAAAACAGCTATTACACCACAAACACGCTTGCTTTGGTTGGAAACGCCCACGAATCCAATGCTGGCGCTGGCCGATTTGCGAGCATTGGCTGATGCTGCACCGCAGCAGGTGTGGGTAGCGGTAGATAATACTTTTGCAAGTCCTGCACTACAACAGCCGCTTAATTTCGGGGCGGACATTGTTATGCACAGCAGCACCAAGTATCTTGGTGGACACAGTGATGCGGTAGGTGGGGTGTTGGCGCTCAATGACGACCAGCTTTATGAAAGCCTTAAGTTTCATCAAAATGCGGTAGGCTCGGTGCCCGGGCCAATGGACTGTTTTCTAGTCCTACGTGGTATCAAGACGCTGACGGTGCGTATAGAGCGTCACTGTGCCAATGCTCTACAAATAGCACGATTCCTAGAAGATCATCAAGCTGTCAAGCAAGTGCTTTATCCCGGTTTGGAAAGTCACCCTCAGCACGAACTCGCCAAGCGGCAAATGAAGGATTTTGGGGGGATGATCAGCCTGATACTAGAAAGTCCTGAAGCAGCTCAACGAATGGTGAGCCGAACTAAGTTATTCTCGCTGGCAGAGTCGCTAGGTGGGGTAGAAAGTCTGATTGAACATCCATACAGTATGACACACGCCAGTACTGCCACAAGCCCAATTGCAGTTCCACCCGCATTGGTGCGGTTAAGTGTTGGCATTGAGCACGTAGATGACTTGATAGCAGATTTGCGACAGGCGTTGGAATAGAAGAATTGCATGAACTGTAAAATGGCCCGATATCGTTCGGCATGTCGAATCTAATACTATCAGAACGCAAGTATTGTGGTCGTTACCGAATGTGTGAGTTCTCATCCTGTTGGAATGTTTGTTGATGCAATTCTAAGGTAATGCTTGTAATATTGTGACAGTTTGATTACTGCAATGAGGTATGGGTGTGCGGCGTAAGGAATCTCTTGAATTAGCTTACTATCAATTTGATCAATTCTCCGCGTTGAAGCATGGTGTTTTTACCCGAAAAGGCGGGGTTAGTGCTGCTCCGTGGGATACGCTCAATTTGGGGGGAAGCGTGGGGGATGATGTTGACGCAGTTCGGCGTAATCATGAATTGATTTATGCAGCACTTGATTTGTGTGCTGAAAAAGTATGCAGTGTGTGGCAAATCCATAGCGCCGAAGTTATTGAGGCAACAGGCCCAATTCAAGGTCAGCGATGGATTGCGCAGGCGGATGGAATGGTTACGGATTGTGTTGATACACCGCTCATCATGCGATTTGCGGATTGCACCCCACTTTTATTTCTTGATCCAATCCGAAATGTGATCGGGATTGCACATGCAGGGTGGCGCGGTACAGTGGCGGGGATAGGTGCAAAAACGGTTGAGAAAATGACGGAAACCTATGGATGTGTGCCACGCGACATTCGAGTCGGAATCGGCCCCTCTATCAGCCAAGAACGGTATCAGGTCGGTGAAGAGGTAGTCGAGGCAGTACAAACGTATTTTGGATCTATTGTTGGCCTCGTTGAGCGTGACGAAACTGATGGAACAGCTTATTTTGATTTGTGGGCTGCCAATCGACTTGATCTGGAAAGGGCGGGCGTAGAACAAATCGAGGTTATGGGTTTGTGTACTGCTGAGCGTACCGATGAATTTTTCTCGCATCGTGCTGAACATGGACGTACGGGGCGCTTTGGTGCGGTTTTGTCGTTATGACGATTGCGGAAAATATCCTACAAGTACAAGCGAATATTGAGATGGCATGCGGTCATGTTGGACGCAGTCCATCTGAAGTCACCCTAGTCGCAGTAAGTAAAACGCATTCGCCATCACTAGTGTTGGAAGCGGTAGAGGCCGGGTTGCAACATTTTGGAGAGAATCGCGTAGAAGAGGCTGAAACAAAGATACCTGCGGTTAATACGGGCGTGAACAGGCCACTTACTTGGCATATGATTGGGCACATTCAAAGCCGCAAGGCCCGCGATGTGGTTACACTGTTTCAACAGATTCATTCGGTAGACACTGTGAAGTTGGCAAACAAATTGTCTGCCTTGTGTGTTGAGCGGGATAAAACACTAAATGTTTTACTAGAAGTAAATGTTTCTGGCGAGACCGCTAAATACGGTTTAGCTGCCTCAAGTTGGGAAATTAGCTCTGTGGTTCGGGAGTCTCTGTGGCGTGAGATAGAGCTGGTAATGTCACTTGATGGGATAAATGTTTGTGGTTTGATGACAATGGCCCCAATTGTCGAAAAACCTGAGCAAACTCGACCCGTTTTTGCGGCGCTTTGTCGGTTAAGATTTGCTCTAGAACAATCACTTGGAATTCGATTGCCTGATTTAAGTATGGGCATGACTGATGACTATCCAATAGCAATTGAAGAAGGCGCAACGCTTGTTCGTATAGGACGGGCAATTTTCGGTGAGCGTGAATATAAGTGAGGTTGTAAGAACGTGAGTCTTTTTCTTCAGATTATCATATTGCTTTTACGCCTTTTTGAGTTCGCACTATTGGGGCGAATTATTTTAAGCTGGTTTCCCAATGTTGACCGGAGCAATCCCATCATACAATTTTTATATGATGTTACGGAACCAGTTTTGAGACCCATTCGTGATGCCCTGCCGCAAAATGGAATGTTTGATTTCAGCCCGTTGATCGTTTTTCTTGTCATTCAGGTGTTAACCACCATGATAGGACGCTTTTAGAACAATCGGAAGCGACTAGCGCGTAAGACAGTTTCGAAGTAAAGTAAAATCAACTTATGTAAGATAAGTCTTATGTCTTTGGAAGCGGCTTTCTCTGCGATAATAGTGTCAACAGAGGAAAGGTCGGAGCATGTCACAGAATCGGAAATTTGAAATCACTGATGCGCGTGGCGGGGCAGCTTTTGCCGTGAGGGTTGTGACCCGTGCTGAGGCATCTGAGGTGGTTGGTACGCAGGAAGACGGTTCACTTAAAGTACGGTTAGTGTCGTCTTCTGCGGGTGAACCGGCTGCTAATCTGGAGTTGATTGGCTTGCTTGCTGAGCAACTTGAAGTGGCGAAGGAACGTGTTGAAATCGTGGCTGGTGCTAACGGGCGCGATAAAGTGATCAGTGTGGAAGGCATATCAACGGCGGACGTTGAAGCGCGATTTGGTGGCATGAAAGCTGACGACTAACGCATGAGCGGTTTGTTTCGTACAATATCTGCTGGAATTGTGCTGCTCGTAAGTATATCTGCTTGTGTTTCATCTGCTGTGCCGACGGTAGAGGCGACTCTAACGTTAATAGTACCCACATCTACCACTGTTCCTCCTGCTGCGACGGCAACCTTAACTTCAACCCCCTTACCCCGTTCGGTTGATATTACCGACTTAACCCCAACATTTTCTGCTTCGGCAGAAATAATCGATTCGGCGATAGCGGTGACGCTTGAAAGTGACGCGGTTGCTGGTGAATTAGTGGCATTAGCACAGCGGCGTGTGGCACAGGATTTGAATCTGCCGACGCGGCGTGTACGCATAGTTGCTGTGGAGGCATATGTCTGGCCTGACATAAGCCTAGGATGCCCCGAACCTGACCAAAATTACGTACTAGGTGACATTGACGGTTATCGAATTCTTTTGGAAGTTGGTGACGTTCAGTACATTTTCCACACAGATTTTGATCGGGTTGTACCGTGTAAACCTGAAAATGAGAAACTCCCCTGAGTTTATAGGGCAGTTGGCAAAGACATTCCCATTGTAAGTTGCAGGTTGGCTAGTGCCCGGTAGGCAGTATCGCGTACCTCGGACTTTTTGTCACGCAGGGCTTGATACACTGGATTGGATAAGCTTACCATGCCAAGTTGTCCGATGTTAGCAGTTGCATAAGCGCGAATCTCGTTTTTACCCTCACGCATAGCCTTAAGTAAGACATCATTTGCGCTGTCGTCAGGTGAGATATTCTCTCCGTGTGCGGCAGCCCACTCGTTCAGCCATTTTATTGACTCGAGTGGAGGATAATTCCGAGGGCCTTCGTTCCCTCCATAGCGCATTTCCTGAAATGCGATTTGAGCAGCCGAACGTACATACCACTGCGTATCTTCGAGAAAAGCGCGATATATGGCTAACATGGCCCAGTCTGATTTCAAGCGACGAATACCAAATACCGCGGCACGGCGCAACATCATTTCGTCATCTTGAATGGCATCATATAAGATTGGATAACCTTCTTGCGGAATGTCGGCAAACGATTCGGCGATAACCTGCCGAAGAGCTTCTGAACCTTCGGTAAATGCTTCAACCATAGCAGTGAGTGCCGCTTCGGATTTGATGGCTCCTAATCCGAGTGCTGCGGCAAGTTGAACATTGCTGTCGCTATCTTGAAGCAGTTGGATCACCTCTGCTACACCCTCATCTGATCCGATAGCGCCAATGCCAAGACAAGCTAACCTTCTAACATCAGGGACTACACTTTTGGTAGCTTGTTTGAATACTTGTAAGGCGTTTTCATCGCGACTGACGATAAGTGCAGCGACTGCTCGTTCACGCAGCAGGGAGTATTGGTTGGGCGCGACGAATATTGTGCTTAGATACTTCAAAAACGGAATACGCCATTCCACGTCTTTCGGGGCATTGGCAAGCCAAAGTGCAACTTCAAAAACTTTACTTTGGATAATGTCTGTCGGAGATGTCAGACGCTCTTTGACAAGTGTACCTAGCGATGTGTGTGCAGCCGAACGTGCAACGGCGAGACGCCACCGTGTTTCAGCGGATTTATCCTGCAAGTCAATTTGTGAATCGGTTAAGGACATCGAAGCTAGGTGACCGGTAATATAACTGTGACGAAAACGATAACGTCCCCCCTTATGTCGAATTAGTAAACCGTTGCCTAGCCAAGTCCTTAATAATTTAGCGTAAGGATTGGTCTCCTCTTTTGATTTCTGTCTTCCTTCAGTTAGTTGCTTCGCCTGATCAGAGACTGGCTCGGAGGCTTCTTGGAGTGAATCTTCTGGTTCTGTAAGGGCTAGTTCAGATGCCTGAGAAGGTTGTGTGGCATTTGTAGTTTGCCCTAACATTGTCAAAAGGCGTGCTTTTGTGAAATATCCTTCATCCAATTCTAGTCTTGCCATATTAATTAGTAATGGCCGCATTGTCTCCAGGGGCTGATCTGGTGTAAGGTGGCGACCAATAAAAGCATTTACCCACTCTTCATACGATGAAGCCGGAATGGACTCAATGAAGTTTGCCAGTATCTTAAATGTAATTTCGGTTGGTGTTAGCGTTCGACAGTCAGTTTTTGTGTGAGCAATGATTTCTTCGCTAGGTCTAACAACAGTAGAACGTCGCCCCTTACTCTGGGGCCATGCGTCAGCCCAATTATCAACTGATCGCACAATATCTTGGTCACTCCAAGGACGTAGATGTACGGGTGTCAGGCGCAGCGTTTGGGTAAGAGTACCATACCCGATGGCCGGGCCAGTTACTATTAGGAAATTATCACGGTAACTGTCACTGAAGGCTTGTAACCAAGTCAATTGCCGTTCTCGCTCGTTTTCTGGGAGTTCGTCATAGCCATCAACTAGAACCAATACTTGGCCGCGATTGAGGCGACTATATAGACTGCGTGGAATTGTGCTGGCTGCGACTCTACCCAACTGTCGCTGCACTGCTCTCACGAGTGGTTCGGCAGGATCAATTTCTCTGCCGATTTCGCCACCATCGATTTGTATATCTGAAAGGTTAATATAGACAGGCATTAAACGGTTGAAGAGCGGAAGGTCTGATTCCGAATCGCTTTCGTTATCTAACACCATTCCGCGCTCTTCGGCAAAGCGTTCTCTGGCTCGTTGTTCTAGCAATAAACGTTCTTTAACTCTAACGGCCCGTTTCTTTTCGTCCATTGCTGCTTCTTCAGCATCGAGTTTTTGTTGGACAATATCCGTAGGTTGTGTTGTGTGAAGTTGCCCCAAAGCACGAAGCATTATCGCCATTAAGGCGGTTGTGCGACCACTACCGATATTTCCCAGCAATGCTAAGGCTCGATCACCAGTTGCCAGTTCATCAATTGAAAGAGTAGGGACATTGTAAGGTGCGTGCAGTGCAGGTATGTCCGGGACGATTGGTACAACGTTGAAAACATTGTGCGACACTTCATCTTCTGGTGGAGCTGCTAGTGGGAATGGAGGGATGAAGCGTGGCTCAACTAGAATATCACTCAACATCGCCATTTTGCCAGCCATATGATTGCGCTGTGCCCAGCGAATAATGTTGTTTACGTATCGAGTATCAGTGGATTGGCTAGCATATGATTGGGCGCTGGATGCCTGCTGGCTGGCTGACTGTATCGCCGAACTTATGAGGTGGCGGGCGCGGTACACGCCGTAACCCGTTACCCATCCTGCAATCAGTCCTAGTCCGAAGTTTTCAACATCGAATCCCATTCATAGTCTCCTTGGGGTTCATCCGCTTCTATAAGCGAGTATACGTCCACAACTGGCACAAAACACTAGCTTTTGTCCTTTACGTGCTTCTGTAACTACTGCTAGATCTTGTTGGACGCGGCAGGCCGTGCAACTCTGGTTTACTAGTAATGCTACAGGTTGGTTATTTTTACGGACCTTAAGGTTATTGTAGGTTTGGAGACTTTCAGGTGTGACATCCAGTAGCACAGCTTCGCGGTTTTTGACCAATAAACTGCCTTCAGATTTGATGCGGGTACGCTCTTCAATAAGGTGATGATTAGCGGTTTCATGTTCCTCAATGGCTTGTTGCAGATTGGTTTCACGTTTGTCCAACTCTGCTTCGGTGGTCTCAACCGCAACCATAGTTTCTAGTAATAGGTCTTCAAGCTCAAGATTTCGTTTTTTCAATAATTCAATTTCGTGCTGCATGTCCTGCAACTCTTTAGGATTGCGAACGCGACCACTATAAAGGGCTTCATCGGTTTCTTTGATTTTCGTAGCATTAGATTTGATTTCAAGTTCAAGGTTTTTAGATCTTGTTTGGAGTGGACTCAACACTTGTTTTACATTTGCCACTTGCTGTTGAGCTTGTTGTACTAGTTCATTGTTGGCTAGTGAAGATGCAATTTCTTCAAGCCTTTTGTGGCGTGCTTGGATGCCAATTTCAATTTCCTGCAAGCGATATAATGTGTCTGGTTGTGTCATGAAGTGACTTTGCTGGCGTGCTGCCTGAGACCGTGTAAAATGTGCGTCGGATGGATGTCTTAATGGGTTGTGTTTAACATTATCCCTTATTGTTGTAGTATACACCGGGCTTGAATCGTGGGGCAAGCCTGCTGGACAATTGTCTGAGGTAAACTACATGCAAAATTCCAAGGAATCTGTTCATATTTCACCATCAGAGTGGCGTTGGGTAATTCTATTCAGTGGTGCACTGGTTCTGCTTGCATTTATCCCGTTTTTGTGGGTGGCTATTACAGGAGCATCTGGTACGGGGATGCAATTCATGGGTATATTCAATAACCCATTTGATGGAGCAACGTATCTTTCGAAGATGCAGCAAGGGTATGAAGGTTCATGGCTTATATATTTCCGCCATACTTCGGAACAACATTCCCCAGTTTTTATCCAAGTATTGTATCCGCTACTTGGGCATATTGCCCGTCTGATTAGTATTCCTACCATTGCATTATTCCATGTGGCACGTGTAGTTGCGTCGCTCATCATGTATATGGCATTGTATCATTTTGGAGCAACCATCTGGCCGCGCCAAAGGGCACGGAGGATTTTCTTTACAGTAGTTGCTGTTGGTTCTGGTTTAGGATGGATCGGAATCTTGTTTGGTATTGAATCCCCAGATTTGACAATACCGGAAATTTATCCATTTTATAGCAGCTTAGTTAACGTACATTTCCCTTTTACTTTAGCGTGTATTGCGTTTATAGCTAGTGTATTGATTAGTGCTTTTCGACCCGGCAACAATTATGTGCCAAGTCTAAACAACGGTGGGGGAGCTGTTGCCCTGCTAACGTTTGTGCTCTCATTGTTGTATCCCCAAGCTATTGTTCCCCTTGCCGGAGCAGTGACACTTTATGCATTGATTCATGGTTTGCGCCAAAGAGTATTCCCGCTACGAGAGCTGCGTTGGTTGTTGCTATTGATATTGCCCGCATTGCCGATGGCCGCATACTACGCAGCGGTGTTGAATTACAATCTGACGGCAATGGAATGGAATCGACAAAATGTGACTCTCTCTCCAGCTTTTTGGTTGTTATTGGTCGGTTTGGGTGTTCCGCTGTTAATGGCTATTCCGGGTATAGTGAGGGCTCTACGCCGATTTGAGCAAGACGGCGATCAGTTCATGATTATTTGGTTCATCGTCATGTTGGTCGCAATGTACATGCCGACGAACTATCAACGCCGATTTGCGGTAGGAATGATGATTCCGATTGCCTATTTTGTAACACGTGCATTGGAAGGCTATTGGTTTAACTTTGTTAATCGGCGCTGGCGTTATCGATTGCTCATGGCAGTTGTTCCGACAATAACGATGAGCTACCTATTGGTGCTGTTGAGTAATCTGAGCATAACAGTAGGGCCGTTCCTAGAGCGGGATTATGTTGCTGCCTTTCAATGGCTCAAACAACATCCACAAACTGATGAAGTCATCCTTGCCTCACCAGATGTTAGCGTGTGGATACCGGGTTGGGTTGGAGCACGAGTAGTGTATGGTCATCCATTTGAAACAATGAACGCTGTTGAAAAAGAACTACAAGTCATCTCGTGGTACAGCGCTCAAAATGATGCAGACTGTAAGGCGCTTATTGACCAATTTAGTGTGAAATATGTGATTATTGGCCCACAAGAAACGGCTATTGGGGCTACTAAGTGCACCGACATTCTTGACCCTGTGTTCAACTACGGTTCTGTGACGGTATATGCGCCTTAAAGTTGGACTGGTTGCCCTGGGTTTCGCTTTTATTGTCGCAACTGGTTTGAGATTTAATAGCCTTCCTTACATTCGAGGGGAGACGCGATTTTCCGATTCCACGTTGGCTCATTGGCCAAACGCATTCTATCTTCGTGAATCCATACTGGAGCACCACAGCTTTCCTATGTGGCGAGAGACAACGATGGCGGGGCAGCCATTTGCTGCTAATCCACTTAGTAAAACCTCGTACCCATTACAATGGTTGGTTGTATTTGTTGATCCTACGACCTTTCTTGATTTGATGATTCTGGTGCATTTGTTTATCGCTGGCGTCGGGATGTGGCGATGGGCGAAAGTACTTGGTTTGCGCCTCGAATCGATTGTAGTGGCAACGTTGGCCTTTGTATTTGCTCCGCGGATGGTTGGACATTTAGCAGCGGGCCATCTGGATATTGTTTATGCACTAGCATGGTGGCCGTGGTTGATGTTATGCCTTCATCAGCTTTTCAAGGCGTCAGACGTGGGATGGTACTCAGGCCTGCAATTCGGTATGGTCACCGCTCTAATCCTACTTGCTGATGTTCGGGTCAGTTTCTTTGCCTTTCTCACATCAGTGACATATTTAGGATTAATTTTGCGATCTGAGGTAACACGAAGCACAATCCGGTATTTGGTGTGGGGCGGATTGGTTAGCTTGGTGTTGACATTGGCGTTCATAGTTCCACTTGGACTATGGCAGCCATACTTGAGCCGCAGTGCTATGACTTTGAACGATGCGGGCGCTCTTTCCCTTGAAATCGGACAGTTCATCGGAATTTTTCTGCCTGCTAATCATAGTGCCGTTGAGGCTCTTACGTACATAGGACTTCCGGTACTAGTTCTGGCAGTCATTGGGTGGTTGACGAGGCCACGACAACAACGAATCATCGGTTTGGTGATTATTTTGCTGATTGTACTCTATGCCCTTGGTACTAATGCTTTTTTGTGGCCGTTTTTAGCAAACATCTTCTCACCATTGCGTTGGTTCAGGGTTCCATCCAGAGCATGGTTAGTTTTGGTAATGTTGATACCCGTTATGGCCGGGTATGGCTTACAGTGGGTGCTGGATCGGGTTGATGATCTAAAACTACACCGGTTTTTTCCCGGATTATCACGAGTTCGATTAATTCTTACATCATGGATAGCTCTTTCGGTATTGCTTGGCATTTTTGGCCTTGTAGCACTTCCAAATCCGATTTCCGGTTTGGTCGTTCTCATATCGGGTACTGCTACCGGACTCCTTATCCTACTGTCTTTTTCACAACGTGTGTCCACACAACGTATGGTTGTGCTATTTGTTGCTATCATTTGTTTTGATTTGTTCGTAACTGGTTTCCAATGGTTGGAATGGCGTTCGCCGAATTATTGGCTCGCGCCACAAGTGCCTCTAGCTGAGCGGTTAGTTGAATTAGGGACGGATCGAATTTATTCCCCAACGTTTAGTCTGGAACAGCAGGTTGCTGAAGTTTATGGTCTTAAGATGTTTGGCGGGGTAGACCCTTTCCAACTTGAGGGTGTGACACAGGCCGTTGCTGATGGTAGCGGCATACCAGTCACTCACTATGAAGTTGTGTTACCGCCGCTGACCGGTGTAGAGAGTGACACAGACATTGCCGAGGCTAATAAAGATGCCAGAATTAATTCGGAAGTGTTGGGCAAATGGCATGTTAGCCATATTGTTGCCGCCTATCCGATAGACAATCCGAGACTTCAGATTGTAGACCAAATACAACGTATTTTTATCTATCGTAATCTGGATTATGTTGTATCGCCGGTAGTTGGTGCTGTTCCTAATTGGCCGGATGGATGGTCTGGACTGCCTGATGTCAACAAAGTCCAAAACTTCAATCAAATAACAATACTAATGACATTGATTTCCGGTATAGCATGGATATTATGCTTAGTCTTCATCGTGTATGGGCTGAGGTCAAAATTTGATGGCTGATCGGTTGTCGAGTCACAAAGGTTGGACGCTGCTGATTTTAGCGGCAGCGTTAACAATTGTATTCCATCGTCTGCTTCTGGGTGAAGTGTTTTTCTGGGGATTACCGTCTCTTCAATTCTATCCGTGGCGCGAATATGCATTTGATTTGCTGCGACAAGGTCATCTGCCGTTGTGGAATCCTTACAATGGCACAGGCGCTCCTCTACTTGCAAATTACCAATCAGCCTTACTATACCCTCTGAATTGGTTGGGATTAGTTTTGCCTCTAGCGTGGTCAATGAGTGTGACTGCGGTATTTCATCTTTTCATTGCTGGTTGGGGGATGTGGCGGTTTACGGGGCAGTTAGGGATGACCGAGCTTGGGCGTGGGGTAAGCACGTTGGCTTTTGGGATGACAAGCTATCTGGTTGCACGACTAGGAACCTATCCCACATTATTTGTTGCGGCTTGGATGCCGTGGTTACTTTGGGCGTCACTGAATGTTATGGTTCTTGGACGCCGCCGTGACGTAGGCATGGTAGCAATTTTTGGGGCAATGCAACTTTTGGCCGGACACGCTCAAACAACTTGGTATAGCATGTTGTTAGTGGGCGCATTTTCAACGTGGTGGGGTGTGACGCGCCGCCCAATCCAGTGGAAACGGTGGTTGCTGTTAATTTTGGGAATTACATTGGCGGCAGGAATCGCCAGTGCGCAATTGTTACCGACAGCGGAATTGTTAGCGCAATCGCAGCGCTCCAATGGCGTGGACTATGACACTGTTATGAATTTCAGTTATTCTCCGATTCGTGGTTTTAACTTCTTGCTGCCCAATTTCTTTGGTACGCCTGCTGATGGAAGCTACATAACGGAAGGGGCGTTTTTTGAAGACGCCGTATATGTAGGACTTATTCCACTGATCTCTGCTACAGTAGCTGTAGCAACATGGGGTTGGGGCAAAATTCGCCATGCGAAACGCCCAAATTACTTTTCCACGATACCATTTTGGCTCATTATTTTGATTATTGGTTACGTGCTGGCTTTAGGTAAGAACTCTCCAATATTCCCATTTCTGTACGAAAATGTCCCGACATTTGGCATGTTCCAAGCGCCGGTGCGTTGGCACATTTGGACTGTATTCAGTCTAAGTGTCCTGGCCGGGGCTGGGGTGGGTATGTGGACACGTGGTTATTGGGTGCTATTTGCTACTCGATTGGCTGTGGCCGCTTCGATAGGAGCGACTTTGTTGGCTCTTATAGCACCGCAATTTTTACCATCAGATGTTACAAAAGAAGAAGGTGTGTTGGTGATTATTCGGGCGGTGGTGGCATTGGGCGTGATCGGAGCCTTGGCCGGTATTCTCACGCTGACCCAACCAGAATCTCCGACCAGTCGCTGGTATAGCCGGTGGACATTAGCTGTTTTAGTTGTAGTAGGAGCTGATTTGGTCTATGCCTCGTGGGGATTGAATCCAACCATCCCAGCAGCATTCTATGGTCGGCGATCAGTAGCCGAGCTAACAGGACGCGGATATTGGGATGAAGAAAATCGGCAGATTGTGTTGTTCAGCGGCTCGAAAGTTAAAGATGAGAAAACTGATGACTTGCCGTACTTGGAGTTCAAAGATTATCGTGTATTAGGCGACAGACAAGATGCATTTCGCACCAGCAACTTCCCAAATCTGAACATGCTAGACCGTTTGCCACTGCTGAATAACTTTGATCCTTTGTTGGTGGGAACTTTTAAACTTTATACTGATCTGATTAAAAATCATCCCGAGGCCAGAGATCATCTCTTGTCTTTGGCTGGTGTAGGTACTGTTTATGGACTAGGTAGTCAGCCCACACCAGTTGTAAATAATCATAACCTCCCGAGTGTGTGGTTGGCGCAGAATATTGCTCTTGATGAATGTGAACAGCAATCAATCGTGAAAGGGTTATTGGTGGAGACACCAGCCCCTGGTATGTATTTTGATTGCCCTGATAATCTTGCTATTCAGGCTCAATTGGGTAAGGTTGAGAAAATTGATTTAGGGTATCGGGTTACAATTGAAGATGAGAAATCGCCAGATGGGCTATGGGTAATATTTTCAGACACATTTTACAACGACTGGGTAGCGATGGTGGATGGTCAAACGGTTGAAATTAGACAGGCTAATTTGGCGTTTCGTGCGGTGCTTGTTTCACCGGGTACTCATGAGGTTCGGTTTGAATATCGCCCGTGGTGGTTGTGGCCCGGAATTTTGGGGAGCGTAATTTCTGTGTTGGTTACAATAGTACTGTTTCGCACAAGGAATCCTGATAATCATGCTCAAACAACCTGAGGCGAAGACGGGCATGTTGTTTTCACCATCCTCTAGGTCTCGGCGCGTTCAGCTCCAAATTTCGGAACGTCGACTGCTGCTCATGGCGGGTGACGCATTTGGTGTTACATTAGCGGTCTTGATTGCGTTAGCGATTTGGTCTGTAGTTGCACGTGAAACTTTTGACTTTATTTTCATATTTCCGCGTAGTTTTTGGTTCTTGGTGCTGGGTGGAACGTGGCTGCTGCTGGCAAGTGCCAATGATTTTTACGATTTGAGAATTGCTTCTAACCGCTGGGTAAGTTCACGGCGATTAATACTCATTACGCTGCAAATGCTTGTGTTATATCTGGTTGTGTTCTTTCTCTCACAACCCTTAGCATTGCCCAGATTGTTCATCCTCTATTTTGCGGTATCAGCTTTTGTACTCATCGCTTTGTTTCGCGCCTTCAATCCCGCACTAATCGGATGGGGTAGTGTCCGCCGTCGGGTGTTGATTGTTGGTACAGATTGGGGTGCGATGACGATGATTGGCGCGATTGGTCGGTACGCCCATGACATATATGACATTCGGGGTGTGGTGGCGGAGTCGGATGACATTCTCAAGGATATTTGCGAAGTTCCGGTCATTGGCACGGGCAGAGATGTGTTGCGGTTGGTATATACAGAGCAGATTAGCGAACTCATCGTAACCTCAACCCGTGAACTCAGTGGGGAAATGTTTCAGGGTGTAATGGATGCTTATGAACATGGATTAGCTATTGTGCCAATGCCGCTATTGTATGAACGTATAACAGGGCAAGTGCCAGTGGAGCATGTCATTAATAATTGGGCGGTAGTGTTGCCAATAGATGGCGGCTCAATATTCAATCCATATCTTGCATTCAAGCGGATTTTTGACATCATAATTTCTTTAATGGGAATGGTGGTGTTTTTATTGTTGCTGCCTCTTATGGCGCTGCTCATCCGGCTGGACTCGCGCGGATCGATATTTTATGCACAAGAACGCACGGGCATGAATGGGCACAACTTCCGTATTTTTAAGTTTCGGTCTATGAGGACTGATGCCGAATCACAAACGGGCGCGGTTTTTAGCCGACAGGGCGATCCACGGGTAACGCGTGTGGGCAAATTTATGCGGAAAACACGTTTGGACGAACTGCCGCAAATTTTCAATATTTTGCGTGGGGACATGAGCATTGTGGGACCGCGCCCAGAGCGCCCTGAACATGTTAAACGATTGACAGAAAAGATACCTTTTTACCGTACCCGCCTTGTGATCCGCCCCGGCTTAACGGGTTGGGCGCAGGTACGCTATAACTACGGCTCGACTGATGAGGACGCCCTCGTGAAGCTGCAATATGATTTGTATTACATACGGCATCAATCGTTGCTACTGGATTTGAACATTATGATGAGGACGGTTGGAAAAGTTCTCAAAATGAGCGGTGTTTGAATGCGTGCTGGACGATTGCTGTTTCTGTTGGCAGCGTTTTATGTTGTCCTTTTTGGAGGCAGTTCCTACTATTTTCAAATCTTTGCTGTGCGGATTATCCATCATATAGTGATGACCCTCCTCTTGGTGGGATGGCTGGTCTGGCGATTAAGAGGTGGCGGGTTGCCACAAACGCCCTAAATTGGCTCGTCTTTTCAACGGTCATCGCGTGGTTTGTTTCAGCTTTGTTCAGTCTTGATCCACGTATGTCACTAGAAGCGCTGTGGCTGCCCCTTACACATTTAACAATATTTTTCATTTTTGTTGATTTGATTCAGCGAGGGAGGCAGCGTCTCATCTTTGAAGCACAGTTTCTTTTGGCCGCTGTTGTTGTACTGATGGCCGGTATGCAATTCATTTCTTGGTTTTTCGGTCTGGGTTTTGTTCCCGGTACACGAATTGGATGGATACAGGTTCTAACTCCTCAAAGTCCACTGCCTCTGGTTCCCCCTAAACTTTATATGCCGCTCGGTGTGAGCACTTGGTTAGCTGCTTACACCGCGCCTCTAGTCATTGTTCTAGTTGGATGGGCAATGACGATGCGACGACGCGATTATCGAATAGCGATTTGGGTTTTGGCCTCAGCTGTTTTTTTCATCATGTTGATGACATTTTCGCGCGGTGGCATTATTTCAATCGCTGCAAGTGCGACAGTATTTGGTGGTCTGCAATTAGTACAGCGGTTTGATGTTCGCCAATTGACACTGAAGCGCACTTTACCATTTGTTGTTGCGGGAATTCTTGTAGTAGTCGGTGCTGGTAGTGGCATTCTGTTTCTCAGCCGTAATGAGGGACATGCGGCTGGAGATGAACTGCGGCGAGACTTGTGGAATTCGGCGTTTGGCGCAACTCGGGATTATCCTGTTATGGGAGTTGGTCCCGGACTGTTTGCACGAGCATACCGACAATATCGTAATCCTGAGTTTGTCGATGATCGTTTGAGTAGTTCTCATAATTTCTATCTTAATACTGCAGCGGAAACCGGCATTGTTGGATTAGTGATTTGCGGTGGGCTGGGCTTTGTGATTTTGCGAACATGGTGGGGATTGTGGCGAAATGCTGTCGGTGGACGCAAAGTGAGACTGGCGGCTACTTTCGCTGCGTTGGTTGGTCTCGGTGTTCAGAGTTTTTTTGATATGTTTGTTATGACGCCAATTGCTTTGCTTATTTTGCTGTTGGTAGCATACTGCATTACGGAACCCGGAAAGAGGTTGCCGCGGAGCCGCGTGTTAAGGTTGGCAACTGTGGGACTAGTCATTTTGTTGATGGGCTTTGGTGTAGGACTACTTCAGAGCGACTGGGCTATGGCAACATTTAGCCACAGTCTTGATGGGGATATTGCTGCAGCACAGGAAGCGCATACTATTGACCCTACCATACGACTTTATGAACTTCAAATTGCCTATCTTTCGACTGCTTCAACTGATATGGCTGACTCAATTGACGAGTATGAACGAGTGCTGACTCTCGAACCAACCTGGGATACGGGTTGGATTAATCTTGCAGCACTGCATGAACAGACTGGTGATTTTGACGCCGCGCTGGGTGATCTGGAGCGGGCTTTTGCTATCAATCATGGCAATGTCGGTGCACTCAATTGGTCGCGAATCGCTGAAGAAAATCATTTAGCCGATGACACGGCAATCGTAGATCGATACGTAACTGCACTACGCTACCATCAGTGGCCGGGTATGGCCGATTTCTGGTGGGAAACGCCATTACGCCAACAAGCCGTCGAGCAGTACTTGAGTGGTGCAGAACTAGATGCTCAGTATCGAGTCTATTGGGCTCATGATCCCCTTAAGGCGTATGCGCTTGTACCATCCAATCCGGCGACAGCCCCCGAATGGTGGGTGAAGGGTGAATATACATTAACCGTTGGACAGAACGCAAGAGATGCGCTTGTCGCATTTGGCGAAGCAATCAGCCATGCCCGTACCACGGGCGATTATTATGCTGCACGTGCACGAGCAGCAATTGCCGCAGGCGAAATGGAAATGGCAAAACGTGACCTAGATATAGCTCAGTTACTTGGAACGGTATGGGAATTTCCAAATAGTGTTCGCATCCAGTTGGCCTCAAGCACGGACGAAGTTCACGAATTACGTGTTGATGCGCTCCCGCCCAGAATAATCGATCAGAATTTTGAAGGGGTGCTTTATGGAGGACGGGTGGCTGGTTTTGAGCTTGTTCCCAGTATGCGTTCGCCCGGTCCCGGTCATGCGGCAATGCAACCGTGGTACGATTTGGCACAAGAATATCTTAATGATGGACTTGTGGATAGAGCGTTAAATGTGTACCGCGCTATTTTGGATTTCGCGCCGGATGAAGCAACGGCACACAGGCTATTGAACCAACTTTCTTCTGTGGGGCAGGGCGCGTGAAACAGGGATCGCGTCTTGCTGCTCTGTCAGTAGTTACGTTGGTGTTTAGCTATCTATTCACGATCGGGGCAACATTCAACGGCATACTCAATCCGGAGTTTCATCCTCTGACTCTTTTGATCATGGGGGTAGTGGTTGCATGTTGGTTCCTGGTGCGTTGGCGAAGAAGATGGATATGGTATCGCACACCGGTAGACAAAGTTATGGTGTTGTGGATAGTGGCTATTGGTCTATCGCTTATTGCTAATTGGGACGCGACTCGGCGGATTGCGATCGGCCTTTGGTATGTTGGCGTTTATATCGGTGCGTGGTACGTATTAGAAGATGCTCTCCAAAATGGGTTTCTATCGCGAGAGCTACTCATTGATGGACTGATGATTCCAGGTGTAGTTGTTCTGGCATTTGGCTTTCTCCAACTGCAAGCTTGGCTGCGGTTGGCTTTGGTAAATGGGTTTGCCAACACGGCAGCACCACGCCCCGTAAGTGTTTTTGGTAATCCAAACTTTCTAAGTGATTTTTTGATAGTATTGATACCATTTTCGGTTTCGCGCTTGGTGTTAACTCGCAAGCGCGTCAGTCGTATTTTCCTTGGTGCCTATTTGCTGTTAACGTTGCTGCTCCTGTACTTTACGGGCTCGCGGGGTGCGTGGTTAGGCATAGGGGTAGCGCTTGTCTCATGGTTCGTACTTTTCCTTTACCATCATGGCCTTTTGTCACGAAACAAGCTAATTGTTTGGTGGCAGGGGGTGACTACCTGGAACAAAGTGATATTGCTGAGCGGCACGCTGACCGTTGTTGCGATTGCTCTATTGATTTCCGTTATCTTTATTAGATCATTTTCACAGGCGGGACGAAGTGCTGATTTACGCACTGAAATTTATGTCGCGGCAATTGAGCTTTTCAAAGAGAAACCTTTAACGGGACAAGGATTATTTACGTTTGGTCGTGAGCTGGTTCGGTTGCCGAATATACACCCTGACAAACCTCATAGTCACGCGCACAGTGTTCCGCTTTTGGTCGCAGCTGAGTTAGGTGTTGTGGGAATAGCGGCACTCGTTTACACGCTCACCGCAATAGCATATTGGATGCGTAGAAACTGGTTTGCCGCAATTGGGCGTGAGCGCATACTGCTTATCGGTGCGATTTGTGCGGTCATTGCATTTGCCATTCACCAATTAACTGATGTGCCCGCGATGATGCCAGCCATCGCTTTTACAGGGATGTTAGCTTTGGTGGTGGCAGTAACACCTGTTCAAGCGGAGCCTGTGTCGCTTCGTTTGCGGCAGCCAGTTATTATGGTGGGTTTGTGGTCTGTGTTGTTGGCGATAGGTTTCTGGAGCAGTGGCATATATAGTCAGTATGTGACAGTTTTGGGTGGACTGCCGGAAAAGCCAACGACAATTGACTATGTAGATGCAGCATCACTACTTCAAAATGTGGTTGATGCTGATCCCGGCCTCAGCTTGTATTCTATGCAGCAGGCATTTTTGTACGGTATGGCGGCAAGTTCGGGAGACGTAGAAGCAATCGATAAAGGAATTGAAGCCTACAATCGATATATTGCACTGGAACCCGGTTACGCGGTTGCTTGGGCTAACCTTGCCGGATTGCTTTGGCAGCGCGGTGACCACCAACGGGCGGTTACTGCTATGCGGACGGCTTCTTCGCTTGACTCGGCCAATTGGCATTATCAGGTCAATCTTGCGCGGTACGCAGAGGAGATGGGGGATGAAAGTGCTGCTGATGTGGCGTATCGCCAGTCCCTAACACTGTATCCTGACGCAAGTTTGTATCCGGAATTGAGGCAATATGTTTTGTCTCATCCTGACACACTTGATTCTAATAAATTGACTATATCCGCACGGGTGGCAATGCTGTTAGTTAATGGAGATGCACCTGAAGCTTCTCGATTGTTAGCGGAAAACACACAGCTGCCAACTGCTGCATCTGAAGTTCTCAATTCACTAGTAATAATGAATAACACGGAACAGGCTGCTAATATGCTCAAGCACGCCGAATCGTTAGCAGTTCAATCGTCGGATTTAGCATGGGCACATATGGGACGAGGGTGGTTGGCACATTCCCTTGGGGACGACACTCTAAAAGCTCATGAACTTCACTTGGCCCGCGAAGCGTTAATTCGTAAACCGTTGGAGGCTGATGACGACACGTTGATTAATATAGCCTATGCTCAGTTTTTGCGGTTTGCTATCGCGCGCCAGTTCTTGCCGCAAGTCTACTACCCGGTGGACGATCCGGTTTTGATCTATTTACTTGATAATAGTTGAGTAATTATGGACAAATTCATACGTAAGTTGACCATTGAGCGGACTGCCGCCATTATCATCTTTTTGTTATTGTTTGCTATGGCGACGCGCATACCGGTAGACACGGATATTTGGTGGCATTTGCGTGCTGGACAGTACACGCTTTCTAACGGGATGATTTATGCTGATGCTTTCTCTTATACGAAAGCTGGAATGGAGTGGGTTAATCATAGTTGGGGTGCACAGGTAATTCTATTTGGGGTATGGCAAGTTGCGGGCAACTTTGGTTTAGCCGTTTATACCGCTGTGCTGGCAACAGGCGGTATGTGGTTTATTTACCGTATGTCCGCTGGCAGCGTTTATTTGCGGGCGTTTGCCTTAGTTGTCGGGGCAGCTACAGCAGCTGTGTTTTGGTCACCACGTCCGCAAATGTTGTCATTTTTTCTAAGCACAGTCATTTTGTATTTATTGCATTTGCATAAACGTGAAAAGAAAGACTATTTGTGGTGGATACCGCCCATTATGTGCATATGGGGCAACATTCATGCTGGATTTTCCATTGGGTTCATATTTCTGTGTGGCTCAATTGTAGGGGAAATATTAGGCAATATTTTTAGTTCTAAAAGTGAGTCTGTTGTGCCGCCAAACGGCATTCGCAAATTGGTGATGATTACGTTGGTTTCATTGATTGCTCTTGTCATTAATCCCTATGGATTGCAAATGCTGGCCGTTCCCTTTCAGACCGTTGGCATCGGGGCGCTGCAAAATTTCATACAGGAGTGGAATTCGCCTAATTTTCATGAACGTCAAACCTGGCCGTTTGTAATCCTACTGCTTGGCAATTTAGGAGTCATCGGGGCGAGCAAGAAACGATTGGACTGGACAGATTTTGTTCTTTCGGCGGGTACGGCTTTTATGGGACTGCTCGCTGGACGTAATATCGCTGTCTTTGCGGTGGTGGCAACACCTGTTTTGACCCGCCACCTCGATGACATCTTTACCGAGCGAGGTTGGGTTGTCAATTCGATCAAGAGGGTAACGCCGCTTATGGGAAGACTGAATGCAGTGCTGGTGGTCATTATTGCTGTGGTGACTTTAGGAAAGATGTTGCTAGTACTGGACACTAAATCTATTGCAGAAGCTCAAGAAGAATACTTGCCTGTTAAAGTTACCGAGTTCTTAAGCAAAAATCCACCAAACGGTTCGATGTTCAATAGTTATAACTGGGGCGGCTATTTCATCTATTGGCTGCCGAATAATCCAGTATTTGTTGATGGGCGCACTGATTTATACGGCGATGATTTCCTTTCGAATGATTACCTGAAGACAGCAACGGGTGCTCCCGGATGGCAAGAAACATTAAATCGCTTTAGTGTCAATGTTGTAGTTATTGAAGATGATAGTGGATTAGCGCGCAGTTTGAGAAGCGAACGCGGTTGGCGTTTGGATTATGAAGACAAGCAGGCTGTCGTATTCACCCGTGAGACAGCAAAAAATGAATAAGCATCTGAGCGGAATGCCGCCTTTTCAACTCAATCAATTGTTTGGTGATTTTCGCTTGCTCATCATCTTGTTTGTGAGTCTCCGGTTAATGATGTTGATTGTTTACCAACCGCTCGTGGTTAATGGGGTGGAACGCGGTATGTCCGCTGGTGGAGATTTCCAAACCTATTTTCAAATTGCCTCACTTTCGGATACAGCGGGGTTACCAATGCGCGATTGGTGGACAGAGTTTCCTCCGTTATGGGCATATCTTTCGGTTGCACTTTACAAACTAGCACCCAATTATGGCGCGTTTTCAATGCTGCTCAGTCTACTGTTCTTGGTTGTTGACACAGGAAATCTAGTTCTCATTCGCAAGATCGCCGCCCGGTTATATCGAGAAGATACAGCCACCACGCTTGGGTGGATTTATGCCTTGTTAGCTTCCCCACTGGTATTTGTATTCTGGACATTTGAAGTATTGGTAACTTTTTGTATTTTGCTCAGTGTGTGGTGGTTGTTACGAGAACGCAATGGGCGCTTAGCGATTGCGATAGCAGTTGGCGTATTAATCAAATTTACGCCAGCAGTCGTGTTTGGGGCGGTATGGCGCTACCGTGAGAGACGGCGTGCAGCAGTATCAACCTTGATCGCTGTCGTTATAGTGATCTTGGTCTATGGATATTTTTTTGTTCAGAACGTTTCAATGACGCTTCCATCACTTACTGCACAGTTTAATAAAGCGTCCTATCAGACTGTGTGGGCGCTGCTCGATGGGAATTATCGTACTGGCAATTTCGGGCCACTTGAAGATCGCCTCGATCCTGACCGGGCTACTGTGGTGCAGGGCAATCCGCCTCGTGTTCCTAGTATGATGCGACTGGGCATTGCTGTTCTAATTGGAATGTTTGTGTTTGCGCGGACACGCCGCTTTGATGATAAAGGACTTGTAGCGTTTGTGGGTATATCACTGGTAATCTTCTTCCTACAAGCCCAAGGCTGGAGTCCTCAGTGGTTGGTACAAATTATTCCATTTGTATTGTTATGTTTCCCTAATCGCGATGGTGTGTTGATCGTTATCTTACTCAGCCTAGTCACATTTGCTGAATATCCATTTCTGTTTATTCGCACGGGCGATACGGGGGGTGAAATTACTGGCCCTCTAATAACTCCATTTGTGGCACTGATTGCAGTACGAACGCTGATGCTGGTGGGGGTCTGTGTGGCATTTTATCGTATTTTGCGGCAACCACGCAATCATCAAGGTATGGCTGTCTGAAATTGTGCTAATCTGATCTAAGTAAACATAATTATCCACCTTATCCCTTTAGGAGATTTATTGCATGCCCCGACAAGAACTTGAGCTTGCAAAGGAATTAATTAATGAAAAGCAGTACGACAAAGCCCGCATGTTGCTAAATAAGGTCAAGGATGATCCCACCGCTCAGAAATGGTTGGAGAAATTGGATGAGCTTGCACCGGTTCATGTCGAGCAGCAAGTTCCAGCTAATGGAAGCGGCGGAGGCGAGAGTTCTTCGTGGCAGTACACCGCTTTGGAAGTCAAACGTTCCTACGGTATTCAGTACAAAGTTAATGGTGATGCGCGCCCTGAGTGGAAAGACCAGCCAATTTATTACCCCCTCAACTTGCTTGGAAAAGATGGATGGGAACTGATTGGTTTCGAGACGGCTAATGAAGCTGCTGTCTATATCCTCAAACGCTCCGGTGTCGGCGCAGTTCAAAAGATTGACGTCTGGGATCAATAATCCATGCTGGTAAATCGTCGCTGGTGGCTGCTGGCGCTCATAGTATTGCTAGCACTTGCGCTGCGTCTCATTAATTTAGGTGTGCGTAATCTATGGTATGACGAAGCCTTTGCAGTGCTATTTTCGGAAAAAGGTTTGGATGCCATGGTATACGGCACACTGACTCCTGTCACCGGTGGTGCTGCTGACATTCATCCTCTGTTGTATTACACCGCACTCAATATATGGATGGCTATTTTTGGGCAAAGTCCATTCTACGTGCGGTTGTTGAGTGTAGTGCTTGGGGTAGCCACGGTTGCAGTCGTATTTATGCTTGCGGATGAACTGTTCGGTAATAAAACCGCATTGCTGGCAGCTTTTATTACAGCTATAGCGCCATTTCATGTTCAGTATTCGCAAGAAACTCGCATGTATACGATGTTAGGGTTGCTACTTACGGTTGCATCATGGTGCTTTGTAAAAGGATGGCGGGCAGGCAATAATCCAGAGCAAAATCTACTTCTGCGTTTGCGCTATTGGTTAGCATTTGGAGTGCTGGCCGGATTAGCTATGTATACCCAGCAGCTTGCGGCGTTTTATTTAGTTGCGTTGGGGCTGATACCGTTTTTAGCGCGCCGCCCTGTGCAAATTGCTAATTTCCTGATTGGAACAGTGGTAGCAGTTATTGTCTATTTGCCGTGGTTAGTTAATTTGCCGGGGCAATTTCAAAAGGTGCGCTCCTATTACTGGTTGGAGCCACCTACCATCGGAACGCCATTTCTGACGATCAGATCATTTATGTCGGTCAACCTCGATTTTCCTGCCCCTGCATCTACGATTGCATTGCTGGGTGCGGTATTCATGATAGTTTTTTTTGGTGTTCAATTTGTAATGTGGATTCAAAATCCCCGCAACCGAAAAGAACGCAAAGTTCTTGTGTTTGTGTTGTGGTTGGCAGTCATGCCACCCGTGCTCATGTGGTTAGTTTCCCAGATTCAACCAGTATATTTAGAACGTTCGCTTCTTCCTTCTGCTGTTATTTCTTATATTGTTCTCGCATGGTTTTTCACTCGCAGCGGGATACCTCGTCCAATTGCGGTTGCGCTTGGCGGTGTGGGGTTGGTATTGGTAGTGATTGGATTGTTTTATCAATACACGTGGGCCACATTCCCCAATTCTCCCTTTCAATCCGCTACCGATTTTATAGATGCACGGTGGAAAGATGGCGATGTGATTGTTCACATGAACAAGCTGTCAACTTTGCCTATGATCTATTATGAACGCTCATTACCACAACGGTTTATTGGCGATAGGCCGGGAAGCGGTGAGGATACATTAGCATTGCCAACTCAAGAGACACTTGGCATTTTTGCCGACTCATGTGTGCAGGCGGCCAGTCGAGATGGACAGCGGATTTGGTGGGTGGTGTTTGATTTTGCTGAAAAGCAATATGCTGCCGCTAAACGACCTGAAATGGAGCAGTCTCTTTCTTGGCTGAACGAACACTTTACGCCTGAACAGAAACAACAGTTCAATGATTTGGATGTGGTCTTATATACTAATCCCCATGGTGATTTGAGTGCTGAATGCCAGACCTCATGAAATATTTTCCCCGTTCCGTTTTATTGTTCGCGTTAATCGTTGCCACAATAACCTCCCTACCTTATCTCACTGGTCTGCTCGATACACCGGTAGGTTGGCAGTACAGTGGGATGCCTGCCTCACCGACCGGTATCCAATTTGATTATGCCAGCCACTTTGCGAAAATGTGGCAGGGAAGCCGAGGACAGTGGGATTATCATCTGCTATTTACGCATGAAACCCATCCCGGTTTGCTTTTGGTACAGGGGTTTTATGTAGCATTGGGTGCTTTAGCTCATATCACGGTTCTCGGTATTCCGGTGGTTTTCCATATTGCCCGCTCCCTTTTAACGTTCGGCATGATATTGGCAATCTGGGTATTTAGCTGCCGCTTTTTTGAAAAGCCAAAGGAACGTTGGTTAGGACTCTTATTTGGAACGGTATCAGTCGGTTGGAGTTGGTGGTTGCTTTTTGTAAGTCCTGATACTACTCAAAGCGTGGCCCCGATAGAATTCTGGCTGACTGACGCCTTCAACACCCTTGGCGCCTTCTATATGCCGCACTTTGCAGCGGCTGTGATTCTGCAAATTGTTATTGTACTGTCATTCGATGACTGGGTACGTCAAACCGGGAAGTGGCGACTAGTAACACTTACGCTCGCATTAGCTGCGGAAGCAATTGTTCAGCCATATAGCATTTTGCTGCTGCTACCTCTGTTATTTGTGCTGACTATTTATCACACTTTTTCGATCAAACGACTTTCAATCCGTCGTGCATTTTGGCTGCTTATTCCCGTTGTAATTCACTCTGCACTGGTACTCTATCAATATGTTGTGCTCAATACTGATCCCGTCTGGGCAAGCTTTACAGTTCAGAATCAGACTTTATCACCTGACTTGATTTATTACCTTTTGGGTTATCTGCCATTTATCATCCCTATGGCAATTGGTCTGCGTGTTTTTTTGCTAGACAGGGCAGATGATCGTTGGTGGTTGCCGATTCTGTGGGTGGCACTGGTTGCTATGCTGCTCTATGCTCCGTTCCCAACCCAACGGCGCTATCTGTTGGGGGTTCAAACCCCGTTGGCAGTTATGTCAGCTTATGGGTGGTCACGCGCTGTTTTAACTCGGTTTCGTGAACGTCGTCGTACATTAATCTCCATTTTGTATTTGGCATTAACATCAGTCGCCCTAATAGGCGTGATTGCCGCTAACGGTGTTGCACTGTCAAATCCACGCCAGAGTACTAATGTTTTTTATCAACCAGACGAGCTAGCGGCCTATGACTGGCTGCGGCACCAAAATCAGCCTGAGGATTTAGTGGTCACGACCTTTAGTACGAATGGCACCGGGAATGGTAGCCGTATCGTGGCTGCTACGGGACAACGGGTATTCCTAGGGCATTGGATTGAAACAGCTGATTTTGAACACAAAATGGACTTAATCAGACAATTTTACAGTTCATCTACGCCAGATAGTTGGCGAATGAGTTTTCTTAAGGACATAAACGCCACCTACATCTGGTACGATGAGAGTGCAAAGCAACTTGGAGAGTGGAATCCTAGTCAATTTGCATTTGCTGAAGCAGTTTTTGCTTCTGACACCATTACCATTTACAAAGTCATCCGAGGTTCGTAGTGGTTAAGCGACAATCGGTTCTCCTGAGTGCAATTTTCGTTGCCGTTGTGCTTGTTATTTCAGTAGTAGTTGTTCGTCAATTCCTGACGGGGCCGTACCCCGGTCATAATGATTTCATGTCCCGATGGGAGGGTGCGCGTTCATTTTTCGTTGACGGACTGAATCCTTACGGGGAGCAGGCCAGCCTGAATATCCAAAAGGCTATTTATGGCGGTCCAGCCAGAGCAGATCAAGACCCCGGTTACTTTGCTTACCCTATTTATACTGCATTTTTAGTCTGGCCGTTAGTTTACATGTCTTATGATTGGGCGTCGGCCATATGGATGGTGGCGCTTGCTGGTTGTTTGATCGCATCGTTATTTCTATTGTTCAATCTATTCAACTGGAAACCTTCACCCTTAGTGATGGGATTCTTATTTATCTGGGTGCTGCTATTTTATTATTCGGCACGCGGTCTTATTTTAGGACAGCCCGGAATTGTCGTCTATTTCTTAGAATTGCTCGCGATTTGGGCTTTGTTCAAAGGCCATGATGGTTTGGCTGGGGTAGCACTCGCCATGTCTACAATTAAGCCGCAAATGGGATTCTTGATTGTTCCATTTTTGCTTTTGTGGGCGATACGTTTCCGCCGCCGGCGATTTCTTGTGTGGTTTGCAGCGTCAATAGTTGTTTTGTTAGTGGCATCATTCTTACTAGAGCCATCTTGGGTCGGCGATTGGCTGGCTCAACTGCGCCTGTATCCATCATATACGGCACTCGGTTCGCCAGTTTGGATTGTTACTAGCTACTATTTGGGGCTAGGGGGCTGGGCTGAGGCAGTGATAAATGTAGTGTTGGTGTTTGTGATGCTTGCGACATGGTGGACAGCACTGCAAGGTCGAAACGAACGTCTTTTTTGGTCAATAGTAGTAACTGTGACTGTTACCCATCTTATTGCGCCACGTACCGCTACACCTCATTACATTGTTTTCCTGATTCCTATCATATTTTATTTCGCTGTCATTAGCTACCGTAACCGTAAGCGGGGAAGTTTATGGGTTCTGTTGGCAATGTTTTGTTTGTTAATTATCCCATGGTTGCAATTCTTGGTTACAGTTCAGAAACAATTCGAGCATCCGTCTGTTTATCTACCACTGCCCCTCATTATTATGGTGCTGCTGGTGTTTGATCGCCATAGATGGTGGAATGCATCACAGGTCCCCGTTGTACAGTGAGACCTCAAGTAATGCATATCTCTTCCCGCGAAAGACTATTATTTATTCTTTTTGCCCTTGTGGGTGCATATTTGATTACGCGTGGTTTGGTCGGTGGGCCAGGTTTTACGGACGTCTTTTATCACTTGAATGCTGCGAACAGATTGGTAACCGGGAGGGGTCTAACCGATCCTTATCTATGGACTTACATTGGCGCCCCTGATTATCTGCCTGCGCCATCTCATCTTTACTGGATGCCGCTGACTACCTTAAGTGCGGCACTTGGAATGGGTCTCTTGAATGCTCCCGGCAGTTACCCGGCGGCTCAATGGCCGTTCACATTGATGTTTGGCGGGACAGTATATATTGGCTTTTGGTTGGGGGCGCGGCTAGGTAAGAGCCATAGACATGCATGGGTGGCTGGATTATTGACTTTGTTTGGCGGATTTTATACCCGCTTTTGGGGAGCAATTGACACTTTTGCCCCCTACGCATTTTTCGGTTCGTTATGCTTAGTGTTTTTAGCGTTGGTATTTGAATCGCTACTTAGTACTCGGCGTTCGCTTGTTTACGGTTCACTAGGGGGTGCTTGTGCCGCGCTTGCTCATCTTACCCGTGCTGATGGTATTCTATTCTTGATTGTTGGCTGGGCGGCAATTGTGTGGCTATTGCTTTTTAGAAAAGAAATACTGCAAGGCAAAATTGGGAATTTGGTAGCAATTGGTATTGCCATGACAGTAGCTTACGCAGTTATTATGCTTCCGTGGTTCGCCCGTAACCTATCAGCTATTGGTACGATCATGCCATTGGGGGGAACCCAAACAATATGGCTTGCAAGTTATGATGATCTTTTTAAATTTCCTCCTGACAATTCAGTGGATTCGCTATTTGCAGAAGGGGCAGGTGCATTTTTAGCTTCGCGCTGGGAAGCCATCACAAACAATATTGGTACATTTATTGCGGTTGAAGGGCTAGTAGTCATGACCCCACTTATGCTGATTGGGTTGTGGCAGCGGCGGCATCAGACATTCCTTTGCCCGTTCTGGTTATATGCGCTGGGCTTACATTTAGCGATGACCTTCGTCTTTCCATTCCCCGGCTATCGTGGAGGATTATTGCACTCAGCGGCGGCACTTGTTCCATGGTGGGCGGTTTTGGGTGTTGTTGGATTGGACGATGTAATAGAGTGGGTGGCGCGCCGCCGGCGGCGCTGGAATGCCAATACTGCTAAGAAAGTATACTCAACTGGGTTAGTCGGTGTTGCCGTATTACTTAGCATAATGATTGGGTTGCCGAATCGGGTTGTACCGCAAGCAAGCTCAACGTTTCACACTTCTTTGCGCGACAAACTTCCGCCGGATGCTCGTGTGATGATTAACGATCCTGCACAACTTTATTATTTTACTGGATTAGGCGGGGTAGTTTTGCCGAACGAACAACCAAACGTTATACCTGAAATTGCGCGTACATATGGGGTCAAATATCTGGTGTTGGAAGGGATCACATCTGATGGGCTGTCTTCTATTGCCATGCCAACACCTCTATTGACGATATTATCTTCACCGCCAGACTTTTTGACTCCGATACCATTTGACATACCGGGTGCAAGGCTTTATGAAATTCATTACTAAATATTTCCGGCGCAGTGATGTGCTGTTTATTGTTTTTGCCATTTGTGTAGTGGCCCTGTACGTTAAGGTTGCTAATGGCGGATTTCCTTTAGATGATAGTTGGATACATCAAGTATATGGACGTAACCTTGCGGAAACCGGACAGTGGGCTTTTATTCCCGGCGTGCCCAGCGCAGCGTCCACATCTCCCTTATATACTGTCTTGTTGGCATTTGGGTACAAATTAAACCTATCTTACAAATTATGGACATATTTTCTTGGGATTCTTTCTCTGTCGGTGACGGGTATGGTAAGTGCTCGTCTTGCACAACGGATGCTGCCTCAAAATCGGATTATTGGTGTCATTAGTGGCTTGGCACAAATTGCGGCTTGGCACTTGGTCTGGGCAGCGGCATCCGGCATGGAAACTATGCTCTTTGGAATGTGGACACTTGTATTGATTTGGTTGGCTTGGCGGGAACTTGATGCCCATTTGCCCAGCTCCCGAAGTGCTTTTGGACGGGGTGTTCTTTTTGGTGTATGCGTAGCCTTGGCGACCATGACCCGACCAGAAGGAATTGCGCTAGCAGCACTCATTGGTACAGTGATGTTGATTGCTCGGCCACAAGCGTCTTTTGCCTTATTTTTGAATTGGGGAATAGGCGCGACAGTAGCTTTTCTAGTCGCCATAACACCTTATCTGGCATTGAATCTACATCTCACCGGTGGTTTGCTCCCCGATACGGCTGCTGCTAAACAAGCTGAAAATGCTCCTTTACTGACAGAGAGTTATTTTGAACGTCTTATCAAGATGACGCTGCCACTGGTGGCGGGTGCACAGTTGTTTCTCCTTCCCGGCGCGGTCTACTATCTAAACGCTGAATTACGGCGAATTCGGCTCGACTTTCGGAGCTTGTTCAAGCTGCTGCCCATTCTGTGGGGAGGCAGCTTGATCGCTTTGTACGCAGCGAGATTACCGGCATACTATCAGCACGGACGATATGTCATTCCAGCTTTGCCCGCTTTTATTCTGGTAGGTGTGGTTGGTTCGGTTTGGTTACTCAAACAATACAACCGTTCAACGATGGGGCGGGTGATAACCCGTGCACTGGCGATTTCGGCAATATTTGCCTACGTCTACTTTCTGGTGCAAGGTTCTGTGATATATCGTCAAGATGTGTCTATTATTGACGAGGAAATGGTGGCTTCTGCTAACTGGATTCGGGAAAACATTTCCCCAGATGCAATATTGGCGGTGCATGATATTGGAGCAGTGGGATATTTTGCGCCTCGTCGCATCCTTGATTTGGCAGGACTAGTTAGCCCAGAGATTGTTCCCTTTATCTTAGACGAAGAACCGTTATGGCACTGGCTACAAGACAAACATGCACAGTATCTAATGGCCTTTCCAGATCAAATTCCGGGGGATGATCCTAATAATCAGCACCTATGTCCGATCTTTACGACTGGTGGTGAAGCGGCCATTCGTGCCGGCGGACCCAATATGACGGTTTATGCGCTCACTTGGGATGGAAACTGCCCGCAGGGTTAAGAAAAGCACCAGAACTTGATCTCAACGGATTATCGTCTGATGGCAAAAACCAACTCATTTGGACTCGAAATAACCTGTTCAGGATGTAATGTTGCACTTCATGTTATGAAAACTGTAAAATATTAATATGGATGATTTACTCAAAAAACTCAATGTACTGGTAAAGGTGGCATTGCGTGACATTGTAAGCGGTGAACCTGCACCACAAAAGAGTTCAACTGGTGCGCCTCCAGTCAATAGTTGGAAAGACGCAGAACTACAGATAAAAACGCTACGTCAACGCATAGATGGGACGTTGGTGTTTGAGGTAGAAATACAGGATCGCATTCAAGCACTGCAATCGCAAGTTGATCATTGGAATCAGGCTGCCGATGATGCTCTAGTTTCGGGTGATGAGATGTCAGCTCGCTATGCTGTTGATCAGATGAACAGAGCGCAACAAAGTTTGAAAATGGCACAATCTGATCTTCATCAACATCAAATAGTCACTGAAGAACTCATTGCAAATGTGAATGCACTCGAAGCTGCATTTGAGAATTCTGAACAGAATGAATTGAAGAAAAACGATAGATTGGCAGTACAGTTGGGCGCAATAGGACAGACAATATCGAACACCTTGGAGGAGATGCGAGATAGGATCGTTCAATTGAGTAGTCAACCGACACTCGAATCTCAGCATCCCCTTGGCGACAGGGTGTCTATTGATAACCCTAAAGTTGAAGATGATCTTGAGCGGCGACGGCAACGTCTTAGTAAGCCAAAGTGATGGACATGCCAGATGAATAATGGTAATAACACACTGCGCGTATTGATTGTATCTGGTGACTACGAAATTATCCGTGATGCACGTGCATCACTAGCGGATGATCATATTCAGTTGCAGGTTGCGTATAGTCATAATGACGGCATATATGCGCTCCATAGTGGTGATTTTGACGCGCTTATTGTTGATGCATTCATGGTCGACCATGTGTCAAATGTCTCAACGATGTCAGCTTTCGCCACTACCAACAGTACTATACCAATAATCGGCTTGGCACCAGATTTGAATGCAATTAAATCGCGCGAATATGCCTCAAATATTATGATTGCCCAATCGTCGCGGGAATCTATATTTAAGGTGGTATCCGAAACACTCGGTCTTGGCAAAAATTCGATTGGCTCATCTCTACCCACTGATCTTCTTGATTCTGTGCTTGTATCCAGCGCGAGTATTTCGTCAGCTTCTGATGATCTGAGTGTCACGGATGAGTTGCAGACCCTTTTCGATCTAAGCAGATCACTCACAGAGATTTTGGATTTAAGTGAGGTGCTTAACCGAGTTGTTGAGGCGGCTCGACGTTTGACAGGCGCTGAAGAGGGTATGATCTTGTTGCCTGACGAAGATGGCGGACAGTTATATTTGCGAGCTAGAGTAGGTATTGATATTGAAGTTGCACGCAATTTTCGTATCAAGACGGATAATTCGCTGGCGGGACGGGTTTATGCGACAGGTAAGCCTGTCTTGATTGGAGATCAAGGTCCGCAAAAAGTAAAAACCGAATACTTGGTAAAGTCACTTCTATATGTACCCATTATTTACGAAACCCGTTGTATAGGGATATTAGGGGTTAATAACAAAAACACTGAAACGACTTTTACTTCGCGGCATTTGGAATTATTGCTGAATTTGGCCTCGTTCGCGGCCATTGCAATTGAGAACGCTCGCATTCATGAAGAAACAGTTGAACATTCGCGCGAGTTACAGTCTCTGGTAGAGGCTAGTCAGGTTTTGAATTCATCTCTTTCTCTCAATAAGACCCTTCCTAATATATGTGATCAACTCATGAGGGTCGTCAATGTCAATCTGGCGGCAGTATATGAGTGGAATCGTGAATCAAATCATCTGCAGGCATTAGCGCGGTGTTTTCGAACGGTTTGGAGTCCGGGACATGGCCCATTTATCGACCTTACCAAACGACTCATTGTGCAACACGCGTTAAAAAAAGGAACTCCGGTTGTCATTTCTCAGCGTGATACTTCAATCCCTGACGGAGAACGCGAGTTTCTGGATATCACCGGTGTGGATACAGTGCAAATAGTTCCGATTATTGGTGGCGATCAAGTGTTCGGAATAATACAGTTTTCGTATGTTAATCTGCCAGATGCGCTGCCTGCTGCTGAAATGCTACATCGTATTCAACTTATGACACTAGAAGTACTAGCCATGCTTTCTAGCCAAAGCAACGTGACTCGACCTCAGGCTTTACTTCGTGTTCTTGAAAATGCAAATCAACTAATCATGGCTGATTGGTGCGAAGTGGCCTTGTTGGCTCCGGACCAACAATCTTTACAGGTACAAGTTGCTCTAGGGGAGGGGGTGTGGTCGATATCACCCTACCCAACCGTGGATTTATCCCGCAATCCAGACATTGTGGAAATCATGCAGTCTCGTACGGTTATTAACCGGCAAGCAGACTCAAAGAATCTGACGTCAGGTATTCGATCATTTTTGGATAACATTCATTGTCGCGCGGTTATTGGCATACCCTATGTACAGGGCGGACAGACACAAGGAATTATCCTTTTCGCTGACTCCCGTCGTACTCGTGTATTCACAGATCGCGAAGTTGATCTGGGCAGAACAGTAGTTGCACATGCGGCAATGGCACTTGAAAACGCTCATTTGGTCTATGATTTGGAACGAAGTCTGATTGAATTAAAGGAAACACAGGAACGCCTTGTTCAGACCGCACGTTTATCGGCAATGGGTGAACTTGCTGCTGCTGTTGCCCATCAAATTAATAATCCTTTGACAACAATCATGGTAGACTCAGAAATGATGTTGTTAGATGAACAACCAGATGCACCCAATTATCGTTCACTACAGGCGATTCATCGTGCAGGCAAACGGGCATCTGGAGTTGCGAGGCGGTTATTGGCTATTGCGCGGCCTAATGATCCTGAATCGCCCCCGGAACGGATAGATGTAGTGGATACAATTCAAGGTGTTTTGTCGCTGGTTAAAGCACATATTGAACGTGATCATATTGAGATTATTGCTGACTTACCTGAAGATTCTCTTCCGTCGGTATGGGCGGTTCAAGGTCAGCTCGACGATATATGGTTAAATTTGCTTCTTAATGCCCATGACGCGTTGATGGGAGCCAACGATGGAAAACTGGGAATTTCAGCATCACACGATCCAGATTCCGATTTTCTAGAGGTTGTGGTTTGGGACAATGGCCCGGGAATTGAAGCGAATGTCGCGGAGAACATATTTAGACCTTTTTTTACCACGAAACCTATTGGTGAAGGTACCGGTTTAGGATTGCATATATGTCGCCAGACCGCCGAACGTGCTGGGGGCAGCATTTCGGTTGAAAGTACGCCGGGATCAGGGGCGCGTTTCACTGTGCTTCTGCCCGTCAAACGAGGAGGTACTGAAGGATGACCTATGTATTGGCAGTAGACGACGACCCTGAAGTATTGGATACATTAGGGCGTGTTCTAACTCGCGAAGCCTTTGATGTTGGATTAGCTCGTTCAGGAGCAGAGGCTTTGATTTCACTGGAGCATAGGGTTCCGTCTGCTCTCATATTAGATATTATGATGCCTCCGGGAATGGATGGAATTACATTATGTCGGCAACTGCGGCGCGATAGCCGTTACAGTGCGCTTCCGATACTGTTTCTCACAGCGAAAGGCAGCACTGAAGACATAGTTGATGGATTGGATGCCGGCGGTGATGATTATGTGGTGAAACCATTTGAGCTTGCTGAATTGCGGGCTCGTATTCATGCTTTATTGCGCCGCAGTCAGCGCGAATCGAATGGCTCATCTGTGCTGCAACTTAATGAGTTGAGACTAGACTCTGATACGTATCAGGTTGACGTAAAAGGAAATTATATTCAGTTGACCTCCACTGAACACCGTCTTCTACGTTACCTAATGGAAAATCCTAATAGGGCACTGTCCCCATCACATCTATTGCAGGCGGTATGGGAATATCCCCCTAATACAGGTGATCCGGATCTTGTTCGTGCCCATGTGCGAAATTTGCGTTCGAAGATCGAAAAAAATTCTGACCGACGTTATATACGTACTATTCACGGTGTTGGATACATGATTTCCATCTAGTGAAAAGGAAATTAGGGTATGTCCTTGAATGGGTTGTAGTTCTTGCTACATCCCATTCTTCAGTTATGCGTCTTTTTTGAGTTATCATCAAAAAATTTCACAAAAGTTTCAGAATAGCCGCAATATTTGGTGACTGGCTAGGAGTATACTGATTGTATACGCTGGACACACATTCAACGGAATACTCAGTATGCACAAGATTTTGATTGTCGATAATGATCTCGAAAATGTCACAATGATGGAGCATTTTCTCAGGCGCGAAGGTCACAGGGTGTTTTCTGCCTATTCAGTGCGCGATGCTTTGGTGGCGCTTGAGAATAATCCTCCGGATATGCTTCTAATTGATACATCTTCAACTTCGTTAGATGGTATCAATTTATGTAGACGGGTTCGAGCGACTTCTAACTTCTCTCATATGCCGATAATTTTGACGGGGCAAAATTCACGATATGGCGTAACAGACGCTTTAGAAGCTGGCGGTGATGATTTTATTGCTAAACCAGTTGCGCCACGTGAATTGGCGGCACGTGTTCGTGCCCATTTGAGACGTGTTTCAGGAGTCATGATTGATACTCTTCCAACTTTGCAAATCGTGCCGGAAACCCAGACCGTTATGGTTAATCACCGTGAAGTCATATTGACTCAGGTTGAGTTTGAGTTATTAAATCACTTATGTCGCAAGCCCAATCAATTGCACCGGACGCAGGATCTGCTAACAGATGTTTGGCAATACCCGCGCGGTTCTGGTGACGCAGCTCTGGTGCGCAATCATGTTCGTAATCTAAGGCGCAAAATTGAGGAGGATCCTGAACGTCCTGCAATAATTCAGTCGCGTCATGGGCGGGGCTACTCTGTTCGGGCGAGCATCCGGTTTGAGAATAAGATCGGAACGGCCATATAAGGATGCGGGCCCTTGGTGAATTGTAAGGATTGGATAGGGACGAGATATTTCTCGTCCCTATTTGTTTGTGGATTTTCTGAACAAAACCCTATCATTTTCTTATCACTCACCACATCGAATGAAGCAAACCTTGTGATATGATGAAATCGTCAATTATGTATCAAGTGGTTAATAATTGTTTTCAAGAGGGCGTGTGATGCGAAGAATTCTCCGTAAAATCCTTCAAATCTTAGATGGTACGCCTGCCGTCTATGGTCAATATTCGCGTGGGCAGAGTGTCGTTGAATTGGCTTTGGTGACACCTATACTTATCATCCTTCTCATGGGGATGGTGGAAATTGGGTGGTTTGCCAACAACTATTTGATTATTCTGGAGACTACCCGCGTCGGGGCGCGCCAAGGCACCACCCTCACTGAGGATAAGACACCACTGAAGTGGGAAACCTTCAGTGATTCGCGGGCAGCAAGTTTGATTCCTGCGCTCCAACCCGACGCAGCGGCTGCCGCAGAGGCAAATACATGGCGGCACTGTCCAACCATGGAAAGCAATCCCGCAACATATGAACGCTTCTATAACAAAATCGCATGCCAGATGCTAAAAACATTGGCACCGCTCGAATTTCAAGCGGACAACCCGGGTACAGCTGTGGTGGAGCCGGGGAATGGTGTAGACGATATTATTATTTCCGCTTTTTCACTTCAAACCGTAGATCCAACTGATACTGATATCATTCCTTCCGGCGCACGGTCAAATATCGCTTTGGTGCCCGGTTACCCTACCAATCAGCAGCAAGTGATATTGGCGGGGCGTTATCCAACCAATGCTAACGAATGCTCGTACGATGCTGCAGATTCGCGCGATCCATTTAATTACATAGACTTTGTTGGCAGCGGCACAGTAGGTGGTCGAGTATATGGCACCGATGGTACTCGTAATTATGTATTGCTTGACAGCTCCAAGCCGGACCTACCGCCGCCCAATGATAGTAATCGTCTTTACTACGAATTGGCTGGGTACGACAATACCACAGAGCGCCAGCGCGGTTTCTCGTATACAGGGCAGCATATCATTGAAAGCACTAAGAGCAACTCGCCTACGACAACGTGTTATGGCTCTGAATGGACTATGAATGAAGTTGAGCAATTAATGAATTTGTCGAGTTTCAACTTGTCTGATGGGCTGCAGCGAGTTGGCCTGCCAAGCCAAGGCTTAGTTCTAGTCGAAATGTTCTGGCGTCATGGACTTCTGCTGCGGAACCCCGTATTCAACCCGGTATTTTCACTGCTTAGCGATGATAAAACAGCAACACTTGGACCAGGAACGACTATATCTGTGTGGGCCGCTTTCCCGCTGCCTTCAACCGAAGCGCGTATAATTTACGCGCCAGTATCATAGGAGATAAGGAGAAATGATGCAGAAATCTCTCTTATCGCGGATTGCGCGAAGTATGGCAAGAGGCAGTCAAAGCGGTCAGACGCTAATTATTCTGGCTATCGGCTTTATCATGCTTTTAGCGTTTGTTGGAATCGTAACGGATGTTTCGTTGTTATTCGTGCGCTATAGTACTTTACGTCGCGCTACTGATGCCGCCGCAGTGGCTGCGGCAGGACAAATGCGCCGTGCTGTGCCAACGGCTGACGAAATTACGAAGGCCACGGCAAACTGTAATACTTCACAGGCGGCTATAGACAATTGTGCATTTGGGTATGCTTTTGCCCGCAACTTAACGAATGTGAACTTGTCTGCTCGTCAATTTATTGAGTTTTATGGCCTTTCACCGTCAAATATTGTTGTTAATACCTGTGCTACTACCGCCAAAAACGCAGCGGATGCAACAGCTAACAATAAGGTCTACGACCCCGATTTGGAATGTGATGACACGCAGCAACCCCGTAAGCTGGTACGTGTTATTGCCCAGATTGACTCTCCCACAGTATTTTTGCGCTTGATTGGCTGGCCTACCATTACATTAGAAGCCAGTGCCATTTCGGAAACAGCGGTTCTGGACGTGGTGATGATCTTTGATGCTTCAGAATCAATGCTGAATCAGACGAGTTACGAGGATTGGGAAACCATTCCTAATATAGATCCCATTACTGGCGTGACACTTGGTTCCCCCATTAACCTAGGGATGCGCTATTTGCCACCGCGCGTACTCAGTGGACCCAACATAACGGGCACGCCAGACAGTGCAGACAAAACAACGGCACTGTATCAGACTTGGGCCGGGGCAGGTGGGGATTGGCAACAAGCCTGGCGAACATTGTTAACCAGAACACAGGCACAGATAATTGCAGACAATAACGCAACGACAGGAATTCCAATAATTCCGTTCAAGCGTAGCGGTAGCACATATACAACTTCGAATTTTTCCGATCCGATGAATCCTCGTGCTGAGTGCCGGGTGCGATTTTTCCCTGGTGCAGGAGCCATTGGGAATATTCCGAACGGTGACCCGAATCAGGGCTTTGTTCCCGCTGATGACACTCGATTGGAATATGCTGCCTATTTGCGCTCCGTTGGAGTATACGGTGGCGGCGATCAATATCCTTCCACATATGATGGCTTTATCCCAGCTTATAACTTTTATGGATGCTGCAATGACCCGAATGGCGACTCGAATTTTAGCGATTTAATCTGCCAGCCTTTCCGCAAAGTGCGCGATGCCACTGCTAAATTTATGGATCGCATTGATTTCATCCGTGGAGATCGTGTGGCCTTTGTAACCTTTGATCGTGCTGCATATCTTGTTGATCCTGATGGAAATGGTACTGCCTTACCGATGATGACCAATCAAGATCAGGCCGAGAGAGCATTGAGGCAGATTATTGGTGTAAGGGCTGAACCCAGTTATTACGCTGATACCAATTGTAATGGACTTTGGGATGCCTACGTTACAGGTGGTACGTCATTCACAACCGATTGCGTTAATCCCGTGTCTACCACAGGCGGTATCCCAATTGATTATGTTCGCACTTTTAATCGTGCGACTAACTCGTGGGGCGCTAATGGAACTGGTGGATTTGATTATACAAACAGTGGCAATCTAACGGACTATCCGGTGAAAGATAGCTGTTTCTTGCAGAACGCTGCTTTGCCTTATCCCTGGAGTTTATACAGTTCCCCAGCTAATCCCGGTAATGCAACACTAGGTATTCCATACGTTGTAAGCCGTTACCCCACTTCTTTCGCTGCACTCTACAGCGCAGGTACTACTGTATCAACACAGTCCTTTATGGTACCAGAATCTTAACGACCCACAATGGGATGCTAAGATGCTGGCCGCAGCCAACGGTACAAATGGATGGGCCAACCAACTTACACGACAAACTGCCAAAGCCTATTACAGTTACGAATTCCGAGCTGGTTGTGGCGGCAGCAATGTGGGTGCTGCACTGCGTGTTGGTAGTGGTGCTTTGCTTGATCCCCGCACCGTACGTTTAAGTACAGCAGGTGCAGTATGGGTCATGGTTATGCTTGGTGATGGAGCTGCGGGCGGTACCGATCCGGTTATCCGCAATAACACCCCTATCACACCCGGTAATCCCTATGGCAACGGGCCTACCAGTGCGCTAAACATCAACACCCGTGGCGAGTACGGCAGTTATGGTTTGTGCCCGTATGGTGTTCCTAACAGTCCGGGTGCGCTGTTGGACAATAACAGTTCCGGTGCCAATTTCAACGTAGATCAGCCACGTTGTATGGATGCCTATACTTATACGCGCCATCAATGCCCGGGTGCGGCTCCATTTGCGGATGTCGGAATTGGTAACATTGACATAGGTACTGCTGGTTGTGACCAATACTATGATGCGGATGACTTTGCTCGCGACTGGGCAGACTATATCGCACTCAGTGATCTTCCTAATAGCAGCCCCTTCTTGAAGTCAGACGGTTCTAACCGCCTCCGCAGCGATATTAAACTGCCAACCATTTTCACTATCGGCTTTGGTCTGGACTTTAATGCTGGCAGTGGAAGCTGTAACGAAAACATTCCGGACTGTCTAGGTGAAGAACTCCTGCGCTATGTAGCCGATGTTGGCGATAACAACCGCATTGACACCGATTATCAGCAAGATTATGTGTTCGACAATGCGATTAATGGGGTCACATCTGACGGCGATTATGCGTCAATCGGTCGGACTGCGTACGGTGATCGCGGGGAGTGTGAGACACCTACTATACCTTCGTACTCTCCTGCCAACCTCACTTCCAGCGCTTTGCCACCTAAGCAGAACTGCGGCAATTACTTCAATGCTCCGGATGAGACAGAACTCAACAAAGTGTTTGATGAAATCGCGTCGCGCATGTTCACACGTATCACTCGCTAGCGAAGGTTCTTATTACTGCTGCCGCCTTCGCAAGAGGCGGCAGCAGGTGGTTTGCTTAAACAATTATCAAGTATGGTTGTGAGGGGGTGTAGATGACTACACATATGGCGACAGGGCCAAACATGCGGCAGCGAAAAGGGCAAACGCTTGCCGAATTTGCTATCACCCTGCCCATCGTCTTAACTCTAGTCTTCGGTGTAATTGAGTTTGGACGTATTTTTCAGGCGTGGGTATCATTGCAGAACGCTGCCCGTACCGCGGTGCGCTACGCCAGCACCTATCAATATGATACTGAACTTTTCCCAATGAACCTTTCTGGTTTGGGAAACAACCCCAGCGATCCAGCGGGACTCATTCCTTGTGTAGACGATGGTCCGGGTGGTACGTATACCTACTCCGGTCCCGGTACTGACGCGCGTGGTGTCAAGGCAACCATTCAGCCGAACGGTCCCGGCAATCCTTCTGTGACCATTTACACTCAGGGACTTGAAAGTCTGTTCGCGACGTGGAATGATGGCAAGAATTGTGATCCGCGCGATCAACTTGATCAAGGCAAACGCCGTGATATGGCACGCTTGCTTTCGATCATGCTTGAAGCACGCCGTGGCGCAGCGGGTTTGGCAATTGAGACCAACAAATATGGCACGCCGGCTTCAAATATTGTTACCACCGCTAACTGGGATCAATTCCCGTGGTTCCAAGTATGGAAGGGTATTTCTGCTTCTGTACCACCTCCGGGTTCTAGTGATCGTACTTGGTTCGATGTTAAGGTTTGTAGTGACACACGTGGCGTGAACTATGGCGACCTGGCATCGGGATACTACAAAGTACAGGCGTCGGATGGCCTTTTCTATCCCAATAGCCAGAATCGCTTCGTTCAATATTTGGGCGGGGACACACTTCAGGATGGTAGCAATAATCTTGTCCATCCTTGGGCTCCTTCTTGCATGCTCAATGAAAGACCACCCACCGGATCGGATCCGACACTCATTGATAATTCAGGTACACCGTGGTTGGATCCTGGTAATCAGGCCGACACGGTTACAGTAATTATCACCTTCAATCACCCGCTCATTACTCCATTGCCGCTCGCCCGTTATGTCCAATTGCAGGCGCGTCGTTCAGCCATCGTTGAAAGTTTCCGTCCTCCGGGAAACCTTGTTTCGGCAATCGTTGGTCCGCCCATTGCCCCAGACGCCCCCACTCCAACGCCTACGAATACGGCTACGTCGAACGTGCCGAATACGCCAGAACCGACGGCTACTCTGACGCCGACCGGGTCTTCGACGCCAACCAATACACCGGTACCGGACTTCACCTGTTCTCTATTGTCGGTAACGAATCCGCGAATTCAGGGATCTCAGTATCGTGTGGACATTCAAAACAATAATGTTCAAGATACGTACCTCACACGGGTTCAGGTCACATGGCCGACTATTTCTGCGAGTCAGATGGCTCTTGAAGAGTTGACGTTGAATGGCGCGGTCAATTGGCTGGAGAACACAATTAAGATTCCGCAGGCTGGAGCTGTTGGCGCAACGAATAATTCTGATACAGATATTACTCCATCTGGCGCTATACCATTTAGTAGTTACGCGCAATCTGTTCGTGAAATTCTAGGTGAAAGTGGAGCGGCTTGGGCTGCGACCTTTACCGTCGCGAATCTGAGTGCATACACCTCAGTTGTGAGGTTTGGGGCTACTTTTACGCTCTTTAACCCGCGCACTCCGGCTACTCCGTGCGTTATCACTTTAACGGTTCCGACGGCCACTCCGACCAATACACCGGTAGGGGTTCCGACCAATACGCCTACGCCAGACTGCACGCCAAGCCAGATTAAGATTGAGTGGGATCGCTTCGAAAACTTTGGTATCGTCCGTTTCCGCGTTCTCAATTTCCGTACTGTACCGTCTACAGTTACAGGATTTACGCTCAATTGGCGTAATGCGACCAATTTAGTGCTGCGGAACGCTAGTTTTGTGGCTGCTCCGGGTGGAGCAGGAAGTGTAGTTGTATGGACTTCGAGCGGACCCACCCAAGATTCTGCTACACCCACCACGAGTGGAACGGAAGGTACATGGCTAACTAACTTCACTTTAGATGCCGGGTCGCCAACCAATCCTTCCATTACCTACTTCTATGCAGATTTTGACGGTTATAACCGTGTTGAGGATGCAGGCCATAATAGCTCGACGTATAACGGCAGTCAGTTTAATATCACGTGCGGCAATGGTGCGCCCGGCCCCGTACCGGTAAACACTTTCCCGCCGCCTACTAATACGCCACCGCCTGCGCCGACTAACACACCCGGCCCCACGAATACGCCGCGTCCAACAAATACAGCAACAAGGACACCCACCGTAGGGCCGCCGCCGCCAACTTCTACGCCGCGCCCACCGACGGCTACTCCTCCACCGAACCCGACGGCGACGAATGCGCCACCGCCCACACTTGGAGGTGGTGGATGTACAGATAACTGCGGTTAGGAAACGGTAATCGTATCAACAACAAAACTCCCCATGTTTACGGGGAGTTTTGTTTAATGGCAATTCGCACTAGTTACTTCACAAAAAGTTGGGAGGGAATAATCAAAGAAACCATTATCTCATGAGTCTACCATTGCTCATCTCTATTCATCATGTAACATCAGGCATTATATATAGGTTCATTTTTATGAGGTGACATTGTGATACTCTGTGTAGGGTCAAATCCAGCGCTTGATCATACTTTGGTTGTACCCAACTTTTCAGCAGGAGTTGTGTCACGGTCTCGCTCATCATTGTTTGCCGCCGGTGGCAAGGGCCTGAATGTGGCACGTGCCGTTCAGATATTGGGGGAACACGCCTGGTCAATTGGTTTTCTTGCAGGACACACTGGTAGATACATTGAAGAATTAGCATCGGCGGAAGGGTTGGAAGGGACCTGGACATGGGTTGATGGTGAGACTCGTACTTGCGTGATCATCGCTGACACCGAAGCAGGCGAAGCTACTGTAATTAATGAAAACGGCCCACGGGTTCAAGAATCCTCCTGGATAAAGTTGAATGCTGCCATTTTGCAGGAAGCCGAACGTGTTACCGACGTTTGTTTTAGTGGTAGTTTACCGCTAGGCGCTCCTCTCGAATTGTTTGTTCAAACAATAATCTCAGTGCGAGACACTGGTAAACGAGTGTGGGTTGATACAAGTGGTGCTCCGCTCTCCGCGGCGCTCTCGATCCCGGGTATTATCATAAAGATTAATGGGGATGAAGCTGGGGCAATTCTTAACTCCACAGTAAATACTGCCGAATCAGCGCTTGATGCAGCACTCAAGTTTCGCCAACGCGGGCTAGCAGGGGTGGTCATTACGCTAGGAAAATCCGGGGCTGTGATGTCCAACGATAAAGGAAGTTGGTGGTCCTACCCACCCACAATCAAGGTGTTGGATGCTGTAGGAAGCGGTGACTCATTTCTGGCGGGAATAGTAACTGCCTGTGCCGCAGGTTATACGATGGATATCGCACTTAGGCATGCGGTGGCTGCTGGAGCAGCGAACGCTACGACGGTTGGGGGAGGTGATTTCCCAAAAGAGGTCTTCGAAAAAATTCTGTTGCAGACCAAGATTCAAGCATTATGATGAGTTTAGCGACCCGATTGCTCGTACACGTTAGCGTATAATCTGCTGCCCACGCAAGTACTTTTGGCGAACGTCAGCTGTTGCGACGAACTGTTCAGGCGTAAGCGAATTCCAAATGGTGTCATGGTCAATAATTAGATTTTTATTTGTCTCAACATATCGTCGTAGCCACGCGAAAAAGTCATCCGTACCCAGAACGCTCCGCAACTCTTGGAACATGAGCGCCCCACGTAGGTATACTGCGTTGATATATGCGCGGCGTTTGGAGAAATCGTAAATCGTACTGTCAACAAAACCGTCAGGCGAAAGCCGATTTACCCTGAAATTCCACCACCAGTCTTTTAATTCCGGATAGTATTCTTCGATAAAGATATACTCGTTGTAGGTTGCCAGTGCTTCATCTAGCCATGGGTCAAGTGCTTGATCATTACCAACTTGTGCGTACCACCACTGATGCGAAACCTCATGAGCTGTGATAATCATAAGGTATGAGTCCGGTCCAGAAAAATTACGAAAATAGTCTCCCCCCACAAAAACGAGGCCACTAAATTCCATACCGTCGGGGAAGTCACCCTGAACGACAACCAAGCGTTCATACGGATAGTTGCCATATAGGTCTTCATACATTTCTAGGCTTTTCGTGGCGGTGTCTAGTGCAAATGCGGCTGTATCAATAGGCCCATTTGCAGAAGAGATTAGCGCGTCATCGTAACTGTAAACTTCTATTTTCACTCCGCTAGTGCTAGAACTCTCATGTATTCGATAATTTTCCCCAATGCTCAGACTAAAGTCACGTGCAGACATAAGAGAAAAGTGCCACTCAGTAGGTGACAATTTCTCGACTCTTCCTGGGGCTGCCACCTGAACTGTATCCGGAGCTTTCTGTATTTTCAGGGTGATGTCCCAGTCGGCGATTTCTAAGACGTCAAATTCCCCAATATGACTGTCTTGACGGCTGATCCACTCGTTGCGACTTCGAACTGCCAGCACTGGTAGCCATTGACCGAGGTTGAGTTGCCGATCACTATAGCCCAAATAACCTTCAAAAGCATCTGAGCCTCTTTCTGTTATTGGTTGGAGTATAATGCGGAAGTCAAGATGGATAACCAATGTGCAACCATTTTGTAGTGGCTCGATTAGTTTTATGTTTAATCGATTTTGCGCTAGGTGAAATTCTGGTTTGGATTTGTCTTCGCCTATTTTCACTGATTCTAATTTAACGTTATTTGGTTTAATGTTTATAACAATGTCAGTTAGCGTTTCGTTGTTGTGATTAGTATAGGAAATGGTTTCAGTTACGCCCAAAGTGCGGGTGGCATAGTCCAAGTTTGTGAGAACTTGATAGTTTGTGTTGCGGCTGTTGTCCGTGTTTTCGCAATTGGTTGTGTTAGGCGATAATGTCGGAGTAATCAACTCTATAGGATGGAGATCGCGTGCTAGCGTTGGTACTAAGGTTGCCTGAAGTATTGTTGCACTACTTGATGGGCTTGACTTAACCCCAAAACTTGGAGAAAGAGCGCAAGCAGTAAGCACTATATGAAGTAGTACAAAAGTTGTAGTTCTGGAAATTAACATAATAGACATCTTACCGTGAGTTCCAATGAATTCCAATCTGTGTTTTGCCGAAGTTCCAGTTGTTATTTCGCAGCTAGCTACCCAGTTTGGTGTTATTATGTATCGGGAAATTGAATTTTGAGGGAGTAGGTAATGTCCGTTCGTTCTCAAATACAGGGTTTAATACGGCTTACGCGTTGGAAAGAATATATTCCATTTGTTGTGCCTTTGACAGTTTTGGGTGCTCTTCTTGCTACCCGACCTAATGACATTTCGTTGGATTGGCGCTTGGTGGGGGTGACCATTGCCAATATACTGGCCGTGGCTTACGCCTTTATGATTAATGACATTGAAGACGCCCCAGACGATGCTCGTGATCCAGCGCGTGCCGCGCGGAATCCGGTTTCGATGGGAGAAATTAGCGCGCGCTTTGGCTATGCAGCCTGTCGTACTGTAGCTGCTATAACACTTATTTTCTACGCTTTAGGCGGTTTTTGGGCTTTGGTAATTGGAATTGGTACTTTGCTTTTGTCTCATTTGTACTCGTGGCGTCCTGTACGGTTGAAGGCATGGCCTGTAACTGACATTGTGTCTCATTCACTTATGTTAAGCGGACTGCTGCTGTTGGCAGGTTATTTTACGTACCATACTGAACCCGGTATCGTTTGGCTAGTGGCTGCTGCTGTAACTTTGATATCAGTCTATGGTCAACTTTACAACCAGTTGCGTGATTTCGACATGGATAAGGCTGCTGGACTATACAACACGGCAATAGTTCTCGGTGTGGGCAGGACGAAACTAGCCATGTATGCTTCCGTTTTACTAGCAGGTATTTCATTTCTTGCGGCAGTTTGGCACGGTGTGTTTCCGCTTTGGTTGGGCGTTGTCGTCTTGATAAGTATTCCAATAAGCATGGTTGTAAGTCCCAAAACCGATATGCGTGGTGGCGCCGCAGTTGATACAAGCGGCAGCTTACAAATTCAAAGTCTCTTGGTGGTCAATCTTACCATTACGGCATGGTTGGTTTGGGCGGTAGCCACGCAAATGCAAATCATTTGAGTTCTGAGAAATTCTTTGATTGTGTCAGGGGGTATCCCCCTGATTTTGATTCCAAGGATGACAAACTGTAAGATGTGCTCTAATGGCATTCGCATCAGGCTTGTCCTATAATGAATCAGTAGTACAGGTAGCAAGTCTTAAAATGTGGGGTTGAGCAGATGGTCAATGAGGCAGCACCAAAAGCCAAAATATTGATAGTTGATGATATTCCCGATACTGTACAACTCCTCAAGGATTGGCTCGAAAGTCACGATTTCGATGCGCTTGGAGTTACTAGCAGTTTCGAAGCACTAGAAGTTGCGGAACAAGAACATCCTGACTTGATCTTATTAGACATTATGATGCCTAAAATGGACGGGATGGAAACCTGTCGGCGGTTGAAGGCCAATCCGAAAACTGCTGGTATTCCTGTGGTTATTGTAACTGCCAAAAACCCCAGTGATGCGCGTGCCGAAGGTATGATGGCTGGCGCAGTAGATTATATAACTAAGCCCGTTAATCTTAATGATTTGGTTAAACGCATAGAAACGGTTCTAACAACTACTTCCCAAGAACCAGCTGATGTGCAGCGTTTATTGGAAGAAGTTGCACATTCCGCTTTGACTATTATCCCAAGCGATCTGGTTTGGTTGCTTGGTGTTGATAACGACGAACAAGTATTGAAAAGTCGCATTTTGGCGACCACCGGCGGGGCACGCGTGGAAACTGAATTTTTGCTGACAGCCGCTAACGGGCAGTCCAGTCCTAAATTTTCTTTATCGGATGCGAATAATCCTCTTTGTACGACTTTGTTAACTCGCAAAATGTTGGTTAACTTGACCACAGAAAGTTTGAAAGAACGTAGTTCTACTGAAGCTGTTTTTAGAGCTACGGAGCTTCTGCGATTAAGTTATCTTACGGTCATTCCCCTTACGGCAGCGGGAAAAACTCCTGGTGTGATGGTGCTAGGTGATCTCCAACCTCATAATATGGAAACTCCGCGCGCGCGTCAGATTCTGACATCTCTAGGAACTCAAGCTGCCATCGCGCTAGATTATTCACGTCTAATTAGTGACCTGACCGAGCGCGAAAATGAAATGAAACGCGAACAGGCCTTTAGGCAGATGATCTTGGATACCATGAGCGATGGTCTAGTTGTAATTGACTCCAAAGGCATTATTAAGTACGTCAATCGCCGTCTGATGCGTATGACGAATTACGCCAAAGGCTTTTTGGAAGAAAGGTCTGTCGGGGAATTATTCCATCCAGATGATCGGGTCGAAGTAATGATAGGCTTGATGCGCGAAGGTATTGCGACAATGAAATTTGAGCAGCGTTTGATTACACGTGATAATCGAGTGATTCCTGTATGGTTAACCCGTTCACGCGTGCAGTCAGACGATCTCAACAATCAAGTAATTGTTTTGAGTGACATGACCGAGCAAAAGCTCCGAGAAGATGAGCTGGAACGCCAGACTGGAAGGCTAATAGCACTAAATCAGGCTGCTCATGTTATTACAGGAAATCTGTCTCTGCACGACACCCTGAATAACATTCTTAATTCGGCACGGAAAGTGGTGGAGTCTCAGGGTGCGTCCCTGTTTCTTATTAATCGAGACAATCCGGATGAGTTGATTGTGGTGGCTGCGGTTGGAACTGGTGCGGACGTCTTGCAAGGGTTGCGTGTGCCATTGGGAGAAGGGGTAGCGGGATTCGTTGCCCGCGAAGCAAAATCTCAACTTGTCGGGGACATTAAGCAAGAACCACATTTTTATAAAGGCGTTGATGAAAAGACTGGTATGAATACACGGTCTCTGATTGCTGCTCCTTTGATCAATGCGGACAAGGTCATTGGTGTTATCGAAGTGGTGAATAAGCTTAACAATGAGATGTTCACTCAGGATGACGTACGTCTGTTAGAGAGTATGGCTGGCACAGCTGCGGTATCAATCGTCAACGCGCGTTTGTTTGACGAAACGCAACGACGTGTACATGAATTGGGGACGCTGCTCAATGCGAGTGGGGCAGCATCTTCGACATTGCGTTTTCCACAGGTGCTGGAAAGCATCGCGCGTAATCTTGTCAGCGGTTTGGAAGTTGGTCGGTGTGTGATTATGGCGTGGAATGCGCCAAAACGCCGCCTTGAATCATTGGCGGAATTTGGAGATGTATCATGGCTCGTTGCAGATGCTCCTAAGCGGCTTTTAGCAGACGATAGCATCAGCCGGCTGGCTCTAACCGAAAACCTTATGATACATGCATCGGTCTTAGATACCGACTTGTCTCCCGAACATCGCAACGCGCTAGCAGCAACAGGAATGATCAGTGTGATTGCCATGCCGTTTCGCTCTGACGATAAATCTGTAGGATTAATTACGCTCTATAGCAATCATTCTCGTATTGCGTTTAGTGATGAAGATGCAGTTGAGATTGACACACTGGTCAAGGCTTGGAGTCAGAATGTTCCCGGATCAATAATTGATGCAACTTATGACGAAATCACTGAACTCACTGATCAACTTCTACGTGTCTCTCCTACTTGTTGGGTCACGATTCGTGCATGGAATGAAGGTGATGGATTTACGCGAATCTTGCGTGAAAAAGGGTTTGCGGAATGGACAAAGAATAGCGGTATTACGCTACCAATTGAACACTATCCAACAATGCAAAATCTAATTGAGAAGCAAGAAGTGCAGATAGTTTCCTATGAAGACAACACAGTTGATTCCGCTGAACTAAAATGGCTGGAATATCACGGTGCAAAATCGTGCATTTCAGTTCCCTTGGTTGAGCGCCGGACGGCGGTTGGAGTCATTAGATTAATTTCTCGTGACGAACGTGTTTTTGATGAGGATGAAGTTCGGCTGGCTAAGGGTATTGCAAATGTTGCAAGTAGTGCAATGGAAAAAGCACGACTTTATCAATCATTGGATAGCCGTGCCCGAGCGCTCGAAAGTGCCTATCGTGAACTTCAAGAAGCAGATAAAGCGAAAGATGAATTTATTCAGAATGTGTCGCACGAATTGCGAACTCCGCTCATTTCGGTAATTGGTTACGGAAGTCTTCTGCAAGATGGCGAATTTGGTTCGGTAACTGCAGAACAACAAGACGCTTTGGGAATAGTTCTGCAAAAATCTCAGAAGTTGGCTGATATTGTTGAGGACATTGTTTCGGCGCAGGCACTGGAAACACAAACTTTTGATCGTAAACCCGTAAACATTGTCGAAATTGTGAAGACAGTTGTTGATAAATATCGTCAACGTACCGAAGAATTGGGCATTGAGCTAAATATACGCATACCCGAAAATATGCCGCTCGTAAGTGCTGAATCAAAAAGCATCTCAGATGCTTTCGAGAAAATATTGGACAATGCATTGAAGTTTGGTGGCAACGGAAAAGCAATCGATGTCGCGCTACAGGATACTGCCGGGGCCGTGATTCAAGTTGCCGTTCGCGATTATGGGATTGGGATTGATCCTTCCGAACACACCAAGATCTTTCGACGTTTTTATCAGGTGGACGGTGGTACGGCGCGGCGCTTTCCTGGCACGGGATTGGGATTGGCAATTGCAAAAGCGATTGTTGAGGGCCACGGCGGACGCCTCGGCGTCAAAAGTCGCTTGAATGAAGGTGCTACCTTCATGTTTACCATACCAAAACTCACGAATGTACCTGAATAATAATAGGCTGCTATATTCAATATGTCACTCGATTCGTTCCATTCAATTCTCTTTAATATGCACATCTTGTATTCGCTGATTCTGGGCATTTGGGGTGCGGTTATGGCTGCACGCAAAGAATCTATTTCGGGTAACTACTGGGGTGCGGTAGCGGTAGCTACCCTTCTTGCTGCATCAGTATTTTTTGTTGGTCTTATTCTGAGTGCTCAGGGATTGAGGGTGGCTCGCACCGGGATCTATTATCTCTATATGATATGGTTGGTCATCATCATGCCGGGCCTGTATTCCATGCTGCGTGGTCGGGATGACAGGAATGCCGCAATTGCTTTTTCCCTCTTGAGCTTTTTTAACACCCTTACTTCTATCAGCATGTTCCAACGGGGATTGATCGGACCGTGGTTGCCTGAGTCTGCTTGATAGAGTCTTATTACTGTAAATGCTGCTATACTCCTTAACAAGATAATTTCTGGTCTGAAGGATGGATTTCATGCGGAATATCCGGCTTGCAGAGGTTGAATTACCCGAATTTGGGCTGCCATCAGTAGAACCTGTCATCCCGCAAGAAACATATGCGAAGCGAATTAAGGTAGCCCAAAATTTGTGGCGCTGGCGACGGTTGAGCGCTGTAATAGTTTATGCAGACCGAGAACATTTCGCGAATATGGCTTATTTGACCGGATATGATCCACGTTTTGAGGAAGCTATAGTTATCTTCAATGTTGAACCTGAGGATAGCGAGGCAGGAATCACACGAACGGATATGATTCCTATACGGATCCCTAATCGTGTGCCAACACTGGTTGTGGGAAATGAGGGCTGGGCATATGCGGATAAAAGTCCAGTGACTGTACATAAGGTACTTTTTCAGGATTTCAGTTTACCCGGTCAACCGCGTAATGAAAGTGATACGTTAGATGCAATATTGCGTCAGGCGGGTATCTCAAGCGGGGCTCGGGTCGGGGTAATAGGCTGGAAGTCGTATGGTGATCCTGAAACTCCACCCGGTCAACATATGTTGGATATTCCTGCCTATCTGGCTGAGGCTCTCCGCAACGTAATAGGGGAGGCTGGAGAACTTCTGAATATTACCCATACCCTTATTGATCCCCAAGACGGTCTCCGAATAATTAACGATGTTGATCAACTTGCTGTATTTGAATTTGCGGCCACGCACACATCGCAATCCATTCGTAATGTAATGTTTGGCTTGCGACCCTACATGACGGAATACGACGCGGTGCGGCTTATGCAGTTGAACGGAATGCCCCATTCTGTTCATCTAATGCTGTCAAGCGGCGACCGAACCCGATTAGGTCTCGCTAGTCCGTCGATGAAGAAAATTGAACGCGGTGACCCTTTTGTGATGGCATTTGGTTTGTGGGGGGCGCTTAACGCGCGTGCCGGATTTGTAGTTGAGGACGCTGATGAATTAGCGGACGACATTCAGGATTATGTGAGTAAATTGGTTACCCCTTATTTCCGTGCGGTAGTGGAATGGTATGAGCACATTGGCATTGGGGTTAATGGCGGAGAGATGTACGACATCATTCATACTTACCTTGGCGATTCTTTTTATGGTGTTCATCTCAACCCGGGTCATTTTATTCATTTGGATGAGTGGGTACATTCACCCGTTGCGAAAGGATCTACATTTACACTGAAATCTGGAATGGCGTTACAAGTGGATGTAATTCCAGCTACGGGTACACGTTATTTCACGACCAACATCGAAGATGGTATTGCATTAGCAGATGAAACATTGCGCGCAGAATTAGAGGAAAAGTACCCTGAGGCCTGGTGGCGAATTCAGGCAAGAAGACGATTTATGCAGAGTAGCCTGGGTATTCGCCTGAAACCCGAAGTTCTACCTTTTAGCAACATACCAGCATATTTGACCCCCTATCTACTCAGTCCGCAGTTGGCTATGACGGCATTTGCGTAGGAATAATGGGTTTTGGAAATTATTCTCACGCATGAAAACGGGGATTTTGATGGTGTAGCAGGTATTTTGGCTGCCTCTAAGCTTTATCCGAATGCTTTACCGGTATTGCCAGAGCGTTTAAACCAAAATGTTGCCCGATTCATTACCCTCTATGAAAGTGCGCTACCATTTGTCCGGCAAGCAGTTCTGAGACCGAAAGCTGTCAGCCGGATTATTCTGGTGGACACTCAGCGTCCTTTCAAAATTAAGGCCGTCAAATCCTCTGTCCCTACTGAAGTAATTGACCATCACCCACTTAGCCACGATTTGCCACCAACATACATTTTTTCACATGAACCCGTGGGCGCAGTGACGACCCTTTTGGTAGAGAGGATAAAACAAGCAAGTATTTCACTTACTACACTGGAAGCCACTTTATTGCTCGTAGGTATTTATGAGGACACTGGTTCACTTGTCTACGGTACAACTACTTCTCGGGATTTGCAGGCGGCGAGCTGGCTTTTAGAGCAGGGTGCAGTACTTGATACAGTGCGGCGCTTCTTGACACCACCGCTAAACGAAGAGCAACAGCGTCTTTTCGAACAACTTATCCAACGTGTTGACACCCGAAATGTTCAAGGATATTCGGTTTCGGTTAGTTCGATTGAGTGGCCGGAACATATACCTGAAATTAGCAGTGTCGCTCATCGGATGCGTGATCTTCTGGACTCGGCCGCATTGTTTGTAATTGTTGCAATGCCAACTGGCGCTCTGGTTGTAGCACGATCAATGGAGGATGGTGTTGATGTAGGTGAGGTGGCTAGAGAACTTGGCGGTGGCGGACACGGACGTGCGGCTGCAGCAACTGTGCGTGGGCGTACTCTACGAGAAATTATCAATTCAATCTGGGAACAATTGGAACTTCAAATCGTGCCCAGCGCACGAGTTGCCGATTTAATGTCATATGGTGTTCAAAGTGTTGAATCAACCCAATCACTGGGACGTATTATTCGTCAGTTGCGCCAGATTGGACACGAGGGATATCCAGTTACCGAGAAAGGGAAATTGGTTGGATTGCTGACTCGGCGCGATCTTGATCGCGCTGACGAACACGGGATGCGAGACCTTGCCGTACGGGATGTTATGTCTGCTGGATATTTCACCCTTAACCCTTCAGACACAATCTCTGACCTTGAAAAATTGATGCAGGATAGTGGCTGGGGACAAATCCCTGTTGAAGATGATTCTGGAAAATTGATTGGGATAGTGACGCGTACTGATTTGATTAAACATTGGTCACGGCGACATCCTACTGCCGGACAGCGGGAACGAATTATTTCTGCACAACAGATTGAATCTATACTTGGTCCCACGACTAACCAACTTATTCAACATGTCGCTTCTTTCGCCCGTAGTCAAGGTATCACACTTTATCTGGTGGGCGGGTTTGTACGAGACCTGCTATTGGGTCGTCCAAATTTTGATATCGATTTTGTTGTAGAAGGTGATGCCATTTTATTCAGTCACGCCCTGCAACAGGAATTTGGTGGGCAAATAACCATCTTTAGGCCTTTTGGTACCGCGAAGTGGCTTCTAGATAAGTTGCAATTGGCGAGTGTGTCGTCCGGCGACGAAAATGCTCTCCCCGATCACATTGATTTCGCGTCATCACGGTATGAGTTTTATGAGTATCCGTCCGCGCTGCCGACAGTATATAACAGCTCAATCAAGCTTGATCTTCAGAGACGCGATTTCACTATCAATACCTTAGCCGTACAGCTTAGCCCAACTACAAAAGCCGGACGGGTACTCGATTTTTTTGGCGGACTGCGTGATTTGGAGAGCGGAATAGTACGGGTGTTGCATAGTTTGAGCTTTATTGATGATGCGACCCGTATATTGCGTGCGGTGCGCTTTGAACACCGTTTGAACTTCGCAGTTGAGCCGCGTACTGCTGAATTGATGAATACAGCGCTGCCAATGTTGGAACGGATCACGGGCGAGCGCCTGAGGAATGAGTTAGATCTACTTCTTCAAGAACATGAACCAGAGCAAGGTTTGCTGGTATTGCAGGAACGCGGAATTTTGTCCGCCATACACAAGCAACTCGCCTTTAATGACGAAATAGCAACTGCTTTCCGCCGTACCCGTTCTGCAGACTTCCCATGGCCCACTTCTGTAAAGCGCTGGGCTGAACTCTATTGGCGGTTGTGGATTGTCCAATTATCATCGGAGGCGTTGGATTCAATATGCAGTAGACTATTGATTGGTGGTGGTTTTCGCGAAGATTTGGAATGGATAGTGCGAATTGTCACTCAAAACCAGAAACTAATTGGAACTCGCTCCCCAAGCCAAATCGTAGACACATTAACAGGAATAGGGGAACTAGAATTGTTGGTGGTGTGGTTGGCGATTGATAACACCCAGGCGAAGGAGAACATACGCCTTTACTGGTTGCAGTGGCAACATGTGAAACCTGTTACTACAGGAGCAATTTTGCTCGAGCGCGGTCTAACTCCCGGTCCGTGTTACGGAAAAATACTTAAACACCTGCGTGATGCCTGGCTAGATGGACTTGTTCACGAAGCGGCTGATGAACTCGCTTTGCTGGAGCGTTTGCTTCAGGTAGAGGGTATATGTAATGATAATAAATGATCTGCCGACAACGGTGGACATTTCTATTCAAATCAATATTCGCCAAGCTACGATTGCTGACGTGAAGCGGCTTGAATGGTTCGGACAATTTGCCCACTACCGAAATCTGTTTCGCCGGGCGTTCCGTGAACAACAACTCGGTCACCGTTTAATGCTGATTGCTGATTGCAATCAATTTCCTGTCGGATGTTTGTTTATCGCTTTTAACACTAACCGCAGACCCCCTGATTGGGCCGAACAGTGTGCATATCTTTATTCTTTACGGGTTTTCGGATTTCTTCAGGGTCATGGAATAGGAACCCGCCTTATACTGGAAGCCGAGCAAGAAATCGTCAAACGTGGCTATTCTTGTGCCACAATTGCAGTTGCAAAATCTAATCATCGCGCACGACGGCTCTATGAACGATTGGGCTATGTTGTGTACAGCGATGATCCCGGTCAGTGGCATTACCCAGACCATCTAGGCCGAATACAGTACGTCAACGAACCCTGCTGGCTGTTGCAAAAAGCGGTGGGACTGGGGTAAAATGCGACTTCTGCCGCTCTACACTAAATGGTTATGTGGAATTGCTGTCGGGTCGGCGGCCATCTGACAGTGGCTCAAGTTGTGTGTTTTCGAAAGGTCAAGCAGTATTCATGAGTATCAAGCAGTCTTCAATCCGTGTCATTCGATGGCATGGTAGCCAACACCCCACCTTTTCTGTAATAACACGTGAGATGAAGAAAGAGGGCCTTCGCCCGTACATGTGGTCGAATATGCCGAACCACCGCTACGGTGTACGCAGTCACGGTTATGACAAGGTATTGTATGTTGTTGAAGGGGTGGTGGAAATTACACTTCCTGACTCGAACCAGCGTATGAATTTACGCCCAGGTGATCGGGTAGAAATTCCTGCTGGTGTGCGGCACGGCACTATTGTAGGTGCAACCGGTGCGAAGTGTGTAGAAGCGGCGGTTGCCCGTCGTTAGTAAATTTCTCTAATCAGTTGCTATCGGGCTGCCTAGATGCTAGGCAGCTTTTTTATTTCTCATGCTATGCTTAGCGTGTACGACTTTCGCGCATATGCGAGTTGCGACTATAATGCCATAGTTCTATTAACGTAGTTGGGATCTGTTCATGCACTGTGGAAATACTCGAAATCGTCCTGTTGTTTCCCGCACGGATACATGGAAATTGGACATAACTGGCAGAGTGGCTCATCCCCTCAGCTTGAGTTTGCCGTCCCTGAAAAGCTTTCCAAAATTTGAAGCACCCATTGCTATATTTTGTAAGCGTAATTCGGTTCGTTTGCCCCGGATGCGGCAAGCTGTGTGGACAGGCGTGTCGCTAGGATCACTGCTGACGCAGGCACAAATTGATTCGGAAGTCTTGAGTGTTCGCGCTATAGCTGCTGACGGTTACGAAACTGTTTTGCCGCTAGACCTCGCGCAGGAAGGTATTCTGGCTTATGCCGTGGACGGAGAGGATTTGTCTTTAAATGAAGGATTTCCACTACGGTTGGTGATACCCGGAATTTATAGTCATAGAATGCCGCGCTGGATACGAAAGATTGAGTTATCGCAATTACCGGTCATAGATACTTCTTCGATAGTAGATGAAGTGCAGACCACGTCCCACATCGTTGCTCCACATCACATGCAGTCATTACAAAATGATGTACGATTTTCGGGTGTGGCATATGCAGGTCGCCGATCAATCACACGGGTCGAACTGAGTATTGATGACGCAGATTGGATGCCCGCAAGTTTGGCACGCGCTCCACGCGGTAGTTGGACTGAGTGGGAAATTAATTGGCGTCCATCTGTGCCCGGAGACTATGCCGTTAAGGTGCGTGCAACAGACAGTGATGGTTGCACGCAGACTGATCTTCCTTCTCCAACTGGAAACAGTCTTTCCTCCGGTATCCATTCGATTGTAATCCGTGTTTTACCGCCACTTGAGGGTGTCAATTCGTGAAATATTCCAGACGAACATTCCTGAAATGGGTGGGGGCAAGTTTGGCCGCCACATCCCTACGTCCTATGTTGGCATTTCTGCCAGCATTCGATATATCTTTACACCGCGGGCGAGCACTGACGGCATTACCGGTTTATCAGTACCGTGGTCAGGACGCGCCAATTGTAAGCCACATCTGGCCGGACAGTGCCATAGAGTTCTCTGAAAGCAGAGGAGAATGGTATCAGGTTGCAGGCGGGTTTGTGCAAAGAGATTCCATACAGCCAATGAACCCCGACCAGAATGGGGAACATCGTTTTGAAACGCAATATCCATTCTGGGCAGAGGTGATTGGGCCAGCGGCTTCGGTACGCAGTTATTGTGCAGCGAACGCGCCTCTTGCGACACGAATTGGACATGGTGGTGTCATGCAGGTAGTGGACGGGCTGCCCGGTGAGCCTTACGGTTGGTATGCGGTGGCGGACGCTGGCGGATATATACTCGGTTGGACTCAGGCTACACAATGGCAAAAAATTGTCATGGAACCTGACTCTGATGCTGAGCGTCTCATCATCGTTGAACAGCCGACACATACGCTAACAGCCTATGAGAATGGTAAACCGATCCTAAAAGCAGCCTATGCAGCCGGGATGGAGATAGCGGGTGGTCTGTACCCGTCAGAACGCTTGTCACCGGGTGGTGGGTACTGGAATGGCGATCCAAACTATCATGGTTTGCCGTGGCGGATACGGTTATCAGAAAAGTATGAGATAAGTGGAGCATACTGGCACAATCGTTTTGGGCAAGGTGTACCCGGACCCGCTTTACAACTTCCGGTAGCCGTCGCGCGATGGTTGTACGAATGGCATAGTTCTGGTGTGCCAGTTGTCATCAAGTAGTTGTTGGTTAGCCGTTCTTTCTTGCAACCACCCCATACTCTCATGTAATAATCAAGCAAGATTCGGGGTCTATTGTTAGACTACGATAGTTCGCTGTTTGTGAAAGGATGTTCCGTGAACCCGGACAATCTAACATTCGGTATCTTGTTTGTTGCAGGACTTATTTCATTTGTTTCACCTTGTGTGCTCCCACTTGTACCGGCCTATATTGGCTATATGGGCGGACGCGTGACAAATACTGTAGCTACGCAAGTGGCAACGGGAGCAGGCGGTGGGCAAATTGCAATGCGTCCTTCGACTAGTACACGGTTTAGTACGGCTCTGCATGGTGTCTTTTTCGTGCTGGGGTTCACATTTGTGTTTGTGACGATTGGTCTGCTTTCGACCGCACTTGTTCAGCAGATTGGGGGAAGCAATATCAACCTCGTGACAGGCATCATTGGTCGCCTTGGAGGTGTATTGATCATTTTCTTCGGTTTGCATTTTATGGGTGTGATGCCGCGGTTTTTTAACTGGCTCTTGGCAAAAGGCAGCATTCTTGCGAATCCGTTGGTAACAGTCGTAATGGCTCTTTTTGTTGCGGCTTTCATTATGTGGGGATTTACTGAAATCTTGTTCCGTCACTTTATACCAATCTTGAAACGACAGCCGGTGTTACTTCGAAACTCAATTGGACAGCCTTGATTGCCATTGTTTTGATCGTTGTTTACATTCTCTGGTTGTTTTTGGGAGGCGCTTTTACCGCATCGCAAAAATTCTGGACGGATGTGATCACACGTTTGCAGTCGCTGTTTTATGCCGACACACGCCGTCAAATGGCTGCTCCAGCCGGTGGGCAAGGTTACTCTGGATCAGCACTTATGGGTGTTATTTTTTTCGGCTGGCTGGACACCCTGTATTGGCCCTGTATACGGAGCTGTACTGACGATGGCTGCCAATACGGGCGATGTGGTACGCGCAGGACCAATGTTGGCAATCTACTCGCTCGGATTGGGTGTTCCCTTATTTTGACCGCGTTACTTCTGGACAGTGCACAAGGGGCGCTCCGCCGACTGCAAAAACACATGCACAAATTGAACTTGTGAGCGGGGCGTTTTTAGTTCTGGTTGGTGTTTTGGTGGCAACAGGGCAGCTGCAAAGTTTGAGCCAGAATCTAGCCGGGCAATTTGCTGATTTTTCGGTTCAACTGGAGGAGCAAGTTGTTGGGTCAATGCTTGAACCCACGAGCGTTCCGGTTCCCACAATTGCACCTACCCAAGAAGCAGCCCTTAACAGTATAAGCGGGGCAGCAGCTAACGCAAGTAATGAACTTACTGTTGGACTGAATGTGGGTGACCTAGCGCCCAATTTCAATTCTGTTCTTGACGATGGAAAGCCAGTGAAACTGTCCGATCTGCGTGGGCAGGTCGTTGTCCTTAATTTCTGGGCGACTTGGTGTGGGCCGTGCAAAATCGAAATGCCTGAGTTCCAGAGCGCTTACGCCGAAAATGGGGATAAGGGATTTACAGTGCTGGCTGTGAATAACGTTGAAACGACGGAGGCAGTTCGTGAGTTTCGCAAACAGATGCAGCTTACGTTTCCGTTGGTGATGGACGAATCGGGCACCATTCAAAAGGCTTACGCTATCGTGAGTTATCCCAGTACCTTCGTCCTTGATCGTGAAGGTGTAATTGTTGCACGCCAGTTTGGGCCACTAACGGCTGACCAAATTGACGAGCTGGTGAACCGTGCACTGACGGCCTGAGCTGTGAGGATTTGGAAGCGACTTTTATTGCTTTTGGGGGCTGCTACCTGTTGGGGCGCGGCCCTTTTTATTGTTCTCCATAGTGGTTTGCCGGAACGGGCGACCTACACAGGCTATATTGAAAGTGGTCAGCGCGTTGCCCCTGAACTCAATGCCTTCGCGCCGCCGTTTAGCTTGACAACACTTGGTGATGTTACTGTGCATTTGGGGGATTTGCGGGGTAGGGCAGTCATCGTTAATTTCTGGGCGACGTGGTGTGAACCCTGCAAAGTTGAAATGCCCGATTTACAGGCTTTATACCAGCAGTATCAGTCGCAGGGTTTGCGGCTTCTGGCTGTGAATCTGGGCGAACCGAGTTCCGTAGCGCAACAGTGGGTCAATGAGTTCGACCTGACTTTTGATATATTGCTGGATCAAACACAATCAGTAGCTGCTGTGTACCAACTCCGGGGGCAACCTTCAACATACGTAATTTCACCGGACGGCATCATAGCATATATTGTTTATGGCCCGACAACTAGGGAAGCCCTGGAAGCCGCAATAGCGCCGTTCTTTCCAAACGTGTAGACTTGATTTGATGCTCATTAGTGATGGGTGAAAATATGACGTCTGCCTCCTCCGGCGAAAAGAAAACTGCGGTCCGGTTAAATAGATTTGTCCTGGGTTTGAGCCGTCACTGGCTGCGGGTAGTTCTGTTCTTGTTAATCACCTATTCGACACTACCGGTGATTGCTCCAACGCTCATGAAATTAGGGGTAACGGGCGTAGCCAAGATTTTGTACACGATGTATAGCCCGATGTGCCATCAGTTCGCTTTTCGTTCAGTATTTCTATTTGGAGAACAGCCTTTTTATCCCCGTTACAACACGGGAAGTCCACTCAAACCTTTCGAGGCATATGCAGAACAACTGCCTGAATTTGCGCCGGATCGAAATCTAGGCGTGCCGTGGGGCATAGTGGGTGATATTTACGCATTTACGGGCGGTTTCCAGGGCGCAGCGAGAGAATTCGTAGGAAATGACCAGATGGGCTACAAAATGACGCTGTGCGCTCGCGACATTGGAATCTACTGGGCACTTACTGTCGGCGCAATTATTTACAGCATCCCGAACGTTCGGCGACGATTGCGGCCAGTACCTCTATGGATTTATGTGCTGCTGGGACTTATGCCCATTGCACTGGACGGCATGAGCCAGCTACTGGGATATCCACCGTTTAATTTGTGGCCTCCGCGTGAAACGCTACCTGCTTTCCGGGTAGTGACAGGCGTGCTGTTCGGTCTCATGAATGCGTGGCTGGGCCTGCCTTACTTAGAACTCTCGATGCGGGATACGCGGGACCAGATTGAAAGTAAACTTATGCGAGCAGGTTTACCTGTGTGACAGTTATGGCAGAATTGCCGCTGCACTGTGTGGCGGGAAGCGCGCCTAGTGTCGCTGCAATGATGTCATTGCCAACCGGAAAGTTCGGCTGTGGCTGCCGAGCGCCGCGGTTGGCTCGCTCATGATTGCCGATTTGACAGTTTGCGCCATTTCAGCGGGAATACGGGAGTGTGGCGCTGCAAAATTGTAATGGTTGCAATCAAGCTGTTATACATTATTAAAACAACTCCATTTGGACGGCCGGCCGATGGCCGTCAAGCAAGATATAGGGCGCGGCTTGTTCGGGAGCGTGGATGCCCAGCCCTCGCAAATGGATTAAGTCGGTCAAGCGACCGCTACGACGACCCTTGATGATGCTATCCGCACCTTTGGGGCCAATACCGGGTATTCGCATAAGGTCACTGCGGGTGGCGTGCATGACTTCGAGCGGGGCATGGCGAAGGTGGGCTTCGGCCCATGCTTTCTTAGGATCCACGTCCAAGCGCAAGTTTCCAGCGCCTTCAAAGGGCAGTTCTTCTACGCTCCAGCCGTAATCGCGTAATAGAAAACTGGACTGGTATAGGCGAAATTCGCGTATTGGCAGGGTAGATGGCATGTTTTCCAGCGGTGTATCCACAACAGGGTTAAAAGCCGAATAGTAGGCACGGGCTAAGCCCATCTGAGTGTACAGCTTTTCACTTAGTGAGAGCAGTTCTACATCAGTATCACCAACCGCCCCAACTACGAACTGAGTGACACTGCTGGCCTGAACTCCGGTTTGGCGTATCTGATGCGCCCAGCCGAGCATTTGTAATAGTTCTTGGTTGAAATTCTTCTTAGGTGCTAAGGCGTTTAATCGTTCTTGATTTGGGCCTTCAAGGTTAATGGACACGCGGTTGGCAAGCTGCATGGCGCGCTTGAGCTGATCATATTCGACACCGGGCATGATCTTCAGATGAACGTAACCGCGATATTGATATTTCTTGCGTACAATTTCGACTGTATCAAGGGGTACTTTTATCCTGTGTGGTTACACTGCCTTTGATGATACCGGACGATAAGAATAGCCCATCCACTATTTTGGCACGCTGCAATTGGTCAAAGGACGCAGCCATTTCGTCCGGCTTGAAGGTGACACGCTGCATTTTGCCGCGCCCCGCACGGAAGGGGCAGTAATTGCAATTACGCTCGCAGGCGGTGGTCATCATGGGTTTTCATGACGGCTTTCAGCCCTTGGGCGTGGCAACTTCGGTGACGCACGGAAGGTCATGAGGAAGGCGCTTCGGGCGTGCCTCGCGCTGCGGTTGATCTCCCGCCGGTTCAAAGGCAGTGGTATCACCGGCAATCTGTAATTTTTGAAGTGTATCAGGCGTAGAAACAATGTTCATTGTTTCATATGAAAAATTGTTTAATGTCAAGTGATTTGCGTGCCTACAAAGTGGCAAAAAATGTCATAGTAAGGTTCGCTATTTACCTGAGAGTGGCTGTAGCCGGCCTGCTGACGGTGTAGGCGCATTTAAGCAAGTAATGACGGGAAGTGGAGCTAATATGTCAGAACCGTTTGTTTTGGGTGTTAATTATTGGCCGCGGAAAAAGGCAATGTACTGGTGGTCAGATTTTGATGCCAGCGAGGTACGCGAGGAATTCGCCATTATTCGCGATATTGGGCTGAATGTGGTGCGGATATTTTTGCTGTGGGATGATTTCCAACCCACCCCTGATACAGTGTCGCCGGAATGCCTGAGTAACCTTGAGATAGTAGCGAACATCGCTAACGAAAATGGGTTGAAGCTAGATGTCACATTCTTCACCGGACACATGAGCGGCCCGAACTGGTCTCCCGGATGGTTGTTAGATGGGAGCGCTCCCATTCCGTCGAAACATGTTCGGCAAGTGGTGAGCGGAGGGAAGGTCGTTCGTGGCGGCTACCGCAATATGTACCACGACCCGGTGGCATTGGAGGCCGAGCGACTTTTTGCTGAGTACGGTGGTGGGCCGTTTGAAAGATCACCCGGCGATATGGATGTGGAATCTTGGGCAATGAAATGGATTTGTTCGCTATCCCGAATGACCATCACAGCGGGCGGGCGTGGGTGCGTGAAATGGTAGGGTTGATCAAGAGTATTGATCCTAAGCACCCTGTCACTTGCGGTCTGCATGCTGCCAGCCTCGTAGATGATAACGGGCTGTGGATCAGTGAGATTTTTGCCGAAACAGATGTAGCCGTGATGCACAGCTACCCGATGTATGCTGCCGGATGGTCGCGCGCAGACCTCGACACCGATTTCGTACCTTATACCTGTGCTCTCGTAAGTGCGCTGTGCGGTAAACCCACGCTCATGGAAGAATTCGGTGGCTGCACTGCGCCTGACAACGGTGCATCCCAATATTGGGAGTGGGAAGCGTATGGCAATCATAAGAGGCAGTTTATGGCATCTGACGAGGCGCTGGCTGAGTATATGGAAGCGGTGCTCCCAAGCTGGTGGAAGTCGGGGCGACTGGCGCGATGACATGGTGCTTCGCCGATTACATTCCTGAGTTGTGGGACAGACACGCCGTGCGAAGATACGGGCGCAAAACATGAGCGCTTTTTCGGTCTGGTGCGGCCAGACGGTTCGCTCAAGCCGCACGCTGAAGTCATCAAGGCTTTTGCTGCCACTAAACCGACCGTACAGCCCGCCCAACGCATTGTTATGCTAGATATCACGCCAGAAGAGTATTATAAGGAACCGCTGCGGCATGCAGTACGCCTATATCGCGAAGTTTATCTAAACGGAGCATCGTAACGCCCTTCGGTAATCAGGTTTTGTTTTCAATCCGCGTAAGATCATCGCGGATATTATTATGCTACGCTCAAAAGGAATTTCATGAATACACTTGCCCTTGTTCCAAAACCACAATCTGTCCGTGCTGGTGAGGGAGCGTTCCACATTACGAACCAAACTGTCATTGTAGCGGTGGGTGACGCTGTGCCTGTTGCCGAGTTACTTGGTGAACTTTTGCGCGCACCAACCGGATTTCATCTGCCTGTGGTTGCTGAAGGGGCGGGCAGTTTACAGTTACTTTTGCGCGATGGGTATCCGGAAGAAAGTTACCAACTGCATGTTGAGGAAGGCTGCCTGACGTTGGAGGCGGGCAATCAGTCCGGCTTGTTTCGGGGCTTACAGACTGTGCGCCAGCTGCTTCCGGTGGAGATCGAAAGCCGCCAAGCCGTTCATGGGGTGACATGGGCGATACCTGCGCTGACGATTGAAGACGCACCGCGCTTTGGCTGGCGTGGTCTTCATCTGGACGTGGCGCGGCACTTTTTTGACGTGAATGTTGTCAAGAAGTTTATTGATGTGATGGCGCTCTACAAGTTCAACGTGTTTCATTGGCATCTAACGGACGATCAGGGATGGCGAATCGAAATCAAACAGTATCCCAAATTGACCGAAATCGGCTCCCAGCGCAGCGAAACCCCCATTCCGGCAAACCGCCATCAGGGCGACGGAAAACCTTACAACGGATTTTATACGCAAGATGAAATCCGTGAGGTAGTGGCTTATGCTGCTGCCCGCAGCATCATCATCGTGCCGGAAATCGAGATGCCCGGTCATGCGCTGGCGGCGCTGGCAAGCTATCCGGAATTGGGATGCGTGGGTTCTGGCTATGCGCCATGGACGAAGTGGGGTATTGCAGATGATGTCTTTTGTGCGGGAAAAGAAGAGGTCTTCGCCTTCCTTGAAGATGTACTGACCGAAGTGCTGGAATTGTTCCCCAGCGAGTTTATTCACGTTGGCGGGGATGAATGCCCGAAAGAGCGCTGGGAAAACTGTCCTCATTGTCAAGCACGCATTAAAGCGGAAGGTTTGGCGGATGAGCATGAACTACAAAGTTACTTTATCCAACGAATGGAAAAGTGGCTGAATGCTCATGGGCGGCGGCTGATCGGATGGGATGAAATATTAGAAGGCGGACTAGCGCCCAATGCTACGGTCATGAGCTGGCGGGGGAGCCAGGGTGGGATTGATGCCGCAAATGCCGGGCATGATGTGGTCATGACCCCTACAACTCACTGCTATTTGGATTATTACCAATCAGAAGATACCGACAACGAACCTGCGGCTATAGGCGAGTATCTGCCGTTGGAACGGGTTTACCAATACCAACCGATCCCGCTCGATATTGATCCGGCCAAAGCCCATCACGTGCTGGGTGGGCAGGGCAATGTGTGGTCGGAGTATTTGCCCAGCGGTGCGCAGGTCGAGTATATGGTTTATCCACGAGCAGCGGCACTGGCGGAAATCTTGTGGTCATACCCCACCGAGCGCAACTTCGAAGACTTTTTCATCCGGATGTCTCAGCAACAGGCACGGCTCGAATTTCTTGGGGTGAATTACCGCAAGCTGCGACGAGGGGATTAAGGACAGTTTTATTCGTTTATGTGTGCACGCGGACATTAATAATAATTGCCACGAATGCCACGTGGCTGTACGGGCAAGCGGGCCTCGTACAAATGCGAGACATCGCCCACAGAAATAGCACGGGGAACCGCCCATTCGTCCCCGCGCTCCTCAAATAGAATGGTGGTTACTGCGCTGGGCGCATGCCAGAAGCTGCACCAGATCAGTGGTGGCGGGGCGCACAGGAGGTGCGCCAGTGCTGCCAGTGCCGTACCGTTGTGACAGAACAGAGCAATTTGTTGTTGGTTATGTTCGGTTATACGGTAGCGACGGCCTTCACGTTGATAGCCATAGCGGGCGACCAATCTGTCTACGGCGGCACTCAGGGCAGCGTAATCGTCGCGGATGCGCTGCGAGTCCAGTGGGGGCGTGTAGCACCAACGCTCTAAATCAAAGTAGGCCGGGTTGGCGCGCAGAATTTCGCCCGGAATGTCCCAAACGGGGATGGCTTCACCATCTTCAACAATGGGGTCGTAGCTCCAACCCTGAACTTCAATCGCCCAGGGTTCGATAATGACAGGTAGTTTGAGCAGGTCTGCTGTGTATTGCGCCGTCATATGGGCACGTGGCATAGGTGACGAAAAGATGCTGTCCAAACGGTACGATGCCAGACGTTTGGCAAGGGCAGCGGCTTCCTGTTTCCCTGCCGGTGTCAGCGTATCATTTTCATAATCCGGATCGGCATGGCGGATGATATGCAAGCGCATTAAGGGATTCCTTTGAGAAGATCGGCCATAGCAGCGGGCGTATTGGTTGTAAATAGGTCAACGCCGGCCTTGAGCAAACGGCCCGCATTGGCGACCGCCCGCGGATTGTCGGCGTCCAGCGTCCAAGCGTCGAGTTTCACATTGTGCTGGTGAAGCCATTCCGCCATGTTAAAGCCATCTTCCAAACAGCGCGCCAATAGATAGTGACTAACATACCAGACGCTCGCAAACGGAACCTGACAAAGCAGAAACTCACAACGCTCCTTTAGGTAGGCTGCAGTTGGAAGTGACTGAGTTCTGGCAAAAAGATGGTCGTCGTGGTAGTCGTATGCTCCACGTTGGTAAGGTGGGTTATTGGGATCGACTTTCCAAGACGGGTCGCGCCAGTCTAGATAAAAGCCGATATCGAATCCAATATCGAGCCACGATGCCAAATCTCTCATGTGCCGTAAATGCCAGTCCGCTCCGCTGCTCACAATTACCCGATCACCGAGCGGCTCGACGAGGCGAATAAGTCGTTTAAGGTATTCGTTATCTGTTGAAGGATACACTGCTTTGTAGTCCAACTGAAGGCGCGTGCGGCCGGGGTTCGACTGATAAAGTGCTACCACCTCACTTAATAAAGCAGGTGGGTGAGTGGTTACGATCCCGCGCTGCTTAATGTGAAAGGTTTTGGCGCGTTCGGGTGTACAGTCGCCGACTTTGCCCGTCCCATCTGTTTCGGACTCAAGATCGGGATCGTGCACAAGCAGAAAATCGCTGCCTGCAAGAGGCGTAATATCTACTTCAACGATTGCTGCGTCTGCCTGCAAACACATTTCGATACCACGCAGCGCGTTCGGTGGATTGGGCGAGGCATCAAGCGCCGCCATATGATGGACAATCTGAAATGCCACGACACAATGCTCCTCAATATGCAGAAATAAAGACGCGGCTATTGTATCGCTTAAGACCAATTTGCGCTGAACAGGTGTTTGCAAGAAAAAATCATTTAATGTATTCTTAACAAATCTTCCATGAAGATTAAAGAAAACTGTCTGCTTTTTTTAACTGATGTGCGGAATACTGCTGCGCATCGCAACTAAATAGGAGGCTGTAATGCGTTTTTTTAGAGTTTTCTTGGTCAGTTTAGTTTTGTTAGTAGCGACGGCGGCAAGCGTAGTCGCGCAAGATTCGCCGAAGGAAATTTTTGTTTACACCGACTCGGATACAAACATCAGCGATTGGTGGACTAATTCAGTAATCCCCGCTTTTGAAGCCGAGCATCCGGAATACAAGGTTGTGCTGACCATTGTACGTGGTGTAGGCGGTGGTAATTCTGATATTGCTAACCGTGCTCTGGCAGCATTGACCACAGGTGATGACCCGCAAGTAGATTATTTCGAGACAGTTCGTGTTGATGAGGTGAAGGAATGGGTTGATCAGAAATTGTTCCTCGAAATCACTGAGGACAATGTGCCCAATATTGCCAATGTCATCGACGCTACTGACCGGTTGCCGCAGGAAATACCATACCGTGGTTCGCAGGTTCTGTTGGCTTACAACAGCGAATTTGTGAGCGCAGACGAAGTTCCGACCACCTATGCCGAGCTGATTGAGTGGATCAAAGCTCATCCCGGCCAGTTCGTATACAATCGCCCAGATAAAGGTGGCAGCGGCGCGGCGATGGTTACACGCGCGATTTTTGAAGTTACGGGTAAGGATCCGTCATTGTTCGTGGCCGGCGAATCGAAGCAAGAGCTAATTGACCAGTTCCCGAAGGCATGGGAATTACTGAGCAGCATTCATTCGGATGTTTACGAAGAAGGTGCCTATCCCGCTGGTAATACACCTGTTTTGGAACTGTTCGCCAATGGCTCTGTCAATATGATCACTGCATGGTCAGATCAGGCACTTCAAGCCATTCACAAAGAACTTCTCCCCGAAGGAACCAAGTTGGCGCAGCTTCAAGATTTGCCGTTTACGGGTGGTTATGCTTACTCTGGAATTCCATCCAACTCAACCAACCAAGAAGGTGCATTGGCGCTTGCTAACTTTGTTTTGTCGCCAGCGATGCAGGAATCAGTCGTGAACGTAGTTGGCGGGTTCCCGGCTATTTCGTGGTCTGATCTTCCTGAAGAACTTCAGTCTCAGTTCACTGATGTGATTACTGATACAGTCCCAACATGGCCGGGTGGAGCATATGGCGCAGCGATGGTTGAAGGTTGGTACAAGAACGTAGCTACGAACATCGATCCAAATAGCTAGTATCCGATAAGCTAATCATCTAATTTGCTTCCGGGAGTGTGACTGCAAGGCCACATTCCCGGATTGGTAGCCTGTTTAAATCGACCATCAATTCAATTCGGTTAGCTTTGATTTCTATAAAACGATAATTTATGACCACACTACCCAAAAATAATTCTTCTCCCCGCCAATGGTTTCGTGGCTCACTCTTACCATATGTCATGATAGCACCCCCGCTTCTTCTAATGGGGTTGCTAATCTTTGTTCCCGCGCTGCAATCGATTATCCGTACGTTACTTGTGGATGTTAATGGAGAATCGGGATTTTCATTGTCGCGTTATACAGCATTTTTTAGTGACTCAATCAGTGTCTCAAACTTGCTGTTTACGTTTCAAATTGTTTTGCTGACACTGTTCACAATATTTCTGGTGTGTTTCCCGCTTTCGTTATATCTCCGCTTTGCAAAGGGACGAGTTGCGGGCCTTGTACAAGTTCTAGTGTTGTTTCCACTTTTTGTGCCCGGCATCATTTTGTGTTACGCACTGATACGATTTCTCGGCACACGCGGCACTCTGGAAAGTGTTTTGAATATAGTCGGTGTTACCGGATACCGAACGCCATACCTGAAGCCAGAGGCAATAGTCATCGGGCTGGTATGGGAATCTATTCCGTTTACGGTTCTAGTACTCACCGCTGGGCTGGGCCAGATTAGTGACTCACTGATTGAGAGCGCGCAAGATGTGGGCGCAGGGAACTGGACAATCTTCCGTAAGATTATCCTTCCGCTGATTATTCGTCCGCTGCTGATTGTGTTTTCGCTGAATTTTCTTGGTATTTTTGGTAGTTACACTGTGCCGTATTTGTTAGGCCCGGCTGCTCCGCAAATGATGGGCGTTTATATGCAGCAGACTTTTGGTCAATACCGCCGCCCTGACGAAGCCGAAACACAAGCAGTCATTACGTTTATTATTTGTTCGATGGTTGGACTGCTGTATGTAAGAACGGTAGCCAAACAACGCATACAACAGGAGGACGCGACGTGACTACAATAAATCCTCCAATACCGGGTACTTTTTGGGATCGTTCACGCCACAGTTTTGTAGTTATGATGCGACGCGATGGATTTGGCCTTATCGCGCTAGTCTTCTTGATTTTAGTTATTCTTGGCCCGCTCTATTCTGTTGTATTGTGGGCCTTTGCGGAAAAATGGAAATACCCGTCACTCGTTCCCACTCAATTTGGCTTGAGCTACTGGCATGAGACTTTCTCACGGGCTGACATTGCGTCTGCTCTACCATTTAGCATTATTCTGGCATTGACAGTTACCGGACTTTCGGCGCTTATTTGTATACCGGCATCATATGCTTTTGCTCGTATGCGGTTTAGGGGGCGGCAACTGTTACTGCTGTCATTTCTGGCAACTAATGCCTTTCCGCGTTTTGGTTTATATGTCAGTATTGCGGTGATATTCTTTCGTTTGAACCTCATTGGGACCGTACCAGGCGTTATCCTAATTCAGCTTGTGAATACACTTCTACTGATGATATGGATACCTACAGCGGCCTTCCAAGGAGTGGATCGTTCACTTGAGGAAGCCGCTCTAGATGTGGGGGCGTCACCCATTCGTGTATTTATACAGATTACGCTTCCTATGGTTATGCCCGCTTTGAGCGCAGCTGTATTACTCACATTTGTGAACACATTTTATGAGGCGCAGGGCGCACTGATTGTCGGTCTGCCGCGGGTTGTCACGATGCCTGTGCTTATGTATTCCCTCATTAACAGTCAGCTTGTCGTTCAATATGGTGCAATTGTTTCTTTTGTATTGTGGTTACCCTCACTGCTGTTGCTGCTTATGGCACAGCGTCTCCTACGTGGTGGCTACCTAACAGCAGGTTTTGGGGTGTGATTTATGGCAACTCTAGATATTGTTCAATTAACTAAGCAATTTGGAAGCGTCAAGGCGGTAGATGATGTCACGCTCACTGTAAAAGACAGCGAGTTCATGTGCATTTTGGGGCCTTCTGGCTGCGGTAAATCCACAATGCTGCGTATGATCGCGGGTTTTGAAGCTCAGACTGCTGGCGATATACAGATTGATCATGAATCAATTGCATTTTTACCCGCCAACAAGCGCCCGACGGCAATGGTCTTTCAAAAGTACACGCTTTGGCCGCATATGACTGTATACGACAACATCGCTTTCGGGTTGGGTTTACGCAAGTTATCAGGGGCAGTGATTCGGCAGAAAGTGAGTGATTCATTGACGTTGGTCGGCCTTTCCGGTTATGAAAGCCGCTATCCAGCACAGCTTTCCGGCGGGCAGCAGCAGCGCGTAGCATTAGCGCGTGCCATCGTGCTTGAGCCGAAAATTCTGCTATTGGATGAGCCATTTTCGAGTCTGGATGCTATTTTACGGATACGGCTGCGCGAGGAATTAAAGCGCATTCAGCGGCGTTTGAAGATAACAGCTATTTTTGTGACACATGATCAAGAAGAGGCGCTATCACTTGCTGATCGGATCGCTGTTATGAACGGTGGCACGATTGAGCAGTTAGATCACCCCAGCACTATTTATTCCAATCCTCAGAGTTTGTTCGTTGCTGACTTTATCGGTGCGATGAACTTGTTGAAAGCTGATGCGCAGGACAACAAACTGCGGTTTGGCGACAAGTCTCTTGCACTACCGAATGGAATGGCAGCGGGGGGTGACGTAACGGTTGCACTGCGGCCCGAAGATTTAGTTATCGTTTCTGATACGGATGTGGGGACGAATACGCCCTGGAAAGCACGTATTGATCAGGTAATGGATCTCGGTCATTACCGCAAGGTGTTGGTGGATGTACCGCAAATTGGCGACCTGAAAATATTCGTGTCCAAGTCGGTGAATTTGAACGAAGGGGATACTATTTCACTGGTCCCCATGCGCTATCTGATCTATCAAGACCAAAATGCTCCCGTTGAAGTGAACTATTTAACACAATAAATTGCCCCGCCACGGGGAACGAAAGGCCGGCTTCATGACGACTACACGGGTGCTGAAGGTTGGTGTCATCGGCTGCGGCGGAATTGCACAAATGATGCATCTGCCGTTCTTGCGGAGCATGCCGGGAAAATTCCACATATCCGCGATAAGTGATTTGTCACCGGGCTTATTGAAGGCCATTGGCAGCCTTTACAACGTTGGTCCGGAACGACAATTTACTGCGTACCAAGACCTTGTAAAGCAGGACTTGGACGTAGTGTTGGTTCTTAGCGGCGGAACGCATGCGCCACAAGTTCTGGCGGCAGTTAGAGCGGGCAAGCATGTTTTGGTCGAGAAGCCATTGTGTTTCACCCTTCGGGAAGCGGATTTGATTGCCGAAGCAGTTGCACGAGCCGGTGTAAAGGTTATGGTGGCGTACATGAAGCGCTATGATCCGGGTTACCGGAAAGCGCAGCAGTTGCTCGAAGGGATGCAGGATATACGCTACGCGCAAATCAATACGCTGCATCCAGCTGAAGACGATTATTTGAGTATTCATGGAATATTGCGTTTTGATGATATTCCGGGTGAGGTATTGGCGCGTCTTTCAAGAGAGCAGGAACAACTTTATGACGAAGCAATAGGCGCGGTGCGGCCATCAAGTTTACGCAATGTGTACGGCAATATTTTGCTGGGCAGCATGGTGCATGACATGAATGCTTTACGCGGTCTGTTGGGCGAACCTGACGAGGTGCTCTCAACTGAAATATGGCCGACAAATGAAAGAGAACCTTCGATCACATCTGTGCTGCGTTATGGCGAACGTACGCGGGTTGTATTCACGTGGACTTTTTTGGAGAAGCTACGTGACTACTTCGAAGAAATTGCACTGATGTCATCTAGTAATCGCCTTCGCATTCAATTTCCATCCCCCTATTTGCGCCACTTTCCTACCCCGATTGTTTTTCAGGGCATGGACGAAGGGGTGGCATATGAAAAGCGGATTCTTGCGTCGTATGAAGAGGCATTTTGTCAGGAACTCCTCGCTTTCCATCATTGTGTGGTGAATGATGTAACGCCTCTAACGACGGTGGCTGATGCCCGAAATGATATTCTTTGGCTACAGCGAATTTTCGCTAAATTTCAGCCTGACGGGCTAAGTGGAGAGGCAGTACAAGAATCTTGAATCCAATATCGTTCAATTGCTCGAATCTGGTTGGCAAGCAGGCACAGTATCAAGCTGATTGGGAGAAGAGCGTGCTGGCCGTAAATCAGTATTATCAGCCGATTGATACTTTTGCCGAGCGATTTGATGCAATGCTGACAGGAATAGCCGCACTCGGATTCACCAAAGTTGATGTTTGGACAGCAGGTCAATTAAATTGGGCATGGGCTACATCTGACCACATTAGCCTTGCGGGTGACATGTTGCAGAAACGGGGAATGCAAGTTACCAGTCTAGGTGGAGAATTTGGTGCGACGCAGGTGGAGTTCGATAATGCCTGCCGTATGGCAGTAGGTGTGGGTACTTCGCTTTTGAGCGGTACCTTACCGCTCTTGTTTACGGACCGCAATTATGTTGTTAATAAATTGCGCGACAACAATTTGAAACTGGCAATTGAAAATCATCCCGAACGCGACCCAACAGAAATGCTCGACAAAATCGGGAGTGGGGAAGGCGGCTTGATTGGTACGGCGATTGATACGGGGTGGTACAGCACGCAGGGTTATGACGCAGCTCAGGCTATCATAGACTTGAAAGATCATTTGTTGCATGTTCATCTCAAAGACGTGCTAGCCGGTCCGGACCATGTCAATTGTGGATACGGGAAAGGCGTGGTCGATATTGCACGGTGCGTTAGTACATTAAAAACTCTTGGATTTACAGGCGATATTAGTATAGAAATTCATGCTGTAGATCATGACCCAACCGACGAACTGCGAGAAGGCTTACAGATGGTTGAAGGATGGTTGCGTATCTGAGTATACGGGAAACCAGCGTACGAAAGGCACAGCCGAGTCGGTTGCGAATTTATCCTATTCGTTCGCTAAATTCAAGCAGGCTACTTAAATGGCTTGCACCGCGCGATATTGGATGGCCTCGGCCATGTGTCGGACTTTAGGTTGTGTTGACATTTGAGAAAAATCCGTAAAATAGTCTGATGACAGATGTGAAACTAACTGATAGGCAATGGATAAAGATACGGGACTTTCTTTTGCAAGACCCGAATGCCTATGTCAGAAAAGACGAAAAGGCTTGTCGCAACTTCGTCGAAGCAGTGAAATGGGTGAGCCGCAGAGGTTCTCAATAGCGCTTACTCCCACAGCATACGGGAAGTGGAACACCATTTACAAACGGTTCGTGCGCTGGTGTGAGCATGGCGTTTGGGAGCGGATGATGGTCTACTTTGCCCAAGACCCGGACATAGAGCATGGGATGATTGATAGCAGCATTGTGCGTGCCCATGCCTGTGCGGCAGGCGCACAAAAAAGTGGTGAGCAAGCGCTGGGACGCAGTCGAGGGGGCTTTACCACCAAAATCCATATCACACGGTGGATGTCTTGGGCAATCCCTTGCGCTTTCGGCTTAATGGCGGACAACGCCATGACATCACCGAGGCACAAGACTTAATTAAAGGGTATGACTTTCAGCATGTCATCGCGGATCGTGGCTATGCTGCCCAAGACTTTATCGATTGTGTGGTTGAGTAAGGCGCAGAAGCGGTTATTCCACCCCATCCACGAGCCAAAGAGGTGCGTGAATACGATACATGGTTGTATCGAGAGCGTTATCTCGTGGAGTGTTTCATCAACAAAATCAAGCATTTTCGTCGTATCTTTTCTCGCTTTGAGAAGCTGGATCGTTCCTATCTCGGTTTCCTAAACTTCGTCGGTAAACTCATTTGGTTACGCTGAGATGTCAACACATCCCAGCTTATCCTGACACTTCATCCCATCTCGAATTCCTTTGACAGTACAAATAGGCGCAAGTTGACAAACAGAAACGTTTCGGTTATAAATTCATGAAAATCGAAACGTTTCGGAAACGTCATTGGCGTAAAAAAACGTACCTTGACGGTTATTGAAATCATGTTTTGGGAATTTAGAACTTTATTACGCCCCCACACATCGCACCTCCACACGACATGATTTCATAGGTCTTGTCTCACAATCGCACTTGGGCTGCGTCCCGCTGGTCGCCAAATACGACTGGAATTATCTCTAGGTTTTCAGAAATGAGGTGATCATCGACGTAGATCGAATTTTGTTTAGCAGATTGTGTTTAATGTAGGAGGTTTTTCACAATGTTTGTCAAATTATTGCGCGGAGTTCGTATTGTATTCCTTACAGGTCTCTTGCTAGGTGTATTCGTGGTGTACGCCCAAGATAAACCTGCGGTCTCGTTCCAGTCCACCCAGTTTAATGTCGTTGAGGAAACAGCCAAAATCCAAACCATTCTCGAAGGCTTTGACGGTGATGCGTTGTTTGTCGGCATTCAAGAAGGTCCGCTGATTGACTTGCTCCGTGCCGAGAAAGAGGCGGGAACGGGCGCAACTGACGTGGCAGGTGCGTTACACGGAACTTTTCCGGTTTTAGCCAAGGATGATGCGCTTTTCAATTTGAGCGACCTGACGGCTTCCATCGATGCCGAACATGACATCGTCGATTCGTATGTTGAATTGGGCAAGCTAGGCACAAGCGATTACCAGTATTACGTGCCCTGGATGCAAGCAACTTATGTCATGGCAGCCAATGAGGAGGCGCTTCAATATCTGCCCGAAGGATCTGATCTGAATTCCCTGACGTGGGATCAGCTGGCGGCATGGGGCAAGAATATGAAGGATGCCACCGGTGAAAACAAGCTCGGCTTCCCGGTAGCTGGCCTGTTCCATCGCTTCCTTGAGGGCTATATCTATCCCTCGTACACGGGTGGCATGGTAACTAAATTCCGCAGCGCCGAAGCAGTCAAGATGTTTGAATATCTTCGTGACGACCTATGGCCATTGGTTAATGCCGAATCGGCGAACTACAGCTTCATGAACGAACCGCTGCTTTCGGGTGAAGTCTGGGTTGCTTTTGACCACATGGCGCGCCTCAAGCCAGCCTTTGATGCTATGGACAGCGGCGATACAGATTTGAAATTTGTTGCGTTCCCCGCTCCGTCTGGTCCAGCCGGATTAGGGTATATGCCGGTCATCGCCGGTCTTGCTATACCGTACACCGCCCCCAATCCCGATGGTGCAGAAGCCCTGATTAAGTTCATGATGAGCCCTGAAACACAGAGCGCAGTCATGCGCGACCTCGGTTTTTTCCCTGTAATCAGTGACGTTGATACGAGCAATATGCCTGCCAGTGTGTCCGCACTTTCGGGTGCAGTCGCGGCGACGTCCGGTGCCAAGAACGCACTTGTCTCTCTCCTTCCGATTGGTTTGGGAGAACGTGGCGGTGAACTCAATGAGATCTACCGCAATGCCTTCACACGTGTAGTGATCAACGGCGAAGACATTGCCACCGTACTTCAAGAAGAGGGTGACACGCTGAATACCTTGCTCGCCGAAACGGGTGCACCATGCTGGTCGCCTGACCCCGCCAGCGATGGACCTTGCACAGTTGACGCTGCTAGCTAATAAATGATTCAGTGAGCATAAGCCCCAGAAAGGGCTTATGCTCTTTTGAATGGGGCGGCTTTTTATGCGAAAAGTAAATTTAACCCCGTATTTGCTCGTCCTTCCTACTTTGCTCTATCTCATTTTGTTCTTTGCCTACCCGATGGTGCGGTCGCTTAGTCTGGCAGTCAGTGGCGAAGATGAATACTTGGATATACTCGCTAGTCCGGATGCGGGTGCTGAGGTTAGTGGTACGTTGGCGATGCAAGTCGTTGTCAAAATCGTTGACCGTGTGCAACAGGACGAAGTGCTACCCAACGGACGGACGCGCCCCGTGTACTGGTTTCAAGTACAAGGGCTTGATATCAACCGCAATGAAGTGATAGGGTGGGCCAATCAACGCTACTTATTCGTTGAGTCGCGCGCGGAGTCCACTGAAGCGAGGGTGACAAGCGGTGTTCCCGTACAGGGTTGGACCTTGCAGCATATCGAGCGCATGTTCAACGATTTTCGCTTTTGGAGCGCTATTCGAAATACCCTTTTATTGATCGTTATTGTTATTCCGATTCAGTTTGTTATCGCACTTATTATGGCGCTTGTCCTACAGTCAGGGATTAAGGGCAGTAGTCTATTCCTTTATATCTATGCCATTCCCCTCGGCATATCTGATCTAGCAGCCGGGATGGTATGGTACTCGATTTTCACCCAGCGTGGATTCCTCAATTCCTTTCTTGATCGGTTAGGGCTGATTGACACACCCTTCATCTTTATTGGAAACGACAAATTCGGATGGATGATGCTGGCGATTGTCCTCGCAGAAGTATGGCGTGCAACATCGATTGTGATGGTCATCGTAGTATCAGGTTTACAAGGGATTCCAAGGGACTACATGGAAGCGGGTGAAATCTTCGGCGCCACCCTCTGGCAGCGCATCTGGCATATTATTCTGCCTATCCTCAGACCTAGTTTGCAGGTTGCACTTATACTCCGAACCATACTTGCATTTCAAGTGTTCGCGGTCGTGGTGGCTATTGCTGGACGCGACTTGATTCCTGTTCTGGCTAATGAGACCTACCGCTGGTACAACCAGGGCGACGCAGGTTTTAACAATCCCAATGTCGCTGCGGCGTACGCCGGTTTGATCATGCTTATCTCATTAGGGATTTCGCTTTTCTATCTCCGCGCGCTACGCAGTCAATCAGAACAGGCGGCGTTGTGACTGCAATAACCCAACTCAACCCTGAACAACGTCTGGCGATCAGGCGCTGGCGCGTGCGACGTGCCACTACCTATTTGATCGCTATCTTGCTGGCTTTCTGGATTTTGCTTCCCATCTGGCTCATCATGACTATGGCCTTCAGCAGTGCGCAGGATGTGCGGGCATATCCGCTGTATTTCGCGCCGATACCGTTCTCAACAGAAACCATGCAGTTCTTCATCGACGCAGATGGTATTTTGCAATCGACTTTGAACAGCCTGTGGGTCGCGGTACTGACAATGGTGTTCTCAACCCTGATCGCTACGCCAGCAGGTTATGCTATTTCACGCTTTGTGTTCCGTGGACGTGATGCGATACGCTTGGGCATTCTGGCAGTTCGCGCCTTTCCGATTGTCATTCTGGCGGTTCCCCTGGCGGTAATTTTCATCAACCTCGGTTTGTACGACAGCTTGTTCAGTTTGTCACTGCTGCACACGGCACTCGTCATGCCCAGCTCAGTCCTCGTGATTTCCAGTGTGTTTGCCACTGTCCCCTATGAGCTAGAAGAAGCCGCGAAGGTTTTTGGCTGTACACCATTCCAGGCTTTCTTAAAGGTGATTGTGCCGCTCGTTCTGCCGGGGGTTGCCGCGTCCGCGATATTCGCCTTCGTCACCTCATGGAATGAGGTCTTTGCCGCTATTCTGCTCACGTTGCAGAATCGTACGCTTCCAGCGCAAATTCTGTTCTCGCTCGATAAGTCAGGCGATCCGTTTAAGTTTGCGGGGGCATTCTTCATGCTAGTTCCATCCATGATTTTTATGTTCTTCATCCGCCGCTATTTGTTCAATATGTGGGGACAAATAACGAAATAAGGGTTCCATTTCATGGCGAAGATTGTTATTGAGAATGCGGTAAAAACATTTGGCGACTTTCGCGCGGTCGACAATGTGAGCCTAAATATTGATGATCAGGAATTCGTGGTCCTGCTAGGTCCCAGCGGGTGTGGCAAAACGACCTTGTTGCGGGCCGTTGCAGGCTTGGGGATGGTCGATTCCGGACGCATCAGTATTGGTGAACGCGACGTGACTTATCTACCGCCGCGTGAGCGCGATATTTCGATGGTGTTCCAGAGCTATGCGATTTTCCCGCATATGAGCGTTTTTGATAACATCGCGTTCGGCTTAAAGATGAAAAAAGCGTCCAAGACCCTGATTAAAGAACGGGTGGAACAATCTGCCGAATTGCTGCACATCGAAAAAATGCTGAATCGGTATCCGGGTCAAATGAGCGGTGGACAGCGTCAGCGGGTTGCGGTCGCCCGCGCAATCGCAGTCGAATCAAAAGTCCTGCTGATGGATGAACCGTTGAGCAACCTGGACGCGCTGCTGCGTTTGGAAATGCGCGCCGAACTTAAGGCGCTGCTGCATGAACTCAAGACCACGACGATCTATGTAACCCACGATCAAATTGAAGCTCTCAGTATGGGGGATCGTATCGCAGTAATGCGAAATGGACGTATTCTTCAATGCGACCACCCAACGAAGGTATACGACAAGCCGTTGGATACTTTTGTCGGCGGATTTATCGGCAACCCACCGATGAATTTCCTCCAGGCACGTGTTGAGCGCGAAAACGGCCAGATCACGGCAAAAATCGGCAGCTTTAGCATTCAGCCGGGAGCGGACATGGCAGAAGCCTTAGGCCATCATGTTGGCAAAGCAGTGATGTTGGGCATTCGTGCCGAAAATATGGAAGCGTTCCTAGAGCCAAGATCGAACGCCTTGGAAGTTAAGTTCCGGGTTCTCGAACCGTTAGGATCACAAAATCTCTTAACTATTCCGGTTGGCGACGAAGTCATAAAACTCTCGACACACCCTGATTTTACAGCAGAGGTGGGGCAGAGCATCTGGATTTCCTTCCCGGCGAACAAAATTCGTTGGATGGATGCAGAAAGTGGCAAAGCGATTACACCGGATCTGGAAAAATTGGTTGCACCAGCATGATTAAGCGCGTATGAACACCTGTGGATAGGACCCACAGTCGCCACAATGGTCGTTGCTTTTTGTTTTGGGTGACGCTTGCAGATTTGCTTTGTTTTCGTAAAATCAGCAGGTTTGCCAACACCCAACACTTTAGGGGCTAATCTCCCTGAAGTCTTATCAAGCGGCCCAAATTTATTATGCCCACTACTCTAAAAGACATCGCCCGTCGTTCGGGATTTTCCGTCACGACTGTATCACGTGCCTTAGGAGGTTTCTCCGATGTCAGCGAGTCCACCCGTGCACAGATTCTCCAAATTGCGGAGGAACTCGGCTACGAACCCAATCAGATTGCGCGCCAGCTCCAGCGTAAGCGCACCAATACCATAGGACTCGTCATGCCTGCGCGTTGGCATACATTGGATGATGACTTCTTCAGTTTGCTGCTTAAGGGGATAACTTATGCGGCGGCCCGCTATCAATATGACGTCTTAATCAGTGCAACGAATCCTGAAGCATCGGAGATGCATGCGTATCGCCGCATGGTTGGCGGCAACCGGGTAGATGGGATGATTCTCGCGCGGACCTATCGCAAAGACGCGCGCATCGAATATTTACAGGCGGCCAAACACCCCTTTATCGTCCACGGTCGTAGCGCTCCCGGTGAAACCAGTGACTTTCCCTACATTGATGTGGATAGCCAGTCTGGCTTGAAACTGCTGGTGACCCATCTCATCAGCATTGGTTATAACCGCATCGGGCTTATCCTCCCGCCGCTGCAGCTTGCCTTCACCGATTATCGACTGGCTGGTTATCGGGCGGCCTTAACCGAAGCGGGTATCCCATTTGATTCAGCATTTGTGACCAACAGTGATCTCAGTTACGCTGGTGGATTGCAATCCACCCGTGAATTATTGACCAGAAATGTCGGACTGAACGCGATTGTTGGTTGCAATGATTGGATGGCGCTGGGCGCGATGACCGCTGCACAGGAGGCAGGACTCACCGTAGGTAAAGACTTTGCCATTGCAGGTTATGATGACATTCCTGCTGCGGCGCGGGCTACGCCCCCTTTGACGACGGTCCGCCAACCCATTTATGAGGTCGGTGAACTCCTGACACAGCGCCTCATTCAATTGATTAATGGCGATTCTACAGTCCAGTATCACGAACTTATTCAGCCAGAGCTTGTTGTCCGTGAATCAAGCCTTCCACTTACTGCATCGGGGATCTGAATGTCTGACATAGTACTTTTTGATATTTCGAACTATCAGATTCGTGAACTAAATCCAGCTAAAGAAAAGAAACCGTTGGATATCGGTGGCGATGGCCTCACGGCGTCGCTCAATTCGGTGGGCCGATTCATTTCTGTCAGCACATTTCATGCGAAGTACGGATACTGCGGCCTGAGCAACGTCCCGCCGTTTCCCGATACTGACCGCTATGACGCGTCCAAAGTCCGCGCTTATCGTAAATCGTTCGCGCATCACGCAGGGTTTGGCGTCTCCCTTAACGCGCCTGTGGTCGAAATGGCCGCTTATCTAATCGAAGACTATCTGCCTTTTCTACGTTTTGTCCTTGACAATGGATGTCGCGTTGAGTGCCTCAGTTTGGTTGCAAACGGGGCCGTTCGGCAGCGCTGGAAATTCAGCCAGCCAACAGATTTTAATCTTTCGGGTAGTTTCTGGCTCATGCGCGCGGCCTACACGCAGATTACCGAAGGGGGCATGGTCGAAATGCCATCCCCCGTTACGCGCATTCAATCTTCTGCCAACAATCGGCTTCAGGTGATAAATCCGGCATTGTCCACAGTTGCCACTTTGACTGGACTTCAGACCGCGGCTGAACATCCGAATGGTAGTATCAGTCTGGCGCAAAACCTCGCGGGCATCACCGAATTTGAATTCAGTATACACATAGGCCAGCAGCCTGCCGTGGATAGCGCTGTTGATCTTGAAAATGCTCTACAACAGGCGAGGGCAGGAAACCGCAGCCACCGCAGTTTAGTGCTGCAGCGCGCCTATCGCTACGCAGATATCTGCCTGTTAAAAACCGACGAGTCTTCCGCAGCCATCCTGACTGATCACATGATATTACCCCTATCGTGGAACCGTGATGCGTACTACGTTGCCCAGATGTACGACCGGATTCCCGAAGCACATCTGAACTGGTGCTTTTTCGCGGCTTGGCGCGGGACATTCTGCCGTAGCCTGAATAAAGCGCTGGCCGCTCCCTGGGGTAGATCCTACATGGCGAACGGCAAACAAAAAGATAGTAGCGCGCTTCAGCTTGACCAGCAGATATTTCCGCTCATGGAATTTTTTGACCTATACAATCAGTCCCCTTCGCAGGAGGCGCTCAAAGCGAAATATAAGGCTGAAATCATCCGCGTTCTGGATGTAATACGCGCCTGTGAGACCGGCATAGGACTTTACGTGACCGATGAAACCCCCGCCGATGATGATCTGCATCTGGCGTTTCACTTCTCGACACATATTTTGCTCTGGCATACCCTGCGAAATTTGGCGCTGATTTTTCCGGAGCTGGAAACGCAAGCATGGGCTGATCGTATTCATGCTGCCATCTACCACTATTTCCCTTGTGATCATGAAGGCAGGAAAATCTTTGCCTATGCGACCGATGGGGCAGGACACCACTATCTCTATCACGACGCAAACGATATTCCGCTGGTAATGATGCCGCTTTGGGAATTTTGCGACAAAGACGATGTACTGTGGCAGCAGACCATTGCCTTTGCGTTCTCCCCTGCGAATCCAGCATTCTTTAATGGGGTATTAGGCTCCGTTCACAGTCCGTCGAGCTGGACCTTGGGTGATGCACAGGAACTGATCCTTTGCAAAATCACTGGCGATAAGGCCCGCTATCAGTTGGTCTGGGAACGGGTCGAAAACGCCGCCCAGTGGGACGGTGCCTTGCCAGAAGCATATGATGGGCAATCATTTGCCGTCGTCACAAGACAGTGGTTCGCGTGGCCGAATGCGATGGTTGCCATCGCGGATAAAATCCCATGGATGTAACCTGATATCGTCTTTCCCGGCGTCCATAATCTTTGGCATCATCTGCCGTAAGTAGGTACAGTGGGCGGGACGCCTAAGCCCAAAAACGACAGTGATGCCTCCGCCAGAATTGCGCTGGCAACATTGAATGAAGCGATCACAATCAGCGGGGCCAGCACGTTAGGTAAGATTGCCCGCAGCATAATGCGCCGGTCACGTGCTCCCATTGATCTCGCCGCTTCCGCGTATTCCTTTTCGCGCTTGGAGATGGTCTACCCACGCGCAATGCGAGCGTAGGTAACCCACTGGCCGATTCCGAGCACTGGTATCAGATTCCACACGCCGGGGCCAAGCACTACCAATACCATGATTGCCAGTAGAATGAAGGGGAAGGCTAATTGAATGTCTGCCAGCCGCATGATGATGTCGTCTAAGCGCCCACCGCGGTACCCGGCAATGATGCCAAGTGAAATGCCCATCAGGTCGCCGATTACTACTGCGGCCTGCACCACAGGAATGTCGCGCTGGGTGATAGCAGTGGTCACTAATCGCCCAACACACTGCCATGAAAACACAGTTTCAGTCACCACGACTCCGCTTAGTAAAATGCCGAACTCTAGCCCCAGCATGGTCACAATGCGAATCAACGCGTTTCGGAAAGCGTGTTTCATCAACAAAATCAAGCATTTTCGTCGTATTTTTCTCGCTTTGAGAAACTCGATAGCTCCTATCTCGGTTTCCTAAACTTCGTCAGTTCACTCATTTGGTTGCCCTGAAATGGCAACAGAACCTGTTCTTTCTCGACTGATATTTCACCAGCAAGGATACGGGTAACTAATCGCATGTGTTGATCGTACGTTGAGAGCACTTTCTGCAACTGATCAGCAATGGTTCGCGCCAATTTGAGCAGGTGGTGATAATCTCGCGCGCTCAATCGCATGCGTTAAACGGAAACTTCGATCAGTTGGCGGGCTGCATCTGTCAGAGTGCAGAAGCGCTAATGTCACTAACTTTCATGTCTGAGTTAGCAATTACACCAATTAATCCCTCAAATCGTAATTGCTGTTGTAAGCGTGCCTTGGATACGAGCGCGAATACTTGCAGACGGCTCACATATCGCGTGTTTGAGTAACTTATCATATTCGACACGATCCACATCGATGTGAATGTCAATGTGGTCGAGCAGAGGGCCTGAGAACTTGCTTTGATAACGACTAATCATTGTGGGTGTACAGGTGCAGGCGCGGGAAGTGTCGCCATAGTAGCCGCAAGGGCAGGGGGGGATTCGCAAGTCCTGCTGATTAGAGCAATTTCCCCGCGATATACCAATCAATTCGTCCATGATCACGCTGCCACATCAAGCACCTAAAGCTATGAGGTTTGACATCACCTCCTCAGAAGTCTATATGAGCTTGAGGATATGGATCGGTAGCTGCCGCCTGTGTTTTGTGGCGTGTGATGCATGTCGCTCAACGCGCATGTACAATATTGGTGACGCCATGCGCATTAAACCAAGAGGCTAGGTTATTATGCATCTGTCGCAAAGCGACACTGAGCTTGTCGGACGGTCTCAAGAAATGGATCAATTGCACTCGCTGCTCAAGCGGACAGCACAGGCACAGGGACAAGTTGTCCTGTTGAGCGGCGAAGCGGGTATCGGGAAAACTCGACTGCTCACATCTTTGACCAATTTGGCAAAGCATTACAACTTTGATGTTGTACGTGGCGAATGTAACGAATTGGATCAGGATTTTCCTTATGCGCCAATCATTGATGGACTCCGCACCCATTTTTCCGGGCTTACAATAGAGGAATTGCAGCGCATAATCGGACCATTTCAATCAGAGATTCTCCGATTGCTCCCGGAATTGACACTACAATTTGACATCCCAACTCAACCCGGTTGGCTCGATTCCGAAGCGGAGAAACGCCGTCTCTTTGAGGTACTGGTACAGATCTGCCAGCGGATTGCGACAGCGGGGCTGCTGCTGATCTTTGAGGACATTCACTGGTGTGATGACACCAGTTTGGAGTTCGTGCGGATCCTTACGCGCCGCGTCAGCAAGCTGCCAATCATGGTCGTCATCAGCAGCCGGATTGTGACACCCGAGAGTGAGGTTGCAAAACTGCAGTCCTATCTCGACCGGTCAGAAAATGCGCACAGCATCTTAATGCACTTGTTAACTGAAGCAGAGACAGAGTCTCTTCTCAAAACGGTCTTGCGGACGACCGAATCAATCCATCCTGCGCTGCTGCAGCGGCTCTACAGCTTGACGCAGGGCAATCCGCTCTATGCGCAGCAGATCATTCATATGCTACAGCAGAACCGACAAATTAACCTGGTGAACGATGTCTGGATTGTGACAGATGCCAGCAGTGAGGTTGAAATCCCGCAATCCATCAGGCAGACCATTCAGCAGCAGTTAGCTGTCCTAATCGATGAAGAAGTGCGATTGTTGCAGGTGGCGGGGGTTGCCGGACGGGAATTCAGCCTCACGCTTTTGCAAACGCTGCTGCACTTTGACGATGCCATGTTGCTGAAATTGATCAAAAAATTGACCAACCTGCATTTTTTCAACGAAATCTCGCGCGATCGTTTTGCTTTCCACCATGCGGTCATCCGGCAGGTGATATACGACAGCCTGCTCATCCGTGAGCGCCAGTCCATCCACCAGGCAATTCTGCATTATCTCCAGACCGCACAAGCACCTGTAAATCTGGTGGATTTATCGCATCACGCTTATAACGCTGAAGATTGGGAGGCGGCATTTGATTACGGGCTTCAGGCAGGTAAACATGCTCTGGCGCTGCACTCCTCACAAGCGGCGGTTGAGCAATTTACGCATGCAATACAGGCTGCCAGTCGCCTGGGGAAGCGCGATATTGCGAAACTGTCTATGTTGAGGGGTGACGCCTTCAGCAATTTGAACAGGTTTCAAGAAGCACATGCGGATTATGAAATGGCTTTACAAATCGCTAAAGCGGCAGATGACCGTATGTCCGCATGGCAAGCCATGATTGCGCTTGCAAAACACTGGACAGCGCAGGACTACCGACGGGTGAAAGATTACTGTGATCGAGCATTGACGTTAGCGCGCGCGATGGATGATGCGGCAAGCATTGCCCATAGCCTAAACCGGCTTGGGAATTGGCACTTGAATGCTGGTCAGGTTGAGTTGGCACTACAACATTACGAGGACGCACTCACGTTTTTTGATGGCAGCAATGGTCTGGCGGGCAAGGCTGAAACCTTCAGCCTGATCGGCATGGCGGCAAATGCCAATTTCTACTTCGGTAAATCGGTTGAATATTATCGTCGCGCTATCGAACTATACCGTCGGCTTGATAATCGTCAGGCGCTCGCCTGGACACTGGCCAATCTGGGTCTGATAACGGCTGACACGGAGATGATCCGTGAATCCATCGACATTGCCCGGGAAATCGGTTTCTACAGCGCAGAAGCATATGGCTGCATCTGTGCAGGCAATGTCTATTCGTATCGTGGTGACTACAGCTCGGCGCTTGCCTATGTGGACCGCGGCGTAGATCTGGCGCAAGCGATTAACCATACAGAGTGGCTGGCCGCTGCGCACCTGCGATTGGGATTAATCTATTGTGATCTGTTTAATCTGGATTTAGCGACAGAACACGCCGCAACGGGTACTGCACTGGCGAAGCAGTTGGGTTCGCACTGGTTCATTACACGTGCTATCGGCTTGAACATCCGCATTCTGGTTGCAAACAATCAGCTCGCTGAAGCCGAATCCCTGCTCGCCGAGTATCAAGCGCCCGCCAAACCGATCCTCCAGCAGTACGAAATTATCATCGCCCGTGCAGAACTTGCCAGAGCGCGGGCGCAGCCTGAAAAGATCATTGAAATTGCCGAAACGTTGATGCATGTTACCTATGACAGCGAAGAGAACTTACCTGTAGTTCCCTACTTCATTTACTTTAGCCCGTTGATTGTTGAAGCGTATTTATGTGTTGACGAGCGAGAACAAGCACTCATCACGCTTGAAAGCGCCAGACGCGAATGTGAGCACTTCCACCTGCTGTCACTGCTATGGCAAATCGATATTATGTTTGCAAAGATATATTCCCGGGATCATGAAGCCACCGCGCGTAAATACTATCAATCCGCTCACGCTACGATTGGTCAAATCGCGCAGACAGTGCCGGAAGACCTGCGGGAGAAGTTCCTTAGAAATGCTCTTGCGGAAATTCCAGTAAGCAAAACGCTCGATGTGACGAGGGTCGAAGACTACGATTTAACGCGACGTGAAACCGAAATCGTACATGAAATCGCGCTTGGGAAAAACAATCAGCAAATCGCAGGTGATCTGCACATTACCATCAAAACAGTCGAAGCGCACATTACCCGAATTCTCTCGAAACTGGATATGACCTCGCGCACACAGATCGCCTTGTGGGCGGTCGAAAATAATCTCTGACAGTTTCCTGACAGACATTAGGGTAAACCCTATATTTTGCATGCTAGGCATTTTGTGGGGTTAGCTCTGACGACACCACTCCTGAATGAGTCTATGCTCTAGACATCATCTTATTCATACAGGAGTGCAAGTTGAACAGCCTGCATCAATCCACCTTCCAACCTATTCTGGGTGTTCCCTCTGTACAAGCACCTGATGATTTGGGGCAATTCCGCCTCAACCGTAAGCAGCAGGGGCTTCGTGCTGCGCTTCATCTGCTCAATCGTGTTGCACCCGACACTGCCGCGAATGTAGCAACATTCCTGTTTCTGCGTCCTCGCCGCCGGCTTGTGAACTACATCGAAAACCTGCCTGAAGGTGCTACGAGAATTGAGATCTTTCACAGCCTCAAAAAACTGACTGCATACAGTTGGGGTGCCGGCGAGAAAACAATCCTCTTGATTCATGGTTGGGAAAGTCATCTGGGTCGGATGCTGCCGCTGGTGACACCACTGGTCGAAGCTGGATTTCGCGTGGTTGCGCTTGATGCGTCCGGTCATGGTCAAACGCCATAACTGCTCACCGAGATGTACGACGTGAAGCGGTTTTGAGCGCACTGGAACAGCTTGGATCGGTCTATGCGATTGTCGCCAGCTCATTCGGCGCGGCGACGATCATGACCATGCTGACCCGTTACCATGACATGCAGCCAGAAAAAGTGGTTCTGCTTTCTCCAATGGGGCATATCAACCAGCAAATCGACATCTTTTACCGTCTCATGGGAATTGACGGGCAGTTCCGGAAAAATGTGCGCCGCGTTCTGCAAAGCAAACTCCCACTGCCGCTGGAGCAGTTTGATGTCGCCGAGGCCGCAGTAAGTGTTCGTAGCGCGGGAATGATCGTTCACGATCAACACGACCGGGTCATTCCGCTCCAGTTGTCGTGGCACATAGCCGAAAAATGGGGCGGCGCAGAGGGGAATGTCAAGTTTGTGACAACCACACAGCTTGGACACAAGAATGCCCTTCGTAATCATGTAGTCCGTCAGGCAGTCGCGGCATTCCTACAGTCTTAATGTCGGGTTGAGGCATTTTCCTCAACAACACCTGCACGCGCCGTCATCGGCGGTGCCACACGTTGTCATTCTCTAAAACCAATTCTAAAAGGAGTGCAAAATGAATACTACAAAAGAAGGTCAGATTATCGGTGTGATGAATGAGTTTCTGAATGTCTGGGCATCCCGCGATATGGATGCGCTCATGTCCTACTGGTCGCCCAATGCGACGCTGTACGGAACGGGAATGGACGAAAAGCGTGTCGGCAAGGACGAGGTTCAGCTCCAGATCGAACGTGACTTCGCCCAATCGGAAGAGTTCTCTTGCACGCTGGACTGGAATCAGGTTGGCACGAACGGTAATGTCGCGTGGATTGCGTCTGATGTCACGCTCATGGTCAAGGTGCCCGGCGCACACGAAATGTCAGTCCCGGCGCGCCTGAGTACCGTTATGCAGAATTACGATGGGCGCTGGCTGTTCGAGCATTTTCATTTGTCTGTGGCAGCCGCAGGACAGGATGAGGGTGAATCCTTCTAAGTCTAGTCCGAATGTACACCGTGTTTAATCAGCAGATAATTTCAATTGTATGATGTTGTATACAAATGGGAAGCTGCTGGTTCACCCTTTGTCCGGTTACAAGTAAGTGTGAGAGGTACAAAACATAATGATCTACCAGACCCAGGAACTCAGCAAGCAGGAGATCGCTACCATCGTGGAAACAGCGGAGCAGACAATGTGGACGGTTTCGTGGAATAGTACGCCCCCCGAAATGCGGCAAGCGTTGAGTATGCACCTCGCTACAGTGGGTGGCGCGTCCGCAACGGTCATCGAGAAGTTTCCAATCCCATTCTTTAATCGGGTCATCGGTCTCGGCATTCATCAACCTGCTACAGAAGACTTGGTAGACGAACTCATTACAATCTATCAGCAGTACGAAGTACCATGGGATGTCTCGTTGAGTCCCCTCGCGCAGCCATCCGATACAGCGGATTGGCTAGAGGCACGTGGTTTCAAGCACACATCGAATCTTGCCAAGATGATCCGCAGCAATGAGCCGCCACTTGTACTTGCAACCGACCTGCGAATTGAGCGGGTTGACGCGCATAATGCGACGGTGTTTGCTGAGATTAATCAGCGCGCTTTTGAGATGCCTGATTGGTACATTGAAATGGTTCAACATTTGCTCAAACAGGACAACGTCTATGGCTATATCGCGTACGACAAAGATACGCCAGCAGGGTCTGGTCTCCTGATTGTTTCAGGCGAGATCGGTGGGCTTTTCAGCGGTGCAACACTGCCGGAATATCGGCGGCGTGGGGCGCAGAGCGCCATAATGGTGCAGCGCATCCGTGACGGGCTTGATCTCGGCTGTCGCTGGTTCAGCACCGAAACCGGCGAAGAGACGCCACAGCATCCCAACCCGTCATATCACAACATGCTGCGTACAGGCTTTGAACTTGCCTATCTACGTCCGAATTATACGTATCAACCCGGGAACTAATCCTTGCTAGATTCGTCATGAAGCAAGCGCGAGGCAAATTGTTATGGAAAAGAACGACTCAATTCTGGAAAAGCTCAACACTTATTCCGAGGCATATTCCGTCATGGCGCCGCTCATTCTCCATACACAACTCTTAGGCTTGCTTCAAGGTGCGTATGCCACTGGCGTCCTGAAAGCCGCCCTGAATCCCTCGACTGTGGAAGCAATTGCAGCTGAGACAGAGATGAGTATGGATCGTACTCAGGATATTTGCCGTGCACTGGATGCCTTTGGTATTTTCGTCAAAGCAGACAACTGTTACAGTTTAACGGAGCAGTGGGCCTTACTCGTGACTTCCGACTTGATTAGAACGTTTCAGGTGTCTGTCAGTGATGCCTTCGCCAAAGCACAGATGTTTTCGCAGCCCGGCGCCAGTTACTGGCAATTGTCCTCAGAAGAGCGGCTTGCGCTGGCTAAAGGGGTGACCTTTAATCCGTCATCGTCCAACACAACTGATTTCTACGAATTTCTGTTTCGGGATATGCTGCCCGAAGTTGTGGACAGGCTAACCCAGCGTGAGATCCGTTATCTTGAACTGGGTTGCGGTGTAGGGGGCGGTCTTAATGGCTTGTTACGCACCTATCCACGGGTGACGGCTGTGGCGGTGGATCTTGCCAAAGATGTTCTTGCCGAAGCACAGGCAACCGCTGAAGCGCTCGGGCACAGTGAACGGGTGACTTTCATTCATGATGATGCGCGCAACTTTGATGCACGCAATGCCTTCGATCTTGTCTATTGGAGCCAATTCTTCTTTCCTCGAGTAGGTCGTCCTGAAGTGCTTCAGGTGGCATATGCTGCTCTGAAACCTTTGGGTTACCTCTTCGCCCCCCTCCTCCTGGATCCTATATCCGAAGAAAATATTCACAGTGCTGAAGGCAGACAATATGCAATGTCCCAATTGATGTACGGCGGTTGGGATATTCCGAGATTAAGCGCAGCCGAGGTCAAAGCCGAGATCGAAGCAGCAGGTTTCATCAATGTTGAAGTCAGGACGAAGCCATTCCTGAGATTGATTTTGGCCCAACGTTCGGACATTGCTTAGATTTCAATCGTAGCTCCATGAATGCCTTGTTATGACATTTATACCTGCTTCACTTGCGCCCAGTGCAAACTAACAGTCTTCGTAATCTGGCGATAGCCCATGGCATCAGCCCGAAGCTGTTTTTATCAGGGTTTCGCCGGTCAAGTTGTGCTGAGGCAGGCTGCCGAGAGCTTCCATGAAGGATGAAAGAAAGCGAGTCGAGCTGTACGGTTGCCACTCCCCCCGTGAACGTGCCAGCATGGCGGTGAGAATGAGGAGGATTTCCAGTGCCCGCAACGTCCACGGGAGGGGCTGCTTCCTGGCCATCGCAGGCGGCGGAAGGCCGCATAGAGCGAGCCAGACTCCATGCCACTCGGGGCAATAAATCCCGACCCGGCGTCAGCTTGTCAAACACGCCGCTGTATGTGGGGACGACGGGCCACAGAGCACAAACGCACGATCCCAATCCAGTGCGGGATACTGCCGGTGAGGTGGTCACGGAAGGTGCGATGGGGGCTTCGTAGCGCATCTAGCGGTGCTGTTCCTGACGGTTGACGGCTTCCAGGTTGATGGATTCGGTCATGAGGGGACTCCTTTTCACATCGAGGAGGAATGGACAAGGAGGATGTGAACGGTGACCACAGCGCTGTGGGTCTGCGATTACGCAATGGAAAATCGCAGATTGTGATCACCTACACGGTTAAGTTGACCTAGTCGACACCAACTTAACATGCATTATTGCTGCTCATGCGAGCTCATTATTTCTATCGAGAGCTCACCACAAGCGAAGTTCTAACTTAATCTACATCAGAACAACTGAATTAGAAAATACCCCCATGTTTCGGAGTTTGTGAGAAGGACTCTCGTTGACACTTCTCGTGTGTTACTTCTATTTGTTTCAGTTTTTTAAGATAGCCAGACATTACTCAAAGTCAGCAGTATAATTGTGTGAAAAGTAGTCGGTAGTTATGAGCTAAATTCATGCTTTCAATTGTTCGCGCGTCCGCATTGCTCGGTCTAGACGGATGTATCATAGAAGTCGAAACCGATTTTAATCCGCGTGCTGGCATTCCCAGTTTTACGATTGTGGGATTGCCTGATAGTGCTGTCAAGGAAAGTCGTGAACGTGTTCGCGCAGCAATCAAGAATAGCGGGTTGAGCTTTCCGAACAAATCGTATGTAGTCAATTTATCACCTGCCGACCTACCAAAGCATGGTCCTGCATATGACCTTGCCATCGCGGTTGGTGTGTTAGCTGCAACAGACCAAATTCCGCTCGACAGCCTCGAAAAATCTGTGTTCATCGGTGAACTTTCGCTTGATGGCAGTGTGCGCCATGTCAAAGGTGTCATGCCAATGGTTTATACTGCCTACCAAGAGGGCTACGAACACGCTTATGTGGCTGCCGAAGATGCTGCACAGGCAAGCCTCGTCACTGGCTTAGAAATCATTCCGGTTGAGTCGCTCGGTCAATTGGTTGAACATTTATACGGCCTCAATCCAATTGGTGCATATCAGCCCCAGCCAATCACTATACAAAATATGCCGGTTACCGAGGAATTGGTCGATTTTGCCGATATTGCTGGCCAAGAGGCGATTAAAAGAGCTCTCGAAATCGCAGCAGGTGGTAACCATAATATTCGACTGGTGGGGCCACCGGGAACGGGTAAAACCCTGCTAGCCCGAGCAATTCCCGGCATATTGCCGACCATGACCTTTGAAGAAGCCTTAGAAGTCACGCGTATTTATTCCGTCGCAGATATGCTGCAAAATGACCATCCACTTATCCAAGTTCGCCCATTTCGTGCTCCCCATCACACCATTTCTCAGTCTGGTATGGTAGGCGGCGGAACCATCCCGCGTCCCGGCGAAGTCACTTTAGCACATCGTGGTGTTCTGTTTCTCGATGAATGCACCGAACATAACCCACGTACTTTGGAAGTGTTGAGACAACCTATTGAAGATCGGATTGTGACGATTTCACGGGCAAGAGGCTCTTTGACCTTTCCGGCTAATTTCCTCCTTATTCTCGCTCACAATGCGTGTCCTTGTGGGAATCTGGGAGATCCAAGTAAGGCATGTACTTGTACTCCAGCTATGATTAGTCGATATCAGAGCAAGCTTTCCGGACCCCTCCTAGATCGAATTGATATTCATATCGAAGTGCCGCGTGTGGAATATGACAGACTTATAGGAACGACAAAGGAGGAAAGCTCGGCTTCTATTCGATCTCGCATCGAGACATCAAGGCAGCGCCAGCGTGAACGCTTTGCCGGGATTTCCGGGCTGTTCGCGAATGCCGATATGAAGGTGGGAGATGTGCAACGCTTCTGTACTGTAACACAAGACGCGCGACAACTACTAGATATTTCAGTGAGACGAATGCAGCTCAGTGCACGTGCTTACCACCGGCTGCTCAAATTGGCACGTACCATCGCCGATTTAGCCGACTCAGATGACATCAGCACTCAACATGTTGCTGAAGCTGTTCAATACCGTTCTCATCAACAAATCAGCTAATTCGTACCCTGTTGCAGTTGCAAATGCACGGCTTCGGCCCTTAGTACTGGGCTGGTGGTAGCTTCTATGCTCCAGCAATATGTCGTCTTGGATGCGCACATACTGGATATAACGCATACATGTGCTCGATAAGTTGGCCTAAAGTTTGAACTGGGATTATTTCGAGCCCATCAACTAGACTCGCTTGGGCGGTGTCGTCAGATGCGACAGTGGCTCGTTCAAAGCCTTCCTGAAAGGCCGCGTAAACCCGCAGCATGACACCCTAAACATGCCTTACACTTCCGTCAAGCAAAAGCTCTCAAATAAATATCACCTTTTCTAGCGCTGCCAGCGAGACCGTGTTTGGATAAATCTGCTGGCGAAAGATTGACCACGTACGTCTTGGTAGGAAATCCCAGCCCGCTATTTTTATAACCGCACGCACGCGCTCCCGACATTCCCGCACTGCATTGTCCGGCAAGCCAACTATTGAAAAACTTGGAAATCCCGCTCGTGGGTTGAAGTCTGTTTCAACTTCGACAATTCGACCTTCTAGACCAAATAAGGCACAGGCTCGAACAACAGAGAGCATGTATTTTCCCTATCAAGTATATTACGCTATCTCAATCAATTATACTGCTTGTAGACGATTAGCAATTTGATTATCGAACACGTTATCATGATCACAAAAATCAGTTGTGGCACTGATGTAAGCTACGTCACAAATCGTATATGGCATAACAAGGATTTATGGTTCGTCAACTTTGTGGTGATAAATTTCATTCTATTAGTCTTTTGAAATCACTAATGCTTGGATGGCTCGAAAAATACAATTGAACGCGGTACGATCATCCGAAGTCTGGCTTGAAATGCACTTAGGGGACCCATACTTCATTATGAAGCAGAAACGAAGACGTACCGAATCAATATCTCGGCGAAGGTTCTTGCAAACTGGACTGATCGCTGGCGCAGGTTTAGTTACACATGCCGAACAACAGAATGGAGTATTTCACTTGAATTCCGTGAATCAGACAGCGCACTCATCTATGCAAGAAGAGTCGCCCCTCTACCTTGATCCTAACCAGCCTACTGAGGCACGTGTAAACGATCTGATTAGCCGAATGACTTTGGAAGAAAAGGTTGCCCAGATGGGCAGCAAAGCGCCCGGCATTCCACGTCTGAATGTCCCCGCTTACAACTGGTGGAACGAGGCACTGCATGGCGTGGGGCGTGCCGGTATCGCCACTGTCTTTCCGCAGGCAATAGGTTTAGCCAGTACTTGGAACACGGATCTGATTTACCGTATGGCTGTCGTGATATCCGATGAAGGACGTGCCAAGCACCATGATGCCCTAAAGCGTGACGTACATGACGAGTATACCGGTTTAACTTTTTGGAGTCCTAATGTCAATATTTTTCGTGATCCACGGTGGGGGCGCGGGCAAGAAACCTATGGAGAAGACCCCTATTTGACCTCGCGCTTGGGTGTCAATTTTGTGCACGGGCTGCAAGGGGATGACCCCAAATACTTTAAGACTGTTGCTACTGCCAAGCATTATGCTGTTCACAGCGGGCCAGAGGCATTGCGTCATTCGTTTAATGCGCTGGTTTCAGGACGTGATATGTACATGACCTATTTGCCGGCCTTTAAGGCATTGATAACAGAAGCTAAAGCCTATTCGATTATGGGGGCGTACAACAGGGTCAACGGTGAGGCGGCTTGTGCCAGTCCCTTCCTATTACAAAGAGTGCTGCGCGAGGAGTGGGGTTTTGATGGGTTTGTCGTTTCTGACTGCGGAGCGATCAGTGACATTTTCGCGAATCACCTGATGGTTGGCAGCCCAGCCGAAGCCGCCGCACTGGCTGTCAAAAATGGCTGTGATTTGGAGTGCTGCGAAACCTATGGTATCCCCTGTACCGATCCTGAACTTCCTAATGCGGTGGCAGAAGGCTTGTTGACGGAAGACGATATTAACGGGGCGGTCAGTCGGTTATTTACGGCACGCTTCCGCCTCGGCATGTTTGACCCACCGGAGATGGTTCCCTTCGCTCAGATTCCAATGAGTGTTGTCGATTCCACAGAACACCGCCAATTGTCGCTGGATGTGGCGCAGCAATCCCTCGTGCTGCTCAAAAACGAAGGCAATATACTGCCGCTGGATAGCAGCAAGATCAAGTCCATCGCGGTTATCGGACCAAATGCTGACAATACATTAGTTTTGGTTGGAAATTATATGGGCACTCCTGCCGAACCTGTTTCTGTATTGGCGGGCATTCAGACGGCTATGCCGGACGGCGAAGTGTACTATGCCAAAGGATGTGAGATTTTGGGTGGTTCACGAGATGGGTTTGCGGAAGCGGTTGAAGCTGCCAGTAAATCGCAGGTGGCAGTGATGGTTATGGGCTTGTCGCAGCAAATGGAAGGTGAGGAGGGGCAGCAAGAAGGTAATCCACCCGGCATCACCAGTCGCGGTGATCGCATGGTGACGCTCGATCTGCCCCCGATTCAGCAAGAACTGTTAGAGGCGGTACATGCCACCGGTACTCCCATCGTTCTGGTTCTCATTAATGGCAGTATGGTGTCTATCAATTGGGCGGATGAGAACATTCCTGCCATTCTCGAAGCGTGGTATCCCGGTCAAGCGGGAGGGACGGCGGTTGCCAACGCACTCTTTGGAGACTATAACCCGGGTGGTCGCTTACCGGTCACTTTTTATCAATCCATTAGAGATTTGCCGCCTTTCGAAAGCTACAGCATGGTAAATCGCACGTACCGTTACTTCACCGGCGAACCACTGTACAAATTTGGTTATGGTCTGAGCTATACCACCTTTAGCTATGACAACCTACAAGTTGGATCTGAAAAGGTTGCATCCGGTGAATCGGTTTCAGTGACCGTTGATGTGGAAAACACAGGGAACGTGGCAGGTGATGAAGTAGTGCAGCTTTATCTACAAGATGTGGAAGCCAGCTCCCCCGTCCCGCAGCTTCAATTGCAGGGGTTTAATCGCATTCACCTTGCGCCCGGTGAGAAGCAGACTGTAGAGTTCACGTTAAAGTCTGAGCAGATGTCGTTCTTCGATGATGCCGAAGGATGGTTATTGCAGCCCGGTTTGTTCAAATTGTGGATAGGCGGCCAGCAGCCAAACTTGCAGGCCGATGCCCAGCCGGAGAATGTGTTGGCGGGCCAGTTTACAGTTGCGTAGCTGTTTGAAATACAAAACCTGCCATAACGCAAATTGATGTAAAGACTCACGGATGATGGTGTCAGGATAAAGGGTGACACCATCATCTGTGGAATGATTGATTAATGAACTTGATCGTGTTAAGTTTACGGGCATAATGGCATCATAATATACAGAGTTGAAAATGCCCTTACCTATTGATGGATTCATATTTGACCTAGATGGAACGGTATATCTGGGTGAGGCAGCGCTTCCCGGCGCAGTCGAGGGGATAGCCCAACTTCGCCGCATGGCAAAACGAGTGCTGTTTGTCAGCAATAAACCGCTTGAGCCCCGCGACAATTATGCCCGCAAGCTCACCAAACTGGGTATTCCTGCGGAACCGGATGATGTTATAACGTCAGCCTATGTGTTGGGCTATCATCTGGCTCGTACCGAACCGGACTTGAACCTGTATGTAGTAGGGGAGGACAATCTACTCGCCGAATTGCGCGGTCACGGTTTGCACATCGTCAATGAATTTCTCGACCAAGACCCGCTTGAGGTGATAAACCCGCACGGTGTAGACGCAGTAGTGGTAGCCTTCGACCGCACCTTAACCTATCGTAAACTGAACACCGCTTATCAAGCCTTGCGCTTAGGGGCCCGTTTTTTTGCCACCAATGCCGATAAAGCTTGCCCGATGCCCGGGGGCGCAATTCCTGATGCAGGCGGTACGATAGCCGCGTTGGAACATATGACAGGCCGAACCGTAGAACTGCTGGCAGGCAAACCATCACCCTTGATAATGGAAGTGGCTTTGAAGCGGCTTGGGTTGACGGCTGACCGCGTCATGATGATCGGTGATCGGCTGGAGACCGACATTTTTATGGGGCAGCGTTCCGGTATGTTGACTGCTGTGACGCTAACCGGTGTCGCCAAACGTGAGGATGTGTTGAAAATGTCTACACCACCGACATACGTGGTGGAAAATATAGGTGAATTGCCCGCAATAGTTGCTGCGGGATAGTTTCATACCTACAAAATTTCATGATTGCTGACAACTCTACTTAAAAGGAAACTTGATTATGTATGTGATGGGCATTGATGCAGGTACTGAAGCTGTAAAAGCCGGTCTGGTTGATCATGAAGGCAATCTGGTAGCGTCTGCTGCCCGTACCTATAACACCTATTTCCCTAAACCCGGCTGGGCTGAACAAGACCCCAATGAATGGTGGGACAGCCTAGTCGGTGCAGTACGGGATTGTATGCAGCAAGCTGGCGTTTCGCCTGAGTCAGTACAGGGTATCAGCATTGACGGTACAACCTGCACCATTGTTCCTGTTAAAGCTAATGGCGAACCGGTGCGTCGTGCCCTTTTGTGGATGGACGTGCGCTCTACCGATCAAGCCCAGCGCATCTTCCAGAGCGGTCACGAAGCTCTCCGTTACAGCTTGAGTGGGATTAGCGCCGAATGGATGCCCCCCAAAGTTCTGTGGCTCAAAGAAAACGAACCAGAAACGTATCAAGCGGCTGATTACATTGTTGAAGCAACGGATTGGCTCGCTTGCAAGATGACTGGTCACGTTGCCCTAAATATTGATACCATCGCGCAGCGTTGGTTCTATCACACGCCCAGCGGCGGTTGGCCGCTTAATTTCTACGAAACAATTGGTCTAGGCGGAGTCGAGAAGAAATTTCCGCGCGACATATTAGGCGTTGGCGAAGTCGCCGGCACGTTGACTGAAAGCGCAGCGCAGGCCTTGGGCCTCCCGGCTGGTATTCCCATTGCTACAAGCGGTGGTGATGCTTTTGTAGGACTCTTGGGGTTAGGGGTGGTTGAACCCGGCGATCTGGGTGTGGTGATGGGATCCTCCAATGTGCTCTCCGGGTTGACCAAAGAAGAAGTTCACTTCCCCGGGATTTTTGGCAGTTTCCCTGATGCGGTCATTCCCGGCTTGAATCTGATCGAAGGTGGACAGGTGTCCACTGGTTCTATCCTTAACTGGTTCAAACGCAACTTTGCAGTTGATCTGGTTGAACAGTCCACCAAGAACGGCATTTCACCTTACAAGGTCTTGGATGAAGAGGCTGCAAAAATTAACGTCGGTTCTGACGGCCTCATTGTGCTGGATTACTTTCAGGGCAATCGCACACCTCATACCGATTCGTTAGCGCGTGGCGTCATACTCGGACTATCCCTGCAGGCGAGCCGGGCACATGTTTTCCGCGCCATTATGGAAGGCGTGGCCTACGGCATGAAGGATATTCTGGATACATTTTCGCACCATAACTGTTTGATTTCGCGGGTTATTGCGTGTGGTGGAGCAACCCACAGCCAGCTTTTCATGCAAATTTACGCCGATGTCATCGGGCAACCGATTTATTTGACCCGTGTTCCTGAAGCCTCGCTTCTCGGTTCAGCGGTAGCAGCGGCTGTTGGTGCGGGTTGGTATCCCACCTTGCAGGAAGCCAGTCGAAAAATGACCCAAATCACTGGTGAGTATCAACCCAACGCCGAACGCCACCAACAATATCAATTTTATGCCCAGCAGTACAAAGAAACCTACCAGCAGGTCAAAACGATTATGCACAACGTCACACGCCACACGGCTGGCGCGTGATTCATTCTAGCGAAGGAGGCACATAAATGCCTAAGATTGAACCTATCTATGTCGGGAATGACGCTGTTGACCAAATGTTGGCATTCGTTGCCAATAATGGCCTGAAACGATTTGCACTTGTCGCAGATACGCACACCTACCAGGCTCTTGGCGAACGGGTTGCTGCGGCATTGAAAGCAAAAGGATATGATTTGAGTACTGTTGTGCTTGAGGGTGACCATATCCATGCTGACGAGCATCAACTTGTGCAGGCGTTTATTCGCGCGCCACTAGGAGACTGCACATTCATTGCTGTTGGTTCGGGCACAATTACTGACATAACCCGATTTGTCAGCCATCGGTCAGGGCGTCGCTTTATAGCTATGCCTACGGCGCCTTCCGTGGATGGCTTTACATCCATTGGTGCACCACTCATTTTGGCAGGCGTCAAGACGACCATCATTTGCCAACCGCCGTTGGCTGTATTCGCGGATGTGGATACGCTCAGGAAGGCGCCGCATCGCCTAATTGCTGCCGGTTTTGGCGATATGATCGGCAAAATCACGTCGCTAGCAGACTGAAACTCGGTAGTACTTTGTGGGATGAACCCTATGATCCCGCCATTGCAGCCCGTACTCAAAAAGCTATCGACACAGTCCAGCAACACGCTGAAGAAATCGGGCGGGCTTCGGAAGATGGAGTGCGGGCGCTAATGGACGCTCTCATTGAGTCTGGATTATGTATGCTCGATTTTGGGGCGTCTCGTCCTGCGTCTGGCGCTGAGCATCATTCATCTCATTACTGGGAAATGAAACGTTTGCAGGAAGGTCGGGAGACCCCTCTGCATGGAGCACAGGTCGGATACGCGTTGACTCTGGTTGCCGAACAATATGATCGCATCCGTCACATTGATCGCGCTGAACTGATGAATCGCTTGGAAAGCGCCGCATTACCTGATCGTGAGAGCGAAATTGAGGCCATTCAGAGTGGCTACGGCGCAATGTCTGACACCATCATCAAAGACCATGGAGCATTTCTCGATCTCACTGAGGACGCATACGACAAGCTAAAGCACCGTATTGCCGATAATTGGGATAATATTCAAGCGATAGCTGCCCAGGTACCTGCGCCCGAAGCGATCAAAGCGTCATTGGACAAAGCCGGCGGACCTTCTACGTGGCAGGCACTCAATGTGGAGGCAAATGAAGTACAGCCCGGTTTCCAATTTGGTCATTACCTGCGTAACCGATTTACCGTTCTCAAACTTAGTAAAGTGCTCGGCGTACCATTAGGATAGATTGGCAATTAGCGGTAAAGCAATTATCTCAGAAATCGAACTCGATGATACATATTTGTACGATGTGATGTGGGCAACAGCAAATGGAAACGGAACGTAGAGCGTTTCACGCAGTGGTTTTCGGGCGCGTGCAGGGCGTCAGTTTTCGCTTTTATACCCAATCGAGAGCCAAAGAACTGAATATTGTGGGCTGGGTGCGGAATTTGCCGGATGGCTCAGTTGAAGTTATGGCTGAAGGGTCGCGTGTGCGTCTGGAACAGTTGAAAGCGTTTTTGGAACGCGGGCCACAAGCGGCACGTGTCACTCATCTTGAATTGGAATGGCGTGTCGCGCACGGTCAATTTGACGACTTTGAGGTTCACTGAGGAAGCAAAACGGAGATAATGGCCGTAGATTGTTTTATCCCTATCTTGACTTCACCACATGCCAACTTTATAATTCCTCAACTTGTCGAAAACTTATTGAGGAGAAAATCCTGTGGGTCCGCTGCCAAAACGTAGACATTCTCCCACTCGTCGTGGGAAGCGCCGGTCACACGATGCCCTCACACTCAATCATCTCGTAGTGTGCGAAGGTTGTGGGGATTATCATGTGGCACACCGTGTATGCCCCAAATGTGGTACATACAAGGGTGAAACAGTTGTAGCGGTTGAGGAAAGCTAGTCTTTTTTTTACCGAAAACAGAAGAAGCCGCGCCGATATTTATCTGTGCGGCTTTTGTTTTGTATTTGGGAGAACTGCGTAGTAACCTATGCCATAAATGCGTGTTTTGAATAGAAAGCGCGCGGCTTATTTAAGGAATTGAAAAATGGATTGGTCAAAAGTTGCTTTTTTATTCCCCGGTCAGGGTTCGCAGACAGTTGGCATGTGCAAAGACCTCGCCGAAACCTATCCGTTAGCGCGGCAAACATTTGAACAAGCTGATTCGTTGCTGGGGTTTTCTGTTTCTAATTTATGCTTCAACGGGCCGGAAGATGAACTGAACGATACTATCAACACCCAACCAGCCCTTTATACGGCTGGCATGGCTATTTTGCGTGTACTGCAAGCTGAATTGCCATTGGCAAAGGCCGCTTTTGTAGCCGGACATAGTCTGGGCGAATTTACCGCGCTGGCTGCGGCGGATGCAGTGTCCTTTGAAGATGGCCTCAAGCTTGTGCGTGAACGTGGTCGCCTCATGAAAGAAGCTGGCACCAAAAGTCCTGGCGCGATGGCCGCAGTTCTGGGACTGGACGCTGAACCGGTGCGCGAGGCATGTGCACGCGCGAGCCAGCAAACTGGCGGTGTGCTCATTTTGGCGAACGATAATTGCCCCGGTCAGAGCGTGATCTCTGGCGATGATGCCACTCTTGAAGTAGGTATGAAATTACTGACGGAAGCTGGTGCTAAACGTGTTGTGAAGCTGCCAATTAGTATCGCTGCCCATTCCCCCTCATGCAAAGTGCTTCGGCAGAATTTCAGCAGGTATTAGCTTCGACGGCGTTCACGATTCCCAAGTGCCGGTTTATGGCAACGTAGATGCTGCACCGCTGCGCGACGTGGATGCCATACGCCGTGAACTCAGCCTGCAATTGACTAGTTCGGTACGTTGGACAGAATCAGTGCAGGCGATGGTGGCAGCGGGCGCTGAGACTTTCCTCGAATTGGGGCCAAAAGATGTGCTGGTTGGCCTGCTCAAGCGTATTGACCGTTCTAAGGCGGGCAGGGCGCTCAACTCCGCCGAGAGCCTGCAAAAGTTTGTGGCAGATAATTGACAACAGCGTGCCTCACACACATTCACCTGAAAGTGCGTCATTGACTTGCCATCAATTATTGGCGGATAATGGCATTTGCGTAATTATTTACACTGGAGAACTCAACCATGCTGCGCTTGCGTTATTGGTTGCCTTTGATCCTCGTCCTCTTAAGCCCCGTCCTCGCCCTAATGCAAGATGACACCTGTCCCGAAATCGTTCGGGAAGCGCTTGCCGCCACTGATAAGGCCTGTGTCGAAACAGGACGGAATCAAGCCTGTTATGGCAACATTAACTTACAGGCTGAACTTCGCGCCGGTGAAACGAAGTTCAAATTCAGCGAACCCGGAGATATAGCGGATATTGCAGCTATCAGTTCGTTGGCGCTGAAACCACTCGACCGTCAAGCGAACGGTTGGGGTGTTGCACTTCTCAAAGTCCAGGCCAATCTCCCTGCCACGATTCCCGGTCAGAACGTCCTCTTCCTGCTTTTTGGGGATGTGGGAATGAGCAATGCAGTTGACAATTCTGAGAGCGAATCGGCACTGCTAAATCCAATGCAGGCTTTTTACTTCAAGAGTGGCGCGAACGACGCCCCATGCGCTGATGCCCCTTCAAGCGGCATCATGATCCAGACTCCGGAGGGCGCTGGTAAAATTAATCTGACGGTAAATGGTGCAGAGGTAACATTAGGTTCAACTGCTTACATACAGGCTCAACCCAGTGCCGATCTTGTAATCAACGTCATTGAAGGTGAAGGCACGGTATCTGCTGATGGCGTAACTGTAGCAATCCCCGCCGGAAGTCTGGCGCGCGTGCCGCTGGACGCTAATCTTGAGGCGAGTGGCGCGCCCGTTGGTCCGGAACCCTACGATCTAGCTGCTCTTGCGGCTTTACCGGTTGATCATCTCCAGCGGAAAATAACAATCGCTCCACCCTTTGAAGAGACACCCGAACCTCCGTCAGGCGGAGCGCCAGCCGCTGGTAACTGGAATCTAGTTTACTCAGTTACGCAGGATCAATGTGGCGGAGTAGCAGGGATGGCTCAAATGGTAGGGGCGCAAATGTTCAGGCAATCAATAGTCACTTTTACGGGTACCGAAACACATTCTCGTGAATTTTATATGGCCGTATTTGGTCAATCAGATGCATCCACCATCCCGCCTGAGATATCCTTTTCAGATGATCAACAGGGTATATTTATTATGGACAATAATATAACCGATGCCCAATCACATTTAGAAGCCCACATTGTTTCTAGCACACAGATAGATGGAAGCTGGGTATTTAGTGGAAATGAATGTGTCTTAGCCTATGATTTTACGTTGACACGAGCAGGCTGATACCTCGTTGGTGTTTGAAGGTGGAAGGACACAACCGACATGGATTGTGTCCTTCGCTTTTAATATCGCTTTCTACCAACCTGTTGTAATTGTTGTGCCTCTGCATCTGTTACCATCTCCCATTCTCCCGGCGCTAATCCCGCCAACGTGATGCTGCCAATCGCCCAGCGCACCAGCCGCAGCGTGGGATGTCCCACAACCGCGGTCATACGTCGCACCTGCCGGTTGCGTCCTTCCGTCAGTGTCAGTTGCAGCCAGCAGTCCGGCACGTTCTTGCGGACGCGAATGGGGGGATCGCGTGGCGGCAAATTGGGTAGCTCAATACGCTCCACAACCGCCGGGCGCGTCCAGCCGTCCTTGAGTTGCACGCCCTTTCGCAGCCGTTCTAGCCCCGCTTCGTCCGGGACGCGGTCCACCTGTACCCAGTAGGTGCGTGGATGCTCAAATTTTGGGTCGGTCAGCCGCGTTTTCAAGCGATTATCGTCTGTTAGCAGCAGCAAACCCTCGCTGTCCATGTCCAGCCGCCCCGCCGCGTACACCCTCGGCACATCAATAAAATCCGCCAGCGTCGGCCTGCCTTGCGGATCGGTGAACTGCGTCAGCACGTTATACGGTTTCCAAAATTTAAGGATCATTCGTTTTCGCAAAAACATAAGGGGCGAAGCACCCGCCTCGCCCCACCATAAACTATAAACTATGAACGGAGCGCTACTTCCCCCGATTCGCCAAAAAGTCCAGCAAATCTATCTGCGTGATGATGCCCACCACCTGCTTGTCGTCGCTGCCCGGCGTGGATTCCGTCACCAGCGCGATCTTCTCGGTGTTGAACACGCTCATCAGCGCTTCGGCAGGCGTTTCGACGCTCACCGTCGGCACACTGGTGTTAATCACACCAGCATCCTCAATCGCCATGCTCGACGCATCGCCGCCCGGCTGCCGCAGCAGATAATTCAGCAGTCCGACTTCCGTCACCACCCCCAGCAGTTGCCCGCGTTCGCCCACCACCGGTAGCTGGCTCACGTCTGCCGCCTTCAGTTTGCCGATCACCTCGGTGACAGGTTCGCTGCATTTCGCCACCACCATCTCGTGCTGGCTCTTGCGCTCCAGAATGGTTGCGACCGGCGTGTCTACCCACTCGCTTTCGAGAAAGCGGTTTTCGCGCATCCAGTTGTCGTCAAACACTTTGCTCAGGTAGCGCGAACCGCTGTCAGGCAGCAGTGTCACCACCAGTTTGTCCTCGCCCAGATTGCGCTCGCTCGCATAACGTATGGCCCCGGCGATTGCCGCGCCGCACGAACCTCCTACGAACATGCCTTCTTCGCGCACTAGCCGCCGCGTCATCAGCAGCGACTCTTTGTCGTTGACCTTTACCATGTCGTCAATGTAATTGAAGTCATACACTGAAGGGATAAAATCCTCGCCGATGCCCTCCACCTTGTAACTTTTGGCCTCTGTCATCTTCCCCGTGTAGAAGAAATCGTGCAGGATCGAGCCAATCGGGTCAACCCCCACAATCTGAATTTTGGGATTCATTTCCTTTAAGAACTTGCCCACACCGGTGATCGTGCCGCCCGTCCCCATGCCCGCCACGAACACATCAATCTTGCCCGCCGTCTGCCGCCAGAGTTCCGGGCCGGTGCTGTCATAATGGGTCTGCCAGTTCACCGGATTATGATATTGATTTGCCAAGATACTGTTGGGTGTCTCTGCCACAATCTGCTTGGCAACGCTGTAATAGCTGCGCGGGTCTTCTGGCTCGACGTTGGTTGGCGTCACCACCACCCGCGCTCCGTAAGCCCGCAGCACGCGGATTTTCTCTTCGCTCATCTTGTCCGGCAGCACACACACACACTTGTAACCCTTCAGCGTAGCCGCAATCGCCAACCCTACGCCCGTGTTGCCGCTGGTGGATTCGACCACTGTGCCGCCCGGTTTCAGTTTGCCCGCCCGTTCAGCGTCCTCAATGATGGTGATGCCAATGCGGTCTTTCACCGACCCGCCCGGATTGAAATACTCCACCTTCGCCACCATCTGCGCCCGCACCCCACGTGCCACGCGGTTCAAACGCACCAGCGGCGTGTTACCCATCGCCCCCAGAATGTTGGAGTGGATTTGCGGCTCAGCGGGCATGTCCATGTCAACGGCGGGGGAGGGCATCTGTGCGTTCAAAACCATAGGAATTGGCCTTCTACTCGTGATAAGTGTGTATAGCTACAGTGTAATCGTGTACGGTTTGGATAACAAGCAAGAAGCGGTTCTTACGGGGACTCAGAGCTTTAGTCCGGCCTTTTGTGCCTTCTCTGTAAGGTAATTGATGAATGCCGAACACGAAATAAGCATAAAGCGCGCATCTTCTCCACTTACATTTGGTTCGTCACTCATTGCGTGGCGTATGCCAGCGTCACTAGTGTAACCGTATAACTTTGATAATGATGCCTTTAACGCGGGATGAAGTTCGACGGTCTTATTTCTCTCGATATTGTTAAGTGCGTCACCCAAGGTTGCTTTAGGATTTTGCGTGATTTGTTGACAAATAGCCTCAACAGCCTTCATTGACTCACCTATTGAATTTCGAAAATCAGGATTTTTTCTATCACCGTAATGTTCAATTGCTTGCTTCAAATGCTGTTGTACTGGATTTGGAGATCGCTTGATTGCGACTTCAATACTCTCAATTTCCTCATCCAAGATAATGTCTATAAATTGTCCGCCAACTAGTCTGTAGCCTGAGCGTTCCCTATCCAACACCTCGTTGCAATATTTTATGAACTCTGAGGTATGTTCTTCATCTGGAAAATATAAGATTACTGCCTCTATGAAGTCATAGACTTCCCCGTACTTTGCGCTGAAGAAATATCTCTTGAGATAATCAAATACCCATTCACCAAGTTCTAACATTTCATCGGCGGGAATTTTGAAGTAGTAGTGCCAGAGGCGCTTGGCTAAAACACCAAGGTTTCTATCAAATTGATTATGGTCAAAAAATCGAGCTACCTTAGTTGCCTCAAAATAATACAAATACAATGCATTCCATAAGCCGTTACGCAACTCAGCATCCATGTTATCCGTTTGGATTAGGCTTTTTATCGGCTTTAATCCTTTGCGCTGTGAAAAGAATTGCATATAACCTCTGGACGCATAACGTATTTCAGCTAGAAAATTCAATCTATTATTCGATTATAAACAAAACCAGCCCACTTTTGTAGGCTGGCATCTTTTCCCTCTGAGTTCTCCGTATCCTCTATGGTTAAGGTATTTTTTGGGTTCAACTCATTTTCGCAGCTTCTTCATCCGTTGGCCGGCCTCGCGCAGCGTGTCGTCGCTCTTGCAGAAGGCGAAGCGCGCCTGCTTGCCAGCGATATAACGGTGTTCTGGGGTGTAGAAGGGGGAGGGTGGAATGCACGCCACACCGATCTCGCTAATCAGGTACTTGGTGAAGGCCATGTCGTCACCGTCGAATACATCGGAAAAATCCGCCATCACAAAGTACGTGCCCTCAGGCGTCTTGGCCTTCAATCCCGCCCCGTTCAGCGCGTCCATCATCAGGTCACGCTTGATCGTGTACATGGCCTTGCAGTTCTTCATAATACGTTCCCGGCAGGCTCATGGCATAGGCTCCCGCCAGCCGCGACGGATGATGCACCGCGAAGGTCACAAATTGATGCGCCCGTGCTGCCCCCGCCACCAGATCAGGATGTCCGTACACCCACCCTAACTTCCAGCCTGTCACGCTGTAGCTCTTGCCCAAACTGCTGACGGTTAAGGTGCGCTCAAACATGCCCGGCAAGCTGGCAATCGGTACGTGTCGTGACCTTCGAACACCAGATGTTCGTAGACTTCGTCCGAAATTACGATCACATCATGTTCTTTGCACAGGTCGGCCACCAGCGTCATTTCTTTTCCACTGTGAACACTCGTCCTGTCGGGTTCTGCGGCGAATTCCACAGGATCGCCCGCGTTTTGGGCGTGAAGGCTTTCCGCAGTTCGTCGGGGTCGAGCGTCCATTCTGGTGGGTGCAGTGGCACAAACACCGGCGTCGCCCCCGCCATTACCAGATTTGGCACATAACTGTCAAAATAGGGCTCAATGACGTCACTTCCATCGCCGGGGTCTACTAATCCCAGTACCGACGCGAATACCGCTTCGGTTGCTCCGGCTGTTGCCAACACGCCGCGGTCTGGGTCTATATCCAGCCCATAAAACTTTGCCGCGTGGTTGGCGATACCTTGCCGCAGTTCCGGTGCACCGATGCCCGGCGGATACTGGTTGTGCTGCCCATCAGTCAGCGCCTTGATACTGGCGTTAATAATGTCCTGGGGCCCATCGAAATCCGGGCGGCCTTGCCCCAGATTGACCGCGCCGCGCTGCGCTGCCAGTACATTAATTTCGCTGAATATCGTCGTTCCAAAGGTGGATACACGGTTAGCAAACGTGCATGAAAACCTCAACTCCAGTTATGTGGGCGATGTAACGGCGGCTATTATGGCCTAAATCATAGAGGGTGACAATCGCACTACAGACCATTGGGTCTGGTGTTCCCGCCCTTAATCTTGTCCATGACCGAATGTACAAATTTCACTTACGCGGCGTAACAAATACACTTACGCTGAAATTGGGGCGAATACTATTCCCCATCACTTGGTAGGAGGTTATCATGTTTGTTTTACCGCATGCCAAGCAGCGCAAGCATTAGGTTGGGTGCGCCAATTTAACCGTCGCATTTTCAACCGCCTTACGCTTACTTTTGCCGGACGCTATATCTATGGTGTTGTCGAACACGTGGGTCGTCATTCAGGTAAAAACTATCGAACGCCAGTAGTAGCGGCTTCAATAGATGATGTTTTCATCATCCCGCTTCCATATGGTAGCGACACCGACTGGTGCATGAACACTATGGCGGCTGATGGCTGCACGCTCAAACATCGCGGGCACGTCTATCAGGTTAACGCGCCCATGATTATGAACGCCGCTGTTGCGCTGCCACTGCTCCAACCCTATTGGCGTTTCATGTTCAAACGTTTCGGCATTGAGTTATATTTGCGGGTGAAGCGGACAGCGTAGCCGTCTATTATCACTGAACCGCAATAACGTTTTTCCATAGTACGTGTGTGCGCCCGCATTCATAAAATTAACTTGCGGACTATCCCCGTGCCGCTTCAAATGCACGCTTCGCATAGCCATTCTCAAACTTCTCACAATATGTCCATTGGACGGAATGTCGCTGTGACGCTTCATATAAGCGTTTCCACAACCCTGATCTTACCGGTCGCCGCTGGCCGTTTTCCATCTTTTTTCATCCACCCTGCCAGCCACTTACTCATCCCGTTTATGAGATACTGGTCAAGCGTAGACTGCAATGGTCGCTGTTGTTCGCAATCGTTCCAATGCTCGCGCACAGCCTAGCAGCACCAGCTGATTGCTTGAAGTATTATTTTCTTTGCCGTTCAGAACGGTCTCGCCATCCTTGTGACCGTTAGAACCCCCCATCCTCCGACTTCCCGCCGTCACCATGTGTAGACAGACATACAATGACGTGTCTGCATTTACCGTCCGCGTATTTTTCGCAGTTGGGGCAGGGGACATTTCCGGTGCTGTAGTTTGTTCCCGCGCAGCTGTTGCCAGTTCATCTACCCGATTGTTGTATTTGCTCGTGGCATGTCCTTTGACCCACTTCCAACTAATCGTATGACGCTGGGTTGCTTCATGCAGCATTTCCCACAATTCTTGATTTTTCACCGGGTCGCCGTTGGCTGTTTTCCAGCCTTTCCGCACCCAGCTTGCCATCCACTGCGTGATGCCATTCTTTACATATTGGCTGTCCGTATGAAATTCGACCAAGGTGGGTTCCTTTAGCGACTCAAGCGCCTTAATCGCTACTGTTAATTCCATCCGGTTGTTTGTGGTCTCGTCCTCGCGCCCGCTGATTTCCTGAATCCCTTCATCCGAAATTAAGACGGCAGCCCATCCGCCCGGACCCCCGGGATTTGGCTTGGCGCCACCATCACTATAGATAATTACGTTTGGTTTTGTCATACCCTGTGATCCTTATAAAGGTTATCAACTATGGTTACTATACTAGTCGATTAATTGCAGTTGGATGTATTGCATCACGTGTGCCCAGTAGATTCGCTATAATAAGCGCATTAAATCTAAAGAGGGTTGGAGACTATGTTGACGAATATCCACCGGCCAATTGTAGGCACGCAAGCGAGTCGCTATGTTCTGATAATGCTCGTGGCATTCGCTGTCTCAGTCGTCGCCACACGATTGTATCTTGAAGCGACGGGTTATCCCCAAATTGGAAATGCAACTTTCCACTTTGCCCACGCCCTTTGGGGAGGGCTTCTTCAGCTCATTGCATCCCTCTTGCTCATTATCTACGTAAACCGCTGGATCATCAGTTTGTCCGCCATTTTGGCTGGCGTAGGGGTTGGCCTCTTTATTGACGAAGTAGGGAAGTTTATTACTCAGCAAAATGATTATTTCTTCCCGCTGGCTGCGCCAATTATCTATGTCGCATTTCTATTAACGTTGCTCATATATCTCATCGTAAAGCGCCGTCCCGTTGCGAACACCCGCGCAGAAATGTATCAGGTGCTACATGAACTTGAAGAGGTTCTTGAAGACGATCTTTCTGCCAGTGAACATGCATCAATGCTGGCGCGGGTTCGACGCATCGCTAATCAGACTGAACGAGCTGATTTGGCGGAACTGGCACGTCATCTGGATGCTTTTCTTCAATCCTCTAATCTTAGGATCATCCCTGACCGTGAACCATTTACCCAAAGGTTGCTCAAGCCGCTCGCTAATATTGAAAACCGTTTTATTTCTCAGAAACTTGCGCGTCGTATTCTGGTGGCATTATTTCTTCTGAATGGTTTATTCACATTGTTCCTATTGGCGATCCTTATCGGTGCTCTTACACAGACCGAGACCATACTGCCACAAATACTTCAAGAAATAATCACAGGTGAAGCCAACGTGACCAGTGCTTCCAGTCTTAGTTGGTACATCATCCTCATCGTACTAAATTTGGCGACCGGAATGCTATTACTGACTGGTGTGGTCGCCTTTTTTATGAAACGAGATGCAGTCGCTATTTTGCTCGGCGTAATTTCGTTGGTCGTTACTTTGACGTTCACCAACACCCTATCATTTTATTTCAACCAGTTCTCAATTCTACTGAATAGTGTCTATTCCTTCATTGCGCTCTTGGCCTTACAGCGTTACCGTGATCGCTTTTTGCGAAGTCAGGAAGGGTAATAATCTAGGCCGGCAAATAATCGAATTCACGCCAACTAGGTTATGGCCACGCGAAACGTTGGTTGAGCAGTGGGGACACCGAACACCCTCTATTCACATAATCCTGTCCTCAATTGGTGGCACCACACCAAACGGTGGAGCCAAATTTTGGGTGGAAATAGCGGTCAAAGTGATCCTATCTGATCTTTTAAGCCCCCTCCTCATCGCTATGGGGAAGGGGTTTGGGGGTAGGGACTATGATAAAGTCCTCCACCACCACTTACGGTAGTCCTCCCCCTCAATTTTGAACTTGACAGAATAGAACAAGTGTTGTAAAATAGCCCTTGCATTGGAATGGCAACAACTCAGAGATTTCAGTGTTCGATTCATCCCTTTGCGAAAAACATTGCCAGGTCTGCCACCATCGCCGCCGTTTATTTATTGCCGCCGCCGCCACTGTTATAGAAAAATAACAACTTATCGTTGAACAAAGTTCACATCACCAATCAGGAACGGGTTGAAGTTGGTTCCAACATCATAATAATCCTCGTTCTCAACCCGCTTGAGCCAGTTCACAATCCGGTAGGTGAGGGGCGTAAAAAGCACTTCAATGCCCACCTTGAATACATAACCTGACCAGATGACCGTCACCAGCAGTTCATTAGGCATATTCCCTGCAAATGCGATTACCGAAAAGACAATAGTGTCAACGAGCTCACCAGCTAGCGTTGAACCAATCGTCCGCGACCACAGTTGCTTGCCCCGCGTCCAAATTTTCATTTTCGCAAGTACATAACTGTTAGTGAACTCACCAGCTAGAAACCCGCATAAACTCGCAATAACAATGCGGGGAGTTTGTCCAAGTATGGCATGGAAACTGTCCTGTAACGGCCAATCTCCAGCAGGCGTTGCTCCATCTACCAGTGCGAGTGTCAGCGCGGTTACAAATAGCCAGAAAAAGCCTGTCCATATTACCCTACGGCTGGATTTATACCCGTACACTTCGGTCAAAATATCACCAAAAATGTATGAGAGCGGAAATAAAAATGTCCCTCCATCAAAGGCTAGCGGCCCAACTTGAATAATTTTGGTGGCGGCTATATTGGAGACAATCAGAACGGCCACAAGCGAAGCAGTTACAAAATCCAAGTGTTTATATAATCTGCGGTTTGAGATACTGATGTTGTTCAAGTGTTGTTACTCATAGTGAATGTTCTGCCACCAAGTTTAATGAACTTCCTCAAAAAAATCAGGGCGAACTTGCTTGTTCGCCCCGAAGATTAATTGTGCAGTATTCGAAAACTGGCTATTACTGCTTCAGAAAGTTCCTGAGGACGGTATGCAGGATACCACCGTTCCTGTAATATTCCAGTTCGACCGGGGAGTTGATGCGGGCGATCACTTGGAACGCCTTGACCGACCCGTCGCTAGCGGTAGCTTTCACCGTAAGTTCCTGTCCCGGCGTCAAATTGTCATCCAGTCCGACAATTTCAACGCTTTCTGTTCCGGTCAACCCGTGTGTATCCCACCCTTCGCCATCCTTAAACACGAGAGGGAGAACACCCATCATAACCAGGTTACTGCGATGAATACGCTCAAAACTCTTGGCGATAACCGCTTTGATACCCAGCAAGTATGAGCCTTTAGCTGCCCAGTCACGGCTGGAGCCCATACCGTAATCAATGCCTGCCAACACAATGAGTGGTGTTCCGTCAGCGATATATTTCATGGCCGCATCGTAAATGCTCATTTCCTCGCCAGATGGGAAATAAATGGTGTTGCCACCTTCTTTTCCGCCCAGCAGTTGGTTACGGAGACGGATATTCGCGAATGTGCCACGCATCATCACATCATGACTTCCGCGCCGTGTGCCGTAAGTATTGAAATCTTTCTTTTCCACACCATGTGCCATCAGGTATTTGCCTGCCGGGCTGTTGATCGCAATATCGCCCGCTGGGGAAATATGATCTGTTGTTATCGAATCTCCAAATAATCCAAGCACACGCGCGCCCTTGATTGGCTGGATAGGCTTCACATCGGGCGAAAGATCAACAAAGAATGGCGGCTCCTGTATATAGGTACTCGCGTCGTTCCACTGGTACACATCTCCAGCTGCTGAAGGAATGTTATTCCACATTTCATTGCCGGTATAGACATTTCCGTACTGCTTTTGGAACAAGTCAGGTGAAATACTGTTTTGAACAGTGGTCAAAACCTCATCTTGTGTCGGCCAAATATCCTTCAGGAATACAGGCTCACCATCTTTGTCATGCCCAATAGGCTCTGTGGTCAAATCAATATCCACGGTCCCGGCCAATGCGTAAGCCACGACCAATGGAGGTGAAGCCAGATAATTACCCTTTACGAATGGATTAATACGCCCTTCAAAGTTACGGTTGCCACTCAGCACAGCCGTCGCAACAAGGTCATTTTCTTTCACGGCATTGGCGATCATCTCGGGGAGCGGGCCACTGTTACCAATACAGGTAGTGCAGCCGTAACCAACAGTGTAGAAACCAAGTGCCTGCAAGTAGGGCGTTAGGCCAGCCTTGTCCAGATATTCCGTCACAACGCGCGAACCGGGAGCGAGGCTCGTTTTGACATAAGACTTGACATTCAATCCGCGTTCAACCGCTTTTTTCGCCAGTAGTCCTGCGCCAATCATTACTGATGGATTGCTCGTATTTGTGCAGCTCGTGATGGCCGCGATAACGACTGCCCCATGTCCAATCTCAGTCTTGGTTCCATTTGTTCTGAGCGTTGCCTTATTTCCCAGTGCGGTGTCGGCTACTGCAAAGCCGCGTTTATCAACTGGTGCCGTTAAGGCACTTTCAAACGATTGTTTCATTTCGCGCAGCAGAACGCGATCTTGTGGCCGCTTCGGGCCGGCCACGCTCGGTTCTACCGTGCTCAAATCGAGTTCTAATGTGTCAGTAAACACTGGATCAGCAGTGGCGTCAGTGCGGAACAAACCTTGTTCCTTGCAGTAGGCTTCAACAGTCTTTACGAGATTCTCCTCACGTCCAGTCCGGCGCATATAGGCAAGCGTTTCATCATCCACGGGGAAAAAGCCCATAGTTGCCCCGTATTCAGGAGCCATATTGGCAAGTGTTGCCCGGTCTGCCAATGTAAGCTTGCTCAAGCCCGTGCCGTAAAATTCGACAAATTTGTCAACAACGCCCTTCTTTCGAAGCATTTGCGTCACAACCAACACCAGGTCGGTAGCAGTAGCCCCTTCCTGCAGTTGTCCTGTCAGCTTGAAACCAATCACATCAGGCATCAACATATAAATAGGCTGATTCAGCATTGCAGCTTCGGCTTCAATACCGCCTACACCCCAACCCAGCACACCCAAACCGTTAATCATAGTTGTGTGGCTGTCTGTGCCCACCAGTGAGTCTGGCAGCGCAATTAATTCCCCACCGCTTTTCGCTAACTGAACAACCTTAGCAAGGTATTCCAAATTTACCTGATGTACGATGCCTGTTGCCGGTGGGACGACCTTGAAATTGTTGAATGATTTCTGCCCCCAGTGCAAGAATTCGTAACGTTCAACATTGCGCTCAAACTCGAAATTAGCATTCATCATTATGGCATTCGCAGAGCCAAAGCGATCTACCTGAACTGAATGGTCAATAACGAGGTCAACTGGAATCGTTGGATTGATCTTCTTTGGATCACCTTTAATTCGCACCATTGCGCTGCGAAGAGCGGCCAGATCGACCACGCAAGCTACGCCCGTAAAGTCCTGTAATATCACTCGTGCTGGCTTAAAAGGAATTTCAACTTTTGTTGGTTCCTTAGCATTCCAGCTTGCCAAACTTTTCACGGCATCTTCGTTAACTTGGAAGTTATCCAAATTGCGAAGCGCATTCTCTAAGAGAATTTTGATGCTGAACGGCAGCTTTTCAACATGTCCTACACCTTGCTCAATGAGCTTGTTAAGCCGGAACAGTGTGACATTCCCTGTTGCAGTTTTTAGCGTGCCACGCGCCCCGAAACTATCTAATATTTTTCCCATGTTCTATCCTCTCGTTCTAAACTTGTGCAGGATCAAAAATTGCATCGGGCGTATTGTCTTGCTGTTGATCATATCGGACGGGTCAAGAAGGTTTCGCAGAATTCCATCCATATTGTACTGAATTCAATTGCATTTCGTCAGCCAAAGGTGCAACGTAGTCCCGCGTTATGATCTAAATTCTTTGTTTCACCCTGCTTTGAATCCTACGCCGTTTTGAGTTATTATTCAAATGGATAATTTTTATAAAACCCATCCATTTTAGCAATAAATTGAGCGCATATGCTGGATATTCACAAACTCCGGATCTTTGTTTTTGTGGCGCGGTTAGGAAGCTTTACCCGTGCTGCTGCAATGCTGCATATGACTCAGCCCACTGTCAGTCAGCAAGTTGCCGGTTTGGAAACATCACTCGGTATACAACTTATTGATCGTAATACTCGCCACATGCGCTTGACTGCTCCGGGTAAAGTGCTTTTCGAATATGGTGAGCGCATACTTAAGATGTCCAATGAAGCCCTGTCTGCGGTTCAAGGTGAGGCCGGAATGGCCCGTCACTTACTAAAACTGGGCGTAGGGCATACTTTGGCAACTTATCTTTTGCCGGGAATTCTTAGCCGTTATCGCACTGCTTTCAGTGAGTATCAAGTCAGATTAGCTGTTGGTAACACAGGCGAGTTACTTTCAATGTTGAGTTCGGGAGACATTGATGTTGCGCTAGTTGGCTCGCCTGCGGATTAATCCAGACATTGTGACCACAGTATTTATGCACGACCAGTTGGTTCTTATCGTCAGCCCACAAGACGAATGGGCCGACGCCCAACATGTTAACATAGATCACATAGCCGGACGTGTGTTGCTAACACGCGAACCGGGTTCGGCGCTCTATGCAACCGTGGAACGCTTGCTTGGCGAGGATCGCATGGCGAAAGTGGAATTGATTTTGCTTGCCGAGACTGAGGCTATTAAGCGTAGTGTTGAACTTGGCTTGGGCGTAGCGTTTATCCAGAAGATTGCTGTTGAGCGTGAAATCAAACAGGGTACCCTACACGCAATTGAATTATCTGAAGTGGATGTAGAGCGCACTTACCTGACGGCATTGCGCAAACGGTATGTGCCAAACGAGGCTGTTGAAGCCTTCTTGGGATTGCAACCGTTTCACACGCCCACGTGATCGTTTCTAATGGCTCAAAGAGGCAACGTTTATGACCGATAGTTCCGGTAACACTTTCAATCTTTTGAGACGATTGCAGGAGCAAAATGCCTCTAGTCTTAAAAAGGCAATCGAAAGCAAGCCTGCTTCAGGATTTGACATAGTGCCTTTTAGTGAGCCTGAAGCTGACCAAAGTTTCGTAAATGTTGTAGTTTACCCTCAAGATCCATTTGTCAGTGAACCAGAAGTCCGCCAAATGAGCTCCCGTCTTATTGGGCTGGGGTTAGTGAACGCACGTTTTCAGGTAAAAGATGGAATGTCCGCAACGGCTCAACCTGATTCTCAAGGTAACTATTTACTGTGGCCCGACAAACCGGAGTTTGATCAAATCAATAGCTTTTATTACGCGACCTTTACGCTCCAGATGTTTGAAAGTTATGCCCGACATGTGATTCCGTGGTCGTTTGGCACAGCCCCACTATTCATCAATCCCCATTTCGGGCAGGGTGGCAACGCATTTTACAACGAACTTGATCATTTGTTGGGCTTCAATGGTTTTGTTGATGGTGATTCTTCGGTCATACAGTCTGCCCAAAGTGCAGATGTCGTCAGTCATGAGACGGGCCACGCAGTTCTGGATGGTCTGCGTGACCTGTATAACGAATCATTTGGATTAGGTTGTGCGGCATTTCACGAGAGTTTTGGCGATATGGCCGCTGTCCTTGTGGCCTTGCATGATGACTCCCTTATCCAAAAGCTACTGGATTGGACAGGTGGCGACCTTCGTCTGGATAACTTTATTGCCTCGCTTGCTGAGCAAGTTACGAATCGCTTGCGCGCTAACGGCAGGGACTTATCTGAGCGAAGTGTGTATCTTCGTAATGCCCTCAATAGTTTTGTTAATGCGTCATTTGACGAGCTCCCGTTAAGTCCAGAGAATCCAGAAATTCAGCTTGCACGCGATAGTCATAATTATTCACGTGTGTTCACTGGTGCTTTTTATGATATCTTGGTAGCTATATATGAGGACCAGCGTACAACGATAGCAGATCGCGTTGCGATCCATCGTGCGCGAGATGTAGTCGGACACTTATTGGTCACGGCGGTAGAGTTAGGACCGGTAGGTGAACTCAATTTTGCCGATATGGCGAAAGCCTTTCTCGCTGCCGACAAGTTTCTGAACAACGCCGAATATACCCATTTACTCATTCCTATATTTGACAAGCGACGTATCTTGCCCGAATTGTTAGCACGTGAATATTGTACCAGTTTGGATAATTTACCTTCAATTGTCGCACCAACCATAGTCACTTCACCGGATACAGCTACACAATACTTGAACGACGTTGTACGACCCAAACTTGCTTTCCTACAAGGATATGAATTATTTCCACTGGCGGCATACACCAATTCAGCGGGTAATATTTTCATGACCTATGTGGTATCACGCCGTATCCAATTGAATGGCGCTCAGTACCGTGAACACGATGGCTATCATGTAGATGCTTTTGGCGGATTGACATTGGCGTTCCAAACAGATGGGAGTGTGGGAAGCATCTATTGGCGACCTGTTAGCGACGAGGATGTAAGGCAGATACAGATAACTACGGCTGATCTGGTCTCGCGTGGCGATATGGGGAAATTCTCACCACAAAATGCTCAATTGTCTATTGAACCATATACAATGCTAGGTTACTGGGTCAAATATGATAGGATAGGTTTGCTATTTAAGAACCCTGTTCTGGTCGATCCATTGCCGGGGCGCAGAATAAATTTCAAAGACTATCTAGCCAAGTGGCATGAAACCCTCAAAAAACGCTGAGAATTTCGGAAGAGAATATTGCGCTTTGTTCCATCCGCTGTAGACTTACTATCCTAACTAAATCTACGTTGTAGGCAGAAAGGCACAATTATATGGGTCGTGCACGAACGATGGAGCGCCGCAAAGAGCGCGAACAACAAAAAAAGCGTCAGCGGCAGATGACACTGCTCATTGGGGGCGTAATTGTAGCGGTAGTTGCGTTTGCAATCATCTTGCTCATTAATCAGCCAGCAGAGGCACCAATTCCGACCAATGCTGTAAGCCGTTACGATGGTATTCCCCAAGGCAAAACTGAGGATGGTTTCCCGACTTTAGGCAATGAATCTGCTCCCGTTAAAGTGACGGAGTTCTCAAGTTTTGATTGCCCGCACTGCGCCGAATTTCACGAAGGCACATGGCCCCAGATTTTGGAACGCATAAAGAACAATGAAGTGTTTTTCACCTATGTTCCCCATTCCGGCACAGGCGGTATAGCGAACGGCTTAGGTGCCGCCCAGGCAGCTATTTGCGCTGGGGAGCAGGGCAAATTCTGGCCGTTCCATGATGCCCTGTTTGATTGGCAGGTGAAATACTTGAATACAGCCTTTTCACAAAATCGCTTAGTCAGCGGAGTCGCAAACCTAAATCTTGATAAAGCACAGTGGGATAGTTGTATAGCAAGTGCCATTCCGGGTAAAGTCACAGATGCGGCGAGAAACGCCTTCCAACTTCAAAATGTTGCAGGAACACCGGCTCTTTATGTGAATGGTGAGGTTGTTCCAGAAGCGAGTGGCGGTGCACTCAGTCAAGCTATTGACGCTGCTTTGGCCGCGGCTGGTGGCGTTCCCGCCCCAGTAGTTGAGCCAACTACTGAAGCCACCATTGAACCTACACAGGCTGTAAACGCTGAGGCGACAGCCGAGTCCACACCCGGTCAATAATCTAGCGGAATACTGGGATGTTCTTGAGCTTGAGCATCCCAGACTGCCTTTTATCGCCAAACCTCAGTCACGACGGGTAATTAGCCCGCCTAGTGGACGACCGCCTAACAGGTGGATGTGCAAGTGGAAAACTTCTTGTCCTGCATTCGCACCGTTGTTGACAATTAAACGGTATCCACTTTCTGCAATCCCTTGTTCTTGTGCTACCTGTTTTGCTACTGTGAACATATGACCGAGCATTGGCTCATGTTCGGGTAACACATCATTAGTGCTGCTAATCTCAGTATTTGGCACGATGAGGATGTGTACAGGGGCAAGGGGGTTAATATCCTTGAACGCCGTAACCATATCATCCTGAAACACGATACTTGCTGGGATTTCTCCCGCAATGATTTTGCTAAAGATACTAGCCATTTAATGCTCCTACATCGCCATTCCACCATCTACCACTAACACATGTCCGGTAATATACGCCGCTTCATCGGATGCAAGAAATGCTGTGGAGTATGCAACATCCTCGATGCTGCCCCAACGGCCTAATGGGATATTTTTGTTAAGCTGCTCAGTGATTTCGGCGGGTAAATCTTTGGTCAAATCTGTTAGCACAAAACCTGGTGCAACCGCGTTAACCGTGATCCCGCGAGAAGCAACTTCCCGCGCTAGAGACTTGGTGAGGCCGATGATGCCGGCTTTACTCGCACTGTAATTTGTTTGCCCAGCATTTCCGGCTATTCCGCTGATGCTGGTAATGTTAATGATGCGTCCATATCGCTTTCGCATCATGCTGCGGACAGCCGCCTTGGAGCAGAGCCATGTACTCCGCAAGATCTGTTTGTATGACGGTGTCGAAGTCTTCTGGTTTCATCATCATGATGACATTATCACGCGTAGTGCCTGCATTATTAACGAGGATGTCGAGTTTTCCGTATATGTCGATTGCTGCCTTAATCAGTTCATTAGCGCCTTCTTCTTGGCCCACATCTGCTTTGACTGCGGTAGCTTGTCCACCCGCTGTCGTAATCTTCTCGACGACCTCATTGGCTGCATCAGCGTTACTGTTGTAATTCACGACAACTGTCGCGCCTCGCCCGGCCAATTCCAATGCTATGCCTCGCCCAATGCCACGACTGCCCCTGTAACAACAGCAATTTTGTCAGTTAATGATGACATACAACCCCCTTGTGTATTCTATATTCAAAAGACCATAACTTCTGTAAAAAGTCCGTGCAATTACCCTCCAACCCAGCCAATAAAGCTAATCGCGCCACGTAGTGACCCTGTGAGGTTGATAGCGCCTGATCCGTTGGGATTGGCGACAAAAACATCTACACGTCCGTCTACACGGGGATTTACGCCCGTGAATGCTAACCAACGTCCATCAGGAGAATAAGTTGGGTTACACATGCCGGGAGGTGGATTGCCACGGGTGATGAAGTTGAATTGATCATCAAGGACCCGTGCACCATATTGGCATTGCCCGTTTACACCACCGACAGCTAGTCGAGTGCCATCTCCAATCCAACTCGCACTCATTCCAAATCGCGGAAATGCCAATTCGTTGGTGCGGCCTATTAACGTTCCATCGCGGCGTACCGCTATGACCTCAGATCCATTGTTGCTTACGCTCTGATAAATGACCGCACTACCATCTCTTTTCCAAGTTTCAGAAAGCCTAATTGGATAATCACTGCCGTCGGCCAATTTGACCTCTTGCACTTGCAATGTTGGCACGTCACCAATCCATAATTTACGCTGTGCCGGTTCTCCGAGCGTTGGGTCACCACTCGCAAAAACTACGGTCGTATTGTTTAGCCAGTGTGGCGGTTCCGAAAGCCACTCGGAAGACATCTGTCGTGTTTCGCCACTTTCGACATCGATGATATATATATTGCCGACTTCTCCACCTTGCAAAGGTGGTAATTCTTTCGCTAGGTCACAAGCTTGCGGATCACCCGGTATCCAGCTAGGACAGCGCGCCCGATCTGAAACGAACATCAAGTAGCGTCCGTCTGGTGACCATGACGGCCACACATCATATGAGCCGTTTTGTGTCAAATTTGTCAAATTAGAGTTGTCTTTTTCAATCGAAAAAATGTCAATGTCATATCCAGTGGCAAGCGCAATTGCAAGGCGCGACCCGTCGCGTGTCCAGGCAGGCTCGCTAAAAAAGCTGCGCTGCACGAGTGAGGAAATGGGCAATATCCGACCACTTAATCTGTTTTCGAGGTCGAGTACATACAGCCCTGTGCGTTGTCCTGTGCCATCATTTTCAAAATAGGCAATTGATTGACCATTGGCAGAAATATAAACTTGATCTTCGCTGCTAGCTGGAAGCTGGGCAATGGCAATACGCTGAGAAGAGTCCGTGGGTGAAACATAGTACAGGGTTTCTAAACCGGTTGCTGGTTGTGGTGTGCCTTGATTAGGTATATTGTCCCGATCATTCTGATTGATGAAAGCCAGCAGGGGCGAATTCAAATTAGTGAGTATGTTTTCTGATACGTCTACTAATGCCCAATTGTCAAAAACAAAGCCGACCGTAGGTTGCGGGGTTATGGATGGCGTGGGCGAGATAGTTTGGGTTGAAGTCGCTGTTGAGGTAAGTGTAGCCGTAGGCGTCAAGGTGGGGGGGGACTCCGTCGCTGTCAGCGTAGGTGTGGGCGTAAACGAACTGGTGGCTGTAGCAGATGCTGTCGCGGTGGGTGTCGGTGTTGGCGTTGGGGCACTCAAGGCTTGACACGAACTTGCTAACAACAAGCAAGTTACCAAAATTTGGCGAAAATTAAACATTACCTATCCTGATACGTGTATAACAAGGGCATTAGGATACCACGCCCAATCTCCACGGACTATTGTTGAAGCCGACGCTTACGCTACCTTTTCAGCTATGCGATTGGCTCTTAGGGATTTGTGACTGGCACGTCCGTTGGCAGGTAACTTGTACTCTGACCGTATAAGTGCTGTTTCCCATCTTGATAAATCAATAGTAATGTGTATGTGGTATCGCTATTTGAGGCATACCCCTCACAGTTTGTTGACAGTTGTCGGCTGGCCCTTAGGAAAAATACCTGGTTGACATTAGTGTTGTCCCACCGGACAATGCACTCACCTTGCACAATGGGACTCTTATCGGCACGCAATTGGGGTTTACTGGTGCTGGCGCAGCGGTTGAAGTTGGGAGTTCTGTGGGTTTAGGTGTAGCGAGCTGGCTAGGAACGCGCAGGAATTGTCCTGCTTGAATCTGGTTAGGATCACTAAGGCAGTTTGCTTGCTGTAAGGCGCTCGTAGATACATTAAATTGCTGGGCAATTCTGAACAATGTTTCGCCTGGTTGAACGATATAGCTGAAGTTCCAGTCGGCACGTGGGATACATGCAGTGGGTACACTGATCGGGTTCCCGGTCGTGGCGGTTGGCGCTGGATTAATAGCTGGCGGTATGGCTACATTTCTTTCTAACAAGATCACAGGTGCAGCTTGAACAAATTGTATGTCGAACGGTTCTGGCTCAGATGGTGGTCCGGCTACTTGTAAACCGTCATTCCCTCCGAGCGCGATTCCGACCTTCGCACCGGGCTGCACGACGCGCGTTATATTGGCCGAGCTGACTACGGCGGATCCTTCAATCGTCGCGATTTCCATTTCTTCGTTTTGAATCGCCGTCAGATATGTGGTTGAGCCAAGTGTGACATTTGCACCATTAATGGTCATTGTCGCTTGACTGCCTTCAGGCGACTGGAGAAGCAGCGCGGACTTCGGCGCGTCAGCACAAGTTGTCGAAGCTACACCTGTTTTCAAAACTACTGCTCTCATATCCGGCGAGACATTGTTCAAAGCAGCATCGCCAAATAATAAGAATGTTACGTTTTGCCCCGGCAGCGTTTCTGGTAGGTTGGCCTGAACCTTTAATAGGGCGATGCCCCACGTTTGGTTTGCTTCGTCCAACACCGTCGTGGTAATACTCTTAAGAGCTTCAATGCCTACAATATCACCGTCGGATGCGAAGGGCAGTGTAGCGTTCGGTTTTAATTCCGCTCTGACCAGATTGTTACCGTAACAAGCTTGATTGCGCCCCAATGCTGAGCACGAATTGTTCGCTTGGTTGAGCGCTTGCGTTACCAAATCATCACAATTTAGACGCGGTGCCGGTGTCACGGTAGGTGGTTGGGGCGTCGGTTCTTCAGTTTGTGAAAGGTTGCAACCGCTTAGAACAACGAGTGCCAACACAACTAGCGTAAGTAGCCGCGTCATATTTTAGTCCTTGTCATTGAGGGTCAAAATATAGTACGAACCGCGTTTTTGCCCCATTTTGCGGAGGATATTCTTGCTTACCAAGTCAGCCAAATCACGGCGGATAGTCTCAGGATGGACATCTGGGCAGAGTCCCTGCAAATCACTGTTAGTAATACGGCGACTGCCCCCGTCACGGTTGAGAAAAACAAGAGCCGCTTCTTGACGTGGGTTTACTTCGGCGCCTTCATACACGCCATTGTATTGAAATGCAGTTTGGGTAGTGGGGCTTTGTAAAGATTGTTCAATACTTTCGTTCCGCAATATGACACGAAACCCACCCGCGCTTTCTTCAAACACGGGCGCTTGTAACTTCTGCTGGTTCATAAGATCAAAAACTCGGTCAACCCCATAGCCTAGACGCTCGATGAATCCCATGTCAGACAACACTTGCACAATGGCAGGATTGCGGGAAAAACGCTCTTCTTTAATATTCGCGATGGTTACCGGTCCGGGCAAGCCGCCGGGACTCGTTACTTCCATCCGGTTGTTAAATATGAAAAGACGAATGTCGTCACCATTTATGCGATAGTCTCGATGGGCTACAGCATTAACCACTAATTCACGTGCTGCTTCCAAGGGGTACTCAAACTTTTCCGCCCGTGCCATTTTAGACCCAAGTTGAATGCCTTTTCGCAGGTGGTCAACCAGAAATGTTTCTGCACGCCGAATCTGATCGGGCAGAGTGCCGCTGATGTCCTGTCGGGTGAAGGTGTCACTCATATTTGCTGAAGCAAAACGTGCTGCTGTGATTTCAGCACTGCGAATAAACCGTTGCGGCTCTTTTCCGAATAGCAAAATCCCTGCGTTGGTCGGATGCAAGCCTTCCTTGGTCTCAACTAAACATCCCCGTTTGATCAGAATCTGCTCTGTAGTGCTCTCGCCAATGCCAATCAAGTTTGCAGCGTAGGTTTTTGCTTTTTCCCAATCAATATCATCAAATTTGGCGCCGACTGTAATTTCTGTTTCAAAACTAGCTTCGCCACGCTCAATAATTAATCGTCGAAGCTCCGGTGGTTTAATAGGAACATTTTCGAGTCCTTGCCGCTGCAAATAACGGCCATCTAGGGCGTATATATGCGGCATTCCATTAGGGATTTGAATGATGACTATCGCTTTACCACTCATTCGCACAACCTGCGGCAGAGGCACAATAAGATGTGGTTCGGTAGACAGTGCCGCCTGCAACATAGTGTCAACTGCTTCTGTGGAATTTCGTACACCAACGATGCTGCCTTGTTGTCCAGCAACGCCTAACATAACTGTACCGCCTTGACCGTTTGCCATCGCAACCATTGTTTCAGCCAAAACATCAACAGAAATTTGCTCGCCGAACCAATCTGCACGATGGTTACGTCCGCTTTTGATGAGTTGCCATAGGTCATCGACTGATGTGTTCATGTTTGTGCTGCCGTTTCGGTACTTTCACCCGCTTTTTCTTCTTCTTGTCGCTCTTTATCTCGCTTGCGTCCTGAGGCCGGAGGAGCAAGGAGCACCTTCTCGATCACCTGTTGCATATCACTCACAAAGGATATTTTGATTTTATGTTGAACGTCCTTAGGTATATCTATTAAATCCTTTTTGTTCTCCGCTGGCAAAATTACATTACGTATTCCAGCCCGTTGAGCGGCCAGTACCTTCTCTTTGACTCCGCCCACTGCCAAAACTTTGCCATGCAGTGTAATTTCTCCTGTCATGGCATAATTGCTGCGGATTTTGCGTTCTGTGAAAGCGGAAATGATCGCTGTGGCTAAGGTAATACCCGCTGAGGGTCCTTCCTTGGGAATTGCTCCTTCCGGCAGATGAATGTGAACATCATAATTTTCAAAATCGTCGCTGGGTATATCATAGTCTCTTGCCCGTGAACGCATATAGCTAAGTGCTGTTTGCGCAGATTCTTGCATTACTTCACCCAACTGACCTGTTAACAAGAGAGTGCCTTTGCCTGGCAAGATCGAAACCTCGATCATGGATATATCGCCACCATCATATGTCCACACCAGCCCTGTTACTAGTCCAATGGTGTTTTCATTGTGTGCTAAACGATTGGTGTAAATGGGTGGCCCTAGTAATTCAATGACTCTTTGTCGATTAATCTTTAGTGAATAGGGTTTATTTTCCGCGACCAATCGAGCAACCTTGCGGCAGATGTTAGCGATTTCTCGGTTGAAATTACGGACGCCACCTTCGTACGTATATTCCCTGACCAAAGTTCGAAGGGCTTCATTATCAAATTTCAGTTTTAGGTCTTGTAAACCATGCGCTTCGATCTGATTTGGAATCAGAAACTCACGCGCGATTGCACTTTTCTCCTCGTCGGTATATCCGGAAAATTCAATGATTTCCATTCTATCAATCAAAGCTAATGGAATAGGATCAAGATCATTAGCAGTGGTGATAAAAAGTACCTTGGACAGATCATAAGGAACTTCGAGATAATGGTCAGAAAATGAATTGTTCTGTTCGGGGTCTAGCACTTCTAAAAGAGCGGAAGCTGGATCGCCGCGAAAATCCATGCCGAGCTTGTCAATCTCGTCTAGCATGAACACCGGATTGATCGTTCCTGCCCGTCGCATAGTTTGGAGAATGCGTCCCGGAAGCGCGCCAATGTAAGTGCGGCGGTGACCGCGTATTTCCGCTTCGTCACGAACACCACCCAAGCTCACACGGATAAATTCGCGCCCTAGTGCCCGCGCAATACTTTTGCCCAACGAAGTCTTACCGACCCCCGGCGGTCCCACGAAACACAATATGGGACTCTTCATCTTATTAGACGCTAATTTACGTACCGCAATATATTCTAATATGCGGTCTTTGACTTTTGGTAGCCCATAATGATCTTCATCGAGTACTGTTTTGGCATGAGTAATATCCAGATTGTCTTCGCTTTGCACACTCCATGGAATTCCCGTTAGCCAGTCAATATAAGTGCGAATTATTCCTACTTCAGGGGCCATTGGGGGCATCATCATCAGGCGCGAAAGCTCTTTTAACGCCTTTTCATTTATTTCTGTGGGCAAGTGTGCGCCGACAATTGCGTCCCTGACTTCATTTACTTCTTGCTGGAAGATATCAGTTTCCCCCAACTCTCCCTGAATTATTCGCATCTGCTCGCGAAGATACATTTCGCGCTGACTACGATCAATCTCCTGCTGTACTTGGGTGTTAATTTCATCGCGTAGTTCTAGAACTTCGATTTCCTTTTCCAGTAATTCAGCGATGTTCACGAGGCGCTGTCCGGCATCCGTCAGCTCAAGAAGCTGCTGACGTATCGCTAAGGGTAACATTAACGCTGAACTTACAAAATCTGCGAGAAGTTCTGGTTCGCTTGTATCGAGTATGTAGTTCACAACCTCTTCCGGCAGTGACGGCTTTAGTTCCGCCAATCGTTGTACCAATTGAATTACTTCGCGCACGGATTCACGAATGGCCCTGTTTGGTTTTCTTTTGCTTTCTATTACTCGTGCCCGGGCAATAAAGAATGGGCTGCGTTGAACATAATCGATAATTTCAACGCGTCGTCTACCCTGCGCCAAAATATTGCGTTTGATGTCCGTTGAGCTTATATTTTGGCTGAGAGCCATCTCAGTACCTACTGTGAATAAGTCCTCAGGCTGGACATCCAATTTAGAGGGATCACGCTGAGCAATGCCAATCACAGTTTTGTGCCCACTTATTGCCGATTGGATTGCTGCCAATACTCGTGGATTTCGAGAATTAACTGGACTGATAACATGTGGAAATATGACTATGTTGCGGAGTGGGATGACTGCACAAGAAATGTAGCCATCGCTATCCGGTTCGGCGTTGATGACGTTCTGAAATTCATTTACGCCACTTTGATTTGACAATACTGTTACCTCAAGTATGTCTTATATGAAGGGAAAATTAAGTCTACATCAGACTTTTCGAGCCGTAAAGCATTGCCGTAATTGCTCTTGGCGCATAGCAGGCTTTCCGCTACACTGAGTCGATAGTTAGGGGGTAAAAGTAGGGAGTTCCAGTTGACATGAGAGTTTCGATATGGATCGCTGTCGCCGTTGCTGTCATTGTAGCTCTATTGCTATTGGTCATTGGACAGGCGCTAGTTCGTCCAACTTTGCCACTTATCACCAAAGCAATATTTTCCCTTGAAACTATATCTCCTAATGCCGATGGGGATGCAGATGTAACCCAATTTTCATATGGGCTTTCTCAAAATGCTCGTGTTTCTTTGTTTTTTTATGGTGAAGATGGGACGGTTTTTGCCTTCCGTCAGGATGAAATACGCCTGGCGTCAGAAAACTATGACATCTTGTTTAGTGGTGTGGTTGATGGATATGAGTTGCCTGGAGAGAACATTCGAGGCGATGTTGAAAGACGGCTAATTCCAAATGGACATTATACTTGGCGCTTAGAAGCCACTAACCCCGAAACTGGAGAGTCAGCAGAGAAAACTGGGGAACTGACAATATACGATGGTGGTTCGACTCTTCCTGAAATCTCAGGTTTTAGTGTCTCCCCTTCACGCTTTTCACCAAATCAGGACGGCATTGAAGACCGTGTTCAGATTTCTGCCTATTTGACAAAACCAGCTGACTTGTCCGTGCGTTTGATTGGGAGCGACGGTCAAGATATATACGTCCCTGAACGAGAAGGCGGGCGTGACCCAGGTGATATTGGTCGTCACGAATTTGACTATGATGGAGGAATTGATCGCGGTGTAGAGCCTCCCCCCGATGGCGAATATGAGGTAATTGTCACTGCTCAAGATGCAGAAGGGCAGCGTGTGCGGGTTACGTCGAATTTGGTAATTGATACTGGCGGTGACCCTCAGGCCGAAATTGCTCCTCAGAGTAGTGGTATTGATGTGCTTTTTGCTGCGATGCCTTATGAGCCAAAATACTACACATCGACCGATGTAACAGGCGAACCATTGCAAGTACCCTCGAATAATCTTGACCTACAATTTACAGGAATTACGATGCCAGTTGGCGACATGCTCGTTTTCAAATTGACCGTTGAAAACTATGGCAAGGTCCCCATCCGTACAAGTGGCCCTTGGCCAGGAACCGTTTACCAATGGGATCAGGTATGGGGAGCTATGGGAGTGTATGAGCAGTCTGGATCGTGGAGGGTAGGCTTACGCTGTTCTACGTCCACGGTAGATTGGCCTTATCGTTGGGCCATCGGCGCTCCTGATGCTCTTCAACAGGTTGTAGACCCTGAAAATGGGAACACATATTATTATTTGCCAGCTGGAGCAAGTAGCGAGGTTTGGGGGGCTGTACGGATGACTAGTTTGGTCAAGGCTCGTAATCCGCAGCAGTGTTGGGCAGGTCTAATCCACGAAGATGTCGAGGTTGTCAATTTAAGAGTTGGTGCGCGCGATGTTGAATTGTACGAGCCAACGAATTGACTGCGGATAGAATGATATAATGTTGATACCCTATTGGGGGGGGAGGTGTCATGTTTCCATTCAATCAATTCGCGGTGCGGCGCTTAATACGCGTTATGTTGGCGGTAATCATAATCTTGTTGGTAAGTGCCTGCCGCCGACAGGTAGCAGAAGTAGAACCAACTGCCGTCCCCACATTTACGGCAACTCCACGCTCTACACCACTTCCTGCAATTGCGACTTCTATTCCGGCCGGGCAAGAAGAGAACCCCCTCAAAATGTACATTAGCCCAGTGGAGAATATGTCCATTGCTCGTAGTGCGGCTTCTGCATTAGAAGCGGCCCTGCTAAAAAATGATTTATTCGTCCAAATTGAGCTGGTTGAGCAAGATGCACAGTTGCTCACGGCTCTTTGTGCCTCCAGCTCTGAAAGTGCCGCGGTTGCTTGGGTCTCTGGCGCAGCGTATCTTGCGGTTGAAGCTGAAAATTGTGGTCATGCCTTACTTCAAATTAAAAAAGGCAAGGATGGCGATGCGACAACTGCAACAGCGTCGTCGATCATTGCTCGGCGCGGCATTAATTCCTATGATGCACTGGATGGACGTACCTTTTGTCGTATCAACTATTCCGACTCTGCTACGTGGTTAATTCCTTCTCTAATGTTACGTGCCAATGGCA